>JAVEXN010000012.1:0-105414 GCA_034004015.1 Paludibacter sp.
CGGGTGATAACTTTGGGAGCCGTCCCATCGAGCTCAAAAAAGTTATCCTCGATTTTTTCGCCAAACATACTTAATGAACTAAAAAATTAAAAATAACTAAAGTTGCATTTACAACTTGAATTCAGCATTGTATACTATTCAACAAATCCAATTTACCATCGTCAATCAATTTTATAATCAGCTCACCAAACAAAGTGTTTTGCCAAGCAAACCAATCACGGGTATAATTATTCGGATCGTCTTTATGAAACGATTCATGCATAAAACCTGTACTAGCATCTGTATTCATAAGCATTTCAACACAAGCTTTTATTTCTTCATCATCTTGGCTCGTGAAAGCCTTCATCATAATACTCATTGGCCAAACCATGTCGTAACCAATATGTGGGCCACCGATTCCTTCACCTGCTTCACCTCTAAAAAAATAAGGATTATCCTCACTCCAAACAAACTTACGTGTGTTTTGATAAATTGGGTCATTGACATCAACATCTCCCAAATAAGGCATAGCTAATAAGCTTGGAACATTGGCATCGTCCATCAACAATCTATTGCCAAAACCATCCACTTCGAAGGCATAAATAGTTCCATATTTAGGGTGATTATAAGTTGCATATTTTTTCAAAGCAGTTTCCACCTCGCAAGCCAAAGCTGTACATTCGTTTGCCAATTTTGTATCCTTAATTACTGTATTTAAAATCTCTGCCGCTTTGCGCAAAGAACTAACTGCAAAAAAGTTCGACGGCACTAAAAACTGAAAAGTAGTAGCATCATCCGAAGGACGGAAAGCCGAAGCAATTAAACCAACAGGATTTACAGGGTTTCCCATGCCATTATTCGACATTGTATCCAATTGACGCTCAGTTTTACGCATAAAAGTATAAGGGCCATGACCTTCTTTTTTCTGTTGTTCTTTAAAAGTTTGAACAACCAAGGCAATTGCTTTTTCCCATTCTTCACCAAAGATACTAGCGTCTCCTGTTTCTTTCCAATACTCATAAGCCAAGCGAATAACATAAGCAGGTGAATCAATTTCCCATTTACGTTCGTGCAACTCAAGTTTCATTTCAGTAACATCTGTCATCCATTGATGGTCTGGATTTGGATCGTGTGGGTCTAAAAAAGCATTAGCATAAGGGTCTATAATTATACATTTGAATTGTCGTAAAATTGTACCCTTCAACATTTTTTTCAGTTTAGGATCTTCATTAGCCAATTGGATATAAGGCCATACTTGTGCTCCAGAATCACGAAGCCACATAGCATGAATATCACCAGTATAAACCAAGGCATCAGGTTGACCATCTTCATCTTCGTAATATCTAACAGTGGTATCAATTGTATTAGGATAGCAATTTTCGAACATCCAACTCAATTTGGCATTCGAGAGCATTTTAGTAATTAACGCTATTTTTTTCTCTACTGCATCAGATTTAAACAAGCGATCTTCGAGTGCTGGACGTTTAGAAACATAAACTTTAGTGTTGTCTTTTACTGTTTTAGGACTTGAACTTACTCCTGCCTTCACTGATGAACAAGACATAAAAAACAAGTTCATCACTATTAAAACGCCGTACGTTAATTTAGTTTTCATACTTAGAAATAGATTTATTTTTATAATTATTATTTTACACTATTCATTCTAGCATACATCTCAACCATAGCAAATTGAGTTAATAGCCATTTTGAATCTTCTTTTTCTTTGCCACTCCAATCCTTATTAAACAAACCATTTTCGGCGTCTCTCATATAAATCCAAGCTCTATCAAGATTTTTTTGAAAAGCATCAAGATAAGTTTTGTTTTGGTCAATTTGGTACAATTCGATATAGCCTCGAAGCATTACAGCCGTAAACCAAACATTGCCTTTATTAAGCAATCTAATATTTCTCCCATCTTCAGATTTAAATTCGTGAAAGAAATATTGGTAACCTGAAGCTGCAATTTTTTGAGCCTCTACCAGAAAGGTTGAATCTTTTGTCAATTTATACAGTAT
The DNA here is from genome assembly GCA_034004015.1 of Paludibacter sp. GTDB lineage: Bacteria > Bacteroidota > Bacteroidia > Bacteroidales > Paludibacteraceae > Paludibacter. The sequence goes on from JAVEXN010000012.1 coordinate 1,996, forward strand.
TGCCGCTGATTGTAACATCTGACCACTGTTGTAAGCATATTTTGTTTCATCAACATACCCATTCAATTTTTTATTGTCATAATAAAGAAAATCATTTTTATCTTGTAAGTTTAATTTTGTCCATTCATACAATTCTTTTCCTTTATAAAAATAGCTACTATCCTTGGTTGCTTCGAAAAGTTTTAGAGCAAAAACAGCTCCAGGAGCATTTGAGCATGTATTTTTTCCATTTCTATTTTGCTCACACCAATAAATGCCGCCACCCAACAAAGTATCTTCACCACTTTCGACAAAATGAGCTATTTCGATTGCTTTTTCTAAAAACCGGTTTTGTCCCGTCGATAAATACAAATCAGTAAAATCAATCCCAAGCCATATATTATCGTCATAAAAACGATCCGACAAAGGAGCCGTTTTGATATACGAGGCATAAGCAGCAGGTTCGCGTCGTGTATCGTAATACATTTCCAATCCAGGAAGCACAATTGAATCTAAAGTTTGTAAATACTTAGAATCTTCAGTTTCTTCGTATAGAGCACTAAGCGCCGATAAGCTCCCAGAAAATGGCCATAAATAAGAAAACTGAGGTTTCCTTTCATGGTCTTCCGAGGCTAAATAAGTGGCTTTGTGTTCGGCATTAAAAGGATAAGTCTCACGAAAAAGATTTGCTTCATCGACCAAATAATTATCGAAAATACTATCCAATACTTCTGCTGAATACTGCAAGTTTTGTGTTGATTTGCTATTACAACTTTGAAAAAAAACGAATACAGCAAGGACACAAATAATTAGATTAAAACTATTTCTCATTATAAATTAATTTATTGCAAAAGATAAAACAATTTGGTATAGATAGACTCATACGAATCTAATGTAAGTTCAATTACATTTGCAATATAAATAATTATTATTTCAAAAACAAATATCAGTCATAAGCTTTATACTATCACTTCTGGACAAAACAAATGCAAATCACTTGATTTATTTGATTACAAAACAGCAAATTTACAAAACTAAATCACTTCGAGATGAATTCTATACCATTATATGGTAAGGCAAATAAAATGAATTTAGAGTGAATCGGAGAACAATATTAAATTAAATAAATCTCAATAAAATTTAGATTAATTTATTATCCCTTTCTCCAAGAGCCTTTAGAATATAATTCCAAAGACTCAGTAAATTAATACCAAAAAAATCAATAAACCTGAAAATCAAATATTCTTAGGGTGCTTCCTTCGCTTTGATCAGGTTTCGTTACATTTAGACGAATGTATCTAGCTTTTATTGGATTTTCGAGTAATCTATCTGTTTCTAAATTTGAGTTATCATACACAGTATCCAATGTTTTCCATTCATCGTTTATATTCTGTTTTACTTGCAAACTATATTCTTTAGTAATATAGTCAAGGCTCTCGATACCAGCATGATAAACAGACCAACCACGAATGGTTTCTTCTTTGCCCAAATCAATAGAGATAAATTTTGGTTTAGAAATACTTGTATCACACCATTTGGTCGATAAGTCAAGATCGAAAGCAAACTCTGCCCTTTCTCTCATATTTACTTCACCCGATTTGTCTATCAGTTTCTTTCCCTCTAAAAGATTTTTTTTGCTTACAGATTCGGCTATTTCTAAAGTTTCAGGAACACCGATTTCTAATAAATCGACTGCAGGAGTAAGTACATTATTTTCATCTTGAACCAAAGTAGCAGCAAATACAATCACATTAGAGTGTTCTGGCAAAACTAATTTTTTGGCATTTTTAGGTAATTCAATTTTCACCGAATACATGTATGTAAACTCGTAAGGCAAATCTTTATTTAGTATCAAATTGTGCTTGTGAGTACCAACATAAGCCACATCGGCAGGTTTTATAAATTCCTCAGTATATCCAGTGTGCCCCCATTGACCTATAAAGCCAGTATAACTAGGAATGACAATATCAAATTCCTCTCCATCAACAGAAAAATTAGTTTTAAGATCATTACCCGTTGAAGCCACAAGTAAATACACACTATTGTATAAACCTTGAGCTAAGTCAATTTCTTGACCTTTACATTTCACTGCATTAACTTCATCAGCTGCAGCCAAATTAAATTCAACTCCTTTCGATATCACTTTTTCTGGGAAAATCTCAGAGGCATAACTATTTCCTTTTCCATCAAAATTAGCATCAGAGCGAAAAGCATTATATGTACTCGCCTTCATATTGTAAGGTAAATCAACAGATTTCGATTTAGCCAAATTCAATTTCACTTTAGGGTCGGCCAATTTCACTTTAAATGTTTTGATACCAAAAGGCTCAATTTCAAAATCGATACTATTGTCCGCAAAATTCACTTCAGCAATTTTATCCTCAACACCATTCAATTCACTCGCAGAAAGGACTTCGGACGGGAAACTCAATTTAACATTTTCCTTGCTTTTCCCTGTGGTTTCATACAATCGAACAACATATTCGTTCGATTTCTCAGCTTGTTTTAAAGCTTTAATAATCACCTTACTATTATTATTCTGAACAAAAGAAAAACTTCGGCCTAAATCACCATCATGCTTTGGTGCGATAAAAGCTTTAGGTTTCTGATTCAAAATATCAGACTTTGAAACTATTCCCGCATTTTGATAACTGCTTTTATGACCAACTATTGAATAGGTGAAAAAATGTTTACCAAAATCTTGTTTGTTTTGATAACTATAATTTCCTTTTGTTTCTGGAGTATGAAGTAAAGTAAGACGTATCGTGTTATCGTTTGGTTTGTCCCATCCATACTTTGAATCGTTCAGAATAGAAACACCATAATTTCCATCTTTTTCGGCTAAATCAGCCCAAAATTGACCATAAACTTCGTAAGCTATATCGGTATTGTTTCCACGTTTCACAGCACCTAATCCTAAATCATAAGTAGCCTCAGGATTCGAAATTGTCAATGGAAATTCAGCTTTCAACAAAGCATTTGTCGATTGCCAATCTACTTCATTCAAAATATCAATACGATCAGACTGACCACCTTCCGTCAATCGAATAAACTGTTTGAATGTTGATCCTTCATATGTACGTTCAACACAAAGAGAAGCTCTAAGTGGGCCCTCTTCGGCAATAGAAATTTTCACATTATCTGTAATAGAAATCGGATCTTTATCTATTTCTTTCTTTAATATTTCCCAAGCAGGCCAACTAAATGATTCGTTTTCGGTAAATAATGCCAAACGAACTGTTTTTCCATTTTTCACCAATTCCTTGTTATTAACCTTGTCGAAAATAGAACTAATATCTCCATTTTCATTCAATGAAACACGATAAATACTATTCTCAATCGAGTTCTTACTTACTTTAATTGATGATTCAGTGGAATTTTTCTTTTTTCTAATATCGTAAACAACATAACCTACTGATGACATGTCTGCTTCAACAAGCATTTTTACAACTCCATTTTCAACAGAAATCATTTGACTTCCTACTTTTTTTCCTTTTTCGTTATAAACCACATAGTCATTAGCTGCTTTTTGAGTTTCAAATGTAATTTCAATTATATCAGAAACTGGCATAGCCAAAGGATTATAAATCACCAAAGGCAACCCTTTTACATCAGTATCTAGAGTACGCGAAACAGCACCTACAGAGCTACTCAATACATTTTTAAATTGTTTTAGCGAAATCAACTCGTCATTCCACGAAAATTCGTAAGCACGTGGGATACTCGTTCCGGTGAGGTCATCGTGAAATTGATGCCAGATAACACGTTTCCATGCCTCAGTAAGAGTTTCTTTAGGATATGAAATACCACCTAACCAGTCGGCCACAACAGCTGTGCGTTCAGCTGCATCAGCAAGTAATTCATTTTTCCTATTAAACAATTTCATTGCAGCTTGCGATGTATAACAACCAGTAGCATGAACATCCATCAACAGTTCACCATTAAAAACAGGCAATTCAGGATGATTTTCGAAAGGCAAATAATCTTTATACAATTGGTCACTAGTTGCACTTATAATTTCAACAGGTCCGTTTCCATTCACACCCTTTTCTACCGCTTTCACCGATTCAATAGTTGGAGCTCCCCCAGTATCTCCTGTACCATAATAATGATATACAGTATTAATTGGGCTTTTTTTAGTAATATCTAATAAATATTCACTTTCGCTTAAATCCTCATCACGCCATTTAGTAGTATAATTGTGAGCATCACCAACTAACATAATGCGTGAACCATTTACACCTTCCCAAAGTCCAATTTCGAACGGGATTTTACTATCACCATGAAACGGTTTATGACGCCACTGTAATTTTTGAGTAGAAAGTCCAATCAAACCCGAGTGAGCTGCAATACTAGGCAAAGTCCAACCAAAACCAAAACAATCAGGTAAGAAAATATCAGTTCCTCTTACGCCAAACTCTTCTTCATAAAAAAGCTGACCATATAAAATATTACGTGTAAAAGATTCGGCCGAAGGAATATTCGTGTCATTGGCATCCCAAGTACTACCAGTAATATGCCAACGACCTTCGGCAATATATTTTTTTATTAGTTCATATTGATAGGGAAAATACTCCTTCATCCAAGCATATTTAATTCCACCTTCGAAGTTAAAAACATAGTTCGGATATTTCTCAAGCAACATCAAATTCTGATTTAATGTTTTAGGAATAAACTCACTAATCGAACGCTGAACATCCCAATTCCATTGAGAATCGAAATGAGCATTTGAAACTAAATAAGCCTTGGCTTTGGACTCAGTTTCCTGAGCACTTACCACAATACAAAGCAATGATAACAAAAATCCAACAATCCCTTTTTTCATAAAAACTATTTGAATATATTCTACTAATTACGTTTATTTCTAATCAATTTATCGATTTAGGGCGAAATTCCATTTTACTACCAAACTCTTTGTTCGGAGTATTTCCCATTGTAAAAATCAATTTACCACCTTTCATTATATCATTGTGTTTAATATAGCTATATGGGTAATCTTCTCCATTGAGTTGTACCGACTGTATATAAATATTTTCATCGGAATTATTTTTGGTAATAATTTCAAACTCTTTATTGTCAGGAAGTGAAATAGTAGCCTCATCGAATATAGGACTTCCAAAAACATAAATTCCATTCGAAGGGTTTACGGGATAAAAGCCTAAGGACGAAAATATATACCAAGAAGACATTTGTCCACAATCTTCATTACCAGCAATACCATTCGGGTTGTCGAAATACATTGTTTTTAAAATTTCGCGAACTTTCTCAGCAGTTTTCCATTGCTCTCCACCAAAAGCATATAAATATACAGTATGATGACCAGGTTCGTTTCCATGTGCATATTGACCTATCAGTCCTGAAATATCTGGAGAAACCTTATCGCCCATTAGCGTTTTATCAAGCATAAATAAACTATCTAATTTAGTTGTAAATGCTTTTTCGGATCCAAAAAGAGAAATTAAGCCTTCTACATCCTGTGGTACTAACCATGTATATTGCCATCCAGTACCTTCACAATAATCATCCTGACGATGACTTGATTTAGAGGGTTCAAAAGGAGTCGAAAAGCTACCATCTTCTTTTACTCCTCTAAAAAAGTGTGTGTTTTTATCCCAATAGAGTTTATAATAATTTGCTCTTTCGCTAAAAAGTTCATAATCCGCTTCATGTCCTAATTTTTTTGCAACTTGAGCAATTCCCCAATCGGCAATTGCATATTCCAAGCCCTTAGCTACAGATTCAATTTCTTTGTCCGAAGGAATGTATTTATTATTTTTTACATGATTCAAACCTTTATAATTGCTCAACATAGAACTCTTCATTGCCTGATATGCTCTTTCGTAATCGAACCCTTTAAATTCTTTCAAAATAGCATCAGCAATAACAGGAACTGATTGAATCCCAATCATTTCCTTAGTATCTGCACCGTATAAATGCCATACAGGTAAAAGTCCTTGTTCATCTTTAATCGCCAACATGGAATTTATGAAGTCAGGCACTCGTTCAGGTTGTAGAATAGTGTATAAAGGATGTGCAGCACGGTAAGTATCCCACAATGAGAAAACAGTATAGTTATTGAACGAGGCATTTGGATAAACCTTCTTATCACTTCCACGATAGTCTCCATTTACATCATTAAATGCAATCGGTTGCATAAAAGCGTGGTACATTGCAGTATAAAATATTCTTTTGACAGATTCATCTTTAGTAGAAATTTCAACCCTTGCTAATTCATTTCCCCATTTTTTCTCAGTCTGTTTTACGATTTTCTTGAAATTCCAATGATCAAGTTCTGCATTTATATTTGCCAAAGCATTTCCCATGCTTACAGGTGAAATTCCAACTTTGACACTCACTTTTGAAACGCCACTATCGAAACAAACATTCCCTTTGACCGCCCTCGATTGAAATTTTTTACCTTCAACTTGAGTATTATCATCATACAAAATAAGCTTTATAGGCTCAGAAAAGACAGCGGTAAAATATATTTGTTGCGAAGGAGACCAAGCTCTTGAAAAACGAAAACCTTGAATCGTATAATCGTCAACTTGCTCCATATAACTATCGGTTGTTGTACCACCACTATCATCTTTCAAGTTTATCATCACTTGCTTGTTTTCTTCTCCTTTTGGAAAAGTATAGCGATGAAAAGCAACCCGATCAGTTGCCGTAAATTCAGCCTTTACTTGATAATCTTCAAGAAGTAAAGAGTAATAAGCCGAAGAAACCTCCTCATTATCGTGCGAATAATAAGAAGCATAACCATCAGAAGGATTATTTTGACTTCCTGGTTGCGTTTGCAACTCTCCTGTATAAGGCATAAATAAAAGATCGCCCCCTTCAGTACATCCAGTACCATTTAGATGCAAATGAGAAAAACCAATCAAAACAGAATCAGAATGATGATAGCCAGAACACCAATCCCAACCTTTATTGAAATTATTAGGGCCAATTTGAACAGCTCCAAAAGGAGTAGTCACACCAAGAAACGAATGCCCATGACCTCCAGTTCCAATATAAGGGTCAACAAACTTGTTTAACTTTGTATTCGATTCTACATTAAAAGAACATAATAACAAAAACACTAAAACACTAAATAAACTAAAATTTCTAAATTTCATAATATTTTTTTCAAAAAGAAGGGAGGCTTCGAAAAGACTCTCTTCGGATTACAACAACATAACTACAAACTATCTATTTTAAAACTATAAATCTTCATCAACAGAGAAAGAATATGGACGAGCGTCTTCCTTAATTCCTCTATTTTTATTAGGTTTACTTGACATTTCGAAAGTGATATTTGCTCCCTTCAGTAACTGTTCGTGTGTGAAAAAGTTCTTATCATATTTTCTGCAGTTAAGTTTCAACTTATCTATATAATAGTTTCCTTTTTCATTATTCTTCGTTTTAATTTTTACTGTTTTTCCATTTTCAAGATGCAACTTTATCGATTTAAAAATAGGTGAACCAATAATGTATTCGTTAGAACCCGGACAAACGGGATAAAAGCCTAATGACGAAAACACATACCAACTAGAAGTTTGTCCGTTATCTTCATCGCCACAATACCCATCAGGAGTTGCACTGTATAGTTTATCCATAATTTGACGTGACCAATACTGCGTTTTCCAAGGTTGACGCGAATAATTATAAAGATATACCATGTGTTGAATAGGTTGATTACCATGAGCATATTGTCCCATATTCATCACTTGCATCTCACGCATTTCATGAATTACGCCACGGCTTTTCATACCTTTAGCCCCAGGTACAATAAATACAGAATCCATCATTTGATTGAAATTATTTTGACCACCCATAATATCAATTAAACCCTGTGGATCATGAAAAACACAAAAACTCCAATGCCAACTATTTCCTTCACAAAACGATCGACTCCAATCTTCAGCCACAAAGTTCTTATCAAACACCCCTTGATTATCGCGTCCTGACATTAATGTGTATTTTGGATTAAAAACATTTTTATAATTCATTGCACGTTTAGCATATACATCAATTTCAGAAGCAGGTTTATTAAGCATTTTACCTAATTTATAAATTGACCAATCGTTGTATGCATATTCCAACGTGCGTGCAACATTTTCATTTATTCCCACATTATTCGGAACGTATCCTAGTGCGTTATACTCTTTATAACCTTTACGTCCAGTAGAGGAAACCTTGGGATGCACATTATTAGCTCCGTGTTTTACTGCTTCCCAAAGAGTTTCTATATCATAATTTTTCAAGTTTTTAGCGTAAGCATCCGCAACTACAGAAGCTGAATTGTTTCCTACCATACAATCTCTATGTCCAGGACTAGCCCATTCGGGTAAGAATCCACTTTCGTTGTATGCATTTACTAATCCTGCTTGCATTTTTTCTCCCATTGAAGGATACATTAAGTTCAAGAATGGAAATAAACTACGGAATGTATCCCAAAATCCAGTGTCGGTAAACATATATCCTGGCAATACTCTTCCATTATAAGGACTGTAGTGAACAATATCTCCATTTTTATCTATTTCGTAAAAAGAACGTGGGAATAAAACAGAGCGATACAAAGCTGAATAAAAGGTTCTTAAATTATCAATATTATCATCCTCGATTTCAATTTTACCTAAAACATCATTCCATTTGGCTTTTCCTTTTTCAGCTATTTGGTCAAAAGTATTGTCACCCAATTCTTTTAAATTCAACATTGCTTGTTCCTCACTGATAAACGAAGAAGCTACTTTTGCATGTACAATTTCTCCTTTTTTAGTAGAAAATCCTATGATTGCTCCTGTGTGATTTTCTTTAACTTCAAGATCATTTTCACGAATCTTTTGATTCTCAACAACAGCTTTATAAGTGAATTTTTTGTCAAATTCGATTACAAAATAATTTCTAAAATTAGCCGGTACTCCACCACTGTTTTTTGTTGTGTAACCTACAATTTTATTTTCCTCTGGAATGATTTTTACATAAGAACCATTATCAAAAGCATCCAATACAACGTATGAATGATCATTTTTTGGAAATGTAAAACGGAACATAACTGCACGCTCGGTTGGAGCTATTTCGGTAGTCACATCGTGGTCGGCTAAATAAACCGAATAATAATAAGGCTTTGCAATTTCTGCTTTGTGCGAAAACCAACTGGCACGCTTATGCTGATCAAAAATTGGCTGATCTGTTATTGGCATAATCGAAAACTGCCCATAATCATTTATCCACGGACTTGGTTGGTGAGTTTGTTTAAACCCTTTTATTTTATCATCCGTATAAACATACATCCATCCATTACCCATATCTCCAGTTTGAGGCGACCAAAAATTCATACCCCATGGCATGGCAACAGCTGGGTAAGTATTACCCGTAGACAATTCAAATTTGGATTGCGTGCCTACCATTATATTTACATAATCAACAGGATTGTCAACTGCATAAACTTTAGAATACATACAAACGGTTACAATAACCAACAAATTAAAAACAATTTTTCTCATGCTAATATTAAATTTAAAAACTTACTCTAAGAATTACAATTTACCACTAAGAATTGAAATTCACACGAAAATAGCTCAAAAATACTTATCAAAAAGAGCTGAATCCCACATATCTTACTTTTGGCATGTTAATTTACCACAATGTCATAAAACGTTACCAATTTCTTTTGCGTAACATAATTATGTCCCTATTTTTTACTATTTTTGTTTAGGTAAAAATCTATCTAAATATCATGAAAAACAAGCTTAAAATTACTTTAATATTTATATTTAGCTTTATTCTGGCCAATATTGCAAAACCGTACAATCTAAAGCAAATCGCAAACAATCAAAATTTATCAAACAGCTCAATCACTGATTTTTGTCAAAACGAAAAAGGGCTGATGCTTATCGGCACCTGCGATGGACTTAATATATACAACAGTAGGGACGTACAAGTTTATCAACCAAAAACAGAACAAAATACGCTTTCAGGAAATATCCTAGATAAAATTCTATACACAGGAAATAATACTTTTTGGATTCAAACATACTATGGTTTAAACAGATTCAACGCAAGTACTAACTCTGTCGAACACTATTATGATTTCCAAAAGCTTTTTTATATCGAAAAAGACAATGATAATGATTTGTTTATCATTAGAGAAAGCAACAGCATTTACTACTACCACAAAGCAAGCGATACTTTCAAAAAAATTTTAGTTTCAGGAATAATCTTTTCAAATATAGAGCAATTTTTCATTGACAAAAACAATGTAATTTGGATTATCACAGACAAAGGATATACTTTGACTTATAAGATAAAAAAGAATACTGTTGATGATACAATCGAACTTATACCAAACAAAAAGAAAACTCAAGTTTGCGAAAACACCCTATATACATTTTACGATAACAATAAGATATTTGCTATTGACGACAACTATGATTTGTATGTATACAATGTTTTCGAAAACAAAAAACTCTATATTACAAATTTAAAAAATGAAATTGAACAACGAGGTAAAATTTCAACAATAATAGAAGATAAAGGCAATTTCTATATTGGATTTCTGACCAATGGTTTACTTGTTATCGAAAAAGATAAAAATACAAATGACTACCATAAAAAAGAAATTGGCATTAACTGTGGTATTTTCAAACTAAAAAAAGACAGGTTACAAGATATTATTTGGATAGGAACAGATGGAAAGGGCGTATATATATACTCAAATACAAAATACTCAATTCGCTCAAGTGTGTTTAACAGCTTTGCACACAAAATGGAACGACCCGTTAGAGCTATTCTGATGGACAAAAACAACACATTATGGATAGGAAGTAAAGGAGATGGAATTATAAAAATTCATGATTATGATATGGACAAAAACATTCATGAATGCAAAATTGAATCCCTCAACACCGACAATAACGAACTGAGTGACAATATCATTTATGCTTTTGCGAAAAGTAATAAAAACATACTGTGGATTGGTGGTGAAGAAGGTTTAAATTATTATTCCTATAAGACAAATAAAATAAAACACTACGACATAACAATCGAAGGAGAAAATTTCAAATACATCCACGATATTCACGAAACTCAAGATTCAAAATTATGGCTTTCAAGTGTTGGAATGGGAGTAATTTGCGCTGACATAGCAGGAAATGATGATAATCCCCGCTTAGAGAACATTCAACACTACACAATAAATAAAGGTGACTTTGAATCAAACTACTTTTTTTCGATCTATGCTGAAAACGACTCCAATATTTGGTTTGGTAACCGCGGATATGGGCCGTTTCATTTTAACGAAACCACAAAAAACCTAGATCCTATAATTTTTTATAATAAATACTCAAATCAGACAATCAACGATGTATTTAGTATAAACAAGGATAGTATGAATAATCTTTTGATTGGCACTGGATATGGTCTGATTAAATACAGCTCTCCCGAAAAACATAAATTATTTAATACGAATTCAGGGTTTCTAAATAATTCGATTCATGCCATTGAAAAAGGTCACGATAATAGCTTCTGGTTAAGTACAAATCGAGGAATTATTGAATTCAATAGTACACGTGATAACTTCAGAGTATTTGGGAAAAACAGTGGTCTTACTGTAACTGAATTTAGCGATGGAGCATCGTATCTGGATAAAAGAAGCAATACTTTGTTTTTTGGAGGTGTAAATGGGTTTGTGTCAATTCATAAAAAGCGAAATATCGAACAACAATACATGCCCGATATACATTTCGAACGATTAACCATCTTTGGTGAACATTACAACATAAGCGACAAATTGACACAAAAAAACAACAAAGATCAACTTACCCTTAAATACAAGCAAAACTTTTTCTCAATTTCCTTTACTGCAATTGACTACCTGAACGGTGGAAATTTTACTTATTATTATAAAATTGATGGATTGAGCGATCAATGGATCAACAACGGACAATCAAATCAAGCATCATTCACGAACATATCACCAGGAAAGTATAATTTATTAGTAAAATACTACAATTCAAATCTTGGCAAAGAAAGTAAAATATATTCGCTCAGAATACGAATTCATCCTCCATGGTATTTGTCAATATGGGCATATTTATTATATTTTACACTCATTGCAGTTAGCATAGGACTTCTTCTCCATTACTTTCACCTAAAACAACAACAAAAGAAGCAAATGTTGCTAGACGAACTAGATAAAAAACATCAAAAAGATGTTTTTGAATCTAAACTTCGATTCTTCACCAACATTTCACATGAATTTTGCACACCATTGACACTAATATCTGGTCCGTGCGAAAGAATATTAGTACAAGAAAAATTAGATAAATCGATTGTAAAATACGTACAGATAATTCAAAGTAATGCACTAAGGCTTAACAATTTAGTTCAAGAACTAATAGAATTCAGAAAAATTGAAACAGAAAACAGAGAAATACAAATAGAAACACTCAATGTTTCAATGCTTGTCGACTCAATATACGACTCATTTAAAAGTGTTTCGGAATCAAGAGATATCGAGTTTACAAAAGATTACAAAAATTCAATTATTTGGAATTCGGACAAAGGATTTTTGACTACAATAATAATAAACTTAGTGTCGAATGCATTTAAATATACAAAAAACGGAAAAAAAATACATATTGAAATTGCAGAACAAAACAAAAACCTAAATATAAGAGTTAGCAATGATGGTAGTAAAATCAACAAAAAAGATTTCTCACATATATTCGATCGTTATACTACACTTGATAACTTTGAGAATCAAAATAGCAAACAATCGTTTACGAGAAATGGTTTAGGATTAGCGATATCATACAATATGGTAAAATTACTACACGGAACTATTGTTGGGTCAAACACTGACGACAATCAAGTTTTGTTTACCGTTGAGTTACCAACAATAGAAATAAACAAAAATGAACCAATAAAAACCAATCAACAAAATTATATCCCGACTATAGAACCAACAATTATAAAACATTTACCAAAACATGAATTAGATAAAAGCAAACCAACAATTCTCATGGTCGATGATGATATTGAAATGCTTTGGTTTATTGATGATTTATTTTCCAACAGGTTTAATATTATAAGTCTGCAAGATTCGACTCAAATTGACAAAGTATTGGAAGACACGAGTCCAAACGTAATTATTAGTGATGTAATGATGCCCAAACTAGATGGTTTTGAGTTGACAAAAAAAATTAAGACAAAGAAAGAAACAGCTCATATCCCTATTATTTTGGTATCGAGTAATTTTGAAATACAACAGCAAATAGAAGCCCTTTCTTTAGGAGCTGAAATGTATATTACCAAACCATTCAACACGGAATATTTAGAAATTACCGTAAATCAAATTATTGATAGAAAGGAAAAACTGAAAGATTACTTTAGCTCTCCGTTAAGCTCTTTCGAACTTAAAGAAGGAAAGTACACACACAAGGAACACAAAAAGTTTATGCAATCCGTAATAAAAATAATTGACGACAATATAACCAATTGTAAATTATCAACGGAATTTATTGCCAATGAGTTAGGAATGGGTTCGAGAAGTCTGTATAGAAAAATAGACGAAATCGGAGAGCAAAGTCCAGCGTCGCTAATAAAGGAATGTCGACTATTTATAGCAAAAGATCTATTATTGAAAACAAAACTGACAATCGAAGAAATTGTGTATAAATCAGGGTTTTCAAACAAAGTTACTTTTTTTAAATCATTTCATAAAAGATTTGGATGTACTCCTAAAGAATATAGAATGAAAAGCACAAATAATATTACAATAGAAACAATGGTGAATATAGACAATAAGTCATTTTAGATTATTGACATTCATATTTAACAACCAGTTTATCAATTAATTAGATACTGAAAAGCATTATTAAAATGGAATAAATCCTAATAGTTATTGTGAAGACAGAAAAAACATTATAGTAAGTATTAAGCCCAAGTTAGGAGCAATATTCAAAAATGATTAATAGCTAAATTTCAAATCTATAAAGTCAAGATGAATTCAATACATTGTCGTAATTTTTTAATCTGAAAGTATTAAAATTGCAAGTTAGCTCTTTATGAAATAAAAAGTATGAAATTTCCATTCGGCTAAGTTAACCACAAAAATGTAAATATTCAACATGATTATGTGAAAATATGGAATGATTGAAATATCTTTTTTCTCAAATGTTCTCAAATAAAAAGAATTGGTGTAATTGACAAAAATAGAATTAAGCAAGTTGACATATATATTAACCGTTATGCAAAGATGATAATTTTTCTTTGTTGACAAATAAATCAACAAAGAATTTGATGTCAGAACAAAATATTTACAAATTAATTGGGGAAAGAATTAAATCAATTAGAGAAAATAAAGGATTAACCCAGCAACAGGTATCTGATGAATGTGATTTTGAAAAATCAACAATAAGTAGAATAGAATCGGGAAGGACAAATATAACTATAAAAAATTTGTATAAATTGAGTAAGGCCTTAGGAGTTAAGATAAAAGATTTGGTAGATGTGGAATAATTTTTTAGACAATATTGTCAGGAAATTGATTTGAGTGATATATGATAAATAAGATGGTTGCGCACAGGTTGCGCATAGTGATAAATAAAAACCCCTAACTGATTAAAAATCAATTAGGGGTTATCTTTGTGTGTACCCGAAGCGGGACTTGAACCCGCACAGCCGTGAAGCCAAAGGATTTTAAGTCCTTCGTGTCTACCATTCCACCATCCGGGCAGGAATGACTCCTGAAAACGAATCGCTTCGTTATGTTTTTTTTGTGATTGAGAGCGAAAAACGGGACTTCCCGATTGCTTTGCATCGGGATAAACTTCTTCGTCCCTTTGGCAAAATGCTCATTAAATACTTTGAGCGAAAAACGGGACTCGAACCCGCGACCCCGACCTTGGCAAGGTCGTGCTCTACCAACTGAGCTATTTTCGCAATTTGTTGTTGGATATCTACTGAAATCGTTTTTTCAATATTTCTTGCCAAGGTCGGAACGTGTCCATTCTTTTGGGGCAAGGTCGTGCTCTACCAACTGAGCTATTTTCGCAATTTGTTGTTGGATATCTACTGAAATCGTTTTTTCAATATCTCTTGCCAAGGTCGGACAGTATCCAACCTTTTGGGGCAAGGTCGTGCTCTACCAACTGAGCTATTTTCGCAATGAAACAACTTTCAACATCCTGAAAGCGGGTGCAAAGATAGACTATTTTTTGAAAATACAAAACGAATTCGTTCGAAAAATATTCAATACAAACTGAAATGTTCTTTTGTGCAGCGGTCGGGCAGATGGTGAAATGAATAATTGGTAAGTTTGGGTTTAATTTTCGGCGTTTGGGCTGTATTCAATTTTAATATCATATTGTTGTTGTTTTAAGTGCTGCGAATTAATACATTTTTTGCTGTAATCGTGCCATGTTTGGCTGCTTTGCTTTAAAATCGCTGTTTTTCGGTACAAAATTGCTGATACACTACTTTTAAGTCAGCCTTTTGGCTAAAAATTACTATTTATTGGTTTCAGCGTATTATTTATTCTGTCAGATTAATATTTTCTTTGCTTATCGAAAAAATGTATCATGAATTAATTTACACGCAAATCAGAAAATGAAGAAAAATCTATTGGTATTATTAGTTGTGTTTTTTAGCGTAGGTGTTTATGCGCAGTGGAAACCTGCCGGCGATAAATTGAAAACCGAATGGGCTGAAAAAATGGATGTAAAAAATGTGTTGCCCGAATATCCGCGTCCGATTATGGAACGTGCCGATTGGGCTAATCTGAATGGTTTATGGGAATATGCCATTAAACCTGTAGGCGAGTCGGAACCCGGAAAATTCGATGGACAAATTTTGGTTCCTTTTGCTGTGGAGTCGAGCCTCTCGGGTGTACAGAAAAATCTTGGAAGAGATAATGAACTTTGGTACAAACGTAGCTTTACAGTACCTGCAGCCTGGAAAAATAAAAAAGTATTACTTCATTTTGGTGCAGTTGACTGGAAGACAGAAGTGTTTGTAAACGATGTGCTTGTGGGTACGCACAAAGGTGGTTTTACACCTTTCAGTTTCGATATTACCGGTTTTCTGGGTAAAGGTCAGCAGAAATTAGTGGTGAAAGTATGGGATCCTACCAATGATGGCCCTCAGCCAGTGGGAAAACAACATAAGAACCCACACGGAATTTGGTATACACCGGTTTCGGGTATCTGGCAAACAGTATGGTTGGAGCCAGTAAGTGCAAAACATATTGCGAATCTGAAAGCAGTTCCGAACATCGATACAAAAAAACTGACAGTGGATGTGTGTGCCAAAAATGCACAGCCCGGCGATGTAGTGGAAGTAATTCTGAAAGATGGTGCCAATGTAGTGGCAAAAGCCAAAGCAGCTGCCGGACAAACCATCGAGATTCCGGTTCCCAATCAGAAATTGTGGTCGCCTGAGTCACCTTTCCTTTACGATATGGAAGTAAGACTTCTCGAAAATGGAAAAGCAGTGGATAAAGTAAATAGCTATGCAGCCATGCGTAAAGTGTCGAAGCAGCGTGATCGTAACGGTATTGTGCGTTTGCAGCTGAACAATAAAAATTATTTCCATTTTGGACCACTCGATCAGGGTTGGTGGCCCGATGGTTTGTACACAGCTCCAACCGATGAAGCTCTGTTGTACGATATTCAGAAAACCAAAGACTGGGGTTATAACATGATCCGTAAACACGTAAAAGTTGAACCGGCACGTTGGTACACACATTGCGACCGTATTGGAATTCTGGTTTGGCAGGATATGCCAAATGGTGATAAATCGCCACATTGGGACATGCGCAACTATTTCAGCGGTAACGAAAATGTACGTTCGGCTGAGTCGGAAGCCATTTACCGCAAAGAGTGGAAAGATATTATGGATTTTCTGTATTCTTATCCTTCAATCGCTGTTTGGGTACCTTTCAACGAAGCATGGGGACAGTTTAAAACGCCTGAAATTGCCGATTGGACCAAAGCTTACGATCCTTCGCGTTTGGTGAATCCGGCCAGTGGTGGTAACCATTACAAAACAGGCGATATTCTCGATCTTCACAACTATCCGCAAGCCGATCTTTTCCTTTACGATGCTAACAGAGCTACTGTGTTGGGCGAATATGGCGGAATTGGTCTTCCTCTGAAAGAGCATTTGTGGCAAACAGATAAAAACTGGGGCTATGTAGAGTTTAAAAACTCAAAGGAACTCAGCGATGAATATGTGAAATATGCAGAAAACCTCAAAAAACTTATCAAAGTAGGATTCTCAGCAGCAGTTTATACGCAAACCACCGATGTGGAAGGTGAAGTAAACGGATTGATGACTTACGACCGTAAGAAAATCAAAATTGAGGAAGCAAAAGTGAAAAAGGTGAATCAGGAAATCTGTAATATCCTGAACGATTAGTTGTTGTAATATTAGTTTTTTAAGGTGTTTTTTTAGAGATTCCCCTGTTGTCGGTAAGATAACAGGGGTTTTCTTTTGCCTGAATGCTGAAAAATGCATTTTTGCAATTCTGAATGCCTTTCTTTATCTTTGTTCAGAATCTAAACACGGAGACACAAAGACACGGTATTCTCTTAAAGAGAGAAAGTTGTTTTAACTCAGAGTAATTATTTTTTGTGTCTTTGTGTCTCCGTGTTTAAAATAAACGATCATGCAATGAAATCACAAATCTCAAAATATTTTTTAGTGCTGATAATCTCAGTTTTGAGCATCAGTGTAAATGCGCAGCGTTTTGAAAATAAGTTTTCGAAACCGCTCAATGTGGTTTTGGATGAAATAAGCAAACGTTTTGATGTAAAACTCAGGATTGATGTGGATACTGTCGGAAAGATGTTGCCTTATGCTGATTTTCGTATCCGGCCTTACTCAGTGGAAGAGTCATTGGACAATGTATTAAGGTTTTTCGACTACAAATATACCCGTCAGGGTGAGAAATCGTTTAAAATCACGCCCTACGAATATATGCGTCGCACGCCTGCAGATGGCGAAAAAATGCTGAAATATCTCAACAGCCTTTACAACGACCGCGAAAGCTGGGAATTGCGTACTGAATGTTTACGAACTGAAGTCAGAAGAATTCTGGGCATAGATAATATGCTGGCAAAATGTGTAAAAAGTAAACCACTATGGTCGAAAGTGCGAAAATACAATGGCTACAGCGTACGGAATTTTGCACTTGAAACATTGCCCGGACAATTTGTGTGCGGAACTATTTATTTGCCTTTGGCGAAAAAGAATTTCCCGCTGATACTTTGTCCCAACGGGCACTGGGCTGATGGACGCTATCGCGAAGACGAGCAACTGCGCTTTGCCACGCTGGCGCGTATGGGTGCAATGGCGGTAAGTTACGATTTGCACGGTTGGGGCGAATCGGCCTTACAGGTGGGTGAAGCTGCACACCGCACACCCGAAGCGCATGTGATTCAGATAATGAACGGAATAAGAATTCTGGATATGTTGCTCGAAAATTATCCGGTCGATGAAACACGCATAGGCTCGAACGGAGGCTCGGGAGGTGGCTCGCAGGTGGTGATGCTTTCGCTGCTCGACGAACGATTTGATGCAGCCTGTCCTACAGTCAGTCTGGCTTCACATTTCGATGGCGGTTGTCCGTGCGAGAGCGGAATGCCTGTTTCATTGGCCTGTGGCGGTACTAATAATGCTGAAATGATGGCCGCTTTTGCTCCGAAGCCTGTCTGCGTTATTTCCGATGGGAAGGATTGGACGGCTTCTGTGCCTACACTTGAATTTCCGTATCTGCAACGCATTTATGGCTTTTACAATGCAGCAGATAAAGTCAGTAATGTGCATCTGCCCGACGAGCGACACGACTTTGGTATCAACAAACGCCGTGCGGTGTACGATTTCTTTGCACGCGAATTTAAAATGGATATCAGCAAAGTCGATGAATCGAAAGTGACTGTGGTAGAAAGGGAAATGATGATGACAATGAGGAAATAATAGTCATTTACTATTTAATCATTTACTATTTACTATTTGTTAGCTTCGTATACTGAAACAAGAGCAAAGACTTTTAAACCGGACGCGAGGAACCAACGGTCTTGAGCTTGCGAAAAATTCTTTACAAGCAAAGCGGCATAGCCGAGCGGTAATCCGAAGCTATTGTATTTACGGATTTTAAATCCGTTGATAATTAACGTGGGATTACAAATCCCACGAGACGGTGAGCAAAGACAAAGAACAAAGACTCCGAAGGCCAAAATCTTCAAATCTTCAAATTTTCAAATCTCCCAAATCTACTGAAACCCTGAAACTTTGAACTCTCAAGCCTCTATTGTTTAAACAGCTTTTCCATTCCCACGCTTCCATCAGTGTAAGTTGTTTTGCGGATCACAAATCCTTTGCTGTCGGCAGGAATACTTGCACCGGTGAAGCTAAAGTGCTCTGTGCTTTCTACTTCTTTACCAATATTTATTTGCGAAACAGATGTAATGGCTTTTACGGCAATAATGCCATCCGAGATTAATTTGCTCTGATCCCAACTTAATCCTTCGGGAAGTTCGGGAGTAATGGTAGCAAAAGCACCTGCAATAGTGCCGGTTACATTTAGTATTTTAAATTCGTCGCCATCGGCAAATGCTTTGGTGCCCTGGTTGTTCAGATGCAGGTCTCCATTTACTGAAATGCTTCCTCCCACTTTCAAGACATCGCTTGTTGCAGTGCCTGCATTTACATCCACTGACAAAAGGGCATTTGCCATTAGGTTGACGCTGCCTGCTGTAGTGAATGTATTGATACTATTGTTTTGAAGCAGTAAAGTACTGTTTGCATACAGATTTATGCCGCCCGACACAATGCCAGTTCCTCCAAATCTGGCATCTGCACGCACTGTAATAGCTCCTGTTCCTGTTCCGCTACCGATGGTGTTGGCAATCCACAAAGTTCCTTTGGTTACATCGGTACTTCCGGTGTACAAATTGGCACTGCTGAGCGTAAGCTTGCCTGTTCCTTCTTTGGTGAGTTTCGATGAAGTTCCGCTTATTTCGCCTGCAAAGGTCAGATTGTCCGCATTGTTTGCGCCCACTATCCAGTGAGTGCTTCCACCCGAAAGTTTTGATCCGGCAATGCCTGTCAGCGCGCCTAAACGAACGGTTTGTCCTGTAGAAAGATGATAAAGATTTCCTATACTACCCAGATTAAAGGTGGCTTTTGCATATCCGAATGCATTGTTGATGCGGAATTCGCCCGAGCTGCCTGTAATAGCAATTGTACCTTCGAAAGCCGACCAGTCGCCAATAAATTCGCTTCGCACATAGGGGATGTTGATGTTGATACGCCCCTTTCCGGTCAGTTTATTTGTAAAATTCCAGCGTTTAGGCAGGTTCCAGTTGGCTGTTTTGCCTTCGGGTACATCGATAGTATTGATAAATGGCCCCACAGTGCCGGTGCTATTGGCATCGCGCATTTGTAGTGTGCCGCCTTCGAGGGTTATGTGAGCCGTGCCAAGGGCAGTTCGGTTGGCATCGACCGAACCAAGTGCAAGCGTGCCACTTTTTACAAGTACAGTTTTAAAATTATTAGTTCCCTGTAAATTCAGCGAGCCTGCGCCTGTCAGTTCGAGTGCAATATTCTCTCCGCTGATATTGCCACTGATCATTACACTGTGGTTGCTTGCCGGATTATTCACTGTAAGTTTACCTACCACAGTCATGTTGCGGTTGGTGGCTAATTGTGAAGCCGTTTGTAGCGTGGCATTGCGCATTGTCCAGTTGGACGCAGCAGCTCCCGATGCACCAATAGAGCTTGGCAAACCACCATCTTTCAGCGACGAGACTTCGAGAATGCCTTCGGAAAAATCAACCTTACCACTGAATGTGCTACCTTCGTTCAGCAGCGAAAGTTTTCCCGTTCCTGTTTTGGTAAGTCCGCCCGAACCGCTGATAATGCCTGTTCCGCTTATGCGGTAATCGGTATTGTTCTGGAAAACAAGATCGCTTACAGGTAAAGTTTCGCTTATGGTGATGGTTTTGAGGGTTGCATTGTCGTTGAACAAAACCGAATCGCCTGGTACAAAAATATCTTCGGTGCTTCCGTTCAGGAAATTACGTGTCTGCAAATCCCAAACGCCGCTTTTCGAGCCTTTCCAAACCACACTGCCGGCTTCGCGAGGCTCGCTCATTTCAATGCGGATGGCATTCGGCTCAATCAGCAGTTCGAAAGGCACACCTTCGAGTCCTTTCACCATAAAATTAGCTTTGGTGGCATTTGTAGTGCCTGTAAAAGTAATCAGTGTGAGCCCACCCGATTTTATGGCAGTCAACGGATTGAGAATAATGCTGTTTTCATTTCCTGTGACATTGAAATTGCCCTGTATTTCAAGTAAATCGGACTTTTGTGTTTTGGTTTGATCCACTTCGAATGCCAGATTGTTTCGCCCCGGGAGGCTGAGGTTGCCTGCAATGCTGAGTGTGCCTGTTTGCAAAGGCATACCCGGCTCTATTCGTCCTCCTTCGATATTCAGACCTTTTTCGAGACTTATTCCGCCATTGAGGGAGGCATTTCCGCCTATCACACCGCGCGCATCGAGTTGCACAGGCGCTGCAATGCTACCGTTGATAAACATACGACCTTCGGAAATGCGCAGTTTTCCGCTGAAATCATGCGTTCCATTCAGGATAATATCGCCCTGCATTGATTTTACAATATCACCTTCACCGGTAATTTTTCCTGTACCTGAAATAGTATGATTTTTTCCTTTGGGATTCATAAGCCACAGGCGTGTGGGTTCAATATTTTCATTCAACTGAATGTCTGCATTGGGCTGACGAATGTCCAGCATTACAGTTTTGCCATCGGCAATGGCAGCAGTCAGCGCATTTCCGCTGGTGAAATACACATCAGCTTTTTGCACAGGTGCTACTGGTGGTTTTGGCATGTCGGCAGCCATGTAAAAGTCCACATCGGCAGTTTGATAATAACCTCTGGCTGTGGTTTGGAGTCGGTAAGCCGGATTTTGCATCAAACAATACTGACGATGCGTGGTTGTTTCCCAGTTAGAAACAACTGCAAAACCTGTACTGTCGCGTCGGGGCAGCACCATTTCCTCGCGCCAGTCGCCAAGAATATCTCCCCAGAATGCAGCCCTTCCTGCGCCAAAGGATTTGAGATAATACGGCGATCCTTCGTTATAAAAATTAGGTAAATCGCGCTCCATGCGTTTTGTAGAGGGATTGTATTTCTGAAAAGCAATATTAAATCCACCATCGCCGATAGGACTTGCCATGTAACGGCTCAGACCGGGACCCCACCAGAGCGCTTCGGCAGGAAAGTCGCCCGCTGCACCTGTAATTTCCTTGCCATTGCGGTCGTACATCTGATAACTGTTCATGGTGGACCAGAATTGCATGCCGCGAACATTGGGATTGAAAGCAGCACAAATGCCACGACCCACATCGGACACAGCAGGCATGTACAGACCTTTGATGATTTCGCCGGTAGAAGCATCTGATATTCCCATACCCATGATATTGGTTTGCTGAATAAAGAATTGCTCAAGTCCGGGACGATCGGGGTCGATATCGGCAAGGGTATGACGGTCGCCATGCGCCACATTGGGTGCGTAATACATAAATGAGCCATCGTCGTCGACCGCATAACTTATTTCCACCAGCTCATCGCGGCCATCGCCATCCACATCGGCTGCGCGTACCTGATGTGCTTCGTATTGCACATCGTTTTTCTGAATGAGCGAACCCCATTGATTCACAAGTTGCCCGTTGAGGTAACGCCAGGCAGCATATGCTCCTGTAAAATTGCCCGAAGCCTGACGGTTTTTGTATTGATACACGATGGAAGGATGAATACCGTCGAGATACTGAATGATAAAATGTCCTGAAATATCTTTCCAGCGATCGGTGCGGGTGGTTGCAATGTTATTGAAATGAGGTAATTCAACTTTATGTATAAGATTGCCCGTTTCGCCATCGACAATGGCCAGCCACTGAGGAGCCGAACCCGCCACAGTCGAATAATCGTGCACTGTGCCATCGGCATTTTTAATCTGAGTGCCGTCGGCAAAGGTGGTACCTTCGGATGCAGCCATCAAAACTTCGGCTTTTCCGTTGCCATCCATGTCAAACACGGTTACCATATCGTTGTGACCATTGCTGATTTTTACATTATTACCCATATTGATGCGCCACAGAAAAGCGCCTTCGGAAGTATAGGCTTCGACCAGTGACGAAACGACGGTGCCAGTTGTCGAACTGCTTTCTTCCTCGTCTTCAATCATTCCGGCACCATGACGGTCGATTACAAAATCGAATTTACGATCGCCATCGAGATCGCCCACCCAGCAGAATTTCATCATCATTTTAGGATAACCCGCAGGTAACGCAGCATAGTTGAAATCACGCACAATACGGTTGGCCGGGGCGTTTGCTTTGAGCTGCCATGCGCCATCTTCGACACCTTCAACGCCATTGATCAGGGGTTTTACAAAAAAACGGGAAGCTGTACTAAGCGAAGTACCTGTGACATTCCAAAGAAAATTGGTAGCGCCAGTTATGGGGTTGGTATTAAGCTTGACAGCTTCGGCAGAACCCACCTGGCGGTAAATATTGAAAGCAATATCGTCGGGATCGGTAGCCAGAAAGCGCCATGAAATAAAAACCTGATTGTTGCCTTTGTGGATAGCCACCACACCACGATCGAACTGATCGGTAAAGCGTTGTGCATTGGCCATTGCAATGGAAAATATTACTAAAATGAGGGCTGCGATTCTTTTCATTGGGATTTCAGGGTTGATTTTATAACTACATTACAAAAATATAATATAGAAATAGTGCGTTTCGGATGTATTCGTACAAATTGATAGATAAATGTGCGGTAGTGAATGCGGGGCATATTAAAAAGCCCGAGGGAAGTAAATGCTGTGAGCAATGAAGGCTTCATTGATAAAGATATAATTGCCCCCAACCCCCTAAAGGGGAGCTGTGACATTGTACAATTGTATCTGTTGTTTACATTTAAATTGATTTTGAAGAATTAAGTCAGAATAGTGTTAGCGCTCTTAATAAGTTGCAGACTGTAACAGCTCCCCTTTTGGGAGTTGGGGGATTTTTCGGAACAAGTATTATTAAAGCTGAATACAAAATCTGAAAGTTGCGATCTGCTTAATGCCTTTGTGACATGCTTAATAGCGCATTGTTCAACTCAAATGACTGATTTATCTATAAAGATGTACGTTATTACAGTGTGAAGCCCGTGGAATTTATTTTTCTTTGTATCACTGAAAATACTTATGATGATCATGACAAAGAAAAATATTGTTTTAGTCCTTTTTATGCTGCTTGTGGTGCAGGTAAATGCCGCTCCGGCTTTCAAAGGAAATATCCGCACAAAATACAATTTCAATCCGCAATGGTTGCTCCACGTTGGCGATAGTCAAAAGGGAGGAAAAGACTTTGCCGACCCGAATTTCGCTGACAAAAACTGGAAAAGTGTGGATTTGCCACGCGCCTTCAACGAAGATGAGGCTTATCGTGTGGCCATCGACGAGCATACCGATACAATTGTGTGGTATAGGAAGCACTTCAGACTGCCCCGAACGGCCAAAGGTCAGAAGATTTTCCTCGAATTTGAAGGCATTCGCTTTGGCGGTGAGTTCTGGATCAACGGAAAGGCTGTGGGTATGCACGAAAATGGTGTAATGGCTTTCGGACTCGACATTACAGAGTATGTAAATTACTCAGGCGACAATGTATTGGCCATTCGTATCGATAATTCGTGGCGTTACCGTGAGCGTGCCACCAATTCCACCTATCAATGGAACGACCGTAACTTCAATGCCAATTATGGCGGCATTCCAAAGAATGTATTTCTGCATGTAACCTCCGGTGTGTATCAAACATTGCCGCTTTACAGCAATCTGGGTACTACAGGTACTTATATTTATGCCCGCGAGATTAATATTTCGAAAAAGAATGCGATGATTTATGCAGAGTCGGAGCTGAAAAATGAATCGGGAAAGGATCAGACGCTTTCGTTTGAGGTAATGCTCGAAGATATGGAAGGCAAAATTGTAAAACAATTTGGCGGAAGCGAAGTGCAGATTAAAAAAGGTGAAACGAAGACGGTAAAAGCGGGTGCGCTTGTCGAGAATCTGCATTTCTGGAGCTGGGGATATGGATATTTATATAATGTATATACAGTGCTGAAACTGAATGGCATGCCGGTTGATGTGGTAAAGACGCGCACCGGGTTTCGCAAGACAGCTTTCCGCGATGGTATGTTTCTGCTCAACGACCGTGTGCTACAGTTGAAAGGTTATGCACAACGTACCAGCAACGAATGGCCTTCGGTGGGCATGTCGGTGCCTCCGTGGCTGAGCGATTACAGCAACGGACTTATTGTAAAAGGAAACGGCAACCTTGTACGCTGGATGCACGTCACTCCCTGGAAGCAGGACGTGGAATCGTGCGACCGCGTGGGCCTGATACAAGCCATGCCTGCCGGTGATGCCGAAAAGGATGTGACCGGACGACGCTGGGAACACCGCACAGCCCTGATGCGCGATGCGATTATTTACAACCGCAACAATCCGAGTGTCATTTTTTACGAAGGAGGCAACGAGTCGATCAGCGAAGCGCATATGGCCGAACTCAAAGCCATACGCGACAGCTTCGACCTTTATGGAGGACGGGCAATGGGCTCGCGCGAAATGCTCGACAGCCGTATTGCCGAGTGGGGAGGCGAAATGTTGTACATCAACAAAAGCGCGAAGCACCCCATGTGGGCTACGGAGTACCTGCGTGACGAAGGATTGCGGAAATATTGGGATAATTACTCTTACCCATTCCATAAAGACGGCGAAGGATCGAAGTATTACCGCTCCACAGTGACCAATGAGGTGACACAACGCCCCGACGCTACGGCATATAACCGCAATCAGAACTCATTTTTTGTGGAGACCATTGTGAGATGGTACGATTACTTCCGCGTAAGACCCGGCACGGGGAAACGTGTCAGCTCGGGAGGCGCCAATATCATTTTCTCCGACTCGAATACGCATTACCGCGGTGCCGAGAACTATCGCCGCAGTGGCGAAGTGGATGCCATGCGCATTGCCAAAGATGCATTTTTTGCACACATGGTGATGTGGAATGGTTGGGTGGATATTGAAAACCACAGCTCTTATATTGCCGGACACTGGGAAGCTCCGTTCAATGCACCCGAAGCCGGAAAGCCCGCCACCCGACGCGACGCGAAAGATGTACTGGTGGTATCCACAGGCGAAAAGGTGGAGTTGTGGGTGAATGGCAAGTCGCAGGGCTTTGGCGAACGTTCGCACCATTTTCTGTTTACTTTCAGGAATGTAAAATACGAAGCCGGTGTGATAGAAGCTGTCAGCTACGATGCCAAAGGTAATGAATTGCACCGTAGCAAAAAGGAGACTACAGGTGTTGCCGACCGCATCAACCTGACACTGATGCAGGCGCCCGATGGATTTAAAGCCGATGGTGCCGACCTCGTGATGGTGGAAGTGGAAGTGGTTGACAGGGACGGTCGTCGCTGCCCGCTGGCCAACGACATGATTTCGTTCGACCTGAAAGGACAAGCAGACTGGCGCGGAGGCATTGCGCAGGGCAAAGAAGGAAACTATATACTCGACAAAGTGCTCCCTGTGGAGGCCGGAGTAAACCGCGTGCTGATTCGTGCCACCCGCAAAGCCGGAAAGGTACAGCTCACTGCCAGCGCCGAAGGACTGAAAACGGGTACGCTCAGCTTCAGTTCTAAAGCAGTAAGTGTACAGGATGGATTGAGTACTTATATATCGGGCGAACAGCAACCGTCGAACTTGTCGCGGGGTGCGACACCTGAGGGCAGTTCCTTTAAGGTTACAAGGCAAAATGTAGAGGTAATAGCTGCTACTGCGGGCAGTAACGAGGCTGATGTAACAAATAGTTTCGACGATAATGAACTTTCGGAATGGAAAAATGATGGTCGGCTTTCGTCCGGTTGGATAAAATACGAGCTCGAACGCGATGCAACGATCGGCGCTGCCGATCTGAAACTCACCGGCTGGCGTATGCGCTCGTATCCTGTTCAGATATTTGTGGACGATGTAAAGGTATGGGAAGGTGATACCGAAAAATCGCTCGGATATATACATTTACAGTTTAAACCCACGCGCGGACGATTCGTAACCATAAAGCTGACAGGCGCCAGCGCGGATAAAGATGCATTTGGCGGTATTGTAGAAGTAGCTGCAGCCACAGCAGGCGAGCTTGATTTGTTTAAAGACCCGAATGCAGCCCGGGCAGATGGACAATTACGCATTGTAGAGGCTGAATTTTTTGAGGAAAACTAAAAATAAGAGAAACCACTAAGGCACTGAGGACACAAAGTTTCACAGAGAAAGATTGAAGATGGAGTGTGTGGAGGAGGTGGGAATTTAGGGGCAGATACAGAAATTGTTTTGATGCCCCAAGCCCCTAAAGGGGATGTAGAATACTGTAGTTTAATGAAAACAAATAGAGATTTTTTTTGGAATTTCTTTTGTTGTTAAATTGAAGTCGTCTTGACTTTTTATAAACAATATAATTTCGCTCCTAACGGAGCTCTGAAAACACTCTACAATGAATAGCTCTACCATAATGTCACTTCTCCGAAGCTAAGAAATTGCTCCGTTAGGAGCATAATTATGGTAGTTATTATTAGTCCTTTGTGCAAAGTAGCTCCGTTAGGAGCGACATTATAAAGAGTCCAGACGAGTTAATTTACAGGCATGGTGATTATATTGATACAACAAAATACATAATATTATATGCAAAGAATCAGATTTACAATCATTTTCGTGTGGCTCGCAATGGTTGTTACAGCACAAAATGTAGCCCGCACGTATTACTTGTCCGACACTACGCGATATAGCGAGGGTTCGGGTTATGGATACGATGTGCTACCCACGCCCGGCAAGCAGAACACAAAGCCTTTTTATTATTCGGTAAAAGTACCTGACGGGAATTACCTTGTCACACTTAAAATCGGCCACAAAAAGAAAGCCGGTGT
The DNA here is from genome assembly GCA_034004015.1 of Paludibacter sp. Classification (GTDB taxonomy): domain Bacteria; phylum Bacteroidota; class Bacteroidia; order Bacteroidales; family Paludibacteraceae; genus Paludibacter. The sequence continues at coordinate 30,010 of JAVEXN010000012.1, forward strand.
CACTACCGTACGTGCTGAGTCGCGTCGGCTCTTTGTTCGCAGGCTTGCCACAAAGAAAGGTGAGTTTGTGACAGAGAGTTTTATTGTAAACAAACGTACGCCTTTTATTACCGAAAATGAGTCGGTGAAGATAAAAACCCGCGAGAAAGCTACTTTTACATGGGACGACAAGATTACTTTTGAATTTAACGGCGAAAATCCGCTCTGCGAAAGCATTCATGTCGAAGCGGCACCCGCTACTGTGCCTACGGTTTTTCTGTATGGTAATAGTACTGTTACCGATCAGGATCGTGAGCCGTGGGCAAGCTGGGGACAAATGATACCTGCATTTTTCAATGATAAAATTGCCTTTGCAAACTATGCAGATAGCGGCGAAAGTGCCAATAGCTTTATTGCAGCAGGGCGAATGAAAAAAGCGCTTTCGCAAATGAAAGCCGGCGATTATGTATTTATCGAATTTGGTCACAACGACATGAAACAGACCGGTCCGGGCAAAGGTGCATGGTATTCGTTTATGACAAATCTGAAAATACTGGTCGATGAAGCCCGTGCAAAAGGAGCTACTCCGGTGCTGGTGACACCTACACAACGCCGAAGGTTCGAAAATGGGCACAATCAGAACACTCATGGTGAATATCCCGACGCCATGCGCTGGTTAGCGAACAAAGAAAACATTCCATTGATCGATTTGAACGAAATGACACGCATATTTTTCGACGCACTTGGAGAAGAACGTTCGAAGAAGGCGCTTGTACATTATCCGGCTAATACTTTTCCGGGTCAGAAGCAGGAACTTGCCGACAATACACATTTCAGCACCTACGGAGCTTATCAGGTTGCCCAATGTGTGATAAATGGCATGTTGCAGGTTACACCTGAGCTTACAAAGTATCTGAAACCCGGCTTTTGTTTTCACCCTGCGCAGCCCGATAGTCCTGATACTTTTGTGTGGGAGCTTTCGCCGTTGACGGATAAAAATAAGCCCGACGGAGATTGACGGGTTTCGTGTTTCGTGTTCCGTGTTCCGTGTTTCAGGATATTTGAAAATTTGAAATTTGAAAAATTTGAAGATTTTGTGTTTCGGAAGTGCTTCTCTTTTAATTCAGCATCCCTAATTGTCAATTATCAATTATCGACAGTCTTTATTCTTTGCTCTTTACTCTTTATTCTAATAAAAAATAAATATCATGCGTAAATCAATTTTGTTTTTACTAATTCTTATATTGCCAATAGCTGCTTTTGCATTTAAAAAGAAAAAGACAGCAGTTGCTAAAGATTTATTTCCTGACGGTACGGAGATACCTGTATGGTTTCGCAACAACGAGCAAACCGATATCAGTAAGTTAGGAAAAATCTATCGCCTCACTGATTATGAGGTGGTAAACGACAGTAATCAGATTCAGACAGCTAAGATTCAGGCTGTAATTGATCTTGCTGCTGCCAATGGCGGAGGAGTGGTGCTGGTGCCGAAAGGTATTTACCTGAGTGGAGCGTTGTTCTTTAAACCAAAGACTCATTTATATATCGAAGAAGGCGGAGTGCTGAAAGGCAGCGACGACATCAGCCATTTTCCGGTGCTTATGACCCGTATTGAAGGGCAGTCGCTGAAATATTTCAGCGCGTTGGTGAATGCTGACGGGCTCGACGGTTTTACAATATCGGGCAGCGGTACTATCAATGGCAATGGCTTGCGTTACTGGAAAGCCTTTTGGCTGCGTAGGGAGTGGAACCGTCAGTGTACCAACATGGACGAAATGCGTCCGCGACTTGTATACGTGTCCAATAGTAAAAACGTGCAGATAAGTGGCGTTCATCTGAAAGATTCACCGTTCTGGACAACACATTTGTACAAGTGCGAAAATGTAAAGCTGCTGAACCTGCGCATTACTTCGCCCGCAGCGCCCGTAAAAGCCCCAAGTACCGACGCTGTGGACATTGACGTGTGCAGCAATGTGCTGATTAAGGACTGCTACATGTCGGTGAACGACGACGCCATTGCGCTTAAGGGCGGCAAAGGGCCGTTTGCCGACAAAGATCCAAACAATGGAGGCAACAGAAACATCATTATCGAGGACTGTGTGTTTGGCTTTTGCCACAGTGCTGTGACTTGCGGCAGCGAATCGATACACAACTACAATATTGTGTTCCGTAATTCGAAAGTAGACAATGCCGAGCGCTTGCTGTGGCTCAAAATGCGCCCCGATACTCCTCAGAAGTACGAATATATTGAAGTGAACAATGTGCAGGGAACAGTGCGCAGCCTTATTTATATTAAACCCTGGACACAATTCTTTGATTTGAAGGGAGAGAAGGATATCAAAACTTCATCGGCTAATAATATCGCGCTGAAGAACCTGAAGTTCGATTGCCAAATGGTATTCGACATAGATAAGTCGGAACAGTACGCGCTGAGTGCTTTTACTTTTGCTGATCTTTATCTGACTGCGAAAGGCAAGGAGGCTATTCACGGGGAGCAGATTGCAGATTTAGTGCTGAAGAATGTAGTGATTAATGGAAACAAACTAAATCCGCTCTGAAAGCAGTCAGTGTAGTTGTTTTATACCGATATTGTTAATCCGCATAGCTGTTTTTACGAACGGCAATGCGGATTTTTTAATTATATAATTCATCTGTAGTAGTTTAAAAATTAATACTGTTTCGATTTACAGGCATTTCGCCCACTTCGTTTGAAATGTTATTTGCTTAATGTCTTGCATTTCTATTGACATAGTCAGCTTCGTAATTCCCACTTTGGAGTTATTGTTGCGCACATTCGGGTTTGTTTGATTCAGATTTATGATACTGTAGGCACTTCTTATCTGCACCGTAATGTGAAAAAGCATGGCTTGTTATAAAAGTGATAAATATAATAAAAGTTAGAAATTCGAAATCTAAAGTGTTGAAAATTATGAATTCAGCTGAAATAATTACTACAAAATAACTATAATAAACACTACAAAAATCTTTTTCTTGTTTTATATATACTGTTAAATCTTAGTTAAATATGCCTTATGGCTTGTTTCAGTAGTGTTTGATTATAAAATTTATCATATATTTGTCGAAACAATTTAAACCTCAATAATCTTTAAGCTAAAATATATTAGATAACCATGTTAATGTGAAAATATATTGCATTACCCGGAACATATTGTTTCTGTAACCTGAATAAAATAAACCGCGACTGTAGAAAGGGATTCATGAATGTTGAAAAATTCTGAATCTTTCCTGAAATGAAAGAGAATACATCAATTATATTCTTTCTATTAATTAAATTTTTATTAATCGTTATTCAAAAAAAAAAGTTTTATGAAAAAAATGAGCGTTTTAGTGGCTGTGCTGCTTTGCGGTTTAACAGCTTTTGGTCAGGCAGTGAAGGACAGAAATGTTGTTCCCGTAGCTGTAAGTTTAAATCAGGTGTTACGTATGACAGTAACCAACGGTGGTAACATTGAATTTGTATTCAATACTATCAGCGATTACAAAGACGGTATTTCTGCCCTCAGAGGTGTAGCCGGCGACGACATGTACAAAACTGATTTTACCGTTTCTTCTTCTACACGTTGGAAAGTTACTTATGGTGCTGAACAAGCTACATTCCTGGGTACCGACAATCCGTTGAATACTCTTTTGCTTGACAACGTTGGTTTTACTATCGCTAACAATGGTCTTTACCAGTTCGAAGCTACAGGTGCAGCCAAAGCTACTACTGATGGACGTCGTCTTTTCAGTGCTCCAACTAACAATGCGACTGAAGTTGCCGCTCTCGGAGCTTTTCCTGTTGATCTTATTGAAGACAATGATGATATTGACGAAGCTAACGCTGGTGACGCTGCTGATAACTCATTTACACTTAACTGGCGTTGTGGTACAGTAGAAGTTGATCCTACAACTCCTATGAATGCCCTTCCACTTATCGAGCAAACTCCAAGTCCTGCTCCTGACCGTTATGTAGTAAATGTATTGTTCGATCTTTCTATCGACAACTAATCTGCAATAACTTCTGATAAAAAAAGTGGGAATGAGTTTTTCATTCCCACTTTTCATGCCTGTCGCATATACTCTGCACGCTCCTGATTGTCATTGTATAATGTGATTTTAAGCTTATCTTTGTACCTGAATTCGAAAAATTTTTATGTCCCGGGTTAAATATATAATTCTTGTAGCATTTTTGTGTGTACTCTCTTCGGTTACGGAGATGGGCGGACTCATGGCGCAGGAATGGAACTCGGCACGTATCTCGGTGTTGAATGGCGGGAATATTCCCTTTGTTTTCAATACACTCGACAGACTTCGCAAAGGCATTGAGCTTAATAATGCTTCCAAATTCGGAATTACACTTAACACCAATAATGTTTCCGGCCACGATCTGACCGGTTTTCAGTTGAACTTCAGAAGTTTTAATATGCAGCCCGCTATTCAGGGCGAAGTATATTCAATTCCGCTGGACAGGATCAGGGTGAAAGCTGAAAATGCACTGGGGCTCGAAACCGGACTTTCGCAGGGTTATGTATCGTTGAATACTGACTGGATGCCTTTGTTCTCTTACGAGAATCCTTTGTGGACGAATCTCAGTTGGAATACGCATCAGATAAACATTTCGTACGAATGTGGCAAACCTGTGGATATGGGTGGTAATGGTGTGCTTCTTGGAGAATCTCCGGATTATTATGTGGTTGAAATCGAATTCGAGATTATCCCAACAGGTCCGGGCTTTTAGCCGGAAAATGAATGACCCTTTTTGTGAACATCTTCAAATCCTACATATTTCTTTTTCAACGGGTAAGTATCATTGTGCTCGCTCTGCTTGCATTTGCAAATGTTCAGAATGCTGCATCCCAAAATTTGAAATCGGATGTGTCATTGGGATTTGTGGTTGACAGCGCCACCATAAAAGCGGCTGAGCTTCATTTCAATACACTTCGCATTTCAAATCAATCAGCACGGCCTTATACAGGTTCGGTGCAATTTTCAGTGCCCGATGGTTGGCGCGTCATTGCATTTAATACTCCTGCCATTACCATTTTACCCGGCGATACAGTATTTGTGCCCTTCAGGGTTGCTGCTAATCCTGATGCTACAGGTGCAGTTTCGTATTTGGTGCATGCAACCTTTCGTTCGGGCGATTATTCGGTTATGGCCACTTCTTATCTCACCGTGCCGCCTGTCAGCAAATGGGATTTTGCTTCGTCGGGTGCCGCTGCATTTATTACTGAAAATTACCCATACAGCAGTTTTAATTTAAAACTTACAAACAAAGGAAATACGCCCGAACTTATCAGGGTCGATTATAAACTTGGAAAACTGCTGACCTTTCGCAGTGATATCGAAAATCACAGTCCGGTGGAATATGTGTCGCTTGCTCCCTTTAAAGATACCCTTATCACCCGCGCAATAGCTTTACGATCCGATCTGAGTTATTCCGAAAAATTGCGCTACGAACGTAACTGGAAAGAATCGTCGGTAATGCTCACGGCCTCTACCGAATCTGAAAGACGATCGTCGGAAATTCAGATAAAGAAACTCAGTAGCTCGTATCACCATGTCCGTGCACAAAGCAGCAGTCCACTGAACGTAGATTATAATGTGTACAACCTGATGTCGAATCAGCTTCCGCGTCACAACCTTATGCTTTACGGAAATGTGCTTTTCGACCATGATATTGACGTGCGATACAATCTGGGTGTTCACAATGTGGGCATTTACGAAGGTGCGCCTTTCGATTTTAACCGACAGTTTGTGTATAACGTGAATTTTACCGATTTGCGCAACGAAATTCTTTTGAGTTACAACAATCACAGTTCGGGTCTTCACTCGGTGAGCGGACGTGGTATTTCGGGGAAATTCAGAATAAACGATTTGCACCGGGTAAATTATTCAATTATTCAAAATCCGTTTACCTACGACTGGGGATTTGGAGCCGGATATAATACACGTATTAAAAACGTATCGGTAAACACACAGTTCACGCAGGAAATAAACACAAGAAATGGCTATCGTGCAAGTTCACTTCAGGGAGGTGCAGGTTTCTCGTTTTTGAAATACCATCGCATCAATCTGCAACTACTGGGTTCGCTGGCTTCATATCGCCTTGCTCCCGGACGCGATACTACTGCATTGGGTATGAGTTTCAGATTCAACTATTTTGTGAAGTATAAAAACTTCGACCTGAAATTTAACGGGATGAATACTGCGCTCAACAAAATAAAAAATGCAGGTAATCAACAGTATTATCTCGACGGTAGTTATAAAATAAAAGATAATTTAAGGGTAATTCTTTATGCCAATAGTCTGAGCAACGCCATTACACGTTATCCTTATAATTTCTCAAATCCCAAAACGGTAAATTCAACACAGTATATCCGCTCGGTACTGGCTTACGCCGACGGAAACGTAACCTATCAGGCCGGACCGAATTATATTGGTTCAAAGCGTAACAGTATTAATTCAATCACAGGTTATACCACTACATTTAATACTTATCAGCCGGGTGTGTGGGGTGCTGTGTCATTTCGTTTCGATGGTTACCGGTCGGTTTCGCCCAATGTGACCATTGGAAATATGACAGTAAAATACAATAACTCTAATCCTGCTATTCAGCCTGTGACCATCAATGCCGGATTGGCTTATTCGGTGGGAGTGAATTATTTCGACGATAAATTTAAATTGAATGCATATTATTCTTCGGGTAGTGCCGGCGATTTGTATCGCGATTTTCAGGTTTACGAACAACCAACGCTTACCCGTACTTTGCAGATTCGTCCTTCGTACGAAGAATATCTGTTTAACCGAACAGCCAAGATAAATGCATATGTAAATTATACTTATTATTTGCCAAGCGAACGGCAGAATGTGGCATATAATATCCGATACGAGCAGTCGTTCAAGAAAAGCTGGTCGGCCTATGTCAGTGGTCACGTGTTTACAAATTCGCGCAAGGATGAGGATGGTGGCCGCCTGAATACAATGGATATGAACTTTGTGGCAGGTATTCGTAAATCGTTCGACATTCAGCAACCTCGCATAAAATACTACGATCTTAAAACCGTATTTTTCAACGACCTGAATGGCGACAGAATGAAATCGGACAACGAACCTCCGGTGTCGAACATTCTGGTGAAAATGTCGGGAGTGCGCAGCGACTCAATGAAAGTGATTTCTCAGGTGCCCGAAATTGAACTTGTGTCGAATGTAAAAGGCGAAATCAATATAGAAAACCTGCCGCGAACCGAATATAAAATGGTTTATCAACCTTTGGTAAATCTGCAAAGCTATTATTTTCTCAATGGGTCAGAGCAGACTTATGTGTCGGATAAGGACAGAGTGTTGTATGTGCCGCTGGTGGAAAGCTACAAAATTATAGGGAAAATCAACCTGGTGCGCGACCCCAACAGCCGCGAAGGTAAACTTGATGTGGATGGTATCAGGGTGTTGGCAACTTCCACAAACGGCGAAGTGTACTCGGTGCTGACTGACAGATTCGGCAACTACATTCTGAATGTCCCCAATTCCGATAAATATCTTGTGAAAATTACCAATGTGTTTGGTGAGTACTTTACACTGGATAAAGATGAGGTGCTTATTCAGTTTGGTACGAATAAAACCATTAATCTCGATTTTACTTTTGTGGAACGAAAACGCGAAATTAATTTCAACAACGGTAATCAGATTTTTAAATTCAATACTTCAGAGTAAAAACCGACTCTGCAATTTTTTTACAGCCTTGCCTTACGAATTTATTTGTGACAGCAAGGCTGTTTATTTTGATTAAATATAGAGCCTTTATCCCCCGAATAATCAAAAAAATACGTATTTTTGTCGCCCTGTTTTTTAAACTCTTATCGACATGACTCTTATCCGCCATATTTTTTTATCAGCTCTTTTGCTTGTCAGCTTTTTGTATTTACAGGCACAACCTTCTCCCGGTTATTACAACAATGCGGTGGGTAAAAAGCAAAAAGAGTTGAAAACAGCGCTGCATGTGATTATAAATCCGCATACAGCCATTGAATATTATAGCTCCTCTACGTCTTTTCGTACTACTGACTGGCACCCGGATGGTTATTTTTGGGATATGTATTCCAATTCCAAAGTCAAAACATGGCCTGGCAATAATCCACGTCTTAATCGGGAGCATAATATGCCTAAAAGTTGGTTTGGCATTGCTTCAGGCGAAGAAAGCTCAGAGCCTATTGGCACTGATCTGCATAATTTATATCCTTCAGAAAGCAACGCTAATAGTGCCAAATCAAATTATGCGCTTGGTGTAGTGGGAGCAAGTCCTACCTTTAATAATGGTGTTGTAAAAGTAGGTAAAAGTGCTTACCCTGGTTACAGCGGCACTGTGTTTGAGCCCGCCAACGAATATAAGGGCGATTTTGCACGCTGTTATATGTACATGGTTACCTGTTACGAGGATTATGCAACCCGCTGGACAAGTACAGGAGTTACGAGTATGTTGTCCAATAATGCTTATCCTGTGTTTAAGCCTTATGCTATAAACTTACTTATGGAATGGCACCGAAACGACCCTGTAAGTTCCAAAGAAATAAACCGTAACAATGCGGTGGACAATATTCAGAGAAACCGCAATCCGTTTATCGACTTTCCTGTGTTGGCTGAATATATATGGGGCGAATATCAGGATGAAAACTGGGATGGAACGAACCGGGAGTTGGGGAATTTTTACGTTCACTACAACAATGAGTCGCAGAAGCTATTTGTAAATGTGCCCGACCCTCTCGATGCAGCATTTATTATTTATAATACTTCCGGATTTAAACTTCTGGAAGGAAAGCCCGATTCCGAAGGAAGTATTGATGTGTCGGATTTACCCAAAGGGCTCTATGTAGCTGTGGTTTATGCAAAAGGTAAACGCCATGCCGAAAAATTCCTGCATGGCGAGTCCTATAATTAATTGTTGAAAGTTTTATTCCACTACTGTCACCCAACCGTGTGTATCGGGTTCGTCGCCGTACTGAATGCCTCTGAGTTTATGATAAAGCTTATCGCAAACAGGTCCGGGCTTGCCATCCTTTGCAAAAACGTAGCTTTCTTTAGTGTCGAAATCGTCGATGCGCTCAATCGGACTGATTACGGCTGCGGTTCCACAAGCTCCGGCTTCTTCAAAAGTCGAAAGTTCTTCTACAGGTACATGACGTTGCTCCACTTTCAAGCCCATTTCCTGTGCCAGTACCATTAAACTTTTATTAGTGATCGAAGGTAGAATTGAGCTCGATGCGGGCGTCACATAAGTATTGTTCTTAATCCCGAAGAAGTTGGCAGCACCACATTCGTCGATATATTTTTTTTCTCTGGCATCCAGGTAAAATACATTTGAATAACCCAGTTCGTGTGCATGTTGTCCGGCAACCAAACTGGCAGCATAGTTTCCACCTACTTTATATTTTCCCATACCCAACGGTGCCGAACGGTCGTATTGACGCATAATCACAAAAGGTGTAGTTTGGAAACCTCCTTTGAAATACGGACCTACGGGAGTTACAAATACGATAAACATATACTCATCGGCTGGCTTTACACCTACCTGAGGACCTGTTCCAAACAAAATGGGGCGAATATATAATGCTGCACCCGATTCGTAAGGCGGCACAAAGCGTTCGTTCATTTTTACAGCTTTCAGCACAGCCTCCTGAAATTTTTCTACCGGCAGTTTGGCCATCAAGGTTCCTTCGCAGGAGTCCTGCATGCGTCGGGCATTTTCGTCCATACGGAAAATGCGGACTTTTCCATCTTTACCACGAAAAGCTTTCAGCCCTTCAAAGGCTTCCTGTCCGTAATGCAGAGCGGTAGCCGCAATGTGAATGTTCAGATATTCAGTGTCGTGTACTTCCAGTTCGCCCCAGCTGCCATTGCTGTAATGACAGCGAATGTTGAAGTCGGCTTTCATGTATCCAAAGCCTAAATGTCCCCAGTCTATTTGTTCCATATTCGTAGGATTATATTGTTGTATGTCGTTAGTTCTTTATTTGTGAGCAATTACAAGCTGACTTTCGTTTCCCATATTAAAAAGCAGATCGGCAATGCTCAGATTGGGGATAAAACCAAACTTCGCAGCAAATACCTGATAATAGGGTTTCAAAGGGAGCGAAGCTGCTTTTTTGGGGTGAATAATTTCTCTCAAATCAAGTGTGTTTTCGTCCGTTTGTGGCTCGTAAGCTTCAGTCAGCGTTATTTTCGTTTCAATATCGAGCAGTTCAAGTGTTTTGTGAAGCAACTCCATATTAAAGTCCCACAAAAATAGCCATTTTTTTTCGAAAAACGGTCTGAAATCATCGGCATAATACTCGAAAAACGGACTCGAATTGTAGGCTGCCTCTATCGAGCGCCAGTGCAGCGTTTGCCAGTCGCTGTGTTCCGAAATCCTGATGTCGCGAATAAGTGTGTGATTTCGTTTCTCCACCGGAATGCTCAAGTCCATTACGCCATTGGCACTTACAATGCGGCTTCGGGTGCGATAACTTTGCTTCTGATAATATTCGTGTTGTTCGATGCTGACTTTCTCTGCATTTTTAATGTGTTGATAGTATTCTATCGGCGCAAAATATGCTGTTGATAAACACACAGTTCCCCTCTCCAACGGGAGAGGGGTAAGGGGTGAGTTATTATTTTGAAGCATCTTTAAAGAAACGATTGAAACGGATTTTACCACTGAACCAACCTTTGTCTTTGTTGAGCGATAACCAAACCAATACCGGACGACCAACCACATGATCCTCAGGAACAAAACCCCAGTAGCGTGAGTCAGCAGAATTGTGACGGTTGTCGCCCATCATCCAGTAATAATCCATTTTAAACTGATAAGTGGTGGTTTCCTGTCCGTTGATATAGTATTTTCCGTTTTTCACTTCCAGAGTATTTCCTTCGTAAGTACGGATAATGCGTTCATACATTGGCAAATTGTATTCGTTTAATATCAGTTTTGCTCCTTTCTTAGGGATGTAGATAGGCCCGTAATTGTCGCGCGTCCAGCCATATTTATTTCCCAATGGAAATACTCCATGCGTATCATAGCTATCTTCCACTTTCATTGAAATTACTCCGGTTGTATTCTTCAATGTGTTGTAAGCTTCCTGTGTCAAAGGCAAATGATAGAGCGGATAATTCGGGTCAAATCCAAGATTTTTAATGCCATCGCCATACTGGGTGTTGTCGTACCACGCACGATCTTCCATGCTGATATTCAGTTTGTCGAGCACCTTTGTAAGTACAGTGCCATCGGTTTGAATAAAGTAATTCAACTGCAATCCGGGAATGTCTTCCTGCTTTTCGCCATTGATATACATTTGATTGTTTTTAATTTCAATTCTATCGCCCGGAATGCCTACACAACGTTTTACATAATTTTCGCGTCGGTCAACCGGACGGAAAATAATGTCGCCATATTCCCGGTTTTTGGCCTGAACAATTTTTCGTCCTTCAGCCATTACAGCTTCAATAGCAGGTTCAAGGTTTGGATTGGCGTATTTCAGAGCCATGTATCCTTCGCTGTAACATATTGAATAGTAATCAGGATTCTGTTTATTTACCGCTACAGTGTCACCCGTTGGAAAATTGAACACCACAATGTCGTTGCGCTCAATGTTGTCAAAACCTTTCAGGCGTTTATATTCCCATTGTGGTTTTTCAAGATACGATTTTGTGTTGATAATAGGGAAAGTGTGCTGCACCAGCGGAAACGAAAGCGGAGTGTTTGGTACTCGCGGTCCGTAGCTGGCTTTGCTTACAAACAGGAAATCGCCTACAAGCAGGGTTTTTTCGAGCGATGATGTCGGAATCTGGTAATTCTGAAACAGGTATGTGTTGATGAAATATACTGCCACCAAAGCAAATACAATGGCATCCACCCAACCCATTACAGCCAGAAATGCTTTGTTTTTCGACTTTTTCCACCATGTCCAGGGAATGTATTTTGTGATAAACACATCCACTATCAACGGAAGCAGCAGCAACCAACCAAAATTGCCTACCCACGCCACAAAAAGAATGTAGATAACGCTCCAAACAATGGCTTTTATCCATTGTTTCAGCGGTTGACGAAAACGTGAACCTGATTGTTCGGTACTCATAATGAATAATTTATTTTTTTGTTTAATCAGAATTTAAGCAAATCTTCCATGCCCAGAAAACCTTTTTTGCCTGCGGTAAACTCGGCAGCTAAAACAGCGCCTAAAGCCAGGCTTTCACGGTTTTTCAGTTCGTGTTTTATTTCAATAAAATCCACATCTGATTCGTAACGAATGGTGTGAATGCCCGGAACCTGACCTTCGCGGATGGCTTTGATGGCAATGTCAGTCGCTTCGTTTTCGGCGTCAAGACTCCAGTTGTTTTTTCGGTCAATATTAGCAATAATGCCTTCGGCCAAAGTTATGGCTGTTCCGCTGGGTGCATCGAGTTTTTGTGTGTGATGTACTTCGGTCATTTCCACATTGTACACGGGAAAATCGTTCATTATTTTGGCCAGAAATTTATTTACCGCAGCAAAAATATTTACTCCTAAACTGTAATTCGAAGCCCAGAAAAGGGTGTAGCCGTTTTCGGCAATTTCCTGCTTAACCTGTGGCAAATGTTCAGTCCAGCCTGTGGTGCCTGATACAACCGGTACGCCCGCTTTGAACGTTTTGCGAATGTTCGACAAAGCCACCTGAGGTGCTGTGAATTCAATGGCCACATCGGCACTTTTGAAGGCTGCCGAGTCGAAATCTTCCATGTTTTCAATGTCGATTACCGACACAACTTCGTGTCCGCGTTCGAGGGCAATGCGTTCAATTGTTTTGCCCATTTTTCCGTATCCTATTAATGCTATTTTCATAATGAATGTACCCCTAACCCCTAAAGGGGAAATTTTAAATTCTCAATCCCCCAAAAAAGAATGAGACTGTGTATTATATTAGTTTCTGAAAATTAAATCTGTTATTATGTTTTACTACCCAAGTTCCCCGCAATTTATCCCGATTCTTTTTTCGGGAGGGGTTAGGGGTACTAATACTGTCCCGTTCCAAGCAAAACCAGCGTGCAGGCTTCTTCGGCTTCAATGCCGTTTTTCAGCAACAGTGTTTCAAATTCGGCATTTTCTGTGCCCGGATTGAAAATCACACGCTTTGGTTTGAGCGAAATTACATAATCGTAATACTCTGGCTGACGTTGCGGGCCTACATAAAGCGTCACGGTGTCAAGGCCTTCATAAGCTTTTCGTTCGGTGTCGATGGTTTTTCCAAAGATCGTATCGGGGCGTAAACCCAATAGCTCAATTTCGTGACTGTGAGCCAAAAGGCGTTCAGCGGCTTTGTATGCATAGCGCTCAGGATTGTTGCTGGCGCCTATTATAAGTGTTCGTTTCATACTGTTTTGTTTTTATATCTTGTACTAAATTTTTAAACACAAAGACACGAAGATATGGAATTAATTAATTTTTTCCATGAATACTGTCTGTCTGTTTTATAAGATTTTGTGTATTTGTGTCTTTGTGTTTAAGTGTCTTTAAAATAATGTGATACCTGTAAAATTAGCAGCCACCGAAAAAATCGAAACATTCGAAAATTTCTTCTTTCGAAGCTGTCTGATTGATTTGTATTTGTCCGACATCCGATAATAGAGTGAAATTAATATCCTTCGAATCGTTTTTCTTGTCGTGCGTCATTAATTCAAAAAGAGCCTCGTAGTCACTACAGTCGATATTAAACGTTCCGTAGTACTCTTTTATCATATATTTTAATTTTAATAAATCTTCTTTCGCGAAATTTAATCTTACGTGCGAAAGATAAAGTTCGCAGAGTAAGCCCCACATAACCGCATAGCCATGCAAAACGGGTCGATTCTGTCTGTAAGAAATGCTCTCGAAAGCGTGCCCGAAGGTGTGCCCCAGATTAAGTGCCTTGCGTATGTTTTTTTCAGTCGGATCCTGTTCCACCACGCGTTCTTTTATCCTGACGCTTCGTTCCACCAGAGTGGCTAATTTGTCGAAATCAGGATTTTCAAGATCAAATTTCAGAATTTCGTTCCATTCTTCGCGGGTGTCAATCAGTGCGTGTTTCACCATTTCGGCATATCCCGAGCGCAGATTGGGAGCATCGAGCGAACGGAAAAAATCCACATTGATCAGTACTTCATCTGCCGGCGAAAAAACTCCTATTTCGTTTTTCAGTCCAAGGAAATTAATACCCGTTTTTCCTCCGGTAGCTGCATCCACTGCACCAAGCAAGGTTGTCGATACATTTATATAACGTATGCCACGTTTAAAAGTGGAAGCTGCAAAACCACCAATGTCGGTAATCATGCCACCGCCCACATTGATCATAAGTGACTTACGTGTAGCACCGTTTTCGCTCAGGTATTTCCATATCTGCACAGCCGATTCGATATTCTTGTTGTCGTCGCCTGCTGCGATCACTATGGTATGACAGTTTTTTAGTTTTTCCGATTGCTTCAGCACGGGAAGGCATAGCTTCTCGGTGTTCGTATCAGTCAGTACGAAAATGTCTTCAGCAGAATGATTTCCTATTGCATCGTTAAGTTCGCCGATAAAGTTTTTACAGATCTTTGTAAGCCGTTGATTCATCGTTTTATTTTTAGTCTACAAAGATAATTTATTCTTTAAAAATTACCTTACGATTTTTCTTCTATAGCCTTTATTTTTAAGTCTCCCGCTCATTATTTAAATTCTAATCTTAAAAAAACTGAAATATTTTGTACACATGAATGAATGTTCATACATTTGCATGAAATTACAACAATGATATTTTTACATGAATCTGAATTTCGACATAGAACGTATGGAAAATGCTGCTTATACACTTAAAGCAATTTCGAATGGTACGCGGCTTTGTGTGATTTCGCTTCTGGCCCAAAAAGAGGAAATGAATGTATCGCAAATTGGCGAAGAACTGAAATGTGAGCAGTCGCTCCTTTCGCATCACCTCACCGATATGCGGGCCAAAGGAATTCTCAATTGCCGTCGTGAAGGGAAAAATTGCTTTTATTCTCTCAAGAATAAACAAATTGTACAAATAATTGATTGTATTAATACCTGCAATTGCGCAGAGTGATTTTTTTTGAGAAAATATATGAATGAATGTTCAATTGAACATATAAACAAACAAAAATGAAAGAATTTATAGTTAAACACGCTCTTAAAATATCAGGTATACTCACCGGTGCGGTGGGAGGTTATCTGTATTATTATTTTATCGGCTGTAATAGTGGCACTTGTCCTATTACCTCAAATCCTTATATCAGCATTGTGTACGGTGCAGTTATGGGATATCTGATTTTCGATATGTTCAAAAAGAAAGAAAAGAAAACCGATGGAGAAAATTAAGGATTATTTCAGGGCCTGGGATTTGGGACGAATTATTCGTTTAGTAATAGGCATATCACTCGGAATAGGTTATTTTGCTGCAGGAGAACAAATTTACCTTTTAGGAGGAATTCTTTTTACTGCTCAGGCTGTGTTTAATATGGGTTGTCCCGGAGGCGCATGTGCTACTCCTGCTAAAAAGGATGAAAGAAAAACAGTGATGAAGTTTGAAAAATACGAACCTAACAAACAAAAAACGAATGTATAGTACTTTTTATGTATCGAAATCGCAGTGTATGACCTGCAATAATGAAGTGCTGAAAACGCTCGGAACGCTTCGTGGCGTATTCGGAGCCGAAATGGATCGCATCGATGGCCGCATAGTGGTGAATCATACCGACGAAGTAAGCCGAGAAGAGATTGCAGCTACGCTCGACAGTCTGGGCTGGAAAGAAACACAGCAGGACGAAGCGTCTGTGGACTACGATGAGCCATCCATTTGGGGTTGCGCTCTTTGAAAATGAATTTATTAAAAACGCGAAATAAACAATCAAACAAAAATTATTTTATGAGAAAATTCATTGCGGCGATTGTGGTACTCACAGCCATTACAGTAACGGCCTGCGCCGGTAAAGTCAAAGATAGTAACAAAGAAGAAAATAAAACTAACGAAGTAAAAAAAATGGGAACAATTCATTTAACCAAAGCGGAGTTTTTGGCCAAAGTGGCTAACTACGAAGCAAACCCCACCGAGTGGAAATATCTTGGTGACAAACCCTGTATTATTGATTTTTATGCCGATTGGTGTGCGCCCTGTAAAACCATTGCGCCAATTCTCGAAGATCTTGCTAAAGAATACGATGGACAAATTTATATTTACAAAATAAACACTGAGGAGGAGCAGGAGCTTGCTGCAGCTTTCGGTATTCGCAGTATTCCTACCATATTGTTCTGCCCAATGGGCGAAAATCCGCAAATGGCTCAGGGAGCAATGCCTAAAGATGCATTCAAACAGGCTATCGAAGAAGTGTTGCTTAAAAAATAGTTTCACGTATTTTTCCGGATAATACTTACCCCGCTACATGAGTTGCGGGGTTTTTTTATGACTTTTTCCTTGATATACAGTTTTTTCTTTTATATTTGTGCTGTTGAATGTAAATCTTTTAGACATAATTGTATGAGAAAATCCTTCTTTTTCAGGCTCGCCCTTGCTGTTTCGGTACTTTTAGCTTTCCCGGTTTCACAAATTTTTGCTCAAAACAAAGCTAAGACAACACAAACCACAAAGCAGGGTAAACTCACTATTGATCAACGTGTGAAAATAATGACCAAAACGTTGAAACTTACTCCGGCCGAAGCTGTGCAGGTGGAGCAAATTCTGAGTTCAACACAACTCGAAAAGGCTAAAATTAAAGCTTCGAAGGTGTCGGAAAAGAAAAAAGCTGAACAGGTTGAGTATATAAAAGATGTACAGAAAGCCAAATTGAAAAAAGTATTGGGTAAGGATCGATATAAGAAATACAAAGAAATGAAAGAGTCGGATGTGTTGTAGATGAATTAATTCTCCAGATTAAACCATTATACAACTTTACAGTCAAAGCACTAAAATAATTTTCAAAATAAAAGTTTTACTTTAAAAAATGAATAGTATGAAAAAGTACTTAATGTTGACTTTGGCTCTTTTCTTTTCAATGCAAATGCTGGTGACGGCTCAGAACCAACGCAATGGCCAGCGCGTGCAACAAACTCCGAAAGAACGTGCCGAACGAATGGCAAAGCAACTGGAACTGACTCCCGAACAGCAAACTCAGGTAGAAGCTTTGTTTGTGAAGCAGGATGCCGAACGAACCAAATGGCGCGAAGAAATGCGTGCAAATAATCAGGGTGCAGGTGTCGATCGCGAAAAAATGCGTGCACAATTCGACGAACGACGCAAAGCTGAAAACGAAGCGCTCGAAAAAATCATTGGAAAAGAGAAAATGGAGAAATATCTGAAATGGTTGGAAGAATTGCGTCAGCAGCGTCAGCAAAACCGCAATCAGAATTAAAATAACAACTGATAAAATGCCGGTCTGAATAAAATCCTCTTTGCATTTGCGAAGGGGATTTTTTGTTGTGCGCCGTCTGTTAAGCTTTTGCAGGATACACTTCTTTTGTTTGTCATGTCAATTCCGGTCACAACTGTATCGTTCAAATAAAAGACAAAGATTTGGCAATAAAAACATATTTTGTGGATGTTTTGTCAAATATTTAGCTATTTTTGCATGTACGAAATAAAACTTAATCTCTATTATTAATCAATAAATTGCGTGTATATGAGAAAGTTAATTATGGCGCTTGTTCTGATGACAGGCATGGTTTGTGCAGCCAATGCACAGGTTGATGGTAAAGCCATTGGTGTTCGCTTTGGTTTGGGTGGTGAACTTTCATATCAGCATCCGCTTGGTAGTGCTAACCGTTTGGAGGCCGATTTGGGTATTTCAGGTTGGGGTGTAGGTCTTACGGGAATCTATCAGTGGGTATGGGATCTGTCGGCTCTGGCTGATGGTTTTAACTGGTATGCCGGTGTGGGTGGAACTCTTGGATTGGCAAGCTCAAGCTTCGGTCTTGGTGTTGCAGGTCAGGTTGGTATAGAGTACAACTTCAATATTCCATTGCAACTATCGCTTGACTATCGTCCTGTAATGTATGTTCTTCCGGCAGTGGGAGGTGGTTTTGATGGTATCTGTCTGGCGGTTCGTTACAAATTTTAAAACAAATTGAAGTTTTCGATATAGTAAAGGCCGATTGAAGTTTTTCAGTCGGCTTTTTTTTTCATCTGGTTTATTTACCAGAAATGTGAATAGTTTTATTTTAAAATTATGGTCCCGCAATTACGATTTATTTGTATAGAGCATACTGTACAGCCTCGAAAAGCAATAGATATTAATGATTTTTAAGTGCGTTGTAAAAACAATTTCCGGCTTTAAACAGTTAATGCTTGAAGTAAACAACAGAAAATTTTAAATGAGTTCAAATCAGGAAAGTGCCTCAAAATGGCTTGGTAAATCGATAGCAGATGCCAAAAATATTTATTTGCTGGCTTCGTTGGCAACTATTTTAAGTGCATCGTGTTTTGTGGCATTTAGCTGGTACTTGTCCGGTTTTGCTGCTTCATGGCTTGTGAATAGCGAAGTGTTACCCCTTAAATTGCTTTATGCTGCTGCCTTTATTGCTGGCCGTTATGTGTTTGCTCATTATGCTTCGGTACTGAATTATAATGCCGGAAATGTGATTGTGGACAAGGTGAAAAAGAGACTTTATCCTGAATTACTGCATAACAACCAAACTGATTCAATCTCGGGTACATTGCTGGTTACCAGAGCAACCGACGACCTGAAACCTTTTTACTCGTTTTTTATACCCTATGCGGTGGCCTCGTTTTTGGTAGGTGGTTTGCTGCTGGTAGTGAGTTTCTGGATGGATAAATGGGTGGGATACACGCTAATGGTCACTTTTTTGGTTATTCCAATGCAAATGATTGTAATTGGAGTGGGAGCGGAGGCGCTACACAAAAAACATATCAATCTGTTTATGAAATATTCGGCTGTGTTTTACAACCGTCTGCATACCATAGCCGAAATTGTGAATCTCGATAATTTTAAACCGCAATATCTTTTTCTCTCCGAAAAAAGCAAAGCGCTCAACAAAGCGACTACCAATGTGATGAGTGTAGCTATTTTATCGTCGGCGGTGCTTGAGCTTTTTGTAACTATTGCCATTGCGGCAGTGGCTATTTACCTCGGAATGAGTTTGCTGGGTATTATGCCGGGACCGAATTACGGCAAAGGCTATGATTTTCATACTGCACTGTTCCTGCTGATGCTGGCTCCCTATTTCTTCTTCTATTTGCGCAAGTTTGTGAGTGCTTATCACGACCGGAACCGTGCGCTTGCTTCGGCAAAATTGATAATGCCTATACTTCTAAATGCGCAGGAGTCTCCTGAAATTGATAAAAGCGAGTTGCTTCAGACGCTGGAGATTAACGGTTTGAGTTTTTCTTATCCCGACTCTTTAGTCAAAGTGCTTCACAATATAAAATTGAATCTTCCGCAAAAAGGGCTTGTGCTGGTAAAAGGTATTTCCGGCTCAGGAAAATCAACTTTACTGAAAATACTTGCGGGAAGTCTAAAGGTGGACGAAGGCAGAATATCTTTCAACGGACACGAAAATGCCTGGTCGCAGCAATGGTTAAGGCATAATTCATCGTATATGAATCAGTTTCCCTTTGTGTTTGATGGAACATTGCGTTATAATGTTTTTCTGGAAAATGCTCATAACGAACCGAAGGATTATCCTGCGTTCTTAGATAAAATACTGGTCAAAAAAGAAGAAGGTTGGAATGCAGAACTGACTCACAACGGAAAACAGTTATCGGGTGGCGAAAAACAGTTACTCACGCTGGCACGTATGATGCTGCATCCGCGTCCTGTGGCAATTCTCGATGAGCCAACCGCAAATTTAGATGCCGATACTGTCGAAATCATTCTCGAACAAATACTTAAAATGTCGCACGAAAGACTGGTGATTGTAGCATCGCATGAGGATAAATTCGATGCTATTGCAAGTGCTACGCTCAACCTGAACTGGGGTGAGCAAATGAATTAATTGACAGTGGATAGTTGACAATTGATCTTAAATAATCCAGCTATCCAAAAGTCTTTGTTCTTTTGTCTTTCGTCTAATATCTTTACTCTTTGTTCAAATAAAATAAATAAATGAATCAATTTTTGCAAAAACATATTTTTCAGCCGCTTGCAGGCAGATGGTTGTTGGGAATTTCGGTACTGATATTCTGGACTGTGGCTTTTGTGGCACTTCCTGCTATTTCGGGTTGGTTTCTGGCGGCCTCCACAGTGGCTTTTATCACGGCAAATACGCTGTTTGCGTATCTTATTCCATCGTCTATCATTCGTTTGTTAACCCTTATGCGTACAGCGAGTCGCTATTTCGAGCGGCTCGAAAATCATAAAACCACACTCGATGCCCAACGCAGACTACAATTGGCTGTTTTTCAGTCGGTATCACGTTTGCCTTATTTCAAGAAACAGGTCAATAATAATTCCACTATACTCGAGAACAGCACACACGGCATTGATCAGATTCTGAATCATATTCTTCTGTGGTTATTACCGCTCACATCGCTGGTCATTGCCCTGATTGTTTATTTTATTTTTCTGGCGTTTTTCTCGCAGACAATAGCAGTGGGGTTTCTTATTTCATCGGCTGTGCTCTTGTTTCTTATACCGCAATTTATTTTTCGTCAGAACCGTATGCTTTACAGCAGGCTCAAAGTACAGCGCGAAGAGAACAATCAGACGCTTATTCAAAGTTTCAGAGGTCGTATTGAGATTTCAAAATACAATCTGGAAGAGAAGGCAATAGGCCAGTACCAACAAAGAATGAAGGAAATTGAGAAACTGGAAAGTAAGCTGCAAACCAATTCTTTTACTTTGCAACTGCTTGTTGGGCTGGGGTTTAGTCTGATTGCCATTTTTATTCTCTGGAATGCTACAAATTACGAATTCGATGCATCGCTGGCAATTGGTGTTTTCTTTGGAATAATGGCGCAGGCCGAACTGGCCGAAATGCTTTTTGCTGGTAAATCGGAGAAAAGTTCGGTAGCACATCAGATCAACGATTTGAATACCATTATTGCAGATGGTGAGCACGAAATGGAATCAGTGAAAGTAAATTCATTTATGGAAACCCTGACCTTGAATAATGTAAGTGCCAAAATTCCTGAAGCATCTGTGACCACCGAAGCAATAAACCTTGAAATTAAAAAGGGTGACTGGATTGCGCTTTATGGTGAAACAGGCAAAGGAAAAACTACCTTTCTGAACTGTCTTTTTTATCCTGAATATCGTCTTAATGGTTCTCTGAGCTGGAATAATACAACTGAAATATCGCATTTACCTGTGCCCGAATGTGTGTATGTAACTCAAAAAGCCTATTTGCTTACAGGTACTTTACGCGAAAATTTCGAAGGTTATCCCGACGACGAAATTGTGCAGGCCATTCAAACCGTCGATCTGACTTCATGGTACGCGACTTTGCCTAATGGTTTGGATTCATGGCTGGGCGAAAATGGCGAAACACTTAGTGGCGGGCAGCGCAAAAAGTTGCTGTTGGCACAAGCATTGCTCAAAAAACCACAGTTACTTGTTGTTGACGAACCTACTGCCGGCATTAGTACCGAAAATGCCATTGCCATTTTCAGACAAATAAAACAAAACCACCCTGATATAACCATACTTATGGCTACTCACTTACTGCATTTTGAAAATGTGGTGGATAAAGTAGTGCGAATGTAAAGTGTTGATAATTTTTGTTTTATTGCGCATTAACAAAAGGAGAAGCCTATTGTCTAAATAGGCAGCCAGCCCAATACATTGCAATTCATTTTTTAAACCTATATTTGCAAACTAAACATTTAGAATAGTGAGTTTTGCGGATAGAAAGCGAAGAACTTACCGGAAGAGTTGAAAAACAATAAAGTCTCTGTTTTTTTTACTGAATTGTATGGATAATCAGATAGAAATATATAAAACACCAAATGGTGCAGAAGTAACTGTGAAGTTGGAAAACGAGACTGTTTGGCTTGATGCACACACAATTGCAACAATATTCGGAGTGAATCGGCCGGCAATAGTTAAGCACATTGGGAATATATACAAAGCCAATGAATTGGAAGAGCAGTCAACCTGTTCCAAATTGGAACAGGTTGCTTCTGATGGAAAAAAAAGGATTATGAATTTCTATAACCTTGATATGATTCTATCAGTTGGTTATAGAGTAAATTCATTACAGGCTACAAAATTTCGCCAATGGGCTACGCAGCGTTTGAAAGACTATTTGGTACAAGGTTACGCTATTAACGAAAAGCGACTGGCACAAAAACAGCAGGAAGTTGAGCACCTCAAAACAGGCATTCGGATTCTCAATAGAGCCATTGAGGAACAAGCTACAAACGACGACAGCCAAATGTTACGTGTATTTGCTCGTGGATTATCATTGCTCGACGATTACGACCACCAGACACTCGGCACAAAAGGAAAAACTGTTCGCAAAGCTGTTTATCCTACTTTCGACCAATATATGGAGTTGATAAAAACCATGTATTCTGACTTTTCTTCAGATGTGTTTGCGAAACCCAAGGATGAAAGTTTTCACAGTTCCATCAATCAAATTGCGCAAAGTTTTGGTGGTGTAGAACTATATCCTACTATCGAAGAGAAAGGCGCAAATCTGCTTTATTATATAACCAAAAACCATTCGTTTGTTGATGGAAACAAACGAATTGCAGCAGCCTGTTTCTTGTTTTTTATGGAGAAAAATAATGCACTATACAGCGCTGATAAAACTCCTGTTATCAGCAACGAAGCATTGGCAGCACTCACCCTTTTTATTGCAACCAGCAAAACAGAAGAAGCTAGCGTAGTTAAGGATTTGATAGTTTGCATATTGAACAATTGAAAATCAATTAGAGTATTTTCAAAAAAGAAGCATTTTTCACTGGATTTAGCGCCTACACAAGTCTGCGAAACAATAATTATTCTTCATGCATTTGTGCAAATACCCTCAGATTGTGACGAAAGTTTTTCATTTTCAATATTTGCTTCAACACAATTCTTTGTTTAACTTTGTCCTTTCTGTAAATTGCATGACATGAAACATAGTATGTTCCATATGATTAATTAGAATCAATATTAAGCAAATGAAATATATCGACGTGATATTACCACTACCGCTGAATGCGGGTTTTACTTATGTTGTCCCTGAAGAGTGGGCGGCAAACGTACGTGTGGGAATGCGCGTGGTGGTACCTTTCGGAAAGAAGAAACTTTATACAGCCATTGTGTCGGTGGTTTATACGCTCAAACCCGAAACAGTCTACGAGGTAAAGGAAGTGATTTGTGTGCTCGACGAAAAACCTGTTTTGCGTTTTCCACAACTGAAATTCTGGGAGTGGATAAGTTCGTATTATCAGTCGGCAATGGGTGATGTGTATCAGGCTGCTGTGCCTGCCGGACTGAAGCTCGAGAGTGAAACGCAGGTTTGCATTAATCCTGATTTTGAAGCGGAAAGCGTGTTGCCCGAAAAGGAACAACATATTTTGGATGCGCTTTCGGAAGGAAAACCTATGGCTGTGAATGAGTTGGCAAAACTGACAGAAATACGCGACGTATTGCCCATTCTGAAAAGGCTTATGGACAAAGGCGCTGTAGAGGTTACCGAGGAACTGACCGAGAAATTCCGCCCAAAAACAGAAGCATTTGTCAGATTAACCGAAGAAAGCAGGAATGAGGAAAATCTGCGTCGGATTTTTGATGAACTGTCGCGTGCCCGAAAACAACTCGACCTGCTCATGATGTATATCGACCTCTCGAAAATCCTGATTCCCACGCACTCACGCGAAGTGACCAAAAAGGAACTGCTCGAAAAATCGGGTGCAGCTGCAACTATCCTAAATGCACTTTGCGAGAAAGGCATTTTTGAACTTTATAAAAAGGAAACCGGACGACTTGACAATGCGCTGCTTGCTGTAACTACGGCGTCGCAACTGAATGAATTTCAGGCAGAAGCTCTTGCCGAAATTGAGAAGCAGTTCGTAAGCAAACCAGTAGTGCTGTTGCATGGTGTGACTTCGAGCGGCAAAACCGAAATATATATTCAACTTATACAAAAAGCTTTACGCGAGAATAAGCAGGTGCTTTATCTGGTTCCCGAAATTGCACTTACCACTCAGCTTACAAGCAGATTGAAGAAAGTGTTTGGAAATAAACTGGGCGTGTATCACTCGAAATTCTCAGATGCCGAAAGGGTCGAAATTTGGAATAATGTGCTCAACGACAAAGGTTACGAAGTGATTATCGGTGTTCGTTCGTCGGTTTTTTTGCCTTTCCGCCAGTTGGGACTTATTATTGTGGACGAGGAGCATGAAAGCAGTTACAAGCAATACGACCCTGCGCCACGTTATCATGCGCGGAATGCAGCCATTGTACTGGCTTCGATGCACGGTGCCAAAACCTTGCTGGGAACAGCTACGCCTTCTATCGAAAGTTATTTCAATGCCGATATGGGAAAGTACGGACTTGTGGAATTGCACAAACGCCACGAGGAAATGGAGCTTCCGCTCATTGAAATTGTGGATACAAAAGAAGCCTATCGTAAAAAGTGCATGTCTGGACATTTTTCGGATGTGCTGCTCGAGAAAATGGCCAAAGCCCTGGAAAACAAAGAGCAGATTATCCTTTTTCAAAATCGTCGCGGTTATGCACCTTACATTGAGTGTAAAGCCTGTGCTTTTGTGCCTAAATGCAAAAACTGCGATGTGAGTCTCACCGTCCATAAAGTTTTCAATACGCTTACCTGTCATTATTGTGGTTATTCAGAGCCAATTCCGCAAATTTGTCCGGCCTGCAAAACACCCGGTTTGAACACCAAAGGTTTTGGTACGGAAAAGATTGAGGACGAAATTCGTTTGCTCTTTCCGGATGCCCGCGTGTCGCGTATGGATTTGGATACCACACGTTCGAAAAAAACTTATGAGAAACTAATCAACGATTTCGAAAATCACAAAGTCGATATTTTGATTGGTACACAGATGGTTACCAAAGGACTCGATTTCGAACATGTGAGTCTTGTGGGCATTCTGAATGCCGACAATATGCTGAATTTTCCCGATTTCAGGGCGCACGAAAGGGCTTATCAGCTTATGGCCCAGGTGAGTGGCCGTGCGGGCAGGAAGTACAAACGCGGCACTGTGATTCTGCAAACCACCATGCCCGAACATCCCATTGTGGGACAAGTGATTCGTAACGATTTCTCAGCCATGTACCGAACGCAATGTGCTGAAAGGCACTTGTTTAAATATCCACCTTATCATCGTATTATTGAAATTACGCTGAAACATCGCGACGTGCAGGTTGTAAAACAGGCCGGTTTTGCGTTGGGAAATCAGCTTCGTTCAGTGTTTGGGCAGCGCGTGCTCGGTCCGGTCGATCCACCGGTGTCGCGAATTCAGAATTTATACCTGAAACAGATTATTCTGAAAATTGAAAATGAAGCTTCGGTGGCTAAGGCCAAGGAGATATTACACGAATCAGTCAATCAACTACTCGCCGATGCAAAGTTCAAAAGTGTTCGAGTAGCTCTTGATGTCGATCCGGTTTGATTTAGTTTGCTGCTTCGAATCAACAGGAATCTCATTAACCCAAAAATCTTACATTTGTTCGCTATTTCTGCAAAAACATTGATAAATTGTTTATCTTTGTGATTGAAATGCTTTTATTTGAAAATAAATTACATATTTATACAGATAAATTGCTTGTATTTATTACAGGCATTTTTTTTTGAAAATTAAAAAGCGAAATAATCAACAATTTATCAATACTTTTTTTGTAATAGCTATGCAAGAAATCAAATTTTACAGCGGCGAAAACCTGCCGTTGGAACTTCACAAGGTAAGAATTGTTCAAAAACTTCATCTCGTTCCCATCGAACGTCGTCTCGAAGCCCTTTACGAGGGCGGATTCAACACTTTCCGTCTGAGCACTATGGATGTATTCCTGGATATGCTCACTGACTCAGGTACAAATGCGATGAGCGACAATCAGTTAGCCGCTATGATGCAGGCCGACGATGCTTATGCGGGTTCGCAAAGTTTTGTAAAACTACACAAAGCTGTACAGGATGTGTTGGGGAAAAAATATCTGCTCCCTGTGCATCAGGGTCGTGCAGCTGAGAATATTATTTCAATAGCTTATGTACGAAAAGGTAGTTTAGTGCCTATGAATTACCATTTTACCACTGCAATGGCGCATATTACCGATAAAGGCGGACAGATAGCAGAATTGCTTTATGATGAAGCTTATGTGGTAAATTCGGATCATCCTTTTAAAGGAAATATGAACATCGAGAAACTCGAAGAAGTCATTAAATATCACGGACCTAAGAACATCCCATTTATCCGTATGGAAGCGTCGACCAACCTGATTGGCGGACAACCATTTTCGGTGCAAAATATGCGCGATGTACGTGCTCTGGCTGACAAATATGGAATCCGTGTGGTACTCGACTGTAGTTTGCTGGGTGAAAATGCTTATCTGGTGCTTAAACGCGAAGAAGAGTTTAAAAACTCTGATATGAAAACGGTGATTCATTCATTCACTGCTCTGGCCGATCTTTGTTATTTCTCGGCACGAAAAATTACTTCGTCGCGCGGTGGTGGTATGTGTACCGATAATCCCGAAATTATCAAGGAACTTGAAGCATTAGTGCCTCTTTACGAAGGATTTACTACTTATGGCGGTATTTCGGTTCGCGAAATTGAATCGATGGCTGTAGGTTTGTACGAAACGCTCGACGAAAGCATGATTTGTCAGAGTCCTGAATATATTAAATATCTGGTAGGCGAACTCGATAAAAAAGGCATTCCGGTAATTAAACCTGCCGGTGTACTTGGTGCTCACCTCGATGCTATGCAGATTTGTGCGCATATCCCTCAAAGTCAGTATCCTGCCGGAGCATTGGCAGCTGCGTTGTTTCTTATTTCGGGAATTCGCGGCATGGAACGTGGTTCAATTTCGAATCAGCGCGACGAATATGGCAACGAAACTTATGCTGATATGGAATTGCTTCGTTTGGCTGTGCCACGTCGTGTATTTACACTTTCGCAAATTAAATATGTGGAAGACCGTCTGACCTGGTTGTACGAAAATCGTCATCTGATTGGTGGACTGAAGTTTGTGTACGAACCGCCTGTACTGCGTTTCTTTATGGGTGGACTTGAGCCTGTAAACGATTGGCCACAAAAATTGATGGCTAAGTTTAAAGAAGATTTTGGTGATAGCTTATAAATTTCAATAAAGAAAGTCATCTGATTAATTTCAGATGACTTTTTTCTTGTGAAAGCCCCTTTTAGGTTTTTTTACTCTATCAACTTCATTACTTCGTTGATATCGAGTTGTTTCAGAAGTTCGTTGTCAGAGCCCAGCATGCTTTCGGAGAGTTTTAGTTTTTCTTCCTGAAGCCGAAGAATTTTTTCTTCGATACTGTTGCGGCTAATAAATTTATAGACAAAAACCTTGTTTTGTTGTCCGATACGGTGCGCGCGGTCGTAGGCCTGTGCTTCGGCAGCAGGATTCCACCACGGATCGAGCAAAAATACATAAGAAGCTTTTGTCAGATTCAAACCCGTTCCTCCGGCCTTGAGCGACAGCAGAAAAACCTGTATGTCGTCGTTGTTCTGAAATTTTTCCACCTGCTCTTTGCGATCTTTCGTGGCGCCATCAAGATAAGCATACTTAATGTTTTGTGCATCCAAAAAGGCGCGATAAAGTTTGAGGTGTTCTACAAATGAACTAAATATCAAAACCTTGTCGCCCTGCTCAATTACTTCGGTCATCATTTCGCAAACAGTTTCGAATTTTCCCGAATCGTCGTTGTAACCGTTTTCCACCAGCGATGGATGGTTGGCAATCTGACGAAGACGAAGCAGACCTTCGAGCAAAATCATGGTGTTCACTCTGTCTTTTTCATCCTTGCTTCCCAGAAATTTCTCACGATAATTGTTCCGGAAATCGCGGTAAATTTTATGCTGCGCATCGGTCATGTCGCACCATTGCACAGTGATTTGTTTTTCGGGAAGTTCGGTCAATACATCTTTCTTGTTGCGTCGCAACATAAATGGTTTCAACAGATGGCGGTAAAGTTCCTGTTTGCCCTCGGTTTTGCAGGCACGCAAAAAATGCGACGAGCTGCCGAGCATATTGCGGTTAAAGAAATGCACCTGCGACCATAAGTCGGTAAGCGAATTTTCGATGGGCGTTCCGGTAAGTGTCAGGAATCTTCGCCCGTGGAGTCCAAGACAAACCTGAGCTGTGTCCGATTGTGGGTTTTTAATAGCCTGAGCCTCGTCGAGAATAATGTAATTGAAAGGAAATGAAGAAAGTAGTTGCTTGTCGCGACGCAATACGCCATAACTTGTCAGCACAATGTCGGCATTGTGGAAAGCTTTACTGTCTTTGCTTCGCAGATTTCCGGAGTGCACATAAATCTTAAGGTCCGGAGTGAATTTCCGCGTCTCTTCTTCCCAGTTGTAAATAAGACTTGTAGGAACTACCAGCAGGTTTACACCCATTTTTTGCTGACTTTGCCATAGCAACATACACAAAGTCTGAATGGTTTTCCCAAGCCCCATGTCGTCGGCCAGACAGCCGCCCAGACTGAGATCGTCGAGCATGCGGAGCCAGTTGTAGCCTTCACGTTGATAATGACGTAGTTCGCCCCTGAAATTTTCAGGCAAGTCGAAGTTGTGATTCAGCTCCGAGCTCAGCAAACGACGCATATTTTCTTTTATTGAAAAGTTTATGTTCAGCTTTTGCTTCAGATCTTCGGCCACCACGCAGTGATATTTGGCAATTACCGCTTTCCCATCTTCTATGCGGGCAAATTCTACAAGCGCTTTGTATTCCTCGAACCAGGCTTGTGGTATTTGAACATACTCGCCATTGGGCAGAATCATTTCGTGCTTGTTCTGGCGGATATAATTCAGCACGCGTACAAATGGAATTTCGTACTGCCCGAACTTTACTTTTCCTTTTATATCGAACCAATCTCGACCTTCTTCCACTTCGATAAACACACTGCGTTCACCCACAAAAATTTTGTGAGGTTCGCCACGTCGGTTCTCAAATTTTATGTCCACACCGGTAAGTTCGAGTTGTTTGTAATGTTCGTTGAGCCATTCCACACCCTCACTGTAGCCGAACTTGCGGACTTTTCCGTCAAGGTTGATTCCGGTCTCTTTTAATGCATCAATGTAAAGTTGCTCCAGCGCTTTGTCGCGCTCCACTTTTAGTATGCTGAAAGTATCGTCGTGCATTTCCACCGAGGTGGTTTTTCCGGCTTGTCCCGCCCAAAACCGAAAACCCTGATATTCAAAGATAAGTTCCAGTACCAGACTTTTCTGACTGTTGTCGATGACATCATTGTCGAAAAGCGTCACCTGACGAATAGGTTCGAGTTCTTTTACCCTGAGAATTGCATTTTGCAAAAACGAAACTGTTTGTATTTCGAATCCCTGCGCCACCACACGATTTGTTGCCGCAAGGGGCACAATCACTTTGTGAATATATTCTTCGGCATTAAGTTGCGATACCGATACTTTATCCTTGCTAAAAAATGCAGTAAACTTCGAGCCATCCACTTCGTCGTCGAATTCGTAGATTTTATTTTTCAATAAAATACGGGCTGTTTTTCGTGATACGAGCATGCCGTTGAGTAGCGAAAGCGGTTTTTGCTTAAAGCGAATGTCCGGATAAAAATAAATCCAGTCCGGTGTATTTTCGAAACAGTAAAGCAGTTCGGGCATTTCGTCCTCGATAAAAAGCGGAATCCAGGTAAACGGAAATCGTCCCTGAGGCATGAAAAGTGGCTTTGCGGCAATGTTTGAGAAAAATCCATTTTGATTGGTTTCAATATAATCGAGTAAATAATCGCGCAGAAAAATATCTTCCTGTTTGATTTTTCTGTTTTCGAAGAATTTTTTCGATATATCATTCCAGTCTTTTGCTTTGCGGTCGTTTATTTTTCCTGCAATAACCTCCTTGTCGAGTCGCAGACAATAATCGAGTAGCCGACGGTCGGTTTCGTCGAGTAAATGTGTGACATTCGATTTATTACTTTGGGTTATTTTAGTGAAATTTACCGAGAATTCGCCCTTTTCGTTGGTATCGACCACTACACATTCGGGCAAACAACCGATGTTCGGGTAACTCACAAGTGTATATACAACTGTCTGATTCATTGTTTATTCAAATGAAAAATCCACAACTTTTACAAAACTCCTCTGTGATTTTGTGGTTGATAAATCCGTTTCTGATTTTTTGTGCGCGGGCTGATTGGAGTATTTCTCCCAAATCCTGTTCAAATACGTTCCCAAGATTCATATTCCCATCGGCGTCGAGGCAGCAGGGCACCACAGTTCCTTCGGCCAGAATGGCTATCTGGTCGCGTAGTGCGTAGCAGGTGCGTGTTTCGGGCGAACGTTCTTCGCCACCATCAGGCCATTCGAAGCGGGGTGCTGTTTGCAGAAAGATATGATCGGCCAGTTTTATGCCCTTTTCTTTCGTGCTTTCGTTCAGGTTCGTGTTGCCTTCGGGGAAGTGCTGTCGAATTTTTTCAACACAAAACTGATTGAAGTCGTTACTTGCCGTTTCGCCGCTGTTCCATAAGCGCAGGTTTACATAAGTCTGATTCGCAGCCGGTTTTGCGTAGCTGAGTATTTCGTTTAAATAATTTTCGAGCTGATCTTTTTCCACATTTTCTTCCGCATCGTGTAGCGAAATATTAATCTGACGTACATTATTGCGGAGCAGAATCTCTTTTTTACGGGCAATAAGACTGCCGTTGGTAGTAATGTTCACATTTAATTCATTCTCAGCGGCTATTTGCAGTATTTCTTCAAAGCGTGGATGCAACAAAGGTTCGCCCAATACATGCAGATAAATATATGATGTAAAAGGTTTTATCTTTTGGCAAATGGTACGAAAATCCTCCGGCGACATAAATGCTTTTGCACGCCCCGTTTGAAAACAAAAGCTGCAATTAAAGTTGCAGCTGTTTGTAATTTCGATATATATTTTTTTGTATTTCAATGTTCTGATTGTGAATGAGTAAACAAAGGATACCAGGAGACAGGCTTAAGAATCAACAATTTACCTGAAATCAATAATATGATGAATCGAAAGAATCCCGCAAACGCTTGCGCCATCAATTACTGCCAGAGTGGTTATATTGCTAATGTCCATCATTTCAAGTGCTTCTGAGAGCATTTCATTTTTATCGATGCGTTTAAAACCTTTTGTCATAATGTCGGCAGCTTTAAGGCTTTTCAGATCGTCGAAATTCTGAATGGCACGACGTAAATCTCCGTCGGTAATAATGCCGGTGGCTTCATTTTTTGTGTTGTAAACAAGCGTCATGCCGAGGCGTTTTTTGCTCATTTCCAAAATTATATCTTTAAAAATGCTGTCTTCGTTTACCTTCGGGATTTCGGTGGTCATTTCGTCTTTCACACGGGTAAGCAACTGCCTGCCAAGTGCACCTCCGGGATGATAAAGTGCGTAGTTTTCAGCTTTAAAGTTACGACGTTCCATCAAACAGATAGTGAGGGCATCGCCCATAACCAAAGTGGCTGTGGTGGAGGTGGTAGGTGCAAGTCCCAGCGGACAGGCTTCTTTTTCGACTCCCACATTCAGCATAAGTTCGGCCTCGCGTGCAAGTGGCGATTGCGGATTTCCGGTCATGGCAATAATGCGACAGCCAATTTTTTTCAGAGGCGCTACAATGTTGATAATTTCCATTGAACTGCCGCTGTTTGAGATAAGCAGCGCAATATCGTCGGGCGAAATCATGCCCAAATCGCCGTGCATCGCCTCGGCGGCATTCACGAAAATGGCAGGTGTGCCTGTGGAAGCTAACGACGACGCAATTTTATGTCCGATAATGCCGGTTTTGCCCACGCCCATTATCACTAATTTTCCACGGCAAGCGTAAATCATTTCGACCACCTGATTCATTTCCGGACCAATTTTATCCGAAAGTTTTTGCAGTTCGCCAATTTGCTGTGCAAATATTTCCTTTGCCCGTTTTTCTGCGTTTATCATGGCTTGCTTATTTTTCCATTTTGTTGATAATCATTTCGATAAATTCGCGCACGCAACCTTCACCACCTTTTTTATTCATGCGTACAATGCCGGGAATTTGTTTTACCGCATCGAGCGCATTGGCCGGACACGCTGCGAGTCCCACATTCGAAAGCAGTTCCAGACAGTTTATGTCGTCGCCAATATATGCCACATTTTGGAGTGTAATACCTTCTTTTTCGCAAATTTCAAGTGCCGAAGCCAGTTTGCCGCCTTCGCGTTTGCCCTGATACAGATAATCGAGTTTCAGTTTGTTGAAACGACGTTCCACCATCATCGTATTTTCGGAAGTGATAATGCCGGTTTTAATGCCCTTCTGACGAATAAGTTGCAGACCCATTCCGTCGTGCGTGTTGAATTTTTTCAGCTCATCACCATTTTCGGAATAATACATTCCGGCATCGGTGAGTACGCCATCCACATCTGTCAGAAAGAGTTTTATATCGAGTTTCGAGTTTTGAGTTTTGAGTTTTGAGTTTTGAGTATCCTTGTCTCCCTGTCTCGTCGTCTCCTTGTTTCCTTTAATTAAATCGTCGATAGCCACAGCTTCTTCGAGAATTTTACGGATGTTCGACAAATGAATCTGGTTAGGGCCATCGCTGAATGCATGGTCGGGGTCGGGATGTACTTCGGCGAAAATTGCATCCACGCCCACAGCAAGTGCAGCGCGCATCAGGTAAGGCACCATTTCACGATTACCACCTGTTGAAGTGCCTTGCCCGCCGGGTTTTTGTACTGCATGTGTAGCATCAAAAACCACCGGATAACCATAACTGCGCATTTCCACAAGTCCGGTCATGTCCACCACTAAATTATTGTAACCAAAGCTTGAACCGCGTTCGCAAAGCAAAATCTGTTCGGTGCCCGAGTCGCGTAATTTTTCCACTACATTCTTCATGTCCCAGGGCGCCATGAACTGACCTTTTTTTACGTTCACAATTTTTCCTGTTTTGGCAGCAGCCACCAGTAAATCTGTCTGACGCGAAAGAAAAGCCGGAATCTGAAGCATGTCGGCCACTTTTGCCACAGGTTCGCATTGCCACGATTCGTGTATATCGGTGATTACTGGCAGATTGAGTTCGGTTTTTACACGTTGTAGAATCTCGAGTCCGCGTTCCATACCCACGCCGCGTGGCGCTTTTACCGAAGTGCGGTTTGCTTTGTCGAACGACGATTTAAAAATAAGATGAATGCCCAGATCGTGGCAGATTTCTTTCAGACTCGCAGCCACCTGCATGGTCATTTCTTCAGTTTCGATGGCGCAGGGGCCTGCAATAAGCACAAAACGGTTGTTGCCTCCGATTTCGAAGCGGTTAGCTACATTTATTTTTTTTGTTGCTGTCATAGCTACTGTATGTGTGTGAGCAATTTTTAATTTTGAAAATACTAAAAAGGACAAGTAAAGACTTGCCCTTTTTACAGATTTATATTTATTGGCAGGTAAAAAGAACCTGTTTTATCAGTTCTGAGTTACTTTTACCCAGTCCACTTCGAGTATTCCGGTATCGCCTTTCATTTTTTCAGGAATGAATGAACTGAATGCCAGATACATTTCTTCTTTCGGAAGGTTGCCTGCGGTGCGGTAAACCTCGAAGTTGTTTATGCTCCAGATAAGTTCCTTGTCGGTCCATTCAAGTGAATAAATGTAGAAGTTTGCAGGGTTGAGCCCTGAAATTTCAACACCATCCCAAACCTGTTGAGCGGCATTTCCTACTTTTACTTTTTTACCGTCCCAATGGAAAATGTTGATATGCGGAAGTTTTTTGTCAGCTCCGAGCCAGAATGCATGATGTAAATGGCCTGTACAACGGATTTTAGCCGAGAATTTTCCTTTTTTCTGACGGAAACTTTCGGCCGATTGCAATATGTCCGATGTGTATTCGAATTCCTTTTCGATAAAGCCTTTCGTTGTGTGCCATGCCGGTGCTTTCAAAGTTTCCTTTTCGGTGCTTATGCGTAGTTTTCCGTCCACCACCGATACATTTTTGCCCTTGTTGTTGGCTTGTTTTTCGTTTGCAAACGAATGGTTGGCAAGCATTGCAGGGCTTTTGTACGCAAAGCCATAGTTCCAGCGTGATTTGTCGAGGGTATTCCAGTCGAACTGCTCCACGAACGAAACTGTCTCTTTTTTAAGCACTTCGAAACGTTCTGCATTTTCTTTGTTGTAAAAAGCAATGTCCGGATTTCTATCCAGTTCGTAGAAGCGTTGCTCTTTGGCGTATTCGGGAGTCGTATGCCAGCGTTGGGGATTGGCCCAGAATTCGTTTTTTGCCACAAATTCGGGATGCGAAACAATTGTTTTCAGCTGTTCGTATTCCTTAATAATATAAGATTCGTGGAAGCGACTGTATATTTTAAAGGCTTTCGATTTCTCGAAGGCTTTCATGCGTTGAAGTTTTTCCGAAGCAGCTAGTTTCTTTTTATCGCCCAGATCTTCGTATTCAGCTGACTTTTTAAATTCAAGAAAATCAGAAAGTTCCTGCGAGGCAAGTACCTCGTAGTATGTTTTTATATCATGACTGGTCGCAAGCTTTTTGTACTTCGCACTGTCGCGGTACTCTTCAGTATCACGGTATTTGCGGTTCTGGAGTGTCTTTTTATTCTCGATAAAAGCAGGTGCTTTTACTTCGTGAAACAAAGTTTTGTATTCGGCCAGTTCGAGCGACTTTTCTACTTCGAGATAACGTTCGAATGATTTATGTAAATCTGACTCCTGCTGTTCTATTTTAGCTGTGGGAGTAATTTTTCCGAACAGGATTTTCCAAAATAAATTCATGATACTCAGAATGTATGATTAGTATAATATTAATTTCGAGCCGATAAAAAAGTAATTTGTTGTGCACATTCCTCCAGATTGTTAGCGAAAAATGGTCTGAAATTCTCGACCGGAATGAATTTTTCTGATTTCATTTGGTCGATAAGGGCAATGAGATGATTGTAAAAACCATTTTCGTTGAGAATAATTACCGGTTTTTTATGTTCTCCTACAATGGCCGAAGCTGTCACGTCGAAAAGTTCGTCGAGAGTGCCGTAGCTACCGGGTAAAACAACAAAAGCATCGGCAATGTTTTTCATCGAGGCTTTGCGTTGGCTCATATCCTGTACAGTGATAAGTTCGGTGCAGAGCGGACTTTGACGATTCATTTGAATAATAGCAGGCGGTATTACACCCACAATTTTTCCGTGCATCGAGGCTGCGCCTTCCGAAACTGCCGACATTGAACCACCTGTAGCACCACCAAAAACAAGCACATGACCGTTTTGCGCTATCCATTTACCCAGGCTGTAAGCTGTAATCAGATAATCTTCAGCAATATGATTGCTCGATGAGCAGTAAACGGCTATGTTCATTATCAAAAATTTGAAAATTCAAAAATTTGGAATTTGAAAATTTAAATATTCATTTCAGATGAAAACCATCAGGAATATTCAAATTTTCAAACCCTCAAATTTTCAAATTAATAATTAAGCGTCAATTTTTGCGTAAGTAGCATTCTCCTCGATAAACTGACGACGTGGAGCTACATCGTCGCCCATAAGCATTGAGAATACGTGGTCGGCAGTAGCTGCATTGTCGATGGTTACCTGACGAAGTGTACGGTTTTCGGGATTCATTGTAGTGTCCCAAAGCTGTATCTCGTTCATCTCTCCCAAACCTTTGTAGCGTTGCGTGTGTACTGCACCCTCGTTTCCTCCACCATATTTTTCGATAAATGCCTGGCGTTGCATATCGTTCCAGCAATATTCTTCGATTTTACCTTTTTTACAAAGATAAAGTGGAGGAGTAGCAATGTACAGATATCCCTGCTCGATGAGTTCTTTCATGTGGCGGAAGAAGAATGTCATAATCAGTGTGGCAATGTGGCTTCCGTCCACGTCGGCATCGGTCATGATAATCACCTTATGATAACGCAGTTTAGTCATGTTTAGTGCCTTACTGTCCTCTTCGGTACCAATTGACACGCCAAGCGCTGTGTAGATATTGCGTATTTCTTCGCTTTCGAGCACTTTGTGTTGCATGGCTTTTTCCACGTTCAGGATTTTACCACGCAATGGTAAAATGGCCTGAAACTGACGGCTTCGGCCCTGTTTGGCTGTTCCGCCGGCCGAATCCCCTTCGACAAGGAAAAGTTCGCATTTTGCAGGATCTTTGTCGGCGCAGTCGGCAAGTTTACCGGGCAATCCACCACCTGAAAGTGGCGATTTGCGTTGTACCATTTCACGCGCTTTACGGGCAGCATGACGGGCAGTAGCAGCAAGAATCACTTTTTCGACAATCGTTTTGGCAGCTTTTGGGTTTTCTTCGAGGTAATTACCCAAAGCCTCACTGGTAGCCATGTCCACAGCTCCGATAACCTCGTTGTTGCCGAGTTTGGTTTTTGTTTGTCCTTCGAACTGCGGCTCCTGTACTTTGATCGAAATTACGGCAGTCAGTCCCTCGCGGAAGTCATCGCCACTGATTTCAATTTTCAGTTTGTCCAGCATTTTGCTGTCCTCGGCATATTTTTTCAAAGTACGTGTTAAGCCACGACGGAAACCTGCAAGGTGTGTTCCACCTTCAATGGTGTTAATATTGTTTACATACGAGTGTATGTTTTCGTTGTACGAAGTGTTGTAAGTCATGGCAATTTCCACAGGAACACCATTTTTTTCTGTAATGATGTGAATTACATTGTCGATCAGTTTTTCACGTGCTTCGTCGATGTATTCCACAAATTCTTTAAGGCCTTCATTGGAATGGAAAATTTCCGATTTGAAAGAACCATCTTCGTTGTGAACACGTTTGTCGGTCAATGAAAGTGTGATACCGGCAT
Source organism: Paludibacter sp. (assembly GCA_034004015.1). Lineage (GTDB taxonomy): Bacteria > Bacteroidota > Bacteroidia > Bacteroidales > Paludibacteraceae > Paludibacter. The sequence continues at coordinate 66,891 of JAVEXN010000012.1, forward strand.
TCAGATAAGCCAATTCGCGCAAACGATTGGCTAAAATGTCGTATTTGTACAAAACTTCGGTGAAAATTGTGGCGTCGGGAGCAAAAGTAACTGTTGTTCCGGTTTTGTCAGAAGTTCCTATTTCAGCTACGGGTGATTTGGGAACACCACGTTCGTATTCCTGCATGTAAAGTTTTCCGTCGCGCGACACTTCCACGCGTAACAATGTCGAAAGCGCATTTACGCAGGAAACCCCTACTCCGTGAAGACCTCCGGAGACCTTGTAGCTGTCTTTATCGAATTTTCCACCGGCATGAAGTACGGTCATAACAACCTCCAGCGCCGATTTACCTTCTTTTTCGTGCATGTCCACGGGAATTCCGCGTCCGTTGTCAATTACAGTGATTGAGTTATCTTCGTTAATGCTAACACTGATGGTGTCGCAATGTCCGGCAAGGGCTTCGTCGATAGAGTTATCCACTACTTCGTAAACCAAATGGTGCAGACCTTTCACGCCAATATCGCCAATGTACATGGCCGGACGTTTGCGTACTGCTTCAAGTCCTTCGAGTACCTGAATACTGCTCGCGCCATACGAGGCGCCTGCAATCACTTTTTCTTCTTCGCTCATTTTCTATTTAAAGTATATTAATTCAGTTGTTTGAATAATTTTAGAATGCCTGATCAGCGGTATGTAATTCCGTTCTGAAAAAACATACAAATATACGCAAAAAAAATGAGAACAGAGGAAATTATAACTTAAAAAGTTCTTTGTCTGTGAAGTGGAAATAAAACACCCGGGAGTGCCTTTTTTGCAGGGCTTTTCCCGGGTGTTTTGTCAAGCGAAATACGGATCAGAGTTTGATCACGTACACATTGAATGAGCGTGGGGCAATTTCCACTTCGAATGCACTGTCTTTTTGCGACATCGATTTGATGGACGGAACGACTGCATTGGGATTTTCGAGCGTATTCTCAATGTCCGCATCGGCTGATGTCAGAATGGTGTGTGTGACCTTACGTTCGCCTTTTTTCAGCCCGGTAAATGTGTAATTCAGCGTGCGTTTTTCATTCGAAACATTGGCGATTTTCAGAATGATTTCATTTTTCTTTTTATCCAGCGCCGAACTTGCATAAATACCTTCCTGGCCGGTGAGTGGCACTTTGTTTTCGGAAGTTTTCAGCACATGAGTGCCTGCATTATGTCCGTAAAGTTGCTGCACATAGTAATTGATTGATTTTACGCTTTTCAGGTTGTCGAACCAAATGAGGTCGGGACGCCATTGCCAGCCATCGACATGCGCAAAAAGCGGCGCATAAGTACACATATGCACCACATCGGCATTACGTTCGAAACCGGTCATGAAAGCGGCTTCGCTGAGTGCCGACTCGAAATTGTTTTTACGGTTGCGCGGGTGACAGGCATATTCGCCGGCAAACACTTTCGGGCCTTTGCGGTCGTAGTTGTCGTAACGGGCAGCGCCTTCGAGGAACCATTTTTCCGGACGATAATAATGCTCGTCGACCAAATCCACTTTCAGACGTTTCATTTCGGGCCAAAGGTACTCGAAATCTTTTCCTTCGGATTGCGGACCTGAACTTCCAATGATTTTAATTTCAGGATGTTTAGCTCTGATGGCTTTCATAAAAACTTCGAGACGTTCGGGATATTCGGCTCCCCATTGCTCATTGCCTACACCTATAAATTTCAGATTGAAAGGTGCCGGGTGACCCATGTCGGCACGCACTTTTCCCCATTTACTGGTGACAGGTCCGTTGGCAAATTCAATCAGGTCGAGGGCATCCTGTACGTATTCGTGAAGATCGCCTACGGCCACATGTGCTTCGCAGCATCCGTTCTGATACTGACAGGCAAGTCCCACATTTACAATAGGAAGTGGTTCTGATCCCATGTCTTCGGCCAGCAGGAAATATTCAAAAAATCCGAGTCCGTAAGTTTGGAAATAATCGGGGTTGAAGCGATTTGTAAAGGTATAATGCCAGCGGTTTTCGTTGAGCTTGCGGTTTTCAACCTGTCCCACTGAGTTTTTCCAGTCGTAGCGGGTTTCGAGGTCGGTTCCTTCCACAATGCAACCGCCCGGAAAGCGGAAAACGCCCGGTTTCAGGTCGTAAAGCGCTTGTGCAAGGTCTTTGCGCAAACCGTTTTCGCGACCTTTCCAGGTATCCACAGGAAAAAGCGAAATGTGTTCGAGATCGACAGCACCTTTCGAAGTAAAGAAAATGCGGAGTTTTCCTTTTATCTCGGTTTTGCGGGCTTTGAACACAACCTGATATTTCTTCCATCCTTTTGAATCGATGGTGATATTTTCGGCACCAAAAGGATGATTGTCGCGATCGACAAGTTCGGCTCTGAAACTCTCTGTAGCATTGTCCGACGCTACACGCGCCCATACTGAGAAACGGTATTCGGCATCTTTTTCGACAGTAATTCCGAAGAATCCTTCGTTTTCGAGACCGGTATGTTTATGATCATGACCCGGATAAGCCAGGCGAACGTAGTTAGGATTATTTTGAAACGGACCATTGTTTTTTACTGTTACTTTTCCGAAAGTATTCCAGCCCATAAGGTTTTGCGGAAAATCGAAAGAGCGGTTTTTTATTTTTTCGGCATACAGGCCGCCATCAGCTCCATAGTTAATATCTTCGAAGAAAATACCATACATGGTGTTTTGAATGGGAGCGCCCGGTTTTTTGAAATCGACTACTACATTTTTGCTTTGTGCATTGATGTACGTAAGATTTAGCAGCATGCTAAGAATTGTGATAGCTAAAATTTTTGTTGTTCTCATGTGTTTAAATTAGAGTTTATTCATGGTTGACAAAGAAATAGTTTTTTAAGCACCTTTCGGTGGATAATCATTGCTTTTTAGAGGAAGTTTTTGACTTATACTTTGGTTTTCGATATCGTTGACAGGCTCAACATTCAATATCACATCAGTACTTTTAGTTATAAAAACAACGGGAGAATGTTGAATGTGTTTTTTTTATGCTGCGCGTATAATACTTTGGATATATTTGATTTTGGTTTTACCCACACTGAATAATACTGTAAATATTGGCCGAATTGATTGTTTTTTTCTATAAGAACGAACTTTTGTCCACTTTATATTTGTTTTTCAGATATATCTTTGCAAATGAATAATCAGCAGGTTAGCCAAAATGCTGAAAATAATTTTTCTTATGAAGAGAATTACTTTTACTTTTTTACTTTTTTGTGCTTTTGTGTTGGTTTCGCAAGCACAAAATGCACTTTTACTGCATTGGTCGGATGGAAATGCAACCGCATATTCGTTCGATGATTTAAAAAAAATCACTTTTGCCGATGACAAAATCGTATTTCACACCAGTTCGCAGACTTCAGTGTCTCTGTTCGATGTGCGGAAAATGACGTTCGGCACCATTTCGTCGGTTGACGATACCCGAATGAGTCAGGCTGTTTCACTTTTTCCCAATCCTGCTACTTCGTTTATTGCATTAAACGGTTCTGTAAATGGCAGTAATTATTATCAGATTTACGATGTACAGGGAAAATTGCAGTTGCAGGGATATCTGAATGAGGCTCAGATTATTTCAGTTGAAATGTTACGGGCAGGTCTTTATATTTTAAGAATCGGGAATACAAACCTTAAATTCAGCAAGCTATGAAACGTGTTTTACTTTTATTGATAATTGCAGTTGTAGGTTTGTGTGCTGTGGCTGAGGAGAAGTTGTATATTTATCGTTCGCTTGGTTCGGTACAGTCTTATCAGAAGTCGCTGATTGATAGTCTGACCTTTTCTACCGATAAATTGCAATTCAAAATCCATCGTACCGATAATTCTGTGGTGAGTGTGCTTGTGTCGGGCATCGATAGTATTAAAATTTTTGAAATACCACAGATAAGTTATACAGCTCCCAATTATGCCGACGATTATGCGCTTGCAGGTATTTCGTCGTGGACATCACGTTCGAAATGGAATCTGGCAAATGTACACGACCCTACAGTGGCAAAATTCGGTTCGTATTATTATATGTATCAGACAGATGCTTCGTACGGAAATGCATCCTTTGGTTACGGTCATTATCTGGGGCGTTACTCGCGCGACCTTGTAAACTGGACCATACTGGCATCGCCAATGAAGCAAACGCCTCCCACCTGGATAAAAGATTCGCTGAATGCAATCAGAGCGCGTATGTCGCTTGCGCCTATCGACAATCCCGTGTATGGTTTCTGGGCGCCTGTGGTGCGTAATGTGGATGGGAAGTTTCGGATGTATTATTCGGTAATTGTGGATAATTACATAAAAACAGGATTGCCTAACACTGCGGCTAATTTCGATAATTCGTGGACAGAACGTGCTTTTATCGGACTAATGGAGTCGACAAATCCCGGTTCGAATATCTGGGTGGATAAAGGTTATGTAATTAGTTCGGTGAGCGACAGAACTTCTTACGCTCGTGCAAGTACCAATGACTGGAGCGGATATTTTAAATGGAATGCCATTGATCCTACTTATATTGTGACACCCGAAGGCGAGCATTGGTTGATTTACGGTTCGTGGCACAGCGGCATTCCGGCTGTAAAACTTGATCCTGAAACCGGAAAACCTTTTCGACTCAATACGCTGGCCGACTATGGCACAAGAGTCGCTCGCAGGGCAAACAACGACAATAATCGCTGGCAGGCGCAGGAAGGTCCGGAAATTATTTACAATCCTGAAACAGGTTATTATTATCTTTTCCTGGCTTACGACGAATTATCGGTGAATTACAACACCCGTGTATGTCGTTCGCGCAACATTCTGGGACCATATTTGGGCTACAACGGAGCTAACATTACGCTTGGAGCCGATTGTTGGCCTATTCTGACGCATCCTTATAAGTTTAATAATCATTCGGGTTGGGTGGGGTTTTCGCATTGTGCTGTATTTCAGAGTCCCGACGACGGACAGTGGTATTATGCCTCGCAGGGTCGATTGCCCGCAAATACAGGTGGAAACGCTTACAGCAACGCCATTATGATGGGACATGTGCGTAAAATTTCGTGGACAGATGATGGCTGGCCAATGGTTTTGCCGGAGCGTTATGCCAATGTACCACAGGATTTTATAACCGACAGCGATTTGGTGGGAACCTACGAACATATTATTCTGAATTATGTGCCGGGAGTACAACAAACTTCCACTACACTTACTTTGCTCGAAAATTATAACTGTCTGGGTGCTTATTTTGGAAAATGGTCGTACAATGCTTTTACAAAAACGCTGACGGTTGGCACTCAGAAGTTTAAAGTGGAGCGTGAACTCGACTGGGAGGCAAATCCGCGAGTGCCAACCATAGTGTACACAGGATTAAACAGTTCAGGACGTGCGCTTTGGGGTAAGAGAGTAAACTGAAAATTTCGTTCAAAATCTTTATATAATTGCCGCAGGGCATGTAATTTCAGAAATTGCATGCCCTGTTTTTTTTGTCGGAAAGTAAACAGAAACAGCAGAATTTAATTACTTTAGCAGGAAATTCCCGAATTCTTAAAACTATTTATGTTTATGACCCTTTCAATCGAAAATATATTCAATCACACTGAAATTCGACTGATAACTTATGGTTCCAACGATTATGCTGCTGAGTTACAATTGCGTGACAGAGTGTTGCGAAAGCCGCTGGGAATGAGTTTGTTCGACGAAGATCTCACACGCGATAAAGCCGATATTCATATTGCTGCTTTTTACGATAATGTGCTGGTTGGTTGTTTGCTTTTACTGCCGGTGGCTGAAAATGTATTGAAAATGAGACAGGTTGCTGTGGACGAGGCGTTCCGGTCGAAAGGATTGGGCGGTTTGATGGTGGGTTTTGCTGAAGTATATGCTCAAAAACTGGGCTTTAAAATAATTGAACTCAATGCACGCGAGACAGCGATAACTTTTTACGAAAGGTATAATTACAGCGTCACAGGCGAACAGTTTTTCGAGGTTGGTATACCGCACCGAAAAATGCTAAAGGTTTTTTGAATCGTTTTTTTTTGGAAAAACTTTTTTATTATCAGTCTGTTTAATCTAAAAACACTAACTTTGCAGTGTTAACTATTGAGTGTTAAGGAATAATCGTTCTCCGACAGGTGATCCGGGACGCACGATTATTCTGCTCTGAGGCAGGTCATCTTTTCGGATGCCTGTTTTTTCTAATATAATTCCTGTTTTGATATATGAAGAAACACTTGAAGACCTGGATTTTTTATGGCGGAATGATGCTGCTTTTTGTTGTGCTTACCTACGTGTTGTTCAGCAGTGCAGCAAAATTTGATACAGAAGTAATTTCAGAAAATAGCAATGATATATCGCTGAGTACATTCGAGAATTTTCGTTTTGCAATGATGCACAATATAATGGAGCCCGCTGCCATGTTGTTGTTGCAGATTATATCTATTTTGCTTGTTTCCAGAGTTTTTGGTTTCTTGTTTGTCAAGATCGGACAACCCACTGTGATTGGAGAAATCCTGGCAGGTATCGTTTTAGGCCCTTCGTTGCTCGGTTATTTCTTCCCCGAAGCTTATAGCTTTCTTTTCACTCCCGACTCCCTTTCAAATATTTATATTCTCAGCGAGATTGGTCTGGTACTTTTTATGTTTGTCATTGGTATGGAGCTTGACTTAAGCGCCCTGAAAAATAAAATGGGAACCACCTTTGTCATAAGTCAGGCAAGTATTGTGATTCCGTATTTTATGGGAATGTGGTTGGCTTATTATTTATATGAAGAATTTGCCGCCGGCCAGACCGACTTTATCTCGTTTGCCCTTTTTATAGGAATCTCGATGAGTATAACTGCGTTTCCGGTGTTGGCGCGTATTGTGCAGGAAAAAGGACTTACAAAATCGCACCTGGGTACTATTTCAATTGCCAGTGCGGCCTTCAACGATGTGACTGCATGGTGTGTGCTTGCAGCCGTTATTGCCATTTCCAAAACCGGAAGCCTCTACAGTTCTTTGTTTAATATTGGTTTGGCTGTGGCTTATATTCTGGTTATGATGTTTCTGGTGAAGCCATTCCTCAAACGTATTGGTGAGATTTACAAAAACAGCGAAGTAGTAAACAAAAGTGTGTTCGCATTTTTTCTGCTTGTGCTGATTATTTCTGCTTACATTACCCAACTGATAGGTATTCACGCGCTCTTCGGGGCTTTTCTGGCCGGAGTAATTATGCCGCCGCTTCCTTCGTTCCGTAAACTGATTGTGGATAAGGTGGAAGATGTGTCGCTTACGCTTTTGCTTCCTTTGTTTTTTGTTTATACGGGTTTACGTACCGAAATAGGATTGCTGAATACGCCTTATTTGTGGTGGGTTGCATTTATCTTTATTGTCGTGGCTGTGGTTGGCAAATTTATCGGAAGTGCTTTCTCGGCTAAAGTGTTGGGCGAGACATGGAAAGACAGTTTGTCGATTGGTATCCTTATGAATACACGCGGACTGATGGAACTTATTGTGTTGAATATCGGCTACGAAATGGGTATTCTGCCTCCGCCAATATTTGTCATGCTGGTAATAATGGCACTGGTTACCACTTTTATGACTACGCCAATTCTTTCGTTGATAAACTTTCTGTTTCCTGAGAAGCGTATTCGTGAAGAGTATGAACGTCATCAGTCGCTGGGAATTTTCAAAGCGCTTATTGCCATGGGAAATCCTGAAAACGGAAAACCATTACTCAATGTGGCCAAAACAGTGCTCGATGGCACGAAAAACAGCCTGGCTGTGAATGTGTTGCATCTTACACCGGGCACTGATATCAATCCTTTTCATGGCGACCAGTATTCGCACGAGGGTTTTAAATTAGTCAATGAAGAGGCTGCAAAACTGAATATCCCCATCGAAACCGAATATAAAATTACCGATAATATTGAAGGTAGTATTGTACGAACTGTCAATTACAATAATTACGATTTCTTACTTGTGGGTGCAGGTGTGGCTTTGTCGGGTATTCCATTTTTCAAGGAAACCACTTTTCTTTCGAAGATAAAATGGCTCAACAGACTTCTGAACAGGGTAAGCCGTACACAATCCATTTTTTATCCGGGATCGCTCATTAAGGACAAAACACGCTATTTTATAGAAAATAGTCGTTGTAGTGTTGGTGTGTTTGTAAATCGTGGTTTTGCAGGTATTTCCACCACCATGATTTTGCTTCAGAATGAATCCGACGATTTTCTGCTGCGTTATGCCCGCAGACTTATGCGCAACAATAAATCGGTGAGTATATTTATAATGGATGTAAATCAGGTGCTTCAACGAAGTGCAAAAGTACGCGAAGCAACTGATGAATTGCACAAGATGTTCCCTAATTCGGTGAAAATTATAAAGAGTTCGAAGAATAATGCTTCGGTAATTTCGAAATTCAGCTTCCTGTTGCTGAGTTATCAGACCTGGAACGATCTGTCGGAAAACGATGCTGCCATGTTGCGCAGCATTCCTTCCACACTGATTATAAACAAGAAAACAAGCCGCTTTCATAGCCGGAATGCTGAATCCGGTGAGTCTGACCAAGAATGATAATTTGTTTTGTTCGTTGAATGAGGCGACTTCTTAATACAGATTTTTCAAAATAAAAAAAGTGAATCCACGTAATGCCGGATTCACTTTTTTTGTTTTATTACTTTGTTTCCTTTCAGAATAAATATGTCAGGTTTAACGAGAATATGCGGTTAATGCCTTCGGGCTCGGTAGTGCCACTGTTTGTGCTTTCAATTATTTTCAAGCCCTGACTCCAGGTAGCTCCAAGCTGAATTTTCCTGAAAAACTCAACACCCACACCAAGGTTATAGCCAAAATCCAATCGGTTCATAAAATTCTGGAAGCCAATTTCTTCGGTTGAATTTTGTGTTTCGTCTACTTTTTTTCCGTTCAGGGCATATCCGGTATAAAGTCCCCCGTAGCCATATATTCCCAGGAAAGCCAGCTTCAGTCGGTAACGCAGATTAAAAGGAACTTCGAGGTAGTTTATTTCTTTGTAACCCTGCAAAACTGCATTTGCAATACTCAGGCTATCGTTGTAGGTATATCCTTTTTGCGAAAGCAAAATGCCCATGTCTCCACCCAGACCTGATTTTTGAGGCATGGTTTGATATACCAATCCAATATGATAACCGGTGAGGTTTTCGGTGCTGAAGCCTGCCGAAATATCTTCGTTGCTGAACGATTTTATTTCGTTAGCCAGATTTATACCTGCTCTGATGCCAAGTTGTGCAAAAAGCATAGTGCCTGCACTGAAAACTATGAGGGTAGCTATTAAGAAAACTCTTTTCATTTTTATAACAGAAGGTCGTTTGTAAATGTCTGAACTCTTCAATTTTATTGTTCAAAAAACGGATACGGAATTAAATTCCTGTATCCGTTTGAATGACAGCGCAAAAATACAAAAAAGTACAAATAACAGTACGTTTGCGGCAAATTATTTTTTCGTCATACGTTTTCTTTCGTTTTCGTCGAGATAAATCTTACGCAGACGAATGTTTTGTGGCGTAATTTCTACATATTCATCTTCCTTGATGTATTCGAGCGCCTCTTCGAGACTGAACACAATAGGCGGAATAAGTCTGGTTTTATCGTCGGCTCCTGATGCACGCATGTTGGTAAGTTTTTTCGATTTGGTCACGTTTACAACCATATCGCCTTCTTTTGCGCTTTCGCCAACAACCTGACCCGAATAAACTTCTTCCTGTGGGAACACAAAAAAGCGTCCACGATCCTGTAGTTTATCAATAGCATATGCAAAAGCGGTTCCAGCTTCCATTGAAATGATTGAGCCGTTTGAACGTTTTTCGATATCTCCTTTATAAGGTTGATATTCGAGGAAGCGGTGCGACATAATGGCTTCACCTGCCGAAGCAGTCAGTACATTGTTTCGCAGTCCGATAATTCCACGTGAAGGAATCTGAAATTCGAGCTGTACGCGGTCGTTAACTACTTCCATGCTCAGCATTTCGCCTTTACGCATGGCCACCATTTCAATGATTTTTCCCGAACAATCTTCCGGAAGATTAATGGTGAGCTGCTCAACAGGCTCACAGCGTTTTCCGTCGATTTCCTTAAAAATAACCTGTGGCTGACCAACCTGAAGCTCGTAACCTTCGCGACGCATGGTTTCGATCAGTACTGACAAGTGAAGTACTCCACGTCCGTACACATTCCAGATATCCGAATTGAGATCTTTCTCTACACGTAAAGCTAAGTTTTTATCAAGTTCTTTGATAAGTCGGTCGTGAATGTGGCGCGAAGTCACAAATTTTCCTTCTTTTCCGAAAAATGGTGAGTTGTTGATAGTGAACACCATACTCATGGTTGGTTCGTCGATAGCAATCGGTTTCAACGGCTCAGGATTCAGCAGGTCGCAAATAGAGTCGCCAATTTCGAAACCTTCGATACCTACGAGTGCGCAAATATCGCCCGACGAAACTTCGGTGGCTTTTGTGCGTCCCAATCCGGTAAAAGTGTGAAGTTCTTTGATTTTCGCTTTTTTGGCTGTGCCATCTCTTTTTACAAGATTCACTTCCATGCCTTCGCGCAAAGTGCCGCGATGTACACGACCTACTGCAATACGACCTACATAATTCGAATAATCGAGCGATGTAATCAACATTTGCGGAGTTCCTTCTATTAGTTCGGGAGCAGGAATATGTTCGATAATGGCATCGAGCAGTGGCAAAATATTGGTGGTTTCGTTTTTCCAGTTTTCCGACATCCAGTTGTTTTTGGCCGATCCGTAAATGGTGTGGAAATTGAGCTGTTCTTCTGTTGCGTCAAGGTTGAACATCAGGTCGAAAACCATTTCATGCACCTCGTCGGGACGACAGTTTGGTTTATCAACTTTATTGATAACCACAATAGGCTTCAGTCCGAGCTGAAGTGCTTTTTGTAATACAAAACGGGTTTGTGGCATAGGACCTTCAAAAGCATCCACCAACAACAAAACGCCGTCGGCCATATTCAAAACGCGTTCTACTTCGCCACCAAAGTCGGCATGACCCGGAGTGTCGATAATATTGATTTTGCATCCGTTGTAATCAATGGATACGTTTTTAGCTAAAATGGTAATACCTCTTTCACGTTCAAGGTCATTATTATCCATAATGAGTTCACCCGCATTCTCGTTGTCGCGGAATAAATGGCCGGCAAGCAGCATTTTATCTACGAGGGTTGTCTTTCCGTGGTCAACGTGGGCAATAATAGCAATGTTTCTAATTTTCTGCATGTAACACAATCTTTTTTTTCAGGCTGCAAAAGTAATCAAAAAAAATCAGCTATTTATTATATGTATCAATTAGCACCTTATATATTTTTTCAAATGGTTTTCTGTGGTGCTCTGTATTTGTATTGTTTTTTTATGCAGAATTGTTTCAGGAGTGTTTTTTCTGAATAATATTGCATTTTACATAAAGTTCGTTTTAAATGAATTATTTTTGTGTTCGAATAATTTTTACACTTATGCTGACAAAAAACGAACGCGATAAAATCACACATTTAATAAAACAGGAAGTAACACCCGCCATTGGCTGTACCGAGCCCATTGCTGTGGCACTCGCTGTGGCAAAGGCGCGTGAATTATTAGGGGTTTCGCCCGAAAAGATAGATGTTTCCCTGAGTGCCAATGTGTTGAAAAATGCTATGGGCGTGGGTATTCCCGGTACCGGAATGGTAGGTTTGCCTATCGCTATCGCAATGGGAGTTATTGTAGGTAAGTCAGAATACGGACTTGAGGTGTTGAAAGATATGACGCCCGAAAAGTTGGCAGAAGGTCAGGAACTGATAGCCCGCAAAATTATTTCCATTCATTTAAAAGAAAATGCACCCGATAAATTATTTGTCGAAGTGCTAATGACAGGTAATGCAAACTCTGCGAAAGCTGTGATAAGCCACGAACATGCACGCTTTTCGTTTCTTTCGTTCAACGACAATGTGTTACTCGATTTGGGCGAAACCAAAACGCTCGATCGCGAAACCGAAGATCTGCAACTTTCGTTCGACAAGGTGTGCGAATTTGCCTGTACAACTCCTGTCGACGAAATCAGTTTTATAAAACGTGCAGCTGAACTCAATACTTCGGCTGCTGTAGAATCGCTCAAAGGTACTTACGGGCACAGTGTGGCGCATACGCTTGCCAATGGAATGATGGGAAATACGGTTTTTACCAAAATGCTTTCGGTGACGGCTGCGGCTTGCGATGCGCGCATGGCAGGCGCCATGTTTCCCGTAATGAGTAATTCCGGTAGTGGAAATCAGGGGATTGCGGCTACACTTCCGGTGTCGGTTTTTGCTGAAGACAGCGGAAAATCGGAAGAGGAGCTGATTCGCGCACTTACATTGAGTCATTTAATGACCATATATATCAAGCAAAGTCTCGGACGACTCTCGGGCTTGTGTGGCGCTGTGGTGGCTGCAACCGGTTCGGCTTGTGGTGTAACTTATCTGATGGGCGGATCGCGCGAACAAATTGGTTATGCCGTAAAAAATATGATTGGCAATATCACCGGCATGATTTGCGATGGAGCCAAGCCCAGTTGTGCGCTGAAAGTTTCAAATGGCGTTTCTACAGCCACACTTTCGGCTTTGCTGGCTATGGACAATAAAGTGCTTTCGTCGGTCGAAGGCATTACCGACGACGATGTGGATAAAACCATTCTGAATCTGACCAAAATTGGTCGCGAAGGCATGAATGAAACCGACCGCATGATTCTGGATATTATGACGCACAAGTAGTTTTTTTTGTTTCAGAGTTTCAGAGTTTCAGGGTTTGGATTTGAAAATTTGAAATTTGAGAATTTGAAGATTTTTGGCTTCGAAAGTGATTCTCATTTAATCATGTGCACGATAGTCTTTTGTCTTTGCTCTTTTATCTAAGCTCATGTATTAAGAGTCGAAACTAATAAATAGTAAATGGTAAATGAATAAATGCTAAATCATTTGCTTTGTGGTTTCCAAAAAAAATAGTAATTTTGCAGTCCAATTTTAGCGTAATCTCTGACAGAATAACGAGAAGTCTGTGAATATTGCGCATTAATTTATTAAAAATCAAGATCATGGACTTAATTAAAATTGCCGAAGAGGCGTTTAAAGTAGAAACCAATCACCCTGCATTTAAAAGTGGTGATACCGTAACAGTGTCTTACCGCATTAAAGAAGGTAACAAAGAGCGTATTCAGGACTATCGTGGCGATGTAATCCGTATTTCGGGTCATGGCGAAAGAAAACGCTTTACCGTTCGTAAAATGTCGGGTAACGTAGGTGTAGAGCGTATCTTCCCTATGGATTCTCCTTTTATCGATAAAATTGTAGTGAACAAACGTGGTAAAGTACGTCGCGCTAAATTGTATTATTTGCGTGCTCTTACCGGTAAAAAAGCACGTATCAAAGAACGTCGCGTTTGATCCTTTCAGTTTTGAAAGTACAAAAAAAGAGAAATCTGAATGCAGGTTTCTCTTTTTTTTTGTGCTGATAATGACATTATTCTTTAAAATAAGAAAGCATCAACCAGAATAACTCCGATTGATGCTTTCTTAAAAGTCCCCTTTAGGGGATTTAGGGGTATTTTATTTCACTCCAACGCCATTTGTGACTCCAGCACCGGGGCGCACAAGCACTAATTTCCCATCGGCATCTTCGGCCGACAGAATCATGCCTTCGCTCATAATGCCGCGCAGTTTGCGGGGTTCGAAGTTGGCAATAAAGCAAACCTGTGTACCAACAAGTTCTTCAGGATTTGGGTACGAAGCGGCAATTCCCGAAAGAATAGTGCGACCGCCCATGCCATCGTCGAGCTTAAACTGAAGTAGTTTATCGGCTTTAGGCACTTTCTGACAATCGAGCACGGTAGCCACACGAATGTCCATTTTCATAAAATCGTCGAAAGCCACATTTTCCTTTACGGCTTCGGGTTTGTAGGCAGCGGCTTCGTTGGCCAGTTTTGTGTCCTGCAATTTCTGTACCTGAGCAGCAATGGTTTCGTCTTCAATTTTCTCGAACAGCAGTTCGGGTGTTCCCAGCTGATCGCCGGCTTTCAGCAAATCAATACGACCCAGCTCTTTCCAGTCGAAAGTAGAAAGGTTGAGCATTGAACGCAACTTAGCAGAAGTAAATGGCAAAAATGGTTCGAATGCAATGGCCAGATTGGCTGCAATCTGCAAACTCAGATGCATAATGGTGTCCACACGCGCCATGTCGATTTTGGCAACCTTCCAGGGTTCAGTGTCGGCCAGATATTTGTTACCGATACGCGCTAATGTCATGGCTTCTTTTTGTGCATCGCGGAAGCGGAAATTATTGAGCAATTTTTCTACATCCGCTTTTACGTTTACAAATTCGTCGAGTGTTTGTTTGTCGTAATCGGTGAGTTCGCCTAATGCAGGCACTTTGCCATCGTAATATTTCTGCGTCAGCACCAGCGCACGATTTACGAAATTACCGAATATAGCCACCAACTCATTGTTGTTGCGGGCCTGAAAATCTTTCCATGTAAAATCGTTGTCCTTGGTTTCGGGCGCATTGGCGGTTAATACATAACGTAATACATCCTGTTTTCCCGGGAATTCTTCGAGATACTCGTGCAACCAAACTGCCCAGTTACGCGAAGTGGAAATCTTGTCGCCTTCGAGATTCAGAAATTCATTTGCGGGTACATTTTCGGGCAAAATATACGAACCTTCGGCTTTCAGCATGGCAGGAAATACAATGCAGTGGAACACGATATTGTCTTTTCCGATAAAATGCAGCAAGCGTGTTTCCGGATCTTTCCACCATTTTTCCCATGAATCGGGGAGCAATTCTTTGGTGTTCGAAATATAACCTATAGGCGCATCGAACCACACATAAAGCACTTTTCCTTCGGCTCCTTCTACGGGAACAGGAATTCCCCAGTCGAGGTCGCGACTAACCGCACGTGGTTGCAAGCCCATGTCGAGCCAGCTTTTGCACTGTCCGTACACGTTTGGTTTCCATTCTTTGTGGTCTTCCAGAATCCATTGGCGGAGCCATGTTTCGTGTTGGTCGAGCGGCAAATACCAGTGTTTGGTTTCGCGCATTACAGGTGCCGAACCACTGATGGCCGATTTAGGATTGATCAAATCGGTTGGGTTCAATGACGTTCCGCACGATTCACATTGGTCGCCATAAGCATTTTCGTTGCCACAATGCGGACATTTTCCGGTAATATAGCGGTCGGCCAGGAATTGTTGCGCCGTTTCGTCGTAATATTGTTCGCTGCTCTGAATTACAAAACCGTCTTTTTCGTTGATAGTTTTAAAAATTTCGGAAGCCAGCTCTTTGTGTGTTTTGGAAGTGGTGCGCGAATAAATATCGAACGAGATACCAAACTCCTCGAACGATTTTTTGATAATTCCGTGATAACGATCCACAATGTCCTGTGGCGTAACTCCTTCTTTTTTTGCTTTTATCGTAATAGGCACCCCGTGTTCGTCGGAACCGCCTATAAAAAGCACATCTTCGCCTTTGAGGCGCAGGTAGCGCACATAAATATCGGCTGGCACATATACTCCGGCTAAGTGACCAATGTGAACAGGTCCGTTGGCATAAGGTAATGCCGAGGTGACTGTAGTACGTTTGTAGTTATTCATTTAATTATTTCGTGTTTCGTGTTTCGCGTTTCAGGTCCTGTGTTTGAAAATTTGAAGATTTGAAGATTTTGCGTTTCGGAAGTGATTCTCATTTAACCCCGCATCCTTAATTGTCAACTATTCATTGTCAATTCTCAATTATTCTCCGTGTCTTTGTGACTCCGTGTTTAGAGGTCTTTTGTCTTTGTTCTTTGCTCTTTATTCTGAAAAAGGAATGCAAAGATACAGATTTTCATTTAAAATTGAATTGCGATGGCTATGTAATTATTGGCTAAATGTTTGCTTCGCTCTTAGTAGATGGTATTAGTAGGATTGATTTGATAATGAATGCGCTTTGTTCGCTATTTTTATATCTTTGTAAAAAAGATCATAATAATATGTTTCGCGATAAAAAATTACTAAAAGCCGGATTGTCACAATTTTCCAGGAAAGATTTGGAAGAAATGATAATAAAGCTGGCTGGAAAGCGCCATAATTTCGAGTATCTGTTGGTCAACTTTTTCGACAGGGAAGGAGGGGAGCAATGGCTTGTCGGGGAAGCACTGGACGGACTTGAACGTATTTTTGAAAAGGAATACAAAGGACGCTCCATACAACATCGCGAGGTAAAAAGACTGAATGCTTCGGCCAAACTAATCAAGGAATTTGCGGTAGAAGTGAAGAATAAAAAGTTCGAAGCTGATTTGATGATGCATGTGTTGCGACGCGAGTTTGCATTTCCCGACGAAATGTTTGGGGCGGGTTTTTCATCATTCGATTATAAGCTCGCGCTGTGGATGAAGAAGTTGCTGCAAATTCTGACAGAAAAAATTCATCCTGATTATCTGGTCGATTATCAGGATGAAGTAAACCGTATGCTGCGAAAGTTGCACCGTCGCTCGCATCGTATCAATACCGTAAAGCTCTTACCTGAAGAAATTTAGCTACAAAGCAGCCCTGCGGATAGCTTCCACCTCTTCCACAGTTTTGGGTTTCAGTTTTGTGCCCAGACGACGTGCGCCATTTTCAGTCATCATATAATCTTCTTCGTTGCGGATGCCTCCGAAATTGCGGAATTTCTGCACTTCGTTCCAGTTTACAAAGTCGTTGAAATGTCCTTCGGCTTGCCATTTATCCATTAACTCCGGAATGAAATAAATGCCTGGTTCAATGGTAAATACATGTCCGGCTTGCAATGGCTTTGCAAAGCGAAGCGATTTCATTCCGAATTGCGTGCTTTTGGGCTCGCCATCGTAACCAACCCACACTTCGCCTAAGTTTTCCATGTCGTGCACATCCAGGCCCATCATGTGACCTGTGCCACAGGGTAGGAAAAGCGCATGTACACCGTTCGAAATGATATCGTTGGTGCTGCCTTTGAGTAGTCCCAGACTTTTCATGTTTTCGGTAATGGAGCGGCAGGCCGCAAGGTGTGCGTTTCGAAATGGAGCGTGAAGTGCGAGTGCATCGATGGCTGCAAAGTGCGCTTCGAGGCTCATTTCGTAAATCAGTTTTTGCTGAGCTGTAAAACTTGCATCCACAGGAAAAGTACTCGACAGGTCGCCTGCGTAGTGACTTTCCACTTCGGCACCGGCATCGAGCAAAAATAAATCTCCGCTTTTCAGCACATTGCCATGATAATGGTTGTGAAGCGTTTGGCCGTTGATAGTGGCGATAATGGGAAATGATATTTCGCAGTTAGCCGCATGTGCAATTTCATACACACGGGCTGCAATTTGTGCTTCAGTAAGTCCCGGGCGAGCCATTTGCATGGCAGCCACATGCATATCGACAGATAAATCCACTGCGCGTTCTATTTCGACAATTTCCTCGGCTGTTTTTATTTCGCGTTGACTGACTACTGCGCGTATAAGTTTTACCGACGATTTTGCAGCAAACTGTTGGGGTTGCAAGCCCAATAAAGTTTGTAGTTGTAACTTATGTTCGGCTCTGTAAGGTGGCAAAAAGTGTATTTCCATGCCACGTAATGCAGCGGCCTGTACAATTTTGTACAATTCGCTGTAAGGAAGCACTTTTTCTACACCACATTTTGCTGCGCGGTCGGCAATGGTAGGTTGCGGACCCATCCACACAATGTCGTCTATTGTATAGTCATTTCCAAAAATAATTTCCTGTCCCGATTCCACATTGATAAGTGCGGCAAGACCAGGAAAGTCAATTCCAAAATAATACAGAAAAGTACTGTCCTGCCTGAAATGATAACCATTATCGGCATAATTCATGGGACTTTCGTCGTTACCCAATAGTAAAATAAGTCCTGAGCCTGTTTTTTCGGCCAGCACTTTTCGTCGCTGAATGTAAGTCTGTGGTTTAAACATATTTATTTGTGAATGTTTTATAGTTGATTTGAGTTTTAATTGTTTTTTTTTAAAAGATTGTTCGTGTGAATGAATTAGTTACTTGAAGATATTCAATTTTATTGTTGTCCGGTTAAAATCATTGGATTCTTCGCTTCGCTCTGAATGACAATATTTTGTAATAAATTTGGCTGGGAGGGGGTAGGTTGGCGGCTTCGCCGCCAACCTACCCCCTCCCAAATATATAACTATATGATTGTATGTCATTCCGAACATAGTGAGGAATCTAACGAAGAGAGAGATCTCATTTTAGTCATTCATATTTTTTTTACCGGACAACAATGATTCAATTTAAAACATTTCTGACCGACTAATAATAAGTTGTATGAGTTTTCTCTCCTCGTTAGATTCCTCTCAGCCGCGGCGGAGAAGAATCTCAGATGTTTAGTCGGTCAGTAGTGAACTTGAATTTATTTCCGCTTATTTTATAACTAACTTTTCAGAGAAAAATCTTCCGCCGATATTTGTGATTACAAAGTATAAACCAGCTTGCAGGTCTGAAATGTCGATTTTTTTGAATTTCGAATTAACATATTCTTCTTTTAGAAGTCTTCCGTTTGCATCTAATATTTTGAGTGAAACCACATCTAAATCCGACTTTATACTAAAATAGCCCGAAGAGGGATTCGGATAAAGTGTGAATAAGCCCGAATTGCCTGTGTAGTATGTTGATGATTGTTTCGTTACATTTATTTTTACTGTTGCGCTTGTCGATAAATCTTTTTCGTCGAATATTGCATATTTGAAAATATCGATACCTTCAAATCCCTTTCGGGGGATGTACAGGAATGAACCATCGCTTCGCAAATCGACAAATCCGTTGGTGGGCGCATCAGTTAGCACGGCGCTAAGCACTTTGCTATCCATGTCGTAGTCGTTTTTCATTACCCCGAGTTCGGCATTTACATTTAATACAGTACTAAGCGTGTCGGGCATGATGTATTCGTCGGGTAGGGCTGTGGCTTTGGTATTGTATTTCGAAAGTTGATTGTACATTACCCAATACGACGCTTTTGTGGTTTCTTCCACCTGGTCGATGGGGACTGCTGTCCATGGATTCCATTTAAAACGTTCGTTGTGAGTGTATTGCTCATTTTTGAACAATATGTCGAATATAAAACCATCGGTTAGTTTTCGTTCGGTATAAAAACCTTCGTCGTCGTTAGCATCGAAAACCCATGGTTTTGAGGGGTCAACCACATTGATATACGACCAGGGAATTCGTATTTCGATTTTATCTTCGAAAATGGTTACAGCGTCAATGGACGATGGCGGCTGTATTGATTTGTTGAGTTTTAGCTCGCCTACATACTGCACATCCATAAATCCCGCATTGTTTTTCCATCGCACAATATTCCAGGGTGCACCATCCGATACTATCGATTTGTATCTCTGGGTAGGTACGCGCTCGCCATGCCACAATCCATATAAATCGTAGGCTTGCATCACATAAAGCCGGGCTGAGTGTTGTGTAATATGTAAGGCAAATTCGGAGCGTGCACTTATAGTTTCGCCATTTGGCATTACCGATTCGCCTATATTAGGATTGTAGGTATCTAAAGCAATCCAGCATTCGCCGAGCAGGTCGAATTTATTTTTCAGGTCTAATTTCAGTTCTAAGAATGCGAATCCTGCTTTTGCCGACAGTTTTTTTATTTCTTTGTCGCCATAATCATTTAGTTGAATCCAATCGTTTTTACCTGTAAATTTTTTAAGTCCGAAATTTTGCTCAGCAGCCGTTACGTTGTGCCACAGTACTTTATCGCCAAAATCTACAATGTCGGTAAGCCATGTATTTTTAAACCATTCGTCGATCCATGCAAATTGAATACCACCGGCCATTCCTGTATTTTTGATGTTCGACAAAAGTCGCATATTGGTGTCACCCTGCCCTTTTTCGTCGAATCCGCCATGATTCATGCCGTTTGAAGTGTAATGTGCCGAAGCCCAGCTCGAAGGTACGCCCACTTCAGCAATTAGAAGTGGGAATTGTTTGTAATGTGACTTTAAATCAGTAAGATACCCAATGTAGCTGTTTTGTCCGAATTCGTCGGAATAGGATTTATACACAGGGTCGTTGCTGATAAAATCAGGATAATACGAATAGGCATGGTAGCTGATAAAAATTCCTGCCGGCGCATCGATTAATTCTAATTTCGACAGGTCAATTTGCGCAGTATCTTCCATGCGCACGGTTTCGAGCGGGTGGTGAATTGGGTCGAGAGTAGGCCATGAAGAGGCGCTCACAGGTCGTTCGGTGTTGTATTTTGTGCGTTCGTAGTCAACCACATAGTTTAGCTTTTCGGTTATCCATACTTCGGCAGGCGAAGCATTTTGTATCGAAAAGATATTTCCTTTGTATGAATTTATGGATGTGTTTTTAATATTCGTAGTGAGTACTTCTTCGGGGTAAATTTCGCGTCCGATAAGAAATCCGAGGTGCCACTGCGAGACATCGGCAGTGTATATGCCCGATGCTTTTCCGAAACGTTCGGGGATAGTTCTGTTGCCGTGCACACAATCGATATTTTCAGCTATTTCTACTTTGAAAGTATCGGCAAGCATGTACAAATCGTGGTCGTACCCTTCGAGTTCCTCGTTGAGCCAAACGCCCTGAAAGAAGAAAAGTGGTTTTTGCGGGTTTGCAAGGTTGTAGTTGCGTAGCTCTTCGTAAAAGCTTGGAAAGTGAAGAGTGTATAAGCGGATGCTGTTAAATCCGGCTGCTTTAATTTCTTTGAACCAACGCTGATAATCTTCGTGCGAAGCAGCCATTTCGCCGGGATAGGTTCCGGGTCGGGCAATACCTAGGTTTGTTCCTTTTATAAAAAATGGTTCGTAAGCAGTTCCATTCCAAAAGGTAAGATAATTGCTGTCCGTCGAAAACGGAAGCGTATTTTGTATTTGAGCATCGAGTTTTAAATATATAAATACAGATAACAGTATTAACAATAATTTATTCATCATTTGAGTTTAATTCTTTTTTATTCTTAATGAAATCAACATAATCTTTATCCCATGTAGGGATATGTACCATAAACCATTTCTGGAGAAAGTTAATCATTTGGTCACTTAAAGCAGCGCTTTGGTAGTTGTAAGCGAGTTTAAATTCATCAACTTTCTGAACAAATATATTATGTTGTTGTAAATGAGCTTCAATGCGTGGAAATCTGCTTTTGGTCATAATGCGTTTTTCTAATTCAAAATGATAAACAGCATAGGCCTTCAGTTCGTCAATTATATTTATAATAGCCAGATTATCATCACGATTTGTATTATACAAGCGTAATTCGTTCAGTAAAGTATAGAATTTTTGATGTTGCACATCAATGGTTTTAATGCCAAAATGTAAAAAATCCATTTCGTTTTTGTTCATAATAGCTAATTGATTAAATTTTTACTTTTTGAATGAATATGTCAAAACTATCTTTACTTATCACTAAATCACATAATTTAGAGCAAAAGTATCTGTATAGAACTTTCGAATACCAAAAATCAGACATCTTTCTTTTTTTGGTCAAATCCTTTACGCGTCATATCGCCCCATTTGTTTTTTGTTTTTTTGCGAAAAAACGAATCGTAATTTCCAAGAATTGCAAAATACATATTTAGAGGTTGATACATTAGAGTTTCGAAAAAGGCTACAACAAATGCTTTCAGCAAATACCCGGTACCTTTGTATTTGTTGTATGTGTATGCTTCGTAAAATACGCCAAAAAACGAATACATAAGCGCAAACGAGATAACAAAAAGCAAAAGTATCAAAAAAGTTTGAGTATTTATGAGTCCGAAGATAGTCATAAATATTACGTATCCAAATCCAATGAGCTGAATAATAGGCGCTAACCATTCGAAGAGTACTAAGTTAGGGAAACTCACTAAGCCACTTACTTTATATTGTGGGTTCATGAATATACTTTTATGTTTACGTATAGTTTCGATAGCGCCACGCGTCCAGCGTTTTCGTTGTCGCGAAAGGATGCGTAGTGATTCAGGCACTTCTGTCCAGCAAATAGGGTCGGGGATAAACGATACGCAGTATTTTTTCTTTTCCACATCGTGCATATATCGGCGCATGCGCACCACAATTTCGAGGTCTTCGCCCACAGTATTGGTATCGTAGCCACCCACTGCAAGTGCCCGTTTGCGGTTAAACATGCCAAAAGCGCCGGAGATAATCAACAGTCCGTTAATGCCTTTCCATGCCATTCGGCCCAGGGTAAATGCCCTGAAATACTCAAGTACCTGAAATTTTGCCCACAGGTTTTTCGGGTAATTGATTTTTTTAATTTGTCCGTTGACGATTTCGCACGAATTGGCCACGCGTATTACACTGCCGGTAGCGATACATTCGCGTTCGGACTCTTCGAGAAATGGTTTTACCATGCGCAATAAAGCGTCCGACTCAATAATACAATCGACGTCTAAGGCTAAGAAAAGTTCTTTTTTTGCCAAATTCAGGCCGGTGTTTAGTGCGTCCGATTTTCCGCCATTTACTTTATCTACAATGGTTAAGTGATTGAATGCTTTGTTGCGCGATTTGTAAATGCAACGTACCTCAGCAGTTGGTATTTTCATGTCGTAATACACATTGGTTTTTACCAAATCGAAAAACTCAATTACTTTTTCAAGGCTGTTATCTTTGCTTCCGTCGTTTACAACAATGATTTCAAAATCGGAGTATTTGAGGTTTAGTAATCCGCTGATGTTTTGAATAATGGTTCTTTCTTCGTTGTAGGCAGGTGCAACGATGGTTATGCCCGGCAGCGATTCAAAGTAGAGTAACGCATTGAAATCGAAACGCCGGTTTCGACTTAAATACTTGTTTAGCTCACTCACTGCAAGTATAGCTGTGATTATGTATAGCAAAATAATGATTGAGCCATACACAAAAAACAATATATTAAATATGTCAATTAGCGTGATATTGTACATATAAGCGTAAATCTTTTGTTTTAAAAATCAGTTAGTTCATTGTATGCTTTTTGAATCATTGGGTTTGAGTGATTCCGGAATTTCAATGTGGCTGAAATGTTGTGTTGCATTAATATTTGCATTGCTGCCGTTTTTAGTTCATATCCGAACTGTTCAATAATATTCGAAAACATTGAAAGAACAAGAGGATTGTCGAGGTAATCGCCGAGTAAATTCAAAATTTTCAACTGGTTTTCGTGATCAAATGCATCGAATAGGTTGAGTAGAATAGCAGCATCGTAATCTTCAATCATTTCAAGATACGCTGATTGTGCTTCGTGACTTACAAGCGGGTCGATGTGATTGATACGTTTGAAAATCTCAGCTTTTACCGAAGTGACATTATGCATGGCTGCAAAGTGTAACCCTAATGCCGAAATCGACGGTAATGAGCTTGTGATAAGTGCTTTGTAGTTTATCTGTTTGTAATTTTTAGCTATTTGGTAAAAATTGAACATGTCGAGTTTACTGATGGTTTTGTTACGTTCCATTAAAAAAAGGAAATCGGTGTTAGTTTCGGTTTTTACATAGGCGTACATTGCTTCCGAAGCTATAATCGCTTTTTTGTGACGGATTAATTTTTTAAGTTCAGGTAAAAATACTTTCAACCTGAAGTCGCCTATAACTCTGATGGCGAGTAGTTTGTGTCTCAGATTTGGCGACTTTAAATATGTCCGGATTAAATCTTCTGAATTTAATAAATGAAACAGGCGAATGCAGCGGGCATTGACATTCCCTTTAGTAAGTAGTGAAATCCGTCGGAGCCTGTTGATAAATATTAATTGTGGATAATCGGATGTATATAATCTTTTGTGTTCCTGGATGTAATAAATATCGGCATTGATATCATTAGTGTCATATAAATGCTGAAAAATGCGGCTATTGATATCGGAATCAATTCTTGATGTTCGTTTTATCCTTTTGTCCTGAAGTTTTGAAAATACAATGGCTAAAATTATTTCGACAATGGTAGTTGTGAAAGCAAAAATGATAATAATGATAATCACGTAAAAGAAACGGCTTTGGGCTGAAAAAAAATCGTAGAATGGATTTGCAATTTTTCCCCAAAAAACATTAAAATGCTCTAAGTCAAGAATAAAATAGAGCGCTACAAAGAATAGCAGATAAAGTAAAAGCATTATCCGCCTGAGAAAAAAACGTATGTATATTTTAAATAGTCTCATTTTTCGACTTAAAATCTGAAACGATATCCTACATCAAATATGAATCTGAAGCGCGAAGAGATATCCGTTCCTATTGTGTATTGTTCCTGCATAATGGCAGCTGCAAGTACAAGTTGCGATTTTTTGTTTATAACTTTACTTTTTTCAGCTCTGAACCGATAGGACATAAGCTGATTGAACGAGCCTGATGTGGAGGTGTAAATGTCGTCGGGCGAATTTCCAAATCCTAATTCGAAGCTTGTGTATTCGAGAATGTTTTCTTTGTAGATTCGGTATTTTGCAGAGAATGAGAGCGATGTTTGATCTTCGCGAATAACAAAATGCGGTCGAACTGACAACCAGCTGTTTTTTATGTAAAATCCAATGCTTCCGGTAGCAATCCATATATCTTTATCGATAGCTAATGGATAAAACAAATAACGTGCACCCAGAGAAGTTTCTGTTTCGTTTTTCGTTTTGAAAAAGTACTCGAGGCCTATGCGGTGTTTGGCAAACAAATTTCCATTAAAAGCATATGCATAATTCATATACCAATAATTTTTTGAGCGGAGTTTTTTATATCCTGTATAATCGAATTGCAGGTCATTTAACCCAAAGCGGTTGGCATAGTTAAATCCTATTGTGGTGCTTAAATTGTTGAATTTGTTTGTGTATGAGACGCCGGCATAATGTTGTAGTTCACCTGTACTAAATATATCGATTGAATAATCGGCAGCTACAATCTGTTCAGTCAGTTCTTTTTTTGCTCTTTCGTAGATGTCGGCAAGTTGCACATCGTCGAGCATTGATTTTGCGGTGCTGTCTTTGAATAGTTTGTATATTTTGTAGTACTCCATAGTATTGTCATATACAATGGCACGTTTTTTTACTAAATCTTTTGAGTTTTTGTACCCGTTTTTCTCAGCTTCGTCGCACAAAACAAGCAGGCTGTCGTTTTTCTGAGCGCGCAAAAGTACATTCAGCGAGCTTTCGTAAAATTCATCGTTTAAATAATTTAGTTTACGTGCATTGTCAAGATATATCATTGCCGAATCGTTATGCTGTTTCCATGAATAAACATTGGCTGCAAATACCATAATGTCGCCACGTAAGCTGTCCATTTTCAATGCTTTTTGAGCTTCCTGAATGGCTTCGTCAAACTTATCGGCACGCGATTTTTCGATAGCGATTGCAAAAACCGAATCGACGTTTTGCTGTGCATAAGCAATGCCGGCATATAAGTTAATGAAGATAATTGTAGTTATTATTTTGAATTTCATCTGTTTATAATTTGATTTTTATTTGTCAGATGGAACTCACAAAACAAAATTTAATCATGCCCCTGTGGGTCAAAATAGATTAAATTTTGCCATGTTCGTTTCATGCGTTCTTATTCATATTAAAGTTGTCACTGAATTATTGAATGTAATTTATCACCTCTTTCGAAAACTCCTGAGGGTCGATAGGTTTATTTATTATTCGATTGGCACCCACTTCGAGTGCTTTATTTAAGTAAACTTCTGACTGAATTTCGGTTAAGAACCAAATATTGCAAAGTATCATATACTCATAGCGCATTCGGTAAATAAGTTCGATTGAAGAAACATCGACCATTTTTCCATCCACAATAATTAGTTTTAAGCTGGTGTCAGTATCTTCTTTGCCAAGTTGTTGGTGGTCAGATATTTTTTCGCACATAACAAGGTTGCCCGACGACTCGATAAATGTCTTGAGCAGCAAATACAATACATTATCATTTGTAACTATCAGTATTTTTGTATGCATTAATTTTTAGTTTGTAAATACGTTCAAAAGAGCCTCAAAAGGTTTAAATGTCTTTATTGTAATAAATTTAAAATGCGACATTATTTTGTTCCTATTACTTAAACGTTAATTGATAACAAGATGTTTTTGAGTGTGGCTTATATATGACATTTTTTTTTTTGACATTTTTCTTGTTGCTTAATTCTCTGATTCTCCGGTAATTTTTCTTCAATTCTTATCGTTATTTAATTTCTCAGAGTAATCGTCGAGCACTTTCATAAGGAATGGTCGGTAATAATGCCAAAAAAACGATACACGTTCGGCTTTTTCGTTAGTGGCAGTAATAAATGTAAACCAATGAATGCCTCTGAATTTTGCACTGCCTAATCCAATGGGGTTATCACAAAAATCACCTGCCAAATAATAGTACAAACCGTTTTGATTAGCCACCATTGCAGGAAATTTGTTTGGTATGTTCCAGTGTCGGAGCAGGGTATCGCCTACAAGGTTAGCGCCGATTTTATATTCGGAAAGCACTTTATTAGTAGTGTCGGTAACCGAAATAATATCGAACCAAAAAGGATATTTCATTTTTTTACGAACATTGAATCTTTTTGCGATTGCTTTGTCGGTATAAATTATGGGCACTTCAATGTCTAAGTGTGTTTTGTTTTCCAGAATTTCCACTTTGTCATCCTCGCGAACAAAGGCAATTCCCGATTTTGTAAATGGCCATTTTCCGTTGTGCTGGTCTAAATAATTATTTATTAGCCAGCGAGGAATATCCATATTGGTAAGCGTGTCCAAACTGTCGAAGTAACGACCTACCCACCCACTCCAGCGTATGCCAAATTCCTCTTCGTAAGTACG
Organism: Paludibacter sp.; assembly: GCA_034004015.1. Lineage (GTDB taxonomy): Bacteria > Bacteroidota > Bacteroidia > Bacteroidales > Paludibacteraceae > Paludibacter. The sequence continues at coordinate 93,607 of JAVEXN010000012.1, forward strand.
TCGGATATGATGCGCAGTAGGGTGTGCAATGATGTTGAACTCGTTGATAATCAATTTTTTTTGTTGTTTGAAAATACTAAGAAGCTCTAATTCTTTTTTTGATAATCCTCCATAGTAAAGTTTTGAGCGTTCCGATATAAACCGTGGATCTTCGACGCGCTCGGGGTAATATGTGGCAATCCATTCGTTGGAGTAAATACCGTAAAGGTCGGTATAATATAGCATGTCGTTGTTTGAGGCTAATTTAAGTAGCTCATCCCGGCTGTAATCATTATAATCGTTGATGCTGTAATTGCCTTTGTCATCAGGGAAGAAACCTTTGTAATGCAGTTTAGGTTTGTAAACGCCACTATCGGAGTGTACATATTTTTCGTGACTCAGTACCCACGATAATGATATATGTTCCTGTATTTTAGTCGTAAGAACTGTTTTGTCGAGTATGAGTACATTGAGTTTGGTTTTAGGCATAAACACCCATGCCAAATACATGATAAGTGGTAAGAGAATTATGAATATGAAAATTCCAATGATTATTCTTCTGAACATTATAGCATCTTAATAGTTTGTGAATGTTTTTGTAACGAAAAAACAACAGCTAATCTACAAATGTTCACAAAGATAGAGATTTGATAACAATATGCAATGCAAAAGCCATGGTTTGAGTAGAAGTTGTGAGAGATTTCTGTTGGATGGTTACAATTGTTTTAAACATCAGATGTATTATATGTTCCAACCCCGGATATTCTATAAACCTGATATTTGTATATAGTATTTTGTTGCTTGATGTGATATGAATGTGTGAAAAAAAATAGGTCATAAATGTTGTATTATAACATTTATGACCTAATTTCATTAATGGATTGTAGATTGCTTATAATTCATCGTGCTCAGTACGTTCGATAATTTCGTTCTGCAAATCGAGCCCCAGATCGTTGAAATAATCGCTGTAACCCGCTACTCGCACAATCAGGTTGCGGTATTTTTCGGGATGCTTTTGAGCATCGCGAAGCGTTTCGGCATCTACCACATTAAATTGAATGTGATGACCATTCATCCGGAAATAGCTGCGAACTAATGCTGAAACTTTGCGAATGGCCGTGTCATCCTCGAAAAAGTTCGGGCTGAATTTCTGATTCAGCAAGGTTCCACCTGTATGTAAATGGTCGATTTTGGCTGCTGACTTTACTACCGATGTCGGGCCGTTTTTGTCGGCGCCCTGCACCGGCGAAATGCCTTCGGAAACAGGCAGGCCCGCTTTCCGTCCATCAGGACTGGCATGCATGACACTGCCGAAATACACATGACAGGTGGTGGGAAGCAGGTTGATACGATATTCAGCACCGCGCGGACTGCGATGTCCTTTTACTGCATCGTAATAAATATCAAATACTTTCACCAATTGCTCATCGGCATATTCGTCATCGTTTCCGTATTTTGGTGTCTTGTAAAGCAGTTTATAGAGCAATTCGTCGTGTCCATCGAAGTTGGCTTCGAGCGCTTTTACAAAATCAGGCAGATTGATATTTTTATCTTCGAATACATGTTTGCGGAGTGCCGTCAGCGCATCGGTCATTGTGCCCATTCCCACGCCCTGGATATAATTGCTGTTGTAACGCGATCCGCCCTGAATATAATCCATGCCACGTGCTACACAATCGTCGATAATCAGCGAAAGGAAAGGCGTAGGAATATGCGTCATGAAAATCTTTTCGATGGTGTTATTCCCAATTATTTTAATGCGGATAAAGTGTTCAACCTGTGCTTTAAAAGCGTTTAAAAGCTGTTCGAAGGTTTTGAAATCAGCGGCTTCGCCTGTTTTCAGACCGATTTGTTTCTGTGTGCGCGTGTCGAAACCATTGTGCAGGGTAAGTTCCAGAATTTTGGGCATATTGAAATAGCCGCAAAGGATATAACTTTCGGTGCCGAAAGCGCCTGTTTCTACGCAACCCGAAGCACCGCCATTGCGGGCATCTACTATATCTTTTCCCTGATTGAGCAGTTCCTGAATAATGGCGTCGGTATTGAAAATAGAAGGCTGTCCGAAGCCTGTTTTGGTAATTTTCACTGCACGGTCGATAAAACTGTTGGGGTTCAGTTTGCTGAGTTGCACCATGGAACTTGGTTGCAGCAGTCGCATTTCCTCAATCACATCTAATAAAATGTACGACATTTCGTTGACTGCATCCGTTCCATCGGGCTTTACACCGCCCAGATTAATCAGACAAAAGTCGGTGTATGTGCTGCTTTCCTGAGCTGTCACGCCGATTTTTGGGGGCGAAGGGTGGTTGTTGAATTTCACCCAGAACGATTCAAGTAATTCTACTGCATCTGCTTTTGTCAGCTTTCCTTCGGCAATTTCCTTTTGGTAAAACGGGTTCAAATGCTGATCGAGGCGGCCGGGATTAAACGAATCCCAGGGGTTCAGTTCGGTCACCACGCCCAAATGCACAAACCAGTAATGCTGAAGCACTTCATGAAAGGTTTGTGGTGCATGTGCAGGCACACGGCGACAAACCTGAGCCATTTTTATAAGTTCTGCTTTTCGGACAGCATCAGTTTCCGAATTTGCGAGTTCTTCTAATTTTTCAGCGTGACGATTGGCAAAGATAATCAGTGCATTGGCTGCAATTTTCATGGCTTTCAGCTCTTCTTTTTTGTCGTAAGCCTGCGGGTCGTTCACAAAGTCGAGTTGCGCCATGCTCTGCTCAACATCCTGCATAATGTCGAGCATTCCTTTTTGGAAAATTTTATAGCCTGCCACCGTATGTCCCGGCGCACGTTGCTCCATAAATTCTGTGAAAATACCTGCTGCATAAGCGTCTTTCCACTCTTCGGTCATGGCCTCCATCATGCGGTCGCGGTTCGAGCGGCCTGTCCAGAACGGAATAATGGTGTCGGCAAAAGCTTTTTTCGTTTCCTCGTCCACGCGAAACCATACTTTGTCGCGGGTGTCGAGAATTTCCAGATCCTGCACCGAGTGTACAGTGATTTCCGGGTAAGTAGGTGTGGCTTTAGGAGCCGGACCGCGTTCGCCCACAATCAGTTCCATGTCGTTGATACAAATAAATTTGTTGGATAGGATATATTCGAGCGATTTGGCGCGTTGCACCGGAATGCTGTCGCCGAAAGCTACATGATTCTTATAAAATTCGGTCATAAGCAAAGCTCTTTCGGCCGAAATACGGTTAACGGCACTGAGGCTTTGTTCGCGTAGTTGTTGAATTCTTAAAGATGCCCCCCGACCCCCTAAAGGGGGAGTTTGGGTTCGTGCATTTGAATTAGTTTTTTGATGTGATTTTGTTGATTCTGTTTCCATAATTTCATTTATTTAAAAAGCTCTATTACGCGCGCGCTTATCCCCCCCTTTAGGGGGTTAGGGGGCAGTTATCCTCCAATTCTTGTTTTAAATCCAGCTTCTTCAAACTGCATTCTTAGCTCTTCAAGTTCCTGTTTCAATACCGGTTTTGTGCCTTCGAACTGATTTTTTATGCCAAACCGTTCGTATTTGTGCGCTGCAGTATTATGATACGGAAGCAGATTGATTTCTGTCGGTTTGTATGCCAGGGTTTTCAGAAAATCAATTGTTTGCGCAATGTTTTCATCTGTAAGCGTGATATTGGGAACACAGGGAATTCGCACCTGAATATGTTTGCCCATTGCCGATAATTTTCTCAGATTTTCGAGAATAAGTTTGTTGGATACGCCAGTAAATTCCTGATGTTTCTTATCGTTCATTATTTTTATATCATACAAAAATAAATCCGTCAGCCCTGCTGTCTTTTCCAGAATCTCCCACCTTGCATATCCCGAAGTATCCACTGCAGTATGCATTCCGGCATTTTTACAGGCTTTCAGGGCTTTGTTCAGAAACTCCGGCTGCATCAAAGGCTCACCACCTGAGAATGTCACTCCACCGCCCGATTCATCCATGAAAATTTTTTCTTTCTTCAGTTCGTGCATTAGAGCTTCGACCGACATTTCATTCCCTACCGTTTCGTTTTCTCTGAATGTTTTATCGCCAATGCGCACCGTTTTGGGCACTTCGCAAATGGCAGCGCTAATGCTTTCGGGATTATGACACCACGCACAACGCAGCGGACAACCTTTCAGAAATACTGTGGTTCGTATGCCCGGTCCGTCGTGAACCGCAAAACGTTTTATGTCGAAGATGATACCCAAGATGTTGTGTTGATGTGATAATGTGATGATGTGCCAATATGATAATTTCAGCAAAAAAAATTGATTGATCAATTAAATGTATAAGTTACTGAAATAAGATTTTCGAATTTAGCAAATCGCTAAATTCTTTCAGTCTCCCTCTCCCTTCGAGAGGGTAAGGGGAGAGGTTTAATTCATCCAGCACTCGTACAAACCTTTGCCCGATTTGTGTAGTCTGTTGCCTTTATGTTGCGATGAGTAAGTCATGCAGTGTGTGGTTGATTTACGTCTGCGAATGTATAAAAAAATCATAGAATATAGTACTTTTTTATGTCGGTTTTTTGCGTTTTGACCTCTCTGTGTGACCTATATACCTGTTTTATCCTCCTTTAAGAAAAATATGTCCTCTCAGATTATCAAATTAAATACTATTTTTGTGATAAATCCGACACAGTGTCAGGTCGTTCCGTTGACTGTCCGGCAGTGGTTGAGGTGCTGTTTTCAGAGTAATAAAAGATAAAATCCATTATACATGTAGTGTATTTCTTTTAAAATCACTACTGACCGACTAAACATCTGAGATTCTTCGCTACGCTCTGAATGACAATGCTTTGTATTGATTGTGGTTTGGAGGAGGTAGGTTGGCGGGTTGGCCGCCAACCTACCGCCGCCAAAAAAACTAACTTACAGATTGGCGGTCATTCGGAAAGTTGTGAGGAATCTAATAAGCTAAAAAACTAATTCAAACTATTTTTTATCGGTCAGTACTGTTTTAAAATTATAAATAACCGCAAAGCTCTGATATGCCAATTGTCATATAATCAATTATCGCAAAGAAGGCTGAGAGAAAAACTTAGAAGTTTTTCATCCGATTCCCGGATTGTTCCATTTGCGTCTTAATAACTTTGCGTCCTTTGCGGTTAAAAAATATTATTCGATAAATATCTAACTTATATAAGCTCCAATGAACACAAAATCTAATTCAATCTTTCAATTCAGGAACAGCATAAAGCAGTTTGTGCTTATTGCGGCACTTTTATTAAGTGCTATCAGTTATGTGCCGGCACAGAATAGTAAAAATACCGAAAAGTTCGACGGTTATTTGTTTGCATATTTCGAAGGAACGGGAAAAGCCCGCGAACAGGAACAAATACGCTTTGCAGTGAGCGAAAATGCTGTAAACTGGTTTGCACTCAATCAGAATCAGCCCGTACTCCGTTCGGAATTGATTTCGCAGACAGGTGGCGTACGCGATCCGCATATTCTGCGTGGCGAGGATGGTAAAAGCTTTTATATGGTGGCTACCGATATGTTTACACACCGCAATGGCTGGGACAATAACCCGGGCATTGTGATGCTGAAATCGGATAATCTGCTCGACTGGAAACACAGCATTATCGATCTCGAAAAACTTTACCCCAAAAAGTTCAAAAATGTAAAATGGGTGTGGGCGCCGCAAACTATTTTCGATCCGAAGGCGAAGAAATACCTCGTTTACTTCACTGTACGTTTCCACAACGATGAAAAACTCGACTTCTATTGCGCTTATGCCAATAAGGATTTCAGCGCTTTCGAAAAAGAACCCAAACTGATGTTCCGTGCAAAATACGGCGCAATCGATGGCGATATTATTTATAAGGATGGACTTTATCATTTCTTCTTCAAGGGAAATACAAAGGATGCCAATGGAAAAGAAATCAAAAATGGTATTCTCAAGGCTGTGGGCAAATCGCTTCAGGGGCCGTGGAAGGAGGAATTTGAATATCTGGATGCGTATGCGGCAAAAGGAGTATCGGTAGAAGGTTCGAGTGTATTTAAACTCAATAATTCCGACGAATATTTCCTGATGTACGATTTGTATCGCGACAAACGCTTTGAATTTCAGCGCTCCACCGACTTGAAGAAGTTCTCGGCTGAGCCCGAATCGTTCACTAAAAACTTTGCTCCACGTCATGGAAGCGTGATCAGCATTACGCGCGACGAAGCCCGTCGTCTGCAGGCTCGTTGGGGTGGTGTGCCCGAAACGCTTTTGCAACCCACAAGCGATGCCGACCTGCATCGTTTCGAAGCAAAGGGTAATCCCATTATTACACATAAATTCACTGCCGACCCTGCTGCCATTGTGAAAGGTGATACACTTTGGATGTTTATCGGACACGATTTTGCGGGCAATCAGCGGAATTATAAAATGAAAGACTGGTTGGCCTTTTCCACAACCGATATGAAAACTTTCACCGAGCATCCTGTACCACTTAAAATCACCGACTTTACATGGGCTACAAGTGGCGATGCTTTTGCCGGACATGTGGCTGAGCGAAACGGAAAGTATTACTGGTATATAAGTACCAATTGGACAGGCATTGGTGTGGCTGTGGCCGACCGTCCGCAGGGACCTTATAAGGATGCGCTCGGGAAACCGCTGCTCACCAACAAGGATTGCTACGATTCGTCGCACTCATGGGCTTGTATCGATCCCGCCATTTTTACCGACGACGATGGTACACCCTGGATTTTCTGGGGAAACCGCGAGTGCTACTACGCAAAGCTGAAAGACAATATGATAGAGATTGATGGCGAAATACGTAAAATCGATTTTCCCGGTTTCAGCTTTACCGAAGCGCCCTGGGTACACAAGTACAATGGCAAGTATTACCTGACTTATGCGACCGAATTTCCGGAGAAAATAGCTTACGCTATGGCCGATAATATTCAGGGACCGTGGGAATACAAAGGTATTCTGAATGAAATTGCCGGAAACAGCAATACCAATCATCAGGGAATTGTGGATTTTAAGGGTCAGTGGTATTTTCTTTACCACAATGGCGGTATCAATACCGATGGAGGCAGCTACAGTCGTTCAGTGTGCATCGACAAAATGTATTACAATGCCGATGGTACTATCCGTAAAATAGAAATGACCACGAAGGGAGTGCAGTAAAAAATATAACCGCAAAGGACGCAGAGAAAATAAAAGCATGCTTAGCGTTCTCTGCGGTTAATAACAGGAACTTATCTTGACTTTTTATAATGTCGCTCCTACGGAGCTGTTTTTGCACAAAGGACTTAAAATAACTACCATAATTATACTCCTAACGGAGCAATTTCTTAGCTTCGGAGAAGCGACATTATGGTAGAAATGTTGATTGAAGAGCATTTTCAGAGCTCCGTTAGGAGCGAAATTATATTGTCTATAAAATGTCAGGACGATTTATCGATTTATATAAACCAATCAAAATACAAAATCCATGAGAAACAATTTTTTTAAAGCCATGCTGTTTTCAGGTCTGCTTCTGTCGGGCGGACTGTTTGCCCAGCAAAAAGCCACAGCCATTGTCAATGCCGATCAGGGCAAAGTAATTATCGACAAACATATCTACGGACATTTTGCCGAGCATTTGGGCCGGTGCATTTACGAAGGTATCTGGGTGGGCGAAAACTCAACCATTCCCAATACCAATGGCTATCGCAATGATGTGGTCGCTGCTCTCAAAAAAATCAATATCCCCAATCTGCGCTGGCCGGGAGGTTGCTTTGCCGACGAATATCACTGGATGGATGGTATCGGACCCCGTGAAAAGCGTGCTAAAATGATCAATACACACTGGGGCGGTGTGGTGGAGGATAACTCCTTTGGAACACACGAATTCCTGAATCTCTGCGAATTGCTGGGTACAGAACCTTATATTTGTGGAAACCTGGGTAGTGGCTCGGTAGAGGAAATGTCGAAATGGATAGAATATATGACTTTCGACGGCGAAAGTCCTATGGCCAACCTGCGTAAGCAAAATGGCAGAGAGAAACCATGGAAAGTACGTCTTTTTGGTGTAGGTAACGAAAACTGGGGCTGCGGTGGCAATATGACGCCCGAAGGTTATGCCGAAAATTACCGTCGTTATGCTACTTACGTGCGCAACTATGGTCAGAATCAGGTGTATAAAATTGCCGGAGGTGCCAATGTCGACGATTACCGCTGGACAGAAGTGTGCATGAAAAACATACCTCACCACATGATGCAGGGCATTTCGCTGCACAACTACACTTTTACTGATGGTTGGACCAGCAAGGGCGATGCCACAGGTTTCAACGAGGAACAGTATTTCAAAGTATTGCTCAACGGTAACCACATGGACGAACTGATTACCCGTCACACAGGCATTATGGATCAGTACGATCCGCAAAAACGCATTTCGTTGGTAGTGGACGAATGGGGAGCATGGTACAATGTGGAAAAGGGAACCAATCCCGGCTTTCTGTATCAGCAAAATACACTTCGCGATGCCATTCTCGCCGGAAGTATTCTGAATATCTTCCACAAACATGCCGACCGTGTGAAAATTGCCAATATTGCACAGATGGTGAATGTGTTGCAGGCCATTATACTCACCGACAAGGAAAAAATGATTCTCACGCCCACTTATTATGTGTTCGACATGTACAAAGTGCATCAGGATGCTACCTTGCTGCCTATGGAAGTGAACACAGGCGAATATGGTTTTGGTCGTCGTAAACTGCCTAACATCACTTCAACTGCTTCGGTAGATAAAAACGGTGCTGTACATATCTCATTGGTGAATATCGATCCGAAAAACGATATTGAAGTTAGCTGTGACGTTCGTGGTGCCAAAGTAAGCAAAATGACCGACGGACAAATCATTACCGGCAAAGTGGTTGATAGCCACAATACTTTCGATAATCCATACGAAGTGCAGCTCGAAAACTTTAAAAATGCCAAATTCAAAAACGGCACACTGACAGTGAAACTGCCTGCTAAATCGCTGGTAACGATAGAACTGAAGTAAAACCACTCTCTAACCCTCCCCATAAGGGAGGGGACGAACATTTAATGGGCATTAAAGCAGTTTGTGAAGACAGGAAGAAGCGACACCGGACGCGAGGATTTGTAATCCGAAGCTATTATATTTACGGATTTTAAATCCGTTGATAATCATCGTGGGATTACAAATCCCACGAGACGGGGGGGGATTAAATTAGAGTCACTTCCGAAGTGCGAAATCTTCAAATCTCAAAACTTGTCCCGTTTTACGGGATCTTCAAATTTTCAAATCTCTTTAGACTTCGAAGATGCAATTTTAAATCATGAACAATAAACGTTTTTTATTTAGTAAAGCCTGCTCTTGTCCCCCGCAATTTATCCCGATTCTTTTATCGGGAGGGGTTAGGAGTCTGGGGGGTAGGGTTTCTCTTCTTTTCCTTCTTTTCCTCCTTTCTTCTCCGCTTCGTGCCGAAGAAAAGCTGACTTTTTTCCCATTGAGCGAAGTGCGGCTTTTGCCGGGTGTTTTTCAGCATGCACAGGAGCTCGACAGGCAGTATTTGCTGACGCTCGATGCCGATCGTTTATTGGCGCCTTATCTGCGTGAAGCGGGTCTGACGCCCAAAGCTCAGAGCTATACGAACTGGGAAAATACAGGTCTCGATGGTCATATTGGCGGACATTATCTCTCCGCTTTGGCCTTGATGTGGGCTTCCACGGGCGATAAAGAAATAGAAAAGCGTTTTTTGTATGTGCTTGCGGAGCTGAAACGTTGTCAGCAGCAACTTGGTACCGGCTATCTTGGTGGTGTGCCCGGTGGTGTGGTTATGTGGAACGATATTGCACAGGGAAAGATTCAGGCCGGCTCGTTCGATTTGAATAAAAAATGGGTGCCGCTTTACAATATTCATAAAACCTATGCCGGACTGCGCGATGCATATTTGCATACCGGAAATACCGATGCCCGCGAAATGCTGATTGCCATGTCCGACTGGTTTGTGAAGTTGGTGCAAAACCTTACCGACGACCAGATTCAGGATATGCTACGCAGCGAACATGGCGGACTTAACGAAGTGTTTGCCGATGTGGCTGCCATTACCGGAAACGAAAAATACCTTCGTTTGGCGCATCAGTTCTCACATCAGTTTATCTTACAGCCATTATTGAAAAACGAAGACAAGCTGACAGGGCTGCATGCCAATACGCAGATTCCAAAAGTGATTGGTTTCAAACGTATAGCCGAAGTGGAAGGTTTGCCTGACTGGACTGAGGCCGCCCGTTTCTTTTGGGAAAAGGTAGTCAGCGAACGTTCGGTGAGTTTTGGTGGCAACAGCGCTTTTGAGCATTTTCACCCAACCGGCGACTTTTCGCGAATGCTGCACGGTACCGAAGGGCCTGAAACCTGCAATACCTACAATATGCTGCGTCTGAGCAAAATGTTTTACGGTAGCACAGCGCAAAGCAGGTATCTGAATTTTTACGAACGCGGACTATACAATCATATTCTTTCGTCGCAACATCCCGAACATGGCGGATTAGTGTATTTCACGCAGATACGTCCCGGACATTACCGTGTGTATTCGCAGCCGCATACCAGCATGTGGTGTTGTGTGGGCTCGGGTATCGAGAATCACGCCAAATATGGTGAACTTATTTATGCCCGAAAGGATAATGACCTTTTTGTCAACCTCTTTATTGCCTCTACGCTGAACTGGGAGGAAAAGAAGCTTCAGCTTGTGCAGCAAACATCTTTCCCCGATAATGCAAGCACCGTGCTGACCATTAAAACAAAAAAGCGGCATTCTTTTACCCTCAATATCCGTTATCCTGAATGGGTTGAAAAGGGTAAACTGCAAATCAAAATCAATGGTCGTTTACATAAAAATACTGTTTCTGTCAATGGATATGTGGCGCTTCACCGTAAATGGCGCAATGGCGACAAGATAGAAGTAAGTCTGCCTATGTCGGTATCGGTAGAGCAATTGCCCGACGGAAAAAACTACTATTCTTTCCTGTACGGTCCTCTGGTGCTGGCAGCCAAAGTGAGCACTGAGCATTTGGATGGATTAAAAGCGGATGACAGTCGTGGCGGACATATTGCCAAAGGAAAAGTGTTACCGATAAACGAAATGCCTGTGCTGGTAAGCGAAAAAGATGCTTTGCCAGGGCTGCTCACCAAAGTGAAAGGCAAGTCGCTGACCTTTAAAGTCAATGCCCTTTATGGTGAGAAGTACAGTAGCGGTATGGAACTTATTCCGTTTTTCCGTTTGCACGATGCCCGCTACATAATGTACTGGCCACAGGCTACTCCTTCCGAAGTGAAAGCGATCAGCGAACAGAACCGCTTGTCCGAAGCAGAGAAGATAAAACTCGAAGCAGCCACTATCGACAAAGTGATTTGCGGCGAGCAGCAGCCCGAGTCCGATCACTTTATTGCGTCGCATCGTTCGGGTATTGGTTATGTCGCCGATCGCCATTACCGCGAAGCCAGCGGATGGTTTTCGTATAAATTCCGGAATGCCAACCGTACTGCCAATCGCATACGCATTGCACATACCGATACCGAATGGCCCCGCGATACCGAAGTGTTTGTCAACGATGAAAAGATCGGCGAAATACTCACTCGTGGCACCGATATCAACGAAGTGCTGGTGAAAGAATTCGATGTGCCTGTGCATTTGCAAACTGTCACTGCCGTACGAAAGTTTTTATAAAAGATTATTTAGGAAACACAACTGTTTGCATTTTAATAAGTTACGAAAATAATTCTGCTTGAACGCAGAATTCATCTTGGTCAAATAGACTTTTGTCTGGTAATTTTTCTACTTTATGAACCTTTCCGTTAATACTGCACAAGTACTCGAAAGACAAATAATGAA
>JAVEXN010000013.1:0-103769 GCA_034004015.1 Paludibacter sp.
CTTTCGAATACGGCTGGGTTATTCAAATACAGCACGAAAACAACTATTTATCAATTTATAAAAACAACACCCGACTGCTTAAAAAGCCGGGCGACAATGTAAAAGCCGGTGAAGGAATTGCGATTACAGGCGAAGGTGGCGAAAACAAAACCGGGACACAATTTTATTTTGAACTATGGAAACAGGGAAAACCTGTAAATCCGGAAGATGTAATCATCTTTTAATCAAAATTACTCATTAATAAATTGGCAAATCAGCACATTAGCAAAATGGCACATTAGCAAAATGGCACATTAAATTTATGGTTGAAAACAAAAAACAAATAGCAATACTTGGTTCTACAGGCTCGATAGGCAAGCAGGCGCTGGAAGTCATCGAAGAAAACAGCGGACTTTTTGAGGTTTACGCCATCACAGCCAACAATCAGGTGGATTTGCTTATCGAACAGGCACGCAAATTTCACCCCGAAGTGGTAGCTATTGCCAACGAAACGCACTACAGTAAACTAAAAGAATCGCTGGCCGACCTTCCTATCAAAGTATTTGCAGGAAACGAAGCCATTGCTCAGGTAGCCGAAATGCAACCTATCGACATGGTACTTACGGCTATGGTAGGCTATTCGGGATTAAAACCAACCATAAAAGCCATCGAAGCCGGAAAAAAAATTGCGCTTGCCAACAAAGAAACACTCGTGGTAGCTGGCGAACTTATTTGCGACCTCGTTGAAAAACACAAATCGGCCATTTTGCCTGTTGACTCAGAGCATTCTGCTATTTTCCAGTGCCTTACGGGCGAAGGAAACAATCCGATTGAGAAACTCATTCTTACTGCTTCGGGCGGCCCATTTCGCAATAAAAATCTTGCCGAACTGCAACACGTAACCAGCGCACAGGCTTTGAAACATCCAAACTGGGACATGGGCGCAAAAATCACCATCGACTCGGCCAGTATGATGAACAAAGGTTTCGAGATTATCGAAGCCAAATGGCTTTTCGGAGTTGCTCCAGAGCAAATTGATGTGGTGGTGCATCCACAATCCATTATTCATTCAATGGTTCAGTTTGCCGATGGCTCCATCAAAGCCCAACTCGGATTGCCCGACATGAAATTGCCCATTCAATATGCATTTACGTATCCTGACAGATTGAAAACAAACTTTCCGCGTCTTGATTTTAATATCTGCACACAGTTTACTTTCGAACAGCCCGACACCGAACGTTTCCGAAATCTGGCTTTTGCATATTATGCCATGGAAAAAGGTGGTAATATGCCCTGTATCCTGAATGCAGCCAACGAAATAGTGGTGGCTGAATTTTTGAAAGATAAAATCGGTTTTCTGCAAATGAGCGACATAATTGAAGAGGTTATGGCCAAAGCACATTTTGTAGCAAAACCTACTTACGACGACTATGTGGCTACCGATGAAGCTGTAAGAGCACTGACAGCAAGCTTTATTCGTTAATAAAAAACATTTTATAAAAAAAATAGAAATCTAATATAGTATAACATTTAGTATTATGGAATATACAGAAATCCCATTTGATAATTATGAACCTAAAAGTACGCTTATGGAAGCTAAAGAAATTTATTTAAACGATAATGGATTTAATGATTTTAAAAGAAGATTTAAACTTCATGCTGAAAAGAATCAACATTTAGTTGTAAATACTTTATCCAATATATTCACAATGAGACTAATTGGAAACAAGACACATGGTGATTTAGCTGAAATTGGAATTGTAGAGTTCGTTAATCAATTCATGTATGATTTTAAAAGTATTCATGTAGGAAAAGATTTATTTAGAGCCAAAGAACATGAGGAAGACATCTTAATAATTAACGAAATAACGAATAGCGAATTTCCAGTAAGTCTAAAAGCATATGGAGATGGCCCATTACAACTTTCAACGGATAGTGATCAAAGAATGTTTCCATTCTTAGAATCTAAAGGTAAAGATATATCAGACAAGGATATAATTAATGAAATTTTCAACTCTGTTGCATTCTCAGACTTTGGAAATATAAATGTAATGCCATTAATTTACAACGAAACAAAACAGTGCTGTAATATTATGATTTTTGATCATGCAAACGCAAGAAAAAATACTGCGCGAATAATTTATGTTGATAAAAATGAGAGATTCGACAATCAGCTAAATCAAATTATACCAGGTAAAGGTAGGACGCACCCGATATTCATGTTTATAGATAAAAATGGGAACTATATCTGTGAAGTAAGATATGGAGGAGCATCAGCAAACGCATTACAAAGAGGGCTTTGGACTCACACCAAAAATGCTGTATCATATTTTGAAAGTCTTACAAATGGTTGGATTGATTACTCACATAATCTAACATTAGTGAGGCTATTTAGCTTGGCCTTAAATAGTTCAGAAGATGGGCATAAGGCTGCAAATATAATTCTACAAAAAGACATTGATCGCTTAAAAACATTATAATGAACCAACAATTAGACATTTTCGGAAATACAGAAATAAAAAAGATACAAACAGAAGGAATTAAATACGCAGGATCTAAATTAAAAATAATACCATACATAACAGAAATACTTTCTGAACTGAAGGATGTCAAAACAGTATTAGATGGATTTAGTGGCACAACAAGGGTCTCACAAGCATTTGGCCAATTAGGATATGATACAACTGCAAATGACATCTCTGTATGGTCAGAAGTTTTTGCTACATGTTATCTAAAATCAACAAAATCAGATAAATTCTATCAAGAGATAATTGATCATTTGAATAATATAAAAGGATATGATGGTTGGTTTACTGAAAACTATGGTGGAGAAGAATTACAAACAAAACGACCATTTCAAGCCAAAAATACAAGAAAATTAGATGCTATAAGAGACGAGATCGATAATTTAAATTTGATTTGGGAAGATAAATGCGTTCTTTTGACGAGTTTAATTTACGCATTAGATTCAGTTGATAGCACATTAGGTCATTATGTTGCATATTTATCTGAATGGTCTCCTAGATCATACAATGATCTAAAACTAAAATTGCCTAAACGTTTTGAAATTACGAGTAAGAATAATGTATTTAGAGGTGATATATTTGATACAATTTCCGAAAATACTTTTGATTTTGTCTATTTCGATCCTCCTTATGGTTCAAATAATGAGAAAATGCCCCCAAGTAGAGTTAGATACAATTCATATTACCATATATGGACTACTATTATACAAAATGATAAACCAACACTTTTTGGTAAGGCAAACAGGCGAATAGATTCAAGAGATAGTGTTGATGGGTCCGTATTTGAAGAGTTTAGAAAAGATAATGATGGTCACTTTCTTGCGATGAAAGCCTTAAAGAAGTTAATCGAAGAAACAAAATCTCATTACATTCTGTTATCGTATAGCTCTGGAGGTAGAGCTACCAAAAATGAACTTAACGATATAATATCGGGATCAGGAAAACTTCTAAAAGCGATAGAAATTGATTATAAAAAAAATGTAATGGGTAATATGCGTTGGACTAACGAATGGATTAATAGCGATGGAAAATATCACGAATATCTTTTTTTAATGGAGAAACAATAAACAAACAAATTAAACAATAAGCAAATCCGGCTGTCATCAGCGGTTTAAAACACTTTTATGGAAACATTTCTTATCAGAGCATTGCAGTTGATTCTCAGCTTGTCAATTCTTGTTTTTTTGCATGAATTTGGTCATTTTTTCTTTGCACGCGTTTTCAAAGTGCGTGTCGATAAGTTTTACATGTTCTTCAATCCGAATTTTTCACTCGTCAGAGCAAAAAAAATAAACGGACAATGGCAGGTACGCTTTTTCGCGAAAAATGTTCCCGCAAACGAACGACCAAAACGCGATGCTGATGGCGACATAATGCTCGACAGCAAAGGCCGACAACTTGTTGAACCAATTCCGGTTAACGAACTCGAGGACAATGATTGGCGTAAATACCCCGACAACACTGAGTGGGGAATTGGCTGGTTGCCACTGGGAGGATATTGCAAAATTGCAGGCATGGTGGACGAATCGATGGATGCAGCGCAAATGAATCAGGAGCCACAACACTGGGAATATCGCTCGAAGCCCGTTTGGCAACGCCTGCCCATTATTATTGGTGGCGTGTTGGTGAATTTTATTCTGGCAATGGTCATCTATTCGGCTGTACTTTTCACATGGGGAAGAGAATATATGCCGTTTTCGAATGCAAAATACGGTCTGCATTTTTCAAAAACCATGCAGGAATATGGCTTCCGCAATGGCGACAATGTAATTTCGGTGGATGGAATTACCGTTGATCAACGTGGCGATCTGATTGATTTAATTGTATTTGATGGCAAACAAGAAGTGACTTTGCTTCGCGACGGGCAAGAGCTAAAAATAAACCTGCCGCTCGATTTTGCAAAAAAACTGATTGCTTCGCAGGAAACCGATCTTGTAACCGTACGTTTTCCATTTGTAATTGAAGAAGTGAGTCCGGGAAGCCCTGCCAGCGATGCAAAGCTACAAAAAGGCGACAGCGTAATTGGCATCAATGGCAAGACTATGAACATCTTCCAGGACATAGCAGCCGAACTCGATGCATCTAAGAATTCAATGATCGACCTGCAATTCATCCGCAACGGACAAACTATGCAGTCGCAATTGCAAATCAACGAAAACGGAAAACTTGGTGTGGCACTGCGCGATGTAAAGAATTATCTGCAAACCAAAAAAGTGGAATACGGCTTTTTCGAAGCTATTCCTGCCGGTATTTCGCTCGGTTGGGAAACACTTACAGGCTACGTAAAACAATTTAAACTCGTTTTCTCAAAAGAAGGTGCCTCACAACTCGGAGGTTTCGGAAGCATTGGCAAAATGTTCCCCGGAGCATGGGACTGGCAGGTTTTCTGGTCGATGACCGCATTGCTATCAATGATTCTGGCATTTATGAACTTTTTACCTATTCCGGCACTCGATGGTGGACATGTACTTTTCCTTGTATATGAAATGATTACACGTCGCAAACCAAACGAAAAGTTTATGGAATACGCCCAAACAGCAGGTATGATGTTGCTTTTCGCCTTACTCATTTTTGCAAACGGAAACGATATTTTCAGAGCGATATTCAAATAACGCCCCTCCCTAACCCTCCCCGAAAGGGAGGGAAAGAACAATTAAATAGCAGTAGTGATGACTATAGATATTTGAAATACAAATCAACGCAAAACACGAAACTTTTGAACTCTGAAACTTTAAACTCAAAAAAGCATGAAACCCAAAATACTCTGTTATCCTAAATGCGGCACCTGCCAAAAAGCAGAAAAATGGTTGAAAGCGCATAATATTGAATACAGTTATCGTCCGATAAAAGAGGAAAATCCAACTTCGGCTGAACTTACAGAATGGATTGCCAAAAGTGGTTTGCCTGTTGCAAAATTCTTCAACACAAGTGGATTGCTTTACAAGGAAAATAACATGAAAGAGAAAGTGAAAACGCTTTCTCAGACTGAATTGATTGACATTCTGGCAAGTAATGGCATGATGGTAAAACGCCCCATTTTACTCCTTAGTGAAAAAGTATTAGTTGGTTTTAAAGAAGAGGAGTGGGCCAAAGAACTTCTCTAAAAAAAAGCATGATGACCATTGACCAGATAAACGAAATTTGCAAAAACACTCTGATGGAACATTTGCAAATTGTATTTACCGAAGTATCGGAAGGGCGACTTGTGGCCACTATGCCTGTTGACGAGCGCACTTTTCAGCCTATGAAACGACTGCATGGTGGCGCTACTATGGCATTGGCCGAATCGGTTGGAAGTGCAGGCTCGATGACGCTTGTCAATCCGGAAAAGTTTGCGGTGCTGGGTGTCGAAATCAGCGGAAGCCATGTGGGCACAACCCGCGAAAAAGAGGTTTTCGGCATTGGCACACTTATACATCACGGCAAAACGCAGCATGTGTGGGAAATAAGAGTAGAAGATAAAAACGGAAAACTCATTTCGCTTTGCCGACTGACAAACCGCATTGTAGCAATTAAATAATGACGAACTGAATGGCTTTCACAGCTATGACCAACGAAAAAAACGAAAATACACTTATCCAACTCCAAAAGCTGCTTTTAGATAAAAACACGCCTTTTGTATCGTATCGTCTACCCGACGAAGCAGAGGTCATCACTCAAATTCAATACAAATCACAGCCCGTTGAAATTGATTTTTCAACCTTCGATTATTCACAATCCGGATTTATCCTGTCACCTTTCAGCGTTTCAGAAAACTCAAAAAGCTGGTTTCTGAAGCCGGATATTGTGATGAAAAATAACCACATTCCCGAAAATTTATTCAAAGACATAACTGAAAACTCTGTATTTTTTACAAAAAATCAGGAAAATCAAAATTTACAGACGACTTCTGAAGAAGATTTCTGCAATTATGTAAACGCAGCAATTCAGGATATTAAAGCCGGAAAACTCCGAAAAGTTGTTTTATCAAAAGTCCGGAAACAGGAAGATCCGGCCGACTTCAATGCTGCCACTTTTTTTCATACGCTTTGTAAAAAATACCCGCACGCAATGGTTTATTTGCTGCAAATGCCCGGAGCAGGCTGCTGGATGGGTGCCACGCCCGAACCACTTATACAACTGGATGGCACACAGGCGCATACCATATCGCTTGCAGGAACTCAGGTTGCATCAGAAAAACCTTTGGAGGCTTACAAATGGACTCAGAAAGAAATTGAAGAACAGCAAATTGTAACCGAATTTGTAGAGAATTCGTTGTATGAATCGGGCTTTACAAATATTTTCAAGAAAGGCCCTGCAAACCATCAGGCAGCCAATCTGATTCATTTAAAAACTGAATTCAGATTCGATATCGGACACGAAAATCGCACGGGTGAAATTATCAAAACACTTCACCCCACGCCTTCGGTAGGCGGGCTGCCAAAAGCAGAAGCTCATGATTTTATTGCCACATACGAAAAACACGACAGGACTTATTATACCGGATTTCTCGGGCCTGTAAATGTCGGCGCACAAACCAATATATTCGTCAATCTGCGCTGCCTGCAACTATTCGGAAACGAATTTGTTTTATACAGCGGAGCAGGCATCACAGCTTCGTCGGTAGCACAAAACGAGTGGATTGAAACCGACAACAAAATGCTGACCATGTTGAATGCAATGCGGACTTCAAAACCCCTAATCCCCGCCACGGCGGGCAAGCTCTAAAGGGGAATAATATAATAATACCGAAAATTTTCGGGATAAATTGAGAATAGAAATATGCCACACTTCCGACAGGGAATTAAAAATATTGCAGAAATATGTGTCCATCAGGGCATTGAGAAAGTAGTCATTTCGCCGGGATCGCGCAATGCACCGCTTATTTTTGCTTTTACGGCTCAACCTGAAATTGAATGTTTGAGCATTGCCGACGAACGTTCTGCTGCTTACTTTGCATTGGGAATGGCTCAGCAAAGCGGAAAAGCTGTGGCGCTTTTGTGCACATCCGGCACTGCGGTGCTGAACTATGCACCTGCCATTGCCGAAGCATTTTACCAAAATATTCCGCTGATAGTAATTACAGCCGACCGGCCTGCCGAGATGATCGACCAGGCTGATGGACAAACACTTCGCCAGCACAATATATTTGCAAATTACATAAAATCGGCAGTCGAACTTCCTGTAGAAACAAGTCAGGAAGCCGATTTGCAATTTTCCGACCGTCAGGTTTCGCAAGCCATCGATACTGCTTTGTCGTATCCTCAAGGTCCGGTACAAATCAATGTACCCATGCGTGAGCCAATCTACACTTCCATTCCTGAACAACACTCCAATCCCAAAATTATAAAAACGCTGACATCACAGCCGTCATTAAACAATGACAATCTTAAAATCCTTCAGGAAAAATGGACTGGTTTTCAGCGCAAAATGGTTGTTTTCGGTGTGTTTCCCAAAAATGAATGCCTCAACGATTTGGCTAACCGCTTAGCAGCACAACCCGACGTGGTGGTTATTGCCGAGAACCTGTCGAATATCACTGGTGAACATATTATCACACAGCCCGAGTCGCTTTTCTCACGTATCAATTCATTTGAAAACAAATCAGATTTTGCTCCCGATTTAGTGATTACAATAGGTCATTCGGTAATTTGCAAACAGTTGAAAATTTTTCTGCGCACGCATCAACCTGCCGAACAATGGCAGTTGGAGTCGTCGATGCCTTATGTGGATACATATAAAAGTCTGACCACAGTTATTCCCGGCTTTGCCACAGAAACTTTGGATAAAATGACTCTGGGCAAAACTGAAGGCAATTATTCAGAAATTTTTGTGACAGAAATTGAAAAAGTAAGATTATTGCATTCAAGCTATATAAACTCCCCCTTAAGGGGGTTAGGGGGGCAGCTCACCGATTTAGAGGTTGTTGCAAATTTACAAACACAAACGCCATCGGGCACCACGCTTCACTTAGCCAACAGTACAGCAGTGCGCTGGGCTCAGCTCTTCCCTGCCCGCCCCGACCTTACGTACATTTGCAATCGTGGCACTTCGGGCATCGACGGAAGTCTTTCCACAGCAGCAGGGTACGCACACAGTTCGAAGCAACCCACAGTTTTCCTGAGCGGAGATGTTTCGTTTATCTATGATTCAAACGGACTTTGGAACAACTACATTGGCGCAAACCTGAAAATTATTGTCATGAACAACAATGGCGGAAATATTTTCAGGTTTATTGGCGATAAAGAATTGATGAAAAATAGTCTGGAATTTTTTACTACACCACATCAGGTAAATATTAAATCGCTCGTGGAAGCTTACGGGCTGGATTATTTGTCATGCTACAATACTGAAGACCTGTCAACAAGTATAAATTCGCTTTTAAACGCACCAAAATCAACAGTTCTGGAAGTTTTTACCAATGCTGATTTAAATACAGAAAATTATAGTGGGTATTTTAGGAATATAAAAACGACATCTAACCCATAAATGTGGAAAATGTCGGTTACAGCTTACAATTTAAAGATAAATTTGTATTGTGCAACCTACATATTTTTTTTGCATTTATATTGAAGTCTTCTTGACTTTTTATAATATCGCTCCTACGGAGCAATATTTCACAAACCGTTAATAATAACTACCATAATTAAGCTCCTAACGGAGCAAATTCAAGCTTCGGAGAAGCGTCATTATGCTAGAATTATTGATTAAAATCTGTTTTAAGAGCTCCGCTATGAACGAAATTATATTGTTTATAGAAAGACAAGACGAATTCATTGAAATTAATTATTAACTACTCTAATTCCTCTTTAGGGGTTACGAGAATTATTTATAAATATGAGAAACTGGACAACCATTAAAGAATTCGAAGAAATAAAATTCGAATATTTCGAAGGAATTGCAAAAATCACCATCAATCGTCCGCGTTACCGCAACGCATTCACGCCTGATACCATCAAGGAAATCATCGAAGCAATGGTGTATTGCCGCGAAAGTCAGGACATTGCCACTGTCATCCTCACTGGTGAAGGCGACAAAGCTTTTTGTGCCGGCGGCGATCAAAATGTAAAAAACATTGCAGGATATATTGGCAAGGATGGCGTTCCACGCCTGAATGTGCTCGACCTTCAGAAACTGATTCGCTCGCTACCCAAACCTGTGGTGGCTATGGTCAACGGTTTTGCAATTGGTGGCGGACACGTGCTGCATGTAGTTTGCGACCTTTCTATTGCTTCGGAAAATGCCATTTTCGGACAAACAGGTCCTAAAGTGGGAAGTTTCGATGCTGGCTTTGGCTCATCGTATCTGGCACGGATTGTAGGTCAGAAAAAAGCCCGCGAAATCTGGTTCCTCTGCAAACAATATTCAGCTGCCGAAGCTCTGGAAATGGGACTTGTAAACACTGTAGTACCTTTCGATCAACTCGAAGACGAAACGGTAGCCTGGTGTAAAAAAATGATGGAGCACAGTCCGCTGGCACTTCGCATGATCAAAATGGGTTT
This sequence comes from Paludibacter sp., assembly GCA_034004015.1. GTDB lineage: Bacteria > Bacteroidota > Bacteroidia > Bacteroidales > Paludibacteraceae > Paludibacter. The sequence goes on from JAVEXN010000013.1 coordinate 9,986, forward strand.
AAATGCCGAAATGGACGGAATGGCTGGCATTCAGGAACTTGCCGGAAACGCAACTATGCTGTATTACATGACCGAGGAAGCGCACGAAGGCAAAAATGCATTTTTGGAAAAACGCAAACCGGATTTTGGAAAATTTCCGAAATTACCGTAATTTATAACCACTAAGGCACTAAGTACAGCAAGAAACACTGAGGAAATAAATTGGAAACAAGCAAAAAATTAGTGATTTAAAGTATTCTAAGTTCGATGAGATATTAAATGATATGTTTCTAACACAATAGAACACATAGAAATTATTTAAGAAAAAAAACTTAGTTCACATAGTAAAAGTATCTGTCGATACTTTTATCGCTCTGAAATTATCCCGTTATTCGGGATAATACTATGTGTTCTTAGTCTTTTCTGTTGTTTTCAAAACTACTGTGTTCTATGTGGTGAAAACATATCAATAATAATTATCGATTACTTATGTAGCTTAGATGTAAATTTTATTTCTTATGATTAATCCCTGGATACAAGCATTTCGTTTAAAGACTTTACCGCTGGCACTGTCGAACACCATTATGGGTTCGGCAGTGGCTGTGTTGGAGGGTGGTTTTCGCTGGTCGGTATTTGTGCTGGCGGCGCTCACCACTGTGTTTCTTCAGATTATTTCGAACATGGCCAACGATTATGGCGATTTTGTAAACGGAAAAGATACTGCTGAGCGAATTGGTCCGAAACGCATGGTTCAGTCGGGCGAAATATCAGCCAAAAACATGCTGCGCGGCATTATCATTTTGGGTGTACTCACTGCATTTACAGGACTTACACTTATTCTTGTGGGCACAGCAGGCATCGACATTACTAACATCCTGATTTTTGGTGCTTTAGGAATTGCCGCTATTGTGGCTGCTGTGAAATACACGGTGGGTAAAAATCCTTATGGTTATCGTGGCTTCGGCGATATTTTTGTTTTTATATTTTTCGGTTTGGTAGGTGTCATGGGCACTTATTTTCTGCATACACAAACTTTGAGCTGGGAAATATTACTTCCTGCTTCGGCCATTGGCTTGCTGAGTACTGCTGTGCTGAATATGAACAACATGCGCGACTACGAAGCCGACAAGAACGCCGAAAAACAAACCATTGTGGTAAAAATGGGAATACCCAAAGCCCGGATTTATCATCTTGTACTTATTTCGGGAGCTTTTACAGCGCTTGGTATTTTTGGAGTTATCCGTTTCGAAAGTATTTGGCAATGGATCTTTTTGCTCAGCACACCAATATTTGCCATCAATCTGAATAAAGTTTTTACATTCAGCCAGGGTAAAGAATTGTTTCCCGAACTGGCACGCGTATCAATTGGAACACTGATTTTTACACTATTGTTTCTGATTGGAATTATATTATAATACAATTGAAAAGGTAAAGAACATAATGCAGTATAAAATCATTTTCTGCATTCAATCGTCAAATCTTGAGTGTACTCCGAAAAGTCATTTTGAACGCAAATTACGCAAATAAACGCAAATTTAAATAGAACTCGTCTTGCCTTCTTATAATGTCGCTCCTACGGAGCTATTTTGCACAAAGGACTAATAATAACTACCATAATTATGCTCCTAACGGAGCAATTTCTTAGCTTCGGAGAAGCGACATTATGGTAGAGCTGTTGATTGTAGAGTGTTTTCAGAGCTCCGTTAGGAGCGAAATTATATTGTGTATTAAAAGTCAAGACGAGTTCATAATATAAAATTTAGTCATATTGCTGAAAAATAAATTTTTAATTATTTTTCTTATTTGCGACAATTTGGGTAATTTGCGTTCTACCCTTTTTCGGAGTGGACTGAATTTTCAAATTTTCAAATTCTAATGAATAATGAAAGCACGCTATATAAATTATAATCTGAACTTTAAGTTTCCGGCCGGAACTTCGAGAGGCGTGTTGCATTCAAAATATTCGGCATTTCTGATACTTGAAGAAAACGGCATTACAGGCATAGGCGAATGTTCCACAATTCCCGGACTGAGCATCGATCCTGAAAACGGATATGAACAGAAATTGAGAGAGCTCTGTGATGCGCTGAACTATAATAAGCATCCCGAAAACGTCGATTTGTCCTTGTTTCCCTCCATTGCTTTCGGACTTGAAACAGCTTTGCTCGACCTGAAAACGGGTGGAAAGAGACTGCTTTTCAACACAGAATTTTCGAAAGGCGCAGCCGGAATTCTCATAAACGGTTTGGTTTGGATGGGCGACAAAGCCTTTATGCAAAAGCAGATCAGGGAAAAAATCACGAATGGCTATCGTTGCATAAAGCTAAAAGTGGGTGCACTCGATTTTGAAACCGAACTGGAAATTATTGCTGGTATTCGTGAGCAATTTTCTGAAAATGAGATTGAAATTCGTTTGGATGCGAACGGAGGTTTCAGCCCGGCCGATGCTTTGTTGAAACTTGAAAAACTGGCAAAACTTCAGATTCATTCCATTGAACAACCCATCAAGCAGGGACAGTTAGATAAAATGGCTGAGATTTGTCAGAAATCGCCCATTCCCATTGTGCTCGACGAAGAATTAATTGGTATAAAATCCACAGAAAAGGAATCACTTATCGAAAAAATAAAACCTGCATACATTATTCTGAAGCCATCGCTTCTCGGAGGTTTTAAAGCTTCGGAAGAGTGGATTCAACATGCTGAAAAACAAAATGTAAAATGGTGGATTACCTCGGCACTCGAATCGAATATCGGATTGAATGCCATTGCACAATGGACGTCCTCACTCGGCTCGGAATTACCTCAGGGATTGGGTACAGGGCAACTTTATCACAATAATATTCCATCGCCACTCGAAATCAGAAATGCAATGCTTTTTTACGAAAAGGATAATGAGTGGGATTTGAGTTTGCTAAACATTTGATTATAAAAGAAATGTCTCATCAAAACCAGAAAATAATCATTAATCACAAAGTTTATCAGGCTGAAAATCTGAATACTTTATTGGAGAACGAACCTGCGGAAGCTTCGTGGCCAAAGTTAGTGTATGATTTTTTGCAAAACTGGTTCGACGATTCGGACGTGATTATCACACACACATCCGGCTCAACCGGGCAACCCAAAGAAATAAAACTCAGCAAACAGGCCATACGAAACTCCGCAGCCATGACCAACAGTTTTTTCGGACTTGGTGCCGGGAAAACTGCTTTGCTATCTCTGCCAGCCTCTTACATTGCAGGTAAAATGATGCTTGTGCGTGCTATTGTCGGCCAGTATAATCTTATTTGCGTGGAACCCGAAGCCAATCCTTTTCAAAAAATCTCGGGAAAAATTGATTTTGCGGCCATTACGCCTTATCAGTTGAATCACTCGCTGGATAGTCTTCGCACATTTCCTGTAGAAAATATTATTGTGGGTGGAAGTCCGGTGAATGCAGCCTTAGAAAAAGCCTGCGAAAATATTCCCGCTGCACTTTACGAAACCTACGGCATGACAGAGACGGCTTCGCACATTGCTTTGAGAAAATTCAATGGCAAAAAATCGGATTATTTTCATATTCTTGACGGAGTCAGCATTCGTCAGGATAAGCGAAACTGCTTGGTAATAAATGCGCCGCACCTCACTGAGGAAGAATTGATTACGAACGACATTGTGGAAATCCGGAATGAACGGACTTTTCGTTGGCTCGGTCGTGCCGATTCGGTGATTAATTCGGGTGGAGTAAAGATATTTCCGGAACAGTTGGAACGAAAACTGCAAACGCTGATTGACATTCCATTTTTTATCAGCGCTATTGATGATAAAATTCTGGGGCAAAAAGTGGTGTTTGTGGCTGAATGTAATGCCACAGAACTCCACAAAATTGAACTTCTTTTGCAAAAACCACTCACGGATATTTCTAAATACGAAATGCCCAAAGCGCTTTATTCTCTTGAAAAATTCGTTTATTCCTCAGCCAATAAAATACTGAGAAAAGAAACGCTTAACGAAGCACTTAAAGCTGATAAACACTAAAATCAGAGAATTCAGAAATGCGGGAACCCATCAGCCTGAGGCCAATCCGACCCGATTTCAATTCTGTAAAATCACTGATATCCCAATGAAAAATCCGTTCGTGGGTAGCATTTTTCACCTTCATATACACATCGTTGCCCTTTCGCACAATACTAATGCGATGCGGTTCGTTCGGTTTAAAAAATCCTGTGCGCAGATATTCGGGTAACACTTCTGTGTCCTGCAAACCTTTACCACGCTCTGGCAAATAACGCCGCGCACGCAAATAATCGGCTGCGGGTAAATAATTATCGTTTTCGAAACCTGCAAAACTGATGTGAAGCGCATTCATATGTTCAAAATACCATTTCATGGCAGGCACTTTTCGCAAATCGGTCCATTTGCTGATATCTTGATCATACGCTCCCACGCCACTTCCTTCGGCAAAAAGATAAATAATATTCACGTATTTTGTAGCCTCATCGCGTCGTGTATAATTAAATTCCACCCAAATATCGCCTTCGAAACTCTGCTTAGTCCACAATACAGAATGATCGGCATCGCTGGCAGGAGTGGCTCCGGCTTTGAATAAAAGCCCTTTACGACTATTTTTTAGCACCAACTTTTCACCATCAGCAAACCAGTTTTTCGAATAATGCGATTGCATCTCGTCAGAAAAAAGCAGTTTACGTTCCGATTTCGAAAGCTTCTCAAAATCACTTTTGATTTTCAATTCACCGGCATCAGGAATTTTATCACCAATTAATTCAGGTAAAATAATGGCATTCAGCGCCCATTGCGAAGTTCCGTTGGTTCCCACAAAAGGATTTTCGTGTACCGGATTCAACACTTCAGAACCACTCAGCCTTTTTACACCGTAAGTATCGCGCTGTCGGTTTCCCAAAAATTCGCTCCAGGCACGGGCAGCCAGTTTGTCATCGTTCAGTTCACGGGCTGCAAAGGCTGTAAGTCGCGGCGTGCGGAAGCCAATATCACCAAGTTTGCGGTTATCGTCATTGCGTTCCGGATCGTCGGCGGGCATGCTGTAAAGGCGACAATATTCAGTAAATTTCTTTCTGAAAGGTTTATGATCGACCATATCGAAAAGCTCCATCAAAATCTCGTAACCACCCATTATTGTCGACAAATGATTCTGATTGGTGCGTCCTTCAATTCCATCGTACCATATTTTTCCGGTTTCGGGATCGTAACTTAAACCTCCTGTACCTGTAAAAAGATTATCGGGCAAAGCCGCGAGTCCATCAAGTCCGGTAATGATTTTGTTACGGTATTTCACATCGCCTGTTCTCTCCCATTCCGTCATCCAGTTGCCCGCCAAAGCAAGCCAATCTGGTCCCCAGCGCAAACGCGTCGGGCCGCTGAAAGGAAATTTTTCGCGGGGCTTTGCAATGCGCAAAGGTTCGTATTTCATCAACGCTTTTTCCACATCTAAAGCCTCGCGCATGAGGTCGCCGCTTCGCTCATCGGTAGTGAGATAATACTGAAAACGCTTCCACGCAGCCTGACCAATGCGGGCTTCCTTGGCTCCGCAACCCCAATGCGACACATTGTGACGTGTACCCAAACCTTTCATTTCGCCCAAATGATACACATCCACTTCGGCCGTATGACGACTCATTGCAATGGCCATTTGGTAAATATCGGCCCGTCCGGTACGAAGGAACGAATACCAAAGCCAGTTTCCGGGCGCCAGTTCGGTATTTGCCCAAGCAAAACCACCCACATCGTATTTCCAGGTGTGACGGTTGGGATCGTAACTGTGCATCACGTCGCCATAATTCCAGAATCCGTACCAATGCCGTTCGTCAATTGATTTTTGATAATAAAAGACTGAACTGTCGAGCTGATTCTCAATATTTTTACGCGTTTGATTCGAAAAATCGGGCAAACTCCATGTGCCAAAAGCTTTTACTGCATGTAAATATTCAGGTGTGCACATCAATTGCGGGGCATTTGCGCCTCGTTGCGACATGGCTACAGTTTCGTTTTTCGAAGGAACTTTATCCAGCACAAAAATGCTCAGTTCGCTGGTGCGTGCCACGCCATAAGGAGTGCTGAGTCCGGGCTGAATATCCTCGTAAGTGGAAAGCAAATCGTGCGGAATAGTATCGTAGTGGCGCAAATCCATTGCTTCGGCCTCCGGCGACCAGAGCCAAACCTTTAGCTGCGCTTTGTCGGAACGTGCATTGCTCACTTCGAGCGAAGCCGGATACGACTGCCAAAAATCTTTGAGCGAAACAGCCAGACCGCCACTTGCATCTCCCAGCATCACATGACCTTCACTTCGTTTGCCATCGTCGGCATGCACCCAGGCACTTTTGTGATTGGTACGTTTCGAAATACTGAAACCATTTGGATTCAATTGCTTAAGTTTATAATCGTCCCACGATGGAAAATTATTGAAATGCGTGAGCGCAGCCATATCGATTGAATCAATATCGGGCATTGCCTCGCCTGCAAACTGTTTGCCCGGCAACGATCTGTCGCCATTAAACACAAAAGGATACCGACCGCTCAGAGGTTTTACCGATTCGCTCCACAAGCCAGCATTTTGACCGGAAAAACGAATGTGACGATTGTGATGATGTTCGCGCAAAGGCACATCGAAAACCACACCCAGCGATTTTACAAAATCACGTTCCTGATCGCCATCGAACACAAAAGAGTGAACCATTCGAATCTCAGAAATTCCGGCAAAGAAATACAGACGAACCGTAAAAGGCAGTAATTCCCGTTTTTTTTCTTTTGAATAATGCACGCCGGTGAGTTTTACAACCGCACGCACGGGACCGGATTGTTCAAGTTCCGCTTTGTGAATTCTGCTTTCGTAGTCGTCGAAACGGATCATTCGTTCAGCCTCATTTTCGCGGTTTTCGAACGTACAAACAAGGCGGGCATTTTCGGAAATGACCATATCGCCAATGCTTATTTTCTGATAAAGCGAATTTCCTTTTTGAGGAATGACACATTTAAAAAGGCCGTTATCGATATTGACAAAACCCGATTTTTGCTCCGTCACAATTCCTTTGGATTGCAAAACAGGCTTTTTTACAGGTTCGAAAAAGAAATGATCCGACGAAGGCACAACAGCTGCAAAAGCCAACCATTTCAGTGAACCATCGGGCCAAAAAGCCAGAGGCCATGTTTGGTGAGGGATTTCTTTTCCGTTTTCATCTTTCAACACAAACTGCTGCGCCGGCTTAAACTGTCCTTTTTCGAACGGAACACCCCAACTCACTCCTGTTTTGGTGGAAGGCATCTCTCCTACCCAGTTTAAACGGATTGGATTTGCATTTAAAAACAGATTTAAACAAATGAATATGAGCAGGATTGCTGGACGAAGAATCTGTATAAGCATTATTGATTTCTATAGTATATATGGATTTTTCATGCTGCAAACTAAAAGGTACATTTTAAATAGTTATAAAAATGACCAAAGGGGCTTCCGCCCCAAACCCCGACTTACTTTTTGTCTTAACACAAAAAGTAAGCAAAAAAGTCAAGACTACGCCCGCTTCACTCGAAAAATTATCGTTCGGAAAGCTCAAATCGTCCAAACTTGTTGAAGTTCGATAATCTTTGAATAACCAAAAAGCTATTTACACGAACTTCAACTTCAAACAAGGACGATTCTTAACCGCTTTCCTCTCTTATTTTTCGGCTCACCGGACGAGGTCAACGTTAGCGAGACTTTGTTCAAATAATCATTTCAAATGGACAAAAGATATTCTCAATCATTCAACTAAATTATTCTTTTACAATTTTTCGGCTGAATGATTCATTATTTCCTTTTAAATAAAGCATATAAATACCTTTTGATAAATGTTCGGTTTCAATTACAATATTGCTCTCGTTGTGATAGGTATTTCGGAAAAGTTCAGAGCCGGTAAGACTGAAAATTGAGACTTCGAGGGCTTCAATTTGCTGGTCGAGACGAATGTTCAGTTTGTCGCGGAAAGGCACCGGGAAAATAGCCGAATTTGATTCGAGTTTAGTGATCCCTGTTGCCGTTTTTATTTTCAGCTTTCCTGCAGCAAATTCGGTCAGATCCCACTCGAGATCGGCTCCCGGCATAGCAGGAATTATCTCAGAAGGCATTCCTACGACTGTACCCGTAACAATCTGAAACACATCACCTGCCGCAGGAACTGAGTTATTAAGCCAGTCCACTTTTAGTTTTCCGGCCATGTTTAAAGTCCCCGTGACAGCAAGCAGATCATTTTTTGAAGTCGTTTTATCTATTTCAACAGACAATATTGCACCTCGCAAAATAGTCACATTATTATTCACTGTAAAAGTTCCGTTTCCACTTCCCGGAGCAAGTATTCCACCTTCATTAATCATCACAGGTCCTGAAACACTACCTTTCCCCGAGAGAATTCCATCCGCATGCACATTTACATGACCGCTGCCCAGACCACTTCCTGTAGTATTATTTACCATCAAAACACCTTCGAAAACATTTGTTCCTCCGCTGAAAGTATTCGCATTTGTAAGCGTCCAGATTCCCGTTCCGACTTTTCGAATGGCAGCCACAGCGCCCGTGCCACTAAACTGATCGTTGGTAATTTTTCCATTAAACGTAGAATTTGCATTTCGCGCACCCACTTCCCATCTAATTGTACATGCAGCTGTACCACCTGCACCAAGAATAGAATTTACGGCTCCCGTAAGGTCGCCCACAGGTAGCGTTATATTGGAAGTTGTGCGGTAAATCATTTTTACAAGATTGTTCAGATTCACCTTCATATCTTTGTAACCTTTTGTATTAAAAAGCACAAAGCTACCTCCATCGGCATCAGTGGTCACATTGATTGTGCCTGCATAAGCCGATAAATCTGCACTTAAAGAATTAGTTGAAGCCGGTACATTATAATACAAAGTACCCGCACCACTCAGCGATCCGGCAATGGTTGAATTTTCGTCAACTACAAGCGTAGATGTACTTCCCGAAAGAACTTTCAGTTTCCAGTTGCAGGTATTAGCTGTAGTTGGAGAATTAAACATAATCAACGAACCTCCCGCTAATGTAATAGTGTCCGAACCAAGTCCCGAGGCATTTGCCAAATCGCTGGTAAAAGCCACAGAGCCTGCGCGAATAACAGATCCTCCCGAAAATGTATTAGATGTACCAATGCTTAATCTTCCCGAACCTTCTTTGGCAAGTGTGCCCGAACCTTCAATTTTGCCTTCTGCAGTAAGTGATACAGAGGTATTACTTACTGCAATAGTTCCTCCTTTAACACCTAGTGTTATATTCCGGTTAGTACTCACAGTATTTCCTGTGTACACAAGTTTTCCTCCGTTGAGAATTAAATTTCCAGACGCACCGGAGGCTGCACCAATTGAGGAAGGCTCACCACCATTCGCAAGTTTTGTAATTTCAACAATGCCATCGTTTATAATTGTTTTACCTGTATAAGCATTTGTATTTGAAATTGCAACTTTTCCCGTACCGTTTTTTACAAAATCAGCATTTCCGACAATTGACCCGGTACCCATAAAACTAAAATTTTGGGCTGCATCGATTTTCACAGCAGCAGGATCCACGGGTTCGTTAATGACCACAAACTGTGAAGCAGCCCCATCGAAAAAACTAACAGTGTCGCTGGCATTAAAAGTGGAGGCAAGAGAACCATTGAGCCAGTTCGCCGTTTTTCCATTGTCCCATTTTGTATCGGTAGCAGCAGTCCAGATTAACGAGGCAGGAGGAGCAATGACCAGCGAAATGACATTTGATACTTTTTTAAGATAAAAACTAAAGCCCACAGGTGCACCAATAATTCGTATTTGATTTATATCTCCTGTAATTTGACCATCACAGCTTATCAATGCATATTCACCGGCCGGGAGTGTGCCTCCTGTTGTATTTAGTTGTATCAAACCCTTGTTACTTAATGCCCAGTTTTGACCGATAGAAATTGTATCGTGAGAACTTACAGTGCCATTTATCACATTAAAATCAACAAGATAAGTCGTCGTTCCTTTTTCGACCAACGAACCCCTGAAAATAATTTTAGATGTAGCTCCTTTAATGCTTCCGGGACTAATTTCGGTCAAATGACCCATTTCTACATCCTGACCAAAAACTCCTTTACCACTTATTTTTGTAAACGGACCTGTAATGACTTTTGAATTCAGCAATGCGCCATTATTAATAATTTCACCTGCCGAAAGTTCTGTTTTTCCTGAAAAATCGTTTTGATTATTGATGGTCAGCACACCTGCACCGGCTTTTCGCAAACCTGTATTTCCGGTTATTTTTCCTGTTCCATTCCAGGTTACATTAAATGACGAATTCACTTTCAGAGTAGCAGGAGCCACATTTTCATCAATGCTTATGGCAACTGAAGCTCCATTACTGATATCGAAACTTACTTTATCGCCATCGGCAAAAGTGCTCGACGCATTATTTTTATCGAGCCATGCGGAAGCCGACTTATTCCACTGAGTTCCCGTTTTCCAGCGCTTTTCATTGTCGTACATATCCGAGACCGGTACCGCATCCATATCGTTTCCAATATAAAATCCGGCATGAGGAGGTTGATTGTAAGCCGTATTTTGCCATGCAATACTGTTGCGATAGACAGCATCGTGCATCAAAGTGTACATGCGATACTGTGTAGGCGTGGTAGTGGTAAAAATCCGAAGTTTTTTATTATCGGAAGTTCTGAAAATCAATTCCTCGCGCCAGTCACCAAACAAATCGGCAGAGAGATTGGGTGTAGATTTTGTACCGTTATTCGACGAACAACCTGTTGCTGAGAAAATACTTCCCACACCCCATTTTGTAATGGTTGTACCATCGAGCAGTTCATCCTCCAAATCACCATCCCAGTAAATGCGAAAGTTCATCGAAGGTTTGGAGCTACTGAGAATAGTTCCGTTTGTGCTCATAAGTCCCGGACCCGAGCCACTCCACATTTCAAAACCACGATTATTCGGAATTACATTTCCTGCCATACCGCGACCATTATCGGTGCCTGTATGCGTTCCCCAAATAATTTCACCTGTGCGTGCATCGTGAAGTTCTTCGCCATAAGCAGCGCCGGTCGATTCGTGTACTGTCCACAATTCAAGTCCTTTACGATCAGGAATATGATCAGTAAGATGCATTGCATCACCATGTCCCAGGTTGGTACGATAAAGCAGTTTTCCATCATGATCAAGTGCAGCCGAGCCCCAGATTATTTCATCTTTCCCATCGTCGTCCACATCAGCCACAGCCATATTATGATTTCCCTGACCATAAAGTCCCACATTGCTGTTGCCCGAATCGTAAGTCCAGCGATTGGTGAGTGTTCCGTTGCGATAATCCCAGGCAGCCACTACAGCACGAGTATAATAACCACGACACATTATAATGCTCGGCAAAACGCCATCGAGCCATGCAATACCTCCCAAAAATCTATCGACGCGATTGCCATAACTATCGCCCCACGAAGAAACCGTTCCGCGCTGAGGATTGTAATTTGCAGTAGCAAGCTCTTCGCCGGTGAGCCCGCTGAAAACAGTCATATACTCGGGTCCGGTAAGAATGTAACCACCTGAATTGCGGTAATCTGAATTATGTGAAGCAGTAGCGGCCGGACCTTTTGAGATAAAATTTCCCTTTCCATCTTTTGTACCGGGCGCTGTTTTGCAGGCAATTTCGGCTTTACCATCGCCATCGAAATCGGCCACCATAAATTGTGTGTAATGTGCTCCTGCACGGATATTTTTGCCCAAATCGATACGATGTAAATGTGTGCTGTTCAATTTGTACACATCGATATATACATTTCCGGTATGTCCCGATTGTGAATTGTCTTTGGCATTGGAAGGATCCCATTTTACAATGATTTCGTATTCACCATCGCCATCCACATCGCCTGTGCTGCAATCGTTGGGCGAATAAGTACAGGTTGAATTATCGGGCATGGTCATAGCTGCGGGCACATTGAGGACGATGTCGATATAATTTGTATTAAGGGGAGTGACAGTTTGTGTTTCGCCCGTTTCCACACCGTTCAAGAGAGTTTTGACGCTATATTGTGTTCCGGCAGCATTGTCGGAAAAGTTTGTGCGATCGGTAATGGGTTGAGTATTTATTTTGGTTCCATCGCGATAAATATCGAAAGTGATATTTTCAGGATCGTTACCCAACAGTCGCCACGAGAGGAAAGTTAGCGAGGAAGTCACCTTCACAGCAACCAATCCACGATTGAGTATTTCAGCTTTGCGCTGAGCTGTAACAAATGAAAATAAGCCTGACAGTAAAAGTGCAAGAATAAAGAGTAATTTTTTATACATGGAATCAGATTTTTACAATCCGGGTTGAAAAGCCCGAAAACAGATTGATTTAAAGTATCCGTAATGAAAACATTACGGACACTGCAAAATAAATCATTTCAAATGAGATACCATATAGAAATATGTACAGATAGGGAGGACATATATACATATTTAGTGAGACAGATTGATTATTCAGTCCTCACAATGTGTTTTTTAGCTGATCTGGACTTACGATGGTATTTAAACCACAGCACAATGCCACTTATGAGAATCAGCAATGTAAACATTCCTGTGAGTGGTAAAATCAGAATATAAAAATTGCCAAGTATCACTTTATAAAACCTTGCTGTATGCACTTCGAGCGCCACATTCCAGAGTGACATAGGCGATTTTTTCAATATTTCGGCGGGCATTTCGGGAAAATCGGCTTTGCCAAAAATACCCGTAGCGCCATGACTGTAATCGAAGACAATCTCACGACCCTTTTTATCGAATCCGTAACCTGTTATTTTGAAATCACCAACAGGCGGACCTGCTTTTACCGGGCGAATATATTCCTGTTGTTTCATTACATCGTACACATAACCGGTATGATAATCCCAGAGAAAAAGTCCTTCGAACGAACCTACCACCAGAGCACCATTTTCAGCATTTTTGAGCACTGTTACACCCATCACACTTGCGGGTGGTTGATGGCGAAAACGATTCAGAGTTTTAAGATTATCACCCGAAAAATAGAAACCTTCGGATGTGGAAATAATGAACATATCCTCATCAGGTAAAAAAATCATTCGTCGCAAAATATCAAACCACGGATTGGGAGTGTCGAGTTCGGTAAATGGAATTTTTTTTACCCTCACATTTCCAATCATGGCCAAAAGTGGCGGACGCAGAAAAATACCGGTAAAAGTTGTAATCAATAGCAAAACAATGGTGATCCAGCCCACTTTATTGTGCCATTTTATATTCCAGCGGTATTTTTGTTTCAGCTTTTTCTGCGATTCGGCTTTTGCTTTTCGTTGCTTTATTTTTTTACGGTTGAAAAATAAAAGAATGCCTGTTACCGACAAAAATATCATAATCAAAGCAGCAAAATCCACTATTAATTTACCCACATTACCATAAATTTCGCCGCTATGAACCACCCAAAGCGTTTTAAACAAACTCACCCTGTTGTCGTAGCCATAAGGAGTTGGTAAATCCATAGTCCTGAAATTCTGCATATCTGTAGTGAGTAAGATACCCGAACGTAGCATCACCATCAAACTATCGCCCTTCACAAGTAAATCCACCACATTTTTCTCGTGTACAGGCAAAGCAATATTCTGCCATTTCTGTTCATTTTGACTGTACCCGTACAAGCCAAACAAAGTACCAGCGAGCAAATATTGCTTGTAACGCAACACTTTAAATATCTTCCGGTTGTCAATTCCATCAGGAAAACCCGCATTCATATCGCGAAACTGCGATACAGTGCTGTCGGTCAGCCACACACCCACATTTCCATACAACAGAACCGAGTCCTGCGATAATCCATACATATCGCGCACCGCTGCAATATTCCAGTTCTCGTAACGATAATCGCCCGGAAGATAATTGCGGTTGACAGAGACGCGCGAAAGGAGATCGCGGTGATTGAGAATGATACCCGATATGGCGAATAAAACCAATAAAACGGTCAGTACAACTCCTGCCCATTTATGATATTTTCTGAAGAATTTAAGTATTGACACAATATACTACTTTTATATAGCATTTAAAGTAAAAAGAAAACCGGACATAGAAATCCGGCTTCTATACAGTTGTTTTACAATAATTTTCCTGCTGCAGTTGGTTTTGGAGCCTTTACCACCAAAATACGTGCATTTTCATTTGTCTCGTTCGAAAGGCAATGTACAATACCTTTAGGACTATCCACAAGACAATCCTTTTCAACCGCAATAATTTCTTCGCCAATCTGAACTGTAGGACGCCCCTCGAGCACATAAAAAAACACATCCACAGGAGTAATGTGAGGTTTCAACGATTCGCCCGGTTTCAGAGTCATGTGCATCACCTGTGCGTTGTCTCTGTCGTACAATCTGCGTACATCTACTTTATGCGGTGTATCTACAATTACTGTATTTTTTACTTCTGTAATATTCATGTCTGTAATTTTTAATTGTTTGTTTTTATTAATTTATCGAGCAGACTATTCATTAAACGATTGGTTTTAAGGCATAACAAATAGTTCTGTTTTATTTCGGTTACTGTCTGTACACATTTTCCACCCACATTCATCTCATGTAAACCATTTTCAATCATTGCCTCGAGTAATACGGGAACGGTTTCGAGGTGAAACTGAAGCCCCACTACCCTGCCTTGGTATTCGAAAGCCTGATGACAACATTCATTACTAATAAACAAATGTGCACAGCCAGCGGGCAAATCGTAAGTATCACCATGCCAGTGAAAAACTTCAGAGGTAACAGGAAAATCGGCAATGAGAGCTGATGTTTTTCCGCTTTCGGTTTTGGTCACCGGAAACCATCCAATTTCCTTCACTGCATTCGGATAAACTTTTGCACCAAGCACTTCGGCAATGAGCTGCGAACCCAGACAAATGCCCAGCACTTTCTTTCCGGCCTGAATAACAGCACGGATAAAGTCTTTTTCTTCCCGCAACCACGGATATTCATCTTCGTCGTACACGCTCATTGGGCCACCCATAATAAGCAGAAAATCAACATCGTCCACTTCTGGAAAAGTCACTTTTTCGTAAATACGTGTAAAAGTCAGCGAATAATCCTTTTCAAGTAAATATTCTTCCACGCAGCCCGGCCCTTCGAACGGAACGTGCATGATACAATGTGCATGTAACATCAATTTAAAATTTACAATTTATTCATTTACGATTTACAATTCGAAAAGATAATGAGTATAATCTTATAAAACCAAATCTTCAAATTTCCTAACCTAAAGTTTGAATTACTGTTAACACAAAACTTTGAAACTCTGAAACTTTGAAACTTTGAAAATACGTCTCACCAATCCAGCAAACGTCTGTCGCCTTCAAGTTTCTGTATTTCCGAAATCTCCTGTGACACTTCGAGCGTTCCGCGGTAATTTCCTTCCGCATCACGCACCGCAAAATACTGTATCAGTACAAATTTCGGTCCCATGTGAATCCAGAACGAAGCCACACTTTTTTCGCCACTGCGAAATGAACTGACGATTTGTTCCACTACATGCACACTTTCGGGCGGGTGGCAAAACTGCACCTTTCGGCCAATAATAGCAGGTGTACGTGCAAAAATCCTATGCGGAGGATTAGAGTAAAAACGCACCGTATCATTTTCGTCCACATAAGTAATATCCACCGGCAGATGCGAGAAAATAAGATGAAACTGCTCGGCAGTAAGCACACCTGTGGGCAAATGTACTTTATCGTCGGAAGTAAAAAACTCATTTCCGGATTTGGGTTCCACTCCCGAAATATCGGCAAACGGTAAGCCCGTTTCGAGTGTTTGTTGCAGCATATCGTCAAACAGCGACTCCGGAAAACTCTCCAGCATCATAGGAAAAAGAATCTTCTCTTCCCTCAGAATAATGGTATTTACATTAAAAAACACCATCCCGCTCACATTATTAAACTCCTTCAGATCAATTTCATCCGCACGAAGCATTTCGATAAGTTTTCGGACATTTCGCCGTATATCGTCGTGAAACGACCACATAATTTTCACACATTTATGATGTTCCCAACGGGTTTCGAGCAGTGGGAAAACCACATTTTCAATTACGGTATAATGCAAAGTAAACTTCTCGAATACCTCAAGTGCAGCAGCTAACTGCATTCTGAGCGCTTTATCGGGATTTTTATTGATAGCCTTGATTAACTCACGCGTACTTTTCAGTTTTTCGAGTCCGGCAGCATTGTCGCGCATATAAAAGTCGAGCACCGAACCCTCCTTCGGAGTCAGTGCAGGATATTCGAGCAGTCGTTGATACAGAATATTGAAAAGTTTGTTCGACACAAATTTCAAATCCTCTACCGACACATTTTTATCCAGCAAAATATCAAAAGCATTCACCACATCGTGCGGGATAAATTTTGCTGTTTTGAGTTGATGTTTTTCAATCAGTTGCAGACCATTTTCCCCATCGAGCAAACCGAGCATATAATCGGCAAGTTCATGAGCTCTGTAGGTTGCATTATTTGTAAATTCCGACATAAGATATTGTTTTGTTGTTGAAAACCAGCTTTTTTTTACAACAAATATAAGCATTATTAGCAGAAAAATACCGACAGCTATACAAAAATACATAGCTGCCGGATTCCCAAATCATTTTATTTCAGCTTTTTAGCCAGAAATGTTTTTTGCAACAAATCATAGAACACAATCAGTCCACCCAGGATCATCATACCATCGGGCAATGTACGCGCCCACATCCAACCTTTCATCGACTCTACTGTTTCGCGCAAGCGGGCAGCAAAATATCCATCTTCCATTGCCACACGTGTTTGCTCCATACCTACCACATAAGTAGGAATTGCATAAAGCAAAGCTCCGATTGTCAGAATCCAGAAACCATATTTACTAAGCTTGTCGTCCCATTTCAAATTGTTGGCCAATGCATTTGTACGCGAAGTCATGTACAAAAATGCGATGGAAATATAACCAAATGCGCCCAGCAAAGCCACGTGTCCGTGAGGCATAATCAGATATGTTCCGTGCGAATAATAACTAATGGTTGGGGTATTAATCATCATTCCAAAGAATCCTGCACCAATCCAGTTAAGCACAGCCGAACCTGCAATCCACATAAATGGCACTCCAAAATTGAAGTTTTCGCCTGAGTACACACGTTCGCGCTTATTTTTCATGGCTTCGATAATCATTAAAGCCAGCGGAAGTGGTTCGAGTGCCGAGAAAATACCGCCAATTGCAATCCAGTATTCATCAAGTCCCTGCCAGAAATAATGGTGACCCACACCCAGCGTTCCACTCAACGAAATCAGAAACAATTCGAAGAACATCACCTTTACAGCCACTTTATGACTAATCAGTCCGAGCGACACAGTGAAGAAGGCAATCACCCCGGCAGCAAACAATTCGAAAGTAAGTTCCACCCAAAGATGAATCACCCACCAGCGGTAATAATCGTCCACCGTATAGTTCGGCATAATTTTATGCACTGGCATCATACCGGCCATATAAAGTGTGGCAATGGCAAAAGCTGACCAAATAATGGTGCTGACAATAGGGTTGTTGGTAGCCGATTTCCGGATAAGAGAAATAATCAGCAGGAACCAGAATACCAGTCCAACCACCAATCCTATATCCCACACACGCCCCAGATTGATAAGTTCCCGACCCTCGTTTCCGAGCCAGAACCATGTTTCGCGCATCTGACCTGTAGCCCCCATATACAAACCAATCATACTACCTACAGCCACCACAAGCAACGAAGCCCAAAGTACATCCACCAACCATGGATATTTATGATCTTTGTTAGCCACCCAGGGAGCTATAAGCAAACCGCCCACAAGCCAACCTACAGCTACCCACAAAATTGCAATCTGCGTGTGCATGGAGCGAATGACGTTGAAAGGCAACAAATCCTGAGAAATTAGAAAATCCTTGGATGGCTCGGTGTAAAGATGTGCCAGATAACCACCCATAAAGAGCTGTACCACAAACAATCCTGCCACAATAGGAATATATTTCAGCAATTTTTTCTGCGAACGGAAAATTCCTGTAATCTGAATAGGGTCTTCAAGCTTATCGTCCGGTTCTTTTTTGAAAAGATATTCGTACGAAAGATAAATCACCACAATGGTAAGCGTCCATAAAATCAGGAATTCCCACAATGAAATTTTATGCGCATTAAAATTTAAATCCTGATCGATAAGTGGTTCGCCAGGCCAGTTATTCGACCATGTGCGTTCCGTACCCGGCCGAAGCGACGAAGCAACCAGCTGTCCCCAATCGAAGAAAGCCGCAATTTTTTCAGCTTCTTCAGGCAGAATAACACCGCCACGATATCCGCGTTCCGGATCACCATTTACCAACAGATTTTTGATATACTCCACATTCCACTTATAAGCCTGTGCCGAAGCTTCGGTATAAACAGTAGTTCCTTCGAGCAACTGTGTCTGACGTTTCACATCCTGTTTTACACGTTCTTTTACAGCACCGCGCTCCACCTCAGTCAAATCTGCATTCTTTTTCCCATATATTTCCATTCCATAAAAATCATACAGAAACACAGCACGATAATGCAACATATCGGTCGAAAAATCAGGACCTATATAAGCGCCCATGCCGAGCATTGAGCCCCAGTCGGTAAGGTCGAATTGCTGAAAATAAGCTTTTCCGGCAATCACATCATCGTACGTGTAAAGTACTTCACCATTTACCGATTTCACTTCCTGCGGAATTGGAGGCACTTCCTTTTGCAGGTTGGCGGTGTAATAAATCAACGCCGACACCATAATTAACGCAATGATCCAGAACGAAGTTGCCAAACCCTTCCGGCTCATGAATTTGTCTAAAAATGACTGTTTCATAAAATTGATTTTAAAAATTAAACTTATATATAATACTTCTAAACGGTATTTTGTTAAAAAACTATATACTACCTCAAAGTAGTGTTTTGTGATAAAAAATATCAGAACTTACTGACATCATTGATATCCAAGTCACTAATGGTTTTCGTAGTGAACATTTTCACAAATTCGGCTCTTACACTTACCCACGAATTATGCATTGCACATGGGTTTTCGTCGCTGCATTTTTCAAATCCGAGTACACAACCTGTGTATTTCTTCATACCTTCTACTGCATCAATCACTTCGGAAAGGAAAATATCGTTTGGCATTTTGGCAAACCTATATCCACCATCACGCCCCTGAATACTATAAATAAATCCGGCTTTTGCAAGATCAGTCATTAGTCTGCGAAGGTATTTGTCTGAAATATTGAGTTTTTCCACCAGAGACTTAGCCGAAAACAATCCCTCCGGATTTCTGGCCATAAAAGTCAGAATTCTCAATGCATATTCGGATGTATTCGTTAGCTTCATTTTACTACAAGGAGGTATTATTTCGTTGCAAATGTATATGAAAGTTTTGAAAAAAACACATTCACAGCCAAAAAAAATACAATTGAACACATAAAACACCTAAAGAACATGATATATTTTTCTCAATAACAGACAAATACAAATTCACATAAACAACAGACTACAAAGCACTTACAACACTTATTATTTAGAATTAATAAAAATACAATCATTAATAAATATAAAGTAAACCAAAGGACTTTAAATAAAGATTTTATTCTTTATATTTGTCAGGAAAATGAAATGACTACAGAATTATTTGTTATCAAATTTCTGAAGTAATAGTTTATCACCTTAAATCATGATTTGTATGGGATTTCTGAAAAGATTGCTTCACATACCGACAAACTTAATTCTCCCCATCATCGTTTTCGGATGAATTATTGCCGGACTGGGCACATATACAATTTATATGTCGAAAGCCCACATGTATCTGTCGGACGACCCCGCAGCCTGCGTCAATTGCCACATTATGACGCCATACTACCAAACCTGGTTCCATAATTCACATTCAAAATGGACCAATTGCAACGATTGTCACGTACCTCAAAACAGCGTTATCAGTAAATATTATTTCAAAGCAATGGATGGATTACTGCATTCAGCAGTTTTCACCATGCGCACCGAACCATTAGCCATCCGTGCCCGCAATGCCAGCTCCAATGTAGTGATGGACAATTGCATCCGCTGCCATACGCAACTCAACAATGAATTTGTAAAAACCGGCATGATCAGCTTCAACGACGCCCGCGAAGGCAAAGGAAAAGCCTGCTGGGATTGCCATACGTCTATAGCGCACGGCAAGGAAAGCAGCATTGCGTCCACTCCCAATGCCATAGTTACACCACTGCCCGAGTCGCCCATTCCCGAATGGTTGAAGAAAGCAATGGCAAAACCAAAAGAATAAATAAATAAATAAATTCATATTTCAGAAATTTTTTCCTCAATAGAAAACCATTAAATCCTGAATATTATGTTACAGCGCTTATCCGATTTTATCCGTCGTAAACCCGTTTGGGGTTGGATACTTTTTTTATCAATTATGGTGGTTGTATTTCTGATTGGCTTGTTGGCAGCTTCCATCACCGAACGCCGTGCCGAAATTGCCACTTTATTCAACAACCGCAAAGTAGAAATTGAAGCTTTCGAATCGCGCAGCGATGTGTGGGGCGTGAATTATCCGCGCGAATACGAAACATGGAAAAAAACTACCGACATGGACTTTAAAAGCAAACATTTAGGCAACACACGCCAGGATGTGCTCGAAGATCGTCCCGAAATGGTAGTACTTTGGGCCGGTTACGCATTTGCCATGGACTACGAAGCGCCACGCGGACACAGTCATGCCATAACCGATGTGCGTAACACTTTGCGTACTGGCTCGCCCGAAAAACCCGAAGACAATATGCAACCTGCCACCTGCTGGACCTGTAAAAGTCCGGATGTGCCACGCATGATGCACGAAATGGGTATTGCCGAATTTTACAAGGGAAAATGGTCGACACTGGGCGAAGAAATTGTAAACCCCATTGGTTGTGCAGATTGTCACGACCACAACACCATGCAGCTAAATATTTCGCGCCCCGGACTTATTGAAGCCTTCGAACGTCAGGGAAAAGACATTAAAAATGCAACAGCACAGGAAATGCGTTCGCTGGCTTGCGCCCAATGCCATGTGGAATATTATTTCAAAGGCGATGGCAAATATCTGACGTTCCCCTGGGATAAAGGGATGACAGTAGAAGATATTGAAAAATACTACGATGAAGTGCAACATGTGGACTGGGTACATAAACTCAGCCGTGCGCCAATGCTGAAAGCACAACATCCGGATTTTGAAATTTTCAATCTCGGACCTCACGCACAACGTGGTTTATCGTGTGCCGATTGCCATATGCCTTACAAAGTGGATGGCGGTATCAAATACAGCGACCACCAGATTATGAGTCCGTTGAAAAACATCAACAACACCTGCCAAACCTGCCACCGCGATTCTGAAGAAAATCTTCGTCGTTATGTGGAGGATTATCAGGACAAAGCGCTCGAAATCCGCGACCGCATTGAAGTGGAATTAGCCAAAGCACACGTATTTGCAAAATATGCTTGGGACAATGGTGCTACCGAAAACCAAATGAAACCGGCGCTCGAATTGCTTCGTCAGGCTCAGTGGCGCTGGGATTTTGTAGTGGCCAGCCATGGTGCTACTTTCCATGCTCCGGTAGAGTCGCAACGTATTTTGGCTCATAGCCTCGACCGCACTTTGCAGGCTCATTTGGCATTACAAAATGTACTTTTCGCACTCAATGTAAATCCGAAGGACCTGAAAATGCCGGACATTTCGACCAAAGACAAAGCACAGGAATACATTGGTCTGGATATGAAAACATTGAAAGAAAAGAAAGAAAAATTCAAAAACACAGTCATTCCTGAGTGGATTAAAAAAGCGGAACAAAAAGGCCGCCTCACTACTCAAAAGATTTAATACAGCCCCCCAACCCCCTCAAGGAGGAGTTCTAAACTGTTAGAAAGGTTTGAGTAAGTTTAATTTTTAGGAATTTCTGTTCAAAAAATAAATTTTAAGACACAGGAATCACATAAGGAGTGATTTCTGTGTTTGTTTAAATATCCTTCGACATATTTATTTTGTAAGAAAATAACAGATAAAACGAAAGTAACTTCAACCCCCTTTAGGGGTTTGGGGCGGTGTTTTATAAGCATTCTCTTTGCCCCAAGCCCCTAAAGGGGATGTTGAAACCTCTTACAAGTTAATTTAAATTTGTCAAATAAAAATAAACGTTTCACGAATGAATAAAAACTCAGGTCCGTGGTGGAAAGCACCCTGGTCGTATAAAGAAAGTTTTGCAGTGGTAGGCGGACTTATAGCTTCCGGTATCATGCTGCAAATCAGCATTGGAAATTTCGATTACGAAATTATACGTTATCCGGTCAACATTTACCTGCTTATACTTACGCTGATTGCTGTTGCCGTACTTACGTTGCGACACAAATCTCATTTATTTCAATGGCTGGCAGGTGTTCCGCTGAGCGTGGCTAATATCAGCGGATTGCTGCTTTACAGCATAATAATGGGACTTACCATGCAGGCGCCTGCAAATGCTGATGGACAATCAGTGCTTGGATTCGACACTGTAACACGCTCATGGCCTTTTGTGATCGTGTTTTATTTTACATTGTTGAACCTTAGTTGTGTTACATCACGGCGGTTGCTGAATTTCCATTGGCGCGATTACGCCTTTTATCTCAACCATTTGGGTTTGCTCGTGCTGCTTTATGCCGGCGGATTTGGCGCGGCCGATCTGCGCCGCTACGTGATGCATGTGGAAGAAGGCGCTACCGAATGGCGCGTGTTCAACGAAAAGGACGATGTACTTGAATTGCCTTTGGCCATTAAGCTGAACGATTTTTATATGGAGGAATATATCCCGAAATTAGCCATTATCGACCGTCGCACAGGCGATGCAATTCCAAACGGAAATCCGCAAATGTGGCAAATTGACACTACGAGAACCACTGCGAATATTGCAGGTTGGAATATTCAGCTTGAAAAATACATACACGAAGCCGTGCGTAAAAGCGACAGCACTTATCAGCAAATACCCATGCCCGGCTCGTGCCCTGCTGCATTGGTAAAAGTTGAAAACAGCGCGGCAGCCTTTAGTCAGAGGGGTTGGATATGCTGCGGAAACTTTGCGCAATTGTATATGACCATGCAACTCAACGACACGCTGAGCCTTGTAATGACGCGCCCCGAACCCAAACTTTTCCGCTCTGACATTGAAGTGTACACACCTGACGAAAAAACCTATCAGGCGCAACTCGAGGTAAATAAACCCCTGCGCGTGGGGCATTGGATGATTTACCAGTACAGCTACGATGCCGATGCAGGAAAAGCCTCGGCCTACAGCAGTTTCGAGCTGGTTTACGACCCCTGGATGACATGGGTGTATGTGGGAATCTTCATGTTCCTGGCAGGTTCAATATTTTTATTGTGGGAAGGTAACAAAAAAGCAAGGAGGAAAAACGCATGAACATAAGTTGGGATCATTTTACAGCATTTGCCATTCCGGTTTTAATCAGCTGGATGCTGGCCATTATCACACTTTTTGCTACTAAAAAGCGCTGGCTGAATAAGATTTTTACGCTCGCAGGAATTGTTGGTTTTGCCACCTTTATCGTATTGTTGTGGATAAGTCTCGACCGCCCGCCCATGCGCACGATGGGCGAAACACGGCTTTGGTACACATTTTTCCTCTCGACCATAGGTTTTGTAATGTATGCCAAATGGAAATACAGCTGGATTCAGGCTTTCAGTCTGGTGGTAGCTTCGGTGTTTGTTTTCATCAATATTTTCAAACCCGAAATACATTCCAAAAACCTGATGCCCGCATTGCAAAGCATTTGGTTTGTGCCTCATGTCACAGCTTATATTCTTTCGTATTCGTTTCTGAGTGCAGCCGCTATTTCCGCCGTCATTTTACTTTGGCAATATAAAAAACAAAAGGAAACAGCCCCTTTGGAAGCCTTTACCGACAATCTGGTCTATGTGGGTTTCGGGTTGCTAATGACAGGCTTGTTGATTGGCGCCATTTGGGCAAAAGAAGCGTGGGGACATTACTGGAGCTGGGATCCGAAAGAGACCTGGGCTTTTATTACCGCAGCAGCTTATCTTATATACATTCACGTGCGACTGCGCGAAAGCCGTCCGAAAAAATTCACGCTCTGGCTTATCATTTTCTCGTTTATTTTTCTGATGATTACATGGAAAGGCGTGGCATATTTGCCATCGGCCCAGGGAAGTGTACATGTGTATTCGGAATAAGAAAATGCATAAATACTCACATGACGGGATCTGTACAGGATAAGTATAGGATGAGTACAGGATAAACTTATGATAAAACGGGCATAAATGTATTATTATAGAACAAAACTGTATATTTATTACACATTCAATCTCTGAATTCTATCATATTAAATAAAAAAACACAGAGAGTGCCTGTTCAAAACAAGCACTCTCTGTATTTTTGTCGGGATGACAAGATTCGAACCTGCGACCTCTACGTCCCGAACGTAGCGCGCTACCAACTGCGCCACATCCCGAGCAATTTTGCGGCTGCAAATTTACTGATTTTTTCATAAAATGATAAAAGAATTCGGCTTTTTTATTGGCAAAAATAAATTTTCAGTTTATCAGAAAAACAATGCAGATTACAATTATGTTACATTTTCGAGTCGAACGACATATAAATGAAACACTTATGTCATCACGTCCTGTACAGAGGCAGCTTCGGCTCCTTATTATCGATATAAAACAGTATCTTTGCACAAAAATTTCAATGCCTTATGTTTGCAGATTCCATCTCTCATTATCAAAACAATACAAGTAAAGAACTCAACCCCAAAGCTATATTTTTCGATATGGACGGTGTGCTTTTCGACTCCATGCCCTACCATGCCACAGCCTGGGTAAACGCCATGACCGACATAGGTATTCCGTTTACCGAACACGAAGCTTACATGAACGAAGGGCGCACGGGACATTCCACCATCGACGGCGCTTTTAACCGCGAGTGGAACCGCAATGCCACTGAAGACGAGAAACAACAGATTTACAAAATAAAATCCAAATACTTCGAGGCTTATCCGCCTTCCCCGGTAATGCCTTTTTCGGCTGAATTACTCAGCAAAATCAAAGCACAGGGTTTGCGCATTTTCTTAGTGACCGGCTCAGGGCAACCAAGTCTGCTCGACAGATTGCAGGTATTTTTCCCAGATGTTTTTGCTCCCGAAAACATGGTGACAGCTTTTGATGTAAAACACGGGAAACCGCATCCTGAGCCCTACCTGATGGCCTTGGAAAAAGCAGGACTGGAAGCACACGAAGCTGTGGTGGTGGAAAACGCACCTCTTGGCGTAGAATCGGCTACTGCTGCCGGCATTTACACCATAGCAGTCAACACTGGTCCGCTCGACGACAAAGTGCTGACCAACAGTGGTGCTGCTTTGGTATTCGACAGCATGAAAGATTTATTTGATAATTGGGAAACATTTATAAATCAGTTCAAATCATAATCTTTTACAGCTAATGAAACGGGCAATAAAACCAATAGCTTTTGTGTGTGTTTTCATTTTCAGCTCAATTCAATTGAAAGCTCAGACAAGTTACGAGCCGCAGATTGATGGGACTATCAGAGCCAAATACGAGTACAACACCAACGATGCCGAACATCGTTTTCAGGTGCGAAATGCACGATTCAGTATCAGAGGAAATTTCAGTCCCATTGTGAATTACAAAGCAGAAATTGATCTTTCGGACGAAGGTGTAACCAGAATGCTCGATGCTTATCTGCGCCTGCAACCGTCCAAATGGTGGCATTTTACCATAGGCCAGCAAAAAGTTCCTTTCAGCACCGACAATCTGCGTTCGCCGCATCAGCTTTACTTTGCAAACCGCTCGTTTATAGGGAAGCAGCTTACCGGGTTGAGAGATGTGGGAGCTACTTTCGAATTTGAAAACTTTACCGAATTTCCTCTTTCATTTCAGGCAGGTGTATACAATGGCACAGGGCTTTATAACCAAAAATCATGGCGCAAAACCAACGAACTTAGTTATGTGCTTCGTTCAGTGATTCGTCCCGTAAAATCGCTCGAACTCTCGGCCGATGTAAATTCAATTAATCCATCAGGACTTCGGATGAATCTGTACAGCGGAGGCATTATGTACGACATTGAAAATCTGCATCTCGAAATTGAGTACTTTTACAAAACATACGAAAACAACCTCTATACTCCCACACAGGGTTTCTTTGGTTTTGCAGCTTACAACATTGCCACTCCCAAAAGCAAAAACATCACCAAAATTACTCCGGGCATACGTTACGACATGATGACCGAAAACAAAAAATTCGATTCAGCAGGAACACTTATTGCGCCCGACATTGCCCGCTCACGTATTACAGGCGGCATCACCATTAGTTTGGCAAAACCATTTCTGAATGATATTCGTCTCAACTACGAACAGTATTTTTACGGAGTCGGGATTCCAAATTCCGACAACAAGTTTGTAGCTGAATTCGTAGTCAGATTTTAAATAATTATACACTTTTGATGCCCGTATTATGGAATAATTATTCTGTAATACGGGCATCAAACGTTAAAGTACCCTTTGAGCGTGATTTTATAACATTTCGGGGGGCTGAAATATAAAAAAATAAAGTATTTTTGTGAGCTAATTTTTTAGTTGAATATTTTTATGCAAATTTTCAGATATCCCGCCCGCGAACAATGGTCAGAAATTCTGGCTCGTCCTGTTTTCGACAGTACCGCTCTTTTCGGCACTGTACAGAAAGTACTCGACGATGTGCGACATCGTGGCGATGAGGCTGTCAGAGAATACACCCTTCAGTTTGACAAAGTAGCTCCTGAGAGTATAGAGGTGAGTGCTGAAGAAATTGAAGAAGCCGTAAAATTGGTGCCTGTACCTTTGCGTCAGGCCATAGAAATGGCGCGTCGTAATATCTGGAAATTTCATGTCGAACAACTACAGGATTTGCCTGAGATACAGACATCGCCCGGTGTATATTGCTGGCAAAAAGCCATTCCTATCGAAAAAGTAGGACTATACGTACCGGGAGGAACTGCACCTTTGTTCTCCACTGTGCTAATGCTCGGCATTCCGGCTCAGATTGCCGAATGTAAACAGGTAGTGCTTTGTACACCTCCGGGAAAAGACGGAAAAGTACACCCGGCAGTGCTTTATGCAGCAAAAGTAGCAGGTGTTCACCGTATTTTTAAAATTGGTGGCACACAAGCTATTGGCGCAATGGCCTATGGTACCGAAACTGTTCCGAAAGTATATAAAATTTTCGGACCCGGCAATCAGTATGTGACCGCCGCCAAGCAACTCGTTTCGTTGCGCGATGTGGCTATCGACATGCCTGCAGGTCCTTCGGAAGTGGAAGTGCTGGCCGACGCCTCAGCCAATCCGGCTTTTGTCGCAGCCGATATGCTATCGCAGGCCGAACATGGAGTAGATAGTCAGTCGATACTTATTACTGTCGACGAAGCAATTATTGAAAAAGTACAGGAGCAAATAGCGTTACAATTAGAACAACTTCCCCGCAAGGAACTTGCCCGTAAAGCACTCGACAACAGCAAAATAATTCTGCTAAAGAATTTGAACGAAGCAGTAGAAATGACGAACGAATATGCACCCGAGCACCTTATTATTTGTACTCAGTACTATATGGGTGTAGCAGCTAATATTGTAAATGCAGGCTCGGTATTTCTGGGAAATTACACTCCCGAAAGTGCCGGCGATTACGCATCGGGTACTAATCATACCTTACCTACTAATGGTTATGCCAAAGCCTATAACGGCGTAAACCTTGACAGCTATTTACGTAAAGTAACCTTTCAGCAAATAACAAAGGAAGGACTTACAAACCTGAGCAACGCCATTATTCTGATGGCCGAAAACGAAGAATTACAGGCACACAGCAATGCGGTAAAAATCCGACTCGACGAAGAGGATGATGTATTCGAAAGAGAAAACAGCCATCGTCGCTGAGAAGAGCTATACCGATTGTATCTATCTGATAATGTTTGTTATTTTAAGTTGACCCGACCCCCTCTTTAACCTTTGGATTTATAAATTTGCAGTTTGTTTGACTATGTACAGGCATCTGTTTTGTTACGTTGTAAATACATCCAAAGTGTTTTTACATCCCTGTTACTGTATTATTCTAACTCCACAAATATATAAAAATGAACCTGAAAGAATTGTTAAGAGAAAATATCCTCAATCTTAAGCCCTATTCATGTGCCCGCGATGAGTTCAAGGGTCAGGCCTCCGTCTATCTGGATGCCAACGAAAGTCCGTACAACAGTCCATACAACCGATATCCCGATCCACATCAGCTAAAACTGAAAGAGCAGATATCGGCTATCAAACATGTGCCCGTATCGAACATATTTCTGGGCAATGGAAGCGACGAAGCCATCGACCTGCTTTATCGTGCATTTTGCGAGCCCGATGTGGACAATGTAGTAGCCATAGAACCTACATACGGTATGTATCGCGTATGCGCCGACATCAACAATGTCACTTACCGTCAGGTAATGCTCAACAGCAATTTCGACATTGAAGCTTATCGTGTAATGGATGGCACCAATGCCCGTACAAAAATTATCTGGCTTTGCTCACCCAACAATCCAACCTCGAACAGTCTCAACAGCGACGAAGTGCTGAAAGTACTTCGCTGGTTCCGTGGCATTGTGGTGATCGACGAAGCTTATATTGATTTTTCGGAACGCGAAAGTTACATCAAATATCTGAAAGAATTCCCTAACCTGGTTATTCTTCAAACATTCTCAAAAGCATGGGCCAATGCCGGAGTTCGTTTGGGCATGGCCTTTGCATCCGAAGAAATCATTTCGGTACTCAACAAAATTAAATATCCTTACAACATCAATATTCTGACTCAGGAGCATATACAAAAAGCACTAAAAAAGAACTCTGTAGTTCAGGTACAGGAATGGGTAGAACAAATAAAAGAACAGCGCACAAAGTTGATAGAGCAACTAAAAACACTGCCAATGGTAATGGAAGTATATCCATCGGATGCAAACTTTGTCCTGGCAAAGGTGGATGGCGCCATTCATGTGTATAATATTCTGGTAAAAAAATCAATCATTGTACGCGATCGTTCAAAAGTAACACTGTGCAACGATTGCCTGCGCATTACCGTAGGGACACCTGAAGAAAACCAGGCACTTATTAGCGAAATACGGAAACTACGCTACTAACGGAAATACCAATTTCCGCTTCAGCACTTATCGCCTGATACACTCAAAATGTATCAGGCGTTTTTTTTGTGCCAACTCATAAATAATCGCTAAAGAACTTATTAAGCCCTTATAAAGCTTCATTGTCTGAATATTTTACTATTCACAAAAAATAAATCGGAAAAATCTTTCACATTAACGAAAACTTATTAACTTTGTCGCATAAAATTTCACAACCGACATAAGCTTTGCATTCAGTATCATTATGAAAAAAATCATCTACACGCTGGCATTTATTTTGGCAGCATTGACATCCCAAAGTCAGACCTGCGACTCAAAAGCTACAATTTCAGTCAATATTTTTGGCGACACCATTCTCACAGACCAGCATGGAAAGGTAATTTCCTCTATTTCGTACGATATTTTCGGGCGCCGTATTGTAAAAAACGGCGATGGGCAGATAGTGTCTGTGTACAGAAAAGACATCTTTGGAAATACGGTTATTGAAAACGACCGTGGACAACGCATAGCCAGTTACGAAAAAGATATTTTTGGAAATACAGTAGTCAAAAATGACCGCGGGCAGACTGTAGTAAGCTACGAAACCGATATTTTTGGAAACAAAGTAGTAAAAGACGGCAAAGGAAGCCGCATTGCCAGTGCCGAAAAAGACATCTTTGGCAATACGATAATAAAAGACAAGGATGGTATGCGACAAATAAGTTATGGAAAAGACATCTTTGGAAATACAATTGTGAAAGATAGTCGGGGAGATATTATATTGCGGTACGAGACTGATATTTTCGGGAGAATCATAGTCAAAGATGGGAAACAGAACCGTGTTATCAGTTACGAAACCGATATTTTTGGAAACACCATAATAAAAGACAAAAACGGACGAAAAGCAATGTCGTTCGAAACCGATATTTTTGGCAAAAAGCTGGTAAAAGATGCGGACGGAAAAGTGATAGCCAGTATCGAAACCGATATTTTCGGACATACGATTGTAAAAAATCCGCAGGCACTCAAACTTGCCGAATATCTGCCTGAGTATCCTGACAATCCGGCCGATTACAGTGCAGAACTGTTCAGTGACTTGCCCTATATACTGCTTCAGTTGCTTCGCGGCATGCAGGAATAGAAAACCGGAAATGAAAAACAAGTCCATTAAATTATCAAAGGTCGCTTAACGGATAACCATTTTTCAAACAGGTTTCTCAAACTAAAAAACTATATCTCATAAAACTACAAACTACATTCCAATATGAAAAAACTCTTATTTATCAGCACAATATGTGCACTTGTAATATTGCTAAACGGCTGTGCCCAACCGTATAGATTAATAAAACCGCAAAAACTAAATTATTATGCAAGCACTGAGCAAGACGAAATCGGACTGTATTATCAATACGATATTTTGAGAAAAACAGGCAACAAAAAATTCGCAAACAACGAGAGAAGAAAAGACCTTAAACTGGTTGCCATTAAAGTGATAAACAACAGCAACAGAACGATAAACATTGGTAACAATGTGGCATTTTTCAACGGCAACAAAATGATTTATCCGCTTGACCCTATCGCCATCAGAAACGAACTAAAACAATCGGCAGCAGCCTATTTGTTTTACATGCTCTTCACTCCGCTCAATATGACCATCAACGGCTCAGATCCATTCCCAATAGGACTTTTTCTGGGTCCTTTGCTTACAGGTGGAAATATGCTGAGCGCATCGGGAGCAAACAAAAACCTTTACAATGAGCTCAAGCAAAACGACATTCTATATATGGATATTCAGCCGGGCGAAACAGCTTACGGCTTAGTAGCGTTTCAGAATATCGATTATGCACCACTGAGCATGAAGTTTATACAATAAAATTCGTTAGTATTGCTATCAAAAAATCCTGTGGCAGATTTTCAGTAATATTACTGAGAATCTGCCACAGGATTACTTTTACCGGTTCGTTATATATCCGGCAAGTAGCATATAAAGTAACCAACACATTAAAATTGAACAGGAATAAATAGCTTATACAAATGCCAGTATCAGGATTTGTGCAAGTATTACCCTTAAAAACATGGTAAGCGGATACACAGTTGAATATGCAATGGCCGGTGCATCATTTCCCGAAGTTGCATTGGAATAAGCCAAAGCAGGAGGATCGGTCATACTTCCCGAAAGCAAACCCATTAGCGTAAAATAATTCAACTTCATAAATTTGCGACCCACAAATCCCACCAGCAACAAAGGCAAAGTGGTGATAATAAACCCGCAAAGCACCCAAATCAATCCGTTACCCGACACTACTGTTTCCACAAATTTACCTCCTGAGGCTAGCCCCACACTTGCAAGGAAGAGCGTGATACCAATTTCGCGCAACATAAGGTTGGCACTTTGTGTGGTATAGGTAATCAGTTTGAGTTTAAACCCGAAACGTCCGAGCAGGATAGCCACAACCAGCGGTCCGCCAGCCAGACCAAGTTTTACCGGCATAGGCATTCCGGGCACAAACACAGGAATACTTCCAAAGATAATACCGAGGAAAATGCCCACAAAAATGGTAATAATATGAGGTTCGTCGAGACGTTTCAGCGTATTACCCAACATATCTTCCACACGTTTTATGGCTTCGGGCGTACCCACCACCACTACGCGGTCGCCCACCTGAAGAACCAGATCGGGACTTGCCAAAAGGTCGAAACCCGCACGTACAATGCGCGTACAATTCACATCAAGAGAGCGAAGTTTCAGCGAACTCAGCGTTTTTCCGTTGATCACACCACGTGTAATCACTATGCGGCGCGAAATCATTTTGTTTTCCGACTCTTTCCAGTCGTATTCGGTTTCTTCACCTGTCAGGTCAATCACTGCAGGAGCATCTGCTTCAGTAGTGACAATGCGCAGAATATCACCATTGTGAATCACCGTTTTACCATTGGGAACTGAGAAAGACTCTCCATTAAAAATACGCGAAACCACAAACTGACGTGCAATTAATTTCCTTATTTGCGAAAGATTTTTTCCATCAATGGCTTTCGACTGAACTTTCAGTGTAATGATTTTCGGAGCTTCAGCCACCACATTTCGCGACTCCTGAATTTCCTTATTTTCTTTATCGAAACTAACTTTAAAAATAACACGAATTAATATCAGCGACAAAATAATACCCGTTACCCCCAGAGGATAAGCCACCGCATATCCAAGCGCAATTTGTGGAATTTCGGCAATCTGACCTGCATCGTGCAACTGGCGCAAAGCCTCCTGAGCCGCACCAAGCCCGGGTGTATTGGTCACCGCACCCGACAAAATACCCACAAACATAGGCATTGGAATGGAGCCTCCAAAAGCATAATACAAGCCAATGGTAGTAGCCACGCCCAACAAGACCACAGAGCCCGCAAGCATATTAAGCTTCATTCCGCCTTCCTTAAACGACGAAAAGAAACCCGGACCTACCTGTAAACCAATAGAAAAGATAAAAAGGATCAGCCCGAACTCGCGGATGAAATGCAACACTTCGGCATTTACAGTAAATCCGAAATGACCTACCACAATACCGGCAAACAACACAAAAGTCACCCCGAGCGATACTCCGAAAATTTTAATTTTCCCAAGCATTACCCCAATGGCAATTACAAAGGAATAAAGTAAAATGATATGCGCAATGCTCTCGTCGTAAAGAAGAGAAGTCAACCATTCCATAAAAATATAATTAATTGATTAGTAAAATATTAAATACCAATGAAAGTAATCCGAATTCGACCGCAAAAGTACAAACATTATTTTGAATGGCCTTTGAAAACATGTGAATATTTTAGCAAAAGTCTGTTTTTAACTTCGATTCAAAATTCTCATTTTCAATTCACACAAAAATAGATTAATTTTGTGTCTTAGTTAAGTAACAGGAACAAAATAATGTCGCATTTTAAATTTATTTCAATTAAAATATTTAATCCTTTTGAGGCTCTTTTGAACGTATTTTGTACTTTCAATCGGTTGTTTAGCCCGCTAAACGCCCTCTTTCAAGTCCAAAATCCATTTCAAAATAGCTCTCAAAAATTACGACATTATTTCATTCCAATTACTTATAAGACATTTGGCAAGGACTATAAGTTCGGAATTTTTCAAAAACAGACACATTTATGAACATAGAAAACACTTTATATAAGCAAAAAGTATTGTTTATTGACCGCGATGGAACCATCATTGCTGAGCCGCCGGTGACTTTTCAGGTGGATACAGTAGAACAGATTGAGTTTCTGCCCGGCGTGATCCGCAACCTGCACTTTATTCGTAAAAAGCTCGACTTTGAATTTGCACTGGTTACCAATCAGGATGGACTGGGTACGGAGGTTTATCCGCAGGAAAATTTCGACCGCGTACAGGCTAAATTCATTCAGACACTTGCCAACGAAGATGTGACTTTCGACAAGATATTTATCGACAAATCGTTTCCCGAAGACAATTTACCCACCCGAAAACCGGGCACAGGTATGCTTACTGAGTATTTCAGCGAATCGTACGACCTTGCCGGCTCTTATGTAATAGGCGACAGAACCACAGATGTAGAACTGGCCAAAAACCTGGGTTGTAAAGCCATTTTCATAAGCAACGATCAGGATATTCTGGCTAAAAAAGGCCTCAGCGAATACTGCGCACTGCAAACCACCAGTTGGGATCGTATAGCCGAATTTCTGTTTGCCGGCGAACGAAAAGCTGTGGTAAAACGCACCACAAAGGAAACCGATATTCTGATTGAACTTAATCTGGATGGTTCGGGAAAATGCAATATCAGCACCGGGCTGAAATTTTTCGATCACATGCTTGAGCAAATCGGCCGTCACTCTGGAAGCGACCTGACCATTCAGGTAAAAGGCGACCTTGAAGTGGACGAGCATCACACCATCGAAGACACTGCGCTGGCATTGGGCGAAGCCCTGAAAAAAGCGATTGGCGACAAACGTGGCATCGAACGATATGGTTTTTATCTACCAATGGACGATTGCTTATGCTCGGTTGCACTCGATTTTGGCGGCCGTCCGTGGCTGGTATATCAGGCCGATTTTAAGCGCGAATATGTGGGCGACTTACCCACCGAAATGCTGCTGCACTTTTTCAAATCGCTCAGCGATGCTGCGGCAATGAATCTGAACATCAAAGCCGAAGGCGACAACGAACACCATAAAATTGAAGGTATATTTAAAGCATTGGCCAAATCGATAAAAATGGCTGTAAAACGTGATATATATCAATACGAATTGCCAAGTACCAAAGGGGTTTTGTAAGAATTTGTTAGACGTTTTTATTATTCTGCAATAAGAGAACTGGCAATTATTCGCTCGATTACTACAAAATCGCCTTGAATTGTATAGATTATTGTGTGTTTTTGTAGGTAACATGACGAGCATGTTTGCCATAACGAAGTACAAATTTATGCGTGGAAATAGAAACGGAACTAGCATGTTGACTCAATTTCTTCATTGCAGCAATTATACCATTGGTGTAACGCAATGAAGTGAGTGGTGATTTTAACTCGAAAGCAATGAAATTGGTTAAGTCATCAAGGTCGGCTTGTGCATTAAGTGATACCGCAACTTTGAATTTTTTCATTTCTGCTCTGTGCGTAAATCATAGCCTATTTTAGTCTCGAGTTGACTCCAAACTATTTCTATAGCACTGTCGAGTGGGATTGCTCCAACCGGCAATTCATTATTATAGGCTAATTTCACTACCCGGCTGTGGTTTTCTAATTCGCGTACATTTTTTTTGCCGGTAGGTGTGCTAATGTCTATTTGAGCTGTTACTGTCATATAATTGTAGGTTTACAGATTATTGTGTACAAAGATACAAACTCAAAATGAATTCTGACACAAACTCTTCAGACTTTTTTTATGAAACAAAATCGGCTGAACTTCTTGATAGAAATTCAGCCCTGTCCTCACGGATATGTCCTTTAAATGAGCAAATAATGGCGTACGTTCGACGGGATTACAATTACTCCCTATGGTTGTGACCGCTGGTTCCCGTCGGACGTGAGCGAAGCTTAGTGCTTTAAAATAGGATATCTGTTTGGTCGGGGTTTTGTTATCTGTTACTACATTGTATCAGCCATTGAAGGGTATGTTTTTTAATGTCAATTAACAAATTATTGAATCTTAAAAACAGAAAATACTAACCCGAAAACTCACAATGAATCCAATGGACTTTTTATTCGTGAGCGCGACACATCGGTAATATGTGTGTAAATTTCGGTAGTATGAATTGATTTATGACCTAATAATTCTTGAATGTAGCGTATATCAGTCCCTTTTTCGAGCAAGTGCGTAGCAAAACTATGACGCAAAGTGTGTGGAGTAACATGCTTCATAATAGTTGCTTTTTTAGCGGCTTCTTTTACAATAATCTGAACGCTCTTATCAGAATATTTGCCACCGCCTTGTCCCTCAAAAAGATATTCGGTGGGTTTATATTCAATAAAATATGCTCGTAAATCGGATAATAACTTTTCAGATAACATAACTATTCTGTCTTTCTTCCCTTTACCGTTGTTAATGCGAATTATCATATTGACTGAATCGATATCGGCAATTTTAAGATGTAAAAGTTCACTTAACCTAAGACCACCTGCATACAGAAGCTCTACAATACACTTATGTTTTAAGTTATTGGTAGCTTCGATAAGTTGCTTTACTTCAGGTGGAGTAAGAAAATCGGGTAATGATTGTGATTTTTGCTTTGGATACAGATGTTTGATAGATAATGGATTGCCAATAACTAAATTGAAAAACTTATCAATACTCGCTACCACCATACGCTGGTAGGATGGGCCAATACCGTGTTTTTCAATCATCCAATAAATGTATTTCTCCACTACAGAGCTATCAATTTCGTTTATGGAAGAAAATTTTTTATCTGCCAACTTTAGAAAACTCTCCAAGGCAGATTTATAATTCCGAATAGTAGCATCGCTATAACGCTGAATTCTTAAACTTCTTTCAAACTGATTGATGAACGAATGAATTTCCATACCGCATATTTTTTTTGCAAAT
Source organism: Paludibacter sp. (assembly GCA_034004015.1). Classification (GTDB taxonomy): domain Bacteria; phylum Bacteroidota; class Bacteroidia; order Bacteroidales; family Paludibacteraceae; genus Paludibacter. The sequence continues at coordinate 46,211 of JAVEXN010000013.1, forward strand.
ATAAGCAACCTTCGTAAAATAATAAACTTTTTATAAATATATTTTTATATAATACAAAATATCAACAACATAACACTTTTAACTAAACTTAGTTTACGAATGTTTTAAGTATTGTTTTTACGAAAGTTGTATATTTGGGGTTCGTAAACAAAACGTTGTGCGTCAGCTTAAAGACACCCCCTCGCAGAAAATACTACCTTGACAAGATAGAATTGATTTATGAAGGGTGGAACTTTTCAGGGACAACTTTCAGCATTTCAATAAAACAATCTTTCCATTGACTTGGAGATAGATTCACGATTTTTAAGTTCAAATTAATTCCAAGTTTTTCGGAAATTTCATTAACCTGACTTTTTCTGAATATTAATTTTAAAGCCGTTCTGACAGGTAAATTAGGTTTTTGTAACAGAAAAGATAGAAATTTTAAATATTTGACTTTCTGATTAAAATCAATATGTAAAGGTTTTCGTTCAATTTTAAGAAAAGCAGACTTAACAGTTGGAGGAGGTATAAAACTATTAGGATTTATTTCGTAAACTATCTTCAAACTATAAAATGTATGATATAGGATAGTGTAAGGATTAAAGATTTTGTCTACAAATAACTTTTTAGCAGGTTCTAATTGCAGGAAAATTGAACCGCCCTGAAAACTTTCCATATTTTCAAACATCAATATTTTTAAGATTTCTGATGTTATACCAAATGGTATGTTAGAAACAACCTTAAACGAAAAATTAGGAATTTTATAATTTCTGAAATCACATCCAAAAACTTGAATGTTTTGAGTTTGTTTAAATTTGTGTTTTAGATGCGTTATTAACTCAAAATCATTCTCAATCGCAATGACTAATTTTGCCTTTTGTAGTAGATGTACAGTTAGAAATCCTTTTCCTGCACCAATATCTAAGACCGTATCGTTTTGATTAATTCTTGATTGTTTTATTGCATCTTCAATTAGCACTTTGTCAATTGTAAAGTGCTGACCTGTAAATCTTACAGGCAATTTATTTTTATTCATATCGTTTTGATTAATTCTTGATTGTTTTATTGCATCTTCAATTAGCACTTTGTCAATTGTAAAGTGCTGACCTGTAAATCTTACAGGCAATTTATTTTTATTCATTATGACTTCTTACAGGTGAATACTTGAATTCAAATCGTAGCGATGTGAAAGACAGTATTACCTGACAGAGCAACTATGACAAAGAAATGCCTTCATTAAAAATGACGACACACTAAAGCATAGACTGTTTGTCTTGCCAAAAAGATTATGGGAAATTTATTTGGGACTGTCTATCACTTAGATAGTCGTCCAAGGTCTGCTGTAATACATAATGAAAAAAATCTAAATAATTGAATGCAAAATTAGTAACTTTGCTTCAATTTACAATAAGAAAATGAAATAAATAAAAGCCGAACGCACAACACGCGGTATAGTTAATTGCCGGTGCAGTGCGTATTCGAGCGGCACAGCCCGTATCAAAAGTAGTTGTAACTTGACAGGAAAGTGCTTCGAAATCGGCAACTAACCATACCGCCATCCGTTATGTGCCATATAAACACCGAACAAACCAATTAAGCATTTAAATAAGATATGGCATTAGACTTTTCACAGATTTTAGTAGTTGGAGTTTCTTTAAAGTCTTCCGAGCATTTCAACAGCTTCTTTTTCGAATTTAGAGAAAGCAAACCACCGCTTACCAAGGTCTTTGAGCGAGGCTCCAAAGTGATAAATTTCGGCACTGTCGATAATCAAAAACGGTCGTGCGATTGGTTGAGTTCGGGAAGGTATCGCATTTTGCGACACCATAAAATCAACTTCAATATCAGTAAGTTGAAACATAAAATCGGAAGGAAATCTTTTTATATTTCTTTTTACCTGTTCACACAATCGAGTTGATTTAACACCATAAATGATTGCTATATCTCTATCAATCATTACTTGTAATCCACGAATAGTATAAATTTTATTCTGAATATCAGCAGGTTGGATTTGTAAATATTCAGTCATAAATCATTCAAGTGATATTGGTATTAATGTTTTAAGGAGAGCGATTGTTTGATATTATGTAAATTAACTATCACTACAATTGTCGGTAAAAAAATCAACACAAAAAAGGGCTAAAGGAGCGGTTTTGTACAATTGATTTGCAAATATAAGTTTAGTTATTTAGATAATTAATCACTACTGACCGACAAAAAATAGTTTGAATTAGTTTTTTTAGCTTATTAGATTCCTCTCCGCCGCGGCGGACGGAATGACAGGCAATCAATAAGTTAGGTTTTTGGGAGGAGGTAGGTTGGCGGCTTCGCCGCCAACCTACCTCCTCCCAACCATAATCAACACAAAGCATTGTCATTCAGAGCGTAGCGAAGAATCTCATATGTTTAGTCGGTCAGTAGTGATAATTAATGTGAATAGAGAGAAAAAGAATTAGTAATTGTGGATTTCTTTATTGATAGTCTTAGTTGAAATGTGTTTAGGCAACTACTCACCCCCCCTAACCCTCCGCCTCTACTTGTAGCGGACAGGCTCTAAAGGGGTAGTTTTAGAGCAACAATCAACTTTTGTGCTCTTAAATTTGACAGTACCTGTGTAAAAGTTCCATTTTATTACGTTACAATTTTTCTGAAAACGTCAAATAAAGCACTTCTTAAGGTGCTGAGTAGTCATTTAATTTCGTACTTTTGTAGTACAAATATTGAAAGGTAATTTTAAGGTACACTACGAATTGCCGAGTACCAAAGGCCTTTTGTAGCACATAACATTTGTAATTCAATTCATATCAATGAAACTTTTCAGAATACTTTTTATTATATCAATTTTAGTGCCTCTGAATATTTTCGGTCAGCAAACCAACAACACCCGTCCGCGATTGATTGTGGGTATTATGGTGGATGGACTTCAGCAAAAGCACATCGATTTGCTCTGGACTTATTTCGATTCGGGAGGTTTTAAAAAGATCATCGAACAGGGCACCGGCTTCGAAAACATGAGCTATAACATTGTTTCTGCCGGAAATGCGTCCGACATTGCCACTGTTATGTCTGGCTCTGTGCCTTATTATCATGGCATAGCCGGAAATCTGCATTACAGTCGCAGTAACGACAAAGTTCAATCGGTACTTTTCGACGATCAGGAAATCGGCATTGGTACAAAAGAAACATTCTCTGCTCACAACCTGCTCACAAGCACGCTGAATGATGAAATTGTAATGGCTTCGGGCAATAAATCGAAAAGCTATGCAGTGGCTATCGATGCTGAAGCGGCCATCATGATGGGCGGACACACAGCTAACTCTGTGGCATGGATCGACGACATTTTTCACAAATGGGTTACCACTGGTTATTACCGCGAAGGTCTGAACCGCTGGGCTGATGAAATGAATGCGGGCGGCCGATTTAAAACGTACAGCACACGTAAATGGGAACCGCTATATTCGGTCAACACTTATGTTTCGTCGGCAACCGACAACCGGAAAAACGGTTTTGCGTACGACCCGACAGACAAAGCATCTAAAAGTAGCTCCAACACCATTCTGAAACGTACAGCAGCTGCCAATGCACTGGTAGCCGACCTGGGATTAAAAATCTTTAGCGAGGAAAAACTGGGCACAGGCCCGCAAACTGATATATTAATGCTGCAGTTTACTGTGCGCACTCCCAACGAGAAACTCTTCTCAATGCAAACACTTGAGAAAGAAGATATTTATCTGCGACTCGACAAGGAAATTCAGTTTTTGCTGCAACAAATAGAAGCACGTACAGGCGCTGACAAAACGCTGATTTACATGTTTGGAAATCAAAATGATGTGCACTCACCCAACGAATTGGGAAAGAATAAAATTCCTGCCGGATATTTCAATGCAAGTCGCTCAATGGCTTTGGTAAATACCTATCTGATGGCTATTTACGGTCAGGATCGATGGATTGAAGGCTATTACGGAAAGAATATTTTCCTGAACAAAAAGAAGATAGAAGAAAAGAAATTGAATTTCAGAGAAATACAACAGCAGGTAGCCGATTTCATGCTTGAATTCGAAGGCGTTCACTCGGCTTTTACATCCACACAAATACTTACAATGGGCGGCAATACCAGTTCCGAAATGTTGCGTCTGCGCAATTCGTCGCACAAAAGTAGTGCAGGCGATGTGGTGATTACGCTTCTACCCGGATGGCTCGAAGTGGACGACAAAATGAATCCTGTGGGCGAATCGAACGCCATTATTTCGTACACTCCGGCTTATTTTTACGGCTGGAATGTAAAAAAGAAAACTATCAACAAACCATATCAGGTGACCGACCTCGCTCCTACTATTTCGCGAATGCTGAACATTCCTATGCCCAATGCAGTGGTGGGAAGCCCGGTAACTGAAATGTTTGATTAATAGTTGATAATTGATAATTTACCATTGATTCATTTACCATTTACCATTTTTTAGTATCGACTCTGAAAACCAATTAACTGATCAACCAATCAACCCAAAACTTTGAAACCTGAAACAATGAAACAATGAACACCGGATTAATCGAGAATAATTCCCAAAGCCAGAAATCTTCAAATTTCAAATTTCAAATTTTCAAATGCAAAAACCTGAAACACGAAACACAACAATGTACAATTTTGACGAAATAACCGACCGCCGGAATACCGGTGCTGTAAAATACGAACGCTGCAAAGCGCTTTTCGGATCGGACGATGTGCTGCCTCTTTGGGTAGCCGATATGGATTTTAAAACGCCTGACTTTATATTGGATGCCATAAAAGAACGTCTCGAACATCCGATTCTGGGCTACACTATTCCGCCGACAGGATTTTTTCCTGCCATGCAAAAATGGATCATTGAGCATCACGACTGGCCTGTGAAGCGTGAATGGCTGGGCTTTTTGCCCGGCATCGTACCCGGACTTTCGTTTGCTGTGCAGAGTCTGACCGCAGCAGGCGACGAAATCATCGTGCAACCTCCGGTTTACTATCCGTTTTTCAATGTCATCCGCAACAATCACCGAACCATTGTGGACAATCCGCTGAAAAAAGAAAACGGCCGTTTTGTAATGGATTACGAAAACCTTGAAAAATGTTTTAGCAAAAAAACCAAAATGTTGATTCTTTGCAATCCGCACAACCCCGGAGGACGTGTATGGACAGCTGCTGAACTGAAAAAGCTGGCCGACATTTGCGAAAAACACAATATCACTGTCGTCTCCGACGAGATTCATGCCGACATGGTTTTGCCAGGAAATACAGCGCATACGCCATTTGCCACAGTTTCGGAATGGGCCGAAAACCACACGGTTACCTTTATGGCACCTACCAAGGTGTTCAATATGCCGGGCATTATCAGTTCAGGATACATTATTCCGAATGCTGAATTAAGACATCAGTTTGCAGAGTTTCTGGAAGCTTCGGAAATGAATGCAGGTAATATTTTCGCCTATATCGGAGCAACTGCCGCCTACAATTATGGTGAGCAATGGCGAATTGAAATGCTTGACTACGTAAATGCAAATGTGCAGTATATCGCTGATTTTCTGAAAAATGAAATTCCGGCCATAGTGCCCATGATTCCCGAAGCATCGTTTCTGGTATGGCTCGACTGCAAAAATCTGGGCATGGAAACCGATGATTTGCATCGCTTTTTCTCTTTGCAGGCACGATTGGGACTAAACAAAGGCACAATTTTCGGAACAGGAGGCGAATATCACCTGCGTCTGAATGTAGCCACTCCCCGTTCGATACTCGAGCAGGCCATGAAGCAATTGAAAGAAGCTGTGGACAAATTATAAAAATTATCCTGACATTTTTAGGGGACACAATAGTCCACATAGAAATTGTGGCAGAATTATAATACTTCGACCATATTATTGATATGTTTTTCACCACATAGTTCACAGTAGTTTTGAAAATAACAGAAAAGACTAAGAACACATAGAATTATCCCGAATATCGGAATAATTTCAGAGCGATAAAAGTATCGTCAGATACTTTTACTATGTGAACTAAGTCTTTTTTCTAAATAATTTCTATGTGTGCTATGTGTAAAAAGTGATCATTACTTCTACCTCAGAAAACAAGTTTTCCGAAAAACTCAGGCCGGTGAAAATCCGGCTTTTCTGTTTCTATCGGATTCCAGCTCACAAAGTGTGGAAATTCAGTATCGTCGGCACATTTATAAAAATTGGCTTCGATAAATTCAGGTAAATGCTGCGCATCAACACCCATAAGTCCGAACGGAATTTCCACTGTCAGATCCCATTCAAAATGCCCGCTGAGCTCATTAAAAGCATTGGGGACAATGGAGGGAAGACGCTTTATTGTTTTCATCTCCTCAGGTGAAAAAGGTCGCACATCTTCTTTCCGGCCTTTCCTTACCGAAGCTGAGCATGTCCCGATACAGTTAAACTCGAAGTTGCGATATTCCGCATCACCCGGAAGTTTGCAGAAAAACTCCACGCAACTATCCTCGTGCACCGGCGACTGATCGGTATAATAAACCGCTTTCAACATATTTCCCCATACATAAAAACGCAAAAACAAACTGTGCGACGACCGTGCCACAGCACAATATGTAATCGGTTTGTAAGGAAATTGTTGTGGCCAGTTGACCGACTCAATTTTCACCCTTCGGCCTGACTCACCCAAAATGCCTGCCGCATCATCAATTGTGACATTCTCGAGTTGCTCTGAATATGGAATCTGAATCGTTTTCATGGGTTTTGCGGATTTTTGTTGGTTATAAAGTATCAATAAACTTTTCGGTTTACAATAGTAATGATAAAATTCAGCAAATGCAAATAATTTTTATTACAGCTACCGTAATAATATTAGTCAGCTCCAGAAATAAGTACATCTATTATTTTTAATAGAAAATTTTTGACTATCCCGAAAAACCGCATCTATCTATTATTCAATAAATTAAAAAACAATCACATTCGGTTGAATAAAAAACAGCATCTGAGTATCATTCCCGAAAGAGAATAAATATGTATTTTAGTGCTCTGAAATCAATAAAATCCCCAACATGCTTATTATTGGAATAGCCGGAGGTACCGGTTCAGGAAAAACCACGGTAGTACGAAAAATTACAGAACGTCTGCCGGCAGGCGAAGTTGCCATTCTACCACAGGACTCGTATTATCGCGACAGCAGTCATTTACCGCTCGAAGAAAGGCTCGAAATTAACTTCGACCATCCGGCATCCATTGAGTTTGAATTACTGACCAAACATTTGAAAGAGCTCAAAAAAGGCAATCAGATTCAGCAACCCATTTATTCATATCTGACCTGTACAAGAGCCGAAGAAACCATCCCCGTAAATCCCTGCAAAGTGATTATTGTGGAAGGAATTCTGATCCTCTCGAATCCGGAATTGCGTAAGCTTATGGATTTGAAGATTTTTGTGGATGCAGATGCCGACGACCGTCTGATCAGGGTGATCAACCGCGACATTGTGGAACGCGGACGTTCGGTAAATAAAGTAATGGAGCGCTACGAATGCACTGTAAAACCCATGCACCTGCAATTTATTGAACCTACCAAACGCTTTGCCGACATCATTGTGCCACAAGGCGGAAACAACCATATTGCCATTGATATTCTGACGAAATATATTGAGAATAACCTGAAATAATTTACACGAAAAACATATACTATGGACCGCAACGATCTGACTAAAATCATGTTTCTCGACATAGAAACTGTGCCTGCAAAAGCAGATTTCTTAGAATTATCAGTTGAACTTGCGCATTTGTGGGAAGAAAAATACAACCTGATACAAAAACGAATGCCCGAAAAGTATAGTGAAGAAACCAGCGCTGCTCAGGCATTTGCCCAAAGCGCCGGTATTTATTCGGAATTCGGAAAAATCGTATGCATCTCGGTAGGTTTTATTCATTACAAAGGTCCTGAAATGTTTTTCAGAACAAAATCCTTTGCCGGCGACGACGAAGCGCAACTTCTTTCGGACTTCGCATCTCTTCTGGCACGCTTTTGCAGCTCCCGCGAACATACGCTTTGCGGTCATAACATCAAGGAATTTGACGTTCCGTATATTTGCCGGCGAATGCTTATCAACGGCATTGCACTACCATCTGTTTTGAATATTTCGGGTAAAAAACCCTGGGAAATTCAGTTTATCGACACACTAGAACTCTGGAAATTCGGCGATTATAAAAACTACACTTCGCTGAAACTGCTCACAGCCGTTTTCGGCATTCCTACTCCGAAAGATGACATAAATGGAAGTCAGGTGGCATCGGTTTATTATGGCGAAAACGATGTTCAGCGCATAGCTTTGTATTGTCAGAAAGATGTGGTGGCAACTGCGCGTGTATTTCTACGCATGCAGGGTGAGAAATATTTCGGCGACGAAAATGTGGAATTTATTTAACCCCGGCATGAAAGTTCATAAATCGATATGGATCTTGCTGTGCTTTGTCCAGGTTTTGTTTTCATGTAAAGACAAGGCTCCGGATGCTGAACAACAATCGCTTACCGACCTTCCTCAAATTACTGAAAAAGACACTTTAGTGGTAGGAACTCTGTATGGCTCTACTTCGTACTTTTTGTATCGCGAGGAATACATGGGTTACGATTACGAACTTGCGCAGGCTTTTGCAGCACATATCGGCACCGAAATAAAAGTGGTGACCGCAGTTTCGACCATCGAACTTGCGCATTTATTACAGGAGAAGAAAATCGACATGGTGGCTTTCAACGTGTACGAAACGCCCGAATTCAATAGCCTTTTTGAGTTTGTAATGCCTCAGGAAGCGTCATATCAGGTTTTGGTGCAAAGGCTTTCCATTAAAACAATTACCGAAATTGCAGAATTAAAAGATAAAAAAGTACATGTAAAACCAAATACGGTGTATCGTCAGCGAATGGATAATCTGCTGAAAGAAACCGGAGGTACTTTTGAAATTGCCGAAGCACCCGACTCGATAAGCTCCGAAGAACTGATTGAAATGGTGGCCGAAGGAAAAATTGAAATGACTGTGGCGCATCAAAAAACGGCAAGACTTTACAAAGCATTTCATAAAAACCTCGACATCCGTATGCCTGTAAGTTTCGAACAGCGCAATGGTTGGATGATTCGTAAAGAAAGCACTTTGCTGAAACAAAAAATTGACGAATGGAGTAAAACGGAAGATACCGAAATGCTGACAAACAAGCTCTATCAGAAGTATTGGGTGAAGAGTCCGTATTTTGCACAAAAAAGAATTAAAATTCCACGGGGAGCCATTTCGCCTTACGATCATTTGTTTAAAAAATATGCACCAGAAATAAACTGGGACTGGAAACTATTGGCAGCCGTGGCCTTTCACGAATCACGTTTCGACTCCACACAGGTTTCGTGGGCCGGAGCTTCGGGCATTATGCAACTTATGCCACGCACAGCGGCTAACTTCGGACTCAGTCGTCAGCACATTATGAATCCAGAAAAAAACATCGAAGCAGGTGTTCAGTATATAAAAAGTCTGAATCTTTCGTTCCGTAAAGTTGAGGATAAGGAAGAACGGCTAAAGTTCATTCTCGGCGCATATAATTCAGGTCCCGCACACATTTTCGATGCCATGGCACTGGCCGCAAAACATGGTAAAAACCCACATTTGTGGTTCAACAATGTGGAATACTATGTGCTGAAAAAATCGGAACCTGAATATTACAACGATCCTGTTGTGAAATACGGACGTTTCCGCGGAAAAGAAACGGTGGCCTACGTAAAAAACACCCTCGAAACTTATTATAAATATTCAGGAAAGTAAAAAAACGATGCGACAATTGCCTGTATCATTGTTTTTTTCTATTTTTATGGCATAAAAATTTAATACCGTAATAAATCCCCAAAACAAGAGCCGTTATGGACAGAAGAAATTTTCTTAAAGCCCTTGCCCTCACAGGAGCATCCTTTAGTATCAAAGAAACAGGCGCAATGACTCTGATGTCGCAACATTTCAACGCAGCCCCCAACAATGCTAAAGGTGCTTACGACCTTGTAGCAGTACTCGGAGGCGAACCCGAAGCCATGTTTCGCAAAGCCATAACAGAATTGGGAGGTATCGGGCAATTCGTCAAAAAAGGACAGAAAGTTGTTGTAAAACCCAATATCGGCTGGGATAAATCGCCCGAGCTGGCAGCTAACACCAATCCGAAATTGGTAGCCGAAATTGTACGTCAGTGCATAAAAGCCGGTGCAAAAGAAGTGATTGTATTTGACCACACCTGCGACGACTGGCGCAAATGCTACGCAAACAGCGGCATTGAAGCGGCGGCCAAAACAGCCGGCGCAAAAGTAGTTCCCGCACACGAGGAATCATATTACAAAACAGTAGCGCTACCCAAAGGTAAGAGTCTGAAAAGCACAAAAATTCACGAAGCTATACTCAACTGCGATGTTTGGATCAATGTACCTGTGCTGAAAAATCACGGAGGAGCAAAAATGTCCATTTCAATGAAAAACCACATGGGCATTGTGTGGGATCGCGGATTTTTCCACAAAAATGATCTGCAACAATGTATAGCCGACATTTGTACCCTCAACAAAGCTGCCGTGCTTCACGTGGTGGATGCATACCGGCTTATGAAAACCAACGGTCCCCGCGGAAAATCGGATGCCGATGTGGTTCAGTCAAAAGGTTTATTTATTTCGCAGGACATTGTAGCTGTGGATACTGCTGCGACTAACTTCTTCAATCAGGTACGCGAAATGCCACTCGAATCGGTTGGACATTTATCGAAAGGTGAGGATTTGAAACTTGGCACCATGAACCTCGAATCGCTGAAAGTAAGAAGAATAAAACTCTGATATCATGCTCCGAAAAATCCGTATTGCTGTGTCGGTGATTCTTTTTTCGCTGATTACTTTGTATTTTATCGACTTCGCCGGCATTTTGCCACACAGTTTCAGTTTCCTTGCCGAAATACAGTTTCTGCCGGCATTGCTGGCGCTGAATTTTGTGGTGCTGGGCGCTCTGGTCGTTCTCACACTTATTTTTGGCAGAGTGTACTGCTCGTCCATTTGTCCGCTTGGCGTTTTTCAGGATATTACTTACAGACTCAGACGTACGCTGACCAAAAAGAAAAAGTTTAAATACAAAAAAGCAGCCAACGTACTTCGCTGGTCGGTACTCGGCGCCACTGTCATTGCCTTTATCGCAGGATTTACATTTCTGGTCGGTTTGCTCGATCCTTACAGTGCATTCGGACGTATGTCGGTACATTTGCTGAAACCCGCTTATCTGGCCGGAAACAATTTGCTCGAAGCTATATTTACACATTTTGGAAATCATACGTTTTACAAAATGAGTGTTTATATTGGCAGCGTTTTTTCAATGGTAATGGCTTTGGTAACCTTGATTGTGGTTGGCGTAATGTCATGGACCGGAGGACGCGATTATTGCAACACCATTTGTCCGGTAGGCACCACACTCGGATTTTTAAGCAAATACTCACTTTTCAAAATTCGTATCGACGATAACTTATGCAATTCCTGCGGATCGTGCGGACGCAACTGTAAAGCATCGTGCATCGACACTAAAAATCATAAAATCGATTATTCGCGTTGTATCAATTGCTTCGACTGTATAGAAGTGTGCAGTCAGAGCGCCATGAAATTCAGTTACAGTACAAAAGCAGTCCGCAACACCGGAAAAGTGGATGTATCGAAACGCAGATTTATGATGGCTGTAGCAGCAACCGGTCTTGCTGCTGGAAAAATAGTGGCTGAGAAAACCATTCCCGGACAAAACAGTACCAAAGCCGAACGTCAGACTCCTATTACTCCTCCGGGTTCAGGAAATACCGATCATTTACTTGCTCATTGCACCTCGTGCCATTTGTGTGTAAGTAAATGTCCTTCGAATGTGATAAAACCGGCATTTCTTGAATATGGTCTGGGTGGCATGATGCAACCCATGATGGATTTCGAAAAAGGATTTTGCAATTACGATTGTACCGTTTGCTCCGACGTTTGCCCCAATGGCGCTTTGCTTCCGCTGACAATGGAGGAAAAGCACCACAACCAAATGGGACAGGTAAAATTCATTCTCGAAAACTGTATTGTATTTACCGACGGAACACATTGCGGCGCATGCTCCGAACATTGCCCCACACAGGCTGTAAGCATGGTTCCTTACAAAGGTGGGCTTACCATTCCGCATACCGAAGTAGAAATATGCGTAGGTTGTGGTGGCTGCGAATATGTTTGTCCTGCTACGCCTCACAAGGCTATTTATGTGGAAGGAATAAAAAAACATGAGAAAATTGAACTTGTAAAAGAAGAAGCCGAAACGATAGAAGTGGATGGCTTTGGTTTTTAAAAACACAGAACAAATGAAAAAACTGATCAGTCATTTAATTATAAGCTCCTTTGCTGCTTTTCTTTTGGTTTTGAATGTGTCTGCCCAAAGAAACAATTTTATAATAAAGGAAAATATCCCCCTGGATTCCATACGACTCAGCGACCCCTGCATACTGGCCGACAAAGCCACAAAAACCTATTATATGACAGGTACGGGCGGGATGTTATGGAAAAGCAAAGACCTGCGTTTGTGGACAGGCCCTTTCAAGGTTGCCGTAACCGACCCAAACTCGTGGATGGGCAAAAATCCTATGATATGGGCTGCCGAACTACATGAGTACAAAGGGAAATACTACTATTTTGCCACATTCACCAACCGTGATGTAAAAATTGATACTGTGCGCGGAAATGTCATTGAGCGTCGTGCAAGCCATATTCTTGTAAGCGACAAAGCCGAAGGGCCTTATGTTCCCATGCAGGACTCCATTTACCTTCCGGCCAATATGCCTACGCTCGACGGCACTTTTTGGGTGGAAAAAGGCAAACCTTATATGATTTATTGCTACGAATGGCTTCAGAACTGGAACGGCACTATGGAAATGATAGAGCTGAAACCAGACCTGAGTGGTTCGGTAGGCGAAGCCAAACTGCTTTTTAAAGCCAGCGATTCGCCCTGGAGTCGCGAAAAAGACGAGCAGGGAAATGTGGTTCCCAACAAAGTTACCGATGGCCCCTGGATTTTCCGCACCAAAACCGGAAAACTCGGCATGATATGGACCAGCTGGATTTACAATGTGTACACACAGGGTGTGGCATATTCGAAAAGCGGTACGCTCGAAGGGCCATGGATACACGAACAGGAACCTGTTACGCCACCCGACTTCGGTCATGGCATGTTGTTCCGCACTTTCGGTGGCAAGCTGCTAATGGCGGCTCACAGCCATAAAGAAGATAAAAACGGCCGATATATCCGCATTCCGCATTTATTCGAAGTAGATGATTCGGGCAATAAACTCGTCGTTGGCAAAATATTTATACCCTGAAAACATCCAAACGAACACAATAAGCAACCATAATCTGCACTTAAACAGCGTAAACTCACAACTCCTGTTTTGTCAAATATCCCCTCCACAGGCCCTTTGACCCATTTTTACCTCCTTAAAATGCAATGACCTGTTTTTTATATTAAATGACCAGTTATTGCTGAATTGTAACCCTGTGATTAGATAAATTTGCAATATCTCAAATACAGATTACAATTTAGATTGAATTAACCGTTCGATACACTGAACAAACACAAACACACCGAATGAAAAAAGCATTTAGTACAATACTTTTCTCATTGATTTCGCTGCATTTTATTTTTGGAGCATCATTTCAATTTGTAAAATATCAGGTCGAAAATGGCCTGTCGCACAATACCGTTTGGTGCAGTTTGCAGGACCAATCGGACTTTATGTGGTTCGGCACAAGTGATGGGCTGAACTGCTTCGATGGTAAAAGTTTCCACACTTACCGCTACGATCCTCAGAACAAAAACTCGCTGGGCAATAACTTTGTATTATCGCTTTTCGAAGATGAAACAAAAAGACTTTGGGTAGGTACACAAAAAGGACTTTACAGCTTCGACAAAGCCACCGAAAAGTTTACAGCTTTTGCCTACGAAACCGAAGATGGCGTATATATCAGTTCGCCCGTAAACCGCATCCTCAAGACCCGAAACGGTAATCTTTGGATTGCCACGCAGGGACAGGGCATTTTTATTTTCAACGAAAAAAACAATACACTTCGCCAAAACAGTGCTTATACACACTTTGTGGCTACTCTTACCCAATCACCCGAAGGTCATGTGTACGCAAGCTCGCGCCACGAGGGACTCATTTGTTTTAATCAGGAAGGGAAACATCTTAAATCCTTTGCCAACACAGGCAGCCAACTTACACACACCCAATCAGAAATAAATTCCCTCTGTTACCATCAGGGAGCCGTTTGGTTCAACACCGGAACATACGGATTTTGCAAACTCGACATAAAAACCGGTAAAGTAAGTACTTACGAGCTAAGAAACATTGCGGCCTCCAATATAAAAAGCATTTTTCCATATTCGAATAACAAACTCTGGATTGGTGGTGACAACGGTTTATATGAATTCGATATTCAGGCGGAGAAACTGAAACGCCTCGACAATCCGAATGATTCACGAAGTCTGTCGGACCCATCGGTTTGCCATATCAGTGCCGACAGAGAAAAAGGTATGTGGATTTGCACTTATCTCGGAGGCATCAACTATTTAGCTGACAACCGTAAACCCTTCGAACATTATTATCCTGAAAACCGCTCAGGTGCTCTTTCGGCAAAGGCTATAAGTCAGTTTTGCGAGGACGGAAAAGGTAATTTATGGATAGGCTCGGAAGATGGCGGACTGCACTACATGAATACGCAAACCAACGAATTTGCGAATTATAAAGCATCGGGTAGCGCAAATAGTCTGAGCTATCATAATATTCACTCGCTTATGTTGGATGGCGATAAATTATGGATCGGCACATCGTCGAGAGGAATTGACATTCTCGATACCAAAACCGGACGATTTAAAAACTACCAGCATCGCCGCGACGACAATTAAACCGTGTGCGACAACTCCATCAATTCCATTTACAAAACCCGCGACAACACCATATACATTGGCACATCGTGGGGACTAAGTATCTACAACAAAGAAAAAGACAATTTCTCAATATTGGGCGAACTGGGCAATATGGTGCACGTGTTCGATATGTACGAAGACCATTTGGGCGACTTTTGGGTAGCTACTTACAATGCAGGCGTTTTCCGCCGCAAAGCCGGCGACAGCAAATGGGAAAACTTTTTGTACAATCCTGAGGATCCCGGCTCCATTTGTTCGAACAGCATTATTTCAATTTTCGAAGACAACAAGCATCAGATGTGGTTTGGTTCCGAAGGAGCAGGCATGTGCCGTTACGATCGTAAAAGCAACAAGTTCGTCGTCTTCGAAGCTGTAAACAAAATTATTAAAAACCCGGTTATCTTCTCTATCGAACAGGATAAAAAAGCAAATTTGTGGATTAGCAGCAATGCAGGGCTTATTTGCATTGATCCCGAAGCAAAGGAAAGACCTATGCTTTACAACAAATCGGATGGTTTGCAGAGTAATCAGTTCAACTTCCGCTCGTCGATAAAAACCTCCAATGGCAAAATGTATTTTGGCGGTATCAATGGTTTTAATGCCTTTTATCCGGAACGTATCAACCCCAACAGTTTTATTCCGGCCATCAGGTTTGTGAGTTTACGCTTGCTCAACAAAAAAGCAAATCAAAGCGATGCCAATTCGACTCAGAATACTGCATTATTCGAAAAAAACGAAATCAAACTGAAACACAATCAGAACAGTTTTTTACTGTATCGTTTGCCGCGCTGAGTTATCAGGCACCCGAAAAAAACAACTATGCTTATAAACTTGAAGGTGTGGACAACAACTGGATTTACACCGAAAAAAGCGACAACAGTGTCACTTTCAACAATCTGCCTTCAGGAAAATATGTGTTACATGTAAAAGGATCGAACAACGATGGATTGTGGAACGAAGAAGCCACCAAGCTCGAAATCCACATTCTGCCACCATTCTGGGAAACAAAATTTGCATATCTTATTTATTTCCTTATCATTACAGCCATTGCATACTGGTCGTACCGTCGTTGGTTGAAACGTCTGCAACTGAAAAACGAAGAGCTACTTCGTTCGCACCGCGAAAAACAGGAGAAAGAAAATTACCTGTCGAAAATCAACTTCTTCACCAATATTTCCCACGAAGTACGCACTCCGCTTACCCTGATTAAGCTACCGCTCGAAAGAATTCTGTCGTCGGGCGATGGAAACGAGACCACACGCAATCATTTGAAAACGATCAATAAGAATACTGAATATCTGTTGAATCTGATCAATCAGCTACTCGATTTCCGTAAAACGGAACAAACTGAATTTACGCTGCACAAAGAGTTACAGAACGTAAATCTTTTACTCAGCGAGATTCACGACAGATATTTACAGACAGCTGCATTGAAAGGTTTAAATGTACACATTCAGATGCCCGAAAAGGAAACACATGCCTGCATCGACAAGGAAGCTTTCAACAAAATTGTCAGCAACCTGCTCGGTAATGCCATGAAATATGCCAAAAAGGATATAACCATGGTACTGAAACCTTCCGACGAAAAATTCGAGGTGGCCATTTCCGACGATGGACCGGGTATCGACGAGTCGGAAAAACATAAGATCTTCGATGTTTTCTATCAATCGAATCACAGTGAACCCGGCACCGGCATTGGCCTCACACTTGCCCGCTCACTGACCGAGAAACATGGTGGGAAATTAGTGTTGAGCAAAAACGAAAAGGGTGGCGCTACCTTTACTGTTTCGCTACCACAGGATACCGATTGTGCATTGATTCCCGAAAATGCTCCGGTCATTATTACGACAGAAAACAGCTCGCCTGAGATTCAGAGAGAAATGCCGACAATTGAAGCCAGCGATAAGAAACCGCATTTACTTTTGGTTGAAGACAATACTGAATTGCTCGAACTCACATCGTCGTATCTGCAACAATTTTACGTTGTAACCGAAGCGCTGAATGGCAAAGAAGCGATGGCCAAACTCGGCGAACGGAATTTCGACATTGTGGTGAGCGATATTATGATGCCCGAAATGGACGGATATCAGCTTTGCGAAGCCATAAAATCGGAAACACAGTACTCTCATATTCCGGTGATATTACTCACGGCAAAAACCAATGTGGAAGCGAAAATCACCGGACTCGAACATGGTTCGGATGCCTATATAGAAAAGCCGTTTGCGCTTGAACATTTGTATTCGCAGATTGAAAACCTTATAAACACGCGCGAAAAACTGAGAGAACTTTTTGCAGGCTCTCCCCTGCTCGCTGCCGTTGAAATTGCTGTTTCGAAAAAAGATAAAACTTATATCGATAAGCTCAACGAGGAAATTGAAAAGCATATGCTCGATGTGAATTTCTCTATCGACACACTGGCCGAAGTTATGAACATGAGCCGTTCGAACTTCTACCGTAAAATAAAGAGTATCTCGGGCATGTCACCAAACGATTACCTGAAAACCATCCGGTTGAAAAAAGCCGCAGAACTTTTGCTGAGTCAGGAATACCGCATCAACGAAGTGTACGAACAGGCAGGATTCAGCTCATCCTCGTATTTTGCCAAATGTTTTAAGGAACAATTCGGAATGCTGCCACGCGAATTTGTACAGAAATCAATTCAAAATCTGCAAAACAACGGGGAAGATGAAGAATAATCATTTCTGTGAAATGAATTGACTATAATCTAATAAACATAATTATTTTGAACTCAATTTTCAAACCCGCTTTAGTCATTTTGATGTGTATCAATGTGACCGGGCAAACTGTTTCGGCTCAGTATGACGAGTTCGCACCTGTAGCCAGCAAACTTCAAAATGCCGCTTACTCTCAATTCTACAACGGCAGTTATTACAACCACAACAATACCGGAAACACCGCATGGAATTACTGGTGGAATGCACACGGAGTGGATGCGTATATGGATGGTTATTTACGCGAACGCAGCGATCTGTATAAAACCCGGTCGAAAAGTCTGCTCACAGGTATCAAACAAACCAACGGATCAAAATATCCCACCACTTTTTACGACGATATGGCCTGGCTGGCCATTGCTTCGCTGCGAGGCTACGAATACACAGGCGATACAGAATATATGAATGCCGTTAACGCGCTCTGGACCGACATGAAAACCGGTCAGCAGGCTGCTTACGGAGGAGCTATTCAGTGGAACAAAAGTGCACCGTATTCGCTGAATGCCTGTACAAACGGTCCGGCCATTATTCTGGCCTGTCGCTTATACAGAGCAAAAGGTACAAGTGCCGACCTTACCATTGCGCAGAACATTTACAACTGGATGAAAACAGCGCTTGTAAATCCAACTACCGGCGAGGTGTGAGATAACTTTAATTCGGATACCAAAGTCACCAACAAATCATGGATTTTTTCATACAACCAGGGCACATGGATAGGTGCAAATCTCGAACTTTACAAAGTGACTGGCACACAGTCGTACCTCGACGAAGCTGTAAAAACGGCCAATACCGCCATTAAAAACAATACCACCGGAGGCATTTTGTATCCAATGGCCGGAGGAGGCGATGGAGGTTTGTTCAATGGTATTTTCATACGATATCTTGCATTGCTGGCACGCGAAGGCAACATTCCGCAAGCTACAAAAGACAAATATATTGCTGCTATTCAAAGTACAGCTTATGGAATGAAAAATCACGGCATAAATCCTGCGAACAATACGGTAGCCTCGCGCTGGGCTGTAGCTCCCGACGAAACCACCGACTATTCGAACCAGCTGAGTGGCATTATGCTGGCCGAAGCAGCAGCGTCATTCGACTTGTGCGGAATATATCTGAACGACACTTATGGAGGCCGAATGGCTTATTTACGCGAAGGAAAATATACAAGCGCTCAGATACTTTCAAAAGGAATTACCGCCAACACCATTTCGTCGCTCACCATTCCCAACGGTTTGGAATTAGTGGCTTTTGATGCTGACAATTTCAGTGGCGACAGCATTGTGTTCAACCAGAACAAAGAAAAACTCGACACCTGGAACAACCGGATTTTATCTGTAAAAATCAGAAAATCAGGAACGGGCACTGGACTGAAAGCTCAATATTTCGAAGGAGTAAACTTCAACACCAGTAAGCTGACCAGAACCGACAGCAATATCAATTTCGACTGGGCCGATGCTTCGCCCGACGCTACAAAGATCAGCGCCGATAACTTCTCGGTAAAATGGACAGGACTTATTGAGCCAAAATACAGCGGAAAATATGTATTCATAGTCACTGCCGCCGACAGCGCTGTACTCACTATTCAGCAAAACGAAATTTTCAACACAGCAAAAGCAACAGGAACAGAAAGCGACAGCATTGAATTAATTGGCGGACAACGTTACGAAATTTCATTAAACTATAAAGCACTTACCGGAAATGCCCTCTGTCGCCTCGAATGGAAAAGTGCATTGCAGGCACGCGAAGTTGTGCCTTCATCGCAATTGTACGAACGGGCAAGTTACAGTATGGGTCTGGTAACAACTTATGCCGATTGCGACTACAAAGGCTTTTACGGAGGATTAAATGTTGGAAACTATAAGGCTGTCGACCTTAATAATACAGGCATTCTGAAAAATGACATTGCTTCGGTAAAAGTTACCGAAGGCTTTAAGGTAGTATTCTACGATCAGGACAATTTTAAAGGCGATTCGATCGTCATTGAAAAAGACACAAGCTGCCTCAACACTTGGAACGATCGTATCAGCTCGGCGCGTGTTTACTGCAATGGCGATACTTCGCTCGAAGGCATTTATTTTCTGCGCAACCGTTCGTCCAACTTTCAGCTGGAAGTAGCTGGCGGCTATACAAATACGGCTGATGGCGCAAATGTGCAGGTTTCAACCATCAAAACAACCATCAATCAGCATTTCAGATTTACACATATCGGCAACGGACTTTATCTGATCAGAGCGGTTCACAGCGGCAAACCTGTCGAAGTAGTTTCAGGAAGCATGTTCGATGGAGCCAATGTGCAACAAAAGGGTGCTACAGGCGCCGACAGTCAGTTTTTTGTAGCCATACCCGCCACCGACGGTTATTATAAGTTTGCAGCACTGCACTCCGGAAAAATAATGGAAGCCGCCAGCAACACTGTGAATGCCAACGTTCGTCAGCTCAGCAATAACAATCAGACACGCGGACAATGGCAAATGATTCCGGTGGATTATGCCAAAGGAAATGGTACCGGACTCGATGCCGATTATTACAACGGCCAGAACTTCAACACCTATCGTTTCAGCCGTGTGGACACTACTGTCAATTTCAACTGGGGAAATTCAGCACCCGATAGTCGTGTGAGCGCCGATAATTTCACGGTGCGTTGGGCTGGAAAAATTATGCCGCGCTTCAGCGACAATTACACTTTTTACGTAAACAGCGACAATGGCCGGAAACTCTGGATCAACAATCAGCTGATTATCGACAAATGGATTGACGATTATGGTGTGGAATATTCGGGCACTATCAGCCTGACTGCCAATCAGCTTTACAACATCAAGCTCGAATACTTCGAAAGTTATGGCGGTGCCAACTGCAAACTCGAATGGTTCTCGGCTTCGCAGGGACGTGAAATAGTTCCTAAAAGTCAGCTATTCGGCAAAAACACAGATAACGGACAGATAGCATCCGACCTTTCGGCTCGTATTTATCCAAATCCGGTAGAAAACAAAACCATGTTTGTGGAAATCCCTGCAACTACCCATGAAGCTATACAAATCAGCATTTTCGATTTGTCGGGTCGCCGTTTGCTACAAACTTCAATAAATCAGTCGGGATATATTCGTCTGGAAAATTTCGAAAGCGGCGCTTATATGGTTCATATCTCGGGAGGACAACAACAAGTTCGTCAGACTGTTATTGTGAGATAAAAAACTGGAGAACTGAACAAAGAACACTTAATATAAATTAAATCAACCACTTGCAACTCCAATTTGTAGGGAAAGAGAAATAAAAATTAATCCATTTGGTGGAATATAATATAAAGGCCATTCGTTATCGCAACGAATGGCCTTTTGAGCATAATAATACATCAACAAAATGCAGGAGCTATTGTCCTGAAAATCTCAGATTGAGTTTATAAACAAACGGATATATACGACAAGCCACACAAAATGAAAAAGCGGCTTCGAGGAAAGCGCAGAAGGCAAAAACCCCTGCTACAGTAAAGGCTGAAAAAGGCAAACCGATTAAATGAAGAATTACCACCGCGGCCGAAAAAACAATTCCGATACGCGCAGCAAATAACTTAGGACCCGCATTGACCGTTTTCGGGGCAATGGCAAAGATCTTCTGAACCTGTTTCGACACTATGGCCAGCGGGCTAAACCGGGCATTTCCGCTCCCACGTAAAACAAAGTCAACTAACAACAACAAAACGGGTAAAATACTTTGAGTCGCGAAATACAAACCCAGCAAAAGCACTGTCTGTGCAGCATTGATACGGGCAACATTTTCGTCGATTTTCGCAAAAGATATGGGGCAAAATACATTTGAGTTCATAAGTCCAATAGTTTGATAGTTTATACATTGCAAAAATACTACCATGCAGCATGTACCACAATACCATGTGAGAGGTAAATTATATACCATAAATGAGGTAGAGATGTGGTGATGTGGTGATGTGATGATGTGATGATGTGATGATGTGGTGATGTGATGATGTGGTGATGTGATGATGTGAGAATTTGAAGATTTGAAGATTTGAAGATTCGCATCCATGACGAGCTTCCTCTTTTACATCCTGTTTAAATGTAAAAATAATATACAATTGCACAAGGTTACAGCTCCCCTTTAGGGGGTTGGGGGCAGTGTTATGAGGATGTGGTGATGTGGTGATGAGAGAATTTGAAGATTTGAAGATTTGAAGATTCGCAACCATGAGGAGCTAACTCTTTTATAATCTGCTTAAATGTAAAAACCGCATACAACTGCACAAGGTTACAGCTCCCCTTTAGAGCCTGTCCGCCGTGGCGGAGGGTTGGGGGCAGTGTTATGAGGATGTGGTGATGTGGTGATGTGGTGATGTGATGATGTGAGAATTTGAAGATTTGAAGAATCGCATCCATGAGGAGCTAACTCTTTTATAATCTGTTTAAATGTAAAAACCGCATACAATTGCACAAGGTTACATATCCCATTTAAGGGATATAGGGGCAGAAACGAAAAAATCTTACTGATACAGCGTTTAGATAAACACAATAAAAACCCGACAGAAATAAAACTTCTGCCGGGTTTAATTTTAGCCTTCAAATTGTATACAAGTGCGGACATAAAAAAAAGAGAATATTGCTATCCTCTTTTTTCTGTATTGTAAATCCGTTTACGCACCGAAATCGTCGAACATAAGCATTTCGCGTGGTACACCCAAATCCCATAGCATTTTTTCAACTGCTTTGGCCATTGGACCAGGACCACACATGTAGTATTCAATATCTTCAGGTGAGTCGTGTTTGCTCAGATATTCGTCGTGAATTACCTGGTGAATAAATCCTACCATTCCGGTCCAGTTATCTTCAGGCTGCGGCTCGCTGAGTGCAATATTGAAGGTAAAGTTCGGGAATTCCTTTTCGAGTTTTCTGAAATCCTCTTCGTAGAAAATTTCTTTCTTCGAACGGGCACCGTACCAGTAAGTAATTTTGCGGTCGGAGATTTTCAGTGTATTCAACAAATGTAATACATGCGAACGTAAAGGAGCCATACCAGCACCACCACCAATATAAAGCATTTCGCGCGTAGAATCGAGAATTGGGAAGAACTCACCAAACGGACCCGAAACCATTACTTTGTCGCCCGGTTTCAGATTGAAAATGTAAGACGAAGAAATACCTGGTTTCACATTCATCCAACCACCTGTAGCTCTGTCGAAGGGAGGTGTAGCAATACGAACGTTCAGCATCACGATATTTCCCTCAGCAGGATAGTTGGCCATTGAGTAAGCACGCATAGTTTCTTCATCGTTTTTACACGCCAAATCCCACATTTTAAATTTATCCCAATCACCACGGAATTGCTCTTCGATAGCAAAATCGCTGAACTTAAGATCATATTTAGGAATGTCAATCTGAATATATCCACCAGAAGTAAAGTTCAGCTTTTCACCCTCAGGCAATTTCACTATAAACTCCTTGATAAAGGTAGCCACATTCTTATTCGAGACAACTTCACATTCCCACTTTTTCACTCCGAGAATGGATTCATCCATTTTGATTTTGATGTCGTTTTTCACTTTCACCTGACAGCCCAAACGCCAGTTGTCCTTTATTTCCTTACGGCTGAAATGTACAGTTTCGGTAGGCAGAATTTCGCCACCGCCTTCGATTACCTGACATTTACACTGAGCGCACGAGCCACCACCACCACAAGCCGATGGCAAAAAGATACTCTGAGTGGAAAGTGTATTCAGAAGTGTATTACCGGCAGGTGCCACCACTTCCTTTTCGCCATTGATAGTAATGGTTACATCGCCCGAAGCAACCAAATACTGTTTGGCCACCAGCAAAATAATAACCAGAAGCAGAATCACCAGCAGAAATACTACCAGACTGGTGATGACCATTGTTGTGTTTATTGCTAATATCATAATTTTATGTCTCTACAACGGTATTTACCGCTTTGTAGTACGTTTAAATGATTATTAATTCTTGTTTAATTGATTTTACCGGAATCAGATTTTTAAACCTGAGAATGCCATAAATGCAATACCCATAAGGGCTACTGTAATAAAGGTAATACCCAAACCACGCAAAGGTGCAGGCACATCCGAATATTCCATTTTTTCGCGAATAGCTGCCAAACCGACAATGGCCAACAACCAACCCACACCCGAACCTAATGCGTATGAAGTTGCTTCGGCCACATTAGGAAACGATTTTTGTTGCATAAAAAGCGAGCCGCCCATGATGGCACAGTTTACGGCAATAAGCGGAAGAAAAATACCTAAGGAAGCATAAAGCGACGGTGTGAATTTTTCTACAACCATTTCAACCAATTGAGTCATTGCAGCAATTACGGCAATAAACAAAATAAATGCAAGGTAGCTTAAGTCGAGGGAAGCCAACTCAGGGCTCAACCACGCCAAAGCACCTTCTTTAAGCACATAATTTTCGAGCAGGTAATTCACCGGAAGGGTGATGGCCAACACAAAAATTACAGCAAGACCCAGACCCATAGATGTTTTTACATTTTTCGAAACTGCGAGATATGAACACATCCCGAGGAAATATGCAAAAATCATATTGTCGACAAATATCGACTTTACAAATATACTGGCTAAGTTTTCCATATTATTTAATTTAACCCCTAACCCCTAAAGGGAGAAAAGAGTAATATCTGTATTATAATTATTATTAACCTCAAATTCCCCTTTAGGGGATAAGAGGTCATTATTTTTCCTGTAATTCTTTGTTTCTGGCTCTGTGCACCCAAATAATACAAGCCACTAAAATAAGTGCCATTGGGGGTAAAATCATCAAACCATTGTTTACATAACCAGCATCGTATACAGCTTGTGGGATCACTCTCATGCCAAGCAAAGTTCCCGAGCCCAGAAGTTCGCGAAAGAAAGCCACCACTACCAATATCCAGGCATATCCAAAGCCATTACCCAGCCCGTCAACAAACGATTCCCAGGGTTTGTTACCCATAGCAAATGCTTCGAGACGACCCATAAGGATACAGTTTGTAATAATCAGACCAATATATACCGAAAGCTGCACACTTACATCGTAGGCAAAAGCTTTCAGAATTTCGCTTACAATTGTTACCAAAGCAGCAACCACTACCAACTGTACAATAATACGAATACGGTTAGGAATTGTATTACGCAACAGCGAAATGATCACATTGGCAAAAGCAACAATAATAGTCACCGACAATCCCATTACAAGAGCCGGCTCAAGTTTGGCCGTTACAGCTAAGGCCGAACAGATACCCAAAACCTGAACAGTAATCGGGTTATTTTTACTTAGCGGACCTAAGAAAACCTGTTTTGTTTTTTCTGAAAATAATTTACTCATTCTTCGGTTCCTCCATTAGTTTTTTAAATAAGCTTCATATTGACCGATACTTTTCAAGAGCATGGCTTCCACACCTTTACTGGTAATGGTACCACCCGAAATTCCATCCACATAGTCCCGACCTTCGGCTGTCTGTCCGGGCTTCATCACTGCAATCGAAACAAAATCGCGTGCATCATTCAAAATATGTTTTCCTACAAATTTATTCTGAAAAGCAGGAAGTGCAATTTCAGCACCAAGACCAGGCGTTTCGCTGGCATGCGAGAAATAAGTCCCGAACACTGTATTTTTATCATCGTTCAGTGCAATATATCCCCAGATTGGACCCCAGAGACCAGCACCACGCATAGTGATAATATATTTTGTTTGTCCGTCGACTTCAGCCACATAAAGCGGCAATTGTCTTTCGGCTTCAGCTTTCGCATTTTCCTTAATTACATCAATCACAAAGGCCTCTCCCATTTTTTCGGAAACAACTTCGCCTTTAATATTCAATACTAATTCTTTCACAATATGCTGTTCGTAAAGCGTATTGGCATCCTGACCATCAAGTTGAATATTCAGCGAACTCAGAATTTGTTTCTTCTTGTCGAGTTTCACATTATTATTCTGAATATCTTTCAGTCCGCTCGATACCAGCGCCAGTAAAAGCGCCACTACCACCACCATTACGACAGCATATATCAATGTATAACTATTCTTATTTGTATTCATCGTTTATCCTCCGTTTTTAGTTAGTTTTGGCGCGTTTCAGACGACGTTTGATATTTGCATCCACTACATAATAGTCGATAAGCGGTGCAAAAATATTCATAAGCAAAATGGCAAGCATCATACCTTCGGGATAACCGGGGTTAAGCACACGAATAATAATAGCCAATGCTCCGATCAAAGCACCATAAATCCATTTTCCTGTTTCGGTACGCGATGACGTTACTGGGTCGGTTGCCATAAACACAGCACCAAATGCAAAACCACCAAATACCAAATGATTATACCATGGGAAATGTGCAGCAGCAGTATCAGGACCGGCTACATTGAATATCCAGGCCATAAGTGCACCTCCGGCAAATACCGAGAACATTGTTTTCCAGCTGGCCACTCCGGTAATAAGCAAAATCACAGCACCAATCAAAATTGCAAGTGTCGATGTTTCACCTACCGAACCGGGAATCAGTCCGAGGAAACCATCGATAAAACCAATTGGATTACCGAGAATATCGACCAACTGAGCGTTCTGTGTAGTAGCAGTAGCCACTTGTCCGAGAGCAGTAGCTCCCGAATAACCATCCACTACCGCGCCGCCACCCAAACCAAAGGTTGAAGCAGTGCGCACCCAAACCACGTCGCCCGACATGAAAGTGGGATAAGCAAAGAAAAGGAAAGCACGGGTTACAAGCGCCACGTTGAAAATGTTCATTCCTGTACCACCAAAAACTTCTTTGGCAAAAATCACGGCAAAGGCAGTAGCCACAGCCACCATCCAAAGCGGAGTATCCACAGGTACAATCAACGGAATTAAAAATCCGGAAACCAGAAAACCTTCCTGAATTTCGTGACCTTTAATCTGCGCTACAATAAATTCGATACCCAAACCTACTACATAAGATACCACTACAAGCGGCAACACAGACAGCGCTCCGAAGAAAAACATCTCCCAAAAACCAACCGACTGACCTATAGCAAGGAAATGCTGGTAACCAACATTGTACATACCAAACAACAAAGCAGGAACCAAACCCAGTACAACAACAATCATTGTACGTTTCGAGTCCACCGCATCGTGAATATGCGTTCCGTTTTTCGATGTGGTATTCGGAACAAAGAGGAAAGTCTCAAATCCGTCGAACACCGAATGGAACTTTTCAAGCTTACCGCCTTTCTCGAAGTGCGGTTTCACTTTATCTACTAAATTTCTTAATGCATTCATATATTTATGCCCCGAAAGGGGATTTGGGGTTTATTCAAGTTCCTTTCTCATATTATCAAGTGATTCCCTTACAATCTGCTGCAATGGCAGTTTCGAGGTACACACAAATTCGCATAAAGCCACATCTTCGGGGGCAATTTCGTAAGCTCCGAGCGCTTCCATTTTGTCGATATTGCCTGTAATCATTGCTTTAAACAGGAATTCGGGCAAAATATCCATTGGCAAAACTTTATCGTACTCGCCCGACATGATAATGGCTCTTTCGCCACCCAACACACGAGCATCGTATTCAAAATCTTTTTTACCAAATACCTTCTGCAAAATGCTACTAAAGTACAAACGACTTGCACTGAATTTGTTGAAGCGTGGCATAGCCCAACCTACAAGTTCGTGATTATCTTTACCTTCTTTGATAACAGAAATCTGAGTGGCATAAGGATCGATATTGCCATTGGCAGATATTTGCAATCCGCTGAGTACGTTTCCGCTAATCACGCGGTGTTCCACACCCATGGTCACATTGCCTTTAAGCAAAGGAGCTACCGACGAACCTGCAACAGTCTGAATGTATTGAGGTTTCACAACTTCCGGTCCTGTGATTGCAACCGTACGTGTCAAATCAACAATTCCTTTGCTAAACAGTCGACCAATAAACAGCACATCTTCGGCACCGACAGTCCACACAACTTCTGATTTGTTTACCGGATTGATTTTATTGATTTGCACTCCCACATTTCCAGCAGGATGAGGGCCATCAAATACAGTAATATCAGCATTTTGTACCGACGCAAAAATTGTATTTCCGGGTTTGATACCAAGATTTACTTTCACACCGGCCAATTTGGCAAGTGCATCGATACCTGTCTGGAATTCCTTCATTTCCGAAGCCATCACATATTCGTAGTCGGGAGCCAGTGGAGCACTGTCGAATGCCGATACAAATACAGCTTTAGGAGCTACTGCCGGATTAGCAATTACATCGTAAGGACGTTGTTTTACGTACACCCACAATCCGGTTGCAAGAAGCAGCGATTTAATTTCGTCACCGCTGAGTTGCGACACTGCTTTTGGTGAAAACTCCTGGTAAGCAGTTTTCTCATCGCGCTGAATAGTGATTGAAAGCACTTTACGACGTTCGCCACGATTCACAGCAAGTACTTTTCCACTTACGGGCGATACAAATTTCATGCTTTCGACAGCTTTGTTGTAAAACAACGGAGTACCCGCATTTACCACATCACCTTCCTTTACAACCACTTTTGGCGTGATTCCGTGGTAATGATCAGGGATAACCGCTACAACTTCGGAAATTTTCAATCCCGAGATTGTATTTTCGGCTTTTCCTCCAATCTGAATATCCAAACCACGTTTTGTTTTAATCAGTTGAGCCATATTAAATTTGTAAATTGGTTATTTTTTAAAAACCATACGTTCCCGGGCTATTTCAAAAAAAACACCTCTGAAACGATATTTATTTATTAATTTATTTTTCTGTATTTCAATTAGTTAAACCGCATTTCAGGCAGAATAACCAAAAACTGAAAAAGTCTTGCAAAAATACAACAATTACTTGTAATATAGCAAATAATTAATGAAATTTTTCTGCAATACAAAAAAGACTGATATAGTGCTACTTAAACACACAAAATCAGATTTTCAAAAATTTATTTTGTAATTATTCCAAATTTTACACAAGTTCATATATTTTTATCACACAAAAAAAAGCGTTACACAGAAAATTCAATCCGTGAACGCTTTTAATCTCAGCAATGTTCAGTAAATAATGAAATTTTTCCTGAATCAATTAATACGAATTACAATACTATCACTCTGCACCGTATCGGTTTGTAGTTTGTATCGGACTCTACCCGACTCGCTGATAGCCTGAGTAAATTCTCTTTTGGCTACTACATTCAACGAGATCTGCAAAATCAGGATCAATGCCAAAGCACCCAGCAATAGCTTCACACTTGTTCTTATATTATATATCTTATTCATTATCTATATTTTATAGTATCATTTAAAAAACTGTTCTCAAAAAAGTTGATCTGACAGAAAGCTATTCAAAACCGTGCCGTAAGATACCGCAAAACAATTTTCGTCACTTTGGCTGTCTCAGGAGCAGCCGTTTGTCCTGTAACTGGAAGCTCCGACTGCTGAATTGAATTTGCGGAACCAAACTCTCTGTATTCGTCAATGGCCTTCCAGGCAGGAACCGAAGCAAGCACAATCACAGCAAACAATATAGCTGACAGCAATTTAGAAAAGGAATTCTTTGTTTTCATGCGTTCGTTTTTATGGGTAATGAGTTCTGTATAAATTCTGTTCGTTTCAACTTTATTTGCGTCTGAAAATCAACCCGTAATCGGGTTTTGTTTAGTATAATGTATGTACAGTTCCTTTATTTCGTCAAGCGACATGCCCAACAGGCTAATGTTTTTGAAAAATAAAGGCAGCTCCTGTTCAATAAACTGAGTACGACGATAAGCAAGAATACGTTCCGAAGCGCCTTCGGACACAAAATAACCCACCCCGCGTTTGTTGAAAATTATTTCGAGATTCTGAAGAAAATCAAAGGTTCTCATCACAGTATTCGGGTTTACCTGTAAATCTACTCCCAATTCGCGCACCGAAGGAATTCTGTCGCCTTCGTTCCATCGACCAAGCAAAATCTGTTCGCACACATAATCGCCTATTTGCAAATATATGGCTTGTGTTTCTCTGAATTCCATAATTACACCTGTTTTTCGGTTAACCGGAAATAACTCACTATCCAGAAAAATGGCACTGTAACCCACGTAAGGGTTTTATAAACAATGTTCGAGATATTTACAAAAGCTGAAGCATCGGGATTAAAGTTATTCAAAACCAGCCTGCTACTATCGAAGCTAAACGAACCGTACAGTATTTTGAACAACAAAAGCTGAAACATTAACAACAAAAACCCTAATATAATAACCGACAACATTGTTTTTACTGCTGCATTGCGTTTGAAAAATAACGACCCCATAAGGAAAAGCGACTGAATAAATGCGAATGTGCAGAAAGTATTCAGCAGGCTCACCTTCGTAAAATCACTCATCGCCGAACCAAAAATATCCATTGAACTAACCTGAGTAATAAACTCGTAATGGTAAGTAAAATCAGTATTGAAAAACAGGTTCGAAACTGTAACGCCAACCGTTGTGCCTAAAAAGTAAGTCAACACCACCATTAAAAAATAATACGGAATGGTAATGAGCAATGCCGAGCTGAATTTTTCGATATGTGTGGCCGGAATCAGTAAATAATGCATGCCTCCCGGCGTATATGCAAAAAACTTAAATTGCCGGGCAGCAAAAAACAAACCTGAAATATAAAGGAAAAAGCGAACCGAATCGGTTTGATTGAAGATCAGTGCAAAAACCGCAGTCACTATCAACCAATAATTGAGTTCGCGCTGGGCGTTTTCTACAAAGAAACGCTTCAGAAGCAGAAGTACTCTTCCTGGATTGAATCTGGTATTCATAATTGTATCATTCATTTTATGTGGAGTTATTTAAATAATGAAGTAATGAGTGACTTATTAGCAAGCACAGCACTGAACAGCATTTCAATATCTACTTTACTTTCTTCGCCGGTTGTATTTATACAAACCTGCACCTGACCCCGCAAAGTATCTTCACTGTAAATCACCTTCTCGTCAGTTTGATTCCTGTCGGCCATTCTGAAACAAAGTTTTTGGGAAATTTCTTCCAGAGTGCGGTTAAACACTATTTCGTGACGATCCATAATTGTAATGCTGTCAATAAGCCCATCCAGATCGTGTACCTGATGCGTCGAAATCACCATACAACGGTTATCGTCGATCACCGAAGCCACCATACGACGAAACTGTGCTTTCGATGGAATATCGAGTCCGTTGGTAGGCTCGTCCATCAACAACAGTTTTGTATTAGTAGCCAAACCAAAAGCAATCATCACCTTCTTCTTCTGTCCGTGCGACAAGCGGGTAAGCATTGCTTTTTTATCCTGCACATCGAACTCATCAAGAAACTTGTCGAACAGTTGCGCATCGAAATTCGGATAAAAAGGCGCATACACATTCTGAAGATTCTGAACACTGATATGCAGAACAGGCAGTTCTTCGGGCAAAAAGAAAATTTCGCTGAGCATTTCAGGCTTACGCGCCAATGGCACAAAACCCATCACATCTACATTTCCACTTTTGGGAAAAACCAGTCCCGACATTAATTTAAGGAGTGTACTTTTGCCCTCTCCGTTTTTTCCTAAAAGACCATGAATCCTACCGGTTTGAAGTGTCAGACTCAAATCGGCCAGCAATCTGGTCCGGTTGCTATAACTAAAAGTTACGTTTTGAATTTGTATCATAAAAATAAATTAGTGTATTAGTTCATTAGTACACTGCAAATGTATTTCTATTTTTATATACAAGACAAATATTCGGAGTTAAATAATGTTAAGCGCAGTACTAGAAAGGAAATCTCCCTCATTAATAGATATTTACAAAAATAAAAAATCTATTTAAGTAAATAAAAGCAAACAAACAATAGCATACAACCAGCTTCGTTAACCCAAAACATAACAGAGTATATCTATAAAACAGAAATTAAAGACAAACATTAGGGCAATGAGACATATTTAACACGATAGCGTTATTCGCAAAGCCACGATAATTGATTAAAAAGATTATTTTTGTGGGAAAATAGAAATTCGATACAATCGACAGGCGCAAAACTGAATAATTTTCAAAATGAAACAATGCATAGCAAGGAAGAAAAACTGAACGAATTCGGACGATTACTCGAAATAATGAGTGAATTAAGACAAAAATGTCCGTGGGATAAAGAGCAAACATTCGAAAGCCTGCGCACCCTCACAATAGAAGAAACCTACGAACTGGCCGATGCTATAATAAAAGAAGACAAAAAAGAAATTCGTAAAGAGCTTGGCGACATTTTGCTGCACATAGTATTTTATGCCGAAATGGGTAGCGAAACCGGCGAGTTCGATATATATGATGTGTGTAAAGGACTTTGCGAAAAACTTATTTACCGCCATCCACATATATTTGCCGACACAGAAGCGCACAACAGCGAAACTGTGATGCAAAACTGGGAGAGCCTGAAACTAAAGGAAAAAGGGGGAAACAAAACTGTCCTGTCAGGCGTTCCTGTATCACTTCCCGCAACCATCAAGGCACACCGCATACAGGACAAAGCACGTAGCGTTGGATTCGACTGGGACAAAAAGGAACAGGTCTGGGATAAAGTGAAGGAAGAAATTGAAGAATTGCAAGCCGAAATCTCGAAAATGGATCAGGATAAAATGGAGGCTGAGTTTGGTGATCTGTTTTTTAGTCTTATAAATGCTGCAAGGCTTTACGACATTAATCCGGAAAATGCGCTCGAAAGAACCAACAGAAAATTCATTTCGAGATTTAACTACCTCGAATCAAAGACGATATCGGCAGGTAAGGATTTAAAGAAAATGACCCTCGAAGAAATGGATATATTATGGAATGAAGCAAAAAAATCGGAGAATATATAAACTTTTCATTGGAAAACAAACCACAAATTACAAACAATCACGAAATTTAAACAGAAAGATAATAATTATAGATTGTTGAACACTAAATCTCAAGCGATTATAATATAATTTTTGTAATCTTTTCATATCTCCTTGAAATTATTTTGTATATTTGCAGCAAATTCTACAGTTTAGAGATAAATAGTTAATATCAAACGAATAAAAAACCGGAAAATAAAACTAAACTTCAGCACTGACTGACGATTTCATAAAATAAAGATTACAAAAAACAGCAGTAAAACACTCAACAAAAACGCACAAATAAACGTTTTATAAACAAAACAACTATACACTTTTAATATTAAAAAAACAAGTTACTACTAAAAAGAATTAAGTAGAAAAACTGCAAAGAAATTAATTCTTGCTCAAATTCTTATATACTAAAAAAAGGGAATTAGAAATTAAAAAAATTAATGGAAAAAAAATATCAGAAATTATATATCTGGTCGTTTATCATTATTTCAGGCCTCGTTCTGGCAATGCTCTATACTCCGCTTGGTGGAAATCTTCACAACTCCACTTACGGAAATTATGACAATTACACAACTCCGGGAGTGAATTTCAACGGAAGAATCGGCAATGCCCCAAAAGGTGGCAGAGCTACTCAGGCACGAAATTATAACGATGAAATACCTGTAAATTCAGGTTCTACATATTCTGTACTTTCCAAACCCGTTGTTGTCGGAAACAACGGATCGACATCGCACAGCAATTTGCAAAATGGCAACTATCAGACTGGCAAGCTCGGGAGCAGCAAAAGCAACGACGGACTTGCGGGTGGTAGCGGGAGCGGCTCCGGAATGATAGCCTTAGGTGGTGGTCGTTCAGGAGGAAGCACAGGCGGCGCAACAGGAAGCTACTCGGGTGGCGGACTATTTAGCAGTACTACACCCTCTGCTACAACCGAAGGTGTAATGCAAAAAGGAACCACTGATTTTGGTGACGAACTTGCCGACCCGGGCGGCGGCGACCCGACAGGCAACCCAATCCCTGCAGGCGATGGTTTTTATGTACTGATATTATTCGGACTACTTTATGGATATTTCAGGTACAGGCAAAACCAAAAGACAATTACCCACTAAAAGTGAATCAGAACATAATTCAGATTCACTTTTTTTTATTGAAAAAACTCAAGCTTCTGAAACTTACCCGAACGACGCCGCGTAAAATCAGGAAAACTTACCGACATTGAACCTCCAAGCACCGACTTTGCTGATAATTCGACCACACACGACAACTCTGCAGCATCATATACATCCATATCGAGCGGCAAACCATTTGTTCACGAAATGCTGGCAGTACGGACCATACGCGCCTGGACTTACCTGCAACTCGGACTTAACTACGGTAAAGTCCGGTATTTCAACAAGCCGATATTGTCGGTCGACGATTTGAAAAACAATTATACCGAACTCGACACCGAACAATTGATTAACACACTGATTGCTGATGTATTAAGTTTAAACCCGCTTACAAACAACACACTTCCTAAATATGCAGGTACTGTTGTATTTGTAAACCCTCTATTTCTGTTAGGCGATTTGTATCCATGGAAAGCAAGTCGTAGTCAGTTACAATCCAATTTCGAAAACGCTGCATTCTATTATTCAAAACTGATCGAAAAAGGATACCTTATTACAGATGACTATTCTGTAAATTGGATGAACGACAGATATGAATCATGAATAAATATCTGGTCAGGTATATTTACAGGCTTTGCAAGCAACAATGAGATAATCAGTGCAATTCCACTTTCAAATACTGATCATTCAGGAGTTGCAAACCAACCCCTCAATGTAAGTAAACTCTATAAAATGAGTAAAAATATGGAAATCGCCACTTCGCAGCCATATCAGACCTTATCCGACGAACAAACTTATTGTTTCCGCGAAGGGGCTGGCCCGATAAAATATACCACCGGTGATCTACGTCTGTACGCAGTAAACACATTGTTATCTGGCGGCAATAGCAATTCCAACGAACGCATTGAAGTAATTTCGAAATTCATTGACAATACCACATGGCTTTATCGCTCTTCATTGCTCTATCTTCGTTATGCCGAAGCTGTAAACCGTGCCGGAAAACCTTCGCTGGCATTTGCGGTGCTTAAACACGGACTCAATTCAACAAATTTGGGAACTTCAACTAAAATTTCACCATTCGAAGTTGCCGATCAGAAACCTTATGTAACAATTTTTCAGCGATAATAAATTCAATGAAAATACAGGGAATTAGCTATTTATATACAAAACATTGTCATTCAGAGCGAAGCGAAGAATCAAATAATTTTTACCGGACAACAATGATTCATATTCCAATCAATTTGTAAATAAAAAAGCAGCCTCTTGACATATCAATCTTTTTTCCGTAAATTTGCGTGCCTTTTAAGGCTAAATATTTTTACCAAAAATGAACAAAAAAGTCAGAGTGCGTTTTGCACCGAGTCCAACCGGACCACTTCACATTGGTGGCGTTCGTACCGCCCTGTACAATTACCTTTTTGCCCGTCAGCATGGCGGCGATATGCTTCTACGCATAGAGGATACTGACTCCGCACGTTTCGTGCCCGGTGCCGAAGATTATATAGTAGAAGCGCTCCAATGGTTAGGCATCACAATTGATGAAGGAATTGGAGCTGAGAAACCGGGAAATCATGCACCATATCGGCAAAGCGAACGTAAAGCTATTTACCGCAGCTATGTCGATCAGCTACTCGAAGCAGGTCTGGCTTACATCGCTTTCGACACGCCAACCGAGCTTGAAGTAAAACGTGCTGAAATTGCTAATTTCCAGTACGATGCTTCTACCCGTCAACTTATGACCAACTCGCTCACCCTTTCGGCCGACGAGGTAAAAAGTCGCATTGCAAATGGCGAACAATATGTGGTGCGTATCAAAATAGAGCCCAACCGCGACATAAAAGTACAGGACCTGATTCGTGGCGAAGTCGTTATCAACTCATCGATAATCGACGACAAAGTGCTTTTCAAATCGGCCGACGAACTCCCAACCTATCACATGGCCAATGTGGTGGACGATTATTTGATGGAAATTTCGCACGTCATTCGTGGCGAGGAATGGCTGCCCTCTGCCCCACTCCACGTATTACTTTACGAATATCTGGGTTGGACAGCTCAAATGCCGCAGTTTGCACACCTGCCTTTACTACTCAAACCCGATGGCAACGGAAAACTCAGCAAACGCGATGGCGACCGTCTCGGATTTCCGGTATTCCCGCTCGAATGGAAAGATCCTAAATCGGGCGATACTTCGTCAGGCTACCGCGAAGCTGGTTATTTCCCCGAAGCTGTAGTGAATTTTCTCGCTCTGCTGGGCTGGAACTCAGGCACCGATCAGGAAATATTCTCCATGCAGGAGCTTATCAATCTGTTCTCGCTCGATCGTGTAAGCAAAAGCGGAGCCAAATTCGACTACGAAAAAGGGAAATGGTTCAATCACAAATATCTGCAAAACAAATCGCTAGAGGAAATAACCGATCATTATCAGCACATTTTGGTCGAAAAAGAAATTATTGAAGATTCGGATAAAGTACAAAAAATCGTTTCACTGGTACGCGAACGTGCAAATTTCGTAAACGAACTTTGGGGGCAGTCCTCATTCTTCTTTGTAGCACCCGAAAGTTACGACGAAAAAACAGTTCAAAAACGTTGGAAACCCGAAACACCGGCATTGATGGAAGAATTGATTGAAGTGCTTGAAACGATCGAAGATTTTTCAGCTGAAAAAACAGAAGAAATAGTTAAAGCATGGATTACCGATAAAGCCTTCAATATGGGCGCTGTGATGAATGCCTTCCGTTTGTCGGTAGTTGGCGAATCGAAAGGGCCTCACATGTTCGACATTATCAGCATTATCGGAAAAGATGAAACCATTCTGCGTCTCAAAAAGGCGATAGAGGTATTAGGCTAATTCCTGCAAAACAGAACAAAGGATAATATTACAGCTCATTAGACGATCGCGTATTCAGAATGAAGAAAATACTGATAATTACATATTATTGGATTCCGAGTGGAGGAGCAGGTGTACAACGCTGGGTAAAATTCACAAAGTATCTTCGTCATTTTGGATACGAACCTGTAATTTACACGCCCGAAAATCCGGAATACCCGTCTATTGATCATTCATTTAGCAAGGATATTCCCGAAGGAATTGAAATCCTGAAAACACCTATTTGGGAACCATACGAAATATACAGAAAGCTGACAGGTAAAAAAGGCGAAAAAATTAATGCCGGGTTTATTTCAGAAAATAAAAAACAAAGTCTGAAAGATAAAATCTCCATTTGGATACGTGGGAACTTTCTGATTCCCGATCCGCGAAAATTCTGGATTAAACCTTCGGTAAAATTCCTTACTGAATATATCAGACACAATAATATTGAGACGGTTATCAGCACCGGGCCACCACATTCGATGCACATGATTGGTTTGGGACTGAAAAAAAACATTCCCGGACTAAAATGGATAGCCGATTTTCGTGATCCCTGGACTAATATCGACTTTTACAAAGATCTGAATCTGACATGGTTTGCCGACAGAACGCATCATCGTTTGGAGCGAAAGGTGATTCAGACAGCCGATGCTGTAGTCGTTGTTTCTAAAGGAATGGAAGAAGAGTTCAGGATTTTAAATCCCAAACTGCTGACAGTGATTCCCAATGGTTTCGATACCGACGATACCGGCACAAAAGCGATTGAACCCGATAGAAAGTTCACAATTTCGCATATTGGTACTCTTAATGCAGCCCGCAATCCGAAAGTGATTTGGAAAGCGTTAAGCGAATTGGTAGAGGAAAATGCAGATTTGAAAACCGACCTTGAAATTCAACTGATAGGGAAAACTGATTTTTCGGTTCTGGAAGAAATTAATGCCTGCGGATTAAGCAATAATCTGGTAAAAACCGATTATCTGCCACATCACGAAGCCATTCAACGTCAACAATCGTCGCAGGTTTTAATGTTACTCATCAATCAGTCGGCCAATGCGAAAGGAATTCTTACCGGCAAATTTTTTGAATATCTTGCAGCCAAACGTCCGATTTTGGGTATTGGACCAACCGACGGTGATGCAGCAGAAATCCTGACACAGACACAAGCAGGCACTATGGTTGATTTCGACGATGTGGAAAAAGCCAAAGAAGTCATCGCCGATTTTTATAATAAATACAAAAACAATCAGTTACACATACAATCAGGTTCTATCGAAAAATTCTCACGTAAATCGCTTACCGGAGAATTAGCAGAGTTAATTAAAACACTAACAAACAATAAGGTTATTGTATAATCTAAATCAGCAGAAAAAACTTGAACAGATTATACAAACTATTCTCTATTCCCCTTTAGGGGTTAGGGGTGAATTTATATCACATGAAAAAAATAATCACCATAGTAGGCGCTCGTCCGCAGTTTGTAAAAGCAGCCACGCTCAGTCGTCAGTTTCAGATTGCTGGTATCGACGAAAAAATCGTTCATACAGGTCAACATTTTGATGCCAATATGTCGGAAGTGTTTTTCCGCGAAATGGAAATCCCAAAACCGGCCTATCAACTGGACATTCACGGCGTTTCGCATGGCGCTATGACCGGACGAATGCTCGAAGGCATCGAAAAAATTCTGCTGAACGAAAAACCCGATGGTGTTTTGGTATATGGTGATACAAATTCCACGCTTGCGGGCGCTTTGGCGGCTGCAAAACTGCATATTCCGGTAGTGCACGTGGAAGCAGGATTGCGTTCGTTTAATATGGCTATGCCGGAGGAAATCAACCGCATCCTTACCGACCGTATTTCCACTGCTTTATTTTGCCCCACCGACACAGCTATTCGTAACCTGAAAAATGAAGGTTTCGATAATATGCCCGTTCAGATATTTAAAAACGGAGATGTGATGCAGGATGCAGCCATGTATTATGCCGGAAAAGCCCAACTTAAATCGGACATTCTGCAAAAAACCCGACTCCGTAAATTCATTCTGGGCACCATACACCGTCAGGAAAACACCGACAATCCTGAAAATCTGAAAAATATAATCGCCGGACTGACAGAGATAAACAAAGAAATACCTGTAGTTGTGCCCATGCATCCACGCACACGCAACATACTGGCACAAACCTACAAACTGCCCGACTTTACCATTATCGAACCCGTTGGATATTTCGACATGATAATGCTGCTCAAATCCTGCGACATGGTTATCACCGACAGCGGTGGCGTACAAAAGGAAGCTTATTTCTTTGGCAAACATTGCATTACCCTACGCGAACAAACCGAATGGACCGAACTGGTCGAAAACGGGTTCAACATACTCACAGGCAGCGACACTCAAAAGCTGAAAGAAGCCTACGAATTTTTCAAAACCAAAACATCCGACTTCAGCATCGATCTTTACGGAAATGGAAAAGCGGCAGAAAAGGCGGTAGAAGAAATCAGAAAATTGTAATCAAAAAATTTTCGAAAAGTGGATATATTAAAACTTATAGGTCGTTCAAAATCATTATTTGCTGAGGATATTCAAAAAAACGACATCCTTCTCAATGACATTATTTCAACATCATCATTTTTAGTGGTTGGTGGTGCCGGGTCCATTGGTCAGGCAGTAACCTGCGAAA
The DNA here is from genome assembly GCA_034004015.1 of Paludibacter sp. Lineage (GTDB taxonomy): Bacteria > Bacteroidota > Bacteroidia > Bacteroidales > Paludibacteraceae > Paludibacter. Next base: position 85,371 of record JAVEXN010000013.1, read on the forward strand.
TTTTCAAACGAAATCCGGCCAAACTTCATGTGGTGGACATTAGCGAAAATAATCTGGCTGAACTTGTTCGCGACATTCGTAGTAAGTACGGATACATCGATGGCGATTTTCAAACATTTGCCATTGATGTGGATTCGATAGAATACGAGAGCTTTATAAACTCGGATGGGAAATATGATTTCGTATTAAATTTGTCAGCGCTCAAACATGTGAGAAGCGAAAAAGACCCGTTCACTTTGATGAGAATGATAGATGTAAACATTTTCAACACCGAAAAAACGATTTTACATGCAATAGAAAAAGGCACAAAGAAATATTTTTGTGTATCTACCGACAAGGCTGCCAATCCGGCTAATATGATGGGGGCATCAAAAAGGATAATGGAAATGTATTTAATGAAACTCAGCACACAAATTCCAATATCCACAGCCCGTTTTGCAAATGTAGCATTCTCTGACGGTTCACTGCTGCACAGTTTCAATCAACGCATATTGAAACGCCAGCCCATTGTAGCTCCCAACGATGTAAAGAGATATTTTGTTACACCCGAGGAATCAGGTCAGCTTTGCCTTATGGCCTGTATTTTTGGTGATAACAGAGATATTTTTTTCCCAAAACTTGATGAATCGGAGCATATGATTACGTTTTCGGACATAGCTGTGAGATATCTCGATTCTCTGGGTTATAAACCATTTCTTTGCAACAGCGAACAAGAAGCACGAAATAACATGACCGAAATGCCTGAGAAAGGTTATTGGCCATGTTATTTCAGCGAAAGTAATACTACCGGCGAAAAAGACTATGAAGAGTTTTTTACTGAGAATGAGGTATTGGATACCAACAGGTTCACAGATATAGGAATAATCAAAAACAATCAGGAAATTTACGACGATAAAATTCAACTCTTCAGCGCTGAAATTCAAAAAATGAAAAACAGAAAAAGCTGGACACGCGAAGAACTTATTGATCTGTTTTTTGAGATGATACCGAATTTTGAGTACATTCGCAAAGATAAGTTTCTCGACAGCAAAATGTAAGTTTTTATGAATAAGAAATTTGAATTAACGGCCGAATTTATTCGTAATACCTTTAAGCGACCCGAAGGATTTATTGGTTTGCACGAACCTGTTTTCACAGGAAACGAACGGAAATATACGATCGATGCCATCGATTCGACTTTTGTTTCGAGCGTGGGTAAATATGTGGACCGATTCGAGGAAGCAATTGCTGAATTTACCGGCGCAAAACGCGCTATAGCCTGTGTAAATGGCACAAATGCGCTTCATCTGGCACTATTAATTTCGGGTGTTAAGCAGGGCGACGAGGTTCTTACTCAGGATTTAACTTTCATTGCCACCACCAACGCTATAAGATATTGCAATGCAGATCCTGTATTTTTGGACATTGATCCCGACAATCTTGGCCTTTCGGCAGTATCGCTCAGAAACTGGCTCGAAAAAAACGCTGAAATCAGAACTTTGGATAGTGTAAAAGAGTGTTATAACACACACACAAATGCGCGTATAAGTGCCTGCGTTCCAATGCATACCTTTGGACATCCGTGCGACATGGACGAAATAATGGCTGTGTGTTCGGAATACAGCATTAAGGTCATTGAAGATGCTGCCGAAAGTTTGGGCAGTTATTATAAAAATAAGCACACAGGTACTTTAGGACATATCGGAGTTATAAGTTTCAATGGGAATAAAATAATTACGACCGGTGGTGGTGGAGTCCTTTTATTCAACGACGATGAACTGGCTGCGCGCGCAAAGCATCTGAGCACACAGGCAAAAGTGCCACATAAATGGGAATTTGTGCACGATGAAATTGGCTACAACTATCGAATGCCGAACATCAATGCTGCGCTGGGATTGGCTCAGCTTGAACAGATAAACGACTTTCTTGCGCGAAAAAGATCATTAGCAATTCACTACAAAGACTTTTTTAAAAGCATTGATATTAAGTTCGTTGAAGAACCGGAATATGCAAAGTCGAATTACTGGTTAAATGCCATAGTTTTCAAAAACATAGAAGAACGTGATGCCTTCCTGGAATTCAGCAATGCATCAAAAATAATGACACGACCTTCGTGGGAATTAATGCATCGCTTAAAGATGTACGAAAATTCACAACACGGCGATTTAAGTAATGCAATTTATATTGCCGACAGACTGTTGAATATCCCGAGTTCTGTAATTTTTTAGAAAGCACAAAAATGGAAAAAGAAAGCATAGTACTTGTAGGTGGTGGAGGGCATTGTAAATCCTGTATCGACATTATTGAACTTGACGACAGGTTTCAAATTGCCGGAATACTTGATAAAACCGACAATATCAATGCTGATATACTTGGCTACCCTGTGCTTGGCGACGACGATTTAATTGAATCGTTTGCAAATCAAGGCTATAGTTTTCTGATTACTGTAGGACAAATCAGATCGACTGCCATCAGAGAAAAATTATATCAGAGAATAAAAAACACAGGTGGAAAACTGCCTGTCATTGTAAGTCCAAGGGCTTATGTGAGCAAACATGCACAAATTGGCGAAGGCTCCATTATAATGCATAATGTACTGATAAACAGCTGTGCAAAAATTGGAAATTGCTGCATTCTGAATACAGGAAGCCTGGTTGAACACGATGCAACGGTTGGTGATTTTTGCCATATATCCACCGCATCTGTTTTAAACGGATCGGTCACTATGGGCAACCGCTGTTTTACTGGAAGCAATACCGTTGTAAACAACAATATCAGTGTTTGCGATGGAGTAATTATTCCTTCGGGCATCAGAGTCGATAAAAATATCATTAAATCAGGAATTTTCACAAAACGATAATATGTTGCGCAACAGAACAATAAACAAGGAAGATTCACTGCTCGATGCATTGAAAAAAATGGATTTGATCGACAAGAAATTACTGATAGTAATGGACAGCGACAAATTTGCAGGATTATTGAGTGCGGGCGATATACAACGAGCCATTATCCGCAACAAAAGTTTAGATACAGCTGTGATTGAAGTGTTGCGTAAAAATATCAGAACAGGTAAGACCGACGACACTGAGAAAGAAATCAGACAGATGATGCTCGATTTCAGAATGGAACTTTGCCCGGTAATCGACGACAACAACAATATTGTAAAGGTATATTTCTGGGAAGACCTTTTCTCAGACAATAAACCCCAACCAAAAAAGAAATTTCATCTGCCTGTTGTAATTATGGCCGGTGGCATTGGTTCGCGATTAAAACCTATTACCAATATCATCCCAAAACCACTTATTCCTATCGACGAAAAAACCATTCTCGAACATATTTTCGACAGGTTCAACAGTCATGGTTGCGAGGATTTCTATTTATCGGTAAATTACAAAGCCGATTTAATTGAATATTATCTGAACTCTAAAAAACTGAATTTCAACATCAGCTACTTTAAAGAAGATAAACCATTGGGAACGGCAGGAAGCTTAACATTGCTGAAAGAGATTATTCATGAGACTTTTTTTGTAAGCAATTGCGACATAATTATCGAGCAGGATTATTCTGAAATACTCGATTATCATCGGGAACAGAAGAATTTGATTACAATAGTTGCTGCATTGAAGCATTACCATATACCATACGGCACAGTTGAAACCAGCGAAAATGGCAGGTTGGTAAGTTTGGTCGAAAAGCCTGAAATAACCTACAAAATAAATAGCGGAATGTATATTCTTGAGCCCGAAGTGCTGAATGAAATTCCTGAAAACACTTTTTTCCACATCACACATCTCATTGAAAAACTACTTGCTAAAAATGAAAAAGTGGGTGTATTTCCCGTAAGCGAAAAATCGTGGAAAGATATTGGCGAATGGAAAGAATACCTTGAAAATTATGCCCGATAACAAAATCAGACTTTTGCTGGTAGGTGATGCTAACAGCATTTTTATCACAAACTATGCTTTGTGGCTCAAAAACACAAAAAGCAATTTTGAGATTGACATTCTGACACTCACAGAAATAAAACCTGAAAATCAGGTTTACTACAATCGTGTCATTTCATTGTCTGATTTTCCTTCCTATCATTCATTTTACAAATTCAAAGGTGTCAGACGAATAGTATTACACTTCTTCTACGCTCACATAATCAGCAAATTACGTGACTATCAAAATGTACATTTTCACTTTATCAGCCCATTGATTTATAGCCTGATAGGTTTAATAAAACAAAGGACGAATTCAAAGATTATCCTAACCATTTGGGGAAGCGATTTGTATCGTATTTTCAAAATTGATAAATCTCTTTTCAGAAAAAGCTGTCAGCACGCTGATAGCATTAGCTTTACGAATAAGGAATCGCTCGAGTTTTTCAAAAAAAATTATAACTGGCCCAAGCCAAATCTTTACGAATGCAGATTCGGACTTTCACCACTCGAAAATATATCAGAGCTGAAACTTCAAAAAAACGAATGTAAAACAGAGCTTGGCTGGGATAATAACCGTCTGTCTGTAGCTGTGGGTTATAATTTGTCGAAAGGTCAACAACATTTGAAAATACTTGAAGCACTCAGGCAAAACGAAATTCACACAATAAAAGATAAGATTCAATTAGTTTTCCCACTAGGTTACGGAGGTTCGGTTGAGTATAAAAAGGAAGTTTTAGCTGCAATCGGGCAATCGGGCTTCGAAGCCATCATTATAGACAAATATCTTTCCAACAAAGAGGTCGCTCTTCTAAGAAAAGCAACCGACATAATGATTCAGGTACAAACCACTGATCAGTTTTCTGGCTCAATGCAGGAGCATATTTTTGCAGGCAATGTGGTAATTACAGGTAATTGGTTACCCTACAAAAAACTTAAAGAATCGGGAGTATATTTCGAAGAGGTGAATTCAATTGCTGAACTACCTGACAAACTCACTGAAATAGTACGCAATTATAAGAGCTGCGAATTGAAAGCACAACACAATCACGAGCCAATTTCAATGCTCAGTCGGTGGAAAAACACAATTGATAGCTGGATGATTTTATACCATTAAAACGCCCGGTTATTCTTTCCAATTTTCTGTCGTAAAGCATGAAGCACTTTACGAAAAAGCTCCGGAAATAACAGTCGGACAATTATGAGATAAAGTACAGCTGCCACCAGTAACTGAAGTGTAAGCATAAGATGCACCTGAAGAGGAATTAGTCCGACAAAAAACACAGCAGTCGCAATAACAAGGCCGGCAACCAGACTCAAATATACATCCTGAAACTGATGGGTTAGATAATGTGTCAGATTTTTCTTTATCTGAATAAGTGAAACCACGTATGCCAGTATCGACGAAGCCACATAACCCCATAACATTGCTTCTATTCCATAAGGAAATGCAATAAAAACCGACAACAAAATCATAGCTTTTTTAAACATCTCAATGCGGAAAGTAGTACGCGATTCACCACGTGCATTCAGTGCTGTGATATTCAACGAATACAAAGGCAAAAACAAACCGGCCAGACACAGAAACCTGAAATACGGTACCGAGGCTAAAAACTTTGCTGACCAAACCACTTCAATAAGCGGTGCTGCCACCACAATCATGGTCAGCAATACAGGAAGTGTGATCATAGCCGTTTTCTGACTCATTTCCCTCAGAATGCGCCTGAATCGTTCTTCATCGTGCTGAATATGCGAAAACATAGCGTAACTACTTCCAATAAGTATCGACTGGAAAGTAAAAATAAAAGTCTCGTTCAGTTTATTTCCCTGTACGTAATATCCAACTTCACTTTTGGGATAATATTTACCGAGAATTAAAATGTAGATATAATTAAAAATTACATTCAGTACCGAAGTCCCCAGCAAATTAATACTGAATCGCCACATTTCGTTAATCACAGAAAATGAGAAGATTGCAGAAGGACGCCAACCTACCATAAAATACGAGAAAATGAATCTGAAAAAATGAAATAACACCTGTTGCCATACAAGCGACCACACGCCAAAGCCCGTATAAGCAAGCACAACGCCTGTAGTCCCGCTCAGTATAGTGGAAAATATATTAATTTTGGCCAGCTTTTTATAATCCATCGATCGGTTAAGCTGAGCAAACTGAACCAGATAAAGAGAATTAAAAATAACGGCAAGAAAAATCACCCTGCTAAGGTTCTTTAACTGAGGTTGACTGAAGAAATCAGCTATCAGAGGAGCAGCAAAAAACAATACAGCATAAATAATAAGCGAACTGGCAAGATTGAAATAAAAAACTGTATTGAAATCGGTTTCATTGGCATCCTTTCTTCTGATAAGTGCCTGACCAAAACCACTATCGACAATCACATACGACAAAGCTGCAAAAATCATGATCATACCGATAAGTCCGAAGTCATCAGGCGATAGCAATCGTGCCAATACAACCCCGATGGCAAACTGAACCGCCTGCTGCCCGAGCCGATCCACAGTGCTCCATTTAAGAGCTCCTACCATCTTTTCTTTCAGATTATCACCCATGAGTTTACTTAATTCCGAATAAAATCAACAAACCAAGCCTTGTATTGAGATTGAATTATTACAAACAATATAGATCGGAAGAATACAAAATTCAAATGTCAAGACATTTTAACGATACCACGAATCGTCCACATTACAAACCGGACATTGAGCTGATTTTTGTGGAATCCGGTATTCCAGCATTATTTCGTGTGTTCCATTTATATTATAGCCAGGCAAAAAACTCTGATCGAATGCATAACCGATTTTTAAATCCCGCGACAAATTCAGCCCGGTATATAAGGAAAGTTGCTTACTTGTCCTGTATGTAAAACCAACCTCTAACAATTCTACCGGACCTGTGGTTAATCCTGTCGGATGCTTAAATCTGATTGAACCTGTAGTTTCAAAAACAAAAAGATTAGCCCTGTTTATTAGCTGCACACCAGCATAAATATTGTATAATTCTGAATTTGTGTTTTTTAAAACTAAATATCCATATCGGTGATTAGATATCAGATAATATGGCTTTGGTTTATATATTGAAAATAAATGAGTGCTTGATAATCCTGCAATAACATGTTCTGACTGAAACTCAACTCCGACATTAGCATCCGGTTTGATAAGTGGTTCAAAGTTTTGGATCAGAACCGGATCATAAGAAGTTTCAGGATTGAAGCCGACTGTACTTAATGTTCGCCCAAAAACTCCAGCGGAAATACCAAAAGACAATGCCCATTTTTCAGAGTTACTAATTCGGTATGCGTATGACAACATCGGATTAATTGATTCGACAAACCCAATTCTATCACTTGCTATCGACAAACCAATTGCTGAACTCTTCTCATAATTAAAACCCGAAATCTGCAGGTTTATTGTCTTCGGAGCGCCAGCCACTCCATTCCACTGATTACGAAGATTACTGAAAATATAAATGTAGTTTAGTCGCGCAATTGAGGCCGGATTGTAATTCGAACGGTTATACCAGCTTGTACTCATAGCAATATCAGCCTGTGCCACAAGATTTGACACATATGTGGCAAACAACAACAAAACAATAATTTTCCTCATAGTTTATTGCCTGATTAATGTCACTGAGCCTTTTCGGGTTTGCACTTTTCCGTATTTGTCGGTATAATAAACATAATAAAAATAGGTATCCTGAGGCGCTTCACGTCCACTAAAAGTTCCATCCCAGCCTTCAGCACCCCGATACAAGGTTTTACCATATCGATCGATAATCATTACATCGACATCAGGAACAAAAATATCATTCACACCATCGTGGTTTGGACTAAACACATTTGGAATAAAAGGAACCACATCAACACTTTGCTCCGAAAAACTCACACAGCCAAATTTATTTGTAGCTGAAAGCCTGATAATATATTCAATCTGGTTATTTCTGACATTGTAGCTATGTGTATGAGTGACACCGGAAAATAAACTTCCATCTCCCATTTCCCACACATAATCTGTTTCTGGTTCAGGATTTACCGAAACTGTTAGCACATTGTTTTTGCGATCCACCACACTCACTGATTTAACAAAATCCGTATTGGGGAGTTCGCTTTCGGTAACGCTAAAGTTCAGTTGCTTTTCGCAGCCTCTGCTATTGAATCCACTTACGATATAGTTACCTGGTTTTGTTATAAAAATGGTCTCTCCGGTTGAATTATCAAACCACCTGTTCGAAACAGAACCATTTACCGAAATTTGTGTGCTATCGTTATGGCAAAATCTCATTTGTCCTGCAATACTAAAATCCCAGTCGGGCTCCTCATATACACTGAAAAACAAAGTATCGGAATAACATCCACCTTCAGTTTTACCCACAACCCAAAAATCTCCTCCGGACGCAGCAATCAGAACAGAATCGGACTGAGTGCCATTGCTCCAGATAAAGTCCTTTGCTCCGGTAGCAGTAATGGTCGTAGATAAATCAGGACAGAAAGTTTTATATCCACTTACCGAAATTTGGTATTGAGCACTTTTTATTGTTTTGAAAACAGTATCGCTCCGGCAAACATCGTTACCATAAATCCCTACAACCCAAATCCGTCCTGAATTTTCGTTCACTATAAGCGTATCGGCTATTGAACCATCGCTCCATATATACGAATCTGCTCCTGATGCTCTCATGGTGAGTGTATAGCCTTTGCAACAAAGTGAATCTCCGATGATCTCAACCTTCATAGGAGCATAAACATCAACGATTTTTGAAATAGTATCGGGACAAGAAGAAAGAGCTGAGTTTATTTCTAAAGAAATAATCCACTTCCCCTGTTGAGAATAAGTATGAACAGGATTCTCCTGATCTGAAGTAGTTCCGTCGCCAAAATTCCATTTGTAAAACACCGGAGACTCTGAAGCCTGAGATTTATTTCTGAACCTTATAATATTATTTTCACAGTTCACATAATCAAACGAAAAATCAGCACTTAACACAAAAGCTTTCAGGGTCGCTTTTAATGTCAAATCGGTTATAGTTCCGATTGTCAGTCTACAAGAATATGTTTCGTTTGTCCCCAGATTCTTCACAACAAGAATTCTTTCAGTGCCAATCTGTTTTCCCGTAGCATCGCTCCAGGCATAAGATTCGAAGCCCTGAGGAGCTGTAAGCAAAGCTGTTGAATCCTGAACACAATACTTAATCTCAATACTGTCAGGCATCTGTTTCAGTATTTCTCCATTTAAACCCACAGCATAACCCACATTATTCTCAGGAAAACAAACAGAAACTAATCTCGTGGATATACCAGAATTATCATCAATCCATGTATTACCATTATTCTTAGTCTTCAGAATTATGCCTCCCTCGCCAACTATATAAGCTGAACTATGATCAATGATTTTCACACAATTCAGTAAATTATTTGTTCCTGAACTAAGTTTTGTCCATGTATTACCATAATCGTTGGTTGAAATCAATACTCCGTAATCGCCACATGCAAAGCCTTTTTTTGAATCAATAAAATTCAGATAATGTAATCTTTGTGAAACCCGGGTATTTAAAATAGTCCAGGTATTTCCCCCGTTGAATGTTCTCAACACCACGCCATCGTTGGCAGCCACATAACCTGTATCTTTACTCAAAAACTGTATTCTGTAAATATGACTTGAGGTTCCACTATTCTGGCGAAACCATGAAGCGCCTCCATCGGTAGTCTTGATAATTTCACCATTTAATCCCGCAGCAAAGCCAGTATTTCTGTCAATAAAATTTACAGTATATAGCATTGAAGATAAACCTGTATTCAGTTTTGACCATGATTGCCCTCCGTTTGTAGATTTAATCACCAAACCACCAGATCCACTTGCATACACATAGTCATTATCTACATATCCAACAGAAGATAAATCATTTGAATAACTATTAGTTATTCTCGACCATGTTTTGCCTCCGTTATATGTAGAAAGAATTGTCCCGGAATAACCCACAACTATACCGGTATCTTTATTTAAAAAGTCTATATATGTAAGAATCGTATTTGTGTTGCTCTTCTGTCTGACCCACTTCAACTGTGCTGACAAACCATCTGCGATTAACACAAACAGAATTAAATATACATATTTAATCAGCATTTTCATAGTCAGTCAAAAAAAACTTACTTGCTTTTTATCACATCAAAACCCTCACCATACACCCCGATAGCTGAAGATTGGGAAATAAAAGCGTTGGGATCCACATCCTTTACAATGCGGAAAATTTTAATCGATTCGTTTTTGCGGGCAATCACAGTAATGACTTTTACCGGCTGCTTTGAGTACCAGCCCATACCATCGAGAATTGTCACTCCACGATGCACTTCGGTATTAATACGTGTGGCTATTTGCTCATATTCCTTCGAAAAAATGAAAAACTGTACCGATTGCCGCACCCCGTTTATAACCATATCCACAGCCACTGTCGACACAGTAAGCTGAGTCAAACCATACACAATACGTTCGATACTACCAATTTCAAGGAAATACGATGCCGAAATAATCAGCACGTCACAATAAAGCAGAATCCTGCCCAGTGTTATATTGCGGTGCTTGTTTACAATTTTGGCAATAATATCTGTTCCGCCCGAACTTCCGTTGGAGAGAAAAACAATTCCAATCCCCACACCTGCAAGGAGGCCACCAATGACACAAGCCATAAAATCCTCGTTTGGCCCCACAAATGTTCCCCGTTCCGGTACCGGAATTATTGAGAAAAACATTGTCATTACCGCCACGCCGAATATTGTTCGCAGACTAAAATTCAAACCGATGCTCTTGATTGAAATAAGCAAAAGCACCGCATTTATCGAAAAATAAGTCACCGAAATCGGTATGTTGGCTGCATAATAAAACAGGGCACCGATACCTGTCACACCTCCACCGGTAATCTGGTGAGGCAACAAAAAAGCCTTCCACGCAACAGCGTAAATAAAAAGGCCAAAGGTTATAAAAATATATTCACGCAGGTTAATCCAGCTCTGGCGGGTGAATTTCTTCACGCTTTTGCCCATTTCCTGCGGAATTTTGGTTTTACGACTTTCTCCGGCATCGTTTTTTGTACTCATAATCAGAGTTTTTTGTATCTATGAAAAAGTATAATGCAGATTCAATGTTTACAGAACGGACTAAAGCACAATGTTTACAATTTTACCCGGCACCACAATCACCTTTTTAGGAGAAACTCCTGCCAGATATTTAGCAGTCTGATCGTTGGCAAAAACCTCTTTTGCAACATCTTCTTTGCTCATAGCTGCAGGCAAATCAAGCATAAAGCGCACTTTCCCGTTGAATGAAACCGGATATTTCACTGTACTTTCCACCAGATACTCTTCGTTGTAAACCGGGAAAACGGCATCGTTTACGGTTGAGGTATTTCCAAGTACATGATACAATTCTTCTGCAACATGGGGTGCAAAAGGGGCAAGCAACACAACAAGAGGCTCGAGAATAGCACGTTTACTGCATTTAAGTGCTGACAATTCGTTTACACAAATCATAAATGCTGAAACCGAAGTGTTGTACGAGAAGTTCTCAATATCCCAGGTAACTTTTTTAATGGTTTTGTGCAGCGTCTTCAGTTCATCGGCTGTTGGTGCATCATCTTTCACCACAAGTTGATTGTCCTTATAGAAAAGTACCCAGAGTTTTTTCAGGAATCGGTGTACACCATCAATGCCGTTTGTATCCCAGGGTTTCGATTGCTCAAGCGGGCCAAGGAACATTTCGTACAAACGCAATGTATCGGCTCCGTAACGCTCCACAATATCATCAGGATTTACCACATTGAACATTGATTTCGACATTTTTTCGACTGCCCAACCGCAGATATATCTCCCCTCTCCGACTCTCCCCGAAGGGGAGAGAGATTGCGCAACTCCAACGTTTTGAGAATCTAAATTGGTGCTCGCTCCTTCCCCTTTGGGGAAGGTTGGATTGGGGTACTCGAGAATAAACTCAGCATCAGAAAACTCTGGTCTCCAGGCTCTGAATTTTTCAACATCGAGCACATCATTCGACACAATATTTACATCGACATGAATCTGAGTTGTTTCGTACTGATCTTTCAGATTCAGCGAAACGAAAGTATTGCTGTCTTTTACTCTGTACACAAAATTACTTCTACCCTGAATCATTCCCTGATTAATCAGTCTTTTGAATGGCTCATCCTTGCAAACTTTAGCCAAATCGAAAAGGAATTTGTTCCAGAACCGGCTATAAATAAGATGTCCGGTAGCATGTTCGGTTCCACCGATATACAAATCCACATTTTCCCAATACTCATTGGCTTCTGCACTTACAAGTCCGGTTTCGTTTGTTGGATCCATGTAGCGAAGATAATATGCCGATGATCCGGCAAAACCGGGCATTGTGCTGAGTTCAAGAGGGAAAACCGCTGCATTGTCAATTTCCGACGATGCTGTTACAATCTGCATCGCCTCGTTCCAGCCCCAGTTAGCAGCACGCCCCAGAGGAGGTTCGCCCGTTTCGGTAGGCAGATATTTATCAATCTCGGGCAAAAGCAATGGCAGTTTATCCATTGGCAACATGTAAGGCATGCCCTGTTTGTAATAAACGGGGAATGGCTCGCCCCAGTAACGCTGACGACTAAAAATAGCATCGCGCAGACGGTAATTTACTTTAACACGACCCAGATTTTTTTCTTCGATATATTTTTTTGCTGCCGCAATGGCTTCTTTCACTGTCAGTCCGTTCAGGAATCCTGAATTGCACATAATTCCTTCTTTGGCATCGAAACTTTCATCGCTCACATCGCAACCTTCAATCAGCGGAATGATGGGCAAATTAAAATGACGCGCAAAAGCATAGTCGCGGCTATCGTGCGCGGGAACCGCCATGATGGCACCCGTTCCGTAACCGGCAAGCACATAGTCCGAAATCCACACAGGAATCTCAGTTCCGCTCAAAGGGTTTATGGCATACGAACCACTAAACACACCTGTCACACGGCGATCGGCAATACGTTCACGCTCGGTGCGTTTTTTTGTTGCCGAAATATATTCATCCACAGCCGACTTTTGGTCGTCGGTAGTGAGTTTTGCCACAAGCTCACTTTCGGGAGCCAGCACCATAAACGTAACGCCGTAAATAGTATCTGCACGGGTTGTAAAAACTTCAAAACTCACGTCCTGCCCTTTCACATTGAAAACAAGTTCCGCACCTTCGCTACGACCAATCCAGTTTTTCTGCGTTTCTTTCAACGAGTCTGTCCAGTCCACTTTTTCCAAACCATCGAGCAATCGCTGTGCATAAGCCGACACGCGCAAGCTCCACTGACGCATCACTCTTTGTTCAACCGGATGTCCGCCACGCACCGAAACTCCTTCGCTCACCTCATCGTTGGCAAGCACGGTTCCAAGCGCAGGACACCAGTTTACTTTCAGGTCGGCCAAATATGCAATGCGATAATTGAGCAGTATTTCCTGTTGGTCCTGTTCGGTTTTCGCATTCCACTCTTCAGCAGTAAAACAGAGTTCTTCAGTGCAGTTTGCATCAACACCCTCAGTTCCGTTCGTTTCGAATGCTTTAACCAAACCGGCCACAGGCATCGCTTTCTGAAGTTTATTGTCGAAATAATGATTGAACATTTCCACAAAAGCCCACTGTGTCCATTTATAATAATCGGGCTCACAGGTGCGAATTTCACGATCCCAATCGTAGCAAAAGCCTATTTTGTCGAGCTGTTCACGATAGCGGTCGATGTTTTTCTTTGTGGTTACAGCAGGATGCTGACCGGTTTGAATGGCATATTGCTCAGCCGGAAGTCCGTAAGCATCGTAACCCATTGGATGAAGCACATTAAATCCTTTCAGACGTTTGTAGCGGCTATAAATATCGGAAGCAATATACCCAAGCGGATGTCCCACATGCAATCCTGCTCCCGAAGGATAAGGAAACATATCCAGCACATAATACTTGGGTTTTGCGGCGTTAATCTCCGTTTTATAAATCTTATTTTCTTTCCAGAACTGTTGCCACTTTTGTTCTATTTCTCTGAAATTGTACTCCATAATATATCTTGAAAATTATTATTATCAATTGAATGTCACCTGCAAAGCCAAATGGCATAAAAACGTGCAAAGTTAAGAATTTTATCTGAAAAACAGCCTGATAAAGCTCAAAAAAAGGCATATTGAGATGCTGGTTGAATGATCATCAGAAAGAAAGAGTATTAGCATAAAAAAAGCTCTGAACAAATGTATTGTTCAGAGCTTTTTTTATGCTATGATTTTCGAAATCGAAAATTATTTTTTCGCTTCTCCACGTTTTGCGTAACGGGTCATGAATTTGTCCACACGTCCTGCAGTATCCACCAATTTCGATTTACCGGTGTAGAAAGGGTGTGACGAACTTGAAATCTCCATTTTCACAACTGGATAGGTTTCTCCATCGATTTCGATGTTTTCTCTTGTATTCACGGTTGAACGTGAGAAGAAAGTATCGCCGTTTGACATATCTTTAAAAACGACAGTGCGATAGTTTTCTGGGTGAATTCCGCTTTTCATATCTTAATATTTTTATAATTTTCTGTTTTTCAATTGGGCTTGCAAAAATACAAACTTTATATGTAATAATCAAATAATTTCGGGTGATTTTTTCATTTTCCCTGAAGTTATTGTTTTTCAACACGATAAAAACTATTCAGACGCATTCATCATCCACAGTTTCAGACATTCAGGAACCAAGAAACAGCAAAACCATTCCCAGAATTACTCCGATCATATCAATCACTTTTAGTTTCAGGTTTTTATCGCGCATTACAAAGGCTCCATACAGAAAAGGCACCACTACCCCGGCCCTGCGCATGGTGGACACCACCGAAATCAACGAATCGGGCATTGTAAGCGCATAAAAATAAGCAAAATCGGCTATTACCAAAAACACCGAGATAAAAGCTATCGACCACCTGAACTGAAAAGGAGTTGTTTTATGACGGGTAGGAACCCACAAAAACAGGGTAATCAGTCCCATAATAATGGCCTGATAAAAAGTATAATAAGTCTGCACAGCCATGTGATCGAAGCGATGCAGGAGATATTTATCGTATAAACCACTCACAGCGCCTGTAAGAGTTGCCAGAATAATAAACCATATCCATTTGCTCGACCGCAACGAGAAACCTTCTTTTTTCCCGGCAAACGAAAACATAAAAAAGGAAATCAATGTCACCACAACGCCTGCAATCTGATAACCATTCAGTTTTTCTCCAAAAATAAGCACGCCACCAAGCACTACCCAAACCGGCTGTGTGGCTTTGATTGGCGAAGCGAGTGTAATGGGCAAATGTTTCATGGCAAAATAAGCAAACAGCCACGACGAAAGCACAATAACAGCTTTCAGAATTAAATAAAGGTGCGTTTCAAAATCGACAACAGGCACGAAGAACGGAGTTCCCGCAAGCAATTCAGGCTGTACAAGCGACACAAGCAGAAACGGCAGTAAAATGGCCGATGAAAAAAGCACAGATGTGAGTAAAACAGGAATCACTGCATTGCCCTGCACCGACACTTTTTTACTTACATCGTAAATACCCAGCAACAATGCCGACAACAAAGCCAGAAATAACCACATAAATTATATTTTGAAGAAAAAAGTTTGAATCATTTATTGCTGACAAATACTTCAGGCGGATACTGCACATCAATCAGATAAAGTCCCTGCGCAGGCACCGACATTCCGGCTTTACAACGATTTTTGGCTTCGATTACCGCACGAAACTCGTCGAGCGTCATTTTGCTACGACCCACTTCGAGCAAAGTGCCCACCACCGCACGCACCATATTTCGCAAAAAACGATCGGCTTCTATTGTAAACACCCACACTGCGCCACGCTGCGTCCATTCGGCATGTTTTATCACACAATTATTGGTGCGGGCATCAGTATGTAGTTTGCTAAAACTTGTAAAATCGCTGTATTCGAAGAGCATTTGTGCAGCTTTGTTCATGGCTTCGAAATCAATATTCTCGTTGAACCTGGCCGCAAAACCATGCAGAAATACATTTTTGGAAGTAATAATGTGATATTCGTAACGACGCGAAACGGCATCGAAACGGGCATGTGCATCCGCTTGCACTTCCACAATACGGGAAATTGCAATATCCTGAGGCAACATACTATTGAGTTTGGTGCAAAGTGCAGCGCCATCGCCCAAATTCAGCTCAGTATCGAAATGAGCAACCATAAGCGCAGCATGCACACCAGTATCAGTACGACCGGCACCAACAATTTCAGTTTCGGTGCGCAAAACAAGTGAAAGCGCTTTGGCAAGCACTTCCTGCACCGATATTCCATTGGGCTGAATTTGCCAGCCATGATATGCAGTGCCCTTGTACGAGAGATAAATAAAATAACGTCGTTTCACGCTGCAAAGATAAGGCTATTAATTTTTTCTGACAATTCCGCTAAAAAATTATGAGTATAATTGGCCAGATTCAATGTAAATTAAGTTCAGGACAAGAAAAAAAAACTGAAACCAATATTGATTGCCCCTAAATCCCCTAAAGGGGACTTTGGCTTACTGCAAAAGCTGATTATTTCCGCAATTATTGAACCAAGGAAGTCCCCTTTAGGGGATTTTGGGGCACATATATTAAAGTTTGATTTTTATTTCGAACTCATGTTGAATTACAAAATCTTTAGTTTTTCTTTCAACAAAAAGAGCCATCAGGAACACAACCCGATGACTCTGATTAATTGCAAAACGAACTAAAATCAATATAAATGCTTTACCAAACCATTGAAATACACTTCGAGGTTGGTATAAGATGGACTCAGATTATATTTAGCCGCATCTGTTTTATCATTTTTATTTAACTTCACTTCATCTTCCCATGCATCAGGCATTCCGTCTTTATCGGTATCCAATGGAACATCCCCGGGCACAAAACTATATACAGGCCAGCCACCCACATCACTTTGCGTATCGATAAGACCGAGCGTACTGCCATTTGAACCTGTAAACGTATAACTTCCCTCACGCACTTCACGCACAATGCGGGCATCCACAGTATCGCGCTTGTGGCTTGCTCCTGCTTTTGCCAGCACATCTTCGTAAGCTTGTTCGGCCGTTTTAGTTTCGAAAGTAAAAAACTGAAATTCTGCACTTTGTCGTAACTCAGGCATAGCAGAGATTGTATAATGCACACCAAGCCAGTTATCGACGGTTACATTTGGCGTTGTGGTCAGATTATTATCCATCACATTTCCGGCTACATAAAAACGGCCATAAACCCCTTTGGGCTGACTATTTGTACCATCGTCGGGGTTAGGCTGAAAAATGCGGTAAGTCACATTGTTCGTACCTCGCGAATAAGTCGCAGGCCCGGGCTTGTAGTAATTGTTGACCATATTATACGAACCACCTTCGCCCGCATAACCACTATTGCTTCGCCAGTTATAAATTACGTTATAACGAAAATCAACCTTTTCCTCTTCTGGTTTATTGCTGTAGCGGCTACCGCAAAAACGTGGATTGCGGCTATCGTGATGTGCTAACAAGTTATGATGAAACGAAGCTTTTTTGCCACCCCAAATACCTCCGTAACCATGTGCGCCTTTACCATGAACCGAATTCCGGAGACTTTCGGAAATAATGCACCATTGCATCGTAAAGTTTTCGTTGTCGTAAAACGACGAACATTCATCCGTGCTCCAACTCATTGAGCAGTGGTCGATCATTACATTTTTGCGGTTACGGCCATTCAGTGCATCATCTTCTGTTTTAGTCACATCGCCCATTCTGAAACGAAGAAATCGCAAAATCACATTGTCCGCATTTACCTGGATGGGATAATTCGCAATCACAATTCCATCGCCGGGAGCAGTTTGTCCCGCCACAGTCACATCACCATTATTAATTGAGATTTTTCCATACACAAGTTCAATTACACCCGACACCGCAAACACAATGGTTCGGCGTCCGCTCTTTCCCAATGCCGAACGAAGCGTTCCTTCGCTGTACGAATCCTCAAGTTTGTTCACCACATACACATCGCCGCCCGCACCACCTGTAATGAACTGCGCACCACCCTGAGCCCCCGGAAAAGCAGGAACTGTATCGCGCAAAGGTGTGGGATAAGTTTTGATCAGCTCCTCTTCAATCTCAGAATCATTGTTTTCAGGCTCATCAACTACCGGATCGCACGACAAACTCAACAAAGAAAAAACGAGAAGCATTAAAAAATTCAGATATTTAGACATAAGATATTGATTTTGAATTAGTGTTGTCCGGTATAAATAATTAGATTCTTCGCTTCGCTCTGAATGACAGTGTTTTGTGGTGGATTTGTTTGGGAGGGGTTAGGTTGGCGGCGTCGCCGCCAACCTAACCCCACCCAAAATTATTACAAACAGACAGTCATCTCGAACGGAGTGAGAGATGGCAAATTCCTCTTTTTAAAATTTATACCGGACAACACAGATTTTGAATAAAATAAAGAA
>JAVEXN010000028.1:0-26955 GCA_034004015.1 Paludibacter sp.
TTTTAATGCCAAAATCAAAGCTTTTAGATCTCAATTCAGAGGAGTAAGAGATATTCCTTTTTTCCTCTTTAGACTATCAAAAATATATGCTTAAATTTTTATCCCCACAACTTTTTGACTTGATCCGGTATAACGACAAAAAAGCCCTTTCCGTGAAGAAAAGGGCTTCTGTATTTTATTTACGAAGCTTTATGCCAGTTTGTTTACGTAAACGCTAAGTTTCGATTTTAAGTTCGAAGCCTTGTTCTTGTGAATTATGTTACGTTTAGCCAGCTTGTCGAGCATAGCACTGATTTTAGGCAGCAATTCTGTTGCTACTGCTTTGTCAGTTGTGCTGCGCAATTTGCGAACGGCGTTACGTGCAGTTTTTGCATAATAACGGTTGTGCAATTTGCGTTTTTCTGTCTGACGAATTCTTTTAATTGATGATTTGTGATTTGCCATCTCAAATATGCTTTTTTAAATCTTTTTTTACTACTTAAGTAGCCCATAGGGGAGTCGAACCCCTCTTTCCAGAATGAAAATCTGGCGTCCTAACCGATAGACGAATGGGCCAAAATGTCTTTGTTTTGCTGAGGCATTGTAGCTCTCAATTGCGGGTGCAAATATACGGCACTTTTTTGAATTGGCAAATAGTTTGGAGTAAATATTGTGCAAAAATATTGTATTTTTTTTCAAGTGCCTGTTTGTCAGAATACATCTTTGTGATAATATTTTGTGCTGTAATGTGCCCGACGGGTATTTTTAGTATTTTTGTTGTCAAAATAAATGGATTTATGCAGATAAAAACACGCGGAATTGTCATCGGGTCGGTCAAATACTCCGATTCTTCGGTAATTGTTACAGTATATACGAAGGAATTTGGACGAATATCGTACATGGTTTATGGTGTGTCTAAGAAAAAGTCAGCATTTCGCTCCTCATTTTTGCAGCCACTCACATTGGTTGATATGGATGTGTGGCATGTGCCCGGAAAAGAGATTCAGCGTATAAAAGATGTACGGGTTACCGTACCGCTTACAGGCATTCCGTTTCACCCGGTGAAAAATTCGCTGGCGCTTTTTGTTGCCGAGTTATTGCAGAAGGTGCTTCAACTTTCGGAGCCGGATGAAGTTTTGTATGGCTTTCTCGAAAATGCCGTGCAGATTCTGGACTGTACCGAGCGTGGTTTGGCAAACTTTCATTTGGTGTTTATGATCAGATTTACGCGCTATCTGGGTTTCGAACCTGATACAATTGTAATGTCGGGGAAGTACTTTGATATGCTGAATGGCATTTTTTGTGAAATGCGACCAGCGCATGTGCATTTTATGGGCGAAGCTGAGGCGGATGCTTTTAGCAGGCTTGCCCGTTGCAATTTCGACAATATGCACGAAGTGACACTGAACCGCGATTTGAGATTTCGTTTAATTGCTGATCTGGAGCAGTATTATCGTTTACACATTTCTGATTTTCGGGGATTAAATTCGCTGGCTGTTTTTCACGAACTTTTCGACTGAACTTTTTCTTTCTCAATATCCTCCCGCGATTTACTGCGTGTAACCATATATACGCCGGCAAACACAAGAATAGCGGCGAGCAGTTGCTCTATACCAAATGTGTCGATACCCATAAGTACTGCTGCCAGGGCTGCCACTACAGGTTGAAGGTAATTGTACATGCTGAGTGTGGTTGGGCGCAGTGCTTTTTGTCCTACTGCTAATAATATATAGGTAACAAAAGTAGCGATCACCACTACATATAGTATTTTGAGTATTGTCAAGGTGCTAAAGCTTTCGAAATTTGCGGTACTAAACGAATCGACGCAAAACGGAAAACTCTGAATTGTGGCAAATAAAAACATCCACTTCATAATGGTCACCGGTTTGTATCTCGAAATCAGTTTCTTGAACAAGGTAAGATACAATGCAAACGACATTACGGCGCCAAAAATGATCAGATTTCCCCACATGTTTCCACTACCGCTGTTATTCGACTGACTAAAAACAAGCAGTAGCGCCCCCGAAGCTCCGGTAAGTACGCCCAGTGTCTTTTTAAGTGTAATGGGCTCCTTTATAAATACAGCAGCAAACAACATACTTAATATAGGCAGCATGGTAACTACAATGGATGCATCGATGGGTGAAGTCATCGAAAGGCCTATTATAAATGGTAGCTGATTGGTGGTGAGTGCCAGGATGGCTGCAAAAAACAACAGAAGAATGTCTTTCTTACTGACTTTTTCGCGTACAAAGGCCGATGCCATCCAAAAGAGAATCATTCCTCCACAGAGCCTGAGAAAACTCAAAAGATAGGGATCGACTATTTCGGGGATAAGCGATCGGGAAACAGGTGTATTTAAACCGAATAAAATATTGGCTGCAAAAACGGCAATATGTCCGTTTCGTTTTTCTTTATCCATAATTGTCTGCAAAGATAATTTCAAGTTATGGCATAAACGAATTTTTAGTGTTAATAAGTTTTATGCTGCATGCAAGTGCCTGATATTGTGATATTTTCTGGCCTTATGAATAATTTGCTAATTTCGATAATAGTTTTTAGCTTTGTAGCTTATCTCCAAACAGTATCGTTATTATGAAATTCGACACAAAATCACAGCGCAGTTTATTTCCTGAAGAATGTCTGTTGCGCGAAATAGCCCGTCAGCCAAGGCTTTCGATAGGTATTCCCAAAGAAAATCCTGAAGTCGAGACACGTCTGGCTCTTACGCCCGAAGGAGTTGCCATTGTAACCGAAGAGGGTCATAGTGTGTATGTACAGCGGGGTGCCGGTGAGCCTATGTCGTATTCCGATCTTCAGTACAGCGAGGCGGGTGCTTATCTGGTCGATTCGGCTTCCGATGTATTTAGCGCCGATCTGGTGTTGAAAATAACGCCACCCACATTGCAGGAGTTGAACATGATGCACGATCGTTCGTCGGTGTTTTCTATGCTTCAGTTAAGTAATTTGTCGTCGGAATGTATTCATTTAATGATGAAGAAAAAAATGAACGCAATTGCTTACGAGCTGATTAAGGATGAACAAAAGGCATTTCCTGTAATGACATCTATTTCCGAAATTGAAGGCAATACAGCTATTGGAGTTGCTGCCGAACTTATGAGCGTCGAAAGAGGCGGTAAAGGTTTATTGCTGGGAGGTGTGGCAGGGATTTCGCCTACCGAAGTGCTTATACTTGGTGCCGGCATTACAGGTACTGTGGCTGCCCGTTCGGCGTTGGCGCTGGGTGCTCAGGTGAAAATATTCGACCACGACATTAATAAGTTGCGTAAAATACAGCATTATCTTGGGCAACAGGTATTTACTTCTGTTATTCATCCTTCGGTATTGTTCAAAGCGCTTGCTTCGGCCGATGCTGTTATCGGAAATCTGCGGTATATAAATGGTTCGGAAAGGTTTATGGTGTCGGAGGATTTGGTAAAAACAATGAAAGCCGGTGCGGTAATTATCGATCTGAGTGTCGATCAGGGAGGTTGTTTTGAGACATCTGAATGTCGCACTCTGCGAAATCCGGTGTATGAGAAGTTTGGGGTGGTTCATTATTGCGTTCCCAATATTTCGGCCCGTGTGGCGCGTACAACTTCTATGGCTTTGAGCAATATTTTTGCGCCTATACTACTGAAAATCGCAAACTCGGGTAGTGTGAAGCTGGCCATTGCTGAGAGTTCAGGCTTCAGAAATGGTTCGTATATATATGGTGGCGTGTTGGTAAACCGGCTTATCGGAAATTATTATGGCATCAATTCAAATGACATTGGCTTGCTCTTAGCTGATTATTAGTAGTATAAATAAAAAATCAACATAGTATTCTCAAACAAAAACGTATATGTTCAAAAAAATCATCTCTTTATTTCTTCTTTTTGTAACGCTATCGACTTATGCGTACGACAATGTGGGTCACCGCATTATTTCGGAAGTGGCTTATCGCAACATGACTAAAAAAGCCCGTAAGCAAACCGATAAAGTGCTAGGGATGAAAGGTATTGTGTACGAATCGTCGTGGGCCGATGAAATTCGCAGTGACGATAATTATAAATACAGTTATCAGTGGCATTATCAGAATTTGAAGGATGGCATGACCGACGACGAAATGAAAACTCTTATTGCAAATCCCAAAGCGGAAGGTGAGCATTTGTTTTATGCCATCGGAGTAATGATTGACAGATTAAAGAAGGATAAAAACGATGCCGAAGCACTGAAATTTTTGATTCATTTTGTGGGTGATTTACATCAGCCGATGCATTTGGGACGTGCCGATGATTTGGGCGGAAACAGAGTAAAAATGAATTGGTTTGGCCGGAGCACAAATATACATTCGGTATGGGATGGACAGATTGCCGATAGCCGCAAAATGTCATATACAGAATATGCCGACTTTGTGGAGGATAAATATTCGGCCGATAAAAAGAAACTTCTTGCATACGATATGTTGAAATCATTGCGGGAAACATATCGTGTACGCAACGATATCTATGCGTGGGATGCCGGCAATACAAATAATTATCACTATCTGTATCGGTTTAGCGATGACCTCGATTTGTTGCTCTACCGTGGTGGTTTGTATCTGTCGGTATTATTAAATGATATTTACCGCTAAAAAATAGTGCCTTCCAGAACGAATTTGTTCTGAAAGGCACTTTTCATCTTCACATATCACAAAATTGGTTTAGCAAACAGATTCTCGTTTCAGGTTGTATCTTGTTCCGTAGTCTGCGCAATTTGGCAGGTGGAAAATTTGTGTCATTTTCAGTGTGTCTGAACGTTTCAAAAGTAATCAAATTTGTGTGTTCGGTCAAATAAAACGTTTGTAAGCTGTTATATGTTGTGTGTTTTATTGTGCTGTAAATTAACGATTTAATTTGTGTCTAAATAAATTTGTTTGTAAGCTATTGAATTACCCTGATGTTTTTGGTTAAAACATGGAGCCGTGACTGTATGATACTACGTAAATATCTAATACTTATTTTTTGGTTGGCCTTATTTTTTTTAATGTTGAGTTTGGGCTCGTGTGCCAAGCGAAAAAGTACGAATGAATCCATCTTGCGTATAGAAAAAGTAATGCCTGATCATCTTGATTCAGCTTTTGTTTGGCTCGATAGTTTAAGCCGCCTAAAATCGCTGCGACCTGTTGATGTGGCTGCGCATCAACTGCTGACGGCTTATGCTCTCTTTTTGTCGGAGGATTCGGCCGTAAGAATAGAGCCTGCATTAAACGCCCTCGAGTACTATAATGGATCGGGATTGTTGCGTGAGGAGGGGTTGTCGTATTTTTTGTACGGGCATGCTTTGCTCGAAAACGGTGAAATTGATCAGGGTGTGATTCATCTGAAAAAATCAATCAGCTCACTTGTTAAGACTAATGAGTATAATTTGCTCGGGCTTGCCAATTATTATATAGGTTATAATTATTCGTTGGATGCGGTTTATCAAAAGGCTTTGTCACGACTAAAACTTTCGGTCATTTATTTCAGGCATGCTCATGAGCGTGTAAACGAAGCTTATGCCTATCGCGAAATTGCCAATGCTTTCGATTTGGGACGATATCCAGTGGATAGTGCGCTTATTTATTTTGATAAAGCCAAAAGCTTGTTGCTTCAGGAAAAAGACACTTCTGGTTATTATGACGTGCATTTTTACAGGGCAATCACATTGCTGAACCGGACGAAAAGATTCAGTGAAGCGAAAACTGATATTTTGGAGGTGTATCGCTATTTCAATAACGACAGCTACTATCACAATAAACTTTCGTATGCCTATGCACGCTGTGGTCAAGCCGATTCAGCTATGTATTATTATCAACTCTCAAAACAGGATACGGCTAATATATACAGTAAAATGGCAGTGAATATGGCTGGGGCTTATGCCTACATGGCTTCGGGTGATTATAAAAATGCAATGGATCTTTTCTTAATCTACGATTTCAACAGATCATTAGTCTTTGACCAGGCGCAGAAAAATCAGCTATATCGTATCGACAAAGGGTATGATTTGTCGCAAAAAGAAAAGGAAAATGCTGCGCTGCGGATGAAGCATCAAAATATGGTTTTACAGTTTGGTCTGCTGATTATTTTTGTCCTCATTCTTGTCATTCTGTTTTTAATAACATTTTTCAGACGAAGGCAGGAGCAGGCCAAATTTCATGAAGAAAAGTTAAGGCTGCTTGAAAGTTTAGAGCGGAAACGACTTGTGGTTCATGCCAAAATTCAGTCGAGAATGGATGCAGCATTACGTTTGAGTAAACTGAATGCCAAATACAGGTTTGGCGTCTCGGACTCAAAATTATTTCTTGATGAGGTCTTGTCTCATTCTGTATTGCGTGAATCGGAATGGACTGATTATATCAACGAGATAGATATGGTTAGCAATAATCTTATTTCGAGTCTTTCAGCTGAATTTCCGGCACTAACTAATGCCGATAAAATAGTGATTGCACTTAGTTCTATGAAGATAGATATTACTGATTCCTGTTCAATTCTGGGAATTAATAAGAATACGATGTATCGTCGGCGCAATACGATTAAGGAGCGTTTGAAGCTTGATAAGGCAGTGGACTTCGAGGCATGGATTCATGAAAGGGTAGCCCGAAGTTTGGTGAGGTGAGTTTTTTGTGCAATTTTTGTGCAAACAGATAAAACAAAAACGCTAACAATCTGTATTAAAGACTATTAGCGTTTATTTGCGTGGTACCACCAGGAATCGAACCGGGGACACAAGGATTTTCAGTCCTTTGCTCTACCAACTGAGCTATGGTACCGCTTTTGTTTTGCGAGTGCAAAGATAGAGTAAGTTTTTGTTTTGTGCAAGCCTTTTTGAAGAAAATGTGGAAAAAAATTAATGCTTGTTTTTTTAGGTTTATTTTTTTGATTTTAATGTGCTGAATCCGATTGAAATACATATTTTTGTAAAAGCTCAATAACTTGTCTTTTATATATAAGAATGCAAATATCTATCGAATTATTTATACTTATTTCTTCCATTCTGCTTTTTTTTAGTATCCTGGTTGGGAAAACGGGATATCGTTTTGGTGTTCCTACGCTTTTATTATTCTTACTTATAGGAATCGGTGCGGGAAGCGATGGTCTCGGAATTGAATTTGGTTCACCCAATATTGCACAATATATTGGGGTTGTAGCGTTAAATATTATCCTTTTCTCGGGCGGGCTCGATACCCGTTTCTCCGAAATTCGTCCGGTGGCGGTTAAAGGTTTGGTTTTGGCAACAGTGGGAGTGTTGCTCACAGCATTGTTTACGGGTTTGTTTATTTATTGGCTTACGAATAGTTTGGTGCATTCGGTAACGTTTACTTTGCTTGAATCGTTGCTTTTGGCCGGTATTATGTCGTCAACCGATTCGGCATCAGTCTTTTCTATTCTGCGTTCAAAAGGCCTCTCGCTGAAAGAGAATCTTCGACCGCTGCTTGAGCTCGAGAGCGGTAGCAACGACCCGATGGCTTTTATGCTTACCATAGTCCTTATTCAACTTATTCAAACACCTGATGTGAGTGGTTGGGAGGTGTTGTTTATGTTTCTTAAACAACTTTTTCTGGGTGTTATTTGTGGATTTTTGCTTGGGAAATTAGCAGTAAGGATTATTAATAAAATAAATCTCGACAATGATGCGCTTTATTCGGTTTTGTTGCTGACAGTTATGTTCTTTCTGTTTGGTTTTACCAGTTTTATTGGTGGAAATGGATATCTGGCTGTGTATGCGGGAGGTTTAATGATAGGTAATCAGAGGTTTGTGCATAAGCGAAGTACGCTCAGGTTTTTCGATGGGCTTACGTGGCTATTTCAGATTATCATGTTTCTTGCCCTTGGTTTGCTAGTAAATCCGTCGGAACTTCTGCCTATAGCCGGTGTTGGTTTACTGGTGGGCATTTTCATGATTCTCATTGGACGTCCTTTGTCGGTGTTGCTATCGCTGTTGCCTTTTAAGAATATGTCGTTCAAAGCACGTTTATTTACTTCCTGGGTGGGATTGCGTGGTGCTGTGCCCATTATTTTTGCCACTTATCCCTGGATCAGCGATGTGCCTCAGGCCAAAATGATGTTTAATATCGTATTTTTCATTACCATACTTTCGCTTGTAGTGCAGGGCACAACTGTTTCGTCGATGGCGCGCTGGCTGGGGCTTTCGTTGCCTGTGCCACCGACCCGAAAGCTGAAAGAGTTTGATGTGGAGTTTTCAGACGAAATAAAATCGGCCATGTGCGAAATTACGGTGAACGATACAATGCTGAAAAACGGCCGTCGTGTAATGGATGTGCCTATGCCTGACCAAACGCTGTTGGTAATGGTAAAACGCAACCGGAAGTATTTTATTCCACGAGGAAATACGCAACTCGAAGAGGGCGATTCTCTGCTGATAATTACTGATAACGAGGAGGCTATGCGCGAAACTTACCGTCAGTTAGGTTTAGTGCCCGAAGATTAAAAAGGATCATCGAAAGGGCTAAAACTCCCACACATAAAAAATCATTTTTTTTGCGTACTTTTGCAACTCAAAATAAACCATATAATTAAAGAATGAAGAGAATCCGCAATTTTTGCATTATTGCCCACATCGATCATGGGAAAAGTACCCTGGCCGATCGGTTGCTGGAATATACAAATACTGTGGCAGGGAAAGAGATGCAGGCTCAGGTGTTAGATAATATGGACCTGGAGCGCGAGCGTGGAATTACCATTAAAAGCCATGCCATTCAAATGAATTATCGATTGAATGGCGAAGACTATATTTTTAACCTGATTGACACTCCGGGACACGTCGATTTCTCGTACGAAGTATCGCGTTCTATTGCAGCCTGCGAGGGCGCTTTGCTGATTGTGGATGCTACTCAGGGTATACAGGCGCAGACTATTTCGAACCTTTACATGGCCATTGAGCACGATTTGGAAATTATTCCGGTGATGAACAAAATGGACATGGATAGCGCTATGCCCGATGAGGTGGAAGATCAGATTGTGGAATTGCTGGGTTGTAAGCGTGAAGAAGTTTTGCGAGCAAGTGGCAAAACGGGTATGGGTATCAATGAAATCCTCGAAGCCATTGTTACACGCGTACCTGCACCTAAAGGTGATCCCGAAGCACCATTGCAATGTTTGATTTTCGACTCGGTGTTTAATTCATTCCGTGGTATTATTGCTTATTTTAAAATTGAAAACGGTACTATTAAAAAGGGCGACTTAGTAAAATTTGTCAATACCGAAAAAGAATATTTTGCCGACGAAATCGGAGTTCTGAAACTGGAGATGTCGCCTGCTCAAACATTGAGTGCCGGCGATGTGGGATATATAATTTCAGGAATAAAAACTTCGAAAGAAGTAAAAGTGGGCGACACCATTACGCATGTAAAACGTCCCTGCGAATCGGCTATCGACGGATTTGAAGAGGTGAAACCTATGGTTTTTGCCGGAGTTTATCCAATTGAGACCGAAGATTTTGAAGACTTACGGGCATCTATTGAAAAGTTACAACTCAACGATGCATCGCTTACCTTCGAAGCCGAATCGTCGGTGGCACTTGGTTTTGGTTTCCGTTGCGGTTTTCTCGGAATGCTTCACATGGAAATTATTCAGGAGCGACTCGACAGGGAATTCGATATGAGTGTGATCACTACTGTGCCCAATGTTTCGTACAAGGTGTACACCAAAAAAGACGAAATGCTCGAAGTGCATAATCCTTCGGGATTGCCTGATATTGTAAGCATCGACCGCATTGAGGAGCCTTATATCAGAGCCTCCATTATTACACGAACCGATTATATTGGTCAGATTATGACCCTTTGTTTGGGCAAACGCGGCGAACTTATCAAACAGGATTATATTTCGGGAAATCGTATGGAGCTGATTTATGATTTGCCACTGGGCGAAATTGTATTCGATTTTTACGACCGTCTGAAAAGTATTTCGAAAGGATATGCCTCGTTCGACTATCACATGAACGGTTATCGCCCTTCGAAACTTGTAAAACTTGATATTTTGCTGAATGGTGAGCCTGTGGATGCGCTTTCGTCGCTGATACATGTGGATAATGCGGTGCCGCTGGGACGCAGAATGTGCGAAAAACTAAAAGAGCTGATTCCACGCCAGCAATTTGATATTGCGATACAGGGTGCTATTGGTGCCAAGATTATTGCCCGCGAAACGATTAAGGCTGTTCGTAAAGATGTGACTGCCAAATGTTATGGAGGTGACATATCGCGTAAACGTAAACTGCTCGAAAAACAGAAAAAAGGTAAAAAGCGTATGAAACAGATTGGTAATGTGGAAGTGCCTCAAAAAGCATTTTTGGCAGTACTCAAACTGGATTAGTGGATTACAAAACAGGAGAAATGAAATTATCGCAATAAATAATAAAAAAAAGGCAGCAGGGGGCGGATCTGCTTTCGGTTGTCTTTTTTTGTTTTTGAAAACTTTTCCTCCTTAAAAGCCTTATATGTAATTTGGACGGAAATTTATATTGTGTTTTTTTTGAACGTTATTTAGCCTTTGGTTTGGCAAATGCATTCTTTTATCTGACATTGTTTTTTTTGAATGTCGGGAATTTAGAGTAAGTTTGCAATTAGTTGATAATACAAATTAGTAATAATTGTAAAAAGCTTTATATACAATGAAAGATTTTCAGGGTAAGATAACACAGATTATCGGTCCGGTGATTGATGTCACTTTTCCCAATGTTGTTGGTGCGGATTATTCGTTGCCATCCATACACGATGCATTGCTGGTGAAGCGTCACAACGGACACGACCTGGTGATTGAGGTGCAACAGCATACCGGTGAAAGAACTGTGCGTTGCGTTGCGATGGATACTACTGACGGTCTTTCGCGGGGTTTGGATGTCGAATGTATGGGAAGTCCAATCGGAATGCCTGTAGGCGATCAGGTGAAGGGCCGCTTGCTGAATGTGATCGGCGATGCGGTGGATGGTATGTCAGCTCCCGATAAAACAGGCGCACTTCCTATACATCGCGAAGCTCCAAAATTTGAGGATCTTACTACAAGTCAGCATATTCTGCAAACAGGTATAAAAGTCATCGACCTGCTCGAACCTTATGTAAAAGGTGGGAAAATCGGACTTTTCGGAGGTGCCGGTGTTGGGAAAACTGTGCTGATCATGGAGTTGATAAATAATATTGCCAAAGGTCACAATGGTTTCTCGGTTTTTGCCGGTGTGGGCGAGCGTACCCGCGAAGGAAATGACCTGTTGCGTGAGATGATAGAGTCGGGCGTAATTCGTTATGGCGAAGAATTTAAAAAAGGCATGGAAAACGGGCAATGGGATTTATCGAAAGTAGACTACGACGAAGTTGCAAAATCGCAAGCAACACTTGTTTTTGGTCAAATGAATGAGCCTCCCGGAGCACGTTCGTCGGTAGCATTGTCGGGTCTTACTGTGGCCGAATCGTTTCGCGATGGTGGAGGCGAAGGTGGCCGCGATATATTATTTTTCATCGATAATATTTTCAGGTTTACGCAAGCAGGCTCCGAGGTTTCGGCATTGCTCGGACGTATGCCTTCGGCTGTTGGATACCAACCTACTTTAGCAACCGAAATGGGACGCATGCAAGAGCGAATAACTTCAACCAAAAACGGCTCCATTACTTCGGTTCAGGCGGTGTATGTTCCTGCCGACGATTTAACCGATCCGGCTCCAGCAACTACTTTTTCGCATTTGGATGCCACAACGGTGTTGAATCGAAAAATTGCTGAATTGGGAATTTTTCCGGCTGTTGATCCGCTTGAGTCCACATCCCGTATTTTAAATCCGTTGGTGGTTGGTCAGGATCATTACGATACTGCTCAGCGTGTTAAGCAAATACTGCAACGCAACAAAGAACTTCAGGATATTATTTCTATTTTAGGCATGGAAGAACTTTCGGA
This sequence comes from Paludibacter sp., assembly GCA_034004015.1. Lineage (GTDB taxonomy): Bacteria > Bacteroidota > Bacteroidia > Bacteroidales > Paludibacteraceae > Paludibacter. Next base: position 11,880 of record JAVEXN010000028.1, read on the forward strand.
CGAAGACCGTTTAACTGTGCAACGTGCCCGTAAAGTGCAGCGTTTCCTTTCGCAACCATTTGCTATGGCAACTCAATTTTCGGGAATTCCGGGGGTTATGGTGTCGATCGAAGATACAATAAAAGGTTTTAAAATGATTTTAAACGGACAGCTTGACGAATTGCCCGAAATGGCATTTTTGAATGTAGGCACTATTGACGAAGCCATAGCCAAAGGACATGATTTAATGCGTCAGGCACGTAAAACATCGAAAAACTAATGAAACGACCATAAACACAGCGGCTTGCCAACGAGGATGAAAGTCTGCTATGCGAGTTTGTCCGATATGTTGGAAAATGCTATGTGACAACTAAAAACAATTATTTAGGCATGAAATTAGAAATTATTTCTCCCGAAAAAATATATTTCGATGGCGAAGTTTCGTTGGTAACTTTGCCCGGAAAATCAGGTAAATTTACCGTTTTGGAGCATCATGCTCCCATAGTTTCGATGCTTGATAAAGGAGTAATTAATTATCGCATCAATGGAATTGATAATCAACTGGATATTGAAGCCGGTTTCGCGGAGGTAAATAAGAATAAAATCGTAGTGTGTGTTGAGAAATTAAACAAATGATAAAAGCAATAAAAATACTGATTGGAACTGTTGGCTTATTTTCGGCATTATCTGCCATAACCTACTTTTTGTTGGATAAATTGATGCCGGCTTGGTTACCGCAAAATTTCTGGTTAATACCTACTTACTATATTATTGCTTCGGTTTTAATGAGTTGGTTTGCGCACAAAGCATCTCATAATAAAGTCTATTCGTCGATTCAGGTTTTATTGGGAGTACGACTTATTATTGTGGTACTTGGCTTGATGTTTTTATTTGTAGGCTTGTTTTTCGACAGAGAACATGCCATTGCTTTAACGAGCATTTACGTATTGTTTTATGTAGTTTTTTCAGTTATTGAAACCAATGTTTTATTAAAATTGAGCAAAGTTAAATAACTGTAGCCATGAATTTATTTATGAATATAAAATTGTATGTATTTATTTTGTTTGCTTTTTTGTTGAATTTCAATAATTTACAGGCAAGCGAACCACATAGTGCCAACGAAGAATCATTTAATTTAAAAGAAATGATTTTTCATCATGTGTTGGATACTTACGAATGGCATATAATTACACTTGGCGCGAATGACATTTCACAGCCCCTGCCTGTTATTGTGCGAAGCCCCGAAAGAGGTTGGTTTGTTTTTTCGTCGGCAAAATTGCGCGAAGGACGTAGTTACCAAGGTTTTCGGATTAATCACGGTGAAAAATACAATGGCAAGATTGTTGAAAAATTAAGCAACGGAACCGAAGTACGTCCCTTGGATATTTCGTTTACAAAAGATGCCAGCGCCATAATGTTATCGTGCATTATATTGATAATTGCTTTTGTTTCGATGGCACAATCTTACAAAAAGAATCCGCTGAAAGCACGTAAGGGTTTGTTTGGCGCACTCGAAATGCTTATAGTAGCTATTGTCGACGACGTTATTAAGCCAAGTATTGGTAAGGATTACAAACGATTTACGCCTTATTTGCTAACCGCCTTTTTCTTTATTTTGCTAAACGATTTGTTGGGTCTGATACCCATTTATCCCGCAGGAGCAAATGTAACAGGCAATATTGCTGTAACCCTGGTACTTGCATTGCTAACTTTTATCATAACCAATGTATCAGCCGGAAAAGAGTATTATAAAGAAATATTTTGGCCCGATGTGCCTATGTGGTTAAAGTTTCCGATACCCATAATGCCATTGGTTGAAATTCTGGGCGTTTTTACAAAGCCTTTTGCTTTAATGATTCGTTTGTTTGCCAATATTTTGGCGGGACACATGATTATTTTAGTTTTGATGGGCTTAATATTTATTTTTTACGTGGTTTTAGGTCCTTTAGCGGCATCGGGGGTATCCGTTTTATCCATAGCATTTTCGGTGTTTATGTTACTGCTCGATGTGTTGGTGTCGTTTATTCAGGCCTATGTTTTTACCATGTTGTCGGCATTATTTATTGGAATGGGACGGGTTGAGTCGCATCATAAACCCCTAGCCAATTCGACTGAACTTATGTCGAATCCTAACCGGGAATAATTTAGAAATGAAATTAAACTAAAATATATAACAATCACGATCTTCAATCTCCTTTAGGGGGTTGGGGTTACTTTTAAAACAAATAAATTTATGTTACTTACAATTTTATTACAGGCTGCAGCAGGTGCAGGGTTGGCAAAATTAGGTGCTGCAATTGGCGCAGGATTAGCAGTAATTGGTGCCGGTATCGGTATTGGAAAAATCGGAGGTCAGGCAATGGATGCTATAGCTCGTCAGCCAGAGGCTGCCGGAGATATCAGAGCAAATATGATCGTTATTGGGGCTTTGATCGAAGGTGTTGCTTTACTTGCTGTTATTGTTTGTGCTTTAGCAATTTTCTTGTAGTATGGAACTTTTTACTCCTGAGGTCGGCTTGATCTTTTGGATGTTAATCCCTTTTTTGATTGTTCTTTTTGTTTTGACAAAATATGGGTTTCCCATCATTGTTAAGATGATAGAAGAGCGCAAAAATTACATCGATGAATCATTATTGATGGCTCAAAAAGCAAGGATTGAATTACAACAAGTGAAAGCCGAAGGCGATCAAATTATTGCCAATGCTCGCAAGGAACATCAGGCTATTCTGACAGAGGCTGCTCAGTTAAGGGATAAATTAATTAACGAAGCTCGTACTGCTGCATTGGTTGAGGCCGATAAGGTAATTACTGAGTCGCGCAAATTAATTCAGCACGAGAAAGAAGAAGCTTTGCGCGATATTCGTAGCCAGGTAGCTGAAATGTCGGTGAGTATTTCGGAAAAATTGATGCGTGCCAAATTGAACGAAAATGGTGAGCAGCAAAAAATGATTGAGCGTTTGCTCGACGAAATCACCGTATCTAAATCGTAACAGGAACATGAATAACGGAATGATATCGTCACGATATGCTACGGCTCTACTTGCATTTGCCGTTGAGCGAAAGTTAGAAAAGCATTTTTATGAAATGGCAAATCAGTTTACACGGAGTGCCACGGAACAGCCGCGCCTCAAAACTGCGTTGGAAAGTCCTGTGCTTGATGGACAACAAAAGAAGCAGCTTATTCTATCGGCATCGGGCGTAAAGAATGATGAGAATTTGGGTAAGTTTGTGCAACTGATAGTTGATAATAACCGTGCAGCTTTTATGCATTTTATTATGCTTAAGTATATGGATTTGTACAGGGAAAAAAATCAAATATTTTCGGGCAAACTCATTACCGCGGCTCCCATCGATGCTCAAACCGAAAAACGGTTAATATCAGTCATTGAACGACGAAAAAATGGTACGCTCGAAGTACATAAAGAAATTAATACAGCTTTACTGGGCGGATTTATCCTCGAAGTAGATAATACACGCTGGGATGCAAGTGTGCAAAGTCAGTTGCGCAAAATAAGAAACGAATTAATTACAAAAAAGTAAATTGTAAGAATACAACATGTCTGAAACAATAAAGGTAAGTGAAGTTTCCGAAATACTTCGGATGCAGCTTGAAGGAATAGATACAACCGTTCAGTTCGATGAAGTTGGAACAGTTTTGCAGGTTAGCGATGGTGTTGTTCGTATTTACGGACTCAACAAGGCGGAAGCAAACGAACTTCTTGAATTTGAGGATGGACTGAAAGCCATTGTTATGAACCTCGAAGAGGACAATGTAGGTGCGGTGCTACTTGGTCCTACAAGTAGTGTGAAAGAAGGTTACAGCGTGAAACGAACCAACCGTGTGGCATCCATTCAGGTTGGCGAATGTTTACTCGGACGGGTTATCAATCCTTTGGGCGAAACTATCGATGGTAAAGGGTTGTTAAATGGCGAAATGATTGAAATGCCTCTTGAACGTAAAGCGCCGGGCGTTATTTTCCGTCAACCTGTAAATGAACCTTTGCAAACAGGCCTTAAAGCCATTGATGCCATGATTCCGATTGGCCGCGGACAACGTGAATTAATCATTGGCGACCGTCAAACGGGTAAAACAAGTATTGCCATTGATACAATTATCAATCAAAAAGAAAATTTTGAAGCCGGAAAACCTGTTTATTGCATTTATGTAGCTATCGGGCAAAAAGGTTCAACCATTGCTTCTATTTATAATAAGTTGGAAGAGCATGGCGCTATGGCTTATACGGTTATAGTTGCTGCCAGCGCTTCCGATCCTGCTGCTATGCAGTATTTTGCACCATTCGCCGGCGCCGCTATTGGCGAGTTTTTCCGCGATACAGGTCGTCATGCGTTGGTTGTGTACGATGATTTGTCGAAACAGGCAGTTGCTTATCGCGAAGTGTCTCTTATTCTTCGTCGTCCTTCAGGTCGTGAGGCTTATCCGGGCGATATTTTCTATTTGCACTCGCGTTTGCTCGAACGTGCTGCTAAAATTAATGCACAACAAGAAGTGGCCGAAAAGATGAACGATTTGCCTGTCAGTTTGGTAGGGAAAGTGAAAGGTGGAGGTTCGCTTACAGCTTTACCCATAATTGAAACGCAGGCAGGCGATGTTTCTGCTTACATACCTACCAATGTAATTTCCATTACCGATGGGCAAATATTTCTCGATACCGATTTGTTTAATCAGGGAAATCGTCCGGCTATCAATGTAGGTATTTCGGTTTCGCGCGTGGGTGGAAATGCTCAAATAAAACCCATGAAAAAAGTGGCTGGAACATTGAAAATTGATCAAGCGCAATTTCGTGAACTGGAGGCATTTACTAAATTTGGTGGTGACATGGATCCTGTTACAGCCATGACCATTGATAAAGGCCAGAAAAACACCAAATTGTTGGTGCAGCCCTTGCATGAACCTATGGCGGTAGAAAAACAAATTGCTGTTTTGTATTGTGGAACAAATGGTTTGTTGAAAGACTTTGCCCTGGATAAAGTGCAGTTGTTTCAGACCCGATTTTTGGAGTTACTTGAATTAAAACACAGCGATGATGTGCTGGGAGTAATTAAAAGTGGTCAGATTAACGATGATGTAACAGCTATTATCGAAAAAGTGGCTGCCGAAATAGCGCAGAGCATTTAAAAAATTCATTCTTTATATTTTCAATTTCTAATCATTCATGCCATCATTAAAGGAAATTAAATCAAGAATTCAGTCGGTTAAATCCACCCAAAAGATTACATCGGCTATGAAAATGGTTTCGTCGGCTAAACTGAGTAAAGCCGAGCGAGCTGTTAATGGTTTTTTGCCGTATAAAAACGGTATGAATCACATTCTTCAAAATTTTTTGAATAATGAAGTGGAATTGCCTTCGGTTTATGCACAAATCAGGGATGTGAAGAAAGTTGCAGTGTTGGTTTTTGCATCAAACTCTTCGCTTTGTGGTAGTTACAATGCCAACCTGATTAAAAGAATGCATCAATCGGTAGCTACACACCGGGATGTCAGAAAAGAAGATGTGCTCCTTTTCCCCGTTGGAAAAAAGGCTGTTCAGGCTTGTAAAAAAGCGGAATTGAATGTTTATGCCGAGTACGAAAACATTGCTAATTATCCCACTTACGAAGCTACATCAGAGCTTGCCAACACCATTATGGATCTTTTTGTTAGGGGGGAGATTGACCGTGTAAAAATGATTTATTTTCATTATGCCAGCAAAGGATCGCAACAGCTACAAGCCGAAACATTTTTGCCAATGAGTCTAAAATACAACCAAGCAGGCTCGTATCAGTCCGATTATATTGTTGAACCTTCGCGCGAAGAGTTAATGGAGGAATTGATACCGACTGTGCTGCGATTGCGTGTATATGCAGCGGCGCTCGAAGCTCACGCCTCGGAGCATGCTGCACGGACTATGGCTATGCAAATGGCTACCGATAATGCATCGGATTTACTTCAGGAATTGTCGCTACAGTACAACAAGTCGAGGCAGCAGGCAATTACAGCTGAGTTGCTCGATATTATGGGTGGATCGTTTAAATAACGGGAGAATCCAATTCTAGCTGGTTGTAATAGTCCTCTATCACTTTGCGTGCTTTTTCAAGGTCTTTCTCCAAAACTACAATTCGTAACCCATCGTTTAATTCGCCAAACATGGGCAGTAAATCAACCGAATCCTCATTGTTTATAGAGCAATCAATGTCGTTTTCCTTCAACAACTCCTGCTCAAACATGGCATCCACCATGCTATCGTAATTTTTAAAGGTAACCAATCTGTCTTCCATACAGCCTCCGTTTTTATTGGGTTAACATATGTCTTTAGTCATCTAACGAAATGAGGGCTTTGTTTGTTTTGTAAAATACCACAAATATTACAGTATCCCCGTTTAGCGCGTCCATGTCCAACACTCCTGGGTACATGTCGATTCAAGGCGTTTTTCTTCTTCATCGGGTAAACGTTGAAAGAAATCTAATCCTGTCAGCGCTTCGAGACTGTCAACACTTATGCAAAAACTTTGTAATTCTGCTTTTGAACCCTCATTCGGAATCAGCATAGCTATTGCTTTCTCCATTTTTTTATCCAAAACTGTTTTGTAATAATAAGCAGGCACGCTTACTTTGTTGTTGCCAATGTGAGCGATTATCTTGTTCAGTACGGGTCCTGTTGTCACATATACTGCATCGTAGTGCAAAGCCCAGTCGCGTACCTGCTCTTCGGCTCTTTTCCAAATGCCACGATTGAATGATGGTCTCTGTGGCGACATGTTGCTAAAGTAAAATGATGCGCTCATAGCTTCTACCGACCATTTCATGTCGGCTGCGGGAGCCAAATGTCCGCGATCGTAACCACTGCCTTTATAGTCGTTGTCGGTTGCCGAGCCTGTGCGTATTGCCGGGTCTTCAAGAAATCTGTCGGTGCGGCTTGCTGTGCCTGCAACTTCCTCTGCGGTTAGCTCGTAAGCCACCCATGCTGCCTGCTCATTTTCTTCGCTGTAGGCCAGTGTAAATCCGGGATGCTCTACTATTTGCAAGTCGGAATTTCCTGCCGGAATTTCAATCCCGGATGTTGAGGTTGGTAATTCGGTTGTTGTGACATCGGTTTGCTGAATCGGTGTTTTCTTTTGTGTCAGGCAGGCAATAAGTATTATTGTAATCAGCAATAAGAGCAGGATAAATATGTGTTTTTGTTTCATAAATGTTTCTTTCAATATGAATTCAAAAGTACACAATGTTTTTCGCTTTAAAAGCATTGGATTGCATGAGGGAGACTGAATATTTTGTTATGTTGCCCGTTTTCTTATCTGTCATTCATTGTTTAGTAAGAGTTTTCGGCGTTCCAATTCTCTTTTTTTTGTACTTTTGCAGTTTGAATAAAACCGATATTTATGTTTAACGAAGAATTGCCCGATCATGTGGTGTACAGCCAGCCTGTGATTGATTTTGTGACTGTGGTAGCCGAGACATGTATTTTTCTGGAAAATACATCGGAGGCTGGTCGCGATGAATTTATTGACAAAAGCGTAAAAATACTTCCACTGCTTTACCTCAAAACAGCTTTGCTCAGCAAGCCTGAACCTGTGTTTGAAGATGGTGCGGAGCGTTTTGTGACCGAGGAGGATTATTTGTTTGTAAAAGAGCAAATTGAACAACTCTTGGGGGCTGACGATTCTTATCTGGAGGTTTTTCATCCCGATATGGCGCTGAGCGACACACCTATTGCAGCTTTTGTTTCTGAGAATATTGCTGATATTTATCAGGAATTGAAGGATTTTGCTGCCAATTATCAGACTGCCGATCACGATGTAATGAATGATGCGTTGGTGGTTTGTCTCGAGGCCTTTACTGAGCACTGGGGGCAAAAGTTGCTGAATGCGCTCAGAGCTTTACATGCTTTGCGTTACAGCGACAGTTTTGGTGCCGAAGTAAACGAAAGCCCTCAAACTGTGAAACTCGACAGAAATGCGTTTCTGGGATTTTTGCACGATGAGGAAGAAGAAAATGAATACGGAAAGTTGCTCGATTAACTGCGGGCTGAAAAATAACCGAGAAATATGTTTAAACCCAAAATTAGCAAGGAAGAATTAAACGCAATGCCAGTAGTGGCTTTTGCCGGCAAAATAACATTGGTGGACAGTCCAGAAAAAGCTGACAAGGCAATTGAGGAGATTCGGAATGCCGGTATGGTGGGCGTGGATACTGAGACAAAACCTTCGTTCACGCGTGGTACTTATCACAAAGTGTCGCTGGTGCAAATTTCCACAACCGAACATTGTTATCTGTTTCGACTGAATAAAATGCCATTTCCGCCTGCGCTCGGGAGTTTTTTGGCCGATGAGTCGGTTGTAAAAGTGGGATTGGCACTGCGCGACGACTTTGCCGGGCTTAACCGCCTTTATTCGTTTAAACCACAGAATTTTATCGACTTACAAAATATCGTAAAAAACTACGGCATACTTGAACTGGGTTTGCAGAAAATATTCGCCATAATATTTGGACGAAAAATTTCGAAAGCACAGAGGCTTACCAACTGGGAAAGTGCCGAGCTGACCGATCAGCAGCAAATATACGCAGCTACCGACGCATGGGCCAGCCTGCTGATTTATTTGCAATTACAGAAAGAAAAGAAACTCACCAAAAAACAGGTCGAAAAAATTGTACTCGAAGTGCTGGCACAGGAAGAGGAACTGAAACAACGACGTTTGATGGAAAAATCGCAGGAAAGCAATGCATAAAGTTATTTTAAAACCCAAAAAAGAAGAAAGCCTGCTCCGTTTTCATCCCTGGGTGTTTTCGGGAGCCATTCATAGTATTCAGGGTAAACCTGCCGAAGGCGATTTGGTTGAGGTTTTCGATTGTCGCGACAATTTTTTGGCAACCGGTCATTATCAGATTGGCAGCATTGCGGTGCGCATAGTGAGTTTCCGTCAGCAGGAAATTACAGCTTCCTTTTGGGAAAAAAGAATTGCACGGGCTTATGAAATGCGTTGTGCATTGGGTTTGGTTACTGCCGAAAACAATACTTACCGTTTGGTGCATGGCGAAGGCGATTCGTTGCCGGGACTTATTGTGGATGTATATGACGATACTGCTGTAATGCAGGCACATTCGATTGGTATGCACGAAACTCGTCATGAGCTGGCAAAAGCCATTGTGAAAATGGTGCCTGAAGTGAAAAATGTGTACTACAAATCAGAAACTACATTGCCTTTCAAAGCGCCTGTCGATCCGGAGGATGGTTATCTGATTGGGTCGGATACAAAGAAATATACTGCGCTCGAAAATGGTTTACAGTTTAACGTGGACTGGTTGCGCGGACAAAAAACCGGATTTTTTATCGATCAGCGCGAAAACCGTGCATTGCTCGAAAGATATTCGAAAGGAAAATCGGTGCTCAATATGTTTTGCTATACCGGAGGTTTTTCTGTGTATGCCATGCGTGGCGGAGCAAATCTGGTGCATTCGGTGGACAGTTCGGCCAAGGCGATGGAGATAACCGATAAAAATATTGCGCTCAACTTTGGCAGTGATTCCCGTCACACTTCGTATGCCGAAGATGCATTTAAATTCTTGAATGGTATTCAGGATTCGGGTGTAAAGTACGACCTGATTGTTCTTGATCCGCCTGCTTTTGCCAAGCATCGTGAAGCATTGCGCAATGCGCTGAAAGGCTACAAACGGTTGAATGCAAAGGCTTTTGAACAAATCAAGCCGGGTGGTATTTTGTTCACATTTTCCTGCTCACAGGTAGTAAGCCGCGAACAATTCCGACTGGCGGTATTCAGTGCAGCAGCCGAATCGGGTCGTAATGTGCGCATTTTGCATCAGGTTACACAGCCCGCCGATCATCCTGTAAACATCTACCATCCCGAAGGCGAATATCTGAAAGGTTTGGTACTTTGGGTAGAGTAGGTTTTTAAAGCCATCAAAAAAAGAGGCTGTCTCAAAAGCTAAGATGTAAAAACTAAAACTTACAAATCAATATTTTCAGCTGCCCCAACCCCCTAAAGGGGGCTGTGACATTGTGCAAATAAAGAAATTACGTTGCACGCACTGAGTCCCCGCAATTTATCCCGATTTATCGGGAGGGGATATAGGGGCAGAAATGAAAAGTTCTTATAATTTGTAAGTTTAAAAGTGATCAAGCATACTTTTAAGACAGCCTCTTTTTTGTTTAAAGGACAAGGGCTTTGTTTCTTATTTTACAATAACTTTTGTGGCCGATTGATTTTCACCATACACAGCCTTTACAATCCAAAGACCTTTTCCGGTGCGAAAACTGCTGTCGCTCTGAATGGTTTTGGAGGCAAAGTGCGAACCGTCGGCAGCATAAATGCTGATTTGTGTTTGTTCGGTGATGTTGCGCACTACTATTTGGTTGTCGATGACAGTAAGTTGTAACGCTTCTGTTTTTTCGGGTTTTACAGCTGTACTTGCATCGGGATCGGCGGTGAGAAGTGCCGGAATCGGATCCCAGTTGTCACTTCCTTTTGTAAAATTGAATGTGTTGATTTCGGTGCCATCAGTCAGCTGAGGTGAAGTCAGGGTAGTTGCCCAGCTAACTCGTTGCGAACTGTTGTTTTCGCCCGAAAGTTCAGTTGTTCCGAACTCATACATTTTAGCTGATTCGCCACTCAAAGTGCTGTTCCACCCGGCAGGGACAATGAGCGACTGTCCGTTATTGGCGGGGAAGTCGGTTGTTCCGATTTTTGTGTTGTAGAAAACCACTTCGCCGGTAACAGCAGCCCACGGACGACCCAGGTATCCCGGCTTCGAGAGTGTAGTTGAAGCTGTTTCGGTATTGGGTTGAGCCGAAGTAATGTGACATGCATACATCAGATAGCCACGACCGCTGGTTTGTTGCGCTGCAGTAATATAAGCCACATCGGTGCTGGCGGCACTGGTGTTCATGGCCAGATCTGACTTATAGAATACAGCTGTCATTCCTCCAAAAATGTAGTCGGTAGCCCCCATCATTGTGCCTTTGTAAACCACTACACGCGCTCCGGCTCCTCCAAAGAACGAGTCCTGGCGACCGATTACGCGGCATTTGTTCAGTACCACTTTGTCAATATTGTTCTTAATGGCAATGGCTGCTGCACGTTCTACAAAACTTTTATCCTGTACCGAAATGTTTCCTTCGTCGGTTGGACGGACACCTTTGCTTCCGCTGGTCCACATTAGCACCACATCTTCCGATTCTTTTTTCGAAATGTATTGATTGAAAGAGTTTTCGAAAATAATTCCTTCAGCCTCAAAACCATTTGCTCCAACCACAACTGTGGCATTCCAGTACGATTCGTTGGTTGTTCCCGAACCTTTGTTTTCGTACGACAGGGAGCCGTTTTCCTTGTTTACAGTCAGAAGTTCGGCGTTCCATTTCTGGTCAGTCCCCATGCTGTAGTAGTTGTAGCCGTGACCGTAATACGAAGTGATGCGCACAGCATTTGGGTCGATATCCACGCCTTTGTTGGCTAAAGCAATCGAAGGCGCTGCAGAAGCATTTTTGAGCGTTACATCAGGTTGATTGATGACCAGCATTTCTTCGTAATTGCCCGGATCAATCATTACAGTGACACGTTGTCCTGATGTGCGCGACATTTTCGAAATAGCTGCAAGTGCGTCGTTTATGTTTTTGTATGTTTTGTCGGCTCCCACCTGCAAAGTCGCTGTGTAAGGAACTATTGTCTCAGTTGTAATGTCGGTAATGTAAGTTGTACCTGCACCAGAGCCAACAGTGATGGTTACAAAACCATTTTCTGTGCCCGGGTAAACGTATTCTGTTGATTCAATTTCATTGGTGCTGTTTGAAGCTGTGGTAATGGCTGCACCACCTTCAATACTGAAATCGGCAGTGTAATAATAAGTCACTCTTACCTTTTCGCCTACGAGTACTGGTACTTTGATAGTTGCTGCCGGTTTGGCTGTGAGATGTCCTTTGGCAATTTCGTTGCTGATAGTGCCTGTAAATTCCATGCCTTTGTATTTCGGAGTGGATGTGGTGATTACCATGTCATCAAACGACCAGTTGTGAACAGGTTTAAAGGCAATTGTTTTGCTTGCAGCAGCATTTTCTACTTTAAGGTTTGACGTAAGCACTTGCATTACTGCAAAGTCGTTCAATCCCGTTGCTTTTACGCTATAAGTGCCGTTGCGCAGGCTAATGCCGCTTGCCGAGCTGAAATTATACACATAGCCAGCCTCGTCCAGATTTGTAAAACTTAATTGCAATAATTCTTCCTGTGTGCTTGTAAGTCCTGTGGTACTTATTGTTACAGGATAAACAGCTTTTGCCGAGAATGCCAGATCTTTAGCAAGGTTACTGCCTGCAATAGTCACTGTATTGTCAATAAGTTCGTAGTCGTTCACGCCCGTAGCACTGATAGTGTAGCTGAAATTATCCTCAAGTTGCACACTGTATTCCCCTGTGGTTTTGTTTAATACCGGAGTTGGCACATAGCTTGAGCTAACTGTTGGAGTAAACACCAAATTAGCATTAGCAATGGCTGTGCTTAAACCGGAAACTGTTCCGGTAAGATTGTACAGTGTTACTTTTTTAATCGAAAGATTGAAAGTTGAAGTGCTTGCGTCTACTGCCAGTGTTTTTGCAGAAGTGATAATATAACCATTTGCATCCTGCAAACTTACCGAATACGAATTTCCAACAGGTAAAGAAGCGTTGAAAGCATTGGCAGTTACATCATAAGTCCACGATTTACCGTTGGTGTTGCTGAATACAACTTTGTAGCCGGCAGGAATGTCGGCGGCCTCCGTAATGTCTACTGTTCCGCTGATTGCAGCATATTGGGCAGGTTTCCGATAGATGCGATAAAAGCTTGGTTTTCCTGACGAATCGAATATCTTATAGTCGCCTGCAGTGTTAGCAGTGAATTTGATGGTGGCGAGTGTCGTTGTAAGGCCGACTGAATTTGCTTGTCCTGTAGCAGGAGTCGCTGCGTTTACGAAGTTAAGCAAACCTGTAGCATCGGCACGGGAAATTAAAGTAACCTCATCATCTTCGTTGAGCGTCATGGTCAAAAAGCGTGTGGTTGGATTCGCGCTTCCCGAGCCATTTTGATACAAGCGGCCCGTGTAGCCTGTTACACTCGCAATGTTCGCATCGTAGCGTGTGATGGCTGTGTTAGTGGTGCGCAGGCGGTCGCTCGCTGGGTTTCCTGTCCATTTAAGAATACCGGCTGTGAAGTTTGGCAAAGTGTTGCTGGTGGCCTGCGAACCCGGAGTGATAGTGGACGCATACCAACTGTTGATAATTTCCACTGTAAGCTGATTGTTGTACAAATCGGTGTCTAATTCTACAGCACCAAAATCCCATACATCTGTTTTTTGTGGGGTTGCGAATGTTACCTGACTGGCCAGCAACAATGCCATTAAGGAGTAAAGTAATTTTCTCATGTTTAAATAATTGTTTTTAAGGATTATATGAAATGTGTTTTTTTGAATGAAATAATGGAATAAGATTTCATTACGTAAAAGTAGTTTAGCTTAAATGCAGCAATGTGTATTAATTACCGTTTTTTGTTTACTAAATAAAGCCTCATGAAAACAAAGTAACCAAAAACAACAAAATCATATTTTCAAGCTCATTTATTATTTGAACTGTTTCTTTTAAAGTGTACATATTTGACTTATTTTTCCACGTTGCGAAATTGGTTTGCCACTATTTTTGCGACGATTTACACTATTAAAGACATATTCTTTATGTTTTAACTAATCAGTTATCACAAATAAATTATTAAGTGTTATGAGAAAACTATTTACGCTATTTTTTGTGCTTTTGTCGTTTGCACTCACGACAAGTCTTATGGCACAGAACCTGATTGCCGGTTGGTCTGGTAATGGAGTGACAGGTGATTTATCGAAACCAGATCTGGTTGGATGGACGAATACCAGTTATGCCAGTATTCCCTGGAATACCGCAAATGCCAGTGGAGGCTGTCGTTTCCGCGATGCAGGAATTGGATATACTGCCGGAACTTTCACCAATGAGTCTAATGGGTCGGTTAATGATGGACGTCAGTTTATGTTACGTTTCGACAACGGCGCTTATGTAAATTCAATATACGGATTTCCCGTTGAGTTAGAAGCAGACAAATCTTACACATTTACAGTTGATTTTTTGATTGGTGGTAGTGATAGCGCTCCTAAAAACTTACCATTGGTGCCAGTGTCGATTCTGCTAATATGGAACTTCTTTCTTCAAAAGTTTTTACAACCACTAACAGTGTCACTATTTACCGTAAGGCTGAATTCGTGTTTAAAACTGGCGCAACTGCCGGAACTCACTATATTACTTTTAAAGGTGACTGGGCATGGTATGGTATTACAAACCTGACGATGGGCGAAAGTCCTGATCAGCTCGATGAACTGAATACTCAGTGGGCAGCTCTTGATTTGGGCGATCTCACCGGAGTGACTGACAATCTCACCTTGCCAACCACACTTGGCACACAAGGTGTAACAGTTAGCTGGGCAAGTTCTAACCCTGCTGTAATCAGTACACTTGGAGTGGTTACACAGCCTGAAAAATATAACAAACCGGTTGTTCTTACTGCCACTGTAATGCTTACTGTCGACGAAAAACTTTATACTCTTGAAAAAGTATTTAAAGCTACTGTACTTGGTGTAGAACCTACTCCGGTTCATATTGCTGCTTTCGATTTTAGTACCGAAAGCATTTCGCTCGAAAGCGATACTTTAAGAGTGACAGATACTCAGAGCGGATTCAAAGGAAAACTCATGAATGAAGCCCGTATTCGCACCATTGGTTCTACTGAGCATATCAATGTGCTCGATCTTGGTAACGGAACCGGATATTTCGATATGGGTCAGGAGATTGGTAAAGCCATATATTCGCTTCAGGACTACACAATGATGGGATTCTATCGTGTTGACGAAGCGAACACAAGTATCTCTGCCGGTGGTAACTATTACTGGAATTTCAGCAACAGTGCCGATGTGGATAAATATGCCAACGGATTTATGTATGGTCGTTTGAATGCACATGCAGCAGGTATTTCGGCTGCCGGATCGCCAAGTATCGCTACTAATCCTAATCAGGTTGCACAGCTTGGTGGTTGGCATCACTTT
>JAVEXN010000014.1:0-101417 GCA_034004015.1 Paludibacter sp.
AATTTCTCGAACAGGATGGTGAAATACTCACTTTCCTCGAGCATGCCTATAGCTTAATGGATGCCTCGGTGAAACGTTACAAGGATCGTGGATTTACAAACCTGATGGTGAGTTTTGGTTGTACAGGAGGTCGTCACCGTTCGGTGTATTCAGCTCAGAAAATGGCCGAACATATTCATCGTAAATTCGGCGTGGAAGTACAGCTTATACATCGCGAACAGAATATTGAGAAGGTATTTAGCGTTTAATTGTTTTTTGCCAATTGAGGCTCAAGAAAAATAAAAGATAGTAATTTAATTCCCCTTTAGAGCTTGCCCGCCTTGGCGGGGGTTAGGGGCTCTTTCTTTATGAAATCAATGATATTTGCTGCGGGCCTCGGTACCCGTCTGAAACCACTTACCGACCATATGCCAAAAGCGCTGGTGCCCATTGCGGGGAAACCTTTACTGGGTTATGTCATTCAGAAACTGAAGGATGCGGGTTCTGATGAAATGATTATCAATGTGCATCATTTCCCTGATCAGATTATTGAATATGTGCGTTCGCAGAATAGTTTCGGCATTCGCATTGCTTTTTCCGATGAGCGCCAACAATTGCTCGAAACAGGTGGTGGCATTAAAAAGGCTGCTGATTTTTTCGACGATGGAAAGCCTTTTCTGGTTCATAATGCCGACATTCTGTCGAATCTGGACATTGCAGCGTTGTATCAGCAACATTTGCGCACAAATCCTCTGGCTACGCTTGTGGTGAGCGAACGCGATACTTTCCGCTATCTGCTGTTCAACGACGACCTGCAACTGAAAGGCTGGGTAAATGAAAAAACAGGCGAACTTCGTCCTGATGATTTCAGCAAGCCCGATCTTTATCGTAAATTAGCTTTTTCGGGCATTCAGGTGCTTTCTCCAAAGGTTTTTGAACTAATGAACGATTTTGGCGAACGCTTCTCCATTATGGATTTTTATTTGTCGGTAGTGCGTTCGCAACAGATGCTGGGCTTTGTACCCGAAAATTATCAAATGATTGATGTGGGAAAATTGGATGCGCTGGATAAGGCTGAGGAATTTTGTAATAATCTTTTGATTTGAATTCAAGCGACTGGAAGTCGCTTCTCCCGTAATTTCCAAAGAATAAAAATAATTATGTTCCTTTTCTAACTTTTTTAGTACAGATTTGTTCTAATTCCATTATCAACTAAAATGCATAAAAATATTATATGGGAAAGAAAGTTTTGGTAGTGGGTGCGGGTTTGGGTGGACTTACCACTGCACTTCGTTTGGCTGTAAAAGGTTATAGTGTGGAAATTCTGGAAAAGAATGCGAAGGCTGGTGGCCGTCTGAATCAGATTAAGAAAGATGGCTTTACTTTCGATACCGGTCCGAGCTTTTTCAGCATGTCGTACGAGTTTAAGCAGTTTGCCGACGAGTGTGGCATTGAGATTCCGTTTAAATTTGTGGAACTTGATCCGCTTTACACTGTAAACTTTAGCGGAAATCCCAAAACCTATTATTTACATAAGGACCTCGACAAGCTTGCGGCTCAGTTTGCTGCCGAAGAGCCCGATTTCAAAGAAAAAATGGCGCGTTACCTCAAAAAATCCGGAGCGCTCTACAACGATACAGTTCAGCTTGTTATCAAATCGAACTTCGATTCGATACTGGGTTATTTGCTTACTTTGGCAAGGGTGAATCCGGCGCACATTCCGCAGTTGTTTCAGACTTTCTGGCAACATGTGCACAATCATTTCGATTCCAAAGAAGCACAGCAAATTGTGTCGCTTGTGGCATTCTTCCTGGGTCGTACTCCTTTCGATACTTCGGCCATTTATAGTTTATTGTCGCACATTGAGTTCAAGCACGATGGCTATTACAATGTAGAAGGCGGCATGTACAAAATTGTGGAAGGTCTGGTGGGCGAACTTCAGAAAGCAGGCGTGACTTTCCGTTACAATACCGAAATTGCAAAAGTGGAAGACGATGGTCGCAAGGTGACAGCTGTCATCGACAAAGAGGGCAACCGTTACACAGCCGATGCAATTCTGATCAATGCCGATGCAGCGACATTCCGTGGTCGTATACTGAATCGTCCGGCTTATTCTGAAGAAAAGTTGCGTAAAATGGACTGGACAATGGGTTATCTCACTTTTTATATCGGTGTGAAAACCAAACTTCCTCAGGTGAATCATCACAATTATTATCTTGGAAATAACTACGAAGAATATGCTCACAAGGTAATGCAGGAGCCCGGCACACTCGAGAAACCATATTATTATGTAAATGTAGTTTCGAAACACAATGCAGAATGTGCGCCCGAAGGTTGCGAAAGTCTGTTCTTTGTTTGCCCTGTTCCTAACTTGCTGTTCAAGCAGGACTGGAGCGACCGTGATAAAATTGTGGATAGCATTATCGAGGATTTCGGTGGTCGCATAGGTCAGGATATTCGTCCCGATATTGTGTCACGCACCATTTACACGCCTGCCGAATGGGAAAAACATTTTAATTTGTATATGGGAAGTGGTTTAGGCTTATCGCACAAAATTCGTCAGATTGGAGCTTTCCGTCCGGCCAACAAAGATGAAAAGCTTAAAAACCTTTTCTATGTTGGTGCTTCCACTATTCCCGGCGCAGGTCTGCCAATGGCGGTCATCAGTTCGAAACTTGCATTCGAAAGAGTGGATGATTTTTTGAAGAAATAATTCGGAATTCATAAACTTATAATTTAAGGGGCTGTATCAAAAGCAATAAAAATGCAAATTACGCGAATAAACGCAAATTTACACAAATCATAAGTACCTGTATAAATACAGCTTACGAAATTGTGAATCTGTTGGATTTGTGGAAATTTGCGTAATTTGCGTTCAAAAAGACTCTTTTGATACAGTCTCTTTTTTCATGACTTTTGTCTGACATTATAATGAAGGGCTAAAAAAAGAGATGCAAATCATTGTTTTGCATCTCTTTTTTTGTGATTTTAAATTGCGCTTATAAAAGCAATTATTCCGCTTTTCGGGTTTCGCCGAGCCATTTCAGGAAATTGTCAGGACTTTCGTCGAAACTGTACGATTTGTTGAGCGGCATTCCCTGATTATCGAGAATTACATAAAACGGTTGAGCATTTGCACCAAACTTGTGGCGTTGGAGATAACTCCATTTGTCGCCAACCGATTTTATCTGACGGGTTTTTCCGTTCTCTTCCACCGAATAAGGTGCTTTCAGAGGCGTTTTATCATCCACAAAAAGCGTAATGAGCACATATTCATTTTCAAGTTTGTCTTTTACACGTGGATCAGTCCAAACCGAAGCTTCCATTTTACGACAGTTTACGCAACCAAAGCCAGAGAAATCGACTACTACAGGTAAACCTTTCGAAGCAGCATAAGCCATTCCTGCATCATAGTCGGTATAAGCCGCATGCACTTCGTTGTCGTACAAATTGAAATCCTGGGTGTAAAGTGGTGGAGCAAAGGCGCTGATGGCTTTCAGTGGTGCGCCCCAAAGTCCGGGAACCATGTATAACGAGAATGATAACGAAACAATGGCAAGGAATGTACCCAATACCGAAGAATGTTTGCTTTCGCTGTCGTGTGGGAAGCGTATTTTGCCCAACAGATAGAATCCGAGTAAAGCAAAAATTATAATCCAGAGTACGAGGAATACTTCACGGTCGAGTATGCGCCATCCGTAAGCCAAATCGGCTACCGAAAGGAATTTCAGTGCGAGTGCAAGTTCGAGAAATGCGAGCACAACCTTTACAGTGTTGAGCCATCCGCCCGATTTTGGCATAGATTTTAGCAACGAAGGGAAGAATGCAAAGAAGGTAAACGGAATGGCAAGCGCTACTGCGAAACCAAACATTCCTACAGCAGGAGCAAGCAACGAACCTGTGCTTGCCACTTCCACAAGTAAAGTACCGATGATAGGACCGGTGCACGAGAACGAAACGAGCGCGAGTACAAAGGCCATAAACAGAATGCTCAGAATGCCCGAAGTGGCTTCGGCTTTTGCATCGAGCTTGGTTGACCATGACGAAGGCAGCGTAATTTCGAATGCACCGAAGAATGATACTGCGAAAAGTACCAGCAAACCAAAGAAGATCAGATTAAACACAGCGTTGGTGGACATGCTGTTGAGTGCGCTCGACCCGAAAAGCACTGTTATAAGCAGTCCGAGTGCCACATAAATTACAATAATTGATAAACCATAAAGAATGGCGTCGCGGCGACCTTTCGATTTATTGCCCGAACGTTTCAGGAAAAAACTTACTGTCATGGGAATGATAGGCCACACGCAGGGAGTAAAGAGAGCGAGAAAACCACCTCCGAGACCGGCAAGGAAGATAAGCCAAAGCGAAACTGTATCTGCATCTCCCAGCATATTGCCGAATGCATTCAGCTGGTCGATTACAGGAGTCCAGTAGTCGGCCACTTCAGTTGTTTTTGTTTCCTGAGGAGTTTCAGAGGCTGCGCTATCGGTTACAGCAAGCGTCTCAATGGTTTGTAATTCAGAAGTTGCATTGCTTGCGGTTTCGGCTGCTTTTACATTTTTCGAACCGAGATCGAAACTTTCCTGTGCGGGTGGCAAACAGCTTTGGTCGTCGCAAGCCATAAACTCCACATAACCAGTTACGCGTACTTTGGATGCGTCGGCGAATGAAATTTTCTGTACAAACACAGCTTCGTTGGCATACCAGCTGAGTTTCATGTCGAAGTTAGGGTCGTAGACCTCTTTCAGTTTCGATTGCGACTGCACTTTTCCTTCGAGTTTGGCATTTTGCACACCTTCGAATACAAATGAAGTGGGACGCGGCCCACCTTCAGGAATTTTCATTCCGTAGAGATGCCATCCTTCGTCGATAGTTGCTTTCAGGATAATGTCAGCGGTTGTTTTACCGGTGTTTTTCAGTTCGAAACTCCATTTGATTGGTTCGAATATCTGCGAAAAAAGTGCTGTTGTACTTATCAGCACCAATAACGATAAAAGTATTTTCCTTCTCATATATTTTTTATTTTAGACAAAACTAATCATTCAACATGAATATATGAAAGTTTGTTCATTTGAATTTTATTTTATTAAGAAGCTTTTGCGTTTTGGGCTCCATACAGATAACACAGATTGAACGGATATTCCCAGTTTCGTGTAATGTTGATTGGTTAATCAGGTGATTGGTTAATCAGTCAATTGGTTTAAGAGTAGATACAGTTAAATAGTAAATAGTAAATGTTTAAATCGTACATGTCTCTATCTTGTCAGCATAAACTTAAAGCTCATACCAAAGTTGGTAGCCGAAACAGGATAAGTCGACGAGATAAGCGGCGACGTGGTCTGACGGTCGAAGAACAGCTGGATATTTACTTTCGAGCTGAATACATAATCGGCCATAATTTTCAGACTGAACATTTTATTACCGCTTGAAGCCTGAGTCACATTTTCGTTGATTTTACGAAGCAGCGATTTGATATCCTTATACGAAAGATCGGCATTCAGTTTCAGGTCGTTTTTGATACGCGACTGTCCATCGTTTTTGAGTTTCAGAATCACATCAAAATCTTTGAGCAAATAACCAAAGCCCACTACAAATTCGTCGGAACTCGATTCAATCAACTGCGTGCTGTTCAGATTAAGCGACAGATTGCGCTGTTTGCGATATTCCAGTTTGGTTGTCATGCTGTTTTTCAACGCAGCATTAATTCCGATAAGCGGACTGAACTGTTCGTTGAGCGACACAGTGGATATTTCGTAAGGCATTGAAGGAATCGGGTTTCCGGTGCTTTCTTCGCGAATGTAACCCAAAGCAGAATCGTCGTCGCCCATGGCTACCCAGGTGGCGTAGGAACTATAGTTACCAACGCTATAACGACTGGTATAAGCATGTGTAATGCTTACCGAACGGAATTTGTCCTGAATCCAACCAATGCGCGAAAGTCCATCGTAGTTCAATCGCCAGTTGGGCAAAATTTCGAGAATGGATAGGAACGGATTTTTATTTACCGTGTTGATGTCGCGTCCGGTATATGCAGCCAGGAAAGATGGGATAAGCACATCGGGCGAATTGAGACTGTATTTACTCTTGGTCGCATCAAATGGTTTTCCATTAATGGTCGCATCGTCACTGAAGAAACCTGTAGTCGGATAATTAGTGTTTTTCAAATCGCCTATCAGTCGGTCGGCCATTTTCTGACGATTGGCAAGGAACTGGTCGAATACTTCTGAGGCATAGTTTTGTTCAGCATTTCCCGTTTTGGTAAACGCAGTGGCAATAGAAATCTGAGTAATGTTATAGCTTCCGCTGAAAGTGCGGGGCATACCGTCGAACATATACTGAATGTTTGTATTTCCTGCAGTATATCTTTTGGCGTTCAGTTCTATTTTCATTCCCGGAATGGGCTCTACGCTGGCTTTAATGTCCAAATCGGATGTATTGGCCAGAGCAGCAGGGTTTACAAGTTCAGGATTTTTGTATAGCCAACCTTTGTTTGCCATATCGTCGATGGTATTGTCGTCGAAGAAACCGAAAGCAAAAGCATAGCCGGGAGCAAACATGTTGTTTTGATCCTTTTGCTGGCCAAGGAATCCCGGTTGAGGAGTGAATCCGGGAAGCGTCATGCTATTTGTCTGACGATATGACACCGATGCTCTGCGCACCATCATCAGGAAGCGTGATGTGAAATCCACAGCTTTTTGCGATGGCGTTCTGTAGTTCGGATCTTTCGATACAATGGTTAGCTGTACGCTGTCCATATCAAAATCGGGCGTAAGCTCAATGGTAGTCGGGTTTACAGTTCTGTATTTGAGCAATACCGGTTTGCCGTTTTTATCTTTGGCCGAAAAGTCGAATTTTTCAGAACCCAAACGGTGATTCACACTTAGTTTTTTAGCTTTTTCGAATTTGTACACCTGACTGAAAGTGCGTGGCTGAAATTTCAGATTGGCTGGCTGCTGCATGGCATATCGCCTGTTTACTTCTTTCAGATATTTCGATTTGTTGTACAGATTTTCGAAGTTTAATTGTCCGTCGCCACTCCATGCGCCCATCGATGTGGCAATATTACCCACATTCTGCCCGGCGATAAGTGCAGTCCGGTTCCAGCTGTAGTTCGAGTTGTACGACACATTGGCTGTAACCCAGTCGAGCAAAGGGATTTTATTGATCGGAATTGCCCACGACGCTGTAAATACCTGATTGTAGGTGTATGGATTTCCGAGTCTGCGGATACCGGCTATTACAGAGTCACGCCACAAATCGTAATGCTCGCGCCCGAATTCAGGTGTGTAATAAGGTTCCTCGATATTGGCATTCATGGCAGTTTGCAGACTGAAACGCAGTGAACGTGTCAAATCCCAGTTAATGGAGAAGTTGCGGTTCCACATAAAGTCCTTGCTGAAATTCAGATCGAAGTTTTCGGCACCGGCAAATCCTCCCAAGTCGCGAAGCTCTACTTTCGAGAACTGTCTGTTCATATCGGTATTAAAACTTACCGACGATGGAAGATAGTTGAAATTCAGCTCCTTGATAATCTTAAATGCAGGTTTGTCAAGGGCTTTCACCGTTTTGAAAGGTTCAACAGCTTGTCCGGTAAACGAATAGCTGTAGTTGATGGCCGCACGTTCCTGCTTTACCAGATTTTCTTTTACTTCCGGATTGTGTTGATTATTTTCGCTGTATGCGTATGTAAATGTCACATTCGCCGGATCGTAGAATTGTGGTTTTTTACTTTTAATATTGACTCTGGCCGAGGAGATGTTAAAGCTTTTGGTGGTGCTGACAGTTTGCGCTTGCATAAGCAATGTGTCGCGGTCTTCCTGACGTGTATACACATCGAGCGCTTCGTCGAGCAAAATATCCTGATCGAGCGGATTGTATTTGGGCGTTAGTGTTTCGTTGGTGTATGAGAAATAAGCCGGAAGCTGAATTTTGGCTTTTTCGGGCAGGAAGCGTCCGAGATCGAGACTTGTGGAGAAATTCATTTGATATAAATCGTCCATTCGTCTATCCATTACATTGCTTTCGATACTTCCGTAACCGGCTGTTTCGAGTCGTCCCGAAAGATTGACCGAACCAAGGTCGGACAAACCAACCGACAGATTGGCCATGGCAGCCGAACCGCCCGATTCGTCGAACTCGGTCATGCGCAATTCATTTACCCATATTTCACCCGTTTTTATTTCGCCACGTGTAGAGTTGTTGCGAACCCCGATCATGATGTTTTGCACATCCGAAAGAGTTGGATTTCCCACCACGCGGATTTTATTTTTTCCATTGTGATAAAATGGTACCATGTCTGACACATACGATCCGTCCTGTTTGGCACGGTTACGGGCTAATTTAGCTTCGGTAAGCACCTGGAACGGGAAGTCGAACATGTTTTCCTTTGGCCATACAATTTCACGGTCGGTGTCGGTATCCTGATAAATGCCGGCAGGTGTGAGTCGCAACGGAATTTCGTATTCGTAATAGTTGTTTACCATGTCGGTTCCCAAACGAACAAAGCACGAAAGATCGTAATCGTTCAGAGTGTTCACATCATCTGCCATTTTTTCGGCATGCACAAACATTTGAAGGCGTTTGTACTGACGCATGTCGTAAGCTGTGTTTTTATAAACCGCACGTGCATCGTTGGGAGCCAGGTTGTTGACTTTCATAACCATTGCCTGCTCATTGAGCTTAATCATGGCTATTTGTCCGGGATCGGTTTCACGTGTAATGCCCGGAGGTAAAATATAGTTTACAGGTGTTTTGTCTGAATTTTCCTCAATATTGACGGCCTGAACATCCAGTTTTCCGTTCGAAACAGGAGCAGTGCCGGGCATATTCATTGCTTTGCTGTAGTTGCGCCATTCGCCACGAACCAGTTCGAGCGTAGCAAAACGTAAGTGTTTTTCCTGCTCAAAATCGGTCATAAACATACGAATAAATCTGATCGATTTAAAGTTCCGGATATTACCAACTTTATCCTGATGTGCTCGGATGGGTATTTTAAACTGATACCAGGTGACAGCTTCCACATTACCATTGGCAAGGTTTACATTCGAAGTATAACTGTCGGTAATAAAGTTACGACCAACTTCCATCGAATCTTTGCGAATTGCCACTTTGTACTGGAAGTATTTTTCGTACTCGTTCAAAGTGTTATCGTTGTTTGCATCTTCCATGTCGGGCAACGAAGTGGCCGTAGTGGTGTACTCTTCAGTGGTTTCGGTAGCATCGGGAGAGTTTCCTTCGGTCCCGTTATAACGTTTGTAGCGGGTCAGAATGTCGGCATCGGCATTGTCATATTCTGTGCTTTTGTAGAAGCGGTAATTGTCGCCTGCAGGGTCGTTAAGTGGCGAAAATGGATCTTCGGACATTCGTTGACGTGCATCCGGAGTCAGTTTTGCTGTTACAGCATCCACATAATCCTTATAGGCCGGAAACAATTTTTCCTGTTCGGTACTAATACCGTTCAGACCCACATCCTGAAATTTACGCGCACCGGGAGTGTTATCGAAAGCGGTGATAGTTGATTGAGTTTTGGGCACACGACCCCATACAGTCGTTTCGGTTTTGGTTTCGTCGCCATCCACCGGAAGTCCGTGTTCAAAGAATTTTTTTCCATCCTTGAGTACATCTTCGCTGATATCACCAAGGTTAAAATATAAATCACCGCCCTTGTCTGTACGGTCTTTATCGTAAATAAACGGATCCATCATCCAGAATTCGATATATTCGATGTTGGAAGTTTCAAAATCGGTAGCATCGAGTTTGCGCATGATACCGCCCCAACGATTTTTTGGATTTATCAGATAACCGTTCTGATCCATTCCGTCCACATCCAGATTGTAAGGTCCACGTTCGGTTGGATAGTACGAAAGGTTCATAACAGTAAGTAATGCTCTTTCGGTGAGCAGCTGACTGCGGTTCGGGAAAACTTCCTTGATAAGGACATCGCGGGTGTAATGGTTCGATTGCGATTCCACATTGTTTCGCAGGTTGATAGGCGTCGATCGTCCGGGGTTGAGTGAATTCAGAATCTGATCCACATAATACCACGAAAGCAAAGATCTGTTTTTGCCATAATCAATGCCCTGAAACGCTGCTTCAGGAAAATGTGCATCGCCCGGATTCGGGTCAGGATTGAATGGAGTAGAAGCGAGGTACCAGTTTACCGGGTAATGAATGTCGATGGTTGTTTTTGTCGATTCGAAGTCGTCGAGATACGCCATTCCCTGACGTCCCACAATTTTTGAATGCCCCGGAATAAGCTGAGCAAACTCGGCATTCAGCGCAATGGTCGATGGTTTTGTAGCATTTACAAAAGGCAGTTTGTCGAGCATGTTTGTAAGCCATTGCGATTCGGTACGCCACGAAGTATTCAGCCCCCATATGGTATTTGAAATTGGTTCGTTGCCTGTATTCACTTTGGTAGTCAGTGGTTTTTCCGACAAATGCATGATAGTACCGCCAATGCTGAAATCTTTACTGAACTGATATTCGAGATGTGTGCCAACAAGCGATTTGCGCTGCATGCTGAACATCGACTGGTTTTCGAGTTTTACGTCGATATTGGTGCCCGATTCGAGAATCGATTGATTCAGAATGTTTACGGTTCCCATAGTATAATCAACGGTATAATCCACATTTTCGGTAAGTGTGGCACCTCCGGCTGTCACTGTCACCGAGCCGCGTGGCACATTCATGGCATTCAGTCTGATTTCAGAACCGCCCGATGATTTATATTCGCCGACCAAACGGAACTTGTTTTTTTCGCTCAATTCCTGAGCGACCACAAGTGTCGAATCGTACAGTTCCTGAAAAATGTATTTGTCGGCCACAGTTTCGAATCCGGGTCCGAATTTTTCCTTTAAATGTTTGCCAAATGGTTCGAGCACAGGAAACATAATGCGTCCTGACGACGACAAGGCAGTAATGCCTTCGATATAGTCGAAAATTCCATCTGCATTCTCGTTGTTTTTTACATCGAGTCTGTCGAGATTCATAACCCTGAGCAACAGTTTGTTTTTTACATCCGGACCACCTTCGGTCAGATATTGCATGTCGGTACCAACCGAGTCGTTGCGATATACAATGCGCAGATTGAAATTATCCTTTTGTATTTGCATTGATCCGAGATAGTACACGTTTTTGAGCATCAAATCCCAAATAGCCAGCTGAGGCGACTGTGTGGTCCCTTTCAGCAATTTTACAACAAGGGCATTCGGAGCTTCGATAGGATCGGTTGAAAATTCACCTACCTGATATATTTTACCTCTGTAATTGTATTCGTAAGCCACCCCGAGAATTTCGTCGGGGTTTAGTGCCGACTTCAACGATATGATACCGAGGTCGCTGTTTAGCGTATATTCTGACGGGTCGAGTTTGCGGGCACTTTCAATCTTTTCGTAATCCTCGCCACCCGAAACGCCAAACGAGCCAAAATTATCGTTCAGCACCGAATTGGTCATTTGAATATTTCTGACATTGGGTACTCCGGTAATTTCGGTGTAAAGTGAGTTGGCATTGTTGGATGGGATAGTCATTGCCGGATTTTTTGTCCAGTGCGAATTATCGATTCTATCGGCTTCACCCAGGTCCATAAAAGCCACAATGTTACGCGCCTGATCGTAATTTGCTCTTTTGTTAGTAATCCATACTTCCACACGGTTGACAGTGACCCCAGAGGTAATCACAGGTAATTTGCTTACTGAACTTTCAAAATTTTCGCGGAAGAAGTGACCTATAAAAAAGTGACGGTTTTCGTCGTAGTTGTCCGCATTCACCTCAAATTCGGTAGTTTGCGCGCCGCCTTTGGAACTTACGGTTTTTGTTTCCGATTCCTGTTGCGAAGCCACTGCCGAAATACTGAGTTTGCCAAATTGCAGGTCAGTTTTTATCCCGAAAAGAGCTGTGCTTCCACTGATGAGCGAACTATTGAGTTGCATGCTCACATTACCGGCCTGTATGTTTTTGATAATATCGTCTTCCTTGCCTTTGTAAGCCAGTTTCACCATTTGCTGGTCGAATTCGAACGACGATTCGGTGTTGTAATTCATTCCGAAGTTCACCTTGTCGCCCACCGAACCGTTTACGTTCAACTGTATTTTCATATCGAACTGAGGCACGAAATTCGATCGTTGACGTTCGGTAAGTGCCGGATTTTCAACGCGGTTGTGTTTTACGCCCAGAATGATTTCCGACGAGCCCTGCGTTTTAATCTGCACACCACCCGGGCCAAATACTTTATCGGCCGGTCCAATGTTGAATTTCATATCGGATACCGAAAACTTATCTTCGTTGTTGACCGGGGCTGAAGCGTTTTTTTCTTTCCAGTAATCCTGCATTTCCCTTTTAGCCGAAAAATTATTGTATTCTTCGCCTGTCATCATAAACGGCGTGGCAATTTCCATGCTTCCTGCATAGGTTTTGAATACATAGTTTCCTGTAGCGGGATCGTATTCCACTACCGATTTTATATTTTCGGGCTGACTTTTTTCGAGCGGATAGCTGGTGCTCAGGTCGGCTGCGGTATTGTGCTCGAAACTTTTCTGACGAAATACGGGCACTGAATCGGGTGGGGCAGGCACAGCAAATTCCTGTGTCACATTCGGTTCGTGCATTTCCAATACTGAATTGATGGCAAAAGCCGATCCTGCAAGGATGATGGATAAAATCAGAAAGGGAATTATTCTTTTAATATTTAGCATAAAAAAGTCGGTACAGCAGTGTTTTAATTCTGAACGAATGAAAATGTTGATTCGTAATTTTTCGTATGTAAGTAAATGCTCAGGTTTTTACAAAAACAGCGTTTTATTATCAAAGCATTTTAAGCGCAAGTTTTATAAGTTGTTCCACTTTTAATGTTGGTTCTTTTTTGAGAATACTGTCGATCACTTTTTGCGAAGCATTGGCTGCAAAGCCAAGCATCACAAGCGCCGATACTGCTTCGTCCTTTACAGGGCTGGTAGCGGAGGCAAATAGTTGCAGGTCATTATTTTCCATGCCTGCCACTTTCATTATTTTATCTTTCAGATCGACAATAATGCGTTGAGCTGTTTTTGCCCCTATGCCTTTTATGGCGTTCAGAGCGGTTACATTGCCGGTGGCTATCATTTCCTGTATTTCGGCTGCCGAATACGACGACATAATCATACGGGCAGTATTGGCACCCACACCCGACACCGAAATAAGCAACAGAAATAACTGTCGCTCAGCCTGATTGGTAAAGCCGTAAAGCAAATGTGCATCTTCGCGAATTACTTCGTACACAAATAGTTTGGCTTCTTTACGACCCTGAAGCACCGAAAATGTAGGCAAGCTGATGTGGATGCAATAGCCCACTCCGGCTGTTTCTATAATCACTGTGGCAGGAGTTAGCTCCGCAATTTCACCTTTTATATAGTCAATCATTTGAAAAGTCTTAATTTAACCCGCAAATATACTTATTTTCCGCCATTGGCGCAATAAGTATTTAAGCGACTGTAGATTCTAAATTTTTCCTGAAAACTATAACGTACAAACTCTCTGAAAAGTACAAATTAAAGGTTAAAACGACAAAAAAAATGACAAGCTAAAGTTGTTGATGTGAAATTTTCTGAGCGTTTTCTTGGTTTTTATGTGCCAAAATCCACTTTCCTGATTTGAACAAAGTTTTCGCAGGCTTGTTATCTCAATAACGAACTAAAATTTACTAATCCTGAATATCTAAACATTTAAACAAAAATGAAACAAATAATAGTTACAATCGCAGTCTGGCTGGCAGCAATGTTTGCCTCCGCACAATTCACAGTACCCGCTTTAGGATTTGGTTATGGTGCACTCGAGCCTTATATTGACAGCACTACCATGTACATTCACCTGAATAATCATCACGCTGCTTATGTCAATAATCTGAATAATGCGCTTTCGAAATATCCGAAGCTACAAACTAAAGATTTGAATTCGCTGATCTCAAATATCAAGGCTTTACCTGCCGATATTCGTACAGCTGTGAGAAATAATGGTGGCGGTCATTACAACCATTCACTTTTCTGGACATTACTTGCTCCCGAAGGAACTTCGCCCATGTCGGCACGTTTGGAGAAAAAAATTACCGAAGCTTTTGGCAGTGTTGATAAATTTAAAGCTGAATTTGAAAAGGCTGCCACCACACGTTTCGGATCGGGCTGGGCATGGCTTTTGGTGGATAAAAAAGGAAAACTCAGTATCGTATCTACTCCCAATCAGGATAACCCTTTGATGAAGGAAGTGAAAGAAAAAGGCAAACCTGTACTTGCACTCGACGTTTGGGAACATGCATATTACCTCAAATATCAGTCGAAACGTGCTGCATATATCAAATCCTTCTGGAAAGTTGTGAACTGGAAAGAGGTTGAAAAGCTTACGTTCGAATAAATTTTTTATTTTCTGTTGGTTTTATTGTGCAGGCTATCCTTGTTTACTACAGGGATAGCCTTTTTTAAAAGCTTTACAGATGAATTTGTGCATTCAGCAGTAAAACCTTTTTTGTAAAAATACTGTTATCAGTTCTGACTGTGAAACGGGATGCTTTGAAAAATAATTACTTTTGCATTCGTTTTCAGAAAAAATTTACCCAATAAATGAATAAAAACAGTTCCTGGCTGCATTACTTTTTACTTTTCTTCGGAGTGTTTTGTATCTCGTGGTCTGCCATTCTGGTGAAACTTGCCGGAGTAAGTGGTGTGAGCTCAGGTTTCTACCGAATGTTTTTCGGCACAATCGGCATTATTCCTGTGTGGCTGTATTTTCGCAAGCCTGTCACCGACAAATTCGGCGTTTTGATAGCTGTAATTTGCGGAGTGCTTTTTGCTGCCGACATTGCCCTTTGGAATACCTCTATAATGCTATCGAAAGCAACTATTTCCACTTTGCTGGCCAACCTTGCGCCTGTGTGGGTCGGACTCGGAGCTTTAATGTTTATGAAGGAAAAGCCCGGAAAAATATTCTGGTGGGGAACGGCGCTTTCGCTGGTTGGAGTAGTGCTGATTGTGGGTTTCGAGGATATAATGCAGGCAAAACTTAATACCGGAAGTTTGCTGGCCATTGCTGCAAGTGCATTTTATGGCGCTTATCTGCTCACGGTGCGAAAAGGTCGTAATACCCTGGATACTTTTAGTTTTACTGCCATTTCAATGTTGTCGAGCACTATTGTGCTGGCAATAATTGCTTTCATTTCAGGTGCGCAGCTTACGGGTTTCGAAACACATACCTGGTGGTATCTGGCTGCACTTGGTCTGGTGCCACAAGTGTTAGGTTGGCTGGCCATTAATCAGGCGCTCGGTCACATAAAACCGACAGTAGCCTCGGTGGGTTTGCTGAGTCAGACGGTTTTTACTGCCATTTTTTCGGTGCCTGTGCTTGGCGAAGTACTTACTTTTACCGAAATTGCAGGTGGCGCAGTTGTTTTGGCCGGAATTTATCTTGTCGGACGAAAACGGAAAGCGGGTGCAATGGTTGATTAAACAAGCAGTTGACAATGCATAATTGATAATTGACAATTTATTCATTTACTATTTACTATTTAATACTACCGACTATGATAACAAACCAATTGACTGATTGACTAATCATCCAATTAACCCAAAATACGAAACACGAAACTCTGAAACCTAGAAACTTGAAACCCTGAAACACAAAAAAACAAAAAAACAAATAACGATGTTTATTATAGATCAAAATAAAGAAAACCGATATCTGAATTACAATCAGGTGTTGAAAAGTGAATTCAGCGAAAGGGTGCAGAAAATATCTGTGAATGCAGGATTTACCTGTCCTAACCGCGATGGATCACGCGGAATTGGTGGCTGTACATATTGTAATAATCAGACTTTTAGTCCGGAATATTGCACACCCACCAAAAGTATTACGCAGCAAATTGAAGAAGGTGTGCAGTTTTTTCATCACAAATACGAAAGCCAGATTTATCTTGCATATTTTCAGTCGTACACCAATACTTACGATGCTATTGATAAGCTGAAAGCTATTTACGAAGAGGCTTTGCAGCATCCAAAGGTGGTGGGGATTGTGGTGGGTACGCGACCCGACTGTGTGAACGATGAAATACTGGATTATTTTGCTGAATTGTCGAAGCGCTGTTATGTGATGATTGAGTATGGTATAGAATCGACCGACGACCGCACGCTTGAATTTATCAATCGCGGACACGATTATGCCTGTGCTGTGGATGCTATCAAAGCCACGGCTGCCCGTGGAATTCGTACAGGTGCACATTTAATATTGGGTTTGCCGGGCGAGAATCGTCAGAAAATACTTTCGCATGCCGATCGCGTTTCTGAACTGCCTCTTACGGCGCTGAAGTTACATCAGTTGCAGCTGGTAAAGAAAACCAAAATGGCGCATCAGTTTGCTGAGCATCCGGAATGGTTTCATCTGTATACGGCCGACGAATATATCGATTTGGTGATTGACTTTATTGAACGGCTGAATCCGAAAATCGCCATCGAGCGTATGGTTTCGCAATCGCCACCCGCATTTCTGATTGCACCCGACTGGAAACTCAAGAATTTTGAGTTTATTATGAAGGTGGAAAAGGAACTTATTCGCCGTAATACCTGGCAGGGAAGATTGTATAAAAAGAAAAGAGTATAAAAAAAGAGGCTGTTTCAAAAGCTAAGAAAACTAAAACTTACAAATCGGTACTTTCAACTGCCCCCAACCCCCTAAAGGGGGCTGTGACATTGTGCAAATAAGGTAATTACGTTGCACAAACTAAGTCCCCTTTAGGGGATTTAGGGGCAAAAACAAAAAGTTATTACAATTTGTGACTTTAAAATTATTCAAGCATACTTTTGAAACAGCCTCTTTTCAATTTATGCTTCGCCACCTCCGAAACCCATTGGAACCGGTGGGACAAAAGGATTGTCAGGGATTTTGATTTTTCCGTGCTGTGCTTCGTATTTGGCTACATTTTCCTGTAGCGCAAACAGTAATCGCTTGGCATGTTCGGGGGTCAGAATGATTCTCGATTTTACATTTGCTTTGGGTGTTCCCGGCATAATACGGATAAAATCCACCACAAATTCGGATGTGGAGTGAGAAATAATAGCCAGATTTGAATATGTTCCTTCTGCAACTTCTTCCGAGAGTTGAATATTGAGCTGATTGTCCTGTTGGTCCATAATGTGTTTTTATTTAGTAAAGTGCGATGATTATTTCTGACGTATAA
The DNA here is from genome assembly GCA_034004015.1 of Paludibacter sp. Classification (GTDB taxonomy): domain Bacteria; phylum Bacteroidota; class Bacteroidia; order Bacteroidales; family Paludibacteraceae; genus Paludibacter. The sequence goes on from JAVEXN010000014.1 coordinate 17,174, forward strand.
ATATGTGCATTGGCGTACCGGTAAAATCGTATTTCGCACGGATTTTATTCTCCAGAAAACGACGATAAGGTTCTTTTACATATTGTGGCAGGTTTGCAAAAAACACAAAAGTAGGTATCTGTGTGTTTGGTAACTGCGTAATATATTTGATTTTTATGTATTTACCTTTAATTGCCGGAGGAGGATAATTTTCAATTACAGGCAATAAGTATTCATTTAACTTGGCAGTTGGTATTTTTCTGAATTTATTTTCGTACACAGCCGAAGCTGTTTCGATTACTTTCAGAATACGTTGTTTGGTTGTAGCCGAAGTGAATATAATCGGGAAATCCACAAATGGAGCAAGTCGCTCACGAATGCTTTTCTCAATGTTTTTTACATCGTTTGTTTCTTTATTCTCAACTAAATCCCATTTGTTTACACAAACTACAAGACCTTTGCGGTTTTTCTGAATAAGCGAGAAAATATTCAAATCCTGACTTTCGAGTCCGCGTGTGGCATCAATCATCAGAATACAAACATCCGAGTTTTCGATGGCTCTGATAGAGCGAACCACCGAGTAATACTCAATATCTTCGTTTACTTTTGCTTTTTTACGTATTCCGGCAGTGTCCACCAGATAAAAATCGTGTCCGAATTTGTTGAATCGGGTGTAAATAGTATCGCGGGTTGTTCCTGCAATATCGGTTACAATGGTGCGCTCTTCGCCAATAAAGGCATTGATCAGCGAGGATTTTCCGGCATTCGGACGGCCTACTACGGCGAAGCGTGGCAGTTCATCATCCATTTCATCTGCACTGTCGGGATGAAAGTATGTCAGAATCTTGTCGAGTAGATCACCAGTGCCCAAACCATTGATGGCCGATACCACAAGCGGTTCGCCAAGTCCTAATTTATAAAACTCGGCTGCATTGTATTGCCACTCATGCGTGTCAGCCTTGTTCGATGCAAGTAATACAGGTTTTTTACTTCCGCGCAGGATTTGCGCTACTTCGAGGTCGTAGTCGGTAATTCCATTCTGTATATCTACTAGAAAAAGAATTACATCAGCCTCTTCGATGGCCAGTTTTACGTGATGCTTGATTTGCTCTTCGAATATGTCATTCGAGTTAATCACCCAGCCTCCGGTGTCGATAACCGAAAATTCGCGGCCTTCCCATTCGCTTTTTCCGTACTGACGGTCGCGTGTGGTGCCGGCTTGTTCGTTTACTATGGCTCTTCTGCTTTTGGTGAGCCTGTTAAATAAGGTCGATTTTCCTACGTTCGGGCGACCTACAATTGCTACAATATTTCCCATTGTTTTTAATTTATATCTATTAAAATTAGATATTTACATTCCATTTATCTGTGTCAATCACACTTTTCACAAAGTATGGTTGTGGGTGCAAACATTTCGGCTGCAAAGGTACGGAAATAAGTTGAAACGATAAAATATCTCTGGATGAAGTAGTTCTGTTTTCTTTTATAGCGTACGGGAATTCGTATGTATGGTTTTGATGTAATGCAAATGACAACTGTGTGTAACGAATATAATTTTTTTTTGTAAGCAAAATATCTCACTCACAAGCACAAAGATTTTTTTGTGGAAAATGAATGATAATTATTTTTTGAAAACACTTGTCGGAAATAAAAAAAGCAGTATCTTTGCAACGCTTTTGGAGAAAGGCACTACAACAAAATCGGGCGTTTAGCTCAGCTGGTTCAGAGCATCTGCCTTACAAGCAGAGGGTCGGCGGTTCGAATCCGTCAACGCCCACACCGATTTTTTTTTTAATTTTAAACATTACGGGCGTTTAGCTCAGCTGGTTCAGAGCATCTGCCTTACAAGCAGAGGGTCGGCGGTTCGAATCCGTCAACGCCCACAAAAAAAGGTTGTACAATTGTGTACAACCTTTTTTTTGTGTTTTCAAATATGTAAATTCAGATTGACTGATTCGAAGCTTTCTTGTCAGAGGTAGGATGAGTAGGAGTGCAGTACTTTGGTGTCTGTAAAATGAAAGACAGCGTATTAAAAAACCGATGGGGTTGCTGAGATTTTTCTGCCCTCAACCCCCTAAAGGAGGCTGTGACATTGTGCAAATAAAGAAATTACGTTGCACGCACTAAGTCCCCTTTAGGGGATTAGGGGCAGAAACGAAAAAGTTTTTATAATTTGTAAGTTTAGTAACACTTGCTTTTGATAAACCTTCTTTATTATTATATCAGCCCTTCAATTTCTACGAGCTCATTTACTTCTGCGTGGTAATCCACATTTTTAAATCCGAAGCCAAAAAGTTTTTTAAATTCTTTGCTGTAAGTTTTCAGGTCGGCAGTTTTGCTTATGTTTTCTGTGCTCACATTTTCCCAGAGTTGACTCACTTCTTCCTGTACATCGGGACGCATTTCCCAATCGTCGATGCGGATACGTCCGGCTTCGTCGAGGGGTACGACCTGTTGTGAATTGTAAAGTTTTTCGGCAAATAGTCGCTGAATCTGCTCAATGCAACCTTCGTGCAATCCCTTTTCTTTCATTACCTTAAACAAAATTGAAATGTATAGTGGAATAACCGGAATGGCCGCACTTGCTTGTGTTACCAATGCTTTGTTGACCGAAACGTAAGCTTTTCCACCTTTACTACTGAGCTTTTCAGTAATTTTATAAGCTGTTTTTTCCAAATGATCTTTGGCACGACCAATGGTGCCTTTGCGGTAGATTGGTTCGGTAATCGATGGTCCTGTGTAGGAATATGCCAGTGTGATCAGATTGTCGGCAAGTACGCCGGCTGCGTTCAGTGCATCGATCCACATTTCCCAGTCTTCGCCGCCCATTACGGCTTCTGTGTTGGTAATGTCCTCGTCGGTAGCGGCTTCAATGTTTACTTCACTCACCTTGCCCGTGTGAAAGTCAACCGTTTTGTTGCTGTAGTCAATACCAATTGGTTTCAGTGTGGAGCGGTGCAATACTCCTGTGACAGGATGCATGCGCACAGGCGAAGCCAAACTGTATACAATCATATCCACCTGACCTAAATCGGCTTTTATAAGTGCTATTGTTTTTTGTTTTATTTCGTCCGAAAAGGCATCGCCATTGATGTTTTTAGCATAAAGACCATCGTTTTTGGCTGCTTTGCTGAATGCTGCGCTATTGTACCAACCGGCCGAAGCTGTTTTTCCGGCTTGTGGCTCTTTTTCGAAAAATACAGCAATAGTGGCTGCATCCGATGCATAAGCCGCTGTAATGCGCGAAGCCAATCCAAAACCCGTAGATGCGCCAATTACAAGCACTTTTTTCGGACCACTCACTTTTCCTTTCGCTTTTACGTACTCAATCTGGTTCAGTACATTTTGTTCGCAGCCCGTTGGATGCGCGGTAAGGCTCAGAAAGCCTCTCATAGTTTGTTTTACAATCATTCTTAAAATCTTTTTTTACCTTATAATATAGTCGTGACAGGTATTTGCACACTATTTGAAATTTTGTGCAAATTTACAATCATTTCAAATAAAAGCCAAATAAATTACGACATTATTTACTTCCCCGCGCTTTTGTTGCGTAATCGTATCGAACAAAGTGAAGTATATACTCTGTCATAAATCCGTGTTAAACTGAAAAAAAACTGATTTTTTGTTTACGATAAACCCAGTTACTTTCGACATTTTTCATGCCTGTTTCCTCTTTGTAAATATATCTATCAAACGTTCGGCATAGCCGTATCATATAGGCTGCATATATATAGTTTTTCCAAGGATATCCCAAGGATATTCCATACTTATCCCAATTATATCCCATATCATTATTAATATCGAATATCTTTATGAAAAGATTATCTTTAAATAATGATATGCCTTTTTTATTATTTAATATGCTACCTGTTTGCTCTTTATATGCTTTATATAAAAAACCTGAAACCGATTTTTTGACTAGTACTGGCGTATTTTCGTCAAAACTAAAAACATTGCGTCCCATGTAGTCAAAAATAAATAATTCTGAAAAATGACAAACACAATTTTTCTACCAAATTGACATGTTTTTTGTATGTATGAAAAATTGAAAGTAGTATCTTTGCTTGGTTAATTATTATCTTTTAAAATGATATATCAATGAGGGTAAAAAAAGAATTTATTGTCGCCATTTTATTGTCATGCGGACTGAGTTTTTTCGGGAATAATGAATTGGCTGCTGAGCCGGTCGGAAAATCGGTGTTTAAGTTGCAAAATCCGGATTTTAAAACCAGTCCGTACACCGGAATGGCCCGTGAGCACTGGAAAGATGCAGCTACTTATATGCTCGAAGGGGCTTTTGGCTATATTCATTCGCTCGACGATGCAATGAAATTTCCCAAGCAGCACGAAATTACTTATCCGCGAAATGCAGGACAGGTGCCTACCGAAAAACTCGAAGGGCTGAGCCGTACGCTTTTTGTGGCAGCGCCACTGCTAAAGGAAAATCCTGATTTAGTGCTTAATAATATAAAGGTGGCCGATTATTATCGTCATCAGATTTGTAATTTGTTTCGCCCCGAAAGTGAATCGTATATAAAACATCGTGCACGCAATGGTGGTCCGAGCCAGAATCTGGTGGAATTTGGTGCGTTGGCCATTTCCATGTCGGCCGCGCCCGATGTGCTTTGGGAGCCGCTTACAAAAGCTCAAAAAGATTCGCTGGCTGTGCTCATGATTAGTTATGGCGATGGTCCTACAGTGGATTCGAACTGGAAGTTTTTCAATATTTTTGTGTTGAGCTTTTTTAAAAAACAGGGATACGAAGTAAATGACAAGCTCTTGCAGGAATATCTCGATAAATCGCTGAAGCATTATCGTGGCTATGGCTGGTACAACGACAGTCCGGCCTACGATTACTACAGTATGTGGGCTTTTCAGATGTATGGTATTTTGTGGGCTGAATATTACGGTGACTTTTTCCCTGCGCAGGCTACGAAATTCCGTGAATATTTTGCCGATCTCGAAGATAATTATTCTTATTTGTTCGCACGCGATGGTAAAATGAATATGTGGGGTCGGAGCATCTCATACCGTTATGCTGCAGCAACTGTGTTTCCGCTTATGGCTTTCGAAAAAGATCAGAATACCAACTGGGGTTGGATGAGGCGAATTGCTTCTTCCACCATTCTGCAGTTTTTTACACATCCTGATTTTATGCAGGATGGCGTACCTACCCTTGGGTTTTATGGTCCTTTCGAACCGGCAACACAAATGTACAGTTGTCGTGGCAGTGTGTATTGGGGCGGTAAAATATTTCTCGGTTTGCTGGTTCCTGCAAATCATCCCTTCTGGAACGAAAAAGAAAATGAAGGAGCGTGGGAAAAAGATCTTCAGAAAGGAAAAGTGTATAATAAATTTCAGCCTGGATCGGATTTGCTGACTACAAACTACCCAAACATTGGCGCTTCCGAAGTTCGCTCGTGGTGTCACGAAACAGTGGCCGGTGACTGGCAAAAATTCCGTAGTACGGAGAACTACAACCGCTTGGCGTACAATACAGCTTTCCCGTGGCAGGCCGATGGCAAAAGGGGAGAGGTGGCCATGAATTATGTGGTGAAGAATAAAAAAGGCGAATGGGAAGCTTTACGACTATATACTTTCAAGGGCTTTGAGGATGGTGTTTATTATCGCGATGCGGAGTTGGAAACCAACAGAAATCTTAAATTTAAGCTGGCTGATATCACTTTACCCGATGGCATTCTGCGCGTGGATAAAATTTATTACGATAAAACCGATGCGGCAACTGAAAAGTTCGAAGTGCGTCTGGGGCATTATGCGCTTCCTCACTTTGCAAAACCCATGCGTGACCGCACATGGGATCATGGCCCGCATCGTGTAAAAACTATCGACAACGGACAATATCAGCTTGCCATGATTCCCTGGAAGCAATGGGGCGAAATGCAATTTGTACATGCTGCAGGTTTGCATCCCCAAAGCAATGCAAGTGCTGTGATCAATGCTTATGATACTTTTGATACAGATGAGAAAAACTGGAAAATTTACGTAACGTTACAGCTGTGGAAAAAATCGGGTGAGAAGTGGAAAACAAAATCGATACTTCCCGTAAAAAGAGTAAAAGTGGCCGACGATGGAAGTAGTGTGGAGATCATTTTTCGGGATAAAACGAAAAAAGTTGTTATGCTGAAATAGATCTTTTTTGAAATGAATATAGTTGATACTAACTCAAAATCCCCACAGGTATAGGCCTATGGGGATTTTTGGTTGTATGTGTACATTTTTCCATTCGCTAAATTCAGACATCCTCTTTAAAAGTATGCCTTAAAGTGGTGTTCCACCTATTTGACCATTTTTTCTACATCGACCGTTTTTATTCCCTTTATATTTGTGTTCGTAATACACTTAAAAAATTACTTATCATTTAAATTTAATTATCATGAAAAAAACTTACTTATTAATTATGGCATTCTTAGCCATTTGGGGAGGTTTAGCTGCTCAGGTAACTGATGTCACTGCCACCTATCTTACAAATGCGGGCTTTGATACTAATTGTAACTTCAAGGCAGCCGATGCTGCAGCAAATCTTGGCTCGGCCAATGGCGGAGCAAATGTAAAAGTCGTTGAAGGCTGGACAAAAGGACAGATCGGAGACAATTCAGCAGCGGCCACTTTCGAGTATGGATATGCTGGTTCGTTAAATCTTTCGGGTACAACCGGATTTATTCCAGCTCAAGGACCAGGTAGCGTCCCTAGCGTTGGTGCGCTTGGAATCTCTGCTGCATGGAGTGCAACGATTACTTACTATCAGGAAATAACTTTGCCGGTAGGTGAATATTACATTGAATATACAACTTATAATTCAGGACCTAATGCTGCGGATAATAGTCTTGTGGGCTGGGTGCCAAATTCAGGAACTTCTGTAATATCTAATAAAACTTCATTTGCTCTGAATGTATGGGAAACTACTCAAACCGCAAATTTTAAAGTAACTGCTCCTACTGTTGGAAAAGTTCAGGTTGGTATTAGTTCTCCTAATTCAGGTTCTGCTAGTGTAGGAAGAATTTTCTTTGATAATGTAAAAATATTCAGAAAAGATGTAGTTGATAAAACCGGGTTAGAAGCTCTGTTATCACAGGCAAATACAATGAAGGCAAATCCACAACCAGTTGGCACATCAACAGTTTATGCTGATCTGGATGCTGCTATAACAGCTGCTCAGGCTGTATATGATAATGCAAGTGCTACGTTGGCACAAGTTGTTGAGCAAGAAGCCGCTCTGAATGCTGCAATATCAAAAGTTAATAGTGCTATTTTGATTCAACAAAGAGCTAGTACCTGGACAACTTTACCATACGATATCACTTCGTTGATAGTAAATCCAAGTTTTGAAACTGCTACAGCAAACAATCAATCAACCTTTAACGGTTGGACGAATGTTGGTCCACTTGTTTCTCAGAATAATACTTCATTTCCATTCAAAGCCGGAAACTATTATATTGAAAAATGGAAAAGCTCCGGAAACTGGACAGGTTTGAAAATTTCTCAAAAAATTATTGATCTTCCTAATGGTATTTACAAACTTACTGCTGGTGCATTGAATGAACCAAATACTACCGGTGGTGCTTTTGTGTTTGCAAATGATGTAAAAGCTGAAGTTTTTGCACCAAATGATTATACTGTAACAGTAACTGTGACTAACAATCAACTTGAAATTGGTTACGAAGTTGTAAATGGTGGTAACTATGTAGCAACTGATAATTTCCGTTTGTCGTATATTAGCGATGGATCGCCATACCTTGTATTAGCACCTGAAAGTTTATTCTTTGATGCGTTGAATCTTACCAAAACATTTACAGTAAGTGGTGGGAATCTTACGGCAAATGCAACGCTTACAGCTCCTGCCGGAATTACTTTGGATAAAACCTCTCTAACTCCTGCTGAAGTAGCTGCCGGTGCTACTGTAACTGCTACTTATGACAACGCTACTGCTATCATGAATGCAAAAATTACTGTAACAAGTGGTGCTGTAATTCAGGAAGTAAATGTAATTGGCTCAGCCGATGCAACATGTTTTATTCCAATGGGAAGCCCGAACTTGATTCCTAATCCATACTTGAATAGTCTGGCTCCATTTGCTGGTTGGGGTTTGAAATCAATTGTGTATGGTGCCGAAGCTTATTGTGGTGCAGCTGCAGTGAAATTTGAAGCAACCACAAATACCTGGCCTGATGGCGCAGCTTTAGATGTGAATGGAATTGCATGGGAGGCAAATTCTACATATCGTGTGCGTGCAATGGTGAAATCAGTAGATGGTACATTTGCATTCTATGCAAAAGGAGCAAATCCTGATGTTACAATCAGTATTGCTCAATCGAACGACGAATGGGTGTTGATCGACCAAACATTTACAACAGGTGCTGCTCCAACTACTAATTTCTTCTCGTTCAACAATGTGGATGGCGGTTCAACAGGTAAAGTTGCTTATATTGATAACTGGGAACTTTTCAAAGTAGGTACAACTACTTCAGTATCTTCATTGAGAAGTAGTTCGAAATTAAATGCATTTGTTCAGAACGGACTTGTGGTAGCTAATTTCGACGCAAATGCTGTTGGTATAGCTGAATTGGCAATTTATAACATTCAGGGTGTTGAGCTTGCAAAAGTAAGTACTAATGTGGCTAAAGGACAGAATCAATATACATTCAATGCAGAATTGCCTGTAGGCGTTTATGTGATCAGAATGTCGGAAAATAATATCACAACAACAGTGAAAGTTGTAAAATAACGAACTTGTTGTGATGATCTCCTACTGCAGCCTCTCCACAGGGGCTGCAGTTTTTTTTGAACTTTGGCTACAGATTGTAAACTTATCAGGGTTGATTCATGTTTTCTGTCAGAAATACAAATCATTTTAATTACTTTTGTAATCATTTTTGTGTCTTTTGATAGAATGGTACATTTTTTTGAACATGTAATTTTGATTAAAATATCAATTTGAAGTCAAAATGGGTGTTTTGATTTTGTTTTGTTAGAAAAGTGTGTTTGGTTGTGTTGATTTGAAACTTGTGGGTTGTTTTTATAAAAAACAAAGTGTTTGACAATATATCTTCTGACATTTTATTTAATTTTGCAGTCATAGAATATCAAAAAGTAAGAAATAGTTTTATTAAGGTAAAAATAGTAATATAAAATTCAATTAATATTAGAATTATGTCATCAGTATTAAGATTTAAAGCCGTAGAGGAAGCTTTCAAGAAAAAAGCATTGTGCGTAGAAGCACCCAAACAACGAGTTCCCGAATATTACGGGAAATATGTGTTTAACCGTAAGGCAATGGCCAAATACCTGTCGAAAGACACTATGAAGGCTATCCAAAATGCTGTTGACAATGGACAAACTCTCGAGCGCGGAATTGCCGACCATGTGGCTGCCGGTATGCGTCGTTGGGCTATGGAGCTTGGTGCCACACATTATACGCATTGGTTTCAACCATTAACTGATGGTACTGCAGAAAAACATGACTCGTTTATTGATTATGAAAACGGTCCCGGCGAAGATGTAATTGAAGATTTTTCCGGAAAGTTACTTGCTCAGGCCGAGCCCGATGCTTCTTCGTTTCCCAATGGTGGTATCCGCAGTACTTTCGAAGCCCGTGGTTATACAGCCTGGGATCCTTCGTCGCCTGCTTTTGTGATTGAAGACACACTTTGTATTCCAACCATTTTTATTTCGTATACAGGTGAGTTGCTCGACCTGAAGGCGCCTTTGCTGAAAGCACTCAACTCGGTTGATAAAGCTGCTACTGCTGTATGTCAGTATTTCGATCCTAATGTAAAGAAAGTGTATTCGTATCTTGGTTGGGAGCAGGAGTATTTCCTTATCGACGAAGGTTTGTATGCCACACGTCCCGACTTGTTATTAACCGGACGCACTTTACTTGGACATGAGTCTGCAAAAAATCAGCAGCTCGAAGATCATTATTTTGGTGCAGTACCCTCACGTGTGGCTGCTTTTATGAAAGATCTTGAATTCGAGGCTTACAAATATGGTATTCCATTGAAAACCCGTCACAACGAGGTTGCACCAAATCAGTTTGAACTTGCGCCTATTTTTGGTGAAACTAACCTGGCAGTGGACGAAAACCTGCTGATTATGTCGCTTATGCGCAAAGTAGCCCGTCGTCATAGTTTCCGAGTGCTGATGCACGAAAAACCATTTGCAGGCGTAAATGGTTCGGGAAAACATAACAACTGGTCGCTTGGTACAAACACAGGCGTGGGCTTGTTTACTCCAGGGAAAACACCACAGGAAAATCTCCAGTTTATCACTTTTGTGGTAAACTCGCTGATGGCTGTATACAAAAACAATGCTTTGCTGAAAGCTTCGATTATGACTGCTCAGAATGCGCACCGTCTCGGAGCCAACGAAGCACCTCCTGCTATTGTATCGGCTTTCCTTGGAACTCAGATTTCGGCAGTGCTCGACAAACTCGAAAACAGTACCAGCGACGAAGCCATTGTAATGGATGATAAAAAACGTCTGAGTCTTGGTATTGCTCATATACCTGAAGTGTTGCTCGACAACACCGACCGTAACCGTACTTCGCCTTTTGCTTTTACCGGAAACCGTTTCGAATTCCGCGCTGTAGGTTCGTCGGCCAACTGCTCGTCGGCTATGATTGCCCTTAATGCTGCGATGGCTGCTCAGCTTATTGAGTTTAAAACGTCGGTGGATGCTAAAATTGCTGCCGGTGCAACCAAAGACAAAGCTATTTTTGAAGTACTGAAAGAGTATATTAAAATTTCGAAACCTATTCGTTTCGACGGAAATGGTTACAGCGAAGAGTGGAAAATTGAAGCTCACAAACGTGGTCTCGATTGCGAAACTTCGGTGCCTGAAATTTATAAAGCTTACACCAGCAAACAGAGTGTGGAGCTCTTTGCAAAAACAGGTGTACTTACCGAAAAAGAACTTCATGCACGTAACGAAGTGAAATGGGAAACTTATACCAAGAAAATTCAGATTGAAGCACGTGTATTAGGCGATCTTTGTTTGAATCATATTATTCCTGTAGCTACCCGTTATCAGTCGCTTTTGCTGGATAATGTATCAAAAATAAAAAAGATTTATCCTGAGAAATTTGAAACACTGGGCGGCATGAATTCGGCTCTGATCGAAGAAATTGCATTGCACCTTACTGCTATCAAAACCAATGTGGATGCAATGGTTGAAGAACGTAAAGTGGCTAATAAAATTGATCATGAATACGAGAAAGCTGTAGCTTATCACGACAAAGTTCTCCCTTATTTTGAGGTAATCCGTTATCACGTGGATAAACTCGAACTCATTGTGGATGATGAAATGTGGACGCTGCCTAAATACAGAGAGTTGCTCTTTATACGGTAATTTCTTAGAGGTTTTTCATTCAACCTTCTGACTATATTAAGAAAGTGGGAAAACCTTGATTGGATTTCCCACTATTTTTGGCTCTTAACAATAAAACTAAAATCAATATAAATATCTAAAATACAGGTATTTGTGGTATAAAAAAGAAAAAAAAGGTATGTTTAGTACAAGTTATTTACCCACAGATGAATATGAGCAGCAATCGCTGTATTCATTCCAAAACGAACATGATGCCTGCGGTGTAGGATTGATCCTTAATCTCTATGGTGAAAAGTCGCACGAGATTGTGGACAAAGGTCTTCAGGTACTCGAAAATATGGTGCACCGCGGTGCCGAAAGTGCTGACAATAAAACCGGAGATGGAGCCGGAATTCTCGTACAAATTCCACACGAATTTATACTGCTTCAGGGAATAGCTGTACCTGCAAAAGGGCGTTACGGAACAGGTCTTGTGTTTTTACCTAAAGATAGCTCCAAAGCCGAACATTGTCTTAATGTAATTAAAGAACAGGTGGAAAAGGAAGGGCTTTCCCTGCTCGCAGTACGCGATGTACCTGTCAATAGCAGTATTCTGGGTGAAATTTCAGCATCGAACGAACCTCAGATCAAGCAAATTTTTGTAACAGGAGCCAACAGTCAGCAGGAACTTGAGCTGAAACTTTATGTGGTACGCAAGAAAATTGAAAAAGCCATACTCAAATCCAATATTGCCAAAGAACGTAGTTTTTATATTGTAAGTCTTTCCAGTAAACAGATGGTTTACAAGGGAATGCTTACCTCACTTCAGCTGCGCGAATATTATCCCGATTTATCGAATCCGAATTTCACAAGTGGTATTGCGCTTGTTCATTCACGTTTCAGTACCAATACTTTCCCAACCTGGGATTTGGCACAGCCTTTCCGTTTGCTGGGCCACAATGGTGAGATAAACACCATTCGTGGTAACCGTCAGTGGATGGAGTCGCGCGAAAGTGTGCTTAAATCCGATCAGCTTGGAAACCTTCAGGAGCTTTATCCAATTGTACAACCCGGAATGAGCGACAGTGCGAGTCTCGATAACGTGCTCGAATTTCTTGTAATGTCAGGCAAAAGTCTGCCACACGCAATGGCCATGCTCGTGCCTGAAAGCTGGAATGCAAAGAATCCGATTTCCGACGATCTGAAAGCCTTCTACGAATACCACAGTACTTTTATGGAGCCATGGGATGGTCCGGCAACACTGCTTTTCAGCGATGGACGTTATGCAGGTGGTATGCTCGACCGTAACGGACTTCGCCCTGCACGATATCTTGTGACGCACGATAATTTGATGATTATTGCATCAGAAACCGGAACAGTAGAAATTGAACCAGCGCGCATTAAAGAAAAAGGTCGCCTGAAACCGGGAAAAATGTTGATGGTGGATACCGAAAACGGTCAGATCTTCTACGATCGTGAACTGAAGGAAGGGTTGGCCAAAGCTTTCCCGTATCGCGAATGGCTCAAGAAAAATCTGATCAACCTGGATGAAATATCTTCGGGTCGTAATGTAAAAAATGATGTGAAAGACTATGAAGTGCTTTTGCATGCCTTTGGTTATTCGAAAGAAGATGTGGAAAAGGTGATTATTCCGATGGCGAATGATGGTTCTGAGCCAACTTCGTCAATGGGAAATGATGTGGCATTGTCTGTGTTTTCAGACAAACCTCAGCGTCTGTTCAATTATTTCCGTCAGCAATTTGCGCAGGTTACCAATCCACCTATCGACCCGATTCGTGAAGAGTTGGTAATGTCGCTTACAGGTTATATCGGCTCTGTGCATCAAAATTTGCTCGAAGCAGCTCCGGAAATTTGTAAAATGGTGAAGCTGAAAAGTCCGGTATTGACTAACTCTCAATTCGATATACTGAGCAATATTCAGTACAAAGGCTTCTCTACCATTTCGCTGCCTATGCTTTTCGACCCGCGCAAAGGAGCCAAAGGTCTCGAGTCGGCCATTCAGGAACTTTGCCTGTCGGTGGAAAAAGCCGTGGACGATGGCAAAAACTACATTGTGCTGAGCGACCGTGGCGTGGATGCCACGCATGCGCCAATACCTTCGTTGCTTGCAGTTTCGGCTGTTCACCTTTATCTGGTGCAGAAACGTAAACGTATGCAGATTGACATTGTAGTGGAATCGGCCGAGCCACGTGAAGTGATGCATTTTGCCCTGCTATTTGGGTTTGGAGCCAATGCTGTGAATCCTTACATGGCTTTTGCTATTATCAACGACAAAGTGAAAACGGGTGATATTCAGATGGATTATGAAACAGCTAAGAAGCATTACATAAAAGCTGTAAATAAAGGACTTCTGAAAGTGCTTTCAAAAATGGGTAATTCTACACTGCGTAGTTATCGCGGAGCACATATTTTCGAAGCCATTGGCATTTCATCTTCTTTGCTCGATAAATATTTCAAAGGAATTTCTTCTTCAATTGGTGGTATAGATATTGACGATGTGGCCAATGAAGTGATTCTTCCGCATACAGAAGCTTTCTTCCCCGAAGAAGGAAGCGATCCGAAACAACTTTACAATCTCGGACTTTATGCATATCGTCGCGATGGTGAGCAGCATGCCTGGAATCCTGAAACAATAGCCGGATTGCAAATTGCCACACGCACAAATAGTTACGAAAAATATAAGGAATATGCCCGCATTGTAGACGAAAAACCTTCCTTTATTTTTATTCGCGATATTATTGATTACAAACGTAATCCGATTGATATTTCGGAAGTCGAACCTGCCGAAAATATTATGAAACGTTTTGTAACCGGAGCCATGTCTTACGGTTCTATCAGTCGCGAGGCGCACGAAGCTATGGCTATTGCCATGAATCTGATTGGCGGACGAAGCAATACCGGTGAAGGTGGAGAAGATCCTGAACGTTACAAAAAACGCGAAGATGGACTCAGTACCCGCAGTGCTATCAAACAGGTGGCTTCGGGACGTTTTGGTGTGACAGCTGAATATCTGGTGAATGCCGACGAAATTCAGATTAAAATTGCTCAGGGTGCAAAACCCGGCGAAGGTGGTCAGTTGCCCGGACATAAAGTGGATAAAATTATCGCTAAAACGCGTCACTCTATTCCCGGAATCTCGCTTATTTCACCTCCGCCTCACCACGATATTTATTCCATCGAGGACCTTGCTCAGCTGATCTACGATTTGAAAAATATCAATCCGAAAGCCATTATTAGTGTGAAACTGGTGTCGGAAACTGGTGTCGGAACAATTGCTGCAGGTGTGGCCAAAGCCAAAGCCGATCTGATTCTGATTTCGGGTGCCGAAGGTGGAACAGGAGCAAGTCCGTCAAGTTCGATCAAGCATGCCGGACTTCCGGTGGAAATTGGTCTGGCAGAAACGCAACAGACACTTGTGCTCAATAATCTACGTGGTCAGGTAAAACTTCAAACCGATGGACAACTCAAAACAGGTCGCGATATTGTGATTTCAGCCATGTTGGGTGCAGAGGAATACGGATTCGCCACAAGTGCTTTGCTGGTGCTGGGTTGTATTATGATGCGTAAATGCCACCTGAACACTTGTCCGGTTGGGGTTGCTACCCAGGATGCTCAGCTGCGCAAGCATTTTACAGGAAAGCATGAGTTTCTGGTGAATTTCTTCCGCTTCTTAGCCGAAGATGTGCGTGAACATTTGGCGCAGCTCGGTTTCAGGTCGCTCGACGAAATTATTGGTCATGCCGAGTTGCTCGAACGCCGGAAAATTGAGGGAAATGCCAAAGCAAATAAAGTTGATCTGACAAAAATTCTGCATGTGCCTAACCGCGATGCAAATCCTGTACTTCGTCATGCAAAAACTCAGGATCATAAAATAGATAAAGTGCTCGATCGGGTATTGATTCAGAAATCGCTTCCTGCACTTGACCTTTGCATGCCGGTGGAAATTCATTCGAAAATTACCAATATCGACCGTGCTGTGGGAGCAATGCTCTCGGGCGAAATCGCCAAACGTTATGGTCAGGCCGGTTTGCCGGTAGATACCATTCGTGCTTACTTTAAAGGTTCGGCCGGACAAAGTTTTGGTGCATTCCTGAGTAAAGGTGTTTATTTCGAGTTGGTTGGTGAATCAAACGATTATTTGGGTAAAGGACTCTCAGGTGGTAAAATTGTAGTGAAAGCACCCAAAGAAAGTACTTTTAAACCTGAAGAAAATATTATTGCAGGAAATACAATACTATATGGAGCTACTTCGGGCGAGGTTTATATCAATGGTGTAGTTGGCGAACGATTCTGTGTGCGTAATTCCGGTGCCATCGCGGTAGTGGAAGGTGCAGGCGACCATTGCTGCGAATATATGACCGGAGGCCGTACTGTGGTGCTCGGAAAAACAGGCCGTAACTTTGCTGCCGGTATGAGTGGTGGTGTAGCTTATGTGCTCGACGAAACAGGCGATTTCGATTATTTCTGTAATATGGAAATGGTGGAGCTTTCGTTAATGGAAGACAGCGCTGACAACAAGGAACTGCATGGTCTGATTTCCAATCACTATAAATATACGGGAAGTGAGCTTGCCAAACGTATTCTCGACAACTGGAAAGAATATGTGGATAAGTTTATAAAAGTAGTGCCCATTGAGTACAAAAAAGTACTTCAGGAAGAAAAAATGGAAGCTATTAATAAGAAAATTGCTCAGGTGGAAAGGGATTATTGATACCCCTAACCCCTAAAGGGGAATAAGAAAAGCCTGATTAATAAATAATAAGACGAAAAATTATAAACTAAAAAACACGAACCCGACATTTCCCTTCAGGGAAAAAGGGTTCTTCAAATCATATGGGAAATCCTAAAGCATTTATCAATATAGCGCGTAAAGAAGCTGGCTACAGACCGGTTTTCGAACGTATCAACGATTTCGGCGAAGTAGAACAAACGCTGAACCGCGAAGACCGCAAATTGCAGGCTTCACGTTGTATGGACTGTGGTATTCCGTTTTGTCACTGGGCATGTCCATTGGGCAACAAAATGCCCGAATGGCAGGATCTTATCTACAAGGGAAAATGGAAAGAAGGACTCGAAGTGCTTCACGAAACCAATAACTTTCCTGAGTTTACCGGACGTATTTGTCCGGCTCCCTGCGAAAAATCATGTGTGCTGGCACTTCAGGATGCGCCTGTAACCATTCGCGAAAACGAAGCGGCTGTGACCGAAGTGGCTTTTATCGAAGGAATGATAAAAGCGCAGCCTCCGAAAACCCGTACGGGCAAAAAAGTGGCTGTGATTGGATCGGGCCCTGCGGGATTGGCGGCTGCACAGCAGTTGAACCGTAAAGGACATTCGGTTACTGTGTTTGAGAAAGACAAAGGTTTGGGTGGGTTGTTGCGTTATGGCATTCCGAATTTCAAACTCAATAAAAATGTCATCGACCGCCGTATGGCATTGCTGGTTGAAGAAGGTATTCAGTTTCGTACAGGGGTAGAAGTTGGAAAAGATATTGCCGGAACGGAAATAATGAAGAATTTTGATGCGGTTTGTATCGCTATCGGAGCCGGGCAGCCGCGCGATATTCAGCCCGAAGGGCGTAAGCTGAAAGGAATTCATTTTGCAATGGATTTCCTCAGCCAGCAAAACCAACTGCTTACGGGTGAAGAAGTACCTGAGAAAAAAATCATCAATGCAAAAGACAAGCATGTACTTGTGATTGGTGGTGGTGATACAGGGTCGGATTGTGTGGGGACTTCGGTACGTCAGGGTGCTGTAAAAGTGACTCAGATTGAAATTCTTCCTCAGCCACCGGTAGGTAAAAACCCTGCTACACCATGGCCAAATCAGTTTCCGCAGATTCTCAAAACCTCAAGTTCGCATCTCGAAGGTTGTGAGCGTCGCTGGAGTTTGAATACGGTTGCTTTTAAAGGTGAAAACGGCAAACTGACCGAAGTGATTGTGGAAGAAGTAGAATGGGTAAAGGACGAAACCGGACGCATGCAAATGAAGTCAACCGGAAAGACCGAAACCATTAAAGCTGATCTGGTTTTCCTTGCGCTCGGATTTGTACATCCGGTGCAGGAAGGTTTACTTACCGAACTCGGCGTGAAATTCGATGCGCGTGGCAATGTGGCTACTGATGCTGCCGGACAAAGTTCGGTGGCTAAGGTTTTTGCCACCGGCGATGCAGCTATTGGAGCTAGTCTGGTTGTAAAAGCTATCGCATTGGGCAGAAAAGTAGCTGAGGATATTCATAAAATATTGTAGTGTTAATTATTTCGCGTTTCGCGTTCCGTGTGCAATAACCCGAAACGCGAAACACGAAACACGAAACCCAAAATAAATAATATGTGTGGAATAGTATGTACATTTGATATAAAGACCAATGCAGCACAGTTGCGCCCTCAGGTACTTAAAATGTCGAAGAAGATTCGTCACCGCGGGCCCGATTGGTCGGGTGTTTATTCGTGCGATAGAGCCATTCTGGCGCACGAACGGCTTTCTATCGTCGACCCTGAAGCCGGGAAGCAACCGCTTTACAGTAAAGATGGAAAACTGGTGCTGGCAGTAAACGGCGAGATATATAATCATCAGGAAATACGTAAAAGTTTCGAAGGTAAATACGAATTCCTCACAAAATCGGATTGTGAAGTAATACTGGCTTTGTATCGTGAAAAAGGCACGGCTTTTCTGGAAGATCTGAATGGGATTTTTGCCTTTGCGCTTTACGATGTGGAGAAAGATGTTTTTCTGATTGGTCGCGACCATATGGGCATTATTCCTCTCTATCAGGGTTGGGATGAAGACGGAAACTATTACGTAGCCTCAGAACTTAAAGCACTTGAAGGATATTGTAGCCGTATTGAGGAGTTTTTGCCGGGACAATATTATTTTAGTCCCGATGGCGCATCTGTAAAATGGTATACACGCGATTGGATGGAATTTGATGCGGTGAAAGAAAATACCAGCAGTGTGGATGAATTGCGTGAAGCTCTCGAAGCTGCTGTGGCTCGTCAGTTAATGACTGATGTGCCTTACGGTGTGCTTTTATCGGGCGGACTCGATTCGTCAATTATTTCTGCCATTGCTAAAAAATATGCTGCCAAACGTATCGAATCGGGTAATACCGAAGATGCGTGGTGGCCTCAGCTACACTCGTTTGCAGTAGGATTGGTTGGCTCGCCCGACCTTGCAGCTGCCCGTAAAGTAGCCGAGCATATCGGAACTGTGCATCATGAGATTCACTTTACTGTACAGGAAGGCCTTGATGCCATTCGTGATGTGATTTATCATATTGAGACTTACGATGTAACCACTGTACGTGCAAGTACTCCTATGTATCTTTTGGCCCGTGTTATTAAATCGATGGGAGTGAAGATGGTGCTTTCGGGCGAAGGAGCTGATGAAATTTTCGGAGGTTATCTTTATTTCCACAAAGCGCCTAATGCCGAAGAATTTCACAAAGAAACCGTTCGTAAACTAAGCAAACTGCACATGTACGATTGTTTGCGTGCCAACAAATCGCTGGCTTCGTGGGGTGTGGAAGGTCGTGTTCCATTTCTCGACAAAGAATTTATGGATGTGGCCATGCGCCTGAATCCAAAAGATAAAATGGCCGGAAACGGAAAAATGGAAAAATGGATTCTCCGAAAAGCCTTCGAACATCTTTTACCCGAGAGTGTGGCATGGCGACAGAAAGAGCAATTCTCTGATGGGGTGGGTTATAACTGGATTGATACACTCAAGGAAATGACTTCGCAGCTTGTGACCGACGAGCAAATGGCACGTGTGAACGAAACCTTCCCGATTAACCCGCCAATGAACAAGGAGGAGTATTATTACCGTACCATTTTTGCCGATCATTTTCCTTCGGGTACAGCTGCAGCTTGTGTTCCTTCGGTACCTTCGGTAGCATGCAGTACACCTATTGCGCTCGAATGGGACGAAGCTTTTCGTAAAAATGCCGATCCATCGGGTAGGGCTGTGGCCGGAGTGCACGAGCAGGCTATCTGATCCTGTTTAATGACGTTTTTGGGTTAAACTATTTTCATTTATTAGGTTGATCATGTGAAAATCTCCGCTAAGCAATTGGCCGGAGATTTTTATGTTTACATCTGATATGCTTTTTGTCTGGTCTTTTTGAGTGGTCAATATGATTATCAGATGATATTTAATGAGTAATTATTTAATAATTTTTCATACCTTTGTTCCTGAATTAAGTAGCAAATGAATCGTTTGAATTATTTACTAAGGTATCTGAGGCACATTTTTACGGCCCGTCACAGTTTTGGCTTCGGAGTACATTCACCGGCCATTTACCGTTTTGTGAAATATGTGCTTTACGAGAAAAACTCGTTCTATGTATATTCAGAAATTGAAAAACTCCGGCGGGAGTTGAAACATGAAACACTAAAATTTCATTTGACTGATTTCGGAACAGGAGTCGATCGTGAAATAACTATAGGAAGAGTGGCCAGAAGGTCACTTAGCAGTTCAAAATACTCGCAACTTCTTTATCGGATGGTAAGGGATGCACGTCCTGATACTATTTTGGAACTTGGTACCTCATTGGGAATAAGTACCGCATATATGGCCAAAGCCCGACCTTCAGCACAGTGTTATACATTCGAAGGTTGTCCACAGCTTGCAAAAATAGCAGCCGGAAATTTTGATAAACTCGGAATTCAGAATATCGAGATCATTCAGGATAATATCGATAATGCTTTGCCGCTGTTTCTTGAAAAAATTCCAACACTCGATTTCGTGTTTATCGATGCCAATCATACTTCAAAAGCTTTGAACAGCTATTTTGATATGATAATGCCGAAAATATCTGAAAAAACAGTTATGGTGATTGACGATATTAACTGGTCGGACGATATGTGGATGGCGTGGGAGCATGTAAGGAAGCATCCGCGCGTGGTTAGTTCGCTGGATATTTTTGGATTTGGTATTTTGTTTTTCAACACAGAGCAAAATAAAATGCATTACAAATTGATTTTTTAAGCAACAGTTTTATCTTATATTTGTTTAGCTTTTATAAATCTGAAATTTACTTTTATTGAAATGAAAATATATACAAAAACCGGCGACGAAGGCAAGACCGGATTGATAGGCGGTACAAGGGTTGCCAAAAGTGATATGCGTATAGAGGCATATGGTACTGTCGATGAGCTGAACTCCCACATTGGCTTGTTGCTTTCGTACGAGCATACTCCCGAAAATCAGGAATTTCTTTTGCAAATTCAACATTTGTTATTCGCTGTGGGCTCTCATTTGGCAACCGATACTTCGGTAACAAACATTAACGTTGCCTCGGTGATAAGCGAGGCTGAGATTGAAAATGTGGAAGCTCAGATTGATCGCCTGAACCGGAATTTGCCCGAACTACGACAGTTTATACTTCCCGGAGGCTCGGCCGAAGGATCGCAGGCACATATTTGTCGTACTGTAGCCCGTCGCGCCGAACGTAGGATAGTAGAGATGAATGATAATTATAGTGTTGATATTAAGATGATTAAATATATTAATCGGTTGTCCGATTATTTCTTTGTGTTATCGCGGTTTCTGACTGTCGATAAAGGATACAAAGAAATATTCTGGAAAAAATAGTTATAATAAAAAAAATTCCTATTTTTGCACAAAATTGAAACCTATTATTATATTAAAAATTATTTAAAATTAAGTTGACTATGTATTGGACATTGGAATTAGCTTCTAAAATTGAAGATGCCCCCTGGCCTGCTACCAAAGATGAGTTGATTGATTACGCTATTCGTTCGGGCGCTCCTTTGGAAGTTATTGAAAATTTACAAGAGATCGAAGACGAAGGTGAAATTTACGAAAGCATCGAAGATATATGGCCGGATTATCCAAGTAAAGAAGATTTCTTCTTTAATGAAGAGGAGTATTAAAAACCGGAACTGATTACTATTCATTGATCTTAAAATAAATTGCAAAGCCTGTTCTTTCTCGTTTTTACGTAAGAAATTTTTAATCCGGGAACAATTTTTTTGTAGATTTTCAGTTTGAATAACACACAGCCCGGTTTTATCTTGACTGTGCTGGCATGGGAAATTGAACAGGAAAACTTTTATGAAGAAAAAACTCGGTATTTTTTTATTTCTGACTTTCATATCAGGAGCTGTTTTTTCGCAGTTCGATGCCCGGTTTAGCCAGTATATGTTTAACAATACAGCACACAATCCGGCAGCTGTTGGTGAAAGTGGAATGATTGATTTAGCTCTGCAGCACCGTCTGAACTGGGTTGGTATTCCAAATGCAGGAAATACAACAGCATTAAGTCTGAATTCGCCACTGAAAATGGAAAATTCGCTGCATGGATTGGGATTAAGTGTGACTATGGATGAGTTTGGTTTTTTTATTACACAATCATTTCATATTCAGTATGCATATAAAAAACGACTGGGCGAAGGCGTTTTAAGCTTAGGAGCGCAGGCCGGATTTGTTAGTCTGACCTTTGCAGGCGATTCGGTGGCAAAACACCCGATCACAATTGGTGAATATCATAACATCTCATCCGACCCCGAAGTGCCGACCACAAGTGTAGTTGGAAACGAATTTGACGCGGGTGTAGGTGTTTGGTATGCAACAAAGAACTGGTACAGCGGTTTGTCGTATCTTCATTTGAATCAACCAACCATCGATTGGGGCACAAATTCGCAGCTGGATATGTTTGGTATGGTTAATCTTACTGCCGGATTTCGACATAAGTTGCTAAATCCCAAATATGAACTTAAACCTTCAATGTTTCTCAGGTCCGATTTCCGCTCATTTCAGATTGAAATGGGATCGAGACTTGAGTATGATAATAAATTCTGGGGAGGAATGGCTTATCGTTTGCAGGATGCTGTAGTGGTTATGGCCGGAATGAATATTGCAGGCGGACTATCACTTGGATATGCATTCGATATTCCAGCCAATAGATTAATTACCAGTAGCTGGGGATCGCACGAATTGGTTTTAGCCTACAGTTTTGAGTATGTGTTTACAAAAAGTAAAACAAAATATAAAAGTATCAGGATATTATAATCGTTGATTCTCCGTTATTGAATTTAGGAGGAACAATGTGTTTTCAATATAACAGTTTTTTATTCAATATAAAAATTTCACGATGATGAAAAAAAATCTGACAATCATATCACTGGCAGTGTTGCTAATACTCATTGCAGCGCGCCCTGCCGGTGAATTAACCGGAGTGTCAAAGAAATCAATATTTAACAGAGGATTTCGTGAGAACAACCCATACGGGATGGTTTTCATTAAAAGAGGCTCTTTTATGATGGGCGCCAACGATCAGTCGGCTTTTGCATCAATCAGTGATAAATCGATAAATGTAACTGTGGATGCTTTTTGGATGGACGAAACAGAGATTACAAACGATGAATATAAGCAGTTTGTACATTGGGTTCGCGATTCTATTGCAATGCGCTCACTTATTGTATCGCAGGCTTTGGGTTACGAAAAACTTACAAACTACAAGGATAAAATTAATCCTCTGGCAACCTTGTCGCCTCAGGAGCTTGAAAAAGTGCCTTTGAACTGGAGAGCTAAGATACCATGGAATTCAAAAGATGACTCCGTGAAAACAATATTAGGCAGAATGTATTTTCTGGATGAGAATTCTCTTTCGGCTAAACGTCAGATTAATCCCGGAAAACTTACCTACAAGTACGAATGGATTAATTACGATCAGGCAGCACTACCCGAAAACAAATACAACGTAAACACCGGAGCTTATCCGGCCAATGCAACCGTAAGGGTCGATACTTCATTCATCGATGTGAACGGAGTTATCAAAAACGAAACACTTGTACGCAAACTTACTTCGCGTCGTGATCTTATTTCCACACGAATTGTAAATGTTTATCCTGATACCATTATGTGGTTGCGCGATTTTCAGTACGCATACAACGATCCTAAAATGCACATGTATTTCTCGCATCCGGGATTCACGAATTATCCGGTTGTGGGTGTAACCTGGGAACAGGCTCAGGCATTTTGCCAATGGAGAACTCAGTTGTTCAACGGAGCGAATAAAATCGGTGGCCAGGATTACCGACTACCTACAGAAGCCGAATGGGAATATGCAGCCCGTGGCGGACGCGATTTGGGGATTTATCCATGGGGTGGAAACTACGTGCGCGACAGTCGCGGATGTTATATGGCAAACTTTAAACCAATGCGTGGAAGTTATACCGACGATACCGGAGCAACCACAATGAAAGTGGCTTCGTTCATTCCAAATGATTTTGGTTTGTTTGATATGGCCGGAAATGTGGCCGAGTGGACATCGACTGCTTATGTGAATTCTTCTAATACACTTGTAGCCGATATGAACCCAAGCTTTCAGTACAATGCAAAAACCGATGATGCCGACGTAATGAAACGTAAAGTGGTAAAAGGCGGTTCGTGGAAAGATATTGCTTATTATTTACAGTGTGGTGTGCGTACCTACGAATATCAATACGAAAGCCGTCCGTATATCGGATTCCGTTGCGTTCGTTCTTATAATGGTGAATAATCAGTATGAATAAATAAACAATCAGATCTAAAATATAAAAGATACAGAATATGTCACAGAATCAATCAAAATTCGACTTGTGGTGGAATGCTCCCACAACCAAACGTATCGTAGGTGCTGCATACAGCCTTGGTGCTGCTGTAGTAATTATTGGTGCAATGTTTAAAATTCTCCACCTCGAAGGTGCGGGTCTGATGTTAGGAATTGGTATGACTGTCGAGGCTGTGCTTTTTGCCCTTGGTGTGTTCGATAAACCTCATCATGAATACGAATGGCACAAAGTATTCGATTTCGAATCGGAAGGAACCGTGAATATTGCCGGAGGAACAGCTTCAGTACCTACAGCTAATGTAGGAGCAGTTCAGACTAAAACCGTTTCAGGTCCGAAAGTTGATTATTCGGATGCTATTAGTGATGAAGACGTGAAAAAACTCTCTGAAGGAATTAAAAATCTGGGAGCAACTGCACAACAACTCACAGGTTTGGCTTCTGTTGTTGGTTCTGCTGAAGGTCTTATTAAAAATCTTGATGCAGCCAGTGCATCAACCGGAAAATTTGTGGCAAGTCAGGATAGTCTTAATGCTGCAGCCAGTCAGCTTAATGTATCCTACCAGGGTATTACTGATGGCATGCATGCTGTTGAAAGTAACACAAAGGCTTATGCAGGCAGAATTGATGAAATAAACAAAAATCTTTCATCGATTAATTCAATTTATGAAATTCAATTGAAAAATATTCAATCGCAATCAGAAGGATTAACCCGTCAGACTGAGGCCGTGAACAATGTGACACGTGACCTTACAGCTGTAAATGCTGAAGTTGAAAAAATGAAAGCTGCTGCTGTCTTTGCGTCGCAACAAACAGAAACTTTCAAACTCGGAACAGAAAAATTAGCCAAACAGGTTACTGATCTGAATCAGGTGTACGGAAATATGTTGAATGCTCTGAATTAAAATCAGAGTACAATTTATTTAATTTCTAACAAAAAGATATCCTTATGAGTGGAGCAAAAAATTGTCCGGAAACCCCAAGGCAAAAAATGATTGGCATGATGTATCTGGTGCTGACGGCTATGTTGGCATTGAATGTATCAAGCGATATTTTAAATGGTTTTACTTTGGTTGATAATAGTTTGCATACTACCATCGAATCATCACAACAACGTAATACTTCATTGTACGAAGACTTCGATGCACTTAATTCTCAGAATCCCGACAAAGTAGGTCCATGGTTGAATAAAGCTCGCGAAATTCAAAAGAAATCGGATGACTTATTTAATTATATCGAGAAATTCAAAGTTGATATTGTTAAGTTGGCCGACAAAGATAAAGCAGATCCCAAAGCCCGTAAAATTGAAGGGCGTGATAATCTCGATGTTGCTGGTCAGTATGCTCTGGTTGAAAAAAATGGCGAAAAGCTAAAACAAAAAATAAATGAATTCAGAGATTTGGTTGTAAAAGAATTTGAGGGAAATATTAAAAAGCAACAAACGTATTTTACGCTCTTTTCGACAGCTGATGTTGTTGATAGTAAAAATGAAAAGATACCATGGGAAGCCAGTATGTTCGAAATGATGCCGGTGTCGGCTGTGGTGACTATACTTACCAAATATCAGAGTGATATTCGCGCTACCGAAACAGAACTTGTACAATACATGAAAGGGCAAACTGATGCGTCAGACTTTCGTGTAAACAAAATTGAAGCACTGGTGGTACCAAACTCTAAATTCGTGTTTCGTGGTGAAAAATACAGTGCCCGTATTGTGCTATCAGCTGTCGATTCTACTAAGCGTCCGGATTATTACATAAACGGATCAAAACTTGCTTCAGAAATGTATGAGCTTACTGCTGGTAGCCGTATGGGGATTAATAAATACTCAGGTGAAATAAAGTTGCCTGGAAACGATGGAACAGTTCGATCATATCCTTTCGAATCAGAATACATTGTAAGTGAACCTTCTGCAACTATATCAAATATCGATTTGAATGTGGTTTATCGTGGTATTGATAATAATTTCAGTATTTCGGTACCGGGTGTAGCAAATGAAAATGTTCAGGTAAGCGCTGTAGGTGCAACTGTACAAAATAAGGGTGCTGGTAGATATGTGATAAATCCCACTAGAGATGGTGAAATATCTATTTCGGTGATTGGCAAGATTGATAATAAACCTATGAATATGGGAGGGGGTACCTACAGAGTTAAACCCTTGCCTAAACCAACAGCCTTTTTGGTGGATGCTTCAGGGAATCAAATTACCAGTGGTTCTATGTCGGTAGAAAAGCTAAAGGGTATGAAACTTTTTGCCGGATATGAAGAAGGGGAAGTAATTAAGGCTAATTTCCAAATTAAATCGTTTGTGATGATTGGAGAAGGAGCGGGTGTGTCTAATGTAAATGGTTCGAACCTTGACCCAAATTTGCTTTCACGAATGCGAATTGATAAAAATTTGATTTTTAACAACATAGTCGCAGTAGGACCTGATGGTAAATCAAGAGTGTTAAATGTGATATTTGTGAAGATTATGTAGTGATATGCTTTTCTACTATGATACTTTGTTTAAATAATAATAGATTGAAAAAAGTGATATAATATGAATTCAATTAAAAGGACGATAATAATATTTATTTGTTTTATAGCTGTGTTTATTACAAATGCGCAAAATACTCAGATAATAAACTCAAAAGAAAAACCTTTGCCGTTTTTTGATGCTAAGGGTAATATCGCAATTCATACTAATGAGTTAAATGCTCTTGCAGATACTCTTGCCGTAATTAATCACAGACAGGATGACATCGTTTGGTCTAAGATTGTTTACAGAGTTGTCGATATGCGAGATAAACAAAACAATCAGCTGTTTTTTCCATTAATTCCAAATGGTAAATATAAAAGTTTGCTCAGGGTTATTCTTGAGTCTAATGCTTCCTCAGGTTTAAATGCTTATGGATGTCGTTCTAATGACATACAGCCAGACTATTCAATACCATTACCAAAGGATACAATTTCTTCTCTTTTTGTGTTAAATAGATGGGTTGAAGCAGATAAGCGTGTTCAGACTGACTCGTTCATAATTAGAAATCCGTTAACTAATAATTTTGAATTCTCAAATGAACAGTATTATGAGGCTTTTGCAAAGGATCAGGTGAAATATCTGATTCAGGAAGTTGTGTTTTTTAATAAGCATTATTCGCGCATGTACACCAAAATTATTGGTATTGCTCCAATATATTTCAAAACATCGTATAATCTGAATATGGCCGGTGTTGGAAGTCAGAATAAGGAAGGTGAAGGTGTTTGGGAAGCTTTCAGATTTTCTGTGCTATGTTGGTACTTGTTCGACGAATTACGTCCTTTTCTTGCAAAGCAATATGTAATACCTAATGGTAATGAAACACAACGTTTGACTTATGATGAATTTTTTGCTCAGCGATTATATAGTACTTATCTGTTGGGTGATGAGAATATGGTTGATAAAATGTTGTTACAGACTTACAACGATGCAGAAAGCATCAGAAGAGAACAAAAACGTATTGAAACCGAATTACTGAATGTAGAGCAGGATCTTTGGGAATACTAATCATATTTCAAATAATATACTATGGACAGGCTTAAATCAATACTCGTATATCTGATTTTTTCCTGTCCATTTGTTTTGATAAATGCTACCGGGGATGTGTACAAACAATACGATTACCAAAATTACCGTAAGTGTGCTGATTTACAAAACGTAATTGATTTTGGGAGCATTAATTATGATTTACTGAATGCAGCTGTTTTCTTTCGTACCAATGAAATCAGAGTGAGTCATGGGAAAACAGCGCTTGATTTTCATCCCGCACTCGAGGCAGCTGCGCAAATGCATGCAGATGATATGATAAACGGGAATTTTTTTGCACACGAAAATCCACGGAGAAAAGACAGGAGAGAACCTGCCGACAGGTTTCGTTTGAGGGGTATTGAAAATCCGATGCCAGCCGAGAACATAGCAAACTCATTCGCCATAAAATACAAAGCCAATTCGGCGGTGTACGTCATTGACCAAAAGGAAGCTTTGTATACTTACCAGCTCAACGGAAAGGCGATAGAGCGGCATACTTATCTGAGTTTTGCTGAAAGTGTTGTAGAACAATGGATGAATTCGGCCGGACATCGTGCCAATATTCTGCGTGATACTGCTAAAGAGTTGGGCTGCGCCTGCGTTTTTTATCGTGATAAAGTGGCGGAAATGCCAAAATTTATGTGTGTACAGAACTTTCAACTTTACGAGTCAGTTGTTTTAAGAAAATAGTGAAATGAGAAACTTTATATTGTGCGATAATCAGGATATTACGCGTTTTGGATTCGAACAACTTGTGAGGAGTCTTGGATTGTCGGGTGAATTTTATTTTTCAGTAACAAAGGCTGATTTGATGAATCAGCTAATGCGTAACTCCGAATCGGTAGTTTTGTTTGATTATACGCGTTTCGATTTTGTCAGTGTCGACGAGCTGACTATTCTGCAGCTTCGTTTTCCGAAAGTCGATTGGATTGTGTTTTCAGACGAATTAAGCAATGATTTTGTACGTTCGCTTGTGTTTAATACTCAGAGTTTTAGTGTTTTGCTGAAAGATAGTTCGTTGGATGAAATTAAAAGTTGTATTCGGGAAGTACTGAGGGCTAATCGCTTTATTTGCAATCGCATTGGAAATATGTTGCTCGATAATCCGAAGTCGATGGATAAATTGCCGCTTCAGGATGTACTGACAGCTACCGAAAAGGAGATACTTAAAGAAATTGCTATGGGTAAAACCACCCGGGAAATAGCCACGCTACGTTTTGTAAGCGTGCATACCATTATGACGCACCGGAAAAATATATTCCGGAAACTTGAAGTCAATAATGTGCACGAGGCTACAAAATTTGCAATGCGTTCGGGCCTGGTGGATATGGCAGAATATTATATTTAGTGGATAATTGACAGTTGAGTATTGACAGTTGATAATCTGATTTTTTTACAATATATTTAAATGGAAATAGCGTCGTTGTTGTCGGGTGGAGTGGATAGCTCAGTGGTTGTACATATGCTGAAAGAAGCAGGGTACAACCCAACCTTGTTTTATATCAAAATAGGAATGGATGATGATGAGCTTTTGCATTGTACTTCGGAGGAAGATATTGAGATGGCTTCGCTCATTGCTCACAGGTACGGTTGCAAGCTCGAAGTTATTGATTTGCACAAAGACTATTGGGATAATGTGGTGGATTATACCATCCGAAAAGTAAAGCTGGGTTTGACGCCAAATCCGGACGTGATGTGTAACAAGCTTATTAAATTTGGGGTTTTTGAGCAGCGTGTGGGTCATTTGTTTGATAAAACTGCTACGGGTCATTACGCTACTACAACCGAAGTAAATGGAAAAACCTACTTGTCGACAGCCAAAGATCCGGTGAAAGATCAAACCGATTTTCTGGCTCAGATCGACCATTTACAGGTGTCGAAGCTGATGTTTCCCATTGGTCATTTGATGAAAAATGAGGTGCGCGATATTGCGCGTGAGGCTAATTTGCCAAGTGCCAAGCGTCAGGATAGTCAGGGTATTTGTTTTTTGGGTAAGGTGAATTACAATGATTTTATTCGTCGATATCTGGGCGAAAAACAAGGACCGATTGTGGAACTCGAAACCGGAAAGATTCTGGGGCGACACAATGGTTATTGGTTTCATACTGTGGGTCAACGAAAGGGTCTTGGTTTGTCGGGAGGGCCGTGGTACGTAATTCGTAAGGATGTGGACGCGAATATCGTATGGGCTTCGAAAGGTTTCGATGCTGATGCGCAATACGGAAATGAGTTCGATATGCAGCAATTTCATTTCATTACCGATAATCCATGGAATGACAGCGCCAATGGTGTGGATATTACTTTTAAAATACGCCATACACCTGAGTTTACCAAAGGCAAAATTATCAAAACAAACGATGGTTACAGAGTAATTTCCGACGAGAAACTTCAGGGTATCGCACCCGGTCAGTTTGGCGTGATTTACGATGCCGACCGCCATATTTGTATTGGTAGTGGTGAAATAAAGCGCTCAGGATTTTAAATGCCGGATTTTTTATACACAAAAAAGGTTGCAATCTCAATGAGAATTGCAACCTTTTTTTGTGAGGAGGTTTTGGAATTAAATTCCTTTTTCACTGAGATAACGTTCGGCTTCGATAGCAGCCTGACAACCGCTTCCTGCAGCAGTAATTGCCTGACGATAATGTGGGTCGGCTACGTCACCGGCAGCAAATACGCCTTCTACACGTGTGCGTGGAGTCCCTGGGACAGTTTTGATATAACCTACTTCGTCAGTTTCAACCCATGGTTTGAAAATATCAGAATTGGGTTTGTGACCAATAGCAAGGAAAAATCCATCAATCTCAATATGTACCTGCTCTTCGTCGGCCTGACCACGGCGTTTTACAAGATTTGCTCCCTGAACCACACGGTCGCCGGTAAGTCCTAAGGTTTCATGTTCGAAAAGTACAGTGATTTTTGAGTTGGCTAACACTCTTTCCTGCATAATTTTCGATGCACGTAAAAATGGTTTGCGAACAATGAGGTATACATGATCGGCAAGTCCGGCCAGATAAGTTGCTTCTTCGCAGGCTGTGTCGCCACCACCTACTACGGCTACTTTGCGTTTGCGATAGAAAAATCCGTCGCAGGTAGCACATGCCGAAACGCCCGAACCTGCATATTTGGTTTCGTCGGGTATTCCCAGATATTTAGCTGTGGCACCAGTCGAAATAATGATAGTGTCGGCTTCAATAACTTTTTCGCCATCGATGGTCACTTTGTAAGGAGCAGCCGAAAGATCGGTAGCTGTAGCCATGCCAAAACGAATGTCGGCACCGAAACGCTGAGCCTGTTTTTTCAGATCTTCCATCAATTCCGGTCCGGTAATTCCTTCGGGATATCCGGGGAAATTTTCAACTTCATTGGTTGTGGTAAGCTGTCCGCCGGGTTGCATTCCTTCGTACAATACAGGGTTGAGATTTGCTCTCGAAGCATAAATTGCGGCTGTGTATCCCGCAGGGCCTGAACCAATAATCAGGCAACGTACTTTTTCTGTCATAATGCTATATATTCTTTTTGTATTTTTTATTATCTTAAATCGTTAATTACAACGTTTTTGTATTTGCTTTTATTAAACTGAAAAAAATCATCAGTCACTTTAATGCCTTTCTGATAGTTGCTGAGGCTAAGCATGGTGTTTAAACCTTTTTTATCGGTTAGCAATACCGAAACAAGTTGCTGGTTGGTTTTGCTTATCTGAACTTCAATCAGCGTAAAATCAGTGTTTTTTTGTTTAGGTCTCATTTCAATAATATGATTCTGAGCTGATTTTTTTTTGCTGAACCGTACAACCGATTTTGCTTTGTAGCCCGAAAGAATTGCCATTGGGTTTATGGATGCCACTTCCTGTGGAGTTGGTTCGGTAATGGAAACTTCATTGTTTTGAACCATGTATGCCCATTGTGTTTTTCCGTCGAACCACGCTTTGGTTTCGTCCATTTCGAGCACAAACCTATCACCTTTCAGGGTGAATATTCCTGAATTCGACTGCGAATTTAATGCATTTTTTTCGGTAATTTTTAAATTGAAATTGGTCCGAATAGCGCTTGTCTTTACTGAAGTTAAAAGGTTGTTTATAATCTTCTCAGCATCAGTATTGTTTTGAGCTGAAGCCGAAAGTATCGAAATTATTAATACAAGGATAGAGTAACTAAATCGTTTCATATCAGGGTAGTTTTAGTGAGTTTACGACGTAAATACAAATATCGTTCCCGAATCAGAGTTGCTTCAGAATTTGTTCGAGATGATAGTCGTCCATTACTAAAACCTGACGTGCTTTACTGCCTTCGAATGGTCCGATAATACCGGCCACTTCAAGCTGATCGACAATACGTCCGGCACGGTTGTATCCAATAGAAAATTTACGCTGAATAAGCGAAGTAGAACCCTGTTGATTGGCCACGATCAGTCGGGCTGCCTCTTCGAACAGTGCATCGCGTTTGCTCATATCCACAGAACTCATGTCAATGCCTTCGCCTTCGTTGCCAATGTATTCCGGCAAATAGAATGCGGTTGGGTAACTTTGTTGTCCGCTGATATGATGAACTACATTTTCAACCTCAGGAGTGTCCACAAAGGCGCACTGTACACGAACAAGATCGCTTCCCTGCGAAAAGAGCATGTCGCCGCGACCCACAAGCTGATTGGCTCCGGGTGCATCGAGAATGGTGCGTGAGTCAATCATCGACGACACGCGGAATGCCACGCGTGCAGGGAAGTTTGCTTTAATTACACCGGTAATAATGTTTACCGAAGGACGCTGAGTAGCAATAATCATGTGAATTCCCACTGCGCGTGCAAGCTGAGCAATACGTGCAATAGGCATTTCCACTTCTTTTCCGGCAGTCATTATCAGGTCGCCAAACTCATCCACAATTACCACAATGTAAGGCAGGAAGCGGTGACCTTTCTCAGGATTGAGATTTCGGTTGACGAATTTTTCGTTGTACTCTTTTATGTTGCGGACATGTGCTTTTTTAAGCAAATCGTAGCGGTCGTCCATTTCTTTACAAAGCGAGTTTAATGTTTCCACTACTTTGCTGGTATCGGTGATAATGGCATCTTCACCATCGGGCAATTTTGCCAAGAAATGTTTTTCAATATCGCCGTATATATTAAACTCTACTTTTTTCGGATCGACAAGTACAAGCTTCAGTTGCGAAGGATGTTTTTTGTAAAGCAGCGAAGTAATAATGGCATTTAAGCCTACCGATTTTCCCTGACCTGTTGCACCGGCTACAAGTAAGTGCGGCATTTTAGCCAAGTCGACCATGAATATTTCATTGGTAATGGTACGGCCGAAAGCTACAGGTAGTTCAAATTTTGATTCCTGAAATTTTTTCGAAGCAATGACCGAATGCATCGAAACTACCTGTGGGTCGGCATTTGGAACCTCAATACCAATGGTCCCTTTGCCCGGAATTGGCGCAATGATACGAATTCCCGTAGCTGCCAGACTGAGCATGATGTCATACTCCAGATTACGGATTTTTGAAATACGTACCCCCGCTTTCGGTACAATTTCGTAAAGTGTAATGGTTGGCCCAACTGTCGCTTTAATGGTGTCAATTTCGATTCCGTAATTTTGCAATGTGGTGATAATGCGGTTTTTATTCGCATTTTGCTCTATCATATCAATTTGCGTATCATTGTCGGTGCCATAAATTTTGAGCAAATCGAGTGTGGGAGGCGCATAATGTGTCAGGTCAAGTGTAGGATCATATTTTCCCAGCTTAGCCACGTTGTAGAACGGGTCGTCGTTTTCTTCACTCTTTGTATCGACAATATCAACGGCTTTATTATCGTCGGTTTCCAACGGCTTTTCAATTTCAAAAGTTACATTTTCATGTTCGTTGGGTAGCACATCTATATCCGTTTCATTGTCGTCGTCCTCTTCTTCGGGCATGTCTTCAGGTTCAATGATGATACTTTCTTCTGCGTCATTGGCTTTTACCACCCAGTCTTCAGGAATAATTTCGGTACCCACGGCTACTGTTGGCTCGCTTTCGTCCTCATTTTCAAAATCATTTAAAATGCTGTTTGCTTCATTCTTGTTTTTCTTTGAGAAAACTCTTTTCAAAAACGGGATGGTCGCTTTTGAACTAATGATGCTGTAAATAAGAAGTACGGCCGAAAGTATCATGATGGTTCCCGGAAAGCCCACAAACGACACTATATAGTTGCTCACCATTTCGCCATGATGGCCACCCGGCGCAAAGAAAAGGTAATCCTTTACATATGGATTCAAGGCAAAACCCAGCGTTACTGATAGCCATATCAGCCAGAAAGAAGCATGGAAAAAACTCTTCCAGAGAGGCGATGTTTTTACTTTCAAAAGTCGGAGGCCGGTCATTATTCCGAAATACAAAATGGCGAACGAAGAAACACCAAACCAATGGTGCATAAAGTTTTCAGCAATTACAGCACCTGTAACCGATGTCCAGTTGTGAATTTCGTAACGCATCTGGCGCAGTTCGCTCATGGGTAAGTCGAGCTTGCTTTGGTCGGCTGCTCCTGTGAAGAAGTACGAAATAAATGCCATAGCCACATACAACACGCCAAGAAGCATGAGTATTCCCGCTACAAATCGTGTGCGCTCGTCGAATACAAATTCTTTGATGGCTGCAAAAAAGCCTTTTTCATCGCCGGTGGAGGTGCCTGTGTTCTTTTTAGGCTCCTTTTTAATGTCCTTTTTTACTTCGGCTTTGCTTTCGGTTTTATTTTCGTTTATTCTGTTGGGTTTAACGGGTTTTCGTGGTGCCATGTTGTATATCGAACTGTATATAAGTTGCTTAAATTTTAATTTATTTTCTTTACAAAAGTAACAAAAAAATCGACGGCGAAAATCCGGCTTTTCATCGAAATGATGATTTTTTGCGAATTATCTTCGTCCGTACACTCTTTTTCTTCTGCGATGATAGATAAGTCCCGCAATGAGTACCAATGCCACAGGTAATACTACGTTTATAATTTGCCAGAAAAGAGTTTGCTCATTGATAATATTTTTATTCAGCAGTCTTAGCCGGAGAGTGCGCGAGCGAAGTTCGAGCCAGCCTTCTTCATCGGTAAGATAAAGTACAGCATTTCTGATAAAGTCAGGATTCCCGAATTGGCGGTTCATATAACGGTCGAAGCCGGCCGGAAGTGTAGTGCTGTCGGAGGCAATGCCATTTGTTTCGTTGCGGATAATATCGCCATCGGCCACAAAAATCTGACGGGTAGCCACACTTTTTTGTAATGTGGGTCCTGCGTTCTTTAGATTCGGAGGAGTCATTCGGTTGGCAAAGTTCGATTGAAATTCACCTTCCGAAAGCATTGCCACAGGTACATAGGCTGCATTGAAATAATTTTTATCATTCGGGTCGGGCGTTTCGCTCATAACAATGGTTGCCGGTGTGTTTACAACGTGAGTGTTGTCGGAACTTGCCAAAAGCAAGTGATTTTTGATGTTTTCGTTTTCGCCCACAGGTTCGAGCGCCGAGGCAAAAGCTGCTTTCACTTCGGTAATGTTACGTGTAATCGGGTGCTGGTACGAAGCCAGTAAAAGTGGCGCATAGTAAAACGGCGCAGGTTCAAACTGAGGTTCGGCGCCCTGTGGAGCAATATTCACCGGAACCTGAACGGACTGAATGTCCTGCAAAAGAACTGGTGCAAGTCGCACTCCGTATTTGAAAAGCTGATCGGACAGGTTCAGGTCGAGTTCTATGGCGGGTGAGATGCCTGTAGTTGAAAGGTTTTCGGCAGCCAGTTTTACACCGTCGAGCAGCCAAAGTACACGTCCGCCACGCATAATGTATTGATCGATAATGTATTTGTCCGACTCGCTGAATGCCTGTGAAGGATGTGCAATAATCACAGCCCTGTAACCGTCGAGCACAGTGGCATCGTCGGCAAGCACGCCTCTGTCGATTTGAAAATAGCGGCTCAGAATTTTGCTGACGCTGTAAGTTTCGGCTTCGTTCAGCTCGCCATGACCTTCGAGAAATGCAATTCGGGTGACTTCGTTGTTTATCACGCGACGTATGCCATCAGTAATTTCAAATTCAAGATTTTCAATTGAAATATTCAGGTTCTCTTCTCCCGAATTTCCTCTGATATTTTTTAGCAGATTTACAAAAACTGTTTTTTCGCCTGAAACAATTTTTATCCAGGGAAACACAATCTTTTGAATGGCTTTACCTTCTTTATCGCGTTCGTAAATAGCTGTGGGAGTCATTCCTAGTGATTCCATTTCGGCGTAACGTTTCTGGCGTTCGGTTTCATTGTCGGCTTTCGACGGATTTTCGAAGCTAACTTCAATGTCTTTATCAGCATATACCGACATTTCTTCGAGCATGTCGCGGGTCGATGTTTTAAGTCGCTGAAAGCCGGGATTCAAATCTCCATCAAGATAAACAGTAATGCTGATTGTTTTTTCGGCACTTTTCAATAATCTTTTTGTCTGATCGGAAATACTGTAGCGCTTGTCGGAGCTTAAATCGATACGAAATATGGCTGTAAAGCACAAAGAGAACAAAATCGCTGCTATAAGTATCGCAATCAGTTGGTCTGAATATTTTTTTATCATAAATATAAGAAATATCATTGAAAATAAAACTATGGAATAGAAGCTGCCTTTATTACAAAAAAGTTGTTGCTGTCGTCCAAAAGTCTGTAAAAGCCGCAGTTACCCCACGAAGCCGGACGATCGGCTATTTCCATATCCTCGCCGGTGTCGTTTGCAATGTGATTTCCGATAAGTTGATGCCAGTTCCGGATGCGGGCTTTGCTTTTGTTGACGTAAAACAAATCGTTGTCAGGATGAATCATATTTCTGAGAAATTGCAAATAAAAGTTTTTGTACTTTTCAATAGCCAAAATTTTTCTAACCAAAGGATGCGATTTTGATCCCCAGTTCAGTACATCCTGCCTTCCTGCATCGTTCATTATCAGTGAAGTACCAAGTGTATTGTCGTAATCGTAGGGGATGAAGAAAAATTTGCCTTCGCTGTTGAAGTAGAAATAAAAGTTGTTTTTGTTATTCCAATAGTCGTCCCACATGCCGCAAAGTACATTTACAGCATAGGTTTTCAGAAAAAGTTCCACATCCATTACCGAAACCAACCATTGTTCAAACTCAATTCCGGTTTTGCTGTTGAATTTTGTGATAAAGTCGGCCAATTGCGTTTTAGCAAGTTGAATATCGGTTTCTCTGGTTTTCAAATCGTACACCGGAGTGTAGGTGTCGGTGAGCGTTACGTTTTCGAGTCCCATTCTGTTTTTGTCGGCCGAAACAAAATCGGCTCCCCAGTTAGCTTTCCACAGAAAACCCTGATCGTCGCCAAACTGCGTTTTTCTGTTTTCCAGATAGTCCTTGCTGACGGGTTCAACCATGAGATAAACACCATAATATGCCGACACACTGCCTACTGTGAGATTCAGTTTAGCGTACGAAGCCTGAGGTGCTGTCCACACACCTGCGCGTTCGAAAAGATCGTAGCAGTACATTTCGCGGACATACATTGCATCGTCTTTGTGCCATTTCAGGTTTATTCTTTCCTGTCCGGCAATTTTCCTGCCTTTTACGTATTTATTGAACTTCGCGCTGAAACTTACATGTTTCCAGTCGGGCGCCTCGGGATTGTGGACTTCTCCTTTTGATCCTTCGGGACGGCGGCGGCTTGTGTTTCCACGGAGTCGTAAGCCTGTGCTGTCGGCTTTGAAGTTGTATTTTCCTTTTTTGAAAGAGAAATCAGTCACAATATATTCCTCATTGTCCTTGTTAATGTCAAACCACGTAAGCAGTTTATTCCATTCTTCGACAGTGGTTTTTATATGAATTTCAGGAAGTGCTTTGTCGTCGTACACAAAATTCAAGCTTGTTTGCAGGGCTGCTGAGTCGCTCTTATCCGGATCAATGTCGATGACGCTTTCAGGGTCGCAGCTCCATAAAAAGCTTAAACAGAATGAGATGATCAGTAAACCTGATGTTCTTAGGGTTTTTGCAGTGATTATTTTATTATTGTGTAATAGCATTAAGGGGAATCAGTTTTTTATTTTTTGATAAGCAATTAAAAACCGATAATTAACGGCTTTCGTACTTTTTTACTTAGTGCAAAGATAATCAATTTACACAGAAAGGAGTGAGGTGTCGGCTACAATTCGTAACTGAAGATAGCCGGTATTTTTTACGGCTAAAAAAACCTTATTTATGTTTTCAGCTCCCAAAATTGAGTTTAACGGGTGAATTAATTTTCTTATCTTTGCGATTCGGTAAAAATACGGACGTGCTGAAATGTAAGGTTTTTGTTTTTCAGAGTGTTAACTGCTGATTTGTGCAAAACGCCTATCCTGCTGTCTTGTATTATTATTAATTAACCGTAAGGATTATTTTCAATCAAAAGATAAAAAATTATTATTCTCAATATTTTATGGGAAAAATTATTTCACTGGCTAATCAGAAGGGAGGGGTGGGAAAAACCACCACAGCTATTAATCTGGCTGCTTCATTGGCGTCGCTTGGCAAAAAGGTTTTGTTGGTCGATGCTGACCCACAGGCCAATGCATCTTCGGGTCTGGGTATCGATATCCGCACACTCGAATTTACAATTTACGAATGTTTGATTGATGGAGTGCCGCCACGACAGGCTATTCACCCATGCGAAGTGGAAAACCTTTTTGTGTTGCCATCGCACATCGACCTTGTAGGTGCCGAAATTGAAATGCTGAGCAACGATGAACGCGAACAGGTAATGAAAAAACTGCTTGTTCAGTTGAAGGACGATTACGATTATATTCTGATCGACTGCTCGCCTTCGTTAGGACTAATTACTGTGAATGCGCTTACAGCCTCCGATTCGGTGATTATTCCTGTGCAGTGCGAGTATTTTGCACTCGAAGGAATCAGTAAGTTGCTTAATACCATTAAAATAATAAAAAGTAAGCTGAATCCACGTCTCGAAATTGAAGGTTTCCTGCTGACAATGTTCGACAATCGTCTGCGCCTTGCTAATCAGGTGTATGCCGAAGTAAAAAAACATTTCCAGGGCATGGTTTTCGAATCGGTGATTAACCGTAATGTACGACTCAGCGAAGCTCCGAGTCACGGAAAACCTGTGTTGCTTTACGATCCGGAGTCGAAAGGTTCAGGCAACTACATGGAACTTGCACAGGAACTTATTGGCAAAGAGACAAAAAACTAATTTTATTGATACTTAAAAAATATTCAGATACAATATGGCTAAACAAACCGGATTAGGATTAGGCAGAGGGCTTGGCGCTCTTATTGATACCGAACATATCAGCACAGGAGGTTCTTCGTCGATCAGCGAGGTGGAGCTTACGCTGATAATGCCCAATCCCAATCAGCCACGTACATTTTTCGATGAGGAAGCCCTGGTCGAACTTTCGGCTTCGATTCGCGAGTTGGGAGTGATTTCGCCAATTACACTTCGCAAAAATGAAGATGGTACATATCTGATCATTGCTGGCGAACGCCGTTATCGTGCCTCTAAACTGGCAGGGCTGACTTCGATTCCTGCTTACGTAAAAACTGCTGCCGACGAACAGGTGATGGAAATGGCACTTATCGAAAATATTCAGCGTGAAGACCTGAATGCGATCGAAATTGCACTTACATTTTATCGTTTGATGGAAGAATATAAGCTTACTCAGGAACGTTTGAGCGAACGCGTGGGAAAAAAACGTACTACCGTTGCCAATTATCTGCGTCTGCTCCGTTTGCCTGCCGAAATTCAGATGGGAATTAAGGACAGGAAAATAGACATGGGGCATGCGCGCGCTATACTTGGGCTGAATGATCCTGCGGCACAGTTGAAACTGTACGAGGCGATACAGAAAAATGATTATTCGGTGCGTAAAGTGGAAGAACTTGTGCGCTACTATAGCGAAAACGGAACTTTCGATACCAAGCGTAAGGATGTAAACCCACTGAAAAAACTGAGCGAATTCGGACAGATTGAAACGCGTTTGAGTCAGGTTTTTGGTACCGGAGTGAAATTTAATTGCAATGCTGAGGGTAAAGGGA
The DNA here is from genome assembly GCA_034004015.1 of Paludibacter sp. Lineage (GTDB taxonomy): Bacteria > Bacteroidota > Bacteroidia > Bacteroidales > Paludibacteraceae > Paludibacter. The sequence continues at coordinate 56,645 of JAVEXN010000014.1, forward strand.
AAATTACCATTCCTTTCGACAATGATGAGGATCTCACCCGCCTCATGGAGCTAATGGATAAAATCTGATCAGCACCTTCGAATTGAAAAAGCTTATTTATATACTTTTGTTTTCCATACTTTCGGCTGTATCAGCGCAAGCTCAGGAAATACTCACCGATAGTTTGTATGTTTTACCCGTATCGCCAACCGATCCGAATGGTGATGCAAAGATTGTTTTTACGCAAAAAAAAGACAGCGCGTTCAAACCCGATCCGGTACGTGTGTTGTGGATGGGAGCTATAATTCCCGGATACGGGCAAATATTAAATCGTAGCTATTGGAAATTGCCGATTGTGTATGCCGGTTTTTTAGGTTGTACTTATGCAATAACGCTGAATTCCACACGTTATGAAACTTACAGATCGGCTTACAGGGATATTTCGGATACAAACGATAACACAAATAGTTTTCTCGATATTTTGCCTCCGGGCTATACTGTAGAAAGTTATCCCGGTGGTTATTCCGGGCTTAAATCGGTAATTACAACCAAATATAACCAATATCGTCGTTATCGCGATTTAAGTATTATTGCATCTGTGGCCTATTATGGCCTGACGCTTGTGGAAGCCTATGTAGATGCACAATTGTTCGATTTTGATATCAGCACCGATTTGTCGATGCACATTCGCCCGGCATTAATGCAAAACCAATACGGGCAAACCGGAACAGCCGGTGTACAGTTAAGTTTTAAAATAAAATAGAAGGTATTATTTCAAAATGATTTTTATTAATAAGAATATTCACGCAAAAAAAAGAAGTTTAATTCTGGCAGCTGTGCTGTGCAGTTGGTTTTGGGGTACAGCAGTTCTGGCGCAGATTTCGCTTAACGAAGAAGAGGGCGGGCCCGAAATGGTGGCCGATACCACTATTGCAATACCTGAGGAATTCGATAGTACGCTCGATTATTTGTTGCATTCGTGGATCATTCAACGTTCCGACGATCCTGATTGCAGGCCGGATTCTGTTTCGCTGGCTGTGAGCGATTCTGTGTATAAAGTGCGTCTTACCCGAATGCCCTGCGTGATGGAAATGCCTTTCAATAATTCAGTGCGCTCTTTTATCGAACTTTATACTGTTCGCAAGCGACGTCAGCTCGAGTATATGCTCGGAATGAGCGATTATTATTTTCCAATTTTCGAACAGGTGCTGGCAGCCAATAATCTGCCTCTCGAACTGAAATACCTTCCAATTATCGAATCGGCTCTGAATACAACCATTGTGTCGCGTATGGGAGCTGCCGGTTTATGGCAGTTTATGATTGCCACCGGGCGTATGTATGGCCTCGAAGTAAATACACTGGTCGATGAACGACTCGATCCTATAAAAGCAACTCATGCAGCTGCTCATTTTCTGAAAGATCTTTACTCGATTTATGGCGACTGGCATTTAGTTATTGCTGCGTATAACTGTGGTCCGGGTAATGTGAACAAAGCCATTCGCCGTGCGGGCGGAAAGCGTGATTATTGGGCAATTTATCCTTATTTACCTGCTGAAACACGTGGATATGTTCCAATTTTTATTGCGGCTAATTATTCAATGCATTATGCGCACAAACACAATATTTGTAAAGCCAAAGTGCAGATGCCTGTGATTACCGATACCATTATGGTTCGTGAGCGTATTCACCTTGAGCAAATTGCGTCAGTACTGAATTTGCCAATCGAACAGGTGCGTTTGCTTAATCCTCAATACCGAAAAGACATTGTTCCCGGCAATATCAAACCTTATTCGGTGTGTCTTCCGCTAAATTATGCCAATACTTTTATCGATAAATATACTGATATTGTAAGTTTTAAAGCCGATTCGCTTGTACATAACCGTCGTAGCGAAATTGAAATTGCGCAAACAGCGCCTGTTTCGCCCGGTGGATCAGGTCGCGTAATTTACCACAAAGTGACAAAGGGTCAGACGCTGAGTGCTATTGCTAATCGTTATGGCGTTTCGGTCAATAGTATTAAAAGATGGAACGGTTTACGTACAACGAAAATACAGGTTGGAAAACGATTGAAAATAATTAAATCATAAAACCTAGTAGTTATGGAAAAACTGTATTATTCCATTTCTGAAGTGTCCGAAATTTTAGGGGTTACGCAGTCGAATCTCCGCTTTTGGGAAAAGGAGTTTAAGCAACTCAAACCCAAACGAAACGCCAAAGGAACGCGTTTTTATACGCAGGATGATATTGATGTGCTCAAAAGAATTATGTTTTTGGTCAACGATCAACGTCTGACGCTCGAGGGTGCTAAACGACGTTTAGGTCAGCAACGCGATGTGGTTCAGAAACAGCAGGTTCTCGCTGACAGACTCAGGAAGATACGTGCAGAACTAAAGGCCATTGCCACAGAGCTTTCTCATTAAATACATTATTGTAATGTTATTTTAATGAAATGTGAGGAACCTTTCGGGTTCCGTTTCTGTTTAAAACAGACAAACTATTTTTACAAAACCGGATGACCTGTTTCTGAAGGTCATTTATATATTAAAGTTATTATGAACAAAAAAATCATTTCTTATTTAGTTATTGCCTTGTTGGTATTCTCGCAAGCGCTTTCAGCAAAAGGAAAACCCCAAAATGTTATTTTTATTATTGGCGACGGAATGGGGCTTGCTCAAATTCAAGCCGGAATGGTTGTGAACGGAAACAAGCTCGAAATGGAAGCTTTTCGCCATATTGGATTGGTCAAAACATATTCGCACAGTCATTTTACAACCGATTCGGGTGCAGGAGGAACAGCTTTGGCATGTGGTGTTAAAACTAAAAACGGAATGATTGGTATGGGACCCGATTCTGTGCCCGTGCAATCTGTTTTACATTTGGCCGAAAAAAAGAATTTGTCAACAGGTGTTGTTTCTGCCTGTGCGGTAACGCATGCAACACCAGCCAGTTTTGTGGCGCACCAAATTAGTCGTAATATGTACGAAGAAATAGCTGCCGATTTTCTGAAAACAGATATCGACGTATTTATTGGTGGTGGACGCAATAATTTCGAGAAACGTGTGGACGAACGCAACCTGACAACTGAACTCAAAAGCAAAGGTTATAATGTGGCATATTCGGCCGAAGAGGTGAAAGCTGTAAAGTCGGGTAAACTGGCTGGTTTGCTTTATCCGGAACATACGCCTGCAATGCCCGAGCGTGGCAATTTCCTTCCCGAAATGTCGATGGCTGCTATTGATTTGCTCGACGATAATAAAAAGGGATTTTTCCTTATGATTGAAGGTTCGCAGATTGATTGGGCGGGGCATGACAACGATGGAAATAGAGTGCCACTCGAAGTGATTGATTTGGATAAAACAATCGGTCGTGTGCTCGATTATGCGCGTCACAAAGGCAATACACTTGTGATTGTAACTGCCGACCACGAAACCGGAGGTCTTACTTTGCCTGATGGTAACCTGAAAAATAACACAATTAAACCGGCTTTTAGCACAAAAAACCACTCTGGTGTAATGGTACCTGTGTTTGCTTTCGGTCCCGGAGCTGAGGAATTTACAGGTTTTATGGAGAATACTGATTTTAAAAAGAAAATTTCAGCTTTGTTGAAACTCTGATTTTCATAAATGATTTAAGTAACCGGTTTCCTGCGGTTTTCGTTTGTCGAGAATGAAAATCCGGGAAACCGATTTTGTTTGATTACATGGCAAATATTGAAAGGGAAAAGCGTACAGTGGCGCAAATGATGCGTATTTATTGCTCTCTGAAACATAAGCAGTCGCATGGTTTATGCAACGATTGCGATAGTTTGCTGGCTTATGCCCACAAGCGACTCGATGGTTGTAAGTTTGGCAACGACAAGCCTGCATGTGCCAAATGTAGTGTGCATTGTTATCAGCCTGTAATGCGTGAGAGAATACGTGTTGTAATGCGCTTTTCGGGTCTGCTTATGCCTTTTGTTCACCCGATTGAGACCATGGAGCATTACATGCCATTTCTCTTTAAACAAAGAAGATAGATCTACTTTTTTGCGGGAAGTTTTTTGCTGCCGTTGAGCGAAAGATATTTTACATTTTCTGTTACAGCATGGGCCGTTTTAGTTGCTCCCGTGTATGCGTCCGGTTTTATATCAGCTGCTTTCTGAATTCTTTTACCATTCCATGAATTGAAAAATCCCTGATCGGTGAGCATTTGTACGTACGATGGCGTTTCGTAATGCGAGAGTATGGCTACTTTTTTTATAATAAAGTTTTTGTCGGTTACAATCATTACGGGCGTGGCATTGCAATAGCCGATTATCTGATTACAATAGTCGCGGCTGGTCATAGCATAACCAATTGTTTTCTCTTTCGCATCCAGTACTTTGTACCAATAATCGTTTATTTCCTCCACTTTTATAGCTTCGGCGAATACTTCATTTACAATTTCTTTGTTCGATACCTGATGTAAAACCATTCTTTGTCGGCGACCCTGTGCGGTAGCTGCTCCTGCAATAAGTAAAAACAGTAAGATAAGCTCAGTCTTTTTCATTTTCTGCATGAAAAGAAAACGGTTCGAACTGGTTCTGAATCAGTTCGAACCGTTTTAAGGTTTATCCGAAATATAAGCTGTGTTATATTCTGATTTCAGAATCCACTGTACACCATTTTCAGCTTCATTCGTTTGTCAGCGTCGGCATGCGAACCTGAATAAATTTTGGTGGTACTCATTGTGTTCTGATGTTTGATTTCAATAATACTGTTACTTCCGTTGTAAGTTAACGATACCGGTACAAGCATCATTTCAAGATTTCCGGTGAAATTCGGATTGTTTTTAAATTTCGTAGAAATAAGTTTTGCCATATCAAAGCTATAGTAGTAATTGTACTTTGTAGCGTCATCTTTATCCAGTTCGTACGAAATAGATGCTACGATAGCAGTGGTGTCGGTTGGCAACATTCTTTTACGGAAGAACTCATCGTATTTCGATTTGTCGATAAGCAAAAGGTTTTTTGCCAATGGCTGAGCCAGCGTGGTATCTTTTACATCCGTAGCATCAATACGCAAAGTGGCGCTGTTTATAATCAGTTTGCGCCCGTTCATGCTTATCGAATTCTTAATTTGCTCAAGAGGAATGTTCACCTTCGTGTAAATATTGGCAGGCGACGATATCAGATTAATTTCTGGTTTGTTGTCGTAGTAAAGTTTTACATCGGCTTTTTTCGGTTGCTGAAAACGGTTTATCTGACGAACTTCAGGGCTTGCCGAGTAGTTTACGTATGTTTTTACAACAGTCGAATCGGTAGCGCCAGGAGCAAGGTATTTATAGCTGAAATAATATCGCATTACGATACTTCGTACGTAAATCATACTGGCCGAACCAAAATCGGTAGTGATATACATTCCGTTAAATAATTTATGAAACATCGATACATTGTTCTCTGTGTCGGATGCGTTATCATTGAATTTACGGTGAAGCATATTGTTTGAAAAGCGATTCAGGAAATCCGAACTGAGGTTGAACGCAATTGCTGTGGTGTCGGAACGTGGGATTACAGCATCTTTGGCTGTGAAAATTCGCGAACCGAGTAACACTTTATTGGCCGGATCTACATAATCATCGGGATTTATATTGCTTGGGTAGGGCTGACTGTATTTGAAAATATTTCCACGATTCATTTCATATACATTCACCTGCATGGGCGAATATTTATCGCCAAACCACGACTTGTAATACATGAAAAGTTTTATAGAATCTCCTTGTGATCCAGCGGGATATTCAAAATCCACAGGAGGCATAAACTGAGCGAAGATGTCGGCGTAAGTAGTACCTGTGTGCGAAATATTATCCACAAATGTTCCGAGTAACAATGAGTCGGGACGCGAAAAGATAGATTCTACGCTGAAATTTTCGCTGGTGAGGTTAAACGATTTGGCATCAACCACTATGGTGTCGCCCGTGAGTTGTATGCCTGCTCCGATATTTGTGATGTCATCGGTGCACGAGAATGCAAAAACCGACAGAAGAATAACAATAAAAAACGATTTAAATTTCATGAAAGTTATATGTTTATGAAATCATTTTGGCAAATAATATACGACAAGCAAAAGTCTCACTTTTGTGCTTCAAAAGTAGGTCGTTTTTCTCTTGTTAATGCTGTTTGGAATGAAATAATTTGTTTTTTTAAGAAGAATTTTGATATCCTCTGATTGTAATGCATCAGACAAGACTATCGTAAAATCTTACATAATCGTCGGCATAATCGTCAGGGTCCTGAAATTCAAGAAAATTAATGTTCTTTTCGCCGATATATTTCAATACTTCGCTGTTGATATTCTTGCTCGATTGAATGACTCCATCCGAAAAATCGATAGCAAACTTTGTAAGCGCAGCAAAGTCAAGTTCCTTGTTTCTGATTTGTTGTACATCTTCGTCTTCGATACCTTCGAGACGAAGATTTTCCGCAAAGCCGGGTCGGAAAGGTTTTTTAAATTCATCGTCGAATACCGAGTACACAACTTTAGAGTTTTTGAAAAACGGATCCTGATTGTAAGCTTTTTTGATGTAAAGAGGCGCGAGAGCCGTCATCCAGCCTTCACAATGAATCACATCGGGCGTCCAGCGCAGTTTTTTTACCGTTTCCATTACACCACGTATGAAGAAAATAGTACGCTCATCATTGTCTTCGTATTCTTCTCCGTTGTCGTCGGCTACAGTGTTTTTGCGATGGAAATAGTCTTCATTGTCAATGAAATAAACCTGCATACGTGCAGCCTGAATAGAAGCAACTTTTATAATAAGTGGATGGTCGGTGTCGTCGATAATCAGATTCATTCCCGAGAGGCGAATCACTTCGTGCAGTTGATTGCGTCTTTCGTTTACAGCTCCGAATTTTGGCATGAAAGTGCGGGTTTCCCGTCCTCTGTCCTGGACAGCTTGTGGTAAAAAACGACCCATGTTAGCGATTTCCGATTCCGGTAGATAAGGGAAAATTTCCTGTGAGATATAAAGAACTTTGTTTACTTTTTTCATGCTTTTGTACGGGGCCTAAAAATATTTCAAATCAGTATGCAAAGATATATAAAAAAAATCGGATATACACAAGTATTTACAGATTTTTGTTAAGTGTGTTGTTTTATTGTATTGAAATACAGTGCGGTATGTGAAATGCCCGGATTGGACTGTTTTTTACAATGAGGATAGCAATGTTTGAAAAACACGTCCTGCTACTGTTGTTTTATTTTTTAATGGATATAAATCAGTGCTTTAATGTCCTGCATTGAACTGTATTATATGTTTTTAATATGGCTCAAAGTTTATTTCCGAATAAGTTTTCGTACTTTTGCACTCAATTTTTAAAATCGGATTTTGCACATGCAATGTATATTTATACTAAGTGGTGTTTAAAGAATGATTCAGAAAAACATAAACAAAACAAATGGTGTTTTATCAATACCTGTTTTGAACGACAATTGTCACAAAAAAATATAAGCGATGAAAATAATTTCGGATCCCCGAAAGCTTAAAACTGAAATTGATAGTTTCAGAAAATCAGGCCTTAAAATAGGTTTTGTGCCCACAATGGGCGCTTTGCATTCCGGGCACATCACCCTTGTCGAAAATTCAGTAAGAGAAAATGATGTCACAGTGGTCAGCATTTTTGTAAATCCCACTCAGTTTAACAATGCCGACGATTTAAAAAAGTATCCCCGCGATTTAAATAAGGATGCTAACTTGCTCAGTAAAGCCGGTTGCAATCTGATATTTGCACCCGAACCTGCTGATATTTACTCGGATAGTGAACTCAACGAGCGTTTTACTTTCGATTTCGAAGGTCTGGACAAAGTGATGGAAGGTAAATTCCGTCCGGGACATTTTAATGGTGTGGTACAGATTGTGAGCAAGCTTTTTACGCTTGTTGAACCCCACAAAGCATATTTTGGCGAAAAAGACTTTCAGCAGTTGGCCATTATCCACCTTATGGTGCGTAAAATGGGTTTCAATGTTGAAATTGTCGACTGTAAAATTGTGCGTGAAGCCAGTGGATTGGCTCTGAGTAGCCGAAACGAGAGACTGACAGCTGAACAGAAAGTACAGGCAGCGCGTATTTCGGCAATTCTGTTCGAAAGTGTGAAGCTTGCCAAAACCAAAACGCCCGAAGAATTGCATCTCTGGGTGCTCCTGCAACTCGAAAATGCGCCGGGTCTGAAGGCCGAGTATTTTGAAATTGCAAATTCGGTAACACTTCAAACCCTTAAAAGCTGGGATGAACCTGCTGTGGGTTGTGTGGCTGTGTTTTGTGGCGATGTGCGACTCATCGACAATGTCAGATATAATTAATTCGAAAAAAGAAAACAATCAAAACTAAAATACAATGTTAGTAACCGTTGTAAAATCAAAAATCCATCGTGTAACCGTAACCGAGGCTAATCTTAATTATATCGGAAGCATTACTATCGACATGGATTTAATGGATGCAGCCAATCTGATTGCCAATGAAAAGGTAACAATCGTCAATAATAATAATGGTGCGCGTTTCGAAACTTATGTCATTCCGGGCGAACGTGCTTCGGGTGTTATTTGTCTCAATGGCGCTGCCGCACGATTGGTTCAACCCGGCGATGTGGTTATTATCATGTCGTTTGGTATGATGGAAATGGAGGAGGCTCGTAACTTCAAACCGGCAGTCGTTTTTCCTGATACTGCTACCAATAAATTAGTGTAAGGGGCTGCACCGATATTGGGTGCTTCGTACGTCTTAAATTGTTGTAAAACTGACTTTTGTCTTTCGACTTTTGTCTTAATAAAAAAATGAAAGTAGTAATTATAAAATACAATGCAGGCAATATTCGTTCGGTGCTTTTTGCGCTCGAAAGGATAGGAGTGGAGGCTGTGGTAACCGATGATCAAGATGAGATTCGCTCGGCCGATCGTGTGATTTTCCCCGGGGTAGGAGAGGCTTCATCGGCCATGAAGTATTTGAAAGAAAAGGGACTTGATAGACTCATTGTGTCACTCACACAGCCTGTGTTGGGAATTTGTTTGGGTATGCAGTTGATGTGTTCTTTTTCGGAAGAAAATAATACTGAATGTCTCGGTATTTTTGCTGAAAAAGTGAAGCGTTTTCCTGATAATGCAGGACTGAAAGTACCTCAGATAGGTTGGAACAATGTAACACAATTGCGTACAAAGCTTTTCGAAGGCGTATCGGAAAATGCATATATGTATTTTGTACATGGCTATTATGTGGAAGATTGCGAAAATGCCATTGCCCGCACCGATTATGCAGGAGTGTACAGTTCGGCACTTCACAAGGATAATTTTTACGCTGCTCAGTTTCACCCCGAAAAATCAGGCGAAGCAGGACAGAAAATACTGGAAAATTTTATACGAATGTAATGATGTGATGATGTGTTGATGTGATGATGTGATGATGTGTTGATGTGATGATATGATGATTCGATTATCTCTTACAAAACAAATATCTGGTCAATCAATTGCTAAACTGATCAACCAATCAACTAATCAGCCAATCAACTTATTGCCTCATTACCACATCATCATATCATCACATCAACCCATTACCACATCAATATAATGACTTTTGAACTTCAACATAACGACCCTCAATCGAAAGCACGTGCCGGATTAATTACGACGGATCACGGGCAAATTGAAACGCCGATTTTTATGCCGGTGGGTACGGTGGCTTCGGTAAAAGCTGTGCATTTTCACGAACTTCGCGAGGATATCAAAGCACAGATTATTCTGGGTAATACTTATCATTTATATCTGCGTCCGGGTGTCGAAATTCTCGAACAGGCCGGAGGTTTACATAAATTCAATGGCTGGGATCGTCCTATCCTGACCGATAGTGGTGGATTTCAGGTTTTTTCGCTTACAGCCAACCGCAAGCTGAATGAAGAAGGCGCTACTTTCCGTTCGCACATCGATGGTAGTAAGCATCTGTTTACACCCGAACGTGCTGTGGAGATTCAACGCTCCATTGGTGCCGACATTATTATGGCATTCGACGAGTGTACGCCCGGTGATGCTGATTATAATTATGCCAAAAAGTCGATGGGACTTACGCACCGTTGGTTGGCGCGTGGCGTGAAGCATTTTGATGCTACCGAACCAAAATATGGTTACTCGCAAACATTTTTCCCCATTGTTCAGGGGTGTGTATATCCCGATTTACGTCGTCAGTCGGCTGAGTTTGTGGCTTCGCAAAATCGTGATGGAAATGCTATTGGCGGACTTGCAGTAGGTGAGCCTACCGAAAAGATGTACGAGATGATCGAAATTGTAAACGAAATTCTTCCCGAGAACAAGCCTCGTTATCTGATGGGAGTTGGAACGCCACAGAATATTCTCGAAGGCATTGAGCGTGGTGTGGATATGTTCGACTGCGTAATGCCTACCCGCAATGGTCGTAACGGAATGCTGTTTACTTCGCAGGGAATTATGAATATGCGTAACGAGAAATGGAAAAATGATTTTTCGCCACTCGATGAATTTGGTACTTCTTATGTCGATCGCGTGTACACCAAAGCGTATCTTCGTCATCTGTTTATCAGTAAGGAGCTTCTGGCTATGCAAATAGCGTCTATTCACAATCTGGCCTTCTATCTGTGGCTTGTGGGTGAAGCACGCAAGCATATCATTGCAGGCGATTTCAGTCAGTGGAAACGTGGAATGATTGAACAATTGGGACGCAGACTCTGATTTATTTGCAGTGGAACGCTAATGATTCGATAAATTGTGAAAAAATACTTCAAAAAATAAGTCACAATCAAAAATCTGATTACTTTTACACAAAATAATCAGTCTGAGTATTTATATCACTCTGATTTAGGCAGTAATGTTGTTTGAAACTGAAAAATAAACTTTCCATATGGGTTTTGACTATCGCAAAATAGGATTGAAGCGTATTGATACTTATATTATCAAAAAGTTTCTTGGCACATATTTTTATTCTATTGTGCTGATTCTGAGTATTGCAGTAGTGTTCGACCTTACCGAGAAACTGGATAATTTTTTCGATAATAACGCACCTCTCAAAGCCATTATTTTCGACTATTATATGGGTTTTATCCCGTTCTATATGAACATGTTCAGCCCGTTGTTTACCTTTATTGCGGTGATTTTCTTTACTTCGAAAATGGCTACAAATACCGAGATTATTGCAATTCTGGCAAGTGGTGTGAGTTTTCGCAGGTTAATGATGCCTTATTTAATTTCGGCGGCAGTAATTTCGGGATTAGCTTTTGTACTCGGTGGTTATGTGATTCCTCCGGCCAACGAAAAACTGCTCGACTTTGAAGATAAATATGTGAAGAAATTCAAGTCGAACAATGCCCGAAATGTGCAAATGGAGGTGGAGAAAGGTGTTATCCTGTACATCGAACGATACGAAATATCAGAAAACAGAGGATATCGTTTTTCATTGGAAAAATTCGATGGAAAGTCTCTGGTGTCACGCCTGACAGCTGAAACTATTACCTGGGACTCGGCATACAACTGGAAGGTCAGTAATTATCAGCAACGCGATTTCAATGGTATGCGCGAGAAACTTACGCGTGGCATCGATCTCGATACGGTGATTAATGTGCAGCCGCAGGAGTTTTTTATCAGTTCGAAGGAAAGTGCTCAAATGAATAATACACAGCTTCGGGAATATCTCAAAAGGCAAAAAAACAGAGGTGTTGGGAATATTCAGGCATTTGAGGACGAGTATTACAAACGATATTCGATGCCATTGGCCGCTTTTATCATGACTTTGATTGGTGTGTCGCTTTCTTCGCGAAAGGTGAGGGGAGGAATGGGACTGCATCTTGGGATAGGACTTGCGCTCAGTTCATTGTACATTCTGTTTTCCACACTGTCCACCACTTTTTCGGTGAGTGGCGCTATGTCGCCTTTTGCAGCTGTTTGGCTGCCCAACTTTGTCTTTTTGCTGGTCGGTATTTATCTTTACCGCACAGCCCCGAAATAATTCAGTAAATAAAAAAACTCCCGACGCTATAAAGCAACGGGAGATTTTTTTGCAATTAATATTTATCGTTCTTCGTATTGCGAAGCATAGTATTTTTGATAATTACCACTCGTCACATTGTCGAGCCATTCCTGATTCGAGAGATACCAGTCCACGGTTTTGTCAAGTCCTTCTTCAAATTGCAACGAAGGCTCCCAACCGAGCTCGCGCTGTAGTTTCGACGCATCAATGGCATATCGAAGGTCGTGACCTGCACGGTCTTTTACGAAAGTGATCAGCTGAGCCGATGTGCCAGGTTCGCGACCTAATTTACGATCCATAATTTCGCAAAGTTTCTTTATCAGGTCGATGTTGGTCCACTCGTTGTGTCCGCCAATGTTGTAGGTTTCTCCATTTTTACCTTTGTGGAAAATCAGGTCGATGGCACGGGCGTGGTCGTTTACCCAAAGCCAGTCGCGTACATTTTCACCTTTTCCATAGACCGGAATGGGTTTGTTGTTTTTAATATTATGAATGGCTAATGGAATTAGTTTTTCAGGGAAATGGTTTGCTCCGTAATTGTTCGAACAGTTAGAAACCACTACCGGAAGACCATATGTGTCGTGCCAGGCGCGTACAAAATGATCAGACGAGGCTTTGCTGGCCGAATAGGGCGAATGCGGATCGTAGCTGGTTTCTTCGGTGAAAAAACTGCCGTCGAATTCCAGTGCGCCGTAAACCTCATCGGTTGAGATATGGTAAAAGCGTTTTCCTTCGTAGTTCTCTTTCCATGCATTTTTGGCAGCATTAAGCAAATTGCAGGTGCCAAATACATTGGTGCGGATAAAGGCAAACGGATCGGTAATCGAACGATCGACATGCGACTCGGCAGCCAAATGTATCACTCCATCGAAATTATGATTTTTGAATAATTCCGGGATGAATTTTTCGTCGGTTATGTCGCCTTTTACAAATGTATAGTTCGGAGCATTTTCAATATCTTTCAGGTTCTCGGGATTGCCTGCATAAGTCAGTGCATCGAGATTGAAAATGTGATAATCGGGGTACTTAGTGACGAAAAGTCTTACCACATGTGAGCCTATAAAGCCTGCTCCACCGGTAATCAGAATGTTTTTTTTCATTGGATGGTATCTGTGTATTGTTGATAACTTTGTATAACTTCCCTTGATGAAGGCATTTTTTGATGTTAAACAATTGCCTTTCATTACACAAAGATACAATGATTTTTATGCTTAACAAGTTGTTGAAAACTTTTTGTTGAAAAAATAATTTATCCCGAATGCAAGTCTTACTTTTGCAATGTGGAAAAAATATACGAACATATCGAACGATTACTTTGCTATCACGAATACGTGGTAGTGCCCGGTTTGGGTGGTTTTGTGCTCCAACGACAGTCGGCACGAATCGAAGCCGGAAGGATAATTGCTCCCTACAGTACGGTGTCATTTAATCCTTTGATGCAGCATGCTGATGGCTTGCTGGCTATCGAAATTGCACGTTGCGAGGGCATCACTTATCGTAAAGCAGTGGAAATGCTCGAAAGTTCAATTGCTCAAATGAAAGAGCAACTGAACGAACGGAATTATTTGAATCTGGGTGCACTCGGAGTTTTTGAGAAAGATGCTGAAGGGTCGTTGCTGTATATGCCGGCTGCCGATTTGAGTTTTATACCTTCAAATCTGGGACTTCAGGATGTAATGATCAAATCGCCGAACGTAATACAAATGCCCGTACGAAATGCGAATGTGCGTTTGATGCCTTCGAAACAGATGTGGCGTTATGCGGCAGCTGCTGTTTTGGTGATGGGTATGCTGTTCATTTCACCTGAACTGAACGACCCTGCGCGTACTGAATCCGCAAATCTGTTGTCGCTTTCGTTTCTCGAAAATGAAATGCCGGAGCCTGCTCCCGAGCCTGTTGTGATTGAATCTGATTCAGTGGCTGATCCTTGTCCCGAACTCGTTGAGACAGTTACCGAAACGGGTGAAGTGGAGAATAACGACGCTGATCTTTATCATGTGATTGTCGCCAGCCTGCCTTCGCAGGAGTCAGCTGATAGCTATTGCGAAACGCTGAAAGCCGAAAATTTCGAATGCGCACATGTTTTGTCGAAAATCAAAACATATCGTGTAGCTGTTAAGTCGTTCGACGATCGTGCGGAAGCTATTCGCTTTATGGAGGACTTACGCCTTACCGACGAGCGTTTCGAAACTGCCTGGGTGCTGTGTAAATAGTTTTTTATTTCTGAAAAATATTCTGAGGCTGTGTTTCGTGTGAGAAATACAGCCTTTTTTCTTACTTTTGTGTCTCAATTTTTATAATTTGTAAAATGAAGATTCTTGTTCTTGGTGCCGGAAAAATGGGTACCTTCCTGACCGATGTGTTGTGTATACAGCACGAAGTGGCACTTTTTGATACCGATCCCAAACGTTTAAGGTTTGTATTCAATACTTTTCGAATGACCAAATACGAAGAAGTACGTGAGTTCGAGCCGGAATTAGTTATCAACTGCGTAACGCTGAAATATACCATCGACGCATTTAAAACCATTTTGCCTTATCTTCCGAAAAACTGTATTATTTCGGATATTGCTTCGGTAAAAACAGGTCTTCAGGAGTATTACGAAAGCACAGGAATGCGATATGTGTCCACTCACCCTATGTTCGGACCTACTTTTGCCACGCTCGATAATCTGAGTACGCAAAGTGCCATCATTATTTCGGAGTCGGATCATATGGGTAAGGCCTTTTTCAAAGATTTGTATGGCTCGTTGCATTTGCGTATTTTCGAATATACCTTCGATGCGCACGACGAAACAATTGCTTATTCGCTTTCAATTCCGTTTGCTTCAACGCTTGTTTTTGCTTCGGTGATGAAGCATCAGGAAGCGCCCGGAACAACTTTCAAACGACATATGGATATTGCCAAGGGGCTTCTTTCGGAAGATGATTATCTTCTTTCCGAAATTTTGTTTAACCCTTATTCACCTCAGCAAATTGAAAATATCCGTGCAGAGCTGAAAACGCTTCTGGATATTATCGAAAATAAGGACACTGAACGGATGCAGGATTTCCTGAAAAAAGTAAGAACGAATATTCAGACACCGTGAAAGGATAGTTTGGAGTTTCAGAGTTCCTTATTTTAAAGTTACTGGTTTCAGGGTTTCAAAGTTTCAAAGTTCTGAGCAGGTTTAAACGTGAATCCCTCAAACCCTGAAACGTGAAACCCCCAAACTTTGAAACGTGAGACCCTGAAACTTTGAAATAAGGAACCCTGAAACTCCGAAACCTCAAAATTTTTGTATAACACAATAAAGAAAAATCATTATGGAAACAAAAGATCAGGTATTGGACGCAATGAAAAAAGCCGGTGCGCCAATAAACGCAGGTAAGTTGGTTGAACTCACAGGTCTCGACCGTAAAGAAGTGGATAAAGCCATGAAACAGCTGAAAGCTGAAGGCGCAATTGAATCGCCTAAAGTTTGCTACTGGCAGCCAAAAGCGTAACTGCTGTATTTATTTAAAATGCCGACTAAAGATTGTATTCTTTGGTCGGCATTTTAATATGAGAATCTTATGTCTTTAAATTTAATTTTTCAGGATGCTGTCGGCTATCAAAGATACGAAGAAACCAAACAATTTCTTTATGCACGATTGAATTTTCTTGCTAAATTAGCCATTACATCATTATGTACAATGCATTTACCTTGAGATAGTTCAGATATCGCATCTTCAATTCCTTGCTTTTCAGAATCACTCATTTGTGCCCAATCATCAATGTTTTTGTTGCTATTGATGAAATTGCACATAATTCCATGGAGCTCTCTGAGTTTGTTTGCATCCAAGGCATCTACTTGTCGGAAAATTTGTAGTTTTAATTCTTCAGTACTCATTTTCATTGTTTTGTGGTTATACAATGCAAAGATAGAAAAATTTGTTATTTCCGTTTGATTTAATATAAAATCATTTGGAATTATTTCCCCTCAAGTATATTTCTTTTGTCGGTTTCGAGTTGAGTAATCAGTTCGTCGACAGAGTTGAACTTCTTTTCGCTTCGAATGCGTCGTACAAAACTTACTTCTACGCGGGTGTTGTAAATGTCGCGATTGAAGTTGAAAATATGTACTTCGAGGCTGATATTCTCCCCATTTTCGAGTGTGGGACGATGTCCGATATTCATCATGCCGCGGTGCCGCTCGCTGTCAATATTCACCAATACTTCATAAACTCCCAAAGCAGGAATCAGTTTGTCCGGTTCGTCGGGTTTTATGTTGGCAGTGGGGAAGCCGATTTTTCGTCCCACACGGAAGCCATTCACCACATGTCCGCCAAAGCCATAAGGATAAGTAAGTATGTTGGCAGCTTTCTGTACGTCGCCATCCTGAAGTGCTTTTCGTACATCCGAAGAGCTGATATGAGGAAATTCAGCAGTATAAAATCGTTCAGCCTGAATAACTTTCATACCCATTTGTTCGCCATAACGTACATAGTCGTCGAAACCTTCGGCGCGATTGCGGCCAAAGCGATGATCGTGGCCTACAAGTAATGCCCGCACCTGATAGCGATCGAAAAGTACGGTTTTCAGAAATTGCTGCGCGGTAAGTTGAGCCATTTCTGGCGAAAAGTCGAGCAATACACAAGCATCAACGCCGGTAGAAGATAGCTGTTCAAGTTTTTCGTGCAGCGACGAAAGCAGCAAAGGTTGAAAATCGGATTGCAGCACTTTGCGCGGGTGAATGGCAAAAGTGACGACTAAACTTTTCAATCCGGATGCAGCAGCTTTGGCTTTCAGATTTTCGATCAGAAAGCGGTGACCGCGATGCACACCATCGAAAAAGCCGACAGTAGCCACGCAGCCATCTTTCAGAAAATCGATATTTTGAGCCGTGATGATTTTCATTTCGTTTTACAAATCTCTTTTTTCGAGTAAAACCACATTTTCCACATGATGGGTATGCGGGAACATATCCACAGGTTGCACTGCCGTTACTTTGTAAGCTTTGTCGAGTAAATTCAGGTCGCGGGCCTGTGTGGCAGCATTGCAACTTACGTACACAATACGTTTCGGGTCGGCAAAAAGTATGGCTTCAATCACATCTTCGTGCATTCCGGCGCGTGGCGGATCGGTAATAATTACATCAGGACGACCGTGCTTTTGGATAAAATCCTCGTTCAGAATATCCTTCATATCGCCGGCATAAAACAGCGTATTGTCGATATTATTGATGGCTGAATTGATTTTGGCATCTTCAATGGCTTCGGGCACATATTCGATTCCCACTACCTGACGGGCTTGATGCGCTACAAAATTAGCAATGGTTCCTGTGCCTGTATAAAGGTCGTAAACCAGTTCGTTTCCTGTAAGTTGCGCAAAGTTACGTGCAACCTTGTAAAGTTCGTAAGCCTGCTCGGAGTTGGTCTGATAGAATGATTTAGGACCGATTTTGAATTTCAATCCTTCCATTTCTTCATAAATGCAATCGGCTCCTTTGAATGTGATAATTTCCTGATCGGTAATGGTATCGTTCGCTTTTGAGTTTATCACATACAGCAGCGAGGTAATTTCCGGGAATGTATCAGCCAAATGTGTGAGAAGCGCTTCGCGGGCTTCCACATCTTCGTGATAAAAAACCACAATGAGCATAAGTTCGCCTGTGGAAGTGCTGCGAACCATCATGGTGCGAAGAAAACCTTCGTGATTGCGTATATCGAAGAATGTGAGCCCTTTTTCCAGCGCATAGCGGCGAATTTCGTTGCGCAGTTCGTTCGATTTACTGCCCTGAAGCCAGCAATAGTTGATATCGAGCACTTTGTCGAATTGTCCGGGAATGTGAAAACCCACAGCATTCATGGTGTCGAATTGCTTGTTTTCGTTCATTTCCTCGTAAGTACGCCAGCGCTTGTTCGAAAAGGTAAATTCGAGTTTATTGCGGTAGAATTCCGTTTTTGCCGAACCAATAATGGGGCTGATGGCCGGAAGTTCAACTTTGCCAATGCGCGTCAGATTGTCGGTTACTTCCTTTTGTTTGTGTGCTATTTGTTCGTCGTAGCGCAGCATTTGCCATTTGCAGCCTCCACAAATTCCGAAATGTTCGCACACAGGGTCGATGCGTTTGTCGGAAAAATGGTGGATGGTAATGGGGCGCGCTTCCATAAAGTGACTTTTTTTGCGGGTCACCTGCAGGTCGGCCACATCGCCGGGCACCACAAAGGGAACGAACACCACTACATCGTTTACGCGTGCGATGGCTTTTCCTTCGGCTGCAATATCGGTAATTTGTACATTTTCGAGTATCGGAAGTACTTTAATCTTTCTTGCCATTTAAAATTTGAGATTAGCCCGTGCCGTATGCTTTTTCCCGTAAAAATATGAAAGCAGAAAACGGCTTCGGGGTGTTTTTATAAATAATTTCGGGACTACAAAAGTACAAATTTTAAACGATTCTTTGGGGCTGCTAAGCTGCTTTCTCACAAAGTTGTGAGCCATTTTGCCGCATAATGTATCATTTTGAAAATATTGGAAGGTTTTTCCATGTCGCAAATGAGTTGTTTGCGCGTTAGTTTGGCGGGATCGAAGTTTCCGTTTGTATGCGTGCAGGCTTTCTCGTAATGGTCGAGTGCCACCAATGCCCGCGTTAACACGGGAGCACATTGCAGCGCAAATGTTTTTGCTGACTCAACGTTGTTTTTTGACTGTTGAATAAGCGTGGCAATGTGTTGCAATTGTTGCTGATATTCGTTTCGCAATTGCTGAATGGAAATACATTGATTGGCAAATGTGGAAATGCCTTCGTGCAAATCTTTGTAAATGTCGAAAATATCATTGGCTAATTGTCCGGTGGCTCCGAGCTGATGCACAAGTTCATCGTCGGGGTTATGCATGTTTTCGGGCAATGCGCAGCGGTAAAAAAGCATCGACGCTCCGCCTTTTTCGTCACTTAATTGCTTTAAAATATCAGCTTGAGTTGTGGCCGATTTTTGTGCTCGTGCTGCCGATTGTGCTTCAAAAACCCGCATAGCTGTTTGTTGAGCAGCTTCAGGTTGTGTAGCATTTGCAAGACCTTTGCTGAAAAAATACTGTAAAAGTTTTCCCTGTGCGTTATCGGTTTCGTGCATTTCGAGCAGTTTCGATATTTGCGTATCGGTCATTTCGTGACGGTCGAAAAGGTCGTCGAAAGGGCCCGTAAGCATGGCGAAATAAGTAATGGCCGATCGCTCTTTTTCCAAAAAAGGCACATTGCAAAAGCTGCAAAATACCTCGCCCATAAGTGCGGGGATGCTGATGCCGTACAGTTTTATCTTTCGGATATCTTCGTTGTCGGGAATGTGTTTGTAGGTGTCGGGCAGTGTTTCAAGAATGTTTTCCACAAACTTTTGCTGACGTTTTACACGCCTGAAAACAGTAGGTGCAAGCGCTGAAAGTCTGATAATATTTCGAAGGTAAGCCCACATTTTTGCTCCGTTTTTTTATTCGCTGCTTTCACCCGTTTGCATACAGCGATAATCTTTGGGTGAGTAGCCGGTTGCTTTTTTAAATATGGAGGAGAAATGGTTCGACGAGGAATAATTAAGTTTGAATGCAATCTCTTTGATGGAATCTGTTCGTTCGCAAAGCATTTCGCGGGCTTTTTCGATGCGCAAATCGTTGAAGTATTTGGCAGGTGAGTGGCCTGTGTATTTGCGGAAGTTCAGTCTGAACGTAGAATAACTGACATTCAGCATGTCGGCAATCTGATGAGTGTCGATTTCGCTGAAAATCTGCTCATTCATAATAATTTTGGCCTGCTCGGCAATCTGCATTTCCTTTTTTTCGAGCGCTTTGTTACGCGATTCAGCCATGGCAAGTCCCAGGATGTGTAGCAAAATGCCCGAAAGATATACCTGCGACGACTTCAGACCGTTGCGAACCACATCGATGGAGCGCTGAAAAAGCCGCACAAGTTCCTCGTTGAAACCTACGTCCACAATTTGCTCGTTTTCGGTAAAAAGAGAACGGATTAATTGCGAATAAACGGGATTTGCCTCAAAACGGATAAAGTATTCCTTCCATTCCGTTTCGGTCATGTGGTAGTACTGATATTTTTGATTAGGCATGATAATTAGTATCATACCGCGCTCAATGCGAAGTTCTTCGCCATCCTCAAAACTCACAAAACCCGCCCCTTTGGTAATATAAATGACCTTGAACTGATTGGAAACGCGGCCTTTTTTAAAGTGATAGCGAATGTCTTTTATCTGACTGTCCCTGCGTAAATGTTCATCCGGTAAAATGGATTTATAGCCCACCGAGTTTACTGTAAAACCAAAATTTGCATGATTGTCAGTCGATGCAGTATTGTTGAATTCCGATTGTAAAGTGTTTGTATTCATCGCCCGGGCTTGTCTTCGCAATTTATTTTTTGCGAAGATATAAAAAACAAGCTGTTTATTAAAATCTCAGTACATTGTTTTTTGCTTGCGGGAAGGATGGTTTTGTGCTTCGGGAGTCAATGCCGGCTCGAAAGGAAGGATCGATTGCTCCCGAAGAGTAAAACTTTGCTCTGATGGAGGGATCGTTTGCTCCGATGGAGGAATCGTTTGCTCTGATGGAAGGATCGTTTGCTCCGAGGGAAGGATCGTTTGCTCCCTGAGAGTAAAACTTTGCCCGGTTGGAGGAATCGTTTGCTCTTCAGGAGTACAATCCGGCTGTATGTTTAGCAAATTGTATTTGAATTTTTTACAACTTGCTCCATTTTGCATAAAGGCCCCACGCTTTTTTAAGCCAGTGCCCTACAATGGGCAGAGGAATCATGATTTCCTTTTTGGCATCGCGGTACACAATGGCAGCGCCATCGCCGGTATCCATAATACACAAAATGCTAATGTGCTCCTGATAGCCTTTCAGGTTTGTCGATCCGCTTTCGGTAGCCAGAATATTGTGTGTTGCTACCTGGCTCATTACTTCGGCCAGATGCCCCTGTTTGGCTTTCCAATCGGGTCCTTCGAGGGCGGCAGCATCGCCAACAGCATACACGTTGGTATAACCTTCCACCTGTGTATGGTCGTTTATTTTTACAAAACCCGATTCTGAAAGCGGCAAATCCGATTCCTTCAAAACAGGTGAGCCAGTGCCTGCTGCAATGAACATAGTCAGATCAGACTGGAGTTTTGAACCATCTTCAAAAATAACTCCATCGGCCTCAAATTCGGTGATTTTTTTGCCAAAAGCAGTTTTAATATCCTGACGGCGGAACATGTCGGCCATCATGCTCAGTGCTTTGCGTCCCATTTTTGCTCCGGGCTGCTCCATAGGCGCGAACATGGTAATTTCGAAATTCGGCCGGATGCCTTTTTTCTTCAGATAATGATGCACGTTGAATGCCAGTTCGAATGCAGGCCCGCCACGCACAGCCGATTTATCCTTGGGATTTCCGCCAAAACCAATTGCAATTTTCCCCGAACCTTTGGCAATAAGTGCATCAAGTTTGTTGCGATAAGCAAGTGTTTGGTCGGGTTGTCCGCAAATAGTATCGGTAAATTCCACACCTTTGGGTTGCATCTTGCCAGCTCCGAATGCTACAATCAGATAATCGTATTGCAGCGTCTGCGATTGCAGTTCAACCTTGTTTTCGGCCGCCTGTATACTTTTTACCTTTTCGGTAATAAGCTTAAACCCATGTTTTTTCTGAATTTTCGACAGGGGTAGTTTGGCATCCTCAAAGTCTAAAGTTCTTACAGGTACCCAAATAGAAATGGGGTATAGGAAAAGATAATCGCGATCGGAAACCAGTGTTACGTCGAACTTTTTGGTTTTTTGCAATTTGATGGCAGCTTCAACTCCGGCAAATCCACCACCGAGAATAAGAATTTTTTTCATTCCGGAAATTGTAAATTGTAAATGGATAAATTGTAAATTATTGCATGTTTTTCTTCAGAAAATCCTTTGTTTTCACTCCCACAAAACGGTTTATTTCTTTGCCGTTTTCGAAAAGAATCATGGTGGGAATACCCCGTACCTGAAATTTCTGCGCCATCGACTGATATTCTTCCACATTAAGTTTGCCCACTGCCTGCCCTTCGGGAAGTTCTTCGGCCAGTTCGTTGAGTATGGGAGCCATCATTTTGCACGGTCCGCACCATTCAGCCCAAAAATCGACGAGTACACGCTTGTTCTTGATTTGCTGATTGAAATTTTTGTCGGTGAGCGTGATGATTTTGTCGCTATCGGCCACTTTGGGCATGTTTTTAAGCTTTCTGCGGGCATAAATATTCAGAATAATAAATCCACCGATAAGTGCGGCAAGTATAATTAAAAATGTTTGCATGTTTTTTTGAGTTTAAATGCCTAATAGTTTTGCGTTCACATTGAATACTGATTTTATTTCAATCTGATAATCGCGCGTGTTCATTTCGTCGGTCACAGTGTTTACGTTCAGAGTGAATTCGTCAGCGAAGATATAATCCTTTAAATCCGTTGAAGATACATCCAGAAGTATAGTCGACTGGCCTGTGGG
Source organism: Paludibacter sp. (assembly GCA_034004015.1). GTDB lineage: Bacteria > Bacteroidota > Bacteroidia > Bacteroidales > Paludibacteraceae > Paludibacter. The sequence goes on from JAVEXN010000014.1 coordinate 79,090, forward strand.
CACAGCGTCGAGCCACGCCACTTTTTCAGTGGGAAGCCCGGCAGCACTGATCGATACTTCAATTGACTTCAGAATACTAAAATCTTCTCCCGCAGGACTCAGCACTTTCAGTTGCAGCTTTGTCAGATTTATTTCCTCAACCAAATCCTTGTTAGTGTTGTTGGTTTTAAACGCACTTTCACTGTTTGTCGAAACAGGTGGAGTAGGCAGGTTAAATGGTAAATTCACCGAAGTGGAAGCTTTGATCGTTACTTCCTGAGTAAAACCGAGGTCAAATTTTGTGTATTTGTCCAGATCGTCGCAACTGTTTAAAATTAAAACCAATGTAGAAATGAACAATAGTTTAAATGCTTTCATTTTGGGTGATTGTTTTACAAAAGTTTTACGAATAATTTTTATTTGAAATTTCCCCTCCCGCAAAGGAGAGGAGTGAGGTTTTATCTGCGCATCATCATGTGCATGAGTCCGCCGCCATTTTTTACGTTTTTGAAGCCCATTTGCTGCAGCATACGTTGTGCGTAAGCCGAACGTGCTCCTGAAGCGCAATAGAGGGTAATGTCGCGGTCTTTGCTGCCCAGTTCATTTACACGGCTTTGCAATTCATCTAGATCGATATTGATGGCTCCCGGATATGCGCCGCTTGCAAACTCATAAGATGAACGTACATCCACTATCAATGGTTCGTTGGATACCGTTTTAGTTTCCTGTTTTGGTTGTGCAGCTGTACGGGCACGTTGCATCATGCTGTGAAGTCCACCACCATTTTTTACATTGTTGTAGCCCATTTGCATCAACATACGTTGTGCGTAAGCCGAACGTGCTCCCGAAGCACAATACACAATTACTTCGCGACCTGCATTTTCGCCTAATTCCTGATAACGATTCATTAATTCGTCGAGCGGAATATTGATTGCTTCGGGCACAGCGCCTCCTCTGAATTCTTCGGGTGTGCGCACATCCACAATCAGCGTCGACGTTTCATCCACTTTTTGTTTTGTTTCAACCTTTTCTTCAGTTTTCTGTGCTTTCTCTTTTTCGAGCGATTTTTCTTCAATTGGCAAAAGGTCAATTTTCAGATTTTTAAAGCCAACAGCTCTGCCTTGTCGTTGCAGTGAAGCATGTCCACCCGAAATATTGGTGACATCTTCGAAGCCTGCACCAATCAGTGTACGAAGTGCCTGATGCCCTTTTTTGCCGGTTTCGTCGTACACAATTACCGGGCGGTTTGCCGGAATTGAGCTCAGTTTTTCAGGAAGAATTTCGAGCGGAATATGCATGGCGCCCATTATGTGCGATTTTTCGTAAGCAAATACATCGCGCACATCGATATAAACCGGGTTTTTATCTTCAACAAAACTGTCGATTTCTGAAGCGGTAACCGAAGGACTAAAGCCTGACATCTTGTTTTCGGCTGTAAATGCAGCCATGTTGATAGCATCGTTAGCAGTTCCCAGCGGTGGTGAATAAGCGTAGTCGATATCGGCTAAGTCGCTTACTGTAAGTTTGGCTGCTGCAGCTGTGGCAATTACATCCAAACGGCGATCGGCGCCTGCATATCCGGCTGTTTGTCCGCCCAGAATAACTCCGGTGGCTTTGTCGTAAATTACCATGACTGTAACCTGTTCGGCTCCGGGGTAATATGAAGTGTGATGTTCTTTGTGAACCACAATAGCGTCGGCATCAATTCCAAGTGCACGTGCTTGCTTGAGCGAAAGCCCGGTTGTTCCGGCTACGGCTTCGAAAACACGTACAATCGAAGTTCCGATAGAGCCTTTGTAAGGGTGTTTTCCGCCCAAAGCATTTTCGGCAGCAATTCGTCCCTGACGGTTAGCAGGGCCGGCCAGCGGAATACGCACTTTCTTTCCATTGATGCGATGTTCAATTTCCACCATATCGCCGGCTGCATAAATATCAGGATCGGAAGTCTGCATATATTCGTTCACCAGCAAACCACCAGCTTCGCCAAGTTCGAGACCGGCTTCTTTGGCTAATTGCAGGGTAGGCCGTACGCCAATCGAAAGTAAAACCATGTCGGCCTCAAGTTGTTTGCCATTGTTCAGTTTTACCGAACGGGGCTGAATTTCAGTCACACCAGCGCCGGTATGAATACCCACACCGTACGAAAGCATTTCAGTTTCGATAAAGCCTGCAGTTTCTGCTTCCATAACACCCATTACATGCGGCATCATTTCAACAACGTTTACACTTAAACCACGTTTTACAAGTGCTTCCACCATTTCGAGTCCGATAAATCCACCACCTACAACTACTGCTGTGCGTGGTTTATTGTCGTTAATGAAATGAGCAATTTTATCCATATCTTCCAATGTCCAGAGTGTAAATACGTGTTCGTAATCAGCCCCCGGAAGTTCAGGTTTGATAGGACGACCACCCTGTGCAAGAATAAGTTTATCGTATTCGTAAGTTTTGAGTTCGCCACTGCGGGTATCGCGGGCTTTTATTTGATGAGCTTCACGATCGATCACAGTGACAATTGTATGCGTGTGTACATCTACATTATATTGTTCTTTGAAACTTTCGGGACTTTGCAGAATCAGTTTCGAGCGGCTTTTGATATCACCACCAATGTAATACGGCAATCCACAATTGGCAAACGAAATATCCGGGCCTGCTTCGAGCATTGTGATTTGAGCGTTGGGAGACATTCTTCTAACTTTGGCAGCGGCTGTAGCACCTGCAGCTACACCTCCTACAATTACAATACGACCCCCAACCCCTAAAGGTGAGTTGAAGTTAGTTTCTTCTTGTTTCATATTTTCAATAATGGTCATTTTTATTTCTGTTTCAATTGTTTTTATTTATCAATACTAATATTTTTGTCCCCCTTTAGGGGCTAGGGGCAGTATTTTTTTGTTTGACGCTGCAAAGGTAATATAAGTATTTTGAATTACAATAGTATCACTAATAAATTATTGTAATATCACTATTATTTTTCTCTATTGACTTGTTTTTTGAATAAATATAGCTATTCGTGTTTATAAAAAAACGGTCGATAATTCATTATGAACTACCGACCGGGGTTCTTAAACCAATAGTAAATTATATTATGCAAATAAGGTAATTAAAAGTTATATGATAATTATGGGGTAATGACTATTTAGCAATATCATAAAAATGCTTATATGTTTTCTAATTAACTAGAAATTGATCTGAAATGCCAATTCAGGATAAACCTTTGACTTATAATTGTAGGGAACAATTGACAAGTCATTTTGCAGTTTTATTGCATATTTAAACCTGATTTTTTGTTGCTTTTTCTCCAACAGACTTCGCCCGTGAATCCAGTCGTATAAATACGAACCAGCAACTAGTCCGGCAGATGCCAATGCAATGTAATAATCTGTTTTAGATTCTTCGGTGTTTAATGCCTGGTAGTTAAAAACATCCGACCAAAGTCCATCTTTATGGAAATTGACGTACAGCAACCCGCCATAACCCGCTAAACGTGTTCCAACCAATATCCATCCGGTAGTTTTATCTTTTACTTTAAAATGGATTATGCCCGGAACAACCACAGCTTCCATCGCATCCATTAACCTAAGGTTAGTTGATAGAGTTTTAAATTCATCAAAACTCATACTATCTGCTATTTGTGGAATGCTGAAATGATCATTTAAATTGCGTTTAAACACATCGATATCCTGTGCAAAACTTTTTACAGCAAAAATAATGATAAGTACAAAAAGCATTACGAATTTTTTCATGGCTTTAAATTTTATTATCAGACTTCAAATATAGTATTTTTTGCGATTAAGAAAGAAAAATGTATTTGAATAATCAATTTTAGTTTATTAAAATAAAAAACGGTTGATAATTTTCACAAACTACCAACCGCATTGTCAAACCAATTTACAAATAAAGCTATATTATTTCACAAATTCCTGATATGGATTGTGTTTATGCTCCCTGTCTTTCACCACCAAAGTAGTAGTTGGTGCTTTCGATTTCATATTGAAAAGAATGTCATGCCCCACACAAAGCCCAAAAGAGATGTTTAGCTCTGTATTATGTTGTGCCAAAAAATCGGCTTGTCCTACCGGATTGCAAGATGTTCCTTTCACGGTTTCATCGTTCAGCATGTCCGAGCCTTTTATTTTGGCATATTTGCAATCCACTGTATAAACCTCAAAATTATCCGAAAGTCGTTCAGTTAATCTCGCCACTTCTTTGGTCATACCCACACAATGAGCAATTCCAATGCGTTTTACGCCAGTTTGTTTTGCAAAAAGTTTCAATTCCTCCACACGATTCTGACCCATTAACAACGAATCTTCTGCTGCACGCATTAGTTTTATGTCGGTGTCGGAATATAAGTTCTGGCCCCCCAACCCCCCAAGGGGGGAGTTTGAGTTAGCTTCGATTTGTGAGTTAATTTCTAAATTATTCAATTTCAATATTTTGTAATTATCAATACTAATATTTCCAATTCCCCCTTTAGGGGGTTAGGGGGCTTTCCCTTTAGGGGTTGGGGGTGCTTATTACATTTCCTTCGAAATAGTTATCGCCGCCACTGTTCCATCGGCCACAGCCGTAGTAATCTGTCGGTATTTTTTGCTGATGATATCGCCAACTGCATAAACATCAGGCAAGTTAGTTTGTCTGTCTTCGTTGGTAATAATGTAGCCCCATTTATCCATTTCGGGCAAAGTTTCGCCCAAAACCGAAATGTTCGATTTAAATCCGATAAACACAAAAACACCATCGGCAGCCAGTTCTTTCACTTCCTTGGTTTTCAGGTCTTCAACCACGGTAATCATTTTACCATCGCGCTTTTCGAACTTACGTGGTTCATGCTCGTACATCACTGAAATTTTTTCGTTGGCCTGCAAATGCTCAATAGCAGTTTGGTTCGCTGTGAGTTTGTCGAACTGATGCACCATAGTCACTTTACGGGCAAATTTGGTGATAAACTGCGCTTCTTCCACAGCCGAGTTTCCGCCGCCAATCACAGTTACGTCTTTATCTACAAAATACTTTGCATCGCAGGTTGCACAATACGAAATTCCTTTTCCTTTGAATTCCTTTTCGCCCGGTGCATTCATGGTGTTCGGGCTGGTGCCTGTAGCAATGATAATTTTGCGGGCTTTGATTGTTTCAAGTTCATCAATCACGATTTCCTTTTTTGCCAAATCTACAGAAGTAATATCCACAGCAACTTTAAAATCAATTCCTGTATGTTTAGCCTGTTCGCTCATGTAATGCGCGAGCATAAAACCGGGTTGTGGCTGTTCAAAACCGGGATAGTTCGATACCTGATGCGTAATGCCCATATATCCTCCGGGTAGTGCAGGATCGATCAGAACTGTTTTGATTTTTGCCTGACCAAGATAAATTCCGGCAGTTAGTCCGGCAGGACCTCCACCCAAAATGGCCACATCGTATTCCGAAACGGATTTTTTCTGATTGACTTTGATGGCTGCCACTTCATCGGGCGTGAGCATTTTGTCGAGCCTTTCCACAATTTCTGATTTTTTAATGCCACCGCTAATGGTATCGAGAATTTGTTTCCCGTTTTCGAAAAACAAAAGAGTAGGTGAGGAGCTCACGCCCAATTCGGTGGCCAACTCGCGGTTTCCCTGACGAAAAATTTTCAGAAATTTGATTTTTTCACCATACAATTCGGCCATAGCTTCGAATTTTGGAGCCAAAGCTTCACAGGGTGGACATTCGGTTGAATAAAAATCAACTACTACCTTACCACCATTCAGTACTTCCTGCTGAAAATCAGCTGCGTTTATTTCTTTCATAAGACCTCTCCCCGGCCCTCTCCAAAGGAGAGGAAGAAACGGGTAATTTTAAGTTTATTGTAATTAACATCTCGCCTAAACATGTTCATTTATTCATGTGTATAAAAATAGAATTTTCCAAATTAAGACAAATCTTTTCAAATGCTGCCTCCCTCTCCTTTGGAGATGGCAGGGGAGAGGTAATACGCCGCTCCCAAACTCAGCAATTCCTTTATTGGTCGGCAATCGGGATTGTTCGGATGTCCGAATTTATTTTTGGCCACCGAGGCGCAGCCACCACCACAAGCCAGTGCTACATCGCAGGTTTTGCATTTTTCGATGGTGGTAATGTCGCGGTTTTGCCAGCTTTCGATGGCTGTTTCGTTTTTGGTGACTTCGGGGTAAAAAGTTCCGAGTTCGTCGCCTTTGTTTCCAACAGTGGCTGTGCATGAATAAATAGTGCCTGTAAAGTCGAAAGCCCACTCGGTTTTACATGCCGGACACGAATCGAACAGCGGTGCCGGAAGTGTTTCGTTTTCGGCTATATATTTTGCAATTGAAAATGCCGGTTTGTAGAATTCTGCAATATAAGGATGCACTTTCAGCAATTCGTACAAATGCTTATACAGAGTAGCTCTGTCGAAAAGTTTTTCGGGAGTACTGTTGCAAAAATGCAGTTCGTAGTTGCGCCCGATCTGAGTTTTGAAAAATGGCGACTTTGTCCAGCCGCGATTGATTGCAAAACGTGAAAGTCCGGCAAGATTCTCGATGTTCTCTTTGTCAATTACCATACGCAGGTTTATGTTGATTCCGGCAGCAAGGCAAGCATCAATGCCTTCCACAATTTTGTCGAAGGTGGGCTGTTTTCCTTTCAGATAGCGACGACCATCGTGTACTTCCTGTGTGCCATCGAGGGTTACCTGCACTTCGCGAATGCTGGCACTTTTGAGTAAATCCACATATCCGGCTAGTGTGTAGCCGTTTGTAACAAAAGCCAAATCTAATTTTGCTTCGTTGGCGCGGGCTAAAAAGTGGGTCAGCATTTTGCGTTGTTGATCGCCCGGCAGAAGCGGTTCGCCACCAAACACCGTGATGTACTTTCTTCGTCCGGCAAATTCAGTATTTATATAATTGAAGAAAGCATCTATCACATCGTTGTTTACCACCTTTTGCACCGGATTGTAACCTTCCTGATAACAATACGAGCAGGCAAAATTGCAGGAGTAGTTAGGCACAAAAAAGAGTTGCGTTTCATCGTCTTCACGTTTTTCAGTAAAGTCGAGATAAGCTAATTTAAAGGCACGCTTTTCTTTGGTTTCGTCGGTCAAATAACCACGTTCAGCAAATTCGCCATTGTCATCAATCCCACTTTCAAGCGCTTTCAATTCCTCGCTCGAGATAATATCTGCAGCGTTGTAAAGCGGGTTTACAATGAAAAACTCATCCGAGTCAGTTATCGGAACAATAATATTGTGTTTCGATAAACTGCCCTTAACCCCCAAAGGGGAACTGAAATTACTCTTGATAGCTATATTTTTATCTTTATCATTCATAATTTTGCTTGTAGCTCTTACTTTTGAAAATTGAAAAAGGAATGTTATTTAATTTAATAAACCTCTACAAAGAGCAGCACAATTCCCCTTTAGGGGTTAGGGCTCTTTGTAAAGGCCATTTTTTTGCAACTTAGTCGTGACAACCAGCTACGATGTTTGAAACCTTAGCGCAACATTGTGCAACTTTAGTTTCGGTTTTGGTGTTGCATGCGCAACTTTTCTTCACTACACTTTTCATAAATACTTATTTTAGTGGTGATGCTCTCCGTCCCCCTGAAGGAGAGCTGATGAAAAATTCCCCTTTAGGGGTTAGGGGTTTTTCCTTCAATTGTCCAGCTTTGCACTTCGGCCTGTCCTTTCGGATATGGTGCCGATTCTTCGTAAATCAACAGACTCACAAATCCAGCCGTTTCGAGCATGGTCAGATATTCGTCTTTGGTCACTGCGCCTGCCCAACATTCAGCTACAGCCACAGGGTCGTTGCGGTATTCGTCGGCTATCGGACTTGTAGCGTAAATATCGCTGACCACAAACCGGCCACCGGGTTTCAGAATACGATAAACTTCGTTCCACACAGCCTGTTTGTTATTTGCATGGTTTATGGTGCAGTTCGAAATTACCAGATCAACAGTGTTTTTATGCAATGGCAAATTTTCGAGATCAGCTTTCAGTATTTCAGCATTTTCCACCTCAAATTTTTCAAGGTTGGCTTTTGCTTTCGTAATCATACCTTCCGAAATGTCGATGCCATATACATAGCCCGTTTCACCCACTTCTTCAGCCAAACGAATCACATCGTTTCCACGTCCGCTGCCCAGATCGACACAAACTTCTCCTGTTTTGGGTTTTGCATGATTAATTGCGCCACCACACGAAAGGCAGCAACTTGTATTGCTGAGTTGTGTGTAACGCTCGTTTATGGCCAGGCTCACAGGCTTTATTGCTTCGTTTTCGGTGATAAGACTGAATTTTTGCTCACTCATTTTCGAATCTGTTTTGAATATTTGCTGCAAAGGTATCAGTTTTTGTGTAAATTACAATAGTATCACTGATAAATTATTGTAATATCACTGTATTTGTTTGTTTCTTTATTGTGATTGTATGTCAAAAGTGCAAAAAAACATATTAAATACAAATCACAATACTATCACTGATTGAAATTTATTTATCTTTGCATAAATAATTTAGCTAAAAGTACAAATTTGTTTTGTGATTATGATATTTAAAGAAGAAATTTCAGCACTTCAAGCCGAAGAACTTTTCAACGATGGGGAAAAAGTGATGAAGTTTGTGGCTGATATAAAATGGGAGAAAGGCTTTGAGTGTCGCAGTTGCGGACACACGAATTACTGTGAGGGGAAAACACCCCATTCACGTCGTTGTACGCGCTGCAAAAAAGAGGAATCGGCTACGGCTCACACAATTTTCCATAATATAAAATTCCCGCTTAATAAGGCTTTTTTTATTGCTTACAATGTGTGTGTGTTGGGAAATGAGTTTTCATCGTACAATTTTTCCGATCAGCTGGGACTCAATCAAATGACCTGCTGGAAATTTCGTAAACGCATTCAGAATTGTATGCTGAATGTGGAAAAAACCAGCAAGTCGAAAATTCAGACTATTTTGATGGCAGAATATAAATAATCTAATCTGTTGGCTTTACACAAAAAACTCTTTGTCTTAATTTCTAAAGACAAAGAGTTTTTTTGTCACTACTGACCGACAAAATTCAAGTTTTGTCGGTCAGTAGTGTTATTTAATAATTATTTTGGCGGTTTCGGATAACTCATCAGTTACTGCCCTCACTATATAAGTTTGCTGCAACTGAACAGGAAATGTCGTGATTCCGTTCGCACTTACAGTTTTATATCCGCAGTTACGACCGGCAAGATCGAATACCGAAACCCTTGCCTCCAGCTCTGTATTGTTATAAACACACAGATTATTGTTCATCGTAAACACCTTAATCCCTGATGTTTTTTCACCACCATCCACATTATAATCGGTTATCACCTTAAAGCGATTGATTGGCTTTGCAGTAGAAGCTGCAACAAAAAGATACTCTGTTCCGCTCTCTGTTATATCAGCCACGACATTGGCCACAATATCTACCAAATATATTTTAGAATATTTTCCTTCGGCATTCTCGTGCACCACTGTCATTTTGTACTCAGTATCCTGTCCTGCCTGAAATGCCAGTGTTGTATTGTTAAGATCGTCAATGGCGCCTACCTGATAGTTTCCATCTTCCTCAATAGCGTAAATTTGAGGATCGAGCGCTGAACCCGGAATTTTCTCCCCATCGTAACCATCATCATAGGCTCTTGTGAATTTTTCATCCGGAACGAGCCACATTCTGTCCGTCGAAGTTTTTCCAACAATATCAAATCTTGTCGACATCCCTTGGTACCTCATTTGTTCTGAAGGCATCCGTTGCATATCGGTATTGCCCATAGCAACCGAATTATAGTTTATACTTACATAGGCATTTGGAGTAGGGTCAGCAACTCTTACCAACATACTACCCATGGAAGGCAACTGCCTTGGGATAAGATTAGTTCCTGCCAAACCCTTAGGCACAGCAGTGTATTGTCCCGGCGCATTCCCAATTTGTCCGGATACTTTGACAGCGTTCCATTGTTCGAAAGTTCCGGTATTGTATAAATATATTTGTTGTTCCATACCGCTACCTAAGCCCAGCTGAAGAATATCTATGGCCGCCGTATATGGATTTGCAAATATATACTGACCGGGATAAAGCACTCCGCCTGAAGTGGTTTTCGACAATGGGCCTGAATTAAAATTACGATTCACAAGCTTTCCTTTGAAAGAGATCAGGCGCGGAGTTTCGTAACAAAGTTCGTACCCTTTGAACGGAATAACATTCGACTCGTTGGTCAGCGATTGCCAGTGCGTCAATGTATCGTTGCCGGCCTCGTTTCTCTCGCGAACATGAGCTCCATAAAAAGTAGGATTTGCTTTAATCGTATCCACAGGAATTCCAAAATACTGCCACTTATAGCGCTGTTTTGGGTTTGTTTTTGTCTCATCCCAGCTTGATTTTGAATACATCTCAACCGTAGCATAAACAGCCTTATTACCATAGTAAATAAGAGAACCGTTAGGACTTGTTGACGAAGCCTGAATGTGTATCCTGCTTGTATTTCCATCGGTAGTAATATTATTATTAATCGTAAGTGTTTTACCGACAGGTATTACAAGTCTTTTGGTGGTTTGATTGATTAAGCTACCTTGCGTTCTGTTCTGATCCAATACTAAATCGTTCACAGCAGCAGAGCCATAATTCTGTACCGTTGCAAAAACAACATCCGCCCCGGGATTCGGAACAAAATTTGCCGTCCAGTTCGATGCTGTTCCCCAGTCGGTACTGTTAGTTCCTCTCCAATAGTTAGTCGACGGATTAACAACCATCGTAATTGTATTTGAATTCACAGGATTTGCGGTTGTACATTGCAGGCTCGAGGTCAAAACACATTTCACCTGATCGCCGGTTTGAGGCACATAACTAAATGTAGCACCGTTGCCAACCTGTAGCACATTATTTACATACCACGCATAAGTTGGAGCTGCACCACCATTAGTAGGTGTAGCTGTAAAAGTAACTGTTGCACCCTGAGTGGAAGGATTTGAGGATGCAGCAATGACAGCCGTTGGTGTTACCAGAGGATTTACGGTCAGAGAAACTGTACTGCTTACCTGAAATACCTGTTCAAAAACCATATCATCCAAACCAAAGTCATTTCCACTTCCACCAATAAAAGTATTTATCAATGTCAATTGCAGAGATGTAGATGTTCCTGAATTGACATTACACAGATATTGACTCCAGGTTGTAGCACTAAGCGTATTAATCGGACCCACAGGCACATTGTTCACATACAACTGTAGTTTAGCATAATTTGCATTGCCCGTTTTATTAATATTTTCACCGTAATAGCTAAACTGGTAAGTTGTATTGGGACTCACTGCTACAGTTTGTGACCAAACAATAGCGCCAGTCGTTTCAGCACCATCCACAACCATCATTTGAGTACCGGGGCTTGGGGTATTGTCAGTTCCATTAATAAAGTAGGTTGCATCAACGCTGCTTGGATTGTTGGTGATTACATATCTGCCATAAGTGCCTGTGTTGTACGCATAGGTAGAACTAAATCCTGTATTTCCCAATTCAAAATCACCATTGGTTAACAGATTCACACCCGACCCCACTGCCCCGGTAACAGTATAATTACCATTTAATGCCGTAGTCCCTGTTCCCAAATTAGGGTTAGGTGACGTAGAATAAAAACCATTGGGACCACTCCAGCTTTGATTGATAATATTATTGCTCCCCGTACTTGTCAGCGTCACATTGCTTCCTGCACAGACATTATATGGATTTGCAGGACCGGCGGTAATAGTGGGTACCGGAACGACTTTCCCTACACAGGCTACAGTGACAGGAGTCGTACCAGTTGATGTCAAGGTAACATTTCCGTTGTAAGTACCTTCGGTCTTTCCTGCTTTTAAACGAATGTAAACACGGGAAGCATTAATTTTTCCTCCATTAGGAGCTATCGTAAAATTATTTACAAATGATCCCTCTACTCCGGAGCTGGAGATTTCGAAATCGGTTGGCGCGGTAACTGTTACACCGGCTGTAAGTCCTACGCCACTTACTGTAAACGACTGCACAATTGATGGACCTTGCCCTACTACATAAAAGAAACCATTCAGGTTCGGATTTGAGCTAATACTTGCAGCGTCACTAACAACCTCACCACTACAAGCCACTGATTGCGTGATGGCGTTGTCAGCTGTTAGTAAGATATTCTCCGCAGGAATTACACCAACCGATCTACCTGATTTCATTCTTACATAAATTGGAGTCGAATTTACAACTCCCCCTGTTTGTGTCAACGGAATACTTGACCCATAGGTTCCGCTCAAAGAAGTTGAAATTTCAAAATCCGCAGGAGCAGTAATAGTGATGTTCGAGGACAAAGCATATCCGCTTGCATTAAACGATTGAACTTCGGACGGGCCAGCTCCTGAAGTATAAATAAAACCAGCTAATGTAAATTCAGACACATTGATAGTGGCCCTGTTCACTGTTCCCTGACAGTTAACAGTCACATTGGCAGCATAAGTTGCTGTGAGCGTAATGTTCTGATTATAGGTGGATGTAGAAAGTCCTGATTTTAACCTCACCCACACAGTTCTTCCGCTGGTTTCTTCTACTTCTGCCTTTGTGAATGTAAAACTTGTAGTAAAACCTGTTGTAGCCGATGTTTTCGAAATTTGAAAATCTGCAGGGGCTGTAACCGTTACATTACCTACAATACTTGTTCCCTTAACGTTAAACGTCTGAGTAGCAGACGGGCCATATCCTAACACATAACTCATTCCGGTTAAAGCACCTGGCGTTACTATTATTTGGGGTTGATTGATAACAGTACCACTCACATTGATCGTCCTACTGGTTGCACCGGTAGAGGAAGCTGTAATAATATCGCTATAACTACCAACGCTGATGCCAGCCTTCAGGCGAACATAAATTGTTGTAGATGGCACATTTCCTGAACCATTGTTAATCAACAATGCATTAACGCTTCCCAGAAACACACCACCACTTTCGGTTGAAAGTTCGAATTTTGAATCGGGCGGCAATGAAAGTCTTATGTTTTCTGCCATATTCGTACCACTGACAGTGAACGATTGCACTGTGGAGGGTCCGTTATTTTCGGCATAAGTAAATCCTGTAAGATTTGTTGTCGAAACTGTTATTTTTGGACTTATTCTTCCGAGGACAAAATACCATGATGTATTTCCTGTAATTGGAATTGTAGCCGAATTTGTAATTTCATTGACTCCTACAGTCCCGTTACGGGCTGTGTACACACCGTTAACACTTGTACTTGAGGCTATTGAGTTCATGGGAGCAATGGCTGTAGTTCGCCCTAATGAAACAGACGTATTTGCAAGGGTTCCATTCTCTGTAACTTGCCAATAATCTTCTGTGCTGATCGACTCCAGAGTCGCATCAACGCTTCCACCTGAACCTGTCGCAAATGCTTCCACCTGAACGGTAGTCGTACTCGTTCCTGTTGTAGGGTTTACCAACGAAAATGGTTTATAACTGCCCGCTTTACCCACCGGGAAAACATAGGTAGATCCGCTTGTCAAGCTTGCGGGAAGTGTCCACTTAACAGGTCCATTAATATAAGCTGTAGCCGATCCGCCAGAAATGGCCGATGTGGCGGTATTGGTAATGGATAGTAAATTATCGGTAGTGGTAGATAAAACGCCATTGGTTAATGTGAGTACACCTGTAACCGTTGTTCCTCCATTTAAGGTTTTAGTTCCACTGCCCGAGACAGTAAGATTAGAATAAGTGGTTGATCTTACTGTTTGATTAACAGTTCCTCCATAAATCACAGTAGCTCCTGTACCGTTAAGTGTAGTTGTACTTGTTCCGGTGCCTGAAATTGTGAATGGAGTAGCTCCGTTTAGTCTCAGGGTGGGCGAACTGTTACCTAATGTAAGTGTGGCTGTGTTTACGCCATTTTCGTTGTCTGTTATAAGCGAACCATTTACTGTTACGGTTCCACTGTTTATGCTCAAAACTCCATTTGATAATCGACTGTTGTTATTTCCTCTTTCACTTCTAATATCTAAATCATTTGAAATGTATATATTTGAGGATGTTATTTCAAGAGTATGGGTTCTAACACTACCTGTAGGATTAGTATAATTTCCAATATTCAAATATGAAGTATTTAACGTGCCTGTTCCATTAATATTTGCAGATACATTAGCCGATACAGCATTATATAATGTAGTTTCACCATTCACAGTGAGTGTTACACCGGTTGCAATAGTAAGCGTTCCTAAATTGCCTGTGGTGTTAGTAGAAAAATTCAGACTTCCTACCGTTGCATTAGCAGTTACAGTCACCGTAAATCCTCTTTGAATAAATGCCACATCACCCGGTCCCGGTACAGTTGCTCCTCCGCCACCTGTTGCCGAAGTTGACCATACCGAAGGGCTATTCCAGTTGCCGTTTCCAACCAAATATCTATTAGCCGCAAAGGATTGACTTACAGTGACTGTCAGGAATGCAATAAGGAATGCAAGGAATTTAATTTTTTCAATGTATGTTGTTTTGTTCATATGCGTCGCGTAAGCAAATTTTTGTCAATGGTTCAAGAATAAAAGCTTTGGTATCATATAATCGTGTCTGACAACTTATATATGTAGGAGAGTTTTTGGAAATAAAACACGATACGCTACAAAAGTAGTAATAATTACAATATAATGTGGTAAAATATGTGTGTAATTGAGCGTTAAATATTAGAATTTAATTCTGTTTTTAGAAGAATTAGAATAATTTTGTGCTTTTACATTGTGTTTTCGCATAAAACTGATCATATTCCAATTAATTCAGAGTGGTTTTTAGCTTAAGTGTTTTTTGTATTTACTATTACTTCTTGTAGTAATAAAAACAAAAGAGTCTGAATGATGTTCATTCAGACTCTGATATTTTAAAACAGCTTTGTGAGTTCGTAATTTGCTTATTTTTTCAATTCCGGATATACAATTCTGGAGTGGTAAATGTTTTTTATTTTTTCTTTAAAAACTGATTTTACTGTTTCCACATCCCTGAAGCTTATCGGTGCGTCTTTAAACTGACCATCGGCTATTTGAGAATCAATCATTTTCTCTACAGCATCGTTTATGCTTTCTTCGGTGTACACGCCCAGACTTCTCGACCGCGCTTCTACCGCATCGGCCATCATTAAAATGGCTGTTTCCTTGCTGTTTGGTAATGGTCCCGGATAGCAATATGCTTCTTCGTTTGGCGCTACACCGGGATTCGCATTGATAAATGAATTGTAAAAATATTTGGTTTTACCCAATCCATGATGGGTGGTAATGAAGTTGATAATCTGCTCGGGTAAATGATTTTTTCGCGCAATTTCAACACCAGCATGCACATGGTCGATAATTTTGCGCGAGGCTTCCTCGAAATTCATTTCGGCCAATGGGTTAGGGCCTCCCATTTGATTTTCGATAAAATAATGCGGGTTTTTCATTTTCCCAATATCGTGATAAAGCGCTCCTGTACGAACGAGCAGACTGTTTGCACCAATTTTTTTAGCTGCTTCGGTAGCCAGGTTCGAAACCTGAAGTGTGTGCTGAAATGTACCCGGAGCTGTTTCGGCAAACTTCATCATAAGGTCGCTGTTTACGTTGGTCAACTCCACAAGGGTAACGGCTGAGATTAATCCGAAAATTTTCTCGAAAATGTAAATCAGAATGTAGGCCAGCAACAAAAAAGCACTACTCACACCAAAGTAAAGCACAGGGAGCCAGTGTATTCGTTTCAATTCTCCTTCCGAAATAAATTCGAAAGCCAGATATAATCCCACATAACTTAAAAATATATACAATGCAGTTTGCGCAAGCTGCGAACGTTGTGTCATATCCTTCAAACTCGAAACTGCTGCCATGCCAACTGCAATTTGAAGCACTACAAAGCGAAACGAATTGTCGACCATAAACGAGATAATCAGCACAGTGATGATGTGCGCAAACAAAGCCGTACGCGAGTCGAAAAACACCCGGATGATAATTGGTAAAAGGGCAAACGGTATCATAAAATAGTTCCATGCCGTGTATCGAACCGTTACAGAAGCAAGTCCCGTAATAATTAATATCAAGAGTGAAATAAACAGCAAATTACCAAAACTATCGAATATCCTTGGCCGGAATAAATTGAGATAGAGGAAGAAAAGCGCAACCAGTGCCGAAATAATTATAATTTCCCCGATAATTACCAGACTCGATTGCTGCAACGACGATTTGCGTTTCTGATATTCGATTTTTAATGAATTCAGAGCCGCATAACTTTCCGGAGTCACAATTTCGCCTCTGTCAATAATTCGTTCGCCCGACTGTATCATGCCGGATGTAAGCGAAAGACTTTTCAGTAAATCGTTTTTGGCAACATTCGATGTGGCAGTGTCATATTTCAGATTTTCAACGAGATAAACATTCAGATTGTACACTTTAATCTCCTCGGGTGCACCTTTGAGTATTTCTTGGTAGGCTGTTTTCGGTGTATAAAGTTCGTCTACAGGAATTTGCCTGGTGAGTCTGTTAGGCAATATATAATGAATTTTTGTACGCGCTTCTGAATTTAGCTCACTTAAGTCTTCAGCAGTAATAACCCCTTTTGAATAAATCTGATTCAGCTTATTCTTTAGAAATGCAGCGTGCTCAATGGGTTTTTCGTTTGCTTTTTGATAATCAGCAGCCAGTTTCTCGAATTGCTTTTGCGCCATAGTAGTGTCGATGACATAGTAAGGTGCATAATTTTTCAGCAATTCTGCCGTCTCTTTCAAAATTATTTCTTCATTTTTGTAAATAGGAAAATCGAACGATGCTGTAATCAGCTCGTACGACCATGGTTTCCCGATTTCAAAATGATATTTGAATTTGTTTTCGGTTGGGAATAACTGTATGATAATTGCGATCACACAAATTATTAAGCCGACTTTTATAAAATTGTCTAAGTGTTTTTGGGTAATTTTTATTTTCATACGTTTAAATTCTTATTTTGCCGGCAATTTTTTACTTATGCAATTAGCAACGGAGTAATTCAGCAGTGTATATATTGTTTGTCAGCATATTTGTCTGATTATGAAGTCAGATTTTTTATAAAAAAGACATGCTCAAATGCTTTTTTCCGGATATTTTCCTGCATGAATTAATTGAGCGGGTAAAATTACAAAAAAAACTGAAATTAAGTACCTTACAATTGCTGTTTGGTTTATATTATTCAACATTCGGAGTTACTTGTGTGTTTATTTTCATTGAAAAAAATATTTATTTTTCATTCCGATGTAAGAGTTTTCAGTTATTTACGTCATTATTTATAGAAACACGGATAAAATGCCTGAAATCTTTTGTTAAATGTAAATCCCATGAAAATTTCAAGATGAATAGTTCGCAATTCAACAACTATATACTTACTCTTTCAGATAAGCTGTTTCGTTTGGCGCGATCTATTCTGAAAAACGAAACCGAAGCAGAGGATGCGGTGCAGGAGTTGAATCTTAAATTGTGGGAAAAGCGTCATCAACTCGAAGGAATTGACAATGTTCAGGCATTTGCTATGCGGTCGATGCGAAATTTATGTATCGACATGGTACGGCAGCAGAAATATACAGATGAAGTGCAGCATGACATAATTTACGATGCACCCGATCCCTATCTGCAAACCGAACAAATGGATATGGTTAGCCGAATTCGGATTATGATCGACAAATTGCCTGAACTTCAGCGCACCATTATCAGGTTAAGAGATGTAGAAGGTATAGAAATGAGCGAAATCTCTGAGATTACAGGTGTTTCGTTGAATGCAGCCACTGTAAATTTGTCGAGAGCACGGCAAAAGATTCGTGAACAAATAATGATGGAGAACCAAAAAGTAGATGAGAAAATATGGAAAATATAAACAAATTGCTTGAAAAATACTTCAGAGCCGAAACAAGTATAGCCGAAGAACAACAGCTTAAAAGCTACTTTGCTTCTGATCGTGTATTGCCTGAGCATTTGCCCTACAAAGCACTTTTTGAAACTTTTAGTGCCGAAGCATTGCAAAAAATGCCTGTGAGGAATGTAAAACCTGTAAAGAAATCAAAACCGGTTTTGTGGTGGAGTAGTCTGTCGGCCAGTGGTATTGCAGCGTCACTTATTCTTGCATTTTGGTTTTTTAGTGTCGATGCATCTGCCGATTATGCCTTTGTGCACGGACAAAAAGTCGATAACCAGGAGGTTGTGCAAGATTTAGCCAACGAAAAACTTCTGCATGTGAACGGGCTTATCAGTAAAACTCTGCAACCTGTAGGCGAACTACAAACCGTAAAGGAAAATCTGAAACCACTCAGAGACGCCGGTTCTAAACTGAATAGTATCAGAAGTAACAGCAGCGAAAATAATTAAAGTACATTTATAAATAATTAAATATCAGATTATGAAACGAATAGTAACAACATTGGCGATTCTTGTAGCTTTGATTTTTACAGGACACGCTCAAACTTTGCAAAAATTTTTCGACAAGTACGCCGACGATGAACGATTTCAGTACGTGGCCATTAGCAAAGGCATGATGAATATGGCATCAGTTTTTGGCGGCATGGCAAAGGACGAAAAGAAAATGATGCAAAAAATGAATGGATTGAAAATTCTCTCGCTCGATGCCGACTCTGAATCGCAGATAATGAAATCGGTTGTTAGGGAAATGGATCAGATTGTTAGCTCCGGCAATTTCGAATCAGCTGTAGAGGCACGCGACAAAGGGGAAAGGGTAAACATTTATTATCGCGTTTCAGGTGCTAATAATGCCGATATGTTGATTGTAACTCGCGAAAAAAACAGCTTCAACTGTATCTGGATTAAAGGAAATATGACTAAAGAAGAACTGATGAATTCGTTTTCAAAAAGCGGAGGGGGAGTGCAAATCGGATTTGTAGATATTTCAGAGCCCGCAAATGCAGTTTAAACAGTGTTTGTTGATTTTAATAAAATAGGAGAAATACTCTTCTTGAATATCCGGTTCGTTAGCAGCCGGATATTTTTATATAACGCCCCACACAACTCCGGCTATCCCGATGACTATTATAATAATGCCGGTAATTTGGTTGATAATTTTCAAACCCCTCATGTTGAGCTTATTCCTGAAATGGCTTACCATAAATGTAAGCGTACTCCACCACAGAAATGCACCCGATAATATCGATATAATAGCTACAGGATATTCCCAAGCCGATTGCGTATCGGTAAGGAAATTAAACCGGGCAAACAAAGCAATCAATACAAATAATACAAGCGGATTCGAAATTGTCAGCCCAAGCGATGTGAAATAATCGCTAAACACACTATGCCTGTTTCTTTCGTTTGGTTGCGGTTGTCGCGAAGGGTGACTGCTGAAAATAAAATATCCGAAGCCAATCAATATCACGCTTCCCGAAATTTGTATCAGGGTTCGGTGCTCTTCTACAATGTCTATTACTATACTTAAAAAGAATAATGTGACAAATGTATATATAAGGTCCGATGTGGTGGCGCCTAAACCGGTTGCAATGCCGTATTTGCGACCCCTGTTTAATGTACGCTGAATACAAAGCATGCCAATCGGCCCTAATGGTATCGAAATAAACAGACCAATAATAATACCTTTTATAATAATATCTAACATAGAAAATTGT
This sequence comes from Paludibacter sp., assembly GCA_034004015.1. Lineage (GTDB taxonomy): Bacteria > Bacteroidota > Bacteroidia > Bacteroidales > Paludibacteraceae > Paludibacter. The sequence goes on from JAVEXN010000014.1 coordinate 98,665, forward strand.
GTTTGGCTTGCAAATATAATGAATACAAAGGCAATACGGGCAACCCAAAACGTCTATTTATGCAATTTTTTGAAAATTATTATCTTGTTCCATTTTGAAATTCGCATGTACTTTGTTTCGAAATATTCTATTTGCACCGAACTTTTAATCTAATTCCTGCTCGAATTTCATAGATTTTGTTTCTTTCTTCAAAGAACGAATCCCTATGTCGTATTCCGTTTTATGGTCGGGTCAATTTGCCGAATTATTTTTTTTAGTTTTAAAATTATTCAAATTCAGATTCTTAGAAAAAATGTTTGAAAAATATGAGAAAAAAGAGTTGGAAAGATTTGGATGGTAATAAAAAAGTGTCTACTTTTGCACCCGCTTTCGAGAAACACAGAGTGCTGTTGCAGATCGAAAGCGAGTGAAAATAAACTTTGAATTTTTTTTTGAAAAGTTTTGGTAGCTCAAAAAAATGCATTACCTTTGCACTCCGTTTCGCTCAGAAAAACGAGCCAGCCGCGCTGAAGAGCGATAAGTTGTACTAACGGAAAAGCAAACAAAATTATTTTACAGGAAGCTGTAGGATAGTCACACAGAAGTCTTGAAACAAAAATTACTGCGAAGTAATGACTCATAAAAACCTTTTAGGTAAAATGAATTTCAAGCCACGATCTTTGAATAAATTTGAAACAACAAGAATGTAGTATAAGAAAGGGAACATTTCTTTAATTTTTATACCACGTCAATTACGAACAATAAATTTTAGGCAAATCATACTGAGCAAAAAAATAAAAAAGATACAACGAAGAGTTTGATCCTGGCTCAGGATGAACGCTAGCGACAGGCCTAACACATGCAAGTCGAGGGGCAGCATAAAGGTAGCAATACTTTGGTGGCGACCGGCGCACGGGTGAGTAACACGTATGCAACCTGCCTGTAAGAGGGGAATAACCCGGAGAAATCCGGACTAATACCGCATAATACTGCGAATCTGCATGGATTTGTAGTTAAACATTTATGGCTTACAGATGGGCATGCGTATGATTAGCTAGTTGGTGAGGTAACGGCTCACCAAGGCAACGATCATTAGGGGTTCTGAGAGGAAGGTCCCCCACACTGGTACTGAGACACGGACCAGACTCCTACGGGAGGCAGCAGTGAGGAATATTGGTCAATGGGCGAGAGCCTGAACCAGCCAAGTCGCGTGAAGGAAGAAGGTTCTATGGATTGTAAACTTCTTTTGTAAGGGAATAAAAAGTAGTACGTGTACTATATTGTATGTACTTTACGAATAAGGATCGGCTAACTCCGTGCCAGCAGCCGCGGTAATACGGAGGATCCAAGCGTTATCCGGATTTATTGGGTTTAAAGGGTGCGTAGGCGGACTTATAAGTCAGCGGTGAAAGTTTGCAGCTTAACTGTAAAATTGCCGTTGAAACTGTTAGTCTTGAGTGTAAATGAGGTAGGCGGAATGTGTTGTGTAGCGGTGAAATGCTTAGATATAACACAGAACACCAATTGCGAAGGCAGCTTACTGGGATACAACTGACGCTGAGGCACGAAAGCGTGGGGATCAAACAGGATTAGATACCCTGGTAGTCCACGCAGTAAACGATGAATACTAACTGTATGCGATATACTGTATGCGGTACAGCGAAAGCGTTAAGTATTCCACCTGGGGAGTACGTTCGCAAGAATGAAACTCAAAGGAATTGACGGGGGCCCGCACAAGCGGAGGAACATGTGGTTTAATTCGATGATACGCGAGGAACCTTACCCGGGCTTGAAATGCAGACGACCGACCAGGAAACTGGTCTTCCAGCAATGGCGTCTGTGTAGGTGCTGCATGGTTGTCGTCAGCTCGTGCCGTGAGGTGTCGGCTTAAGTGCCATAACGAGCGCAACCCTTATCATTAGTTACTAACAGGTTACGCTGAGGACTCTAATGAGACTGCCACCGTAAGGTGTGAGGAAGGTGGGGATGACGTCAAATCAGCACGGCCCTTACGTCCGGGGCGACACACGTGTTACAATGGGGGGTACAGAGGGTCGCTACCTGGTGACAGGATGCTAATCTCATAAAGCCTCTCTCAGTTCGGATCGGAGTCTGCAACTCGACTCCGTGAAGCTGGATTCGCTAGTAATCGCGCATCAGCCATGGCGCGGTGAATACGTTCCCGGGCCTTGTACACACCGCCCGTCAAGCCATGGAAGCTGGGGGGACCTGAAGTACGTAACCGCAAGGAGCGTCCTAGGGTAAAACTAGTAACTGGGGCTAAGTCGTAACAAGGTAGCCGTACCGGAAGGTGCGGCTGGAACACCTCCTTTCTGGAGCGACGTATGATGAGCCAAAAGTTCGTAAGAGTGGTGTATGGAACAAGGAAAGAAAAATCTTTCTTTGCTACATTCGAAGTTGTTTTAATTTTATATTGCTAACATAGTCCTATAGCTCAGTTGGTTAGAGCGCTACACTGATAATGTAGAGGTCGGCAGTTCAACTCTGCCTGGGACTACAAAGTAAATGAAATGGGGGATTAGCTCAGTTGGCTTAGAGCACCTGCCTTGCACGCAGGGGGTCATCGGTTCGAGCCCGATATTCTCCACACTGTTTCATGTTAAGTAACCGTGAGGTTAAGTGAGACAACGATCTTTGACATATTGAAAGAAAGAGAGACAAAGTAGTAAAGATATTTTTTGTAATGACAAGTCGAGACTTGTCATATAACGCAAGAGATACGAGCAAAAAAAGGTAATGACAAGTTTAGACTT
>JAVEXN010000029.1:0-26327 GCA_034004015.1 Paludibacter sp.
TAGGATTTCCTACGAGCGCCACATTAATCACTTTTCCTTTTTTAATGGCTGTGATTTTGAGCGTCTCCTCATCAATCACTCCATTAAAATCGATACGGCTTAAGTTTTGGGCTTCTTCCACTGAAACCACTTCGACCAATTCGGCCTCAGATCGTCGCAGCGACACATAATAGCCCATAATTTCGTATTCCACAGGATCCTGAAAAGGTGCATTTTTAACTACACGCACCTTCTTTCCTTTCACAAATCCCATTTCGGTAATACGTTTACGAAAAGCTCCATGTCCTAGCACTTTGGTAATAATAGCTTCCTGACCGGTGGCAATATCTGATAAATATGTATTTGCTTTTTGCATTTGTTGTTGAAATAATAAAAATTCCGCTTAGTGAGAATGTTTGTGACTTGTTTCAGCTTTGATATCAAGCAAAGCTTTACCGGTATCTCGCAAAAGGCCGAAAGCCCACTTCACTATCACAGCCGAACTGATCAGCGCAGCAATTGTATCAATAAACGGAATATCCCAAACCATGGCCGCAATAAGTCCGCCTATGGCCGACAGGCTCGTAAGCGCATCCGCAATTACATGCAGATAAGCAGCTTTTATGTTATGGTCGGAATGTTCGTGATCGTGGTGCAACAAAAAAGCACTTGCTACATTCACAGCAAGTCCCACGCAGGCCACCACAATAGCCTCGTTGTAAGCAATAATTACCGGACTGTATAGACGTCCAATGGCTTCGACTACGATATAAATAGCAAAAACAAACAGCAAAATTCCACTTGTATAGCCAGACAGCGAAAGAATTTTTGCTGTATTTCCGCTGAATTTACTGTTTTGCGATAGTTTACGAACCATTACATAAGCAAACCAGCTCAACCCGATAGCCAGCACATGCGAACTCATGTGAATACCATCGGCCAGCAAAGCCATTGATTTTGTGCTTATTCCGAAAACAATTTCCACAACCATTGTCACAGCGGTGAGAAGTACAACCCACAGCGTTTTCGACTCATGTTTCCGTATCTGATCTTCCATTGTATACCGTATTTAAAAAAAGTAGCACAAAATTAGCCAATTATTATCAGAATAAAGGCGAAAAAATGCATTCCAACCCAAAAATACCTACAAATAGGTATCGTATATATTTGGAATAAACAGACAAAACATATTAACTTTGCAATCAAAATAATGAAAGACTATCCGGCTTTTATGATACATTATCTACAAAAACATTTCAAACAAATTGCAGGCATTACCATGCTTGCCTTTTTTGTGAGTTTTTGGGTCGGAACAAACTTTTATGTGCATACCCACATTGTAAACAATGTATTGGTGGTGCACTCGCACCCCTTTTCGTCGGAAACAAGCCACCAACACTCTTCCGACCAACTATCGCATATTCAGCATTTTCAACACATCGATGTTTATGCTGCCAGATACATGTCGCCGCAGGAAGTTCTATACAACCTCACCGACACATTAGCAACGAATAACTTACACTTTTTACGACCGGACACTTACAGGAATATCAGCGCATTACGCGCACCTCCCACTTGCTAAAACCATTTACACATTCTATTTCACATCCCTGAATATCAGGCCTGCACATTCATCATCCACCATCTTACTCTGATAGTGGTGCACTCGTTTTATTTCAATAAAAAAAAATAAAAATCCAACATAAAATGATTCGAAAAACGATGGGTATTCTCATCCTGACAGGGCTTTTTGCATCTGTTTCAGGTCAGCAGAATGCCACTTTCTCCGATAACTTCGGAGCCGCTTATAGTAAAAAAGCCGATGCAAGTATCTCAGGTCACACCATCGACCAGAAAACCGATACACATATAGGCTTTATCAACATTTCGGTAAAAGGGACTACGCTTGGCGTAGCAGCTGATGCCACCGGACATTTTTTACTTAAAAACATTCCCGAAGGCGAACATACCATTATAGCTTCGGCAGTAGGTTACAAAACGCTTGAGAAAAAAGTATTGCTAAAAAATGGCCGCACTACGGAAATGAATTTCGAACTTGAAGAAGATGCCGTAATGCTCGACAATGTAGTGGTTTCGGCCAACCGCAACGAAACCAGGCGCAGTGAAACTTCGAGCATAGTAAATGTAATTTCGTCGAAACTGCTCGAAACCACCAATTCGGTTTGTCTGGCACAGGGTTTAAATTTCCAACCGGGACTGCGCGTTGAAAATAACTGTCAGAACTGCGGATTTCAACAGGTTCGCATCAACGGCCTCGAAGGCCCTTATTCACAAATCCTGATCGACAGCCGCCCCATTTTCAGCGCTTTAGCAGGTGTGTATGGCATTGAGCAAATTCCAGCCAATATGATAGATCGCGTAGAAGTAGTTCGTGGTGGAGGTTCTGCTCTTTTTGGTTCCAATGCTATTGCCGGAACGATTAATATCATCACACGCGAACCACTGAATAATTCACTTTCGATAAGCAACACCAGCATGCTGATAGGAGGCAGCAAAACCGACATAAACACCAATATGAATGCCGCCCTTGTTTCGGAAGATTACAAAGCAGGTGTCAGTATTTACGGCTCGGCCCGCCAGCGCGAAGGTTGGGATGCAAACGGCGATGGATTTACCGAAATAGGATTGATCAATGCGCGCAATGTGGGTTTCCGCTCATATTTCAAACCGGGACTGCAAAACAAAATCACACTCGAGTATCACAACATGGGCGAATTTCGTCGTGGAGGAAACAAGCTCCATTTACCGGCACACAATGCTGACATCACCGAACAAACCGAGCACAACATTAATAGTGGCGGCATAAAATGGGATATTTTTTCACGTGATTACAACCATCGTTTTAACGTATATTCTTCAGCTCAGCATATCGACCGTTCAAGTTATTATGGTACAGGCCAGGACCCGAATGCTTACGGTTGCACCGAAGACATTTCTTTCGTAGCAGGATTTCAATATGTCTATGCCATGGAAAAACTTCTTTTTATGCCAGCTGAATTTACTGTCGGATCTGAATACAGTTTCAATCATCTAACAGATATTCAGGTTGCATACGATCGTTATATCGATCAGGCAGTAAATATCAAAAGCGCATTTCTGCAAAACGAATGGAAAAACAAAAAAGCGGGAATACTGCTTGGATTGCGTTTCGACCAACACAATCTGATCAAAAAACCAATTATCAGCCCCAGGGTTAATTTCCGTTACAATCCTTACGAATGGATCAACCTGCGGGCAACTTACGCCAGCGGCTTTCGTGCGCCACAGGCTTTCGACGAAGATTTGCACATCACGGCAGTGGGTGGCGAAGTCCAGATTATTAAACTCGACGACAATCTGAAACCGGAAAATTCAAACAGCTACAGCATTTCTGCCGATTTTTACAAATCGTTCGGAAAAGTGCAAACGAACTTACTTGTGGAAGCATTTTACACCGATATAAATAATGTTTTTTACCTGGAAGTATCCGGAACAGATACCCTTGGAAACACCATCATTACACGTAGGAATGGCTCCGGAGCTGTTGTAAAAGGATTAAACCTCGAAGCCAAAGTGATTCCCGGTCGTAAGACCAACATTCAGGCTGGTTTCACTTTACAGCAAAGCCTATACAAAGAAGCGCAAACCTGGAGCGAAAACCCCAATCTTGCAGCACGTCGCGAAATGTTCCGTTCGCCAAACAGTTACGGGTATATGACTTTTTCGTACAATCCTGTAAAACCACTTACCTTAGCCATTACAGGAACTTATACCGGAAGTATGCTTATGCAGCACTATGGCGTAGCAATTACCGATGACGAAGAAGTGAAAACGCCTGATTTTCTGGATATCAACTTCAAAATCACATACGATTTCAAAATCAACAAAACAACTGTCATTCAATTCAATGCCGGTATGCAGAACATTCTCAACAGCTATCAGACCGATTTCGATTTAGGAGAAACACGCGATGCCGGTTATATTTACGGACCTTCGTTGCCACGATCGTACTTTGCAGGATTGAAATTCAATATTTAATCGTTTGAAATTGTCTTCAATACGAAGAAAAAATTAAAAACACAGCGCAGAAAGTAAACATCCTATTACTTTCTGCGTTTTTTTGTGCTTTTTAAATATGCATTTTGTGACACTTTAAAACAAAAACACATGCATACAATTACAAACAAACACTTAAAACACAAACAAAACAACATTTTATAATCAAAGGGCGATTTCCTAAAACAAATTATTGAAGCACAAAATTCGGAATAAGGCTGATATTACTTTTGTAAAGGCAGAATATGCCATTCTAAAAACGTTATAATTCCCTATAAATATGAAGTTTACCAAAATGCACGGAACCGGAAACGACTATATATACGTCAATGGTTTTGTGGAAACGATTGAAAACCCGGCCGAATTCTCAATTCAATACAGCGATCGCCACAAAGGAATTGGCTCCGACGGTTTGGTCATGATTCTGCCTTCGGAAACCTGCGATTTTCGCATGCGCATGTTCAATGCCGATGGCTCTGAATCGGAAATGTGCGGAAATGCTTCGCGCTGCATAGGTAAATATGTGTACGACAAAGGCATGACCGACAAAACCGAAGTCAGCCTCGAAACACTTGCCGGCGTGAAAATACTGAAGCTTTTTGTGAACGACGACAATAAAGTAGAAAAGGTAACCGTGGACATGGGAGAACCCGAACTCAACGGGCTCAGAATTCCTACCATTTTCGACATGCCGCGCGTACTGAACAAAGCCATTGACTTTGGAAGTGCCGTAAAATACAACATCACCACTGTATCAATGGGAAATCCGCACGCTGTAATTTTCACACATGGAATCTCAGCATTGAATTTGCCGCAAATTGGACCGGTAATCGAAAATGCAAGTATATTTCCACGCCGTACCAATACCGAATTTATTGAAGTGGTAAGTCGCGATTACGTAAAAATGCGCGTATGGGAACGTGGTTCGGGCGAAACACTTGCCTGTGGAACAGGAGCTTGTGCTGCAGTAGTGGCGGGCGTGCTCAACGATCTGAACGAACGCAAAACCACAGTGGAATTGCTGGGCGGCGAACTGAATATCGAGTGGCGCGATACCGACAATCATGTATATCTCACTGGCGGCGCAACAATTGTGTACGAAGGAGAGATAAAACCATAGAATTAAACCCAAACCCCTAAAGGGGCTTAGAAATTTGATTAGTAATAACTCTTATTCCCCTTTAGAGCTTGTCTCGATTTAGCGGACCTTAGGGGTAAATCCATTTAAACATCCATGGCACAAATAAACGATAACTTTATTAAAATACCTGCTACATATTTGTTTTCGGAAATCGCAAAACGTGTGGCACAGCACAAAGAACTTAATCCCGAAGCGAATATTATCCGCATGGGAATTGGCGATGTAAGTCTTCCACTGCCCGATGCAGCTGTCGATGCTATGATTGCTGCTGCTGAAGAACAGCGACATGCAGAAACTTTCAGAGGTTACGGCCCCGAACAGGGATATGACTTCCTGCGAAATGCAATTGTAGAAAATGATTTTCGAGCAAAAGGACTCAATATTGAAGCCGACGAAATTTTTGTAAGTGATGGCGCCAAAAGCGACACCGGAAACATTGGCGACATTTTCAGCATCCACAACAAAGTTGCTGTCACCGACCCCGTATATCCGGTATATGTGGATACAAATGCCATGGGCGGTCGTGCAGGAGAGCCAAGCGCACAAAACGTATGGAGCAACCTAATTTATCTGCCATGCAATGCCGAAAATAATTTCGTTCCCGCTTTGCCTGCTGAAAAGGCCGACCTGATTTATCTCTGCTTCCCGAATAATCCCACGGGAACCACACTTACCAAAGCACAATTAAAAGTGTGGGTGGATTATGCACGCGAAAACAATTCGGTCATACTTTTCGATGCTGCCTACGAAGCATTTATTACAGAAGAAAACGTGCCGCACAGCATTTACGAAATTGAGGGTGCTTACGATGTAGCCATCGAATTCCGCAGTTTTTCGAAAACAGCAGGATTTACAGGAACACGCTGCGGATACACAGTGGTACCCAAAAGCCTGACCGCACTCTCGGAAAGCGGCGAGAAAGTACAGCTCAACAAACTCTGGAACCGCCGCCACAGCACAAAATTCAACGGCACTTCGTATGTGGTACAGCGTGCAGCCGAAGCCATTTATTCGCCCGAAGGAAAAAAACAGGTGCGCACACTGATTGATTATTATATGGAAAATGTTCGCATAATCCGCGAATCGCTTCAAAAAGCTGGTTTCAGCACTTTTGGAGGAGTAAATGCAGCTTATGTGTGGGTTAAAACACCTGCGGGTATGAGTAGCTGGGATTATTTCGACTTTCTGCTGAAAGAAAAAAACATTGTTTGTACGCCCGGAGCCGGTTTTGGAACAAACGGCGAAGGTTATGTGCGCTTCTCGGCTTTTGGCAGTCGTGAAAATACTATCGCAGCAATGAAAAGAATTGCAGAATAAAGCTGATTACAATTTAAATTGAAAAGTCCGGTAAATGTCGGACTTTTTTGATGCCGGAAAATATGCTGAAAAACATATTTTCCGGCATTTTCATTTCCGGGAATGTCAAAAAAGACATTATTCAACATAAATCGCAGCTAAAAATGTCAAACTTCAGCATAAAAATCATTTTCAGAACTATTTTTTTAAGAGTTTAATAAAACGATAGAATAACAATATGTAAACTAAATGGCAAATATTGTGATATTTTTAAATTACTACAGTCTTTTTTGTGTCATTTTTCTCACAATCAAAACATCTTACGTACATATTGTAATAATAAATTACAAAACTGTAGCATAATGTTTAGTTTTGCAACAGATAAATATCACAATGACAGCACATTTAAATTTTTACTATCATTTTGAGATATTTATTCGAATTATAAAAACACAAATAAAGTAATTTATCTATTATTAATTCATAAAGTTTTTAAGGTATGAAAAAGATGAAAGTTTTCGCAGTAGCAATGGTTGCCTTAATGGCAGCAAGTAGTGCAAAAGCACAAGAGTTTAAAGCTTCGGCTGATGTGGTAAGTTCGTATGTATGGCGCGGTACACAGTTTTCGGGCGCTTCGATACAGCCCACACTTGATTTCACGGCTGGTGGTTTTTCAATTGGCTCGTGGGGATCGGCAGGATTCGATGGTTTTCTTGAAATGGACCTTTATGCCAAGTACGCTTTTGATTTTGGATTGACACTTGGACTTACCGATTATTACTATCCGGGTACAAGCTATTTCGATTTTTCAAAAGCCAGTGGAGGACATGGTTTGGAAGTAAACCTTGGATATTCAATTAAAAGCTTATCGATTTCGGCTAACTATATGCTCAACGAGGCAGGTGGTGCAGCCACAGCAGGAGGCGATAAATACTTTGAACTTGGATATGCATTCGAAAAATTCAGCATTTTTGCCGGAGGTGGCGATGGCTGGCACACACCTGATGCAAAATTTGCCATTACAAATGTAGGTATCAGCACTTCGAAAGAAATTAAAATTACCGACACATTCTCAATTCCTCTGAAAGCCACAGCCATTTTAAATCCTAAATCTGAACAGTTCTTCTTTGTAGCTGGTATTACGCTTTAATATCAATCAACGCATTATACAAATTCTTCAGGTAAATAATTAAAATTAAAACACATGAAAAAAATTGAAGCAATCATCAGGAAGTCTGTTTTTGAAGATGTAACAGAAGCTCTTCACGCAGTAGGCATCGACTTTTTTACATATTGGGACGTAACAGGAGTTGGGAACGAAAAAACAGGTAATATGATTTTCCGCGCTACAGTGTACGAAACAAGACTTATCGAACGTAGAGTAATTTCATTTGTATGCCGCGACAAGTTTGTGGAATCGGCAACCGATGCAATTATCAAAGCCGCTCGTACCGGCGAGTTGGGCGATGGAAAGATTTTCATTTCCACTGTGGACGAATCAGTTCGAATTCGCACAGGCGAGAAAGGTCCTGAGTCATTATATATTAAAGAATAATCTAAAAAAACATACACATTATGGATATAGCAACATTAACAACAGGATTAAACACCTTTTGGGTATTAATAGCAGCATCATTGGTGTTTTTTATGCAAGCGGGTTTTGCGCTGGTTGAGGCAGGTTTAACCCGATCGAAAAACACAACCAATATACTTTTCAAGAATTTGATGGACTTTGCCATTGGCACTTTAGGATTTTGGTTTATTGGCTACGGCATTATGTTTGGCGCAGGCAATGGCTTTTTCGGTAGTTTCGAGTTTTTCTCCAAAACCGATCACGGTTCAGCGCTGGGCATTCCAAACGATGCATTTTTCTTCTTTCAGTTGGTTTTTGCAGCAACAGCAGCCACTATCGTTTCAGGAGCAATGGCCGAACGTACAAAATTCGTTTCGTATCTGGCTTACAGCGCCGTTATTACATTGGTTATTTACCCTATCTCAGGTCACTGGATTTGGGGAGGCGGTTGGTTATCGCAACTTGAGACTCCGTTTGTCGATTTTGCAGGTTCAACCGTGGTACACTCAGTAGGAGGTTGGCTGGCATTGGCCGGAGCTTTGGTTTTAGGACCACGTATCGGCAAGTACAGAAATGGTAAAGTTAACGCCATTCCCGGCCATAGCATTACATTGGCCGCATTAGGTGTATTTATACTTTGGTTAGGTTGGTTTGGTTTCAATCCCGGTTCAACTTTAGGCCTGGGCGATGCTAATCTGGTAGCCAGAATATTCGTAACTACCAATGCTGCTGCTTCCGGAGCGGTTGCCACATTAGTCACTACATGGGTCAGATACGGAAAACCAGGGTTAAGCATGACTTTGAACGGCGTTTTGGCCGGACTTGTAGCCATTACAGCAGGCACACACGCTGTTACTCCGGGAGCTGCAGTTATTATCGGACTCATTGCTGGTGTACTTGTAGTATTTTCAGTAGAATTTTTAGATAAGGTTGTAAAAATAGATGATCCTGTAGGCGCAATATCAGTACACGGCGTTTGTGGAGCATTTGGCACACTAGCTGTTGGTCTTTTTGCTACCGAAGGTGGATTATTCACAGGTGGTGGAGCAGCCTTACTCACTTCGCAGGCAATAGGCGTAGCCTCAGTATTTGCATGGGCTTTTGGTATCGGACTTATTCTATTCTTCGCAATTAAATATACAATCGGACTTCGTGTATCAGCCAAAGAAGAAGAAAATGGCCTCGACTACTACGAACACGGTGAAAAAGCTTACAATTGATCATTTTATAAAGGGGACTGTCTCAAAGTGTATTTTGAACGCAAATTACGCAAATTTTCGCAAACACAACAATTCTAATATTCTATATTATGCTGAATAACAACAGCATATGATTTGCGAAAATTTGCGTTTTTTTTTTGCGTAATTTGTGTTCTGCTTGCTTTTGAGACAGCTTCCTGAATTTTCATTTTTTGTGTGAACTCAAAGAATATCACTGACATACACGGTGAATATTATATCGTGTGTTTTTTAGTTTTATTGTTTTGGCCGGGCTACTTCGTGAGAAATGGTCCGGTTATTTATTTATAAAAAAATCTGCACAGGCTTTTGTTTCAGCTGTGCAGATTTCTTATTATTTCAAAATCGCTTTCAGATTCTGAATCTCTGAAAAACAATTATATTTTCATACTCCTCTCCTACTCTTATCCAGTTTTTCAGTAATCCATGCACTTCGTAACCTTCCTTTTCGAACATCGATTTACTGGCAATATTTTGCTCCGAAATATGGCAATAAAGCTGATTGATTTTCAGAAAATTAAAAACATATTCCTCTGTAATTTTCAACGCTTGTTTTGCATAACCACATCCCTGATATACCGGGTCAACAAAAAGTCCGAGAGCAATGCGGCTGTGAAAAATATCGAAATCGAATAAATCAACCGTCCCCACAGTTTCCCCTGTTTCCTTGTTTTCAATCATCAACCTCAACTGATGCATCTCGTAAATATCCTTATCGCCCTGAAGAATATATTGCTTAAGCGTGTAGCGTGAATAGGGCTGACGCGTATTTCCCACAGCCCACAGCGTTGGATCGTTTTCCCAACGGTAAAGCAGCTCAAGATCCTCAGGTTCTAACTGACGTAATTTTATTTTATCGTTTTCGAATAACAAAATATTAAATTTATGAACCCCACACTAACTCTCTAATGAGTAGATAATATTGGCTGTGGATCTATTGAGAATTGTTTCCGAGGCAAAAAATTTTCAAATTTCAAATTTCAAATTTCAAATTTTCAAATCAAAATACTGAAACCTGAAACTCTGAAACTTTAACCCTAACCAAACACTCCGCCAAACAGTCCTTTTTTCTTTTTAGGCTGATAATCGTCGGCATTGTTTTGCGGAATGGGCTGCAAATGATTTCCGGATGCTATCATTTGATAAATCACTCCCCAATCGGGCAAACCTCCGAGATTTCGATCGTCGATAAACAAATCCGCTTTTAGCTTACGGGGCTGTTCTTCACGTTCATTTTTTTCGGGATAATTGGCATTGATGGCGTAAAATTCCAGTCCGCGCGCACGACAAAACTCCACAGCTTCGTCAAGCTCAGCACCTTCACGTACAGTCCATAGCAATAAAATTGTCTGAAAATCTTTCTGAAGTCGTTTCAAAGTATCAATAGCGAAAGGAATTTCCTTTCCGATTTTCGGGTATTCGTGGGTGACAATGGTTCCATCAAAGTCAACAGCAACTGTAAGCATATCAGTATTATTTTTAATAAGTTAGAAAACAGATTTGGTTTATATCAGAAATTATTCGGGATACTCTTCGAGTTCAAGTTCTGCCACAATTTTCACTTCGGCAGGTTTACAGAAAAACACACCAATGGCCGATATTCCGGCACAAAAAATCATCGATTGCAATCCCAATACATAGAAAAACACCACACCAAGCACAAGTCCAACGCCCATTACCAACAAACGGACAATAGCGCCCTTTTGATATTTTGCAAGTTTTTCGTGTACATCGGCAAGTTGCGCCCATTTTTTTGTATTTCGGTTGAATAGCCACAACGACAATGGTACCGCTCCAATAATCAATACAATAAGCATAGAATTTATGGCTATCCCGGCTTCACTTTGCGGGTCGATTCTCAGGTCAGAATTCATTAACGCATAACCTGAAGCTGCAGCCGCAATAGCCGCAATATATATGGTATAATAAACCATTTGAATATTTCTGAGAACTTTCTTCATAATTTATAATTGTTTTGCCCTGAGCCCCTAAAGGGAAACGGGATTAGTGAATAAAAATATCATAATTTTCGTAAGTCGTTAATTTACAAACACATTCAAACATATTGAGTCGTTATCCAATACTATTAAAATCAATTTACTTAAACGAATTTGTAAATTCCACGCGATTCAGAATGGAGCGTCCGAGCGTTATTTCGTCCGCATATTCCAACTCATCGCCAATGGCCACACCTCGCGCAATGGTTGTAATTTTCACATCCAATGTGGCTAATTTCCTGAAAATATAAAAGTTGGTGGTATCACCCTCCATGGTGGTACTCAGCGCAAGTATCACTTCCTTCACATTATCGTGTTGTACACGTTTTATCAGACTTTCAATTTCCAGATCGGATGGACCAACACCATCCATTGGCGAAATAATACCGCCCAACACATGATATAAACCTCTGAACTGCTGCGTATTTTCAATTGACATCACATCGCGGATATTCTCAACCACACAAATGGTTTCAGCATCGCGCGCCTGATTGGCACAAATCAAACAGGTTTCGGTATCCGAAATATTATGGCACTTTTTGCAGTACTTTATATCGCGGCGGAGACTAATCACCGAGTTTCCGAACATTTCCACCTCATTTTCGGGTTGGCGGAGCAGATGCAGAACCAACCTGAGCGCAGTTTTGCGTCCAATACCCGGAAGTTTTGAAAACTCCTGCACTGCATTTTCGAGCAGACCCGACGAAAATTGTTGTTGACTCATTGTAAATTCTGTGTTCGGACTGCAAAAATAGCAAAATTTGTGAGCTTTGCGCCCATCGTATTTACAAAAATCGGATGTTGATCTTTGGTTTACTCATTTCAAAAAAGGATTGAACTCTGATTAATGGTCAATTTTTAGTATTTTTGCCTTCCAAATCTGAAAAAACATCAGCATGTCGCCCATTTCTATTTTACTTATTTTGATGCTATATTTCGGTATTTTAATGCTTGTATCCGTTATTACAAGTAAGAAAAATACCGGAAACGATGCCTTCTTTCTAGGCAATCGCCAGTCGCCCTGGTGGGTGGTGGCTATCGGTATGGTGGGCGCCTCAATATCAGGAGTGAGTTTTGTATCGGTGCCGGGCATGGTGGGGAAAATCGATTTCACTTATATGCAAACGGTTTTTGGTTTTTTCTTTGGTTATCTGATTATTGCAAGGGTGCTTTTGCCGCTTTACTACAAGCTGAACCTGACAAGCATTTATACATATCTCGAACAACGATTTGGCAAACGGGCATACAAAACCGGCGCTTCGTTTTTTCTGCTTTCGAAAACCGTGGGAGCTGCGGCAAGACTTTATGTGGTAGCGCTAATCCTCCAGACACTCGTATTCGACGCATGGAATATTCCGTTCGTTTTTACCGTTACAGGCATTATCCTGCTTATCTGGCTATATACATTCCGCAGTGGCATAAAAACAATCGTATGGACCGACACGCTGCAAACCATCATCATGGTCGTTGCACTTGTACTGATCATTGTGGAACTTATGCAGCAACTCGGGCTAAACACTTCCGAACTCAGAGCAGCTATTGTCGAAACGCATCATTCACGCATTTTTGTATTCGATGACTGGCATTCGAAACAACATTTTGTAAAGCAGTTTTTTAGTGGCATTTTCATTGCTGTGGTAATGACAGGTCTCGATCAGGATATGATGCAAAAAAATCTGAGCTGCCGGAACCTGAAAGATGCACAGAAAAATATGTACTGGTACGGGTTTTCGTTCATTCCGGTCAATCTGCTATTTCTTATTCTTGGCGCAATGCTGCTTATTTTTGCCACGCAATTAAATGTAGCTGTTCCGGTTTCAGCCGACGAAATTCTGCCCTTTTTTGCAAGTAATTACCTTGGAAAAACCGTGCTGATCCTGTTTGTCACAGGCATTATTGCTGCTGCATTTTCGAGCGCCGACTCAGCGCTCACAGCGCTTACGACCTCGTTTTCGGTGGACATTCTGGGCATCCAGCACAAGGACAAAATCAAAGCTCAACGTACACGAAAATGGATTCACATCGGCATTTCAGTACTTTTCATTCTCATTATTATTGTATTCAAAGCCATCAATAACAAAAGTGTAATCGACACCATATATATACTGGTTTCGTACACTTACGGTCCGTTACTGGGGCTTTATAGCTTCGGACTCTTCACAAAACTGAAAACGAGCGACAAAGCAATTCCGTACATTGCAGTGCTCTCACCTATAATTTGTGGCGTACTCGATCAGAGCGCAAAAACATTTTGGGGATATGCTTTCGGATACGAGTTGCTTATGCTGAATGGTTTCCTTACCTTTGCAGGGTTGTGGATTTTCAGAAAAAAGAAGAATGATATGTTGATGTGATGATGTGATGATATGATGATGTGATGATGTGGTGATTTCTGCAACTACTTAATAAACTGTATTGTTTTAAATAATAAATAACAAACTGCACTTATGGATATAAAATCAGCCGAATTTGTAATCAGTAATACCGACTATAAAAAATGTCCGGAGAGCCGCATGCCCGAATATGCTTTTATTGGGCGTTCGAATGTGGGCAAATCGTCGCTTATCAACATGTTGACCAATAAAAAAGGGTTGGCAATGACCTCGTCGAAACCGGGAAAAACCTTGCTGATCAACCATTTTCTGATCAACAACAACTGGCATTTGGTGGATTTACCGGGCTACGGATATGCCACTACAGGTAAAAAAATGCGTGAAAAGCTAAAAAGCATTATCGAAGACTATATTCTTTTCCGCGAACAACTTACAGCCGTTTTTCTGTTGATCGACAGTCGGCTTGAAGCGCAGCAAATCGATTTGGATTTTATGGCCTGGCTTGGCGAAAACGGCATTCCATTTTCAATTGTATTTACCAAACTCGACAAACTTTCGAATTCGCGCGCGCGCGAAAATACCGATGCTTACAAAGCTAAATTATTGGAACAATGGGAAGAGCTGCCACCAATTTTCCTTACGTCATCTGAAAAACGTCAGGGACGCGACGAATTGCTTAATTATATCGAAAGCATAAATAAAACACTTTAATTCGACTTTGACAGATTAAAGATTAATTTTTTAAAGAAAGAATTTCAAAAGAATAGCAACGCAGATTTAACGGATAAAGCTGAATAAAACAGATTTAAATCGGATTTAAATTTTGACAAGTCAAAATTAGGATGAAATAATGAAACGCAATAACTTCAATCGCAAATTTCATTTATGAAATTTTATAATCCGTGTAGAAATCAGTTATCTTAATTAAAAATAATCCGCTAAATCCGCGTTACTATTTCTTTTAAAATAAATCTGTCAAAGTAGAATTAAAAAGCACATATATTTAGCTTATATAAAATCATTTGATTTATATTTTATGCCAAAACAAATGCCTGACAGATTCAAAATTTTGTCATGTATTTTTTATTGCTGAAAAATCATTTATATGAGTAAATCCTGAATTGCAAAGTGCAGAAACACTCTTTCAGCAAACGTTTGCACAACCAAAAAACGATTTTAGGTCTGTATTTTATCGCTTCATGAATAAAATTGAATAAAATTGCAATTTATTATTCACAGCATTCTATTCTTCAAGAAATACCTGAAAAATCATGTTACAAATTCAGAAAAAAATGACCAATGCATTTTATGCATTACTTAGTTTGCCTGCCACGGCCATGGGCTTTGCTCTGTCGGTACAAATTTCGGCTCTGAGCTGGATTCTTTCGACCAAATACGGCCTCGACATTCACGAAATTGGGATTGTGTGGGCTGCCGGTCCTATTGCCGGGATTATTGCGCAACCCATTGTGGGTATTTTGTCGGACAGCATGTGGTTTATGGGTGGCCGTCGTCGTCCCTGGATAGTGATTGGCGGCATACTGGCTGCTATTATGATGCTGGCGCTTCCAAATCTCGAAATTATTCAGAAAATTTTCGTGGGAGGAGATGATCCTCAGGCCGGACTGCTTTCCATTGCAGTAATCGTGGCGCTCACCTTCGACCTTTCCATCAATGTAAGCTTCAACCCAACCCGCTCGCTTGTAGCCGATTGCACACCGCACAAAGACAGAAGCAAAGGTTACACCTGGATGCAAACAGTTTCAGGAACATTTGGAGTGCTGGCTTATTTAATTGGCGGAACACTCGGAAACATTTTCCTGATTTATTTTGGAGTGGGTGTTGCGTTACTGGCTTCCATCGTTCCGGCATTTCTGATTCAGGAACCACGCGAACTGAAAAATGAAGAAGAAAGCAAACAGGAAGTTTCGAAATCAAGCGCAAAGGATGTAGTAGAAGCACTACTTCCTCTTTCCGGCTTTTTATTATATGGATTTTATGTGATTTTTGCCAAACTTTTCGGACTACACATCGACCTTACAGTACCTGTTTTGGGTTACGAACTGCCAATTGTGGAGTTTGTTTCGCTGTTGCTTATCGTAATTAGCGCCATTGTAGTGTTACCCAATCTCACAAAAAGCAGTGCCAAAAGCAACGAATTTCAAAAGATTCTTCTTGCACATTCTTTTACATGGATTGGGGTGCAAACCATGTTTATTTATGCATTTTTCTACCTAACCGAAGTACTTCAGTTGGGAGAATCGGCAGGAAAAATCAACTCTATTGCATTCTTTATTCTGAGTTTGGTAAGTGCGGTATTGCCTGTACTCGTACTCAATGGTTTTGCTAAAAAAATCGGCATGGTAAAAACCCACCTTATCTGTATTTTTATCATGGCTTTAGGTTATGCAGGCGTCCTTTTCTTTGGAACAACTGTCATTTTATATTATATAATGATAGCTGTAGCCGGTATTGGTTGGGCATCCGTTGTTTCGTTGCCATTTGCCATTATGAGCGAGAAAGTGGATCAAACGAAAATGGGACTTTACATGGGTATTTTCAACCTGTCAGTAGTTTTGCCACAGTTGGTAGCCAGTTTTAAAATGGGCGAAATTGTAAACGCAGCCCCCGACAAATCGGTTGTTTTTGTGATTGCGGCTGTTACGCTGGCCATTTCGGGCGCACTTTGGATGTTTGTCAAAAACGACAAATAAATTTTCGGAACCCATCGAAATAAATTATCTTTGCAATTGACTTTACAGAATTGCAAAACCCATAATAATCAGAGATTTGCAAAACGAATCTCTGATTTATTTTTTATAACACAGCATGAAAGGACCTATTTATTTTATAATTGTTTTATTCTCACTTATTTTTTTGAGTTGCTCACAGCAAAAACAAAACGCAACCAACACATTACCAAACAGCAACGAATATGCCGAAGGATTCAGCATTGTAGCACACAACAACTATAAAGAAGTGATAGTCTATAGTCCGTGGGTAAAAGGCTCGGTGTACGCGCGCTACTATCTGGTGACCGACAACGCAACCGAAACACCCGAAGATGGTAAAAAAGTAAAAATTCCACTCAAAACACTGGCAGCTACATCGGTTACTCATTTTGAGTTTCTGAGCCTTTTGGGCGAAATAGAAAGTATAAATGCGGTATGTTCTCCTGATATCATTTACAATCCGGTGATTATAAAAAGAGTAAACGAAGGGATAATATCGAATCTGGGCGATGCTTTCAATATCAATATTGAAAAAACATTGCAACTACAACCCGGAGCGGTGATGATGAGTGGTTACAATCAAAACGACCCTTATGCTCAAAGAGTGTCACAGTCGGGCATACCAGTGCTTTTCAACAACGAATGGATGGAAACTTCGCTGCTCGCACGTGCCGAATGGATAAAATTCGTAGCTGCTTTTTACAATAAAGAAGCGCTGGCCGATAGCATTTTCGGAGATATTGCGCAGCGCTACAACGAAGTAAAAACCCTCGCCGGAAGCGTGTCAAAAAAACCTGCAATCATGGCCGGATCCAACTTCCGCGGCACATGGTATATGCCTGCCGGACGCAATTTTATGGCGCAGCTTTTTGCCGATGCAGGTGGTTCGTATTTTTACGCCAATGACACTACAGCTGGTAGTTTACCTCTCAATGTAGAATCTGTTTTGCGCGATTTTGCAAACACTGACGTATGGCTCAACTGCAATTTTAGTTCAATAAAAGAACTTATAAATTCGGATGCAAAACATAAATTATTTAAGCCCGTATTGTCAGGACAGGTCTATAACTTCAACAAAAGACTTTTGCCATCCACTGCCAATGACTTTTGGGAATCGGCCATCGCCCGCCCCGATTTGTTGCTTTCTGATGTTATTTCCATTCTTCATCCGGAGCTGCTACCGGGCTACGAAACAGTGTATGCCAATAAATTAAAATAGCGACTGTGAACTATGAAAACAAATCTTACACACAACAAAGAATTTGAACATATATTAAGCCTTGTTCAGAATGCCCGAAATCGCATTTATTCCAAAGCAAACACAGAACTGATTTTGCTTTATTTCAATGTTGGAAAAATTGTATCAGACAAAGTCAATAATGGTAATTGGGGAGATAATACCGTGCAGGAATTAGCCGATTTATAGCAACTAAACAGCCAGAACTTAACGGTTTTAACCGAAGAGGGCTTTATCGAATGAAACAGTTTTATGAAACATACACAAATCCTCAATTTGTGTCAACAGCATCGACACTTTTACAAATCACAGAAAATGAGACAATTGAATTTGTGACAACACTGTTGACACAAATCCAATGGTCGGCACATTTACATATTTTAAGCAAAACAAAAACTACTGAAGAAAAGATATTCTATTTAAAACTAACCCATGATCAAAACCTATCAGTACGTGAACTCGAAAGACAGCTCAACACTTCTGTTTATGAAAGAATCATATTAAGCAACACCATAACAGAGAGAAAACCAAATCATTAACCTCAAAATATTTTTAAAGATCCATTTATTTTCGAGTTTCTCAATTTACCTGAAGGACACTCTGAAAATGAGTTTGAAAAAGCAATTATTCAAAATCTACAAAAATTCATACTCGAAGTTGGAAAAGGATTCACCTACATGGGAAATCAATATCGACTTCAGGTAGGAAACAAGGATTATCATACCGATTTGCTTTTTTACCATCGGGATTTACAATGTTTGGTATTATTTGAACTTAAAATACAGGAGTTTGAACCCGAGTTTTTAGGAAAACTAAATTTCTATCTCGAAGCACTCGACAGAGATGTGAAACGCCCCAATGAAAACCCAAGTATCGGCATTTTACTTTGCAAAGGCAAAGACACCGAAGTGGTTGAATACGCCATGGCACGAAGTACAAGTCCTGCAGTTATAGCTGACTACGAAACTAAATTAATTGACAAGAATATACTAACCAGCAAATTACAGCAACTTTCAGCATTTTTAGAAAATAGCAACTAGCTAATCAAAAGGAGTTATTAATCTAACATCCAATCAGCCAAACTTTTTATTTTCAACCAACAAACTTCTTGTTACCCAACTCATAGGTCTATTAGCTTTTGTTGTGAGTATTATCATGAACAAGATATTTGTAGATATAATAGAAATAAACAGAGTCCGGTTTTTGAATTTTTCTGAATCATTTTTATTCATTACTTTTGCATAAACCTCCAAAACATATCACCGTATCACATTATCAGGATTATGACTCACAACGAATTCATTCAACTTTTAAATCAGCCCGACACAATCGATGCCGGCCATATCTCCGATTTAAAGGAAATGATTTCGCATTATCCCTACTTTTCACAGGCTCGCATTTTATTAGCCAAAGCGATGTTGAAAACATCCAACCTGCACGCCGAAAGCTACATACAGCAGGCTGCACTGCATGTGCCCGATCGCAGGAGTTTTTATTACTTTCTGTATCCCGAAAAGAAAATAAACACCGAACAAATTCAGAAAGAAAGAATTCCACGCTTTAGCGGTAACTATTTCGACATGCTGAAAGCGACCGAGAACGATGGTGAAGACAGTGGACAATCGCTCAAAAATCTGGCTCAAAGATTAAAATCGGCACGTGAAATGATTTTGGAGAAAAGTAAAACAAGTCCGCAAAAAGCCGAAAGCATTGTTGCAACTCAGGTGCGCATTCCAACACCGGAATATTTCAGTCTGGAAAACAACACAAAACAGTCCGGCAAAGCTGTGAGCGAGGAGTATGTAAAAATTCTCATTAAAGAAAAAAAATACCGCGAAGCCATTGAAATATTGAACAAATTAAATTTGATAAATCCGAAAAAAAGTATTTACTTTGCAGACCAAATTCGTTTTTTAGAAAAAATACTCGTAAACACAAAAAAATAACCATATTATGTACATTCTTTTCACCATTTTAATCGTAATTGCATCCATTCTGCTCACTCTGCTCGTTTTGGTTCAGAATTCAAAAGGAGGTGGACTTGCAGCAGGTTTTTCTTCGTCGAACCAAATTATGGGCGTACGTAAAACCACCGATTTCCTCGAAAAAGCCACATGGTTTTTAGTAGCATTTGTAATTTTTCTTTCTATCGGTTCAGTAGCAGTAAACAAAAACGAAGTGGCAGCCAACGATTCTGAAATCAAAGAACAATATCAGAACGCACAACAAGCTGAACCGGGCGTAGTAGCACCGGGCTTTGGTGAAACTCCCGAAGCAGCTAAAGAAGACGGCGAACAAAATTAATTGCTGAACAAAAGGCATTCGGAGCGTATCAAACAAAAAATTTGATGCGCTTTCTTTTTATAATGTAGCTCAACGATATTTTTTTGCACACATGGATTTAATCAGCATTGTCGATTACGCAGGAACCTTTGCCTTTGCCATCAGCGGCATCAGACTTGCTTCGGCCAAAAACTTCGACTGGTTCGGAGCTTATGTAGTGGGCTTTGTCACTGCCATCGGCGGTGGTACAACACGCGACTTACTACTCGATGTCACCCCCTTCTGGATGCTTCAACCTTCGTATATTGTCATTACCGGCATCGCTCTTCTTGCCGTTATTCTAATGGGAAAAAGAATGACTTATTTCAACAATGCCTTTTTTATTTTCGATGCTATCGGACTCGGACTGTTTGTGGTGGTAGGTCTCGAAAAAAGTTTAGATGCTGGATTCCCCATTTGGGTTACTATTTTGATGGGCATGATTACAGGCTCCGTAGGCGGCATTATACGTGACATACTCATAAATGAAGTGCCGCTTATTTTCAGGAAAGACATTTACGCGCTGGCCTGCATTTTCGGAGGTGTGATTTTTTATTTCTGCATTCTGCTGCATTTACCCAATGAAATGACACAGATTATTTCGGCTGCCTCTGTAATTTTAATTCGTGTTTTGGCCGTAAAATATCACTGGAGTATTCCTGTACTAAAAAATGGCGAACACAGCGACACCCCGCACTAACAATCCTTTTAAAAAATTGAGATAACATATATGCTTCAGATTGACGATACCATTATCAGTTTAGACCTTTTCGACGAAAAATTTGTGTGCGACCTGGCAAGTTGCAAAGGCGAATGCTGCATTGAAGGCGATGCAGGCGCTCCGCTCGAACACGATGAAATAAAAATTATCGAAGATTTGCTTCCCATCATTTGGGACGATCTGACAGATGCTTCAAAAGAAGTAATAAAAAAACAGGGAGTCTATTATATTGATGAAGATGACGAACCTGTCACTTCCATTGTGAATGGTGCAGAATGCGTATTTACTTACACCGACGAAAACGGTATTTGCAAATGCGCCATCGAAAAGGCTTTTCGCGAAGGTAAAACGGACTTTTACAAGCCCGTTTCCTGCCACTTATACCCGGTCAGACTACAGAAATACAATGAGTTTACGGCAGTAAATTATCATCGTTGGAAAATCTGCAACTGCGCCCGATCGCTGGGTTCAGAACTAAATGTGCCTGTATATCGTTTTCTGAAAGAACCACTAACCAGACGATTCGGGGCTGAATGGTACAACCAACTCGCCATTGCAGCCGGCGAACTGGAAAAACAACAATAGAAATACTGATTATGAAAACCATAAATGTAGAAATAATTACCATTGGCGATGAAATTCTGATCGGTCAGATTGTAGACACAAACTCAGCATGGATGGGAGTAGAACTGAATAAAGCCGGATTCCGCATTGCTCAGATCACTTCGATTCACGACGATGCAAATCATATAGTGAATGCGCTAAACGACGCACTCGGGAGAGCCGATGTAGTGCTCTTCACAGGCGGAATAGGCCCTACAAAAGACGACATCACAAAATATACGCTGACAGAATATTTCGACACAAAACTGGTTTTCGACGAAAATGTATTGCGTAATATTGAAGAATTATTGAAAAACCGTCAGCGCGCAATGAACGAACTAACCCGTTCGCAAGCTATGGTTCCCGAAAGCTGCACAGTAATTCAAAATCCGGTGGGTACAGCACCCATCACATGGTTCGACAAAAACGAAAAAGTCGTGGTATCGATGCCGGGCGTGCCTTACGAAATGAAGACAGCCATGACCAACGAAATCATTCCGCGACTAAAAGCAAGGTTCAAAACACCCGCCATTGTACACCGAAACGTGTTGGTATCCGGATATCCGGAATCAGCGCTGGCCATTAAAATTGCAGATTGGGAGAATGCACTTCCTACTGATATTCATTTGGCTTACCTACCCAATTACGGAATTGTAAGACTCAGATTAAGCGGAATTTCCGACAATGAGTTAAGCATGGAATTTTCCATAAATCAGCAAATTGCCGGATTGAAAGACATTTTGGGCGAAGCCATAGTATATGAAGAAGATTTGCCCCTTGAGAAAATCATTGGACTTAAACTTGCCGAAAAAAACGAAACAATAGCCACAGCCGAAAGTTGCACCGGAGGCAATATCGCACATAAAATCACATCAGTCCCGGGAAGCTCAGCCTACTTTAAAGGCTCAGTAGTGGCGTATTCAAACGAAATAAAAAGCCGGATACTTGGCGTCGACGAAGAGCTGATTTCAACACATGGAGCTGTGAGTCGCGAGGTTGTGGAAGCCATAGCTCTCGGAGTAAAAAAGCTCATGAAAACTGACTACGCCATAGCCACTTCGGGCATAGCAGGACCAGATGGCGGAACAGTCGAAAAACCGGTTGGAACAGTCTGGATTGCAATAGCTTACGACAACGAAATCAGCAGCAGAATGTTTAATTTTAGCACTATTCGTAAACAAAATATCGACCGTTCCACGCAATCTGCATTTCTCATGTTATTAGAGCAAATAAAACTGAGAAACAAGCACTTAAAAGCATAAAATCAAAAGAAAAAGGAAATTAATTGAAATAATTCCACGAAAAACTTTGATGTTCGAAATAATTATTGTAATTTTGCGCACTGTTTTTGAGAAAAAATGTAATTAATAAAAAGATATTGAAATGTCAAAAGTTTGTCAGATCACCGGAAAAAAAGCAATGGTAGGAAACAATGTTTCTCACTCAAAACGACGCACTAAAAGAACGTTTGAGGTAAACTTGTTCAACAAAAAGTTCTACTGGGTAGAGCAGGATATGTGGATTAGCCTGAAAATTTCAGCTGCCGGTTTACGTACCATTAACAAAATTGGTTTGGATGCAGCCATCAAAAAAGCTGCCGATAATGGTTTTTTATACGCATAATTAAGGAGAAAATTTATCATGGCCAAAAAGAGTAAAGAAGCAAGAGTACAGGTAATCCTGGAATGCACAGAGCATAAAGAAAGCGGTATGCCCGGCACTTCGCGTTATATTACTGTGAAAAACAGAAAAAACACACCGGGACGTATGGAGTTGAAAAAATACAACCCCATTTTGAAAAAAGTAACAGTACACAAAGAAATTAAATAATATCTGAAACATGGCAAAGAAAGCGGTTGCATCACTCCAAAGCGGAGAAGGACGTTCGTACGCAAAGGTGATTAAAATGGTAAAATCACCCAAATCCGGCGCGTACATTTTTCAGGAAGAAATCGTACACAACGATAAAGTTAAAGAGCATCTTGCAAAGTAAGATATATCACTTATTGAAGAAGAATCCTCTCATTTCGCGAAATGAGGGGATTTTTTTTGCGGTATAGTCAAAAAAAAGACTTAATTTTGTAATTCATATTCATTTAGCACATTTTATTGACCGTAGTTTATGAAGCGTGCACTCCGGCATTCAATGTCGTTTTTCTGAAAATCAATTTAAAATTTACTCATGGGAATATTTGATTTTTTCAATAAAGCAAAGAAAGAAACGCTCGACGAAGGCCTTGCCAAGACCAAAGAAAGCGTTTTTTCAAAGATAACCCGCGCAGTAGCCGGAAAATCGAAAGTTGACGATGAAGTACTCGACAACCTCGAAGAAGTGCTTATCACCTCGGATGTGGGCGTGGAAACAACTCTCCGCATCATCGAACGCATCGAAAAACGCGTGGCGCGCGACAAATATGTGGGAACATCGGAACTAAACTCTATACTGAAAGACGAAATTGCAGGTCTTTTGTCGGAAAACAATCCGGACATGCCGATGGACTTTGATAGTCCGCTCCCAGCCAAACCTTACGTGATTATGGTGGTAGGTGTCAACGGAGTAGGGAAAACCACAACGATCGGAAAACTGGCGCATCAGTTTACAAAAGCCGGGAAAAAAGTATATTTGGGAGCTGCCGATACCTTCCGCGCGGCTGCCGTAGACCAGCTTGTTATTTGGGGCGAACGCACAGGAGTTCCTGTCATCAAGCAGAAAATGGGATCTGACCCGGCTTCTGTAGCATTCGACACCGTATCATCGGCAAAAGCCAATAACGCCGATGTAGTGATTATCGACACAGCAGGACGACTTCACAACAAAGTAAACCTGATGAACGAACTTACAAAGATTAAAAACGTAATGCAAAAAATTGTCCCCGATGCTCCCCACGAAGTACTTCTTGTACTCGACGGTTCGACAGGACAAAATGCTTTCGAGCAGGCCAAACAGTTTACCAAAGCTACCGATGTAAATGCACTTGCTGTCACCAAACTCGATGGAACAGCCAAAGGTGGCGTAGTAATTGGCATCTCCGACCAGTTTAAAATCCCTGTAAAATATATCGGGCTGGGCGAAGGCATGGAACATTTGCAGGTATTCGACCGCAAAGAATTTGTAGATTCGCTGTTCAGTTGATTTGCTTTTTCTGTCTGAACTTTTAAAATAAATTGACCCTGAATAACATATTGAAATCATCATGAAAAAATCACTTTTCACCTTAAGTCTCTTTTTAATTTTTACTATTTGCGCAGCAGCTCAAAAAACAATGACAGTGGTTTCGCCCAACGGAAAACTGAAAGCAGAAATCAGTATTGGCGATAAAATTGAATATCGTGTATTGCACGAAGCGGATTTGATGCTCGACAAATCGCCGATATCGTTACAACTTACCGATGGTCGCGTACTCGGACAAAAACCAAAGCTGCTTAAATCAGTAAAGAAAGCCGTTAATACAAGTTTCGACGCGACAATCTATAAAAAAAACAAGGTAAAAGATCATTACAACGAACTTTCATTGCTGTTTAAAGGAAATTTCAGTATCGTTTTCAGAGCTTACGACGACGGAGTAGCTTACAGGTTCAACACCGATATGAAAACTCCTTTCGAAGTGGAAAACGAACAGGCTACATTCAACTTTGCTGATAACTATAAAGTGTATGCTGCATTTTCGAACAACTGGAACGGAAAAGACACTTCATTCGAAAGACAATTTGCTAATTCGCACGAAAGTCATTACGAGCATTTCAATATTTCGGAATGGAATAAACACCGCCTTGCAATGTCGCCAATGGTAGTGGAAGCAGCTAAAGGCAAAAAAGTTTGTATTCTTGAAGCTGATTTACTGAACTATCCGGGTATGTATCTGAACAACAGCGATGGTTCAAATTCATTGAAAGGCGTATTTGCGACATATCCAAAGGAAATGAAAAAAGGTGGAGGCGCCATGCATCACGAACTGGTGCAGACACGCGAGAAATTCATTGCCAAATGTGCCGGAAAAACAGCGTTCCCGTGGCGCGCGGTAGTTGTTGCAGTAAACGATTATGAACTGGCAAACAGCGATATGGTTTACAAACTTGCAACTCCTACCCAACTGAGCGATCTTTCGTGGATTAAACCCGGAAAAGTGGCCTGGGACTGGTGGAACGACTTTAATGTATATGGCGTTGATTTTGAATCGGGTGTAAACAACGACACTTACAAATATTATATTGATTTTGCATCGACTCAGGGCATTGAATATGTAATTCTGGATGAAGGATGGGCTGTGGCAAACAAAATGGATTTGTTTCAGATTGTACCCGAAATTGACCTGAAAGAACTTGTGGCATATGCAAAAGCACGTAATGTATCACTTATTCTGTGGGCTGGCTACAATTCGTTCAATGCCGATGTCGAAAAAGTGTGTAAGCATTATTCCGAAATGGGAATAAAAGGATTTAAAGTAGATTTTATGGATCGCGACGACCAGTTAATGGTAGATTTTCAGCATCGCACAGCAAAAATTGCTGCCAAATACAAATTGCTGATCGACTTTCATGGCACTTACAAACCTGCTGGTTTACAACGTACTTACCCGAACATTATTAACTTCGAGGGAGTGTACGGACTTGAGCAAATGAAATGGGCACCGGGTTCAGTTGACCAGGTTACTTATGATGTAATTATTCCATTCATCCGTCAGGTTGCCGGACCAATGGATTATACACAGGGTGCTATGCGCAATGCAACCAAAAACAATTATCGTCCGGTTTGGAACGAAGCCATGAGCCAGGGAACGCGTTGTCGTCAGTTGGCGCAATATGTCATTTTTGAATCGCCACTGAATATGCTTTGCGATAACCCGTCGAATTATATGGCCGAGAAGGAATGCACTGAATTTATTGCCGAAATTCCGACTGTTTGGGACGAAACAGTTGCTATGAATGGCGAAATTGCAAAATATATAAGCATTGCCCGCCGTAAAGGAAACGTATGGTATGTAGGCTCGATGACAAACTGGGACAAACGTACACTTGAACTCGATTTGAGTTTTTTGGGTAACGGAAATTTCAAAGCTGAAATATTCCGCGATGGAATAAATGCAAACCGTGCTGCCCGC
>JAVEXN010000015.1:0-96818 GCA_034004015.1 Paludibacter sp.
CGGGTGATAACTTTGGGAGCCGTCCCATCGAGCTCAAAAAAGTTATCCTCGATTTTTTCGCCAAACATACTTAATGAACTAAAAAATTAAAAATAACTAAAGTTGCATTTACAACTTGAATTCAGCTTCAATAAAAAGTCATACATTTGCATTCAAATTAATAAGTAATATAAAAAAGTGGATATGCAAACAAGTTTTCATTTTCGTTCAGCTCAGGATATTACGACAGAAATGCTCGACAAAATAAAATCGACATACAAAGCAAAGCCTGTTACAATTATTGTCGAAGAGGATAATTCTACAGATTATAAACTCTCGGACGAACAGAAACATATTCTTGATCAGCGTCTTGAAGAAGATATTGCAGAGTATTTGACATCGACTGAATCATTAGAACGTTTAAAACGAAAAAATGAGCTATAAAATAATTGTGTCACCAAGAGCTCAGAATGAGATTGAAGATTCGATTGATTTTTATTATCAAAGAAGTCGTGTCTCTGCGGAAAATTTTATTTCTGCGATTTCTGATACTTATGAAATTATTAGTAAAAATCCTCATTTTCAGATTGTCTATAAAAACGTTCATGCTTTCCGTTTGCAAAAATTTCCTTTTTCACTTTTCTTTATGATTGATAAAAAAAAGACTTTAGTTAGAGTGCTTTCATGTTTTCATACAAGTCGAAACCCTTGTGAGTTGCCATGATTTTTCGATTGTCAATAATCCTAAGATGTCTGAATACAACGAAAGTATAATCAGAAAATGACATCAGTTGAATATGCACAATCCGTGCTTAGAAAAGCATCTACTCCTTTATTTCAATATCTTTCCGGCTTACAGTAAATGAACTGAACACTCCGAGTCCATTTTTTATATTGCTGTAAAGCGGGTAATTCTGATACGCACTTCCTAATGCTGAACCGCCTCCGCCATACACATACAGTTGCTTTTGATAGTCGTAGAGCGATTGATCGATGCTCCGTAATTCGATAAACAAAGTGTCTTTGCCCGGCCGAAAATCAATATTGATTTCGTCGAAATAAAATTTTACCCAATGATGGTTGCCTGTCATTTTTCGGTTGCTGAAAACCTGCAGCGGGTTAGGCTCGTACAAAAAGACTGAATCCTGTTCGGCTTTCATTGTGTAGTAACCACTCCAAACGCGAAATTCTTCGCTCCATTCCTCTGTGTCATAATTGTAACTATTTGTTATCCCTTTGGCTTTAAAACTGAAATCCCAAAACAGAGCCTTGTTGGGTTTGTTTTTGAGGCGAAATTCCACTGATGAAACTTTCCGACCATCTTCAGAACGCCCCACGAGGTCGGTGAAAATTGTGGAGTCGATTTCGGTTGGCTCGGGTACTGTAGTTCGTGCGCTCAAAGGCAAATAGCCGGGAATGGTGGCGATACACTCGTAGGTTTCGCCTGCTTTTACCGTGCGTGTGCTGCTGTACCAACCTTTTTGTGTGTAATGCAGCGTGTCGGGACTGCTGTTGTCGCCAAGCACAATTACCTGTGCATTTTCAACAGGTGTGGGCGCACTTTCGCTAAGGTTGGCGCTAAAACTCACATGAATATTGAAAGTGCTGTCGGCCTGCAATATGCCATTTATGACAGGTACTTTCACAAAATCGGGAAATTCATCTTCTACCAATGCGTGACAGTAAGAAAATAACCATTGAATACTCAAAAAAGTAATGAGATACAAAAAGAAGTGCTTCATATATGTTCAGATATTACTCAATTCATTTTACGTTAAAACTTACATTTAAAACCTACTTTCAGCTGAAACTTATCATAGTTGTAAAATCTCCCCATTAGAGATTCTGTAAATATTCCAAAATGTTTATTGAAATTATAGCCTAACCCAACACCTCCATTAAATTCCCAAAAGTTAGCAGAACCGGGAGTGTTTGAATTTATATTAATCCAGCTATCACTAACATAATTAATATGCAATATTGGATACACATCGAATCGGATACGGTTTGTTTTAAAAATAGCGGGCAGTATATCGTAAGAGAGACCTAATCCATAATACCAAATTGAAGAATTTGTTATCACATAGTTTGTTCCGTATTCGCTATATGTGTCTGGAATTGCTTTACTGCCATTTACGTGAGCAATGCTTAAACCTGTATTAAAGTTTTTCAAAAAATTATATCCCATAGATATTGCTAACTGAGGTTTTTGTTGAACAAATGTCGGCTGAGTACCATCTGTAACTGATTTGCTGTTCACTAAAGCGCAACTTGCTTTCAACGAAAAGCGGTAATTATTTATAGATAAAGAGTCTTGCGCATTTACCTGAATGTTGAAAAATGCAAATAATATTATGAAATGCAATAAGGTGTTTTTCATATAATTTTACAGTTTGATATTAACCCCCACATTCCATTTCGATTTGTCGTCATTATAAAAATCTCCCAGCATAAATTCGCCAAATACGCCGAATTTTCTGGTAAAAGCATATCCTGCACCTATGCCTGCTCCGTATTCAAATTTGGTTTTATCAACCAGAGTATTATTTTGTGTATTGTGAAGCAAAACACCGGCTTGAATTTTTGGGTAGATGCTGATTCTGGTTTCATTTTTTAGAAATAAAGGTAACAGCATGAATTTAAGCTCAATTCCGGTACTGAAAGCATTCGACTTGTCAAATCCATACCACGTTCTTTCTTGTTCGACTCCGTTTTGGATAACGGATATTGTATAAGGTTCAGGCAAAGCTAAACGGCCATAACCCAGGTAAACGCCTGAAGTCAAAAGCTCAGACAATTTATAGTGTACAGCCAGCTTTGCAAATCCGGTATTGGGACTTTGACTCAGCAAATAGGGCTTAAACTGATCGTTGGTGAAGTTTGCTGATTCGTATGACAATGAAAGACTTAACTTGCGGCTGAATTCTGTGGTTTGAGAGTGTGTGGGTTGAATCAGAAGCAAACAGATAAGAATAATTGCCGTGTATGTCGTTTGAATTGTTTTCATGTTTGGTTTTTTCATTTTTTGATATCGCTCAGGTTTTTCAGAATGTGAATGCAAGCCCCAGTTTAATTTTATGACGGTCGTTGTTGTAAAATTTTCCATAAGAATAATCGGTAAAAATACCAACCGATTTTGTAAATCTGTATCTTACGCCCATACCAATTCCATATTCAGCCTGCGGATCGGTCCATCTCATTCTGGCCTCATCTTCTAAAGCTTCATATTTTTCAGTTGTAAGTCCTGCCTGTGCCTGCAAATACAAATCGAGGCGGGTTTCTTTTTCAGTAAGTAATGCCATTAAATGAATGTCGGTAGTAAGGCCATATTTTACAGCAGTGGAAGTCTTTCCACCGTAAGGATTGTTTGTGATTATGTACGAAGTGCTGTCGGCAGAATACCATTCGTACATACCGGTGGTTTCGTTGAAGTCTAAGCCGCCTGGATGGCTGAGACCTCCATAACCCACATAAAAGCCAGCATCGATATATTTGCTGAAATTATAGCTTGCCGAAGTAAATAAAAGCGCTGCATTTTCTGCCTGTCGACTGTCGTTTTTCGAGTTGAATATACTGCCTCCCATACGTAAATTGACTTTGCCGTTGAATACTGTAGTTTGTGATAAAACTGTCGAGATTGTTGAAAATGAAAGTAGCAATGCAGTAATTATATTTTGTTTTCTTATCATGTAAAATCAGATATTTAGGATAATTATAAAGTTTATTCCGGCCTTGTTGCAGCAAAGTTAAATAATCGTTTTTGTGATAGTTTGAAATGTTATTTTTATTTGTGAGAAATAAAATGAATTTAACTAATAGGGTTTGTTCGTTTTTTTGATTGGGCTTTTGTCAAAACCTCATCATCCACGAAAACGATGGCAGGATTGGAAATATCTGCATCGATTTTAAAACTGGTTTGTAGCTTCCGTTGGCATTTCTTTTTTGTGTAATAAAGTAAATATAGGGATTGGCACGGTTGTACAAATTGTAAAAGCCGAGCGAGAAATTAGCTTCGTATTTTCCAAATGCCAGATAGTCTCTGTTTATGGCCACATCAGCTTTATGGAACGACTTTGTGCGGTAGTTATTTCGTGCTTCTTCAACGACTAAGGTTTGTTGGTACGAGTTTTCGATTTTTCCATTGTCGGGATTGTAATTCGGATACATAAACAATCGGGTAGGGACGGTAATGATTTGTAGTGATAGATTTTTTTTGTTTTTAGTGCATAGGACTTAAAAAAAATAGAAAGACAGATAACCTGCAGAAAATAGAACAGGGAGATTTTGTTAAACATAGCTTCAGGGTTTTGTGAATGGTTTTCTTGTATTAACGGTTTTTGCGGCTGATTATTACAAATATATTCACAAATTATTCTTTTTACTCAGTTTCTTTTTCTATGTTTTACTTCTTGCAGATACCTGCAAACGCTTCACACATTTTGTTATCAACAATTCGCAAATCATTTGTATTTTTCTGTATTCTGAATAAAAAATAAATTATACCTTTGTCACAGGCTTGGGAAAACGCTGAAGCTCTCCCGGCATTTTTTTTAGGATAATATCAAAAAAAATAAATAATATAATAAACTATGGCAGAGAAAATGGACGAAGCTAAAAAACCTTCGTTGGAAAAACTGAAAGCATTGCAGCTGGCAATGGATAAAATTGAAAAAGATCACGGAAAAGGTACTATTATGAAACTGGGCGACAGTAAAGTAGAAGATGTGCCTGTGATTTCGACCGGTTCGGTAGGTTTAAATGTGGCACTGGGCGTGGGTGGCTATCCTCGTGGTCGTGTGATTGAAATTTACGGACCAGAATCGTCGGGTAAAACAACCCTGGCCATACATGCTATTGCCGAAGCACAGAAAGCCGGTGGCATTGCTGCTATTATCGATGCCGAGCATGCATTCGATCGGTTTTATGCTGAAAAATTAGGCGTAAATATCGACGAATTGTTGATATCGCAACCCGATAATGGTGAACAGGCACTCGAAATTGCCGATCAGCTGATTCGTTCGTCGGCTGTGGATATTGTGGTGATCGACTCGGTAGCCGCACTTACTCCCAAAGCTGAACTCGAAGGTGATATGGGCGACTCGAAAATGGGTTTACAGGCTCGTCTGATGTCGCAGGCTTTGCGTAAGCTTACTGCCAATATCAACAAAACCAATACAACCTGTATTTTTATCAATCAGCTGCGCGACAAAATCGGCGTGATGTTTGGTAGCCCCGAAACCACAACCGGTGGTAATGCGCTGAAATTTTACGCTTCGGTGCGTTTGGATATTCGACGTATTGGCCAGTTGAAGGATGGCGAAGATGCGATTGGTAACCAAACCCGTGTGAAAGTGGTGAAAAACAAAGTGGCACCTCCTTTCCGTAAGGCAGAATTCGATATTATGTTCGGCGAAGGAATTTCGAAAACAGGTGAAATTATCGACCTTGGCGTTGAATATGGCATTGTGAAGAAAAGTGGTTCATGGTTTAGCTATGGCGATACCAAACTTGCACAGGGACGCGATGCCTCGAAAAATGTGATTCGCGATAATCCGGACTTGGCTGCCGAACTCGAAGCCAAAATTGTAGAAGCTATTAAGGTGGCTAAAAGCTAAATATCTGATATGATGAATATAAAAAAAAGGAGACAAGTTCACTTGTCTCCTTTTTTATGCGAAGCCTTAAAATTTATTTAGAGAATTTGAATGCGCCTTTTACTCCTTCGGCACGAACCATATAAACACCCGATGTGTAATTTGCCATTGAAATATTGTGATTTGAATTGGCTACAATTTTACCTAAACTATTATACATATACAGTTTTAAACCCTCAGGGTTTTTTAATTCATTATCTTGATAAGTAATTCTTTTTTCCAGACCTATTGAGATGGTTCCATTAACTTCGCCAATTGTAATCGTTTGGAGTTTTGGTTTTGCTGTTGTGTTAATCAATACAATTTCTGTTCCCGAAGCCACTATAGTAAAAGTACCACCAGCAGCAACCGATCCGGTTAAACCACTTGACACGCCAGTTGATGTAGACATGTCTGACAATTCATAAGCATCTTTGAGTTGAATTGTTACTCTGTCGCCGGCTTTAGTGGCGATTTTAAAATACCGTAAGCTTCCATTAGGTTGCAAATAATCCACATAGATTTTCCACTGTGTATCGTTCGCTTTTGATGCTGCCAGAGTAATAGGAGAATTATTTAGCACCGCATTTCCGGCAGCTCCAAAACCTATGTTTACATTTTTGAAGCTTTCTCCAACTTTTGTTTCAGAGGTTGTTTTGCCATCAGCTACTACGGTCCATTTTGAATTAAAGTCATCGAAACTTGATACAAAAAGATCATAAGTTTGAGCTTTGACGTTCGAGAAAGCAAGTGCTAAAGCAATAAAAAGTAATGTTTTTTTCATGATAATTTATTTTAGAAGTTAGACATAATTTTCTAATTCAAAAATAATATCATAATAATCAACCCTTGTGTATATTTTGTCGCAATGTGTGTAATTAATGCCGTTGTTGTATAATAAAAACAGGCTGTTGGCTGATGTGGATCAGCTAACAGCCTGTTATTAGTATGACAATTCAGAATATCAATACAGATGATTTACTAAACCATTCAGATAGACTTCGATGTTTGTGTAGTTATTATTCAAACCAAACATTGCCGCGTCGGCCGGATTGTTTTTGTCGAGTTTGTGTTTGGTTTCCCATACGTCAGGCATTCCATCCATGTCGCTATCGGCAGGTACAGTGGCTGCATCGTAACTATACACAGGCCAACCACCCACATCTTTTTGCGAATCAATCAGTCCGTTTTTGCTTCCGTTCGATCCGTTAAAGGTGTACGATCCTGTTTTTACTTCCTGTACAATGCGCTTGTCAACCTCGTCGCGCACAAAACTTGCACCCGATTTTTTTAATACCTCTGAATATGCTTTTTTAGCACACTGACGGGGAAATTGGAATAGTTTTACTTCGTCCTTTAAAAGCAAATTTTCAGTTTTTATCGTTGTGTCGTCGGTGTTGGGGTGAAATCCAAGGAGATTGTTGCGGCTCACATCTTTGCGTCCATGCATTACATTCCCTTTTACAAAGAATTTTCCCCAAACGCCCTGAACCTGAGCATTTGCTCCTTCGTCGGCATTGGGCGAGAATATACGATAGGTGTGCTTTCCACTTCCGTCGAGCGTAGCCGGACCGGGTTTGTAATAATTGTTTACAATATTGTATTCGCCACCTTCGCCGGCATATCCACTGTTGCTGCCCCAGTTATAAATTACATTGTTGCGGAAATCAACTTTTTCGAGTTCAGGCTGATTACTGTAACGGCTTCCGCAAAAGCGTGGATTGCGACTGTCGTGATGTGCCAGAAGATTGTGGTGAAACGATGCTTTTTTGCCGCCCCAAATTCCTCCGTAGCCATGTGAACCTTTTTTATGAGTTGAATTTCTCAAACTTTCCGACAGAATACACCATTGCAGCGTGAAATTTTCGTTATCGTAAAACGAAGCACATTCGTCGGTGCTCCAGCTCATCGAGCAATGATCTATCATGATATCCTTCTTGCGCAAACCTTTCAGTGCATCTTCCTGTTCGAAAAATTCATCTCCCATACGAAAGCGGATGAAGCGGATGATGACGTTGTCGGAACTTACTACCACCGGATGATTTTTAATGGTGATGCCATCGCCCGGAGCCGACTGTCCGGCAATGGTAACATGACCACGGTTTATTTTCAGTTCCGATTGTAGTTCAATTATTCCGGCCACGCGAAACACGATGATTCGCGCACCCTTCTGATCAATGGCCCAGCGGAGTGTTCCCTGGCTGCCATCGTCGGCAAGTGAGTTTACCACCAGTACTTTACCTCCGCGGCCTCCGGTCACATAAGCTCCTCCGCCCAGTGCACCGGGAAATGCCGGAACCTGAGCCTGTGCAAAGCAGCTGAAAAGTAGTGTTAATGCAAATAAAATCAGTTTTTTCATTTTTAGAATTATTTATTTGTTCAGTTCTGTGATCAAAAAAGCCATATTCCGTTAAGGTATATGGCTTTCTTATGTTTGAATAAAAATTTGTGACCCCGGTGGGGGTCGAACCCACGACCCACAGATTAAGAGTCTGTTGCTCTACCAACTGAGCTACGAAGTCAGTCACATTAATTTTTGAGTTGCAAATGTAATCAAAAATATTTTTTCGGAGCCCGTTTTTTGTAAATAAATGTGGTCATTTTGATATTTTTTGTTCAAAAATCACATTGCACAGAAAATACCTCAGCCAATTATCAGCCCGGTCATTGATAGTGAGCCCATCAGCAATTTATCATTAAAGAAAGTAAGTTGTTCATCCTTTTGCTGCAATCCGAGCACGTAAAGCAATGGTAAAAAGTGCTCTGCAGTGGGAATCGACAGTCTGAAAGCTTCGCCCTGAGTATCAAAATTGATAAGTGCTTTGTGATTTCCGCTTAAAATGTGGTTTTTCATTGTCTCGTTTGCTTCTGCAGCCCATGTATAGGCATTGTCCTGATTGCGCCAGTCCACAAGTCTTAAATTGTGTACCATATTACCGCTTCCCATAATGAGTACACCTTTGTGGCGCAGTGCATGTAATTCGCTTGCCAGACTATAATGTTCAGATGGTTTTAAATTACGGTTCAGGCTCAACTGCAGCACAGGAATGTTAGCATCGGGATAAATATGTCGCAGCACACTCCATGTGCCGTG
Organism: Paludibacter sp.; assembly: GCA_034004015.1. Taxonomy (GTDB): domain Bacteria; phylum Bacteroidota; class Bacteroidia; order Bacteroidales; family Paludibacteraceae; genus Paludibacter. The sequence goes on from JAVEXN010000015.1 coordinate 8,707, forward strand.
ATCTAAACCCCAATCGTTTAAATCGGCCTGCACAATATGAGATTTTACATTTTTTATCAGCTCGCCAGCCAGTGCAGGACTACCTTTGGCAGGATATTGTACATTGTAAAGTTCGCGCGGAAAACCGCCAAAATCGTGAATGGTTGACGGATGTTCCATAGCCGTAACGCTGGTGCCATATGTTTCCCAGTGAGCCGACACGCAAAGTATTGCTTTCGGTTGCAGGATGTTTTGCGAAAGTTTCTGCCACGATCTGCTGAATTCGTTGTCTTCAATTGCATTCATTGGGCTACCGTGACCCACAAACACAACAGGCATACGCTCAGTGTTTTCTCCGTATTTCGATAGATTATTCAGCATAAATATTTATTCAGCATTGACTTTGTTTTTGTTTAAACAATACAGAAGGTTGAATGTTCGAAAATAAAAAAAGCAGTGAACGTCAATTCACTGCTTTCAAATTTTATAAGTTTTGTATACTTACAGCTTTATCGAAGTGACTCTCTGATTTACTGTAAATGTGGTTTTCTTTGCTCCCGGTGTATAAACTCCATCAACGTAATAACCACCCATGTCGGTGCCAGTCAATGTGCCACCTGTGTATAAATTATAGGTTTTTCCGGTTTCTAATCCGGGGAATGAAGTCATGAAGAAGTATGAATAACGTGTAGCTTTAAAGGCAGCTACAGTAACTCCTGCCTCGGTTTGAATGCAGAAAATCTGTCCGGGAGGCTGAATAATGCTAAAACTTACCGCCAGTGAATTTTGCTGCGAATCATTTTGTGGCAGAAGCGAAGTGGCTCCAGCAGCATACATGCTTCCTCCGTTGATTTTGAATGTACTGCGGTACGAAACAGCATCGTCGGGCTTGGTTGCTGAGCCTTGTACTATTACAGCACCTCCACCAATCAGAATGCTTCCGTTACTGTCGAGCGCATCGCCCTTGTCGGAGCTTAATGTCACCATGCCACCGTTTATGTTAATCGAGCTGCCATCGTCGGTGGTAAGCTCAGCACCCAGCGAAGCTTTCATGCAGTCGTTGCGCGAAACCACCGATACCAGTCCTCCGTTTACAGCAATGTGGTGCGAACTGATTCCTTTTACTGATTTTATAATCTGTATAGTTCCGTCGTTTATGGTCAGAGTTGAGTCAGAGTCAAGTGGTTTGTTGCCTGAACTTAATACGAAGTTTCCTCCGTTGATGGTTAGGTGATTGTCGGCGTCGATAATATTATCAGCGCAGTCGAGTGTGAAACCGCCATTTTCAATTGTAATTCTGTCCTGCGACTTCAATCCTTTGGCCGAAATAAGATCCGACGTAAAGTTGCTTCCTCCGCCAGTGGTTATGCGGAATGTGCCATTTTTAATTCTCAATTCAGTTTGCGCCGATATAGCATCCTGATCCGAAATGATATCGAATTCTCCGTTGTTGATCTCAATAAAACCTTCGTTTTCGGTTGAATCCTTGTCCGATTTCAGTCCATCGCCACCACTTTTAATGTTGAATTTACCTCCGTTGATAATCAGATAGTCTTTTCCTTTGATACCTAAACCCACTGAATTTACGGCGATATCACCACTTTCAATAATCAATTCGTCACGCGACGAAATGGCGCTGTTATAATTTGCATTTACAGTTAGTTTTCCGGAACCGGCAATAGCCATATAGTCGCGACTGTAAATCGTTGAATTGATACTGTCGGCAGTCATTACATAGTTTGGTCCGTCGGTAATTGTGTTGTTCGTGCCTTCGGGTAAAAAGATAATTGCCCTTTTGGCATCGGCTACGTAAATGGCAGAAGTAGTTTGGCTGGTGATGTTTACGTTGTTGAGCAAGAGTCGCACAATTCCCGAAGCATTTACCACAATCTGACCATTTTCGAGTGTTCCCGAAAGTTTGTATGTTCCTTTTTTTGTGATAACAGCATTTTGTCCGTTGATGGACACATTTGTGCTGTTACATTCTATGGAAGTGCTGTTGAGTTTTATGTCAATTACTTTGGTTTCGTCCCAAACATAATCGAGCGTGTCAGTGTCTTTGCCCTGATCGTCAATCACATTTTCGGGGTCGCAGGAGCTAAACCACAGAAAACTACTAAGTATTGCGGAAAATAATAATATTTTTTTCATCTTACTTTATTTTTTTCGTTTTATCAAAACGAATATTTATAACCTATACCCAGATTGTATTTTCCATACACATCATCGTCGGAACTGCTGATGATCTCGCCTGCCTCACCTGTTTCAAATTCGTCATCCAATACACCAAATACTTCAATCAGATGCACCTTTTTAATTTTATAACCAAGTGATAAAACATATCTCATTTTATCGAAATGATTACCATCGGGGTTGTTCAACTGAAAATTTGATTCGACCGAAACCGTTGGAGTTATTTTGCAATTTGGAATGTTGTAGCTCAATTGCAGGCGGTTGCGCCATTTCCATTCAGGGTTAATCTTATATGTGTCAATTGTTTGATCGTCTCTGATGCGCTTCGACTCATCTTTAGTTGTAAACTGAATTCTTTCGCGTAGCGAAATCGTCAGGTCGTTGAATTTCAATCGTCCCGAGGTGGAAACGTTAAAGCGATTACGCAACTGATAATTCGTATATTTCGTATCCAGTTTGTTCATAATCTGATAACCAGCACCCACTTTCCACCCTTTCAGAATGGTATAATCGGCACTTATTCCTAAGCTCGCTCTTTCCATTAAGCGTGCATAATATATTGTGCGCACTTCGGCTTCGGCGCCCAGTTCCCATTTTTTGCTGAGTTCTTTCTCCAGCGATATAGTGGTCCAGCTTCCGTACTGACCCTGCGCCCACAAAACTGCTGCAGGCAGGGTAGCTAACAATAATATGATGAATTTCTTTTTCATTTTGTGACAATAGATGTGATTTTAATTTTACAGATATGCCTTAACCTGCAAGCAGATTAAGACACTGTAGATTACAAACGAATTCAAAAACAATATATTACCAGGAAACAGATTGCCTGAATTATTTTTCGTAATAATAATACGAGATCATGGCTGTATCTTTCAGAAAATCAATTTCGTTGATAGATACACGATGAATATTCAGCCCTGTGCGTTCGCGAAGTTCTTCAATCAGTTCATCGCGTTTCTCGGGTTTAATTAATTCAATTTTCTCATAACGAAGTACATTCGAGTATTCTTTCTTCATTATCAGTTTCGTGTCGAGCAGCAAAGTACCAATAAATACGATTCCGGCAATTATACCAAGTTCATGGAATTCGAGTTGAATAGCACTCACCAGACCCATGGCAATGAAGATAAACAGGTATGTCATATCTTTCATATTGATTCCGGCAGTGCGGTAACGCAGCATAGAGAAAACTGCAAATAACCCGAAGGCAGCTCCCATCGACATTTTCACCTCGTTCAGCACATAGGTTAACAGGAAGATAACCAGGTTAAACATTATGAATGTAAATATCGTATCCATTTTTTTGTAATTTGGAAAATATACAAAGAAAATGATCAGAAACACAGCCGTAAGGTCAATCAGCAGACTCAGGAAAAATGTTTCATCTATCTGGATTTTATCTTTTTTCTTGGTTACAGTGAGCAATCCATCCTGTGGTTCAGCAGCAGCTCCATCACTGAATTCGGCCTGAATCATATTGATATCAACGGGAGCTGAAGCAAATGCCGGTGATGGTACTAAGAAGAATAGCGAAAACAATGCGCCTGCAAATAATTTACGCATGTTTTGAGAAAATTTGATTGACATATCGTACTTTTTGTTTAAAGTTATTGAGTTTTACATTATTTACTGTACTTGCAATTCCAAGGCAATATTTACTCATGGAAGCCGGTTTTATACGCATTTGCTGCATGATGGTGATAAATTCCGAACTGCCCGACCGGTCTTGTTTTACTTCAGCAATGATCAGTGAGGGTAATTCGGCACGTTTGTCGCCACATACATAGTTCAGACCAAAATCAATGGTTAAACGCTCGGTCATATTTTTGTTTACCAGCGTGATACGGTTGTAGTTTACCTGTAGCGCGGGAGTCAGATCCGAAGCCTTGTATATGGTTTTCTTTTCCAAAAGTGTGCCGGTTTCACCTTCGAGCGACCATTTGTTGTCGGGAAGTTTAATGCGACTTTTGATCGTACGGCCTTTGTTTGATTTGAATTTTATTTCGAAAAAATTGAGGTTTGAATCAACATACGATCTGAAGCGCACTTTGTAGCGATTCAGTTTCCCGTTGTGATGACGGGTGTACATATCAAAATCGGGAGTGTCGTAATATGTGGTTTCGTAACGCGCAAAACGTTTTCCGGAAATTTCGAGGATGAAAAAATGCTCTACGGCCATTGCCAATATGTCGTTCAGGTGCGAAACATGAAACATAAATTTCCGGTCCATCCTGTCGAGCAACTTTACCTTGTTCATTTCGTCGAGTGAAATGGGCTCAAAGCCGCTATATAAATCGAAAGAGTTCTCCAAAACAGTAAGTAGATTTAAAAATAAGTTAACACCGGAATTTTTGTAATATTTATTTTATGTGGTTGTAATACCTATATAATAAATATAATGCACAAAAATAGCGATAATAATTTTAAAAAGAGAATCGCTGAGACAAAAAGGTCAAATATCCACCTATTTTGAATATATTTTCATCAATTTGAAACGGAATACGTATCATTTGAAAAGTGAGATAAGCTAGAAACCATTTTTATTTGTCATCAAACATCCTTAACTGCCTTTTTTATAATAAATAACTCATTGCGCTAAACATTTTAAATGCAACATTGTTTCATTTAAAACATTGTTGAAATAAATCCCGAATGAAAGCAACCGATATTTTACAGACACACGATTTAAAGAAAACAAACTCACGGCTCGCACTTATCAAAGCATTACAGGAGAGTATATTCCCTCAGTCGGAGAATGAAATGAAGAGCCGCATGAGCGATCAGTACGACCGCATAACTTTTTATCGCAATGTGCAGGCGCTCGAAGATGCAGGAGTGATACACAGGATTGTAGTGGATAGTCATACTGTGAAATATGCGCTCAACTGTTGCGAAACTGAGAAAAAACATCAGCATTTGCACAAACATATGCATTTTAATTGCAAAAGTTGTGGAAAAACATTTTGTCTCGAAAATGTAGATGTAAAGCAATATCCGATTCCGGCCGAATTTCAGGCTGAAGAATGTGAAGTGATGATAAAAGGATATTGCAAATTTTGTAATCAGAAATAAAACTCCGGAACACTCAATGAAATTAATCTCAGCAGAAACAAAAATCGTTTTTGCATGCATTTTCTGGCTCCTGTTTTCAGCTGTTGTTGTGGCTCAGCCGGCTGTAAAACTCAGAGGGCAGGTGCTCGACGATCACAATCATCCCTTGCCCGGAGCTACGGTTGTGATCAATCACGGACAGTTTGGAACGGTGACAAACCACTCCGGACAGTTTGAGTTTCCGGCCTTTAGCCCAAGTTGGCTGGTAGTGGAAGTGTCGTACACAGGTTACGAAAAATATACCGATACGCTGCATTTTGCTATCAGAGAATTTCTGAAAATAAAACTGACTCCTGCCACACATTTATTGGATGAACTTCAGGTGACTGATAAAAAAAACGGAAAGGAAAGCACAGCAACCTCGGCTTTGATATCGGTGAGCAAAGATTTTATGAAACGCAACGAAAACGGAAGTCTGATGCAGACTTTGAGCCGTTTGCCCGGAATCAGCACTATCAGTATCGGGTCGGGACAGTCGAAGCCTGTGATTCGCGGATTGGGTTTCAATCGCGTGACTGTGGCCGAAAATGGTCTGAAGCACGAAGGGCAGGAGTGGGGCGCCGATCATGGACTTGAAATTGATCAGAATGGTGTGGAGCGAATTGAAATTGTAAAAGGGCCTGCTTCACTTATGTATGGCGCAGGAGCCATTGCGGGAGTAATCGACCTGAAGCAACTCGCAATTCCGTACCGACACAGTCATGGAGGAAAAGTAGATTTGGGTTACGGCTCGAATAGCGACAGGCTTGGAGCAGCTGCTTCATATTTTGCACGTGCCGACAATTTTTACATAAAAACAAAGTTTAGCACTGCGCATTATGCCGACTACAAAGTACCTACCGACAGCATTGAATATATGTCGTATTATTTTAAACTGAAAAACGACAGATTACGCAATACGGCCGGATACGAATACAATGGAAGTGCTACCGCCGGATATGTGGGCTACAATTTTGCAAGTCATCTCACTGTGAGCAACGTGTTTGCCAAAAGTGGTTTTTTTGCCAATGCACACGGACTGGAAATCAGAACATCAGACATTGATTACGATGCGTCGTCGCGCGATATTGATTTTCCTTCGCAACAGGTAAATCATTTTAAAATAATGAGTAATAGTAATTTGAAAGCCGGCGAACATTTTTTGTATCTCGATTTGGGTTATCAGCGAAACGTTCGCAGCGAATTTTCAGAAGCCATTGCGCATGGTTATATGCCTGCTCCCGACAACAATCTGGAGCGACATTTTGATAAATCAACATTTAGCGGACAAATGAAATTTACGATGGCCGAAACCGGAAAACATCAATTTGTGGGTGGGATCAGTGGAGAATATCAGCACAATAGTCGTGGTGGTTGGGGTTTTATTTTGCCTGATTATCAAAGTTTCACCACCGGAGCATTTGTGACTGATAAAATTACATTTTCGGAAAAATGGCACGTGAATGCAGGCTTGCGCTACGACTTTGGACAATTGCAAACGGGAGATTATACCGACTGGTACGAGAGTAAAGTCGATGGGCAACAGAAGTTTCTGCAACGTGCGTTTTCACTTACGCGAAATTATCACAATCTGAGCTGGGCTGTTGGTACAATGCTAAAGGCATCGGAAGAACTTACTTTGAAGATAAATGCAGGCAAAAGTTTCAGGATGCCAAATGCCAAAGAGCTGGCTTCGAACGGAATGAATTATCATTATTACCGTTATGAGAAAGGTGATACCACGCTCCGTGCTGAAACATCCTATCAGCTCGATGCGGGACTCGTCTGGGAAACAAAAAAACTCACAGTTGCATTCAGTCCTTTTGTAAATTATTTTCCGAATTATATTTATCTCAATCCGGGTTCCGAATATTTTATGGCTCAGCAGGTTTTTTATCACAGCCAGAGTCAGGTTTTTCGGACAGGTGCCGAACTGAGTGTAAACTACAGAGCCACAGATAAACTGGAATTTTTAGCCGATGCTGAATATATATATTCTTTGCAGCTTTCGGGAGCTAAAAAAGGTTATACGCTTCCTTTTTCGCCTCCGGCCAATATGCATCTTGGTGTTATTTATAAAGCGAAGGAAAATAAAATATGGGGAAAACCGGAAGCCGGACTTACTTTACAACTTACAGCACAGCAATATAATGTGGTGCCACCTGAGAAATCAACCGAAGGTTTTGCGTTGCTGCATGCCCATTTGTCAACTGAAGTAAAATATGCCCGTCGGATTTTGAAATTTCAGCTTCGTGTGGATAATATTCTTAATACAAAATACTACGATCATACGTCGTTTTACCGATTAATCGAAGTTCCCGGTCCCGGCCGAAACTTCACAGCGAACTTACAAATACCTTTATAAACAGAAAATCAAAATAATCAAAGATGAGAAAAATTCTTTTTGCAGCCTTATTGGCTGTTGGCTTTACTGCCTGTGATAAAAATGAAAGCCCGGTAATTGAAATTCATGAACTAGGCTACGAAAATACTGCTACAGTAGCGCAGGGTGGCGATTTACATATTGATGCAGAGATTGTGGCTGTGCATAAAATCAGCACAATCCGACTCACCATTCATCCAGAGGGAGAGTCTGTCTCTATTCTTCAGGCTACCGACGAAGCGCATACCTGGGAAGTGGATTCGGTTTATAGCACAAAGTACGCTGGTGTAAAAAATACCGATTTTCACGAACATATTGAGGTGCCGGCTACTGCTCCTGCGGGTTTTTATCATTTGCATATCATTGTGACCGATATGGATGGAAATCAGACTGCGGAAGAAGCCGAAATTGAAGTTTTAACTGCTAAATAATTTATTTCAATGAAAGTGAAAATATTATATCTTGCATTTTTGTTGCTTTTGCTTGCAGGTTGCGACGAAATTGTGAAAGATGAGGAAGTGCCGCAAATCAACATGTCGGGTCCTAACGATTTTCCACAAAACTGTGCTACAGTGTATCGTGGTGAGGCCTTTGTGTTTTCGGCCACTCTTACCGACAATATGGAACTTGGTTCATACAGTATTGAGATGCATCACAATTTCGATCATCATACCCACAGTACCAGTGTTACAAGCTGCGAAATGGATGCCATAAAGTTGCCTGTCGATCCGTTTCTTTTTATTGATGAATATGAAATTCCGGCAGGTTTAACTTCGTTTACAGTACAAAATCAGATTGTTGTGCCTGCAAATGTGGATACAGGCGATTATCATATAACGATCAGATTAACCGATAAATCGGGCTGGCAAACCTTTAAGGGAATAGCGGTGAAAGTGGCGGAGCGCTGAAAACAAGAAGTTGTATCCAAAGTAATAAGAACGCAAATTACGCAAATTCACACAAATCATAAATTGCTGTTTGTTAATTATTTGTATGGTTGCAAATCTATTGAATTTGTGAAAATTTGCGTAATTTGCGTTCAAAACACTTTGTTGAGACAGTCTCTTGTTATGTGCTGATTGAATGGAAACTAAGCGAACAGTTTTTCAATTCTGTCAGCATAATGTGCTTCAATCACATTACGTTTGATTTTTAGTGTTGGCGATAGGAAACCACCGGGCTGCGTCCATTCATCGGCCACAAGCTGATAGCGTTTCACCTGTTCGAAATCGCCAAAGAACTGATTGTATTTTTTCACCTCGTCGGCAAAACGTTTTTGTACAATCGGATCCTGAATCATTTCGGCATTAGTAGTATAATTGAGTTTGTGTTTGCCACACCACGATTTCAGATATACAAAGTCGGGAGAAATAAGTGCAGCCGCAAATTTCTTGTTTTCACCCACCACTATCATGTTTTCGATAAAAGGCGACTCGGTAAATTTCGATTCTACAGCCTGAGGATTCACATATTTTCCGAACGATGTTTTGAAAATGCTTTTCAGACGACCTGTAATGATCAACTGACCTTCCGGAGTGAATTTTCCGGTATCGCCGGTGTGTAGCCAACCGTCGGCATCGATTACCTGAGCAGTAAGTTCAGGATTTTTGTAATAGCCGAGCATTACATTGTGGCCGCGGCAGATGATTTCGTCGCGTTCGGCCAGTTTTACTTCAACTCCGGGCAATGGCAAACCTACTGTTCCGAATTTGCGACCATTTTTACCAAGCTGGCTCACTGCAATTACAGGTGAAGTTTCGCTCAGGCCATAGCCTTCGAATACAGGCATTCCAATCGCAGAAAAGAATGAAGCCATATGAGGCTGTATGGCCGATCCGCCTGATACAACGATGTCAAAATTACCACCTAATTTCTCACGCCATTTAGAGTAAATGAGCTTGTCGGCAATTTTCAGCCTGAACTTAAACCAGGGCGAAATGCCTTCGAGCTGATAACGTGTAGCCAGGTTGAAAGCCCAGTAATAAATTACTTTCTGGAGAAATGGCAGTGATTTTCCGGCCAGATAGAATTTGTCGTAAATTTTTTCGAGCAAGCGCGGCACAGCCGACATCATGGTCGGATTTATTTCCTTGATATTTTCGGCAATAGTTGCCAAACTTTCGGCATAATAAACCGACATGCCCAGATATTGATAAAGATATACCAACATTCGCTCGTAAGCATGGCAAAGCGGCAGGAAGCTAAGTGCTATTTTACTCCATTGGGCAGGTGTTGTTTGCAGATTTTTTATCTGATTTACAACATTGCTGTGCGAAAGCATAACTCCCTTAGGATTTCCGGTTGTTCCTGAAGTGTAAATGATAGTGGCAAGCTCCTCGGGTTTTCCGGCTGCTTTGAGGGCATTCAGTTTTTCAGCATCCTGATTTTCACGTCCCAATTCTATTAATTGTTCAAGATATTTAAAGTCAGGATCTACATTATCAAAAGTATAGATTTCTTTCAGTGATTTAACTTCGGGAAGTATGGGTTTCAATTTGTTGCGCAATTCCTTACCTTCGATGAAAATCATTTTCATTTCGGCATGATTCAGAATATAGCGGTAATCTTCCTGACTAATAGTGGGATAAATGGGAATTGAAACAGCACCAATTTGCATAATGGCAAAGTCGAGCATATTCCACTCGGGTCGGTTGCTGCTCACAATACCTACTTTATCGCCGGGTTCGATACCTGATTTCAGCATTCCATAACTCAGCAAATTGGTAAGTTCCACATACTCCTGTATGCTGTATTTGCGCCATTGTCCTTGCTTTTTAGCAGCCAGAGCCACTTCTTGTGTTGGATATTTTTCTAAATAATTATCCAGCAAATCATATAAACGGGTTACTTCCATTTTCGAATGATTTATTTGTTTTTATATTCATGAAACGAATATGACAAAATTTAATCTGTTTTTGACTCAAAGGTCATAATTAAATTTTGTGATGAGCGTTCCATCTGATAATTTAAATTAATTATAAACAGATGAAAAACTACAACTTATAAACACTTTTAGTGCTTTAAAAGTTGCAGTTTAGGTCAGTTACAATGCACAAATATAATTTATTATTATTGAAAAACAATGGTTCTGTTCTTGTAAGTCAGAATTTTGCGATCAATATGTTTATCCACAGCATGCGAAAGTACAATTTTTTCAAGGTCGCGGCCTTTGCGAATAAGTTCCTCTACAGTGTCCTTGTGCGATATCTGGGCTACTTTTTGCTCAATGATAGGACCTGCATCCAGTTCGCTTGTTACGTAGTGACTGGTGGCTCCGATAATTTTCACGCCGCGTTCGTGCGCTGCATGATAGGGACGCGCTCCGGCAAATGCAGGCAAAAAGGAGTGATGAATATTGATAATGCGCCCCGAAAAGCTATCGATAAATTCGGGCGATAAAATTTGCATGTAACGCGCCAGTACACAGAATGTAATTTTATGCGTTTTCAATAATTCAAGTTCACGGGCTTCCTGCTCGGCTTTGTTAGCCGCATTTACTGGCAAATAGTGATATTCGATGTCGAATCGTTTGGCTACGTGCTCCATGTCGGGGTGATTGCTGATAATCACCGGAATGTCCACTTTCCATTCGCCGGCAGCGTAACGGGCGAGTAAATCGTAAAGACAATGCGACATTTTTGAAACAAAAATGGCCATACGTGGTCGTACTTCGGAGAAATAAAGGCTGAAATTCATGTCGAATCTCAGGCCAAGCAAAGTCCGGAAATACTCTTCAATTTTATCCTTTGGAATTTGAAAACTGCTGAGGTCCCATTCCACACGCATGAAAAATACCTTTTCCTCGCGGTTTACGTATTGGTCGAGGTACAGAATGTTTCCCTGATGCTGGTTAATAAATTCGGTGACGGCGGCAAGAATTCCCGGTTTGTCGGGACAGTGGATCAGCAAAATTGCTGTTTGTTCATTTTCGATCATTTGATTTCAGTTTTTCTATAACAGGGCTGCAAAGATAACAATTTATCCTGAAAAGGATTTTGTTTTCTTCGGTTTGTTTGTTGCCTGTAAACTCCGAAATCATGTTTTGATGTTCCCGGTGAAGTAGTTTTACCGTGTAGTTTTGTACTTCGATAATATTATCTGTTTTCGAGAAACTCATTTTCAGAAAATTATCATTCAGAAGATTTGCTTTAAAATCGTCGGTTTGCAAAGCCGTGTCCGACGCCCAGTTACGATACCATTCAACAGCGGTTATTTCCGGCAATTGCAGATTCAAACGATTGCCATTTGCATTATAAAATTCCAATACCGAACGGAATATATCTTCGCCAACAGTGGAAATGATGCCGGTGATATATGTGGAATCGCTAGTTTTAAAAAGACGTATATCGAGGATGCTGTTTACAGCGGGTTTGAGTATGATGTGCTGCTGAGTTGTGTCGCGGTAAAGAATGCGTGCAAAGCCACCGAGTTTGTTTTTTACGCTGTCGGTTTGTCCGGCTTTGCTATATTCAAGCATTTCGTGACGGGCTTTGCCATCGATCAAAGGCAGAACTTTCGTTGGTAATTTCAGGAAAACGCTATCCACAGAGCTTGCCTGAAGTATGGTTGAAAACGAAATGGCAATAAGGCTAATTAGTATTTTTATCTTTCTCATTTTTTTTACTTTTGAACAGACTTCGTAATGCATCCCAATAATAAGTCAGCATTTCGCTTACCGACTGAAAATCTTCTTTGTAAGCCAGGCCAAGACCCTGTGTCGATTTGGCTTCTTTCAATAAATCGCGGTCCACAGTATGGCTGTAAGCTTTAAATCGCAGTTTTCCCGATTCGATGAGCAGGTACTCGAAATCGAAGTCACCAATGATTTTTGAATTATTAGTGGTTGTGGCAATATTATCATTCCGGTATCCGATATTACCATTGATAATGATACGTTTGTTGGGCTGATAATTCAGCAGCGCTTTGTATTCGTCGCTTTCGGTCTGAGTAACCACATCGAAACCCACGCTCAGATTGTTTGTGTTGAGTGATTTTTGTACCCAACCATTCACCTGAGAGCTTAATGTGTTTGTCAGAAGCGATAAGGATTGATTCCAGCCTGAATTTGTATTTTCTTCACCTACATTGGTTGGTGTGAAAAATCTGTTGAGAAACAGTAATGAGGCAATTTGTCTGTTCATGTTTTCTTCGGTATTGATAACGCTGTGCACTTTTTGCTTTACGCCCTCATCACTTGAGGGTAAATCGATATCAAATTTGATATTGGGTTTCATTAGATTGTCGGTAAGCTGAAGTACACAATTCACTGGCACATTTCCACGATTGGTTGTACTTCCTACATCGTCGAGCAGGTCGCCCAAGGGTGCTGTGAGGCTGTATAGTGCACGAATGTCAACTTTTGCTTCGAACGGATCGCCCGACCATGAAATGGTACTTCCTCTGTCGATTTTAAATTCCTTTCGGATGACTGTTTGCAGGGTAAATAAATAAAAACCTTCATCAATCACATAAGTACCAAAGAGTTTTAAGTCGGAAAAACTATCAAACTGTACACGCAAATTTCCATTTCCACGTCCTGAAATGACATCACCTGCTTTCGGATCGACCAAAAGTTCTACCTGAGCATCGGGTGTAACTTCGAATTGCAAATCGACTTTTACATTAAATGCACTTTGAGGCAATGCCGGTTTTTCGGGTTCAGTATCCTGTGTTTGCTTTTGTAGCGGATCAATAAAAGTAATGAAATTATTATCGGCGGCTGTGGAAGCTCCACCCATCTGAATAGAACCCTTTGAACCCGGACGTGTAACTGCGTTTACCTGAATATTAGCTTCTTTTGTATCACCAAAGATGTTGACAGTTCCGGTCGCATATGCTTTTCCGAAGAAATATTCATTATCGGCTGCATGTGTATTCATTGCCAGAAGATTTCGTGCCCGGATATTTACATTGTATTTCATGTTGCCAAACGTTCCATCGTGGTTTATCAGGCCGTTTAGAGTTCCCTGATTACGGTCAACATCATACAAACGAATATCTTTTAGCTGAATGGCATTCTTAGTTAATCTGACAGTGTCATTAAAATAATAAGTGGTTTTTAGCATATCGATGGTTGCTTGTGCTTTATCGACATACACATCGCCTTCAAAACCAATTTTTTTCATTGGTCCGAACATTCGCACTTTTCCTTTGCCATTTCCCTGCACATTGCTCGCAACTCCGGCAAAATATTTTTGTAGAAATGCGATACTTAAACTATTTACATCGAACTGAATATCAATAGAATCGCGCGAAGGCGTGAAATCGCCGGAAGCTTTTGCTACAGTGTCGTTTTGTCCTTTAATGAAGTTGGCTCCCAGAAGAACTTTCTTGTTTTCGCGGTCCCAGGTAGAGAATACGCGGGCATCAGAAATAGTCATATCGTTGAGCGAAACATCTTTTACGGCAAGATTCGCCAGATATACGGGTTGCCTGAGCAAACTGAAAAGCTTTATTTCGCCGGTTACAAAGCCGCCAATGCTGATTCCTTTTAAACGAACAAGCTGCATTACATAGTCCAGATTCAAATCGTTGGTTTTCACCACCAGACTATCGTTTTGTTTTTTCGAAATGAGCCCGTTGATATTGATAAACTGTCGGCCGTTGTCGATTCTGAAGTTCTGTACCGCAAAAGTACTGTCGGCTTTAAAGTCAATTTTGCTGGCGCGAATGTCCCAAACCGAATCGGCAATGATAATTTGAGTGGGAAGTACCGACATACGTGCAAGTGTTTTGCCATCTTCTTTTCTGAAACGGGTCACAGTCTGAAATTCGCCTGCGTTGGTTACGGCCTGTGCATTTTGCCAGCCAACCTGCGTACTTACCGAATCGCGCGAAGCACCGGCCAGCAAATACACCCGTGAAACTCCGTTTTTCTCGTGCAAATTGGCACGTGTGGTCATTTTCAATTCCCTGCGCAGACTTTGTATGTCGAGCGAAATGTTTTCAACTTTCTGTTTCCCGGATACAAGCATTGGAACCATTGCTCTGATATCCACTTTGTTCATTTTTTCGTCGATGCTACCTTTGAGCGTGCTAATGCCACTTATACGATAGGGTAATTCGAAAACCTCGAAAATACTTTCGGTGTTTTCAATCTGCAAATCCATATCGATATGATTTGCAAACTTTTTCTCGTCGGTTCCACCGGATAAGGCAGGCAGATAATAATGAATAATATTTCTTATGGTAGACGAAACAGTACTGTATTTGAAATTTCCGCTAAACGAGCCGTTCACAAAATCGGATCGCACATTGAAGTTGCTATAGTCGTTTCCGGTACGGCTAGTGAGGCTTATTTCGTTTATATTAAGTGTTTTATCCTTGTTCGTAAACATAATACTATCGAAATTCACATATCCGTTCATGTTGTCGGGTGAGTTTCCAATCATATTTGTTTTTCCCCTGAAAGTCAACAATGCATCTTTGTAACCATCCACAAGATGGAGTGCATTCAGGTTGGCATTTTCAACAATCAGATCGAAGTCGAACACAGGTAACGCTTTTGTAAGGTCAATTTCGCCACTAAAGTCGGCACTTATGTTTTCATCTTTCAGATCAATGTTACCGATAAAGCCTGTACCATCGTATTTTCCATCCAGTTTTATATCCTTGTAAGCGTATTTGTTATACTGAATCTCGTTGAAAACAGCTTTTACAGTTCCTCTGAATGGCAAATCGGCTTTTTTCTGCCCGTTTGTGTTCAGCATGAAATTGACGTTGCCCACCTGATTGTTGCTCAGGAGTTTGCCTAACTGTAAATTTCGCGACTTTACGGTTCCGTTGTAAGTTAGGTCGCGCAACTCATTTTCGAATTTCAGCAAAATGTCGGTCGATACGCTTCCGATATTGGTCGAGGCATTTCCATAAGCTACCAGATTGCTGAAAAATCCGGTGATATTCCCGGTGTATTTTACCGTACCAAGTTGTGCAAGTTCCTTTGGTAAAACAAAAGGCTTGCGTGTAAATGCGGAGACAACATCCTGAATATCTGATTTGTCAGCTTTTAATTCGTTGATGTCGGCGTAAACAAAAGTCTCCTCAATATCGGGCAATCCGCTTAATTCAATATTGGCATTTACAGCCAGACTTTTGCCGTATTTGAATGCGAAATCCTGAAATTTCAAACTTGAAACACGTCCTGAAATAATTCCGTTCAGCGTAAAGTTGTTTTTCAGGCGGTTTAGCTCAGGCATAAAGTATGAAATGTCGGTAAAAGCCACAGAGGCATTTTTCATTGGAATACGAAAGCGAACTTCGTGTATAAAATCGGCGAATGCCGACAGATTTTTGTAATCAAACGAGGTTTGACCGAAACTGATTTCAGAATCGGGCATTAGCAATTTTATAAAATTGATTTTGGCTGAAGTTTTCGAAGCACTTATCTGTGTGCTGAATTTATTCACTCTGAAGCCGGAACGTTCGTTTAAACTCAGCGATGGAATTTCAAGATTCAGACTGTCTTTTTTCAGAATATTCAGCAGTATGGTAGCGTTCAGATTTTTTAGTAAAATACTGTCCGGATTAAATATATTTGCCGATTTGGTGGGCTGTCCATACTGTTTCGAATAGCTAAACAGGGCGTTTCTGACTTTGAGTTTTTTGATGCGGTATTCAACTGTGGACGAATCTGTTTTTTTGTCTTTTTTGAATGCTTTAATTACAAAGTCGAGATTTGTACCACCCAAAGTGTCGGCTTTCAGATGAAAAACCGGCCTGTCGAGCTCGACCTCGTCGAACAGCAGTTTTCCGTTGAAGAGTTGTTTGAAGCTAAAACCAGCTGAGGCATCGCCCACAAAAAGCAAGGTGTCTTTTTGTCGATCCTCAACATATACATCGCTGATAATTATTTGATTAAATAGTTCGTAGTTCACATTCCCCACAGTGACTTTGGTCTCCAGCATTTCCGACAGACTGCTAGTTACCATTCGGGCAATGTAGTTCTGTATCTTGCTGTTTTGTAGTAAGATAGGTATGGAAGCCAACGCTATGAGCGGGATGGCCACCAAAAGAATGATTATTTTTGTCGATTTTTTTATACCTTTGGGCATTGTTTCAGCAAAAGTAAATAAATATTTGCAAATACGAATGATAATGAGCAGGTCTGTTTCTGATTATTTTCGAATACTTTAAAGCCGGAAAACCACAATGCTTAAATGTTTACAATAATCATTCCTTTTTTATCAGAAAAATAAATGAATCCCGTTACAATATTAGGAATTGAATCGTCGTGCGACGATACTTCGGCTTCGGTAATACGCGATGGCATCATGCTTTCGAATGTAATTGCAGGGCAGGAAGTTCATTCAATTTATGGCGGTGTGGTGCCCGAACTGGCTTCGCGTGCACATCAGCAGAATATCATTCCGGTAGTGGATGCCGCCATTAAAAAGGCCGGAATCGAAAAATCAGAGATCAGCGCTATTGCTTTCACGCGTGGACCCGGACTTTTGGGGTCGCTTTTGGTAGGTACTTCGTTTGCAAAAGGCTTTGCGCAGGCGCTCGGCATTCCGCTCGTGGATGTCAATCATTTGCAGGCTCATGTGCTTGCTCATTTTATAAGTCAGGGGGACGAAAATGAGAAAACACCCGAATTTCCTTTTCTGTGTTTGCTTGTGTCGGGTGGAAATTCACAAATTGTGCTCGTTCGTTCGCATTTCGATATGGAAGTAATCGGCCAAACCATTGACGATGCTGCCGGCGAAGCTTTCGACAAATGTGCAAAAGTAATGGGACTTCCTTATCCCGGCGGCCCTCATATCGACCGTTTGGCGCGCGAAGGAAATCCTGCCGCTTTTAAATTCAATAAGCCACAGATTCCTGATTATAATTATAGTTTTAGTGGATTAAAGACTTCATTTTTATATCTTTTGCGCGATAAAGAAAAGGAAAATCCTGATTTCGTGAAAGAGAATATGAACGATTTATGTGCTTCGATTCAGGCTACAGTAGTAGAAATTTTAATGGCAAAACTCAAAAAAGCTGCTGCCGATTTAAAGATAAAAAATATTGCTGTGGCTGGTGGCGTGTCGGCTAACTCGGCATTGCGGGCTGCATTTCATGCTTATGCCGACAAATATAAATGGAATGTTTTTATTCCGCCCGTTTCGTTTACAACCGATAATGCGGCGATGATTGCCATTACCGGGTATTTTAAGTATCTGAAAGGCGATTTTTGTGCGATTGATGAAGTTCCTTATTCCAGAGTAACTCAGAAATTGTAAAAATTAAATTCTGAAAAATGAAAAAGTTTTCCGAAATAAAAGCTGTGCTCGCTCCATACAGTGGAGTCATATATTTTGTGCTGATATTGGCCGGATCGCACTTTTTCTGGAAATTTACAATGCTTGGCGACGAATCGGACAATTTTGTAAGTTTTTTTGGTATTAATCTTTCGGCCATTTTTCAATTTGGTGCCGATCATGTGGCCGAAGCAACTACTGCCGTGCTGAACTTCTTTGGTATCAATGCACAGCTTGAACCATTCAATGTGATTCGACATGACAACGGACAGGCTGTGCGTGTGGTATGGTCGTGTACCGGATTCAAACAGGCTTATATATTTGTTTGTATAATTGCATTTTACAAAGGTCCGCTTCTGAAAAAACTCTGGTATATTCCGGCAGGACTTGTGGTGGTGTATGCATTCAATATTTTTCGGATTGCCATGATTTCCGCTATCACAAAGCTACAGCCCGATTGGTTTTATATTCTGCACGAACATTTGTTTAAATATATGTATTATGCCGTAATTTTTGGTATGTGGGTGTATTGGGAAGAAGTGATAGTCAGAAAACAAAAAATGAAAAATCGCCCGGCACTTAGCGCAGAGCAATAAACCGCCAGGGTTTGTTTTTCCATTCGTCGCCGGCATAATCGATTCCCACGCGCGGTGCCGTTTCAAAATCAGTAAGTTCAGGAGCATCTTCAACCCACATACGAAGTGAGTTTTGCAACGCTTCGCCATAAAAACTTTTGTCCACCGAAAGCAAGCGACCAACTTTTCCGGAACCGCGCAAATCGTCGAGCCCGCGAATCAGTACAGCCTGTGGACTACCTTCAGGCCCGGTTACAAAATTCAGCATCCAATACATTCCGTAAATCAGATACACGTAAACCTTTCCGGCTTTGTGATACATGACTTCGGTGCGTGGCGTACGACCTTTGCTGGCGTGACAGGCTTTGTCTGCTTCGCCCAGATAGGCTTCCGTTTCGGTAATCCGGTAACGCCCGACGCTGCCATCGGGAAAAACTCTGACCAGCGTTTTTCCCAATAACAATCGTGCAACAGTTACTGCATCCTGAGCGAAAAAGTGCTCATCTAATCTTTCGGGATTCATCTTTGTTGAAATAACCTGAGAGATAGAACTACAGTTTAATGGCAAATTTTTTCAAACGGGCATCCAACATGTGTTGTGGAATGATTTTCTTCACTGTATTAGCCACAGCGTTCATCATGCCTTCGCGCACATAATCGTGACGAATCACCAGTGCAATTTCGCGGGTTGCTTCGGGGCGAACAATTTTTCGCAGATTTTGTCTTTGCGTTTCGTTGAGCAAATCCACATGTAATTCGGGAATCACAGTGTAGCCTCCGTTACGATCCACAATTTTTACAAGTGTGTCAATACTTCCGGCTTCGTAAGTGGAAGTATGTGTTTTGTTTTCGCAGAAATTAAATACCTGATTACGAAGGCAGTGTCCTTCCTCGAGCACCCAGAGATGATCGAGCGGCATTTCGTTGGTCGATACTTCTTCCTGTGCATACATAGGCTCGTCGGGAGCAATGTAAGCAATGAATTTCTCGTAATACAGCGGTACTTCCAGAATTTTCGGGTCTTCGAGCGGAGTGGACAAAATAGCCATGTCGATTTCGGCAGTATGAAGTTTCTCGATAATGGTTTCAGTGCGCATTTCGGAAATCTTGAGCGAAATTTCAGGATAATCGCTGCGGAAAAGTGAAATAATGCCCGGCAATAAATAAGGTGCTACAGTTGGAATAATAGCTAACGAAAGGCTTCCGGCCACAGTGCCGCGTTGCACAAGCACATTTTCTTTCAGCTGATTGACATTAAAAAGTACAACCTGGGCCTGCTGGATGATTGCCACGCCAATTTCGGTAGGAACTATTGGATGCGACGAGCGGTCGAAAATCCGACAATCCAGTTCATCCTCCAGTTTTTGAATCATGGCACTGAGCGTGGGCTGTGTTACACCACACATTTCGGCTGCACGTACAAAATGACGTGTTTTGTCCAAAGCTACTATATACTCAAGTTGTTGTAATGTCATACTATTATTATTTGAAGATTTGAAGATTTGAGATTTGAAGATTTGAAAATTCTGAATTTGAAGATTTTTATTTCAATCGGGCGTCAGCTTCCAGTTCGGGTTTTAAAAACCTTCCGGTTTCACTCTTTTTATTTTTAGCAACTTCCTGTGGTGTTCCGGTGCAAATCACCTTCCCGCCACCTGCACCACCTTCGGGCCCAATATCGATCACATAATCGGCGACTTTTATCACATCCATATTGTGTTCGATTACAATCACTGTGTTTCCTCTGTCGACCAAACGATTCAGTACATTCAACAACACACGAATGTCGTCGAAATGTAAACCAGTCGTTGGTTCGTCCAGTATGTACAATGTTTTTCCGGTATCGCGTTTCGAAAGTTCGGTCGCTAATTTTACACGCTGACTTTCGCCACCCGAAAGTGTAGTACTCGATTGTCCGAGTTTAATGTAGCCAAGTCCCACATCCTGAATGGTTTTTATTTTATTCAGAATTTGTGGCTGGTTTTCGAAAAATTCAACAGCCTGATTAATGGTCATGTCGAGCACATCGGCGATTGATTTTCCTTTAAAGCGAACTTCGAGCGTTTCACGGTTGTAACGTTTGCCACCACAACTTTCGCAGGGCACATACACGTCGGGTAAAAAGTTCATTTCAATGGTTTTATAGCCATTTCCGCCACAGACTTCGCAACGTCCACCGGCAGTATTGAACGAAAAGCGTCCGGGTTTATAACCACGAATTTTTGCTTCGGGCAAAGTCACAAACACATTTCGTATATCCGAAAAAACGCCTGTGTAAGTGGCCGGATTCGAACGTGGTGTACGTCCGATAGGCGACTGATCCACTTCCACTACTTTGTCGATATTGTCGAGTCCTTCCACGCTGTCGTATTCCAGCGGGTCTTGCAACGAACGATAAAAATACTGACTCAGAATGGGTTGTAAAGTTTCGTTGATTAATGTCGATTTTCCGCTACCTGAAACTCCGGTGACGCAAATCATTTTTCCGAGTGGGAAAGTGACATCCACATTTTTCAGATTATTTCCCTTAGCACCTTTTATTGACAGGAAATTTCCGTTTCCGGGGCGGACCTTTTCGGGAATCTCTATCTTTTTTCTTCCGTTTAAATACGAAGACGTAAGTGTGTCGGCTTTCAGCATTTCGGCTGGCGTGCCGGCAAAAACCACTTCGCCACCATGACGACCTGCGCGCGGGCCCAAATCGACTACATAATCGGCAGCGAGCATCATGTCCTTGTCGTGTTCAACCACAATTACCGAGTTACCTGTGTCGCGCAATTGTTTGAGCGAACGGATAAGTCGTTCATTGTCGCGCTGATGCAGTCCGATACTTGGTTCGTCGAGAATGTAGAGCACATTTACAAGTTGCGATCCGATTTGCGTTGCCAGGCGAATGCGTTGACTTTCGCCACCCGAAAGCGACTGCGAGCTGCGGTTAAGCGAGAGATAATTGAGTCCCACATCGAGCAAAAACTGAAGTCTGGTGCGAATTTCTTTCAGAATTTCAGTAGCAATGGTTTTTTGCTTTTCGCTCATATAGGCTTCCACGCCTGTAAGCCACTCGTAGAGTTGAGAAATATCAAGCGCTGCCAGTTGGGCAATATTTTTATCGTGAATACGGAAATGAAGCGATTCGCGTCTCAAACGCTGCCCGTTACATTCGGGACATTTCATTTCTTTTGAGTACTGATTAGCCCATTTCTGTTCACTGGCCGAAGCCGAATTGTCCGATTGTATTTCAATGTATTTCAGAATACCATCGTAACTTAAAAAATAATTGGTGCCAATGGTCTGATTTTTAATATTCAAATGTTCATCTGTACCATTCATTATTTCGTCCATTGCCTCTGCCGGAATATCGGTAACGGGCGTTTTCAGGTTTTGGCCGTACTTTTCGAGTATGGCTTCAATTTGCCAGAAAATAGTTGTGCTTTTGTGCTTTCCGAGTGGGGCAATGGCTCCTGCATAAATGCTCAAACGCTTGTCGGGCACAATTTTATCCATATCAATCTGGTTTACAAATCCCAAACCTTTGCAATGCGGACAAGCACCGTGTGGCGAATTGAACGAGAAATTGTGCGGTGCAGGTTCGTCGTACGAAACGCCGCTCGTGGGGCACATCAGCATTTTGCTGAAATACCTACCTTCTACCGCATCCTTTTCGAGTAACATAACTACGCCATTTCCCTGCTGCATGGCTTTCTGCATCGACTGTTTCAGGCGCTGACGGTCTTTTTCACTGACCAGTAATTTGTCGATTACCACTTCAATATCGTGGTTTTTGTATCGGTCTACTTTCAGTCCGTGTGTGAGTTCGCGCAGTTCGCCATCCACACGTACATTCAGAAATCCTTTTTTGCGAATTTGCTCAAAAAGTTCTTTGTAATGCCCTTTACGTCCTCTGACAAGTGGTGCAAGCAGAAACGTTTTCTTTCCTTCGTACTCTTTCAGAATCAAATCCACAATCTGATCTTCGCTGTATTTTACCATTTTCTCGCCGGTAACATACGAGTAAGCATCGCCTGCACGGGCATAAAGCAAACGCAGAAAGTCGTAAATTTCGGTAGTGGTACCCACAGTGGAGCGCGGATTTTTGTTGGTCGTTTTTTGCTCGATGGAAATTACAGGACTCAGCCCCGTAATTTTATCCACATCAGGGCGTTCCATATTTCCGAGGAAACTACGTGCATAAGCCGAGAAAGTCTCGATATAGCGGCGTTGCCCTTCGGCAAAAATGGTGTCGAAAGCCAGCGACGATTTTCCGCTTCCACTCAGTCCGGTAATTACGGTGAGTGCATTGCGCGGAATGGATACATCAATGTTTTTCAGATTGTGAACACGTGCGCCTATCACATCCACATATTCGGTTGGCTCGGAGAGTATATTTTTATTGTCAGTCACAACTTTGAATTTTAGAACTTGCAAAGATACAAAATTTGAACTACTTATTGTTTCTGTCTATATTAAATTAATATATTGATTCTTGATGTTGATAAAAGAGAAAAACTAACTCTCAAAGCATAAAAACAAGGAAATTTCTATTTGATACAATATTTTTATTTATATTTGCGATTGGATTCATAAAGTATCATACCTTCAAATCAGAAAATTATGGCTACAACAGCAAAGCTTTACAGTTACGATTTTAAAACCGTCAGAACATATCTTTTTGCAGTAATATTTATAGCAGGTAATCTTATTCTGCCTCAACTGTTTCATGCAGTTCCAAATGGCGGACCAACTTTTTTGCCTATTTATTTCTTTACGCTGATTGCCGCTTATAAATATGGTATTCGTGTAGGTTTGCTCACAGCTGTGCTTTCGCCTGTGCTGAACAGTGTGCTCTTCGGAATGCCGATGGTGGCTATGTTGCCCATTATTCTGCTAAAATCAACTTTGTTTGCAGTATCAGCATCTCTTGCGGCCAATTACTTTAAAAAAGTGAGCTTAATAAGCCTGGTAATTGCCATTTTTGCTTATCAGTTGGTGGGTACAGGCGTTGAATGGATTATGCTTGGCGACTTCCAGCTTGCTGTGCAGGATTTCCGAATGGGTTTCCCCGGTATGCTTTTGCAACTTTTTGGTGGATATCTGGTGCTTAAAGCTATCTCACGTTTGTAAATCATTGATTTGCATAACTCATAAAAATGAATAGTAAAAGTTTCGATGAAATTACCGCGCGCCTCAAAGAAATGCACTTTGGTGAGCGCTTCGATATGATTGTGGCTATTGCCAATGGAGGTTTGGTTCCGGCAGCGCTTATCAATCAGTTGCTGAATGTGGATGTGCAGGTTTTGCGTATCAATTTTAAGGACGAGAAACAGAAACCCCGTTACGATTCGCCCAAACTTTTGCAACAAATTAATTTCGACTTCAAAGGAAAGAAAATTCTTTTGGTTGACGATCGCATTAAAAGTGGGGCTACCATAGTGCTGGCCAAAGAATTATTGAAAGAGGCTGCACTTATAAAAACTTTTGCTGTAAACGGAAATGCCGATTACGCACTCTACAACGAAAACTGTTTCCGCTTGCCGTGGACACTCTGACCTGAAAAATAATGAAGTATTTTTTGATTGCCGGCGAAGCTTCGGGCGACTTGCATGCATCGAATCTGATGCGCGAAATAAAAAATAACGACCCTGCCGCTGAATTTTGCTTTTTGGGTGGCGACTTAATGGCTGCTCAGGGCGGGAAACCGGTGAAACATTACAGCGATATGGCTTTTATGGGTTTTATAGCTGTGCTGCGCAATCTGAAAACAGTCCTGAAAAATATTGACGACTGCAAAGCAGCTATCACTGATTTCAAACCCGATGTAGTGATACTTATCGACTATCCTTCATTTAACCTCCGCATTGCTAAATTCGTCAAAGAAACTTCAGAAATTCCTGTATATTATTACATTGCGCCAAAACTCTGGGCTTGGAAGGAATATCGCATCAGGGAAATTAAAAAGTATGTCGATAGGGTATTTACTATCTTCCCTTTCGAAACCGAATTTTACAGGAAACATAATTATGAGGTGGAATATGTGGGAAATCCTACTGTAGATTCGGTCAATGCACTTTGTCGCAGAGACGAAAATGTATCGGAGTTTTGTAAGCGGCATGCTTTAAGCGAAAAGCCAATTATTGCACTGCTGCCCGGCAGTCGGCGTCAGGAAATAGCGGCCTGTCTGCCCACAATGATTGAAGCTGCTGAATCGTTTCCCGAATATCAAATTGTAATCTCAGGCGCTCCGGGTATCGAAGCCGGGTTTTATCAACAGTTCAGCGAAGTTGCTGCGCATCCTGTGATTACGGGCGATACTTATCAAATGTTGCTGCACGCAAAAGCAGCAGTGGTAAATTCGGGCACGGCCACACTCGAAACGGCCCTGATCGGAACTCCGCAGGTAGTGGTGTATCATGTGATTGGCGGTCGACTGGCTATTCTCGGAAAGAATCTGTTTATCAAAACAAAATATATTTCACTGGTCAATATTGTGGCGCAGCGTGAAGTGGTGAAAGAGCTGATTGCGCATCTATTTACTGTCCGAAATATACATACTGAACTTCGCAGCATTCTTGAAAACTCAGAATCTGCTTTGAAAATGAAAGCGGATTACCACGAAATTGCCGAAAATCTGGGTAATAACGAGGCCGCTGTCAAAGCCGCAAAACTGATGCTGCAACATTTGAATGAAGATAAAAAATAAGTCCCGTTCGTAAAACACGAACAGGACCTATATACTTTTGTCGACAGAAATAATTTCTTATTTCTTTTCTCCGCAACAAGCTTTCTTTTCAGTTTTGCTGCAGTCGGCTTTTTTCTCGCCTTTGCACTCAGCTTTTTTTGTGTCTTTGCATTCAGCTTTTTTCTCAGCTTTAGCTTCTTTTTTTACTGGTTCGGCTGCTTTTTTAGTTGTAGTTTGTGCAGTCGCTATGGTAGCAAAAGCAAAAATTGCAGCGAGAGACATCAGGGCAATTCTTTTTTTCATTTTGTTCTTTTTTTGTTGTTTATAATTTCAATTTCAAACATTACAACGCGAATATATTCTATTTGTTTTGAATAAAAATATAGCGTTAACCATTCTTAGCTGTTTTTTATACAATAAATAGATTTGTATTATTGTAATATCACTGATTAAGTACAATTTTAAATAAAGGCTGTTTGAAATTGTGATAAGACTGTACGGGAGCATTTGCACGGTAATTACAAAATATATATTTTTGAAGCCATCAATAATTATATTTTGACAATGGCTGAAGAAACAGAACCACAGGGCATTTTGCTGGTGGAGAAAAATGCAATAATTGAGAAGTTTCCCGGGAAAGGTGGCTGGATGTATGTGTCGGTGCCAGAAGTGGAGAAGGACAAGCATGCATGGTTCGGGCTGGTAAAAGTAAACGGACACATCGACAGTTATGAGTTGGCGGGTGTAAATCTTATGCCCGACGCCAAAGGAATTATGTTTCTGGCTGTAAATGCCGGAATCCGGAAGGCTATTGGCAAAAATGTGGGCGACACAGTGCATGTCAAATTGTTTTCGGCCGGATTGCCACCTGTAGAGGAAAATGATTTTATAACCTGTCTGCGCGAGGATGATGTGGCTTTCCGAAACTTTTCAGGACTGACCGAAAGTGAGAAAAAACGTATTACCGACTGGATTTATGCGCCCAAAAGCGATAACCTGAAAGTGGAACGAATGGCTTTGATGATAGAGAAACTGATTACAAATCCAGCGAATATTAAATTCTGAAAAATTTTTACGCCAGGATGCAAGCAATGGCAATGCTGTAAAATTTCGATTGTACACTTTCGCTGCGTGAAGTCATTACCACAGGTTTGTCAGGCCCCTGAAGCAGTCCACCCATTTCGGCGCCCCCAAAAAGCGAAACTCCTTTATAGAATACATTTGCCGCTTCGAAATTAGGAAAAATAAGTACATCGGCATCGCCCAACACAGGCGAAGGCACATTCTTGATACTTCCGCGCTCTTTGTCGAGTGCCAGAAAAATGTCGAGCGGGCCGTCCATAATCACATCGCCAAACTCACCTTTTCGCCAGGCATCCATAATGTCGAGATAATCCTGCATATAATGAATCTTCGGGTTTGCCACCTCTGTAGCGTGTATCAACGCCACTTTTGGTTGTTCTATACCAAACTTGTGAGCTGAGGCAATAGCATATTTAATCATGGCTGTACGTTGTTCGAGCGAAGGTGAGGGAATCACCGCGGGGTCGGAGAAAAAAACAAGTTTGTGGTAACCGGGAATTTCGAGTGCCGCATTGTAAGTCATTACGCGCCCCGGAGGCAAGAGTCCCTTTTCCTTGTCGAGTATAGCCCTGAGAATAATATCAGTATTCACCAAACCTTTCATTAAAATATCCGCTTCTCCTTCGCGCACCATGCGCACAGCCTCAAGTGTAGCCTGTTTTACATCGGGCATATCGATAATGTGAATATAAGGCGATGGATTGTGTTCGAAAAGTTCGGGCGATTCAATAGCCGCCACGTCGCCAATCAGAAAAGCTTCCACTATTCCCTTTTCCACAGCCATCAACACCGCATCGAGCGTATGCGAGTCTACAGCATTGGCCACAGCCAGTCGTTTACGGTTGTTTACACTTTGTAAATGAGCAGTTAATTCGGCAAAGGAAGAGATTCGTTTCATCTGATTTTACTGTTATTATAAGGCAAATGTAATTATATTTTTTAAGTGAAACAATTCTGAAGGGCATATCGTTTTGCTGTATTAATGCTTTGTTTTTTAATAAATTACAATCACCTTAAAAGTTTATTTGTTTTTCATTTCAAAAGTTTTTAATTGTATGCGAAAGCAATTGTTTAGTTTCGAATTGTCACAGATAAAAAAGAAATATTTTTTCAAAAAAATATTTCTTTCCCCCGGAAATAGCTAAACTCTTAAGTTTGGAAATAATGCTAAAACAATAAAATCCGGCTATTATTTTCGATCTTGACAGATTGAAATTTAATAATGAGAGATTTCTGAGAGAACACTAATTTGTAATTGCCCCAAACCTCCGCCACGGCGGAGGTTTGGGGCAGTGAAAGTATTTGTAATACACAGCCCTAAATCTCTTTAGATGTTTGGAATTACTTTAGTCTGCTTATTAATTTCCCATGCACGTATTCTCACAAAGCAGGATTAATTTGATAAAGAAAAATCCCAACAAAGTAACAGTCTTTAATAATGTCGGATAGCTTTAACTAAAAAGCGTTTAGATGAGATGCGGTACAAATTTTTCTTTGTATCTTTGAACGCTTTTTTAAGCAAAAAAGAAAAGAAAAAGAGAAATAGTAAGTTATAACTGTCAAATTGAAACAGCTGCAAGTAAAATTGTCGTACGAAGGACAAATTCTTGTGTGAGTTTTGTTTGATAAAAAAAATCAAAAATCAAATTTGAACGCATGAAAAACTTCAAATTACTGAACAATGTTTTCGGCTGGGTGGCTTTTGCCATAGCTGCAGCCACATACCTGATGACCATGGAGCCCACTGCAAGCTTTTGGGATTGTGGTGAGTTTATTTCATCGGCTTACAAACTCGATGTGGGCCATCCTCCCGGAGCACCATTTTTCATGCTTACCGGACGGTTCTTTTCACTTTTTGCATCCGATCCTACTCAGGTAGCGTTAATGGTAAATGCATTATCGGCATTGGCCAGTGCTTTTACAATTCTGTTTTTGTTCTGGACCATCACCCATTTGGCCCGTAAAGTAATTGTAAAAAATGAAAACGAATACACAACAGCCAACATTATTGGTATTCTGGGTGCCGGAATGGTGGGCGCACTGGCCTATACCTTCTCCGATACTTTCTGGTTTTCGGCTGTCGAAGGCGAGGTTTACGCTTATTCGTCGCTGTTTACCGCTGTGGTTTTCTGGGCCATTCTCAAATGGGAAAACATTGCCGACCGTGAAGGTTCCGACCGCTGGCTTATTCTTATTGCCTACCTGATGGGACTTTCTATCGGTGTCCATTTGCTTAACCTTTTGGCCATTCCGGCCATTGTGCTCGTGTATTATTTTCGCAAATATACTCCGAGTACCAAAGGTGTAATTGGCGCCATGCTTATTTCAGGCATCATTCTGGCCATTGTGCTTTATGGTATAATTCCGGGATTTGTGGAAGTGGCCAGCTGGTTCGAGCTGCTTTTTGTCAATACACTCGGATTCTCGTACAATTCAGGATTGTTTGCTTATATCATTCTGACCATTCTTTCGCTTTCGTGGGCGCTTTACGAAGCCAACAGCGAAAACAGTCATATACGCTTAACCATTTCGTTTATATTGGCGGTGACACTGGTGGGAATTCCTTTCTTTGGAGCGCATATCGTACTTGGTATCCTGATTGTGGCAGCTTTGGCATTCCTGTTTTATTACAAAAAACAATTTATCAGCCGACGCTGGCTTAGTACAGCCCTGGCCATGATCACCGTTATTCTGGTTGGATATTCGTCGTACACAGTGATTGTGATTCGCTCGGCAGCCAATCCGCCTATGGATCAGAACTCGCCCGACAATGTGTTTGCGCTGAAGTATTATCTGAATCGTGAGCAATACGGCGATCGTCCGTTGCTGTTCGGATCGGTATATAATGCTCCTGTAAAACTGGATATTAAAGGAAATATGTGTGTGCCTGCCGAAGAAAAAGGCGCTGCTCAGTATGCTCCGAAACCAAAAACATCGCCCGATCAAAAAGATGAATACATCGTTACCGGTTACAAACTGAATTACAAAATGGATGAACGTTTCGATATGTTCTTTCCACGCATGTACAGCTCGCAACCCTCGCATGTAAATGCATATAAAACATGGGCAAATGTAAAAGGAACTCCGGTGACTTACGACTATTGCGGTCAGCAAAAAACCGATATCAAACCTACATTCGGCGAAAATCTCCGCTTCTTCTTCGATTATCAGTTGCGGTTTATGTACTGGCGTTATTTCTTCTGGAACTTTAGTGGTCGCCAGAACGATATTCAGGGACATGGCGAAATCGATCGCGGAAACTGGATTACCGGAATCAACTTCATTGATCAGTATCTGGTGGGGGATCAGACCAATCTGCCTTCGGAACTTAAAGAAAACAAAGGACGTAACAGATATTATATGTTGCCACTGATACTTGGTATTCTGGGTATTGTATTCCTGTTGACCAGTGGAAAAGAAGGAAAGCATGGATTCTGGATTACTGCTTTGCTGTTCGTGCTTACAGGTATTGCCATTGTGGTATATCTGAATCAAACGCCTTATCAGCCACGTGAACGTGACTATGCCTATGCGGGCTCGTTCTATGCATTCACTATCTGGATTGGGCTTGGCGTGTTATTCCTTATCAA
Organism: Paludibacter sp.; assembly: GCA_034004015.1. GTDB lineage: Bacteria > Bacteroidota > Bacteroidia > Bacteroidales > Paludibacteraceae > Paludibacter. Next base: position 38,517 of record JAVEXN010000015.1, read on the forward strand.
ATTAATTGATAAATATATACCAAAGACCCTTGCTGCTGCACTTGTATCTATTGTGGCTCTTGGAGTTCCTGTGCTTATGGCTTCGGAAAACTGGGACGATCACGACCGTAGCAACCGTTATGTGGCACGCGATTTTGGTGGTAACTATCTGGCTTCAATTCGTCCGAATGCCATTATATTTTCAAATGGCGATAACGATACTTTCCCGCTTTGGTACAATCAGGAAGTGGAAGGCAACCGTACCGATGTGCGCGTTTGTAACCTCAGCTACCTGCAAACCGACTGGTATATCAACCAAATGAAACGTGAGGCATACGAATCGAAACCCTTGCCAATTTCGTGGCAGGAAAAGGATTACATCGCAGGTAAAAACGAAGTGGTTTGGGTGGAAGACGCTATCAAGCAACCTATCGATATGAAAACTGCGTTCGACTTCCTGTTGCTCGACGACCCTGCGGCCAAACAGAATGGCGAATCGTATATTCCTTCGAAACAGCTTTATTTGCCTGTGGATGCACAAAAAGCCATTAGCACAGGTACAGTAGCCCCCGAGGATGCCGCTAAAATTGTTCCGCAAATCGATCTCACACTCAACCGCCGACTAACTAAGAGTGAATTGATGGTACTTGAAATGCTGAAAACAAACAATTGGGAACGTCCGATGTACTTTGCTGTCACTGTGGGCGACGATAGTTATCTCGGCATGACCGATCATTTTGAACTGACAGGTCTGGCTTACCAGATTGTGCCAAAAGGAGTGAAAGGTGCAGGTCCGCAGGTGAATACCAAAGAAATGTACGAAAACATGATGACTAAATTCCGCTGGGGAAATGTGAGCGATCCGAAAGTGTATCTCGACGAAAACTCACTGCGCATGTGTCGTACACACCGATTGATGTTTGCACAACTTGTAACTGCCCTTTACAACGAAGGTGACTCGGTAAAAGCATTGAAGGTGCTCGACTTTGCCGAAGAAAAACTGCCGGGAAGCACCGTACGTCACGACTATGTATCGACAACTCTTGCCGAATATTATTATAAGCTGGGCGAATATCAGAAAGGTAATGCCATTATGGAGGCTGTGGCCAACGATTGCGTGGAAAACCTGGATTGGTATTACAGCCTGCGTTCGGGACAAAGAGCCAGCGTGACCAACCGTATCGGACATAACATTGCTGTGCTCGGACAAATTTTGCGTATTTGCGACCAGGAAGGTCAAAAACCAATGATGGACAAATATCTTCCGGTGTACATGAAATATACCCAGAAAGCTGAATTGAATTAAGCAGATGCAATTTCCCCGCTTTTTACGACCGCTTTTCGGGAATGTAACATGGCGTGCCAATACCTCGTCGAAAGTGATTTATCTCACTTTCGACGATGGGCCGGTACCGGAAGTTACACCACTTGTACTCGATATATTGGATCGTTACGGTTGGAAAGCGACCTTTTTCTGTGTAGGCGACAATGTAGCCAGATATCCTGACCTTTATGCCGATATTTTAAAACGCGGACATAAAACAGGAAATCACACTTTTAATCATCTGAAAGGTTTTCAGTATTCCAAAGAGGAATATGTTGAAAATGTGGAGAAAGCTGCGAAATTTATTGATTCGAAACTGTTCCGGCCACCTCACGGACGTATTAAACCGTCGCAACTGAGGGCGCTGAAAAAACATTATAAAATTGTGATGTGGGATGTGATTACCCACGATTACAACAAAAAAGTGAGTCCCGACCGGATACTGCAAACGGTACAGAAATATCTGCGAAGCGGTTCGCTGGTCGTTTTTCACGACTCGGTAAAAGCTGAAAAAAATGTGCTCGAAGCATTGCCCCGCGCCATAGAGTTTTGGCAAAGCAAGGGCTACAGTTGGGCACTTTTGGATGAGTGAATTTGATAAGTCTCAAAATAAACAGGCATAATAACAGGTGTTTAATGATATGTTTCGAATCCGTAGGATTCAAATGTTTATAGATATTATTTTGATACAATAATACGACCCCAACGGGGTCGAATGTATATGTTCTGATTTTTGTCCAATAAATATATTATCCCTCCGGGATAAAGAAAGATATCAAGAAGACCTTCTGTTTATTTATGTATATGTAAATTGCCTGTAAATATTAATTAACCTTGAATCTCAATCCGTAACTACCCCTTTAGGGGGGCGGGGGGTGATTTGCTTTAATCTTATTTGCCTGTGAAAGAATCTATTTTACATTTTATCTGGCAAAACAAACTTTTTCAGTCGCATTCGCTGTTCACAACCGATGGCGAGAGTGTGGAAGTGATCGACCCGGGCAGATTGAATACCGATGCGGGTCCTGATTTTTTTAATGCCAAAATAAAGCTGGGCAATACCATTTGGGCCGGCAATGTGGAAATTCATACACGCTCGTCGGAATGGGCGCGACACGGACACGACGACGATAAAGCTTACAACAGCGTGGTGCTACATGTGGTGAAAAAAGCCGATGTGCAGGTGCTCAGAGCCGATGGCGCACCGATTCCGCAACTCGAACTGATCTATCCTGCCGAAATAGAGGAAAATTACGGGCAGCTGATGCAAAATTCGCTTCGTATTCCCTGCGAAAACAAAATCTCAGCTATTCCCGGTATTTTTATCCGTAGCTGGAAAAATACATTGCTTACCGAGCGACTTTTGCAGAAAACGGAAAATATATCTGAAATACTGTCGCAGAATAACCGTCACTGGGAAGAAGCTTTTTATCTGAATCTGGCGCGTAGTTTTGGCTTTGGTACCAACGGACAGGCTTTCGAAATGCTTGCCGCTTCACTGCCAATGCAAATTCTGGGCAAGCATAAAAACGATTTGTCGCAACTTGAGGCTTTGCTTTTCGGACAGGCCGGATTGTTGACAGCAAAAGAAGAAGACGCGTATTTACTTTCGTTGCGAAAAGAATACGATTTTCTGAAAATAAAATACGATCTTAAACCGATTGATGGCTCGCAATGGAAACTGCTGAGGCTTCGTCCCGACAATTTTCCGCATGTACGCATTGCACAGTTTGCGGCGCTGATACACAAATCGACAGGTTTGTTTTCGAAAATTACCGAAAATCCCGATATACAATATTTGCAGGGCATTTTCAGGGTTGAACCGTCGGAATACTGGAAAACGCATTACCTGTTTGCACACGAAAGTCACAAATCGCTGAAAGGCATTGGCCAAAAAGCCATCGAAGGAATTATTATCAATACTGTGGTTCCCTTTCTGTTTAGCTTTGCCGATACACGTGGCAATCAGAGTATGAAGGATAAGGCCATAGAGATACTCGAAAAACTGCCTGCCGAAAACAATGTGATCACACGTATGTGGCACGAAACGGGCATTGACTGCGCATCGGCTTTTGACTCACAGGCGCTCATTCAGCTCAAAAAGGAGTATTGCGATAAACGTAACTGTTTGCGGTGCAGGATAGGACATAAGGTTTTGACAATTGACAGTTGATAATGCATGATTGACAATGCATAATTGACAATTAAATATTTATAATTGATAGAAAAGAAATGAAGTTGTTAAGTAAAATATATACAGTTGCTGTAATTGTGCTGATTGGTTTGGTGGTTCATGCCTGTGCCAACAAAGGGCAGGGTCCTACCGGTGGTGCAAAGGACGAAACGCCTCCCAAGGTGATTAAAACTACGCCGCTGAATGGTGCACTGAATTTTAAAAAGAAGGAAATTGTAATTCACTTCGACGAAAATATCAGCATCGAAAAAGTGAACGACAATGTGCTTATTTCGCCACCTCAACTCCGACAGCCTGAGGTGAAGGGGAATGCACGCATTGTAACTGTGCGATTCGAGGAAGATTTGGTGGACAGCACTACTTATACCATTAATTTCGGAAATGCGATAGTGGATTTGAACGAAAAAAATCCGCTCAAAAACTATCGTTTTGCCTTTTCAACCGGAAATGAAATTGATACGCTTCAGATTTCCGGTCAGATTGTCAATGCTGCCGATCTCAATCCGCTTTCGGGCATTATTGTGGGCATTTACAGGCTCGACGATGAGCGTGGCTTTTTCACAAAACCATTCATGCGCATTGGACGAACCGACGAAAATGGAAACTTTGTAATTGACAATATTAAAGCCGGCACTTATAAGGTTTATGCGCTTGGCGATACCAACAAAGACTTTTTCTTTCAGCCCGGCGAGGGTCTGGCTTTTACCGATTCTGTCTTTACACCCACCTTTCGTATCGAAGAGATGAAGGATACTGTGTGGCACGATTCCCTGACCATCGATAGCATCCATACTTTTCAGGGTACCCGCTTTTTACCCGACGATGTGGTGTTGCGCTATTTCAAAGAAGATAAAAAACGACAATATCTGGTGAAAACCGAACGTTTGCAAAATCATACGTTTAAAATGTTTTTCAATACTGCCCTTACTGAGTTGCCTCAAATAAAACCCGTAAATTTCGACTGGACCGATCGTCATATTCTTCAGCAAAGTGCCAACCGCGATACCCTGACTTATTGGCTTACCGACTCGGCGATCATTAAAACCGATACGCTCGAAATGTTTGTGACATATCTGAAAACCGACTCTCTGTTCAATCTTGTGCCGCAAACCGATACTTTAAGTGTGTTTATGCGTAAGCCCAAAGCCAACACACGCGGACAGAAAACTCAGACTCCGGTTGCAGTGCAGGCTTATAAGTTTTCGACCAATGCCACAGGTTCGTTCGATGTTTACAATCCTGTGCTTTTCAAATTCGATGCACCTGTCAGCGACTTCGATCTGTCTAAAATTCAGCTTTCGGAAAAGGTCGACAGCATTCTCAAGCCTCTGCAATATAGCTGGGCTGCTCACGATTCCACCGATATGGTTTATGCCCTGAAATATAAATGGGAGCCCGAGAAAAGTTACGAACTGAATGTGGATTCGGCTGCCTTTAAGAGCATTTACAATCTGGTATCGGACAAGTACAAAGGGCAAATAAAAATAAAATCGCTCGACGAATATTCAGCCTTGAAATTCGCAACCGAAGTTTTCGATTCGCTTGTGGTATTTCAGTTACTCGACCCCAAGGATAATGTGCTGCAAACAAAGCCGGCTGTAAAAGGCGGTACTTTGTTCGAATACCTGAAGCCCGGCGATTTCTATGTGCGTGCCTTTATCGATCGTAACCGAAATGGCAAATGGGATACAGGCAATATTGAAACACGTACCCAACCCGAGGATATGTTTTATTACCACAAAAAACTTACACTTCGTGCCAATTGGGAATTTGAGGAAAAATGGAATATCGCCGAACTTCCCCTGCTAAAGCAAAAGCCAGCCGAACTTAAAAAGGATGGTTCGAAGAACTCGAAATAGAATGTTGAAAAAGTCAGTAAAAAATATATATGAAGCGATTAAATCTATTTTTAGTTTTATTATTTGTAGGGCAGTTGGCATTTTCGCGCCAGCAGGTTGATACGATTGCTGTTTATTCAGCAAAAATGAAAAAAGAAGTAAAGTCGGTTGTGGTTTTGCCCGATAACTATTCAAAAAAGAAACATTATCCTTTGGTTTTTTTACTTCATGGCTACAGTGATAATTATGCCAAATGGATAAATACAGTTCCCTCAATTAAAAATTTAGCTACCAAACATCAACTTATACTTGTATGTCCCGATGGTGGTTTTAGTTCGTGGTATTTCGATAGTCCCATCGATCCGGCCTTTCAGTACGAAACTCACATAACACGCGAATTGTTACCTTATATCGATTCGCACTATGCAACTATACCTGATCGCACTGCACGAGCCATTACCGGATTGAGTATGGGAGGGCATGGTGCACTCTATCTGGCAATTCGCAATAAGGATATTATTGCCAATGCCGGAAGCATGAGTGGCGGTGTGGATTTACTTTCTATTAAAAACAATTACGACATTGATAAGCGTATTGGCGTTTTTGAAAACAATCAGCAGGAATGGAATAAATACTCTGTAATGAGTATGGTTACAGATTTAAAAAACAAAGATTTGAATCTGACAATTGAATGTGGTGTGGATGATTTCTTCTATGAGATTAATTCTCAGCTCCATCAGAAACTTGTGGATCTGAAAATTGACCACGACTACACCGAACGTCCGGGCGCTCACAATTGGCAATACTGGGCAAATGCAATTAATTATCAATTACTGTTTTTTGACAGATGCTTTAAAAGATAGATTCAGTCAATACAGATATTTCAAGCATATCAATTGCTCCTTTCGGGTACATATTTGATTGTACTTTAAACAAATAAAATGTCAACAAAAACATTAAATTAAGCCAGGAGGCTGTGTCCGGATTTCTTTCGTGGCACAGCCTCCTGCTCATTTATATTCTGATGTTCTTCATTGCCATTCGGTAGCCTTCAATTTCGGCATCTTTTGTCTGTAGTACTCTTTGATACTCCTGAATATCACTCTCCAGTTTCTCAATTTTTGCTTTCAGTTCAATTTCCTTTGGCGTTTCAAAGTCAATTTCCAGCTTATTGGCCAGGTCTCCCAGAAAGTTATGTTTCATCAGTATGCTCAGATTCCACATTATGCGCATTTGCAACGATGGGCTGTTGGCGTATCTGTAAACTGTGTTGACGTTTCTCGACAGGGCTCGCGATAGTTCCGACCTGTTGAAATTGTGACTTAAAGCGTAACTTTCAAATAATTTACCATTGTGAGGCATGGGTTTTAGTACATTCATTTTTCTATTTGATTTAAGGGTGATTAAAAAAAACTTGTTGATTCATTATTAAGGCTTCAAATATAGTAGAAATGAGTGAAATATTTACAAATAGAAGGCGGAAATTATATATAGTAACAGAAAGATTATACTAAAATGCCGTATTATATAACGTTAAAGCATTGAACTTTATACTTAAAGGCTATATCGTATGACCTCAATGTATCAAAGTTTATACTTAAAGGCTATACCGTATGACTTCAATGTATCAAAGTTTATACTTAAAGGCTATATACTATGACTTTAATACATGTTTTAATATGCTTTATAGTTATACTATTATACATTTATGTGTAATAACTTTACGTTTTTGTGTGGTTTATCGACACTTTTATACAGATTGACGGTTGTTTTAGATAGCTTCCCGCAGCATAAATATAAACGACCGGAGCTTTCCTATCTGCAGGCGATTGTTTTTTATCCACAGTCGGAGCATAAATAGCCGAAAATCTGTGTAAAAGAGAAACGACCGGTTGTAGGGGGTAGGGTGGCCGTTGAAAATATATGTCTGTCGACTTTCAGAAACCAATCTGCCTGATAAGTAAATTGTATTATCTGAGCTTGAGACTTAACAGGATTTCAAAAGCTGTCAGGCCTGTTTGAATACGCCAGCTACCTTGCAGAAATCATGTTTCAAACCGACAAATGGCGCATAACAACGAATAGCACAAAAATGTTTATGCGCATCAATGGTTTTTCTGTGCAAAAAATCTTTAAAATCTACAATTTCTGCAACTTTCCTGTATCTTTATGAATCTAACTATCAGTTAGATGTAATATGAGGCCGTATTTTTGACAAAAAATTGCCTGATATTAATTTGATGCAATACCAAATAATAATTACTTTTGCCTAAAATTGCAATGTCCACATTACAAAATGAGTGAAAGAATTGAACATAGCGGATTTGTCACCCGTGTAGAAGGTAAAAACATACAGGTACAGATTATTCAAATGTCGGCCTGTAGTTCGTGCCATGCAAAGGGTGCCTGTAGTGCTGCCGACATGGACGAGAAGTTCGTGGATGTGGAAAGCACCGACGATACACTCAGGATTGGCGATATGGTAAACATAGTGGGCGAAAGTTCCACAGGTTTACTGGCCGTGCTTCTGGCATTTGTAATTCCTTTCATGCTTATCCTTACCTCCCTGTTTGTTTTACGCGATATTGTGCCAAATGAGGCTGTTTCAGGTACTGTTTCTCTTGCATTGCTTATACCATATTATATTATACTATCTCTTTTTAATAAGAAACTGAAGAGGAAACTACAGTTTAGAATTGAGAAGAAATAAGCCACAAGAACTTTTTTTTAGTAAAAATAAAACAAGATGAATCTGATTCTTATTTCGTTACTCACATTGGGAATAGTGGGTGCTGCATCGGCCATTATTCTTTATTTTGTAGCCAAAAAATTCTATGTATACGAGGATCCGCGTATCGACGAAGTAGAGGCTGCGCTCCCTGCCGCCAACTGTGGAGGTTGCGGTTTTCCGGGCTGTCGTGGCTTTGCCAATGCTTGTGTAAGCTCCGATACGCTCGACGGACTTAACTGTCCCGTAGGCGGAAACGATACCATGCAGGCTGTAGCTTCCATACTTGGAAAAACAGTGGCTACCACTGCACCAACTGTGGCTGTGGTTCGCTGCGGCGGAACCTGCGATCATCGTCCGCGCATGAACGAATACGATGGCGTACAACACTGCTTTATTGCCCACAACCTTTATAGCGGCGAAACAGGCTGCTCGTGGGGCTGCCTCGGACTTGGCGACTGCGAAGTGTCGTGTGAGTTTGATGCCATCAAAGTAAATCCTATCACCAAAATACCCGAAGTGGACGAAGATAAATGTACTTCGTGCGGCGCCTGTGTGCGTGCCTGCCCGAAACTGCTGATCGAAATCCGCAAGAAAGGTCCCAAATCGCGTCGTATTTTTGTAAACTGTCGCAACGAAGACAAAGGCCATGTAGCCAAAAAATCGTGCGATGTAAGTTGTATTGCCTGTACTAAATGCGAACAGGTTTGTCCGCACGGCGCCATTACCATCACCAACAATCTGGCATTTATCCACGACGACAAATGTAAGCTTTGCCGCAAATGCGTTGAAGTATGTCCGACCAACGCCATTGTGGAGTTGAACTTCCCGCCACGCAAAGTAAAAGAACCCCTAACCCCTGAAGGGGATTAAAGACCAGGTTTCTGTAAATGAAATTAGAGATTATAATAAGAAAATTATAATAAGAAAAATATAATATAAACAATATAACCTACACTAACATCTCTTGTTCCCCTTTAGGGGCCAGGGGTTTAGGGTTTTTGGGTCACAATAACATGAAAACATTCAGAATAGGTGGTATTCACCCGAAAGAAAACAAATTCTCGGCGGGAAAGAAAATTCAGGTAGCAGCCATTCCCAAACAGGTGGTTATTCCGTTGTCGCATTATATTGGTGCGCCTTCCGAAGCTGTGGTAAAACGCGGCGAACTTGTAAAAGTAGGTCAGCTTATTGGTAAAGCCAATGGATTTATTTCGGCCAATGTGCACTCATCGGTATCGGGCAAGGTGACCAAAATCGATGTGCAACTCGACGCTACAGGCTACAAACGTCAGGCGGTATTTGTTGATGTGGATGGCGACGAATGGCTCGATACCATCGATCGCAGTCCTGAACTGAAACGCGATTGCAACCTGAGTAAAGAGGAAATTCTTGAAAAAATTAAAGATGCAGGTATTGTGGGACTTGGTGGAGCTACTTTCCCGGCGCATGTGAAACTTTCGCCTCCTCCGGGTAAAAAAGCCGATGTGCTTATTATCAATGCTGTGGAGTGCGAGTCGTATCTTACCTGCGACCATCAGCTGATGCTTGAGAAAGGTGAGGAAATACTGGTAGGTGTGACCATTTTGATGAAAGTACTCGAAGTGAAACGTGCGGTTATCGGTATAGAAAATAATAAGAAAGATGCCATTGCACATCTGAGCCATCTGGCTAAAAACTATCCCGGCATTGAAGTGGAAGCGCTGAAAGTGCAATATCCGCAGGGAGGTGAAAAGCAACTGATTGATGCCATTATTCGTCGTCAGGTGCCCAGCGGACGCATTCCTATTGAAGTGGGTACTGTGGTAATAAACGTGGGAACCACCTTTGCAGTGTACGAAGCTGTGCAGAAAAACAAACCCATGATAGAGCGCGTAATGACCATTACAGGCAAAGACGCTCCCAATCCGGGAAATTATCTGGTTCGTTTAGGTGTGTATCTGCAAAACGTAGTGGACGAAGCCGGCGGTATTCCTGCAGGTACAGGAAAAATTGTGGGTGGTGGCCCAATGATGGGACGTTCGTTTATGAACCTCAATGTGCCAATGGCTAAGGGTAGTGCAGGTGTGCTGTTTATCCGGGATGAGGAAGCCGTGCGTAAACCCATGAAAAACTGTATCCGCTGTACCAAATGTGTGACTGTTTGTCCGATGGGTCTGGAGCCCTTCCTGCTTATGAATCAGAGCGAACGCAATATGTGGCCTGAAATGGAAAAGAATCGTGTGATGGACTGTATCGAATGCGGTAGTTGTAGTTACACATGTCCTTCGAATCGTCCGCTGCTCGACTATATCCGCTACGGGAAAACCACTGTGGGAGGCATTATCAGGAGCAGGGCAACTGCAAAGTAAAGTCATTTGCCATTTATTCATTTACCATTTACGATTGCAGTGAACTGATCACTAGCTGCAAATCGTCATAATAAACTTATAAAAATACTAACTTCAAATTCCCCTTTTGGGCTTGAGGCAATTTTATGGAAAAACTAATTATTTCACCCGCACCACACATTCATGGTGGCGACACAGTAGCCAAAAACATGACCGGTGTGATAATTGCGCTGATACCGGCACTTTTGGTGGGCTTTTATTTCTTCGGGTTGGGTGCACTTGTTGTGACGCTTACTGCAGTAGCTTCGTGTGTGCTTTTTGAATATCTGATACAAAAGTTTCTAATGAAAACCGAACCATCGGTATTAGACGGATCGGCGGCTCTGACAGGGCTTTTGCTTGCCTTTAATCTTCCGGCAAACCTGCCTGTCTGGATCATTGTGATTGGTTCGCTTGTAGCCATTGGACTTGGTAAAATGAGCTTTGGCGGATTAGGAAATAATCCGTTTAATCCGGCTTTGGTGGGTCGTGTGTTTTTGCTGATCTCCTTTCCCGTGCAAATGACCTCGTGGCCAACTCCCGAACCACTTTCACTGGAGTACTTAGATGCTGCCACAGGCGCTACAACCCTCGAAATGCTAAAAGGTCATTTTGGTGAATTACCTCAGCTGAGCGACTTATTCTCAGGAAACCGTAAACTTGGGTCAATGGGTGAAATTTCGGTGATAGCACTTCTTATCGGTATGGTTTATATGCTTTATAAAAAGATTATTACCTGGCATATTCCTGTGTCGGTACTTGCTTCGGCTTTTGTACTGGCCGCCCTGCTTCATTGGGCTAATCCTGCCGAGTACGGGTCGCCTGTGATTCATTTACTTTCGGGCGGATTGATGCTGGGAGCAATATACATGGCAACCGATTATGCCACATCGCCCATGAATCCACGTGGAATGATTGTATATGGTATTGGTATTGGCGTAATTACTATTGTAATTCGTTCGTTTGGTGCTTATCCTGAAGGAATATCGTTTGCCATTCTGATTATGAATGCCTTTACCCCGCTTATCAATACTTATATCAAACCACGCAGGTTTGGCGAAAAAGTGAAAAAATAATCCGTTCCTCATTAAATTACGATATAAAACAATGGCTAAATTAGAATCGAGTTTTAAAAATATGTTGTTGGTGCTGGCGGGTATCTCATTGTTTTCGGCGCTGACGCTGGGCTCAATGTACAAACTTACCGAAGCGCCTATTGCCGCCTCGAAAAAAGCAAAACAGGAAAGTGCCATCAAAGCTGTGCTGCCTCCTTTCGAGCGCATTGCCGATGTGGAGGAAGTTACAGTAGAGGGAGCAGGTGCTTTCAAAGTTTACAAGGCTTACGACAAAGCCGATAAATTTGTTGGGGCGGCTGTGGAATCTTTTTCGAAAAATGGTTTCAGCGGTGAAGTAAAAGTAATGGTGGGTTTTGATGTCGAAGGAAATATTGTGGATTATTCGGTACTCGAGCAAAAGGAAACGCCGGGGCTTGGTACCAAAATGCTGGACTGGTTTAAGACCGACAAAAACAATCAGAATATCAAAGGAAAGAATCCTGCCAAAAACAAACTTACAGTGAGTAAAGATGGTGGCGAAGTGGATGCTATTACTGCAGCAACCATTAGCTCGCGTGCATTTCTTGAAGCTGTGCAACTGGCCTATGCGGCTTACGCCAACAATCCTGATGCGCCTGACATGACAAGCGGTGCCACAGCAAAACAAGAGGCAGCCGATTCTAGCACAGTAGCAGTTACTAATAATTAATACGAAGGGAAAAACAGATATGAGTAAAGATTCGAATGTAAAAGTTCTGTTCAACGGAATTATTAAAGAAAACCCGGTGTTCGTATTGTTGCTGGGTATGTGTCCCACGCTGGGTACAACCTCCTCGGCCATCAATGGACTGGGCATGGGATTGGCTACTACTTTTGTGCTGGTGGCTTCGAATGTGGTGATTGCACTGATAAAAAACATGATTCCCGACAAAGTGCGTATTCCTGCTTTTATTGTGGTGATTGCTACCTTTGTGACTGTAGTGGAAATGGCAATGCAGGCTTATTTACCTGCTTTATACGAAAGTCTGGGACTCTTTATTCCGCTTATTGTGGTAAACTGTATTGTGCTTGGACGTGCCGAAGCTTATGCGGCTAAAAATACAGTATTCAGCTCCATGTTCGATGGTTTGGGTATGGGACTTGGTTTCAGCATGGCGCTCACGCTTTTGGGAGCTACGCGCGAACTACTGGGTACGGGCAAAGTGTTTAGTTTGTCGGTTTTCCCCGAAAACTACGGCATGTTGCTCTTTGTACTTGCGCCGGGCGCATTTATTGCCTTAGGCTACCTTATTGCAGTGTTCAATAAATTGCGCAAAGCCTGACATATTGTAACTCACACATTGTAAAACCGATAAAATTAAATCGTTATGACATATATTCTGATATTTATCAGCGCTGTTTTTGTAAACAATATTGTATTGTCGCAGTTTTTGGGTATTTGTCCGTTTCTGGGCGTATCGAAAAAAATTGAAACAGCTCTTGGAATGAGTGGCGCTGTGGCTTTTGTAATGACTATTGCCACGTTGATTACTTATATTATTCAAAAAACAGTGCTCGAACCTTTCGGCATTGGCTTTCTGCAAACCATTACGTTCATTCTGATTATTGCGGCATTGGTACAAATGGTGGAAATTATTCTGAAAAAAGTATCGCCTGCACTTTATCAGGCGCTGGGCGTATTTCTCCCGCTTATTACCACAAACTGCGCTATTCTGGGTGTGGCCATTATGGTTATTCAAAAAGATTTGTCGATGCTCGAAAGCGTGGTGTATGCCATTTCTACTGCCATTGGTTTTGGTTTGGCCTTAGTGCTTTTTGCTGGTATCCGCGAGCAACTTGGCATGACTAAAATTCCTAAAGGATTGGATGGAACTCCAATTTCGCTGATTACTGCCGGATTGCTGGCCATGGCTTTTATGGGCTTTGCAGGTATTGTAAAATAAGCTGACTGATTCAAACACAAAAAAGTCCGGATTGAAATTTCAATCCGGACTTTTTTGTTTTTTTAAAATGATTATTCAGCCATATTGTGGAATACGTTCTGCACATCTTCGTCGTCTTCAATTTTTTCGAGAAGCTTATTTACCTGTGCTTTTTGCTCTTCGTTGAGTTCTTTCATATCGTTGGGGATACGCTCGAACTCGGCGCTGAAAATTTCGTAGCCATTCTCTTCGAGATGTTTCTGAATGGCTGAGTACGACTGAAATTCGCCGTAGAGAATGATTCCATCTTCGTCCTCCACCACTTCATCAACTCCGTAATCGATTAATTCAAATTCTAAATCTTCGAGCGAAACGCCTTCTTTGGGAGCAATTTTGAATATGCATTTGTGATCGAAAAGGAATTGTAAGGATCCTGTGGTGCCTAACGATCCTCCATGTCGGTTGAAATAGCTGCGTACATTGGCCACAGTACGTGTAGGGTTGTCGGTAGCTGTTTCCACCACAATGGCAATGCCGTTAGGGCCGTAGCCTTCGTACACCATTTCCTTGTAATCGGCTTCGTCTTTCGAAGTGGCTTTTTTAATAGCGCGCTCCACATTCTCCTTGGGCATGTTTTCCTTTTTCGATTGCTGAATAAGCACACGCAAACGTGGATTGGTGTCGGGCTCAGAACCGCCCTCGCGAACAGCTATGGTGATTTGTTTTCCTAATTTTGTAAATACGCGGGCCATATTTCCCCAACGTTTCATCTTTGTTGCTTTTCGGTATTCAAAGGCTCTTCCCATGAGTTTATCTATATTTTTTTAATGAAATACTATATTATTTTTTCGGGTTTGCAAAAGTATTAAAATAGATGCAAAAAACCATCGTTTTTGGTGATTTTTATCTGTTTACCAATTAATTTTATCCAAACCTTTTGCTTCGAGAAACTGATTGGCCTGCGAAAAATGTCCGCAACCAATAAATCCGCGATAGGCCGAAAGAGGAGAAGGATGCACCGATTTCAGAACGAGATGTTTCGAGGCATCGATCATTGCTCCTTTTTGTTGTGCGTAACTTCCCCAAAGCATAAACACAATGTTTTGTTTTTCTGTGGCCAATTTCCGGATGGCAGCATCGGTAAATGTTTCCCAGCCTTTGCCCTGATGCGAACCTGCTTTGTGTGCTTCCACAGTGAGTGTGGCATTGAGCAAAAGAACGCCCTGTTGCTCCCAACGGGTAAGGTTGCCGCTTTGTGGATATGGAATGCCGAGGTCGCGCTCTATTTCCTTGAAAATATTCAGCAGGGAAGGAGGGAAGGCCACACCATCGTTTACCGAAAAACAAAGCCCGTGTGCCTGCCCGGGACCATGATAAGGATCCTGACCAATAATCACCACTTTTACTTTGTCGAACGGACATTGGTCGAAAGCATTGAATATTTGCGAACCGGCAGGGAAAATCTGTTTCGAACTATATTCTGTTTTTACAAAATCAGTCAGTTTTCCGAAATAGTCTTTTCCGAATTCGTCTTTCAGTGCTTCTTTCCACGAAGGTTCAATTTTTACATCCATTTCAGCCGCTTTTTGTTGGTGTATCAGATAAGTTCAGCCTGTTTCAGCAGGAACTCCATTTCGGTTTGTACTTTCTCTGCTTCACGACGGGCAGCTTTTGCAAAATCATTCTCGGATGAAGCATAAATAATCTGTCGCGAAGAGTTAACCAGAAGTCCGCAGGTGCTGTTCATGCCATATTTTGCTACTTCCTCAAGGCTTCCACCCTGAGCGCCTATGCCCGGAACAAGCAGAAAATGGTCGGGTACAATCTGACGAATATCGGTGAGCATATCGGCTTTTGTGGCTCCCACCACATACATCATATTTTCATCGTTGCCCCATTGTTGCGAAGCTTTCAGTGTTTTTTCGAAGAGTCGTTCGCCGGTTTCGGCATCGCGGATAAATTGAAAATCGAAAGCGCCTTTGTTCGAAGTAAGTGCAAGTAATATCACCCACTTGTCTTCGTAAGTCAGAAAAGGAGTCACTGAATCCTCGCCCATATAAGGAGCTACCGTGATAGCGTCGAAATTCATATTCCCCAAAAAGGTACGGGCGTACATAGCCGAAGTATTGCCAATATCGCCACGTTTGGCATCGGCAATGATAAATTGCTCGGGATATTTGGTGCGGATATAATCCACAGTGCGATCGAGTGCATCCCATCCCGAAAGTCCCATGCTTTCGTAAAAAGCCAGATTCGGTTTGTACGACACGCAAAGGTCGGCGGTAGCGTCGATAATGGCTTTGTTGAATTCGAAAATCGGATCTTCGTATTCGTCGAACATGAATTCCGGGATTTTATTTACATCGGTATCGAGTCCCACGCAAAGAAATGATTTTTTTGCCTGTATTTGTTCGAATAATTCTTGTTTGGTCATGACTTGAAAATATCTTAATTATTGTTTTTTCTTAATCTGCTATTGCGCCTACAATTCACTCTCTTTCATTCGCTCAGTGTTTTCGGCCACAATCAGTTTGTCAATTACTTCCTGAATATCGCCATTTACAAAAGCATTCAGATTGTACATGGTGTAGTTGATGCGGTGATCGGTCACGCGGCCCTGCGGATAGTTGTAAGTGCGTATTTTTGCTGAACGGTCGCCGGTAGAAACCATTGTTTTGCGTCGCGATGCAATGGCTTCCTGGTGTTTGGTGACTTCAATTTCGTAAAGTTTGGAGCGAAGCATTTGCATGGCAAGTTCGCGGTTGGCAAGCTGTGTACGCGCCTGCTGACAAACCACCACCATACCTGTTGGTTTGTGGGTGAGTTGTACTTTTGTTTCCACTTTGTTTACATTCTGACCACCAGCACCTCCCGAGCGTGAAGTCTGCATTTCCACATCGGCCGGATTCAGTTCAAAATCCACCTCATCGGCTTCGGGAAGCACAGCTACAGTAGCGGCTGAAGTGTGCACACGTCCCTGCGTTTCGGTCTGTGGCACACGCTGTACACGGTGTACGCCCGATTCGTATTTCAGGGTGCCATATACATTTTCGCCGGAAACGGTGAAAACAATTTCTTTAAAACCACCCGCTGTGCCTTCGCTTATGTTTGTTATTTCAACCTTCCAGCCTTTCGATTCGCAGTACCTGTTATACATTTTAAAGAGGTCGCCAGCAAAAATTGCAGCTTCGTCACCACCTGTTCCTCCGCGAATTTCCACAATGGAGTTTTTATTGTCTTCCGGATCGGCAGGGATCAGCAGAAGCTTAATACTTTCCTCCATTTCAGGAATACGGGGCTCAATTTCGTCAATCTCGGCTTTGGCCATTTCGCGCATTTCGGGGTCATTCTCTGTGTCGAGAATGCTGCGTGCTTCAGCTATGTGCGCCAAAGCCAGTTGATATTCATTTTTCGCGTTCAGAATTTTTTCAAGATCGTGGTATTCTTTGTTAAGTTTCACGTATCTTTTCTGATCCGAAATTACTGAGGGGTCGGTGATAAGTGTCGAAATCTCTTCGAACTTGTGTTGAAGCCCTTCTAATTTGTCGAGCAATGATGTTTCTGCCATTTTTTATCTTAATACTTGATAGCTGGCGTTTTGCCAGGGTTTTGTCTGGTTTTTATCGCTTTTGTTCTGCTTTCGGCTTCATCTCTGATGTTGATCATCATTTGATGAAAGCGCCATTCCATTATGCTTCGGAATAAGGGTTGTGTAATAAATACATTGAAAAACCAACCGAATTTTACTTTTGTTTCCAGGGTAATCCAGTTGCCTTTTTCTGTCTCGGGAATGGCATAAAATACGCCTGAAGTTTCTTTGAGAAAAGCATCCGAATACATGACTTCGATTCGCACGCGTGTATTCCCGTTTTTGAGATACGATTTTGTCATGCGGCTATTGACATGTATGTCGGGGAAACTGATAATACCAGGCACCTTCACATCTCCCACACATTTTATCAAATCATTTTCAGCGTCGTATTTTGCCGTTTTGAAATTGAAAACTATCAGTTTGTCTTTTTCGCTACGTAGTTTCATGTCTTTCAGCGCCCATTCGAAGAGTTGGTCGAGATCGTATTTCGATTGCTCTACATAATCGTCGATTACTTCGTTGAGTACAGCTCTCGGTGTATTGACCCACACTTTGCAGTATGTGATGAAATGTCCGTCCTTGTAATAGGTTTTAACTGAATCTACCGGAGACGCAAAAGATGAAATAAATGTGCCCGCAAGCACGATAAATAAAAGAATAGTCCGGTTCATTAAATGTTTGTGTGTGAAAATACTGATTCTGAATTCAGGTTTTCAATTAATTGGTCGCAAAATTACCAATTAATTTACGGCTCTCAAAATTCGTTTATAATTTTGAGTAAGCTTTACGGAAAATTATAAACCACAGTTTGGAATTTTATTATTGTCAGAATGGATATCCAATGGCAATGTGGAATGCAAAATCGTCGCTGACAGGATTTATGCGCCATTGTTCACGTCGCGAAAGTGCCGGGTTAAATAGTCTTACACCCATGTCCAGACGAGCTACGAAGAAAGAAAAGTCCATGCGGATGCCTGCTCCGTAAGCAATGGCAATCTGATTCATAAACGAGTCGAGTTTGAATGCACCACCCGGCTGTTCAGGATAATCTTTTATCGTCCAGATATTTCCTCCATCCAGAAAAAGTGCGCCTTCCAGTAACCAGAACAGTTTTACACGGTACTCCATGTTCAGATCAAGCTTGATATCGCCTACCTGATTGTAGTCGCGTGTGGGTACATCCTGCCGTTCAGCATATACACCAGGACCAAGACGACTTTCGCCCCAGCCACGTACACTGTTTGCTCCACCACTGTAAAATCGGCGTTCGAACGGAATAATATCTGCATTGCCGTAAGGAATTCCCAAGCCTAAACCCATATGGTAAACAAACCTGTTGTTTTTGTCGATGATCTGATTGTAAGATGCATTGTATTCTCCTCTGACATATTGCGCATAGCGAATGTCGAAAAGTTTGTACGACCCATCGGCATCTACCTCGGAATTGAGCAGATGATTCAATCCGTAAAGCATATTTCCGGCCGACTCGATACTGAAACTGTAGTTCGAATAATTTCGCATGGGGCGGTTGGCGTTGAAATTGCTGAATGCGGCATTGTATGAAGCCCGCATGATGAAATGGTTTTCGTAATTGTATTTGTTGTATCGCCCGGTGTTGATATAATTGTTCTGAAAAGCTGGATCAATAAGGGGGAAATTCACATAGCTGAGATTTACCAGATCGAGATTGTGACGCACGCGACGACGTAACCATGAATAGTTGAGTGCGCCACTCAGATTTATTGAAGTAAACTCACCCGGACGGTATTGGTACAGGAAGTTTGTTCTGAAATCGGTATTGGCATGAATTCCGCGCTTGAAATCGAAACTACCCACCGGGAAAACGAATTTTGGGAATCGTAAATTTATTTGAGAACCCAGTTCCTGCGCCCAAATACCGTTTTGCCATTCGAGAGCTGCTTTTGCCAGTATGCTAAGCGCCTCTGCCCCGCCAAAGGTGTTTTTGTTCATCCATGTGACGCTGGTGGCACCTCCCCAAAACAGACCATTGTTCGTTTCGGTAAATGTTCCCTCAATATCGGCCGAAAGTGAAATTGTTTTGGCAGGTACAATTACAATCTGACAATCGAGTGTGCTGTCCGAGGATTCCTTAAATGTAATATCCACATATTTTACCGGAGCCAGTGAGTTGAGGCTGGCATAGGTACGCTCCACGCTGACATCGCTGTAGAGCGTATTGGGCTCAATGTGTGTATTGTGAATCAGTGCATTCAGTGATACAAATTTGCCTGTGGGGCTGATCAGCGAAAAGTTTTTGTAAATGGTTGTGTCCGGTTTTTGTTGTGTGTCAGCATTATTACTGATGTTCAGGGTGTTGTTGCTGTAGTAATATACATTGCCAATCCGGTATTGTTTGAAAATAAGGCTGTTGATGGAGTCTTTGCCTATTTTGAGATAATCGCGCAGGTCGAGTGTCAGATCAATTTTGTGTGCATTCAGCGAACTGTCGGCTTTATACACCAGAAAATCCTTGTTGAAATTGTAAAAACCTCTTTCGCGAAAGCGTGAAGCTACTCTTTCTCTTTCCTGATCGAGCACGTCGGTGTCGAAGTGCATACCATTTCTGATCAGTGAACGTGCTGTGTCGGAAGCAATTCTTTGTAATAAAGGGTGTTCAATTTTTATGCTATAATCGCGCAGTACATAAGGACGATTGGATTTTATCTGATAATTTACAATGGCTTTTTTGTTTTTAAGCTTTACAGTTTCGGTTACTTTGGCATTCATATAGCCTTTGTTTTCCATTACTTTTTGCAATTGTTGCGCCGAAATTGTAGTCTGGCTTTCGTCGTAGAGCACAGGTGCATCGCCGAGTCGCATGAACAGGCGGTTTATCTTTCGGGTAGTGTCTTTGCCTGCCAGGTTGTAAATTCCCAATTGCATTTTGAACAGACCAAAAACCTTTGAATTCGGTGTTTGTCGCAGATAATCGTCGAGTTCGCTCACCGGGATATCTTTTACATCGTTTTGAATGTGTACTTTATGCAGCAGATGTTGTCCTTCGGGAACGTGTTTGGTTACATTACACGACCACATAAGTACTATTGCCAATAAAATAACAACGATTTTTATTCTGTTCATAAACAAGTGAAAATAATTTTTCTTTTTCAATGCAAATATACTTTAAATTGATAAGCTATAATTCGTTGTTGCAAAAATTGTGCTTGTTTTTATGCAAATTAATTTTCTTATACTGTTGTAAACTTTGTCGGTATCCGAAAACTTTGTTAGTTTTGTCATTCAGTTATTACAAAAATACTCACATTGCATTAATTACGCCCGATCACATTTATATGATTTCGAAAAGTCAAATAAAGTTCATAAGTTCACTATCGCAAAAGAAATTCAGAGACGAAAGTGGCATGTTTATCGCCGAAGGAACAAAACTGGTGCTCGATTTGCTGCCTGCTTTCGAATGCGTGCATGCGTTTGCCACCGAAGAATGGAAAGAGCGTAACGCAGGAAAAAATGTGCCGGGATTTGTAACTGCTACCGAAGAGGAACTTCGCAAAATTTCGAATCAAAAATCGCCGCAGGGTGTACTTGCGGTGTTTAGGAAACGCGAAAGTCATTTTGATGTGCAACAACTGAAAGGAAGACTCAGCCTCGCGCTCGACGATGTGCAGGATCCCGGAAATCTGGGTACAATTATTCGCATTGCCGACTGGTTTGGTGTGGAAGATATTTTTTGCTCGGAGTTTTGTGCTGATGCTTTCGGGCCTAAAACGGTGCAGGCTACAATGGGTGCGTTGGCAAGGGTGAACATTCATTATCTCAATCTGAGTACATTTTTTGACGGTTTGCCTGCCTATATGCCGGTTTACGGCACATTTATGGATGGCGAAAATATATATTCCGAAAAGATTTCAGCCAATGGAATTATTGTGATGGGCAACGAAGGGAATGGTATTTCGGCTACTATTGAGGAAAAAGTAAATAAACGATTGCTTATTCCTAATTATCCTTTGGGCAGCGAAACTTCGGAATCGCTCAATGTGGCTGTGGCTACTGCGCTTGTGTGTGCCGAGTTTCGTCGACGGGTTTAGTTTTTATCCAATATCAATGTGCTGCGCCTCTACTTTGTTTTTCAGGAAAACGGAGGCTGAAGCGCTGAATTTTTCTACCGATTCGGTGGTGAAATAAGTCACATTGCCGTTTTTCGAACATTTCATCTCCATTTCAGAATGCCTTTTCAGATAGTCGGCCAGACTGGCGGCAACAAGCTCTCCCTGCGAAATTACTTTTATTCCTTCGGGCAAAAAAGCCGCTATCCTGTCCTGAATAAGCGGATAATGTGTGCAGCCAAGCATTACTGTATCTATCAGCGCGTCATTTTTCAATAAATTCTCAATATTTTTTCTGATAAAAAAATCAGCACCTTCGTTGCGATGTTCGTTATTTTCGATAAGAGGTACCCAAAGCGGACAAGCTTCGGAAGTAACTGTGATGTCGTTGTACAGTTTGGCAATTTCGAGCGGATATGAGCCTGACTGTACTGTGCCGGGTGTGGCGAGTAAGCCTATGTGGCGGGTCTGAGTATGATTTCCAATTACTTCTACTGTTGGTCGGATAACGCCCAACACCCTGCGCGAAGGATCGATGCGGGGAAGGTCGTTTTGCTGAATGCTTCGCAAAGCTTTTGCTGAAGCTGTGTTGCAGGCCAGAATAACCAACTGACAGCCCATTTCGAAAAGTCGGGTGACGCATTCGAGCGTAAATTTGTATACTACGTCAAACGAACGGGTTCCATAAGGCGTGCGGGCATTGTCGCCAAGGTAAATGTAGTCGTAATCAGGTAATTGTTCCCTGATTTTTTCCAAAATAGTAAGTCCGCCATAGCCCGAATCGAAAATTCCGATGGGAGATGATTTATCCAAAATGTTGTCAATTTTTTCCATCTATACGCTTCTTGCTTCTTACTTCTTGCTTTCTTACCTCTCACCTTCTGAAAAGACAAATCAATCCATCATCATACCCGAGTTGTTGCTCATTTGTACCATTCTGTCGTACTCTTCAGGCGAAAGATCGAGGAAATAATAGTTTGCCGGATTCATAACCTGTCCTTTGAAATGCACTTCGTAGTGCAGATGCGGTCCGGTTGATTTTCCGGTATTGCCCACTAAGCCAATCACATCGCCGCGTTTAACTTTTTGGCCTGTCTTTACGTTAACTTTATGCATGTGCCCGTAAAGAGTCATGTAGCCAAAACCATGATTTATTTCAACAGTGTTTCCGTAGCCCTGTTTCCAACCGGCATACTGTATAGTGCCATTTCCGGTGGCATAAATATCGGTTCCTGTAGGCGCTGTAAAGTCCATTCCTGCATGAAATCTGCGCGAACGGTAAATCGGGTCGATGCGCCATCCGTAACCGGAAGCCATGCGTTTTAAGTCTTTGTTGAGTACAGGTTGAATGGCAGGAATATGTTCGAGCATTGTTTCCTTGTTTTTCGAGAGCACAATCAGATCATCGTACGATTTTGACTGTATATAAAGTTGCTTGCGGAGTTCGTTCAGCTTTTTTGTGGTGGTTACCACAATTTCGGAGTTGGTCATTTTCAGAAGTTGATCGTAGTAGTCGCTGTTGGCCGAAATAGCGCGGCGCACTTCGAGTGAAATGGGCTCGGCCTGCAAAATGACGCGATAAAGGTTGTCGTCGCGTTCCTGCATGTCGGTAAGCACTTCCTGAACTTCATCGAGCTGACGTTCGAGTACTTTGTATTGCGACTGAATACGGCTTTTCTCAAGTCCGAGTTGCTTTTCTTCGGGGGAGTCGAATATGGTTACAAAAATAAAAAAGAACAAAGCTCCCAATGAGATTCCCGAAAACAAATGCAGTCCGATTTGTTTGAGTTTATGAGCAAAAGTGTGTATTATCGGCTCATAATTCAGAGTTTCAGGATTAAAATGGAACTTTATTTTTTTTGCCATAACGTGCTTTAGGGAGTATTGACCGCTGAGAAGTATAAAATTTCAAAATTGCTTTAGAATAACTGTATTATTCTCTAAAATTGGTCGCAAAACTAAACTTTTATCTCCGGTTTTGATGCAAAAGTAATAATTTTGAAGTATTTTTGCAGACTTTTCACAGCAAATATTGACAAAACAATAAATGCTAACATATTGCAGGGCAAAATAATTGTTTTTTAGCATAAGAATAATTGTTTTTTTTATCATTCCAAATGTATAATTATCAAAATATAATATGACTTCACAGGAAATTCGTCAATCATTTCTCGATTTTTTTGCATCGAAAGGCCACAAAATTGTTGCTTCGGCTCCGATGGTAATTAAGGATGACCCCACGCTTATGTTTACCAATGCGGGGATGAATCAGTTTAAGAATATTATTCTGGGTAACGACCCTATTAAATATGCACGTGTGGCCGACTCTCAGAAATGCTTGCGCGTGAGTGGAAAACACAACGACCTCGAAGAAGTGGGACACGATACTTATCACCACACCATGTTCGAAATGCTTGGTAACTGGTCGTTTGGCGATTATTTCAAAAAAGAAGCCATCGAATGGGCGTGGGAATATCTCACAGAAGTGCTCAAACTCGATAAAGACCGTTTATATGTGACTGTTTTCGAAGGTTCCGAAGCCGAAGGCCTCAGTCGCGATGATGAGGCAGCCGAAATCTGGGCACAATTCCTTCCTGCCGATCGTATTATCAACGGAAATAAAAAAGATAATTTTTGGGAAATGGGCGATACAGGTCCCTGTGGCCCTTGTTCCGAAATTCACATCGACCTGCGTCCTGATAGCGAACGTGCTTTGGTGGATGGTCTCACGTTTGTAAACGAAAGCCACCCGCAGGTGATTGAAATATGGAATAATGTATTTATGCAATTCAACCGCAAAGCCGATGGCTCGCTCGAAGAACTTCCTGCCAAGGTAATTGACACCGGAATGGGCTTCGAACGTCTTTGTATGGCTATGCAGGGAAAAACTTCGAATTACGATACCGACGTATTTACCCCGATTCTTGCCGAAATTGGCCGTGTTACAGGCGCCAAATATAACCCCTCCCTAACCCTCCCCAAAGGGGAGGGAATGAGTGTTCCTCAAAATTCCGATGAATTTGATTCGATTACAGTTTCCCCCTCCGTGGGAGGGGGTCAGGGGGAGGTTAATGTGGCTATGCGCGTAATTGCCGACCATATTCGTACCATATCATTCTCAATTACCGATGGTCAGCTGCCTTCGAATGCAAAAGCGGGTTATGTAATCCGTCGTATTTTGCGTCGTGCTGTGCGTTACGGATATACTTTCCTTGGTCAGCGTCACGCATTTATGTATAAACTGATCGGTGTGCTTTGCGAGGTAATGGGTAAAGCTTATCCTGAGCTGGTTTCGCAAAAATCATTGATCGAAAAAGTGATTAAAGAGGAGGAGGAATCGTTCTTGCGTACGCTCGAAACTGGTATTCGTTTGCTCGATAAAGTGATGGACGAAGCCAGAAAATCAGGAAAAAATATTATTGCCGGAAAAGATGTATTTACACTTTACGATACTTTTGGATTTCCATTGGATTTAACAGAACTCATTTTGCGCGAAAATAATTTCAGCGCCAATATCGATGAGTTTAATGCCGAAATGCAAATTCAGAAAGACCGTGCCCGCAACGCAGCTGCTATGGAAGCCGGCGACTGGGTAACTGTACGCGAAGGCGATAGCACATTTGTGGGTTACGACTTTACAACTTACGATACCGAAATTCTCCGTTACCGCAAGGTGAAACAAAAAAATCAGGAATTCTATCAGCTGGTGCTTTCCAAAACACCTTTCTATGCCGAAATGGGCGGACAGGTAGGTGACTCAGGAATCCTGAAATCAGAAAGCGAAGTTGTTGAAATTCTTGATACAAAGAAGGAGAACAATCTGGCAGTACATATTGCCAAAAAACTTCCTGAGGATGTAACTGCTACATTCACAGCAACTATCGATGTTGAAAAACGTAAAGCAACCGAATGTAATCACTCGGCTACGCACTTGCTGCACGAGGCTTTGCGCGAAGTGTTAGGTACGCATGTCGAGCAAAAAGGTTCGTATGTAAGTCCCGAAGCATTGCGTTTCGACTTCTCGCATTTCCAGAAACTTACGAAAGAAGAAATTCGTGCTGTGGAAGCCATTGCTAACCGCAAAATCCGCGAAAACTATCCGCTTCAGGAAAGTCGCGAAACACCGATTGCCGAAGCACAGGCTATGGGTGCTATGGCTTTGTTTGGCGAAAAATACGGCGAAACTGTACGTGTGATTCAGTTTGGGAGTTCGGTAGAACTTTGTGGTGGAACACACGTGAACTCAACCGGAAATATCGGAATGGTTCGTATTGTGGCCGAAAGCTCTATTGCAGCAGGTATTCGTCGTATTGAAGCCATTACAGGTAAAGCTGTGGAAGATTTGCTCGATCAGCAACAGGATGTCATCTCGGATGCAAAAGAACTTCTGAACAATACACCTGATGTGATTGTGGCGTTGAAAAAACTCACTGAAGAAACTGCCGAAATGCGCAAAAAAATGGAGATGTTCCAACAAATACAAATCCTCGCCCTGCGCGATAAGCTTACTGCTCAGGCTTCGGAAGTGAATGGAGTGAAGGTGATTCGCTTCGAAGGCGATTTGCCTGCCGACCAGGTTAAAACATTAGCTTTCCAGATTCGTAACATGCACCCCGAAAAGCTATTTTTCGTGGCAGGATGCGTAATTGAAGGCAAACCTACGCTTACTGTGCTTCTGAGCGACGACCTCGTTGCCACAGGATTGAACGCAACTAACATTGCTCGCGAAGCAGCCAAAGAAATTCAGGGTGGCGGTGGCGGACAACCTTTCTTTGCTTCGGCAGGAGGAAAAAATGCAGCAGGCATTCAGAAAGCTATCGAAAAAGCTTTGGAAGCAATTAAATAAGATAATCTGAGTTCTATATAAAATCAGGGGTGATATTTCGAATATCACCCCTGATCTTGTTTTAAAGCTGTGGTTGGAAGAAGATTTCTTCGCCATTAAACATAATTGAACTATTTTCTTTTATGTTTTTTATTTCCGGGTTTGGTTTTTACTTTCACTTTTACCGCTTTCCCCTTTTTTGCCTTGTACATTGTGATATGCGTTTTGTTGTGCAAATAGGGCTTTGATGAAGCAATACTCAGTTCAACCTTCGGAGCCAGCATTAAATTGATGTTTGCATATATCTGTGGCGGTCTGATATTTGATATCCATCTGCCGTTTTCGAAATAGATATACACATTTCGTTGCAAATCAAAATAGAAATTCTGTTCCGGAAAATAAATCTGTCTGGTTTTGGCTCTATAACCATGAGCCGGTGCCCAGCGTGGAGGGTCGGCCTGCAATGAGTCGGGCGGAAACACAAATAAAACAAGCAATACCGCCACTACATACATGTGGAATGAGTTTGTTTTCATAATTCAATTGTTTTAAATTGATAATTTGAGCTCTGATTATTAAACAGATTATTGTTTCCGATGTTGTGTTTTGCGACTTCGTTTATGATTTATTAAAACAAATTGGTGTTTGGTAAATGAATAAAAAAGAATTGCTGGTGAATTGTATGTGCTTGTTTAATAGTGAATTACTTTTTGTCCAACTGTCCAAAAACACGCTTTAAAATTTCATTTATACGTGCCACAGGATTGGTACGGATGGCTTTTTCTTCTTCAGCCACTTTTACAAAAAGTGCGTCAAGGGCTTTTTGAGTAGCATATTCTTCCAGACTGATATTGACAGGTTTCAAACCTGCAATTTTTGCTACCATTGTGTTGGCTACTTTGTTATAGGCATCGCTCAAAGTATTCCATGTTTCATTGGTGGAGACGCCGGCCACTAAAGGTTTGTCGAGCGAGGCACGCACTTTTGGAGCAAAAGCTGTTTTCAATTCCTGATAGGTTGTTTGCCTCAGATATGATGTGGCAGCCGAGTCGGGTCCGAAAAGTATTTTGCCCGCATCGGCAATACTCATATTGCGTATGGCATTTTTGAAAATGGGCGTGGCTTCTTTTACCGCATCTTCGGCCGAGCGATTCAGCGACAGAATGGCTTTGTTTACCAATTCCTCTCCACCCGGAATAAGTTTGATATTTTCAATCACCTGATTAGCCTCGGCAGGCAAAAGAATTTTCAGAGCTTCATTTCCATAAAATGCGTTTTCTACCGATAGAAATCCGACTGCTTTTTCAATGCCTACATTCAGTGAACTTTTCAGTCCGGCAATGTTTTCGGTGTTGCTAACTGGCAGAGGACTTGTTCCTGTTGGTAAACTCACTTCCTGAGCTATTTTCAGTAACTCTGAACACGAGCTAAAGCTACTTAATACAATTAACGCTAATAATAGTCTTTTTAATGTTTTGCGATTCATGCGTTCATTTTTTTTAGTTGTTGTCTTATGGAACTTTTATTGATT
This sequence comes from Paludibacter sp., assembly GCA_034004015.1. Lineage (GTDB taxonomy): Bacteria > Bacteroidota > Bacteroidia > Bacteroidales > Paludibacteraceae > Paludibacter. Next base: position 65,959 of record JAVEXN010000015.1, read on the forward strand.
CATGCCTTTTGGCTTGAAAGTCAGTTATTATTCTCGTTTAATATTTGTTTTCTTAATCTATAGGATTATCTGAAGTCTGATTTTCAGTTTCTAAATTTATCACAGCAATTGCCTTTTGTAGCAGTAGTGAATTTGGGAAAATATGTAAACCTCCATCTTTTGTTCGCAAATGAGTGTAAAAGGTGAAAATATCTTCTACAGTAGCTTCAATGGGCATGTCCTTGTCTAAGATACGAATGTAATCGCCTATCTGAAAAGGTGCTGAAAAGAACAGAATTACTCCGGCGGTAATATTGCTGAGTATCGACCATTGCGCAAAAAGCGCCACGCCAATCACTGCAAACACCGATCCTAACGCTACGAACAGATTTTTTGTATCGACACCCCAAATCACCAAAATTGCAATGAGCGCGAGTGTGTTGATTGTGAAATTCACAACCCTGGATACATGTGATATTTTAATGTCAGGGTGTGGATGCGATTTTAAATACTTGTTTGCGAGGAGTTGAAGCCCAACTCTTAACGAACCGGCAATTACAATGGCTACAATCGAGCCGGCAATTTGAGGGAAATAAGTCAACATAGTTATAATTAAAAGAACGATTATTTTTTTGCAAAGTTATTGAATAAAGGCATTAAAAGCAAAAATACAGAACGATCCGTCTGAAAAGTCCTGCAATGATTTTAGCGCTTATGCCCGATTTTTATTTCCGCAGGTTCATAATTTCAGGATTTTCCACAATGTATTTTGTGGTGGCACTGTATCCATACTGATAAAATTCCTGATAAGCCTCAAAGCTGAATTCGTGAAATTTTTCTATTGCTTTGGGCTCAATTAAAAAGCGGCAAACATCTCTGCCTTCTTTCGAATTTTGATGCTGCATAGCGCGTACCGAGCTGGCCAGAGTGTCGATAGGTTTTGCCAGATCGACAGGAGCTATGTGAGGAATTACATCCACCCCGATAATGGTTTGGCAATACTCCTCAAGTCCCTGAGCCGGAACGTTATTCAACAGGCCTCCATCCACATAAAAAGTTTCATCGTGTTTTATGGCCTCAAATACTCCGGGAATACTTGCCGAAGCAGCCACCCATTTATCCAGTTCACCGGCCGAAATAATTTCCCATTCGGCTTTTGTCAGGTTCACTACACATATTTGCAGACGCTTTTTTAATTGATCGAAACTGTTGTGAGGAATCATTTCCTGAATTAAATGTCTCAGAATATGATGATTTGATAAACCGGATTTCAGGAATGTGGGTCTGAAAGTCATCAGTTTGGTAATTTTGTACAATTTGTCATCCTTTATCATTTGCAACATTTCCTGTGGCGAGTATCCTGCTGCATAAAATGTACCTATGATAGCTCCCATACTTGTGCCTGCAATATGGTCGGGGTATATTCCATGATCTTCGAGCGATTGCAAAACGCCAATATGTGCAAACCCGAGTGCACCACCTCCGCTCAAACATAAACCTATTGATTCGTTTCGGGTTGAGCTAAAAAAGAAATCTTTAATCAGTCCCATATTTTTTTTGCTTAATTATTGTGTGACGACGGTTCGTAAGTTTACCTCATAGTTGTTAATGGAATAAAAACTTTTAAAATTAAGAGCCTGAAATCAGAAAATGGACTATTTTTGTAAGAATTTTATAAAAATGCGATTTCAGTTTGTATGATTATTGCTGATCTTGCGTTTATGTAGTTGGTCGGAAGCTATTGTGAATTCTTCCTGTTGCTAGTGTCATTAAATTATCTTTTTAAATAATAATACTGTTTATTAATGAAACGTTTAAGTATCCTTTTTGTTTTGACTTTTGCTATCGTTTATGTGAATGCGCAATTGCTTTATGATATACTCGATGGAAAGTATCGTTCGCAACTTCCTGAAACACCCCGCTCGATGAACGATGGGGAACATTATACTCTGAAAGTCAATAATACATCCATTGTAAAGTACAATTACAAAACAGGCGCTTTTGTTGATACTGTTATGAGTCTTCATCAGTTGAAAAACTGTCCCCTGAAATCATTCTCGGGTTACGAGTTTAGTCCTAATGAAGCCAAAATGTTGATATATAATAATGTGAAATATCGTTATCGTCGCACTTTTACGGCTGATTATTATGTGGTGGATCTCAAACGAAAAGAGATTGTGCCACTTTCGGAAGAAGGAAATCAGCAGGAAGTACCTTTGTTTTCACCCGATAGTCGTTATATAGCTTTTGCACGTCAAAACAATCTTTACATGAAAAAGCTCGATTTCAATACCGAAATAGCAATAACTAAGGATGGCGAAGTGGGTAAAATTCTGAATGGTTTGCCTGATTGGGTTTATGAAGAGGAATTTGAAGCGACCCGGCTTTTCAACTGGAGTCCCGATAGCAAATTGCTTGCTTTTGTGAAGCTCGATGAAACGGCCATTCCCGAATTTGCATTTCAAATGTTTAGTGCCACGGCTGAAACTGATCGTCCGGTATTGTATCCGGGAATGATGAAGTTCAAATATCCCAAAGCCGGTGAGGTGAATTCGAAAGCTACAGTTTGTGTGTACGACGACTTTAATAAAACCACAAAGTTTATGAAACTCACAGGAGTCGAAGGCGAATTTTATGTGCCCCGACTTATGTGGTCGAACAATCCGGAGCAATTGATGATTTTCGCACTCAACCGCAATCAGAATCGTCTCGATATGCTTTCGGCAAATCCCAAATCAACGCTTTCGAAACTTATTCTTCGTCAGGAAGATAAATATTATGTGGATTATTCAAATCTGAACTATCTTCAGTTTACTGCCGACAATCAGTTCTTTTTTGCTGTCACGGAAAACGATGGTTATCGCCACATTTGGCAATATCGTATCAATGGAAGTCCTGTAAAGCAAATTACAAAAGGCCAGTGGGATGTAACCGATTTTTACGGCTACGACGAAAAGAAAAAAACTATTTATTATCAATCGTCCGAAACATCACCCACGCAACGCGATGTGTATATGATGGATGCAAAAGGTAAAAAAACACGTCTCAGCAATGGTAAAGGCATTCATAGTGCCAGCTTCAGCCACGATTTTAAATACTTTGTGCATGTATCTTCATCGGCCACAATGCCTCACAAGGTGGTACTTCGCGATCAGGCCGGAAAGCAAATACGCGAAATGGAATCGAATAGTGCGCTGGCCAATAAATGGGATGCTCTGAAACTTCCTGCAAGAGAATTCTTTACTTTTCAAACGTCTGAGAACATTAAACTGCATGGCTGGATGCTAAAACCGGTTGACTTTAATGCGAACCGTCAGTATCCTGTACTTCAGGTACAATACAGTGGTCCCGACTCGCAACAGGCGCTCGATAGCTGGAACATTGGCTGGGAATACTATCTGGCAAGCAAAGGTTATGTGGTGGTTTGTGTGGATGGTCGTGGGACGGGGGCACGCGGCTCTGAATTCCGCAAATGTACTTATATGCAAATGGGAATCCTCGAAGCGCGCGATCAGGTGGAAACTGCTAAATATCTCGCTAAACAAAGCTTTGTGGATAAAAACCGTATCGGAATCTGGGGTTGGAGCTATGGCGGCTCGATGACGCTCTGGTCGATGAGTACGGGCGAGAAAATTTTTAAAGCGGGAATTGCTGTAGCGCCCGTTACCGATTGGCGACTTTACAACACTGCTTATACCGAGCGTTTTATGCGGCGTCCGCAGGAAAATTTCGATGGTTACAAGAAAACTTCGGCTATTGAAATGGCTTCGAAACTCGAAGGGCGTTTGTTGCTTATTCATGGCACTGCCGACGATAATGTGCATTATCAGAATAGCTTATTGTATGCTGAGAAACTTGTTGAAGAAGGAAAACAGTTTGAAATGCAAATATATACTGATAAAAATCATAGTATATTGGGTAAACAAACGCGCCGACATTTGTACACGCGTATGAGTGAGTTTTTATTCTTAAATCTGTAAAATTGGGGAATAAATATTCGAAAAATGCTGCTATGTGGCTATTTCATGTTTTAAAACATTGTTTGGCGTTTGTTTTTAGCCCTGCACGTTAATTAATCAGCGGAAAAAAAATGGTACTTTTGTTGGTCAAATAAAAATCAGAATAAAAACTAAATTATTTAATACAAAAACTAAATTAATTATTAGAGTAAAATGACAACACAAAAACAAAATGGAAATGTAGTGGCTATTGTCACAATGATTTTTCTTTTTGCAATGATTTCGTTTGTAACAAATCTTGCAGCTCCTATCGGGGTAATCTGGAAAAATCAGCCCGAATTCGAAGGATCGAATTTTTTGGGAATGTTAGGAAATATGATGAATTTTCTTGCTTATTTGTTTATGGGAATTCCTGCCGGAAAGTTGCTCACTAAAATTGGTTACAAAAAAACTGCATTGGTAGCTATCGGCATTGGATTTTTAGGAGTTCTTACTCAGTATTTGTCGGGTGTTGTGTTGGTAGGTAATACACTTTTCTCGCTGCCGGCTAATTTCTTTGTATATTTATTAGGTGCATTTATTGCCGGTTTCTCGGTGTGTATGCTCAATACTGTAGTTAATCCTATGCTCAATCTGCTTGGAGGCGGTGGAAATAAAGGAAATCAGCTTATTCAAACCGGAGGAACATTCAACTCTTTGTCGGCTACCCTTACGCCAATGTTTGTGGGTGCGCTTATCGGAAATGTAACCAAAGAACGTGTATTGTCGGGCGAGATTACTATGGCAAATATCAATCCTGTATTGTTTATTGCTTTGGGTGTATTTGCTGCTGCATTTTTGATTCTTCTTTTTGTGCCTATTGCTGATCCTCATAAAACTCAGACTGCCGGTGCCAAAGTTGTATTCGAGCATAGTCCATGGAATTTCCGTCACTTTGTTTTGGGAGCAATTGCTATCTTTATTTATGTAGGTGTTGAAATTGGTATTCCCGGAACATTGAACTTCTATCTTGCTGATATTTCAGATAAAGGTGCCGGTTTGAATCCTGAAACCGCTGCTGCTATTGCCGGTTTTGTGGCTGGTACTTATTGGTTCCTGATGCTTATTGGTCGTTTCTTGGGAAGTCTTATTGGTGGAAAAGTTTCGAGTAAGGCAATGATGACTGCTGTATCGGCTTTGGGAATTGTGCTTGTATTAGCTGCAATTTTATTGCCAAAAACTATTACTACTTCAATGCCCGTATTTACAGGGTCTTCGTTTAGTGCTGTGCAGGTGCCTATAAGTGCATTATTGCTAGTACTTACCGGTCTTTGTACTTCTATTATGTGGGGTGGCATTTTCAATCTGGCTGTTGAAGGACTTGGAAAATATACTGCTCAGGCTTCCGGAATCTTTATGATGATGGTTGTGGGTGGTGGCATTCTTCCATTGGTACAAAACTGGATTGCTGATATTAGTAACTATCAGATTAGCTATTTCGTAATTGTGGCTTGTTTGGCATATTTGCTGTATTATGCCCTGGTTGGAAGTAAAAATGTCAACAAAGACATTCCTGTAGAATAAAAATTATTAATTGTTTCGCGTTTTACGTTTCGTGTTGTTGCAACATGAAACGTAAAACCTGGAACCATAAACAGAAATTGAATTATGGAAAAACCTTATGTAATAGGAATGGATATGGGTGGAACCAACACTGTGTTTGGTGTAGTGGATGCCCGTGGAACTGTGATTTCGAAAAGTGCGATTAAAACAGGTACACATACTGATGTAAATCTTTATATTCAGGATTTGTACGACGAAATGATAAAGCTCATCGACGCGGCTGGTGGTGTAGAGAAATTTAAAGGTATTGGTGTGGGAGCTCCAAACGGAAACTACTATACCGGAAATATCGAATTTGCACCCAATCTGCCATGGAAAGGAGTAATCCCCTTTGCAAAACTGATGGCTGAAAAATTCGGAATACCGGCAGCATTGACCAACGATGCTAATGCAGCTGCAATTGGTGAGATGACCTATGGTGTAGCGCGTGGAATGAAGAATTTCATTATGATTACCCTTGGTACCGGAGTTGGTAGCGGTATTGTAATTGACGGCAAACTGGTGTACGGTCACGATGGCTTTGCCGGAGAGCTCGGACATACTACTGCTATCCGCGAAAACGGTCGCTTGTGTGGTTGTGGTAAAAAAGGCTGTCTCGAGACTTATTGTTCGGCAACTGGTGTGGCCCGTTCGGCACGCGAAATTCTTTCTTCGAGTACTCAGGAAAGTCTTCTGCGCAATATCCCGGTTGATAGCATCACATCGAAAGATGTATTTGAAGCGGCTATGGAAGGCGACGAAATTGCAAAAGATATTTTTGCTTTTACTGGAAAGATTCTGGGTCAGAGTCTGGCCGATTTTGTGGCATTTAGTGCGCCCGAGGCCATTGTGCTTTTTGGAGGTCTTTCGAAAGCCGGCGATTTGATTATGAATCCGATTCGTGAAAATATGGAGGATAATCTTCTTCCGTTGTGGAAAGGTAAAATCAAATTGTTTTTCTCAGAACTGAAAGAAGCTGATGCAGCTGTGTTGGGTGCGAGTGCACTGGCATGGGAACTGTAAAGGCTGATTTGACTTTTATTGAACGGATAAAGCTGCGGCTTTATCCGTTTTTTTGTTTCTATCGTTAGCGCTTAGTGCAAAAAAAAAGAAGCAATCATTTTGTGATTGCTTCTTTTTTGTCGTTGTATGCTTGTGTTTTAAGAACAAGTCAGATTTTCTTGTCCGAAAAGTCTTATGCGTTTTTAGCTTTCAGTACGATGGCTTTGAAAGCTTCGGGGTGATTCATTGCTAAATCGGCAAGTACTTTGCGGTTCATTTCGATACCTGCTTTGTGCAAAGCACCCATCAGTTTCGAATATGACATTCCTTCGAGACGTGCAGCAGCATTGATACGCTGAATCCACAATGCACGGAAGTTACGTTTTTTGGTTTTGCGGTCACGGTAAGCATATTGCAAACCTTTTTCCCATGTGTTTTTGGCTACGGTCCATACGTTACGACGGCCACCAAAATATCCTCTGGTGAGGCTTAAAATTCTTTTTCTTCTTTTACGTGAAGCAACGTGATTTACTGATCTTGGCATAATTAAAAATGATTTGTGAATGTTAGCGCCGCTTATATTGCGAACTTAAGGCTAAAGCACTCTGATTTTTGACTAAGAAAAAATGGGATAAAAGATAAAAAACTGACAATTATCTTGCACAAAGCATGTTTTTTACGTTTTTCTCATCTACGCTTGCAACGAGTGCATCGTGAGTAAGATTACGTTTCTGTTTTGTGGTTTTTTTTGTCAAAATGTGTCTTTTGAACGCATGTTTTCTTTTGATCTTTCCTGTTCCGGTAAGGGCGAACCTCTTTTTGGCACCGGAGTTAGTTTTCATTTTTGGCATTTTACTATTTATTTAATTTATAAAAATTCCGTGGTTTGTTGCAAATATACTTATTTGCTTGTTTTCTTGGGCGAGAACATGATAATCATGCGTTTGCCTTCGAGTACAGGGAGTTGATCAACTTTTGCATAATCTTCCAGGTCGTTTGCAAAACGTGCAAGCAGCATTTCGCCCTGCTCTTTGAACAGGATTGAACGACCTTTAAAGAATACATAAGCTTTCACTTTGCAGCCTTCTTTGAGAAATTCAACAGCATGTTTAAGCTTAAAGTTATAGTCGTGATCATCGGTTTGAGGTCCAAAACGAATTTCTTTAAGTATAACTTTCGAAGCTTTTGCTTTTTGTTCTTTCTCGCGTTTCTTTTGTTGATACAAAAATTTCTGATAATCAACAACTTTACAAACAGGTGGTGCTGCGTTTGGTGAAATTTCAACCAAATCCAGCTCAAGTTGATCCGCGATTCGCATGGCCTCTTCGTAGGTAAAGATACCCTGCTCGACGTTGTCGCCTACCAAACGTACTTCTTTAAGACCTCTGATTTTCTCATTAATGCGGTTGGGCATCTCTTTTTCACGGCCCCTTTGAGGTCTGATGACTAATTGTTTAGCTATTGCTTGTTTCCTCCTTTAATTAAATTGTGAATATAATCTTTCTTTGTGATTTTTGAGCGCGCAAATATAATACATTTTTTTCAATTAGCTGCACTGTAAGTCAAATTATTATCAAATTAGCTGGTTGACATTATCCTTATACTGTAGATATTTCTTCTCGTATTTTTATATATTCGTTATACCAGCACTTTATGTCTACAGCAAATGGGTATATACTATTGTATAATCAGAGAAAAAAGTGTAATTTTGTGGCACTTTTTTGGAAAAGAAAGTGTGATGGGAAATTAAGCGACTAATCACTTAATAACGAAACGCTTAAATTTTGAGTAACACAAATTTATTTTAAAGCAAATGAAAACATTTGAATTGAAAGGTGAAGTGAGAACTGACCTTGGAAAAAAATCTTCGAAAGCTGCCCGTGTAGGCGAAAGTGTACCATGTGTATTGTATGGTGGTGCTGAAAATGTACACTTTACATGTACAGCCAGCGATCTTCGCAAACTTATTTATTCTCCCGACGTATTTGTTGTAGAACTTGAGGTTGCAGGAAAAAAATGTAATGCTGTAATGAAAGCTCTTCAGTTTCACCCTGTAACTGATAAAGTATTGCACATTGACTTCCTTCAGGTTACTGAAACCAAACCTGTGGTTGTTGAAATTCCTGTAAAACTCGAAGGACTTGCCGAAGGTGTGAAAGCCGGGGGTAAACTTGCGCTCGAAATGCGTAAACTGAGAGTAAAAGGTCTTTATACCAACATTCCTGAAAGAATTGTAATTGATGTAACTTCACTTGGTTTGGGTAAATCAATTCAGGTTGCTAGTGTGTCCGTTGAAAATCTCGAAATTCTGAATGCTAAAAACGCTGTAGTTGCTCAGGTTAAACTGACAAGAGCTGCTCGTGGTGCCGCTGCTGCTGCCGCTTCAAAAAAATAATTTCGGATGAAATACTTGATTGTCGGACTGGGTAACATCGGCAATGAATATCATGATACCCGCCACAACATAGGTTTTACAATATTGGACGCTTTTGCTAAGGCGTCCAATGTTTTTTTTACCGAGAACCGTTACGGAGCTACCTGCGAAGTAAAGTTAAAGGGGCGCACGCTTGTGTTGCTGAAACCTTCTACTTTTATGAATCTGAGTGGTAATGCACTTCGTTACTGGATGCAGAAGGAGAACATCCCGGTGGAAAATGTACTTGTGGTGGTGGATGATCTGGCGCTGCCTTTTGGTACGCTTCGTTTGAAGCCCAAAGGGTCGGATGCCGGTCATAACGGGTTGAAAAATATTCAGGATATACTCGGTCATAGTAATTATGCGCGTCTGCGGTTTGGCATCGGTAGCGATTTTGCCAAAGGACGACAGGTTGAATATGTGCTGGGGAAATGGACTGACGAGCAGGCGACTGCTATTCCTGAGCGTGCTGAGCGTTGTGTGGAGATTATTAAAAGTTTCTGTTTGGCCGGAATGCAGCTTACCATGACGCAGTATAATGGTAAATAAAATTCGCTAAATCCAATATTAGGGAACTCATACATACGATATGAAAACAGAAGTACGAATAGATAAATGGTTGTGGGCTGTGCGTTTGTTTAAAACGCGTTCGCTGGCTTCAGAAGCTTGTAAAAAAGGCAAAGTGCTGATACAGGGTGTGCAGGTAAAACCTTCGCGCAATGTAAAAGTGGGCGATGTAATTTCCATTCGTCGCAATCCCGTACTTTTTTCGTTCAAAGTGCTGGCTCTGTCCGAAAACCGTATGAATGCCAAATTGGTGCCCGGATTTATGGCCGATGTAACTACGCCCGATCAGCTCGAGTTGATCGAACTGGCACGTATTGCAGCCAAATCTGGCCGCGATCGGGGAACCGGTCGGCCAACCAAAAAAGAGCGTCGCGATCTCGATGAACTACTCGAGCCTGTTTTTATGGATGAAGATGGCGACTGGAATTTTGATGATGAATCTTAAGGCATTTTTTTAAATTATTTGATATGCATATAGCCCGTAAACTAAAGAAAGAGAATATTTGTGAGTACCTGCTCTACATGTGGCAGATTGAGGATTTGATTCGCGCCTGCGGATTGAATATGGATGTGTTGAATGAAAATGTAGTAAGTAAGTTTCCTGTTCAGTCCGAAGCAGAGCGTAAGGAAATTTATAACTGGTACGAAAGTCTGATTGAAATGATGCGCATGGAAAATGTGCAGGAAAAAGGTCATTTGCAGTTGAATAAAAATATTATTATTGAACTTGATGATTTTCATTCTCAATTAATGAGTTCGGGTCAGGTGCCTGCTTATAATGCCAAGTTTTTTCATGTGCTCCCGTTTGTAAATCAGTTGCGTATGAAAGCTGAGCCAGGTATTGGCGATATTGAGCTTTGTTTCAACTTTATGTACGGAATAATGATGTTGCGTATGAAAAAACAAAGCATTAGTCCCGAAACTGCGCAAACACAGACAGAAGTTTCGAAGTTTCTGGTGTTACTGGCGAAGAACTTTAAAGCCTTTCGCGATGGAGAACTGGATTTGGAATAATATTTCAGATTTTCGCAAAGTTCAGTTTTTTGAAGTGCCAAAATTTATCTACCTTTGAAATTCGAATTAATCTGATAACAAAAAAATCAAAACAAGAAACATATGAAAGGTATCGTGCTTGCAGGAGGGTCAGGAACCCGTTTATATCCCATTACTAAAAGTATATCGAAACAAATTATTCCGGTGTACGACAAACCCATGATTTATTATCCTTTGTCGGTACTTATGCTGGCCGGAATTCGCGAGATTCTGATTATTTCCACTCCGCAGGATATTCATTTGTATCAGAATTTGCTTGGCAATGGCGACGATCTCGGGCTTACACTCGAATATGCCATTCAGCCTTCGCCCGACGGACTGGCGCAAGCTTTCATTATCGGCGAGGAATTTATTGGCAACGATAATGTGTGCATGATTCTTGGCGATAATATTTTCTATGGTTTCGATTTTTCGCGTACGTTGCGCGAAGCTGCTCAACTTGAAGATGGCGCTATGGTGTTTGGATATTATGTGAATGATCCTGAACGTTATGGTGTGGCCGAATTTGATAAAAACGGAAAAGTGTTCAGTATCGAAGAAAAACCTGCAGAACCAAAGTCGAATTATGCGGTGACCGGTCTTTACTTTTATAGCAACGATGTGGTACAGAAAGCCAAAGGTTTGAAACCGTCGAAGCGTGGTGAGCTCGAAATTACTGACCTCAACCGTCTTTATCTCGAAGAAGGCCGCCTGAGTCTCAAAATGATGGGACGCGGCATGGCATGGCTCGATACAGGTACACATGACAGTTTGCTCGAAGCTTCGAATTTTATTGCTACTATCGAAAATCGTCAGGGCTTGAAAGTGGCTTGTCTCGAGGAAATTGCCTATCGCTATGGTTATATTGACAAAGAAAAGCTGCTTCAGCTTGCTGAGCCTTTGAAGAAAAATCATTACGGTGAATACCTGTTTAAAATAGCCAAAGAGAATATTTAATCTTCAGAGCTTATTTATATAAAAACTTTTTCCGCTTGTCCGGAACGAATAATTATTGTTGATGGAAATTATAAAAACCAATATCGAAGGTCTTTTGGTGATTCAGCCCCGTGTGTTTGCCGACGCACGTGGCTTCTTTTTTGAATCGTACAACGAAAATCTATATCGCGAAGCTGGCATTGATATCCATTTTTGCCAGGATAATCAATCGAAATCCGGTTACGGCGTTATTCGCGGACTCCATTATCAGTTGAATCCGCATAGCCAGTCGAAACTTGTTTCGGTTATACAGGGTGCTGTGTGGGATGTGGCAGTGGATTTGCGCAAAAATTCACCCACTTTCGGACAGTGGTACGGAGTGGAACTTACCGAAGAGAATCATACGCAGTTTCTCATTCCACAGGGTTTTGCACATGGTTTTTCGGTGTTAAGCGAAACTGCGGTTTTCTCGTACAAATGCGACGATTTTTACAATACAGCGCTTGAGCGTGGTATTATGTTCAACGATCCGGCGCTTGCCATCGACTGGAAAATTCCGGCCGGAAAGGAAATCATTTCGGATAAAGACATGAAACATCCGCTTTTCGCCGATGCTGAAAAGAACTTTTGAAAATTATTTCAATGAAAAAAATATTAGTCACAGGAAGTAAGGGGCAGTTAGGGACTGAGTTGCAAGTCGCTGCAAAAGCTTTTTCACAGTTTGAACTTGTATTTACCGATGTGGATGAACTGGATATATGTAATCTGACTGCAATAGAGCAATTTGTGAAGAGTGCAGGTTTTGATGCGATTGTAAATTGTGCCGCATATACTGCAGTAGATAAGGCTGAAACCGACGACGATTTGTGCTATAAAATCAATCGCGATGCGGTTCAAAATCTTGCTCAGATAGGTCAATGTAATGGCTTGAAGCTGATTCATGTGTCAACCGATTATGTGTTCGACGGCACACAACACACTCCTTATGTTGAAACCGATAGGGTTTGTCCTGTGAGTGTGTACGGAAAGTCGAAGCTGGCAGGCGAGGAGCTGGCCTTGAAATATTGTGAACAAGTGGCGGTTATCCGTACTTCGTGGCTGTATTCGGCTTTTGGGAATAATTTTGTAAAAACAATGATACGCCTTGGTCAGGAGCGCGAGAGTCTCAATGTTATTTTCGATCAGGTGGGAACGCCTACTTATGCAGCCGATCTGGCGAATGCAATTTTGCAGATGTTGAATACAGAAGTTTTTGTTTCAGGAGTTTATCATTTTTCAAACGAAGGCGTATGCAGTTGGTACGATTTTGCTAAGAAAATTCATCAACTGGCGGGAGTTAAGTCCAAAGTCAGTCCTATCGAAACAAAAGATTATCCTACAGCCGCTGCACGTCCGCACTACAGCGTACTGAATAAGTCGAAAATAAAATCGACTTACAATATTGAAATTCCACATTGGGAAGAAAGCTTAATAAAATGTGTGGATATTTTACAGAAGTAAATGAAAAATGTAACAACAAGCCCTGATTATTAAGCAAATAATCAGGGCTTGTTGTTTGTTGAGGAAGCGATGTCTTATTTCCCAATGCAAAATTTTCCAAAGATATTTCCAAGAATCTCGTCGTTAGATATTTGTCCGGTAATTTCCCCCAGAAAATGGAGACACTCGCGAATGTCCTGTGAAAGAAAATCGCCCGAAAGTCCGTTGTCGAGACCTTCCTGGACACGTTGAATGGATTTTAGTGCGTTTTCCAGCGCTTCGTAATGACGTACATTGCTAACCACCACATCGTTGGGCTGAATGTCGGGAAGTTGAGCTGCTTTCAACAGTGCATTCTCAAGTTCAGCAGTGTTGATGCGATTTTTAGCAGAAATATAAATCCGATCGCCTTTAAACTGGTCGAAAAGTTGATTCAGTACATCACGTTCTTCTTCCTGAATTTTATCAATTTTATTGAAAACCAGAATGATTTTTTTGCCTGCAGCTTTCTTTTCAATGCGGTCGGTGAGCCACTCTATGTGTTCGCTAAGTTGCGTACAGTCGAGAATCCACAAAACAATGGAAGCCTGTTCGATTTTCTGGTAAGTACGTTCAATACCCATGCTTTCAATCTTGTCGCGGGTATCGCGAATTCCGGCCGTATCGATAAAGCGGAAGGTGACGCCACCAATATTAATGGAATCCTCAATCACATCGCGCGTAGTACCGTGAATGTCCGAAACTATGGCTTTTTCTTCGTTAAGTAACACATTGAGTAATGTGGATTTTCCTACATTTGTTTCGCCCACAAGCGCCACTGGAATGCCTGTTTTGATGGCATTCCCCACTCTGAATGAACCTGAGAGCCTGCTAATGACCTTTTCAATTTCAGTCACCAGTGTTTTCAAATGAGTGCGGTCGGCAAATTCCACATCTTCTTCCGAGAAGTCGAGTTCAAGTTCAACGAGCGACACAAAATCGATGAGTTGTGTGCGAAGTTTTTTTAATTCGTTCGAGAATCCGCCACGCATCTGACTCATAGCCATTCGATGCGAAGCAGCAGAGCCGGAAGCAATCAGATCCGCCACAGCTTCGGCCTGCGAAAGGTCCATTTTGCCATTCAGAAAGGCTCGTTGTGTAAACTCACCCGGACGGGCAAGTGTGCAGCCATTGGCTAATAGAAGTTGCAGAATCCGTTGCTGAATATACACTGAACCATGGCACGAAATTTCGGCTACATCCTCACCGGTAAATGAATGCGGATTCCGGAAAATGCTCAAAACAACCTCGTCGATTGACTCTTTATTGTCGCGTACCTCTCCAAACAAAAGGGTATGACTTTTTGCATCAGAAACTGTTGCGTTTTTGTTCGCAGGAAAGAATACCTTTTCGCAAACTGCGAAAGTCTCAGGGCCTGAAACTCTGATGACAGCTATTCCGCCAATTCCGGGAGCTGTAGATATGGCGCAAATGGTTGTGTTTCCAACCCCTAAAGGGGTTTTGGAGTAAGCTTCTTCTATTATATTCATCCTTTATTCATTCAAAAATCATTCAACAATTCATTCTAATTTCAATATCATTCAGGCGTTAAGAATTCTTTTCTTATTCCCCTTTAGAGCTTGCTCGCCGCGGCGGGGGTTAGGTTTTTTTATATTCTATCCAATACCAACTTTGTGAGTTTTTCAATATAGGGTTTATAGTCGGTATTTGCTGCTTCTACACGGCGATTGGCAATAATACAGCACACAGTCATGGCTTTGTGACCCATAAGTAGTGCGAGACCTGCAATGGCCGAACCTTCCATTTCGTAATTAGTAATTTTATATTTTCCAAAGCGGAATGTTTCAATTTTGTCGTTCAGTTGCATGTCGGCAAGGTCGATGCGCAATACGCGTCCCTGTGGACCGTAAAATCCATTTGCTGAAATGGTCACGCCGCGCAACATATCGTCGCGTCCGATGCGTTCAACCAATTCTAAGTTGGCATTCACCACGTAAGGAGCTGCGAGTTGTGGATTCCAGTTCAGATGTTTGCACATGGCTGCTTCAAATTCCAGATCGCTTACCGAGTCGCGGCCGGCGTAGAAATTCAGCATGCCATCGAATCCGATTGATTTTTCTGAAATCAGAAAACTGCCCAATGGGATGTCGGGTTGCATACCGCCTGAAGTTCCAATACGCACAATATTCAGTTGACGGAATGCTTTTTTCTCGGTGCGCGTTTCAAAATCGATATTGGCTAACGCATCCAATTCGTTTACAACTATGTCGATATTGTCGGTGCCAATTCCGGTAGAAATCACAGAAATGCGTTTGCCCTTATAGCTTCCGGTGATGGTGTTGAATTCGCGGCTTGAAACTGAGAATTCCTGACTGTCGAAATAGGATGCCACCAGCGCCACACGGCCGGGGTCGCCTACCAGTATTACATTGTCAGCAAGTTGTTCCGGTTTTAAATGTAAATGGAAAATGCTTCCATCGCTGTTGATAATCAACTCTGAAGGTGGGAAATGTTTCATATTTAATTCTTATTTTAAAGGTCATTCTTCACTCAGCTTTTTTTTAAAGGCTGTAGTTTTATTCTATATCTGACTAAATTTATTTGTTTCGGAAATATTTTCGGAAAAACCACAAATCTAATCAAAAATTGGCGAAGGTGCAAACAGGAATACTGTTTATGAAGTTAAAATGTGATGATAATTTATTCTTCAGCTTTTTTAGAATTTATCATCCATGCAGAGAAAACCTGAATATATTCCCAAAACGAGTTGAATAAATGTTTGGGTATGTCGAATTCGAGCAATGCCTGATGATAACACTCAAGCCATACCTGACGGCCGGCAGCATCGATGGCAAAGGGAGCATGGCGGCGAATAAGTGCGGGTTTACCACGATTCTGATTGAAATAATCGGGCCCGCCACAAATTTGTATAAAGAAATCTGCTGAACGTTTTTTGGCTGCTTCAAATTCATCTTTATCTGTGGGGAAAAGATGTGCAATGCTACTTTCGTGCATTAAGTCGTAATGGCGGTTTACAAGTTTACGAATGCCATTTTCGCCCATAAATGTCAGAAATTCAGGGTTCGGACGCGTTACATCGGGGCGTGCGCCAAAAGGATATTGTTGTATTTCGGGTTGCATGTTTTTAATGTTTTATTATTATGATGTTTAAACCGCAGTTCTCCGAAAAAGTTTATGATTTTAAGATATTTACACTGAAAAATCGTTGAATACTTATTTTCGCTACCATATCGGTAACCTTCGAGTGCAAATGCTAAGTTCCAGATAAGCAGAAAACTTAGCACTAAAATTGTTTTTAGTTTTGTCATGGTGATTTATTTGCTTGATATTGATTTGTTTAGCTTTGTAATAATATAATAATGTAATAAATAAAAGCTAATTATGTAAATAATGTCGCAAATGCAACCACAATAAGTCATATATTAAAAATAATCTGGGCAAATAACATAAATTGTGTATAAAGCAATGATTTGCCTGTTGACAGTAAAAAAGCCGACTTTTTTAGTCGGCTAATCTCCTTAAATTATCTATGGCATTGCTAATGTCTTTTCCGCTGGGTTGCTGGAAAATTTCCAGGTCGAAAAAGCCCGCTGCTGATAACACATGATCGAATACATCGGCTTGTATCGATTCGTATTCAGTCCATTTTGTAGTGTTTGTAAAACAATAAATTTCGATGGGTACACCTCTGTCTTCAATGGCCAATTGTCTAACCATTAACGTCATTTCTTTGCTTATGCGCGGATGATTTTTCAGGTAATTTTCCACATAATGTCTGAAAACCCCGATATTTGTCATTCGTCGTCCGTTAATCAAAATAGAGGTGTCGATATTGTTATTCGCATTGTATTCTTCAATTTCCTTCTGACGTTTGTTGATATATTCAGTCAGCAGATTGAATTTTTTATAGCGTTCACGTGTGTCAGGGTCGACAAACCGAATGGATTGAGCGTTAATGTAAATGGCTCTTTTAATGCGTCTTCCACCGCTTTCAACCATTCCGCGCCAGTTTTTGAAACTATCTGAAATAAAATAATAAGTTGGAATGGTGGTGATAGTGCGGTCGAAATTCTGCACCTTTACAGTGTTCAGATTAATGGCCAAAACATCGCCATCGGCATTAAACTTTGGCATTTCAATCCAGTCGCCTACGCGCACCATGTCGTTCGACGAGATTTGCACGCTTGCCACCAACCCCAAAATGGTATCTTTAAAAATCAACAACAGAATGGCGGTCATTGCCCCGAATGCACTCAGAAAATACAAAGGCGATTTTGCCAGCAAAATGGAAAGTATGAGAATGCCGGTAGCCAGATATAAAATGATGCGAATAAGCTGAAAATAACTGGTGATAGGCTTCTCGCGGAATGCTGCTGTTTTCGACAGACTGAATTCGATGACTTTCAGAAACGAAAGTATCAGTATTAAACCCACAATGACCAGGTAGGAGTCGGTAAGTTTATATATGAAAGGCAAAAAGCCAGAATGATCAGAAAAAACAACCGGAGCAGCCATTTTTACAATTACTGCGGGTATAATATGAGCCAGTCCGTTGAAGGTGTGCTGATCGGCCAGAATGTCGTCCCATTTTACGGGAGTGTGTCGGATGATTTTGTAAATGTAGTTGATAACCACCTTTTTGGTAATCCAAAAAGCCAGAAACGACAACAAAATCAGAATGACTAACAGTATCAGCAATCGCAGATGAATAATGATGTCGTGCGACACGCCCCAGTTGTTGAGCAGGCTGTCGATCATATTTTTAATATATTGCATCATGGTTTTTCAGGGATCTGTATTTATATTCTTTTTCGTTGCAAAAGTAACGAAAACTTTCCACTCATGCCGATTGGTCGGTGAAACCTGAATTATTCCAATTCCTCTTCGTCTTCGTTCACTTTGGCTTTATCACGGGCTACCAAAATGCTGACTTCGTAAAGTACGTAAAGCGGAAAAGCCACTACAAGCATGGTGAACGGATCGGTTGTAGGCGTAATAAATGCAGAAATAACGAGTACAACAACCACAGCGTAATTTCGAACCTGTTTCAGACCCTTGCGAGTGATAATGCCCATTCGTGAAAGGAAATAAGCGAGTACAGGCATTTCGAACATTAATCCCATCGAAAAAACAAGGATGTACAAAGTGCTCATGTACGATTGCAACGAAATCTGATTGGGAACCAGTTCGGATACGCTGTAAGTTCCTAAGAATCGTATTGTCAGCGGAAAAACGATAAAGTAGCTGACTGAGGCTCCCAGGTAAAACAAAAAGGAGGCACTGAAAAATATAACTCCGACATTTTTTTTCTCACCGGGATATAAAGCAGGGGCAATAAAGCGCCAGATTTCGAAAAGCAAAAAGGGAACTGAAGCCACCAACGCGATGCTGAAAGATGATGTGATGTGAGCCAGAAACTGTCCGGCAAGATTGATGTTGATCAGCTCAATTTTAAATTCTTCAGGGCAAAATCCCGGAGCTTTCAACCATTCTCCCAGAAGGCACAGAAAACGGTAAAATGCAAAATCGGAATTAAGCGGCTTGAAAATGATATCGTTGAAAATAAAATCTTTAAATCCAAAAACCAGTACAAGTAACACAAAAAGAACAGCAAAAATGCGCAGGAAAGTCCAGCGCAAAGCTTCGAGATGTTCCCAAAATGTGGCAGTTTCTTCAGAATCGTTTTTAAGAAAATTCATTTTACCGGAGCGTATTTGATAAGGATTAAAGTGATTTTATTTTCAGGCATTTTCAAAATAACGAATTACCGACAATGCTGCATTTTCGCCGTCGATGGCCGAGGAGGTGATTCCGCCCGAGAAACCGGAACCTTCACCGGCAGGAAAAAGTCCCTGCAAATCCGGGTGCATGCCGTTTTCTGTGTTTCGTGGAATGCGTACAGCCGACGACGAACGTGTTTCAACGCCCACCACCACAGCTTCGTTGGTCAGATAACCGCGCATTTTGCGATCAAATTTTTTGAAACCTTCTTTCAACCGGCTCGAAATAATATCGGGCAGCCAGAAATGCAGCGGCGACGAAATAAGTCCGGGCATATATGAGCATTCAGGCAAATCGGCCGACACTTTTCCTTTTACAAAGTCGAGCATGCGCTGCGCAGGAGCTGTTTGTCCTTGTCCGCCATTGTTCAGATAGGCCAGATGTTCAATATGTTGCTGGAATTTCAGTCCGGCCAGGGTACCGTATTCTTTAAATTCTTCAGGAATATCTTCAGGACGAATTTCGACTACAATGCCCGAATTGGCAAAAGGGGAGTTGCGACGCGAAGCCGACATTCCGTTTACCACAATGCCTGTTTCGGAAGTTCCTGCAGGCACAATGCGCCCTCCGGGACACATACAAAACGAATACACGCCACGTTCGTTTATCTGTTCCACCAGACTGTAGCTGGCGGCAGGCAGATATTCGTTGCGTTCTTTGCTGTGATATTGAATGCTATCGATAAGCGTTTGCGGATGTTCTACACGTACGCCCATTGCAAAACCTTTAAGTTCGAGTGCAATGTTTTGGTTGTGAAGCATTTCGTAAATGTCGTGAGCCGAATGTCCCGTGGCTAAAATCAGCGCTTCAGCTTGGTAAAACTCACCACTTTCGGTTTTGCAGCCTTTTACTTTGTTGTTTTCGGTCACAATTTCTACCAGTTTTTGGCCGAAATGAATTTCGCCTCCGCAGTTTTCAATGGTTTTGCTTATGTTGTCCACAATCAGTGGCAATTTGTCAGAACCTATGTGTGGGTGCGCTTCGAACAAAATTTCTTCGGCAGCTCCATGATAATGAAAAATCTCGTAAACCCTTTGAAGATTGCCTTTTTTCTTCGAACGCGAATAGAGTTTTCCGTCGGAAAAAGTACCTGCGCCACCCTCGCCAAAGCAGTAATTCGACTCAGGATTAAAGCCTTTTTTCAGGTTTAATTTGGCAATATCGTGCACACGTTCCTTGGCTTTTTTACCTCTTTCGAGCAGAATGGGTTTCAGACCGTTTTCGATCAGTTTCAGCGCTGCAAAAAGTCCGGCAGGGCCGCCACCAATCACCAGGACGGGTTTTGCTGCCGATACATTGGGATAGTTGAATGGCTCGTAAAGGTCGGTCGGAGCTTCTTCGTCCATAAACACATCCACAGTCAGGTTTATTTTTACCTGAAACGAGCGTGCGTCTATGGATTTTCGTACGGTACGAATGCGGTTGATGTGATTGGGAGTTGTTTTGAGCGCCTCAGCTACTTTTTCGGTTAAAAGTTCTTGTCTCTCAGCCTGTTCGGGAGTAAGTATAAGTTGTATTTGTGTGTGCATAAGTTTTTTGCAAATGTGGGTAAATTCAATTTGCGCTCCGAAGTTTGTAAATCACGCTAATAATCAGCAAAGATAATAAAAATATGGCATGAACTTTCATATCGCACCGTTCCGATCTACGACATTTAGTCTGAGTTCTGGTCAGCCGGAACTCAATACTCATAACTTAATTCTTAATTTTCAATGTGATGCTTATTTCACGGTTTTTAGGTCTCCAGAGCGGACTTTGTTCCATTAAACGCAAAAACTCGCCTTTCAGTTCATCGCAATCTGAATTCAGAATTACAATATTAGTAGGTTTTCCGCTTTCATCTATTCGGAAACGGGCTTTCAGTGTAAACGTACCACTTGCACAAATACCGGTTCTGCGGTTTTCTTCAAAATATTTGCGGAACTCTCTTTCTCCGAAACTTGCTTCTTTCGAATTTACATCCAGACCCGCTACACGACCCTGAAGAGTTTCAGCTATATTGGCTTCTTTTACTTTTAATGATTTGGTTGCGGCACGTTTACCTCCATAACCAACTACCATAACTTCATTGAGCGCCAGTTCGTCAGGTTTCATTCTAATGGTTTGTGTGTCGCTGCTCAACGCGATTTTTTGAGGATTGTAACCAATATATTTTGCCAGCAATGATTTGGTTTTTGTGGTGTCGGGTATTTCAAGTTTGAATTTTCCATCCATATCCGATATTGTGCCGAAGTTCGAATTGGCGGCCTGAATAGAAACTCCGGGCAATGGGAAACCATCCTCGTCAGTAATTGTACCTGTAAAAATATGCGATTTTGAGTTGCTTGCAGCCTGGAGGCCTTTTGTTTTCAGGGCTGTAGCTAAGTTTTCGGGTTTTGCAGCAATACTGACAGGCATGTCAGTTTCTGTGAGTATCACAGCATTTACAGGCTTTTCGTTTACTGTATTTAGAATGTGATCTTCTTCCTCTTCCATAACCGAAATCTGTGCCATAGCAATGGCTTTCGGAACTACAGGAATTGCTTTTTTTGCCTGAATGAATTGCTTTTCTGTTTCTTTCGCTATTTTTGATACTTCAGGTTCATTCTTTTGAGCGGCCAAATCTTTTTGAGCAATTTCTTTTTTCCGGATTGTATCTTTAATTTCGGTTTGTACCAGTTCCGGAGCAGGAGAGTTTTCCTGATTCATAAAAATGCTGAAACCAATAAGCAGTGCCACTGAGGCAGCAATTCCTGCCAACAGATAACGCACAAAGGGTTTGTGACTTCTGTTTTTGCCCGCAATTTGCTTTTCGAGTTCGCCGATTACCGACAAATGATCGCCTTCCACGCTATCGAAACCATCGATGGCGTCGTTCAGGAAGGGATCGTTCATGGCTTCGCGCTCCAGTCGGTTCGCTTCTTCGCCATGTCGTTTGCCTTGTATGTAATCTTTTAGTTTCATTTTCAGGAGAAGCGACTTCCTTGTCGCTTGAAATTTTTATTATTAGGTAATGAGATAACTGTTTCTGAAAATAAATCAATTGTCTCTAAATCAATGTTTCCATTTTTACAGAGATCAGGGCTTATTCAATTTTATCTCTGCCCCAAGCCCCTAAAGGGGATGTGAATTACTTTTGTCTAAAAAAAATAATTCAAATTTTCTCTGTCAAAGCAGAATTATGTGTTTAATTATTGTTTTTCAAAACCTTTAATATACAGCTTTTTAAATTTCGTTTTCCATTCTGAATATAGCTTTTTACTTTGCTCAGTGCAAAGCCTGTCATGTCGCAAATGTCGGCATAAGAGCGATTTTCTAAATAAAACAGTTTTACGCTTGTTTTTTGTTCATCGGTCAGCGTTTCAATGCAATATTCGAGCGCTTCTATTTCATCTTCCGATTGCGGTTTATCATTATGACTAAAAAAAGTGTCGTTTTCCACAACTGCATCTTCCATTTTTACAAAATAAACCTGATTTTCTTTTTTCAGACGACTAAAACAATGATTTTTGGCCACTGAATAAAGCCACGAATTAAAATTCGCAATCTCGTACTGCGCAATTTTTTCGGGCAGTTGCTGAAAAATATCCATCACCGCATCGCGTGCTGATTCACGGTCGGTCAGATATTTCAGGCAAAGTCCGTACAGTTTTGGCACAAAGCGCGTATAAAGTTCTGCAAAATACTTCATATCGTTCGATTGCCGGAATGCCTGAAGCAATTCTTCGTCGCTATTATCAGATATTTTGCCTTTGTTTTTCAATGATTTATAATGTGAATGGAAATTATGTTGTATGAGCAAATCTCGCTTTTGTATTTATCTTAGAGATTGAATTTAACATATCAAGAATTATTGAAATTTTGGTAATCCACATCCCCTTTAGGGGCGTGGGGCTATGTAAAAAATTATGAAAACCGCCCCAAACCCCTAAAGGGGCTTATAGTTACCATCGTTTTGTTATTAATTCTCCGAAAATATTCAGTCCGGGTTGTATTGATTTAAATTTCAAAAAGGGATTAAAAATATCCACTTAATATTCTTACAATTACTTATTTCACAAAATTAGAAAAATATTTTGTGTGGCCTTATGGAATTTCGTGAATAATTTACTCTATATGACAAAAGCCGGATAAAGCGGAAAATTCTTTATTGAAATATATATAAACAATTAAATTCATAAAATTATGAAAGCAATCAGATTATTATTGGTAATGAGCATGATGGTGTTTTTTTCAGGAGTTTTGAGTGCTCAAACCATCGAAGTAAAAGGGAAAGTGACCGACGAAACCCTTGCGCCAGTGGCAGGAGTGACAGTGCAGGAAAAAGGAACGAGAAACGGAACTGTAACGGATTTGAACGGAGAGTATAAAATCAATGTGACTGTGGGTAAAACGCTGGTATTTGCTTACATTGGCTATCAGCGAACTGAAAAGAAAGTCACAGGTCCAAGACTTGATGTGCAGTTGCAACCCGACCAACAGGCTTTGCAGGAAGTTGTTATGGTGGGTTATGGAAGTGCAAATAATTCACTTCAGGGAAGACTGGCAGGGCTTTCAGGCTCGCGCAAACAGAACCGTGGAATGAGAATTTATCCACCTGCGATGCCTTATAATGTGTCGATTGCTGAAGATAATGAAGAATATGGTGCTTTTCGCGAAAACCGTTTTATTCCTGTGAAATCTGAAGCGCTTTCCACTTTTTCGCTGGATGTGGATGCGGCTTCGTACGGAAATATCCGTCGCATGATTAATCAGGGACAAATGCCGCAGAAAGATGCGGTTCGCGTTGAGGAGCTGATCAATTATTTTAGTTATGATTATCCGCAACCTGAGGGTGAACATCCGGTCAATATTGTAACTGAAGCTGCTGTGTGTCCGTGGAATGCCAAACATCAGTTAGTCAGAATAGGAGTGAAAGCACGCGAAATTCCTTCGGAAAAACTTCCGGCCTCGAATTTTGTATTTTTGATTGATGTGTCCGGTTCGATGTCGGGACCACAGAAACTCGATTTGGTGAAATCGTCGCTTCGCTTGTTGGTGAATAATTTACGCGAAAAGGACAAAGTTTCGATTGTGGTATATGCAGGAGCTGCGGGTGAAGTTTTACCGGCTACTCCGGGTTCCGATCGTCAGAAAATTCGTGAAGCGATTGAAAATCTTTCGGCAGGCGGTTCTACAGCTGGTGGAGCAGGTATTCAGCTGGCATATAAAATTGCTGAAAAGAATTTTATAAAAGATGGCAACAACCGTATTATTCTGTGTACCGATGGAGATTTTAATGTGGGCGTAAGTTCGTCGGATGAGTTGGAATCCCTGATTGAATCGAAACGAAAAACGGGTGTATATCTCACTGTGCTTGGTTACGGAATGGGTAATTATAAGGATAAAAAGCTTCAGACGCTTGCCGAAAAAGGCAATGGAAACCATGCTTATATCGATAATATTCAGGAAGCCAACAAAGTGCTGGTGAATGAATTTGGAAGTACAATGTTTACGGTTGCCAAAGATGTAAAAATTCAGGTGGAATTCAATCCTGCTCAGGTAAATGCTTATCGGCTTGTGGGTTACGAAACACGTTTGCTGAATAAGGAAGATTTTAATGATGATACCAAAGATGCGGGCGAGCTTGGATCGGGACACACTGTAACAGCGCTTTACGAAATTGTACCTGTAGGTGTTGAAAGCAATTTTGGTAGCGTGGACGATTTGAAATATCAGCCTGCCAAAAAGGAAAAAAGCAATCCCACTTCGCTTACCGATGAATTGCTGACTGTGAAACTTCGCTACAAACAGCCCGAAAGCAACAGCAGTCAGAAAATTGAAGTGCCCGTAAAAGCATCGGTCAAAGAAGCTTCGGACGATTATAAATTTGTAATGGCAGTGGCTATGTTTGGTCAGCTGCTGCGCGATTCCGATTTTAAAGGCTCTGCCACTTACGCCAAAGTGATCGAACTTGCACGCAACGGATTAGTAAACGATCAGAATGGTTATCGTCGCGAGTTTGTAAGACTTGCCGAATCGGTTAATCAAATGGAAAAGTAGGAGAGAGTGAGCGCAAATTATCATAAAATTGATTCAAACAGAACAGCCACAACATCAACTACGATTTTGTGGCTGTTTGAGTTATTTTAAAAGCTCAATTTTATTTTTAAAGATTGAACTCTGAGAATCAATTTATTTGCTATAACTCTTTTTTACAAGTGGATGATTTTGCAGATAATTGAGACTTTTTTGAATACTTATAAGTGGATCAAAATTATATTTTTCCACTTCCACTACCAGGTATCTTGTGCCGGCATTTTTTGTATTTTGAAAAATGGCATCGAAACCAACCATTCCACTTTGTCCGAGCTCTTTATTGTCTTTAATATGAAGCAGTTCAAATCGTCCCGGATATTTATTGAAATAATCCACCGGACTTTGACCTCCGCGAACCACCCAATACACATCCATTTGAAAGAATACTTTGGCAGGATCGGTGTTTTTCAGCATAAAGTCGTACATGGTTTCGCCTTCGATTTTCGAAAACTCAAAATTGTGATTGTGATATCCGAATCGAAGTCCGGCTGCATTGCATTTCTCGCCAATTTTGTTGTAATAATCGCAATAAGCTTTCAGGTCGGCCAGCGTTTTTACTGTTGGCATCCAGGGAGTGACAATATATTTCATTCCGGCTGCTTTGTGCGCCGCAATGGCTGTATCCCACCATGCCCATGTTTCAGTCCAGTTTGTTTCCGAAATATTGTCGTTCAGCGCTTTGCCTGTGTGCGACGAAAGTACTTTCATTCCACGTTTTTCAATTTCATTTTTAAAAGCCGCTGGTGTCAGACCATAAAACTTTCCGTTGTCGTAGTTTGCAGCTTCGATACCGGTGTAGCCCATCGCTGCCACTTTTGTAAGTGTGCTGTTGAAATCCGATTTAATGTCGTCGCGCACAGAATAAAGCTGTAGAAAAATGTCTTTTTTTGCAGGTTTTTTGGCCTGAATAGCAGTGGTGGCAGCCATGATAAACAGTATAAAAAATATTGATTTTTTCATATTATATAAATGTTGTGCTGAATTTTTTATTGAATAATATAAAGAAACGCAAAGCGCTGAATTGTAATAATCCGGGCTTTGCGTTTCGTGTGCTCTCAGCCTGAAGGCTTATAAGTTGAAATCGCGATTAGTCTAAAATTTTGATTTTGATGTTGCGGAACCATACATCGTCGCCATGATCCTGAAGACCGATAAATCCTTCGCGGTTTTCGCCACCGGCGTTGATAAAGTTTTCCCAGCCTTTGAATTTGCTGTTTTCAATCATGTTTTTCCAGTCGTCGGTCCACAAATGATATTCCACTACGTTTTCGCCATTTTGAGTATGCAATACTGTACCTTTGAAAACGGTAATGCTACCTGTGTTCCATTCGCCATAAGGTTTTGAATTTTGTGGAACTGCAGGAATCAGGTCGTAAAGTGAAGCTGACTGACGGTTACCGGCTTTGCCCAGTTTGGCATCTACGTGATTTACATTGTCGAGAATCTGATATTCAGGCGACGATTTCCAGATTGGATCGCCTTCAACTTCTTGCGACAAATAGAAAATACCACTATTTCCACCTTTTGACACTTTCCATTCAAAAGTAAGTTCAAAATTTTTGAATTTACGGTCGAAAATAATGTCGCCACCATCTTTGGCTCCGGCTTCACCCTGTCCCGAGCCGTTTATTTTCAGTGCTCCATCTTCAATGGTCCATGCTTTTGGCATATCGGTACGGCCATAACCGCGCCATCCTTCAAAATTAGTGCCGTCGAACAGTGTAATCCATTCGTCCTGTGCTGCCGGTGCCTGTTCGGGCGCTGCTTCTTTTTTCGAAGCATTTGCACATGATGTGTAACTCATAGCTGCAAAAATTATTATAAATAAATAAATTGTCTTTTTCATATTCTTTTATTTTTTAAATGATTATGTAAATGAAAAATGATTTTTGAGATTAACGTGGCATGTCGGGCAATTTCCAACCGTCGCGATAATTGTGTTTAATAAGTTGTTCGGCAAATGCTTTTGCATTTACAGGAGGCGACATGGTTTTGTTGAACGATGGGTGTCCATCGGTAATTTTGAAACCGTCTTTTTCCATGAAACTTACTGTGGCGTCGTCGGGAATGTTGGTGAATTTCATGTTTACGCCATCCCAGTGCAGTTCCTGATTGAGCGATTGCAGACGTACACCAAGTACTCCCATTACCACCATTTCGTTGAATGGTCCGGCTTCGGAGAATGGTGAAGCTGTTTCAATACGCGAATCGGGACTTTCTTTACAAGCGCGTACCCAGTCCATTTCGTGGCTTTCTTTTACCACGCGCACTTTGTTGGGAACCTCAGGTTTACGACCTGAAACAAGCCATGGACGAACGCCATAACAACCGCAAATCAAAGTATCTTTTGTACCGTGGAAAATTACACCACCGCCATCGTCGTTGAGGTTGCGACCTGCAGGAACGCCAGCCGGACGTGGAGGTTGCAGTCCGCCATCGTACCAGTAAACTTCTACTTCGGGCATTGCTACCTTTGGCATATTATCGCGTGCAGGGAAAGTGTATTTTACCATTTCGGCATTGGGTGCACTGTCGGAATAAAGCACTGTGGAACTTCCCTGAACTTTGGTTGGATAACCAAGTTGTAAACCTTTGAATACAGGATGTAAAATATGACAAGCCATATCGCCTAACGCACCTGTACCGAAATCCCACCAGCCACGGAAATTCCATGGAGTGTAAATGTGGTTAAACGGACGCATAGGAGCAGGGCCAATAAACAAATCCCAATCCATTGTTTTCGGAATTTTATCCACAGTGGTAGGGCGTGGCAAACCCTGTGGCCAGATAGGGCGATCGGTAAAAGCTTCCACTTTTGTTATTTCGCCAATTTCGCCATTCCAAATCCAGTTGCAAATAGTGCGCACACCTTCGCCCGAAGCACCCTGGTTACCCATTTGCGTAGCTAATTTGTGTTTTTTAGCTAAATTAGTCAGCAGGCGCGACTCGTAAACTGTATGCGTCAGCGGTTTTTCGACATATACGTGTTTTCCCATTGTCATGGCATCTGCAGCAATAATAGCGTGTGTATGGTCGGCTGTGGCCACCATTACCGCATCGATGCTTTTGCCCAGTTCTTCGTACATTTTACGATAGTCGTAATACTTTTTGGCATTGGGGAAATGATTGAATACACGTTCGCTGTATTTCCAGTCGGTATCGCAAAGTGCTACAATGTTCTGGCTTTGCAATCCTTTGAGCACACCAAAACCGCGTCCTCCAATTCCCACACCGGCAATATTAAGCTTGTCGCTGGGTGCAACATGCCCGAAACTTTTGCCCAGTACCGAAGATGGAACTACGGTAAGTCCGAGAGCAGCTACGGAGCCGGCCTTCAGAAACTTTCTTCTTGACATTTTTGACGACATAATGATATTTTTTTTTAAGGTAAATAAATTAGTTGTGTATGTTTTCTATAATTCTATCCTCTGGTAATGACGCGTTTATCTTTATCCCAATACATGGTTCGTCCTTCAAGATAAGCACGTGTACCCATGTGTGCCGTGATGGCTTCTTCAAATGCAGCTTTTATGTCGCACGAAGGTTGTTTGCCCTGACGGATGCACTCGAGCCACTCGCGCAGGTGCAAAAAGGTTGTGTTATAACGTTTTCCGTCTACATACGAAAATAGCAAACCACGTTCTGCAAAATACTTTTCAGTAGGCGAGGAGAGTGCGTCAATGCTTTTGCCCGAAGCGTAACGATAGAATACTTCGCCCGGTTTTATGATACCCTGATCAATTTTATCTCTGTATTTTTGCGAAGCCGGATCTACTTTTACATTCAGCGTACCACCAAGTTCAATGGTAGCATCGGTTCCCATAATGATGCGCGGACGTTCGTTCTGACTGGCTAATGTGGCTGAGTAGTTCAGACACATGTCGCGGTCGGGGAAAAGGAAAGTAGATTGTAGCACGTCGGGAACAGTTCGTCCATCTTTAAAGAAATAAACACCACCAGCCGAGCTTGCCGAAGCCGGGATTCCCAAATCGAGAATATGATTCATGGCATCGTATTCGTGAGTAAAAAGGTCGCCGCTGAGTCCGGTACTGTAATCCCACCAGCAACGCCAGCGGAAAAATCGTTCGGGACTGAATTTGTCGCGTGCATCTGGTCCTACGTATTTTGCAAGTCCGGTCGAAGTCATATATTCCATATATTCCTTGATGCGTTGCGGGTCGCCTTCGTACTGTTTCCAGTCTATGGTCGATGGATTGCCTTCGGGATGAATCGGATAAACCCATGCGCCGTTCGGGTCATTACGGTTTGTACTTACTTCCATCAAAGTCACTTTGCCTATCATGCCTTCGGCAATCATTTGTTTGGCGCGGTGATTAATTTCAATCTGACGGCCCTGATGCCCAAGCTGGAAAACCACGTTGCTGTTTTTTATGGCTTCTTCCACCAGATAAGTCTCAGGCACAGTCCATGTTAGCGGTTTTTCCACATAAATATGCTTTCCGGCGCGTGCAGCTTCTATGGTCATAGTGCCATGCCAATGGTCGGGCGTGGCAATAATCACAGCATCAATGTCGGGTGCGGCGAGCAATTCGCGGTAGTTTTTGTAAACTGTAGGCATTTTAGCAAATTTTGCGCCTTTGCCTTGTCTTTTCAGGTTGGCTCCGGCCAGCACAGCCGCTTTGGTGTTGGCTTCAAAAATATCGCAAACACCTGTTACCTCCACATTCAAATCGTCCTGCTCCAGAAAATCTTTGTAGCGGGTATTGTCGGGATCGGTTTTAGCCTGCTCCTTCAAATCGCTGATATAGTCGGGCGTGGCAAACCCAAGCGCCTGCAACAGATAAGCTCCGCGTCCACCATAACCAATCACACCGATGCGGATTTTTTTTCCTCCGGGTTGCACGTCCATTACCGCAGGCTTTGCTTCAGTATTGAAAATGCTTCCTGCCAAATGATTCTTGTTCTCGGTTGTTTTCTTTTTGTACACTCCATAAGCCATTGCACCCAATACCGGGATGGTGGCAAGGGTTTTCAGCGCATTACGGCGCCCTTCGGAATGTGTTTTCTTTGATGTTTTGTCAGATGTGGATTTATCTTTATGATTTTCGGACATATCTTGGTTTGTTGCTTGAGATTTTTAGTTGCTTTTATTTCTTTTTGAAAATAATGCGGTCGAGACCAATCTGAGTGGAAGTTGGAAATAGTATTAAAACCACCACAGCACAAAGCATTATTATATTTTTATCAATCCATAAATATGAACCTTCGGTAGGAAGCATATACACAGCGTTAAGCAATGGTGGGTGCGATAAGTAATACATTGCGAGTAAAGAAACGGCTCCAAAACCGGCCACTTTTGTGAAAAGCCCCACAATAAGCAGCAACCCGATGATGGTGAGACCGTAGATATTCACATTGTCAGCCAGCGTCATTAAAAAGTCATGTTCGGTAATGAAATTAAAAACGGGAGAGAACCAACCCTGCGAATCTTTGAGATATCCGAGCGATGTCCAATTGGGATTGAGGAATTTTACAAGTCCTTCGTAGAGAAAATACCAACCGATAAGTACGCGAAGGGCAACCAAAGCGAATAGTTGAGAATTGTTGTAATTGTAAGTTTTTCTTTGCATTGTTTTATATTAGTTTTCAGGCCTTGTGCAAATGTATGAATATTTTTTTAGCTATAATCTCAAATAATGCTAAGAATTATCAATAAAATACTTTTTATGCAATTTATGACACTCGGCTTTTTGTGAATTCAGATAGTTGTTTTGTTGAATTAATTATTTCTTCTATCAAAAAAAATGTTGCCACAGAGTGATTCGAAAATAAAGATCACTCCATAGCTTTTGCTTGTCTTTTATTCGGTACTATCAATAACTCAACTTTCGCAAGTATAATAACTTGCTGATTTATATAAAAACAGCAGCATAGAATTTTGGTAAAGTCGCTGAATTTCAGTAACTTTATGTCGCCAAACAAAACCAAAATAATATGCTGCGACACAAAGATACAATAATACTTTCGGAGATAAATGGCTTTTTTACTTCAAGTGAAAAAGCAATGGAAACAATTTTCAGTTTCATACG
>JAVEXN010000030.1:0-24764 GCA_034004015.1 Paludibacter sp.
CGGTTTCGTGCGACACATAAGGTTCCTTAATGCTGTCGATGCGCTGACGGTAATCGCTCATGCTTTCGGGGCGTGAGCGGCTCCACTCGAGTCCGCGTGCTCCGGCTTTTACGTGAAACTGGTTGGCAGGTTGCCACGACCAGCTTTGTCCTACCGAAGCACCGGTATAAACCCTTCGTGTATCCGTTTTTTTCCAGAAATTCACAAACTTACTTACCCACGGAACCCAGTTTCCGCGTGGTTCGTTGCCCGCAGCCAGAAAGGTAAAGGAGGCGTAATTCCCGAAATCCCTGGTCAGCCTGATGGTTTCGTCCATTAAATATTTATCAATCGGCAATCCGCGTCCCAGTTGTGTGCTGTGGTTTGGCCAGCTTGGTCCTTCGGGTTGCAGGTAAAAACCAATTTTATCAGCTGCTACAAAAGCCGCTTCCGGCGGGCAGTAGGAGTGAAAGCGCATGTGGTTTAACCCGTAGGTCTTACAAATACGGAAAACTCGTTCCCACGCATCCACATCCATTGGAGGATAGCCTGTAAGCGGGAAAAGCGCATTTTCCACTGTGCCCCTGAGCATGGTTTTTCGTCCGTTGATGTAAAAATACTTTCCTTCGATGCTGATTTCGCGCATCCCGAATTGTACCGTTTTTTTGTCGCTGAGTTTGTCGCTTTTTAGTTCGGCGCTGAGTTTATACAATGCCGGATCAAATTCATCCCAGGTCAGCATTTCGTTACCCATTGGAAGTATATATTCAAAATGCTGAATTTCCGTGGATTTGGAAATGTTCAGGTCGAAACTAACAGGTTTTACAGTGTGTTTTTTCTCAGAATTAAAGCTCTTAGCTGAAAATACTATGGTGCTTTTGTGCGCTTTTCCTGTGCTATTACGTATGGTTACTTTTATTTTTGCCTGTTTGTTTTTCAAATCGGGAAAAATCTGAATATCGTCAAATGAGATTTTGTCGTAAGCCTGAAGTTCAATTTTGCCCACCACGCCGTTCCAATTGCCCTGTGTGTGATCGGTGATACTGTGCGAATTTGCGCCCACATCCACATCTTTCATTCGGTTGTCGATGCAAATGGACAAGATGTTTTTGCCGGGTTTCACAAAATGCGTTACATTAAATCTATGTGCTGTGGTCAGCGAATTGTTGGTGCCGGCTTCCTTTCCGTTGATCCATATGTGGCTTGTGAAATGCACTCTTTCCAGAAAAAGAATGATTTCCTGACCGCGCCATGTGGATGGAATTTGAATTTCTTTCTGATACCATGCCGGACCTACATAATATTTGTTTTGCGTAAGCCAGAATGGAACTTTAATATTGCCCGGCTGGCGAAATTTTGCCATATAAGGATTATGATACCACGAACTGTCGTAAATGCTGGCTGTAAACTTAGTGGTGAGCGAAATATCGTCGCCCTTGAGGTTGTCGACCAGCGAACCCGGAAGTTGCACTTCGTCAGTCAGGTTTTTTTGAAACCATTTTTCCTGCATTCCTCTGTCTGAAGCGTCAAGAGCAAATCTCCACTTTCCCGATAAATCGATGGTGCTTTTTTGTCCGGTAAGGTTGGCTGTATAAACTGCGAAAATCGAAAGAATAATAAGTATTTTTCTCATTATAAGATAATTATTTTGGATAAAAGTATATTGAAATATTTAACGATATATTTCTAACACAATAGAACACATAGAAATTATTGAGGAAAAAGACTTAGTTCACATAGTAAAAGTATCTGACGATACTTTTTTAGCTCTGAAATTATCCCGTTTTCGGGATAATACTATGTGTTCTTTGTCTTTTCTCTTACTCTAAAAACTACTGTGGACTATGTGGTGAAAAATAGATCAATATTAATTATCGGTTACTTATGTGTATTTAGAATAGTTTTTTTGAGTGTTTTTGAATTGTCTGTTTCCTTATGCAAAAGAAACTAAATATGCTTTACTCCGAAATGGAATAACGTACAGAATAAATAAAAATGATACAAAGGTTTTTTTGTGGGATGTTTTCATACTTAATTTGTATTTTTGCATTAACGAATATAGCAATTTATTACGAATGGAGAAATTTACTACCATACTGAAACAATACTGGGGCTACGATAATTTTCGTGCGTTGCAGGGCGACATTATTAAAAGTGTGGCCTCAGGGCGCGATACGCTCGGTTTAATGCCTACGGGCGGTGGTAAATCGCTTACTTTTCAGGTACCGGCTCTGGCTATGGAAGGCGTTTGTATTGTGGTGACACCTCTGATTGCACTGATGAAAGATCAGGTGGAAAACCTCAAACGTCGGGAGATAAGCGCAGCAGCCATTTTTACAGGAATGACTTCCAATGAAATTCAGCGCGTGCTCGAAAATGCCGTGCACGAAGCTTACAAGTTTCTTTATGTGTCGCCTGAGCGACTAGCCACGCCTGCGTTTATTGAAAAGCTTAAGCTTATGCGGGTTTGTCTGCTGGCTGTTGACGAGTCGCACTGTATTTCGCAGTGGGGCTACGACTTTCGTCCTTCGTATCTGAAAATAGCAGAAGTGCGACAGTATTTGCCCGCTGTGCCTGTGCTGGCGCTTACGGCTACTGCCACACCCGAAGTGGTGGACGATATTCAGGAAAAACTCCAGTTCAAAGAAAAAAATGTATTTCGCAAAAGTTTTCATCGCAGCAATCTGGCTTATGTGGTGCGCACAACCGAAAATAAGGAGGAGTATCTGCTTAAAATTCTGAAAAATGTGCCCGGAACTTCGGTGGTGTATGTACGCAACCGAAAACGAACAAAGGAGATTGCTGATTTTTTGGTGCAAAATGGAGTGAGCGCGGAGCATTTTCATGCCGGACTGACCAATCAGGTGAAAGATGCGCGACAATTGCGCTGGAAAAATGATGAAACCAGGGTTATTGTGTCTACCAATGCTTTTGGCATGGGCATCGACAAGGCAGAAGTGCGTTCAGTGGTGCATCTCGATTTGCCTGATTCCATTGAAGCTTACTTTCAGGAAGCGGGCAGGGCAGGACGTGACGAGAAGAAGGCTTTTGCTGTAATTCTTTACAACAATGGTGATGCGGTGAAAATGCGCAAACGTGTTTCCGACTCATTTCCGGGTAAAGAGATGGTTGTGAAAGTGTACGAGGCACTTGCCAATTATCTGCAGGTGGGCGTGGGCTCCGGGCTCGATGCTGTGTTTGCTTTCGATATTGCCGATTTTTGCAGTCGCTTTAAATTGCCCATTCTGATTACATATAATAGTCTGAAAATATTGCAACAAGCCGGTTACGTGGATCTTACCGACGAACAGGATAATTCTTCCCGGGTGCTTTTTGTAGTTGGGAAAGATGATTTGTATAAAGTAAAAAACAGTGCTGAGCAGGAAAAATTGATACATATTTTGCTGCGTTCGTATACCGGCCTTTTTACCGATCCGGCTTATATCGACGAGGATGTGCTTGCAAAACGGCTTGGTTGGACGCGTGAGCAGGTTTACGAGGCGTTGATTGCGCTTTCGAAGGACAGGATTGTTCAGTATATTCCCCGTAAGAAAACACCTTTTCTGACTTTTACACGCGAACGTGAAGACTCCGGGCGTTTGGTGCTGAGTAAAGAGGCTTACGATGACCGTCGCGAAAGATATGTGTCGAGGGTGAAAAGTATACTCGATTATGCTCAGGAAGAAATAAACTGCAGAAGCCAGGTGTTGTTGTCGTACTTTGGAGAGAAAAATACGCAACCTTGTGGACAGTGCGACATTTGCCTGAAAAATAAAGAAAATGCTGTGTCGGATGATGAATTTTCGGCCATCACCAGGCGAATCCGTGAAATGCTCGAAGCCGAACCTTCCATTATCACTTCACTGGTTCGTAAATCGGGTATTAAAGAACAGAAAATAGTCAAAGTAATACGTTTTTTGCTTGATGATGGGCAGCTCGAAGAGGATAATTTTGGTCGTTTGATATTGAAAAAATAGAGCCGGAAAATGTGTTTTTATCTGAACTTTCGGAATCACCTTCTTTGTTTTTATTTTGAAACCTGATAACAAAGAATTATTGCCTGTTAACTTTGGAGTAAATGTGACTTTTATAGTATGAAAAGTAGCATTAAATTGTACGTTTAAAAATAAATTATAAAGTGTTGAGTTAAAAAACAGTTCGTTTTTTATTATTTAATTTTTTGTTTTATAATAGTATATGTAATGTGTTATGTAATCAAAAAAATATTTTTATTATTTTTCTTTGTAAAAGTTTGGTAGTTACAAAAAAAGAGTGCATCTTTGCAAAGTAAACAAACAGATAAATTTTTCATAGTTAAGGTTTAGGTTAAAATGTGCAATGGGTGGCTGTGAAGTTACCCATTGTTTTTTGTGTAAAGTCTGAAACTTTTTTTATCCAAAAGGTTTTATTATATTTGTCGGCACAAACAGTTAATCTTATGGAAGACTTTGGTGACTATATTTATTTAATCGTGATTGCGATTGCTGCTTTGAGTAGTCTCTTCAAAAAGAAGAAGCCTGCGCAGGCAATGCCACTTCCACCCGATGATGAACTGAATGATGCGGACGAAGAGTTCAAGGATATTTTCCGTGAGAAAACTATAGTTCCCGAACCGGTTTTTGTTCCGACAGTTAAGATGACTGCCGCTCCGCAAAAACCCGTTCATAAAGTTTTTGATAGTATGAATGATACAATGGAACTTCGGATTAAAAAATCGCCCAGAAGTAAAATTGATATTGATATGCCTGAAGAGCAGGTTTCGACGATGACAGTGGAGCTTGAAACGGTAGAGCAGGCAAGAAGAGCTTTTATTTATAGCGAAATTTTTAATCGTAAATATTAAACCAATTACATTCATGCGGTTTTAAACAATGTTTTAAAACACTGTTTTGATGGTTTGAAACACGAAAAATAGCTCGTATATTTGCAAGATAATAAATACAACTATTCAGGAGTTCCGGCTTATTTGTCGGAATTCTTTTTTGTTTACACAGTATATAAATTGAACATTTAAAATTTAAAAGGAGAAAAAATTATGGCAGTAACTTATATGACCGCCGAAGGTTATAAGAAACTTGTTGAGGAACTGAATGAACTGGAAAGAGTACAGCGTCCTGCCATTTCGAAACAAATAGCCGAAGCCCGCGACAAAGGCGACCTCTCGGAAAATGCCGAATACGACGCCGCTAAGGAAGCACAGGGAATGCTCGAAATGAAAATTTCGCTGCTCAAGGAAACCATTGCTTCAGCCCGTATGATCGACGAATCAAAAATCAATACGAATGAAGTACAGATTCTGACACGTGTGAAAATCAAAAACGTGAAAACAGGTCAGATGATGTCGTACATGATTGTATCGGAAAGTGAAGCCAACCTGAAGGAGGGTAAACTTTCGGTTACCACGCCTATTGCCAAAGGTTTACTGGGTAAAAAAATAGGAGAAAAGGCAACAGTAACTGTACCTTCTGGTGTTATGGAATTCGAAGTGGTTGAGATTTCGTTGTGATTTTTTTTTTGTCCGAAAATTTAAATTTTAAAGCCATGACCATTTTTAGTCGCATTATTGCAGGTGAAATTCCCTGTTACAAAGTTGCGGAAGACGATCGTTTTTTTGCTTTTCTGGACATAAACCCAATGACAAAAGGGCACACGCTGGTGGTGCCCAAACAGGAAACTGACTATCTTTTCGACCTTGACGATGCAATGCTGGCGGATATGATGGTGTTTGCCAAAAAAGTAGCTGCTTCACTTCAAAAGCACATGGATTGTGTGCGGGTAGGTGTGGCTGTGATTGGTCTTGAAGTGCCTCATGCACACATTCATCTTATTCCGATTAAATCAGAATCGGATATGAACTTCCGGAATCCAAAGCTGAAGTTGTCGCCTGAAGAAATGCAGGAAATTGCTGAAACAGTAAGACTCTCAGAAAAGTGAGAAAAAATTAATTGATACAAAAAACGACCGAAAAAGGATTTGCTTTTTCGGTCGTTTTTTTATTGTGATTAATTCCTTTATTTTTTGCTGAGCAATACATTAGCTCTGTCGAGTGCTTCGTTGATATTAGGATAAATATTTTCAGCTCCGAGGAGTTTTTCGATACCAACATTTATCAATACATTTCTTACATTCTCGTTTACGCCCGAAAGCAGAATTTGGGTTTTGTCTTTTTGCGACATCTTGATCAGATTTTCGAGATTATGAGTGCCGGTAGAATCGATAAACGGTACTTTGCGCATTCGAATAATACGAATTGCAGGCTTATCGCCAATTTGCTTCATGGTTTCTTCAAACTTGTTAGCAACTCCAAAGAAGAATGGTCCCTCAATTTCGTATACTTCCACGCCTTTTGATAATTGCAGTTTTTCTGTATCTGAAGAGCCTTCCACATAGTCGGCTTCGTCAATCTCGCTTTTGAAAATTGAAACACCTGAGGTTTCAGAGATTCGTCGCAGAAACAAAACAACAGCGAGTAAAAGACCGATTTCGATGGCGATAGTCAGGTCGAAAATGACTGTGAGTGAAAAAGTAGCTATCAACACAGCCACATCCGATTTTGGATTTTTCATCAGCGCTTTGAAAGTGCGCCATTCACTCATATTGTACGAAACAATTACCAACACGCCGGCCAGACAAGCCATAGGAATGTGTTTGGTAAGGTCGCCCAGAAACAAAAGAATCAACAGCAAAACCACTGCGTGAATAATTCCGGCCACAGGTGTCCGTCCTCCATTGTTAATGTTGGTCATGGTGCGTGCAATGGCTCCGGTAGCAGGAATGCCTCCGAAAATAGGTGTGACCACATTGGCTACGCCCTGTGCAATAAGTTCGGTGTTTGAGTTGTGCTTATCTCCAATTACACCATCGGCTACAGTGGCCGAAAGCAGTGATTCGATGGCGCCAAGCATGGCAATGGTGAATGCTGTGGGCAAGAGTGTTTCGATGACCTCGAAATTTATTACAGGTGCAGCTGCTTTCGGAAGCGAAGGGTCGATGGTGAACCGATCACCAATGGTTTCAATGGCGGTAATGCCGAATTTTTCGCGTAGAAAATATACGATCACAGTCATTAATACAATCGCAATGAGCGAACCGGGAATTTTTTTTGAAATCTTCGGACTAAGCGCGATAATCCCTATTGAAACTATTCCGACAGCAGCAGCCCACCAGTTAATGCTGGTGAAAGTTTGGAAGTAAACGCCCCATTTCGACAGAAAATCACCGGGCATTTCGCCGGTTTGTAAGCCGAGAAGATCTTTTATCTGAGTACTGAAAATGGTGACCGCTATCCCGCTTGTAAAGCCAACAATTACAGGAAACGGAATGAATTTAATGACGCTGCCAAGTTTTAAAAGTCCCATGGCAATAAGCATTACGCCGGCAATCATGGTGGCAATAGCCAGTCCGGTAACGCCAAACTCCTGAACAATGCTATATACAATTACAATAAAAGCTCCTGTCGGACCTCCGATTTGTACTTTGCTGCCTCCGAGGAATGAAATGATAAAACCTGCAATAATGGCTGTGAACAGACCTTTTTCGGGAGTGACACCTGAAGCGATACCGAAAGCAATGGCGAGGGGAAGAGCCACAATACCTACGATAATACCCGCCATCAGGTCCTTGTAAAACAACTCCTTAGAGTAGTTTTTTAGTGTGCTGAGTAATTTGGGTTGAAAACGCATAACAATTCATCTTTTTGAAATCGGGTGCAAAGTTAAGGCTTTTTAAGTAAAAGTGTACCCGGCAAAAGATGAATTGTCTCGTTTTGTTGTTTTTTAGAATGATTACAGCTTCCAGCTAAGACCCACCGACCATGTACGACCATTGTTGTAAACCTTGTTGCGCAATATGGCCGATTTGTTTTCGCCGTTTTTTACATATTCGTAAGTTTGTTGTGTCACATAGTTCTGTGCAAGTAGATCCTTTATGCCAAATTTCAGTTCAATGTGATTTCCGATTTTTTTATTGAACGAAAAATCGAGTACATGTCGTGGCATCTCGTAAATGTCGGGAATGACAACCTGCGACTGATTGAGTTGTGCTGCCACCATAATGCGTTTGCCCATAGTGTTGTACATAATCGATGACGAAATTCCCGCTTTGTCGTTTTGATAAAACAATGATGCATTTAGTACATAAGGCGATTGTCCCTGAAGTGGTCGTGCGCGTTCGGTTTCGGTGTTTTCAAATTCCACATTACTAAAAATGTATGATGCGTTGATGCTGGCACTGAAGTTCCTGAGTCCGATAAGCTTCTCGAGTGAACGTTTCAGTTCCAGCTCCAAACCGTAATTGACTGCGGCTTTTGCATTGTCGAACGAAAATTCGCTCGTGCCCACATTCACCATTTCAATCGGGTTTTGGAAGTGTTTGAAAAAGGCTGCCAATGTAAAGGTTTCGTTTGGTGTGGGATAATGTTCGAAGCGAAAATCGACATTATGAATGGAGGCATCTGTTAGATTCGGATTTCCGCGTACAGAGAATTTCTCGGTAAAGTCATAATAACTCAATGGAGAAACTTCGCGAAATTCCGGACGATTGATGGTATGCGCATAAGCCAGGCGAAGCAGATTTTTCTCATTCAGATTAAAGCTACTGTTGAACGATGGAAAGAAATTTAGATTTGGTTCATCTACTTTCACCGGCGAACTTACATTATAATATCCCTGAAGCTGTAAGCGGTTGTACTCAGCTCTCACGCCACCGTTCAGACTGAATCTTCCAAGTGGAAGTGAGAGGTTCAGATATCCGGCCGAGAGTAATGCCGAAGCCTGATAACTGTTGGCAATGTTCGTTTGTTCGTCGATGCTGAGCACTTTGTTTGCTCCCAGATAAGGTTCGGTGAAAAGCGTTTCGAAATCAATCGCATTCACTTCCGAATCAGAAAACGGTCCGTAGGCTTTGCGGTACGTAATGCTTCGCTCGGCAAAATTACGGGTTTTGTATTCGTTGTATAGTCCTGTTTTCAGGGTGCTGGAAATATCGCCAAGCAATAACTTGTGTTCGTAATTAAGCGCTGCGGTGGCTACATGTTCGTGGTTTGTCATGTATAGTCGTCCCAACTCGTTGATGCTGGGTACGTCGGGCAGTGCATATTCGTACACTCCAGCAGCATTTTGTTTCATGCTGCGATTCTGGCGATCAGGCTCAATACGGTTAGCATAAGCGTAGCCCAGATTCCAGTCGAGTTTGCGGTCGTCGCTGTTTTGCAGTTTGTGATTTCCGCTTATTTGTCCTGAGTAAGTGGTTCGGGCCGAATACTGATTGCTGTAATAAATAAAATTCCCCTGACGGTTATTATTCCAGCCTTCGGTAATGGCAGATTTGTCCACTCCCAACTGATTGAAGATGTTTTTAAATTCAAGCCGGGTTCCATTGGTGGTTTGGTAAGCCCAGTTGTGCATCAGTCCCAGTTTGAAATCGCGACTATAAATATCGGCCAGATATTCGTACATGGGAGTTGCTGTTTCTGTATCAGCGTCGTAGCGTTCGTACATGTTGTTGGTCATGTTGTTGCGTGTACTGTACGAATTGCTGTAATTGAGCGAAGTAATTGTCCCGAGTTTAGCGCCTCCATCGAGGTTCCATTTGCGTCCAATACCAAAACCGAGTTTCTGATTGGGTAAGGCCATCGTTTTTTGTGCTATCCAGCGGTTGCTGAGTTGTAATGCATAAGCATCGCGTTGAGTGGGATTCACACCGTTGAGACTTTTTGGAAAACTCTTGGCTGTATTGCGCGAAGCTGCGCCCAAACCAAATAGATCGGCTGTTTGGAAAGGAAGGAAATAAGCATCGCCAAAAGTAGTTTGGTCGTTGTAGGCAGCTCCGTATTCGGCATTTACAAAATTTTCATCCGGAATGTTTTTAGTGGAAATTTTTATAAATCCTCCGGTAGCTTCGGCCGAAAGCTCAGGCGATCCGCTTTTGTATATCAATAAATTATCTATCATATTGCTCGGAATGGCGTCGAACGAAAAAGCTTTTACATCCGTTTCGCTACTCGGAGTGGCGGCGTTGTTGAGCCACACATTGTTGTAGCGCTGGTTTAGTCCGCGAACCACAATAAAGCGATTGTCTTGGATGGTGACTCCCGGCACGCGTTTTACCACTTCCGAAGCATCGCGGTCGAGTGTTTTGCCTATCTGTTGCGACGAGATGCCATTTACCACCTGAACGGCTGTGCGGACACTTTTCAGCATCGAAAGTTCGGTGTCGGTGCGTGCCTGGGCTACTACCTGTACACTTTCGAGCATTAGTGCTGCCTCTTCCATATCGATGTTCACAGTGGTTGTTTTTCCGCTTTGAACTATTACGTCTGCAATTTTCTGGCTTTTATAAGATACATAGGAAATTACAAGGGTATATTTTCCCGGATTTACATTTAAAGTATAGTTGCCATCGATGTCGGCAGTGGTTCCGTTGGTTGTGCCTTCAATTAAAATTGCCGCTCCGGTTAGCGGCTCTTTGTATTTTTTGTCCATTACTATGCCCTGAATGCCCGTCTGAGCAA
Organism: Paludibacter sp.; assembly: GCA_034004015.1. Lineage (GTDB taxonomy): Bacteria > Bacteroidota > Bacteroidia > Bacteroidales > Paludibacteraceae > Paludibacter. The sequence goes on from JAVEXN010000030.1 coordinate 10,490, forward strand.
AAGTGATTTGAGCAAAAATGCTGAATAACAATACGATTAAAGAGCGGTAAAAAAAGTTTAGTCTCATTGAACTTAATTATTTCCTGGTTTTGATGCCGCAAAATTACGAAACCTCTGTTTCAGCCATGATAAGAATATATTACATTGGCATTACTGATGTTGCATAGGTGATTCTGTTTGAATTATTGAGTGGTTTTAATCGCTGGAAATAATGTGTATGGTCATACTATGTACGATCTCACTTTATTTGTTCCGGAGCAATTTTTGGGATATAAATTGCTGGTGTTAACAAAATGATTATATTTGCAGCCATATTTACATCGAATTTATCTTTAAATTAAAAAATCTCCGAAACATGAAAAAAAGCGTTTTATTTTTTATGATGTTGTTGCTTCTTGTTGGTTGCGATGAAGATCTGAATGATTCCAAGTCTCTTAATAAGTACGTAAACCGTTGGCTTCACGACAATATGTCGATGCTGTATTATTGGAATAATGAACTGCCGGCCTATAAAAGTTCTACTGAAAGTCCCGATAACTATTTCGAAACGCTGATTTATCAGGACGACCGCTTTTCGGCAATCTTTGATAATTATACTGAAATTCTGAACAGTCTGCATGGTGTGAGCGAAGCCGATCCGGGTTTTGAATTTCAGCTTTACCGCGAAAGTGAATCCAACAACAATGTGGTAGGTGTGGTGCTTTACACCAAGCCGGGCACTACGGCAGCTGCTGCGGGTGCAACGCGTGGAAAATATTTCAGAAAAATAAACGGTACTCAAATTACAGTTGATAATTACAGCGATTTAATAGCTGCATTTACCAATGGTTCAGCATCGTTTACCCTGACTTTTACAGAGCCACTCAATGGTCAGTGGCAGGATGGGGCAACTGTAACAGTGACAAAAGTTAAGAATTATCAGGAAAATCCTGTTTATCTCGATACTGTATACACTGTTGATAATAAAAAAATTGGTTATTTAGTATATAACTTCTTTAGCAACGATAACGGAGATGAAACTTTGAAATACGATTTGGAACTGAATGAGGCTTTTGGTCGTTTCAAACAGGAGGGAATTTCGGAGTTAATCGTGGATTTTCGCTATAATAGTGGCGGCATGATGTCATCGGCAGTACACATGGGAAGTATGCTTGTGCCCGATCTGGCTGCAAATAAAGTGTTTTCGTACACTGAATATAATCGGAACTACACAAATTACTTTAACAGTGATGAGTTTAAAAAACAAAACGCCGGTAATCCGTTTGTCGATTATTTTGCCACTAATATATCTGTGTCAAAACCTGCTGCTGCCACTATCCCTGTGCAAAATGTGGGTAATCAGCTGAATCGTATTTATTTCCTCACAGGTCGTCGTACTGCTTCGGCCAGCGAAATGGTTATCAATAGTCTGAAACCTTATATTACTTGTGTTCTGATTGGAGATGTAACGGTTGGTAAAAATGTGGGTTCGACATTGGTAAACGATGAGGAAAATGACAAAAACGATTGGGCTTTTATGCCGATTATTCTGAAATATTTCAACAAAGACCGAAGAAGTGATTTTACAACTGGTTTTGTGCCCGATTTCAGTGTGCCCGATACCTATAATTATTCAATGGGCGACTTACGCGAATCGTTGCTTAACAAAGCCGTGACCCAAATTACAGGAAGTGTTTCATTGGCGCCTTCGGTAAAGAAAACGCCTTTGAAGCTGGCTTCGCCTGTTGATGTGAAACCTTTTGGCAGACTTATTGTAAACAAACCAATGCCAAAGTAACATATTGAAACAATAAACTTTTATGAAATTATGAAGAAAATAATTTATATGCTTTTTGCAGTCCTTTTACTCGGGACTGCAAGTGTGCTGCGAGCTCAGACAAATAATGCGGCGGGTCGGCAAAGGCCGGTTCTTTTAGCCGATAACCTGCCCGCTGAAATGAGTGCTGCTTTCGAGAGTCTGATCAATGGTTATGGTACAATTACCGGTTCGGTAAGCGATTTGAGCAGTAAGCAGGAAGGTCGGATTTTGCGAATCGAATCCTCTCGTGATAAGAAATTAACAAAGATTGATGCCCGTATCAGAAATACAAATCAGCAGTTGAAGTCGCAAAAAGAAAAACTCAGCGACAAACAAATTAAAAGGGCTGAACGTAAGGTGCTGAACCTTTTGCTCGACCGTCAGCAGGTAACTGCAAAGGCAAAAAAACGTATTATGAAGCAACTTACTTCTGCTCAAAAAGAAAAAGCAGGTTGGATTAACTTGTAGTTTTCCGGAACTTATCTGTTCCAGATTTCCCAGGCTGCAATAGCCTGACCTATCAGCATTTCTTCCCCGTTAAGGGCTGTGGCGCCGGCGTCGCGGCCCTTTTTCATAAACAATGTTTCAGCAGGATTGTAAACCACATCGAAAAGCAAATGTTTTTCGGTCAGGAACTGATAAGGAATGTCCGGACAAACATCCGTTTTAGGAAAAGTGCCAAGCGGTGTTGCGTTAATGATTAATAAATTGTCATCAATTATTTCTTTGTTTAGGTCGCTGTATGTGAGTTGTCCTTTACTAACAGTGCGCGAAACATAGCGGCATTCAATACCCAGTTTTTGTAACGTGTATAAAATGGCCTTCGAGGCGCCACCTGTTCCCAGGATCAGCGCTTTTTTATGATAAGATTTCAGAAATGGTTTCAGCGAGTTTTCGAATCCTACGGCGTCGGTGTTAAATCCGGTGAGCGTTGTTTTACCGTTTTTGTCGTAATCGAAGCGAATTACATTTACCGCTCCAATATGAGCTGCTGTGTCGTCGAGCCTGTCGAGCATCGGAATGACTTGCTCCTTGTAGGGAATGGTGACATTAAGTCCTGAGAGTTCTACGCTGTTTCTCAAGTTCTGAAATTCGCCGATATTTGTGAGTTCGTAAAGATCGTATCGGGCATCAATACTTTCGTTTTCAAATTTTTTGCTAAAGAATTTTTTTGAAAAAGAATGTCCCAAAGGAAAGCCTATAAGTCCGAATTTGCGCATCGACGGTAATTTACGGTTATTTATTTTTTCTTTTTTCTTAAAAACTTAATGCCGTAATAAATGGCTATCAATGCAATAAGTCCCAGAATTGCATAGCTGAGTTCGTGGCTGTATTTGTCAATCAAATCAGCCTGTCCGTGAGCAATATAGCCGAGTAATGCAAGAATAATGTTCCAGATGCAGGCGCCAAGCGTGGTGTAGATGGTAAAACTTACCAGATTCATGCGGGCTAGACCTGCAGGAATGGATATAAGTTGGCGGATGCCCGGAATAAGGCGACCTACAAATGTAGAGGTTTTACCGTGATCGTTGAAGTATTTTTCAGCTTTCTGAATTTTTTCGCTACTGAGCAACAGTATTTTGCCAACTTTACTGTCAGCTATTTTATACATGATAGGTCGACCCAGCCAAATGGCTAATCCGTAGTTGATAAATGCGCCGATAAGCGCACCCAATGTACCAAAAAGCACCACCAGAAAAATATTCAGATGGCTGCCGGGTTTGCTTGCAATGTAAGCTGCCGGTGGAATTACCACCTCGGAAGGAAAGGGGATAAATGAGCTTTCGACAGTCATCAGTGCTGTGATGCTGAAGTAGTTCATGTTTTCTTCGTACCATTTTTCAACCTGTTGAATAATACTTGGCGATGTTTGAACGCTGTCCGCTGCCGTAGTTTGAGAGAATGCATTTCCTGCAAAAAGCAGGATAAAGAAAAGAATAATGATTTTCTTGTTCATGTATAATTACTTACAGTAAAAAGTATTTAATCGAAAAAGCCATGAAGTATGGCTTCGGGGCAAAGTTCCAGAAATAAACCACTGGCATCGAGGTTTTGTTCGATAGCTTTTTGTAAATACAGTTTCGAGCTTTTGAAATTTCCTGTTTTACAAAGTGCTACCGCGATAAATAAATCGATATGTTCGAGTGTGTTGTCGAGGTCGTAAGCGGTCATGTAGTATTTTAGAGCCGTTTCGTACTCCATTTTATCCATACAGATATTGGCTATGGCCATAAGCGTGTCGGGTTGATTCGGATCGAGCGTAATGGCTTTAAGATAAGCCAGAAGGGCATTGTCGATGTCGTTCAGCCCTATCAATCCCTCTGCCATATAAACCCATGCATCCGCCGAATTTTCATCGGCTGCAATGGCCAGTTGCACATAGGCCAGACTTTTTTCGAAATCTTCTTTTTCCAGATAACAAACGGCCAGCCCTGTAAGCGCTTCGTAGTTGTCGGGTAATTCTTTGAGCGATAGATTGTAATGCTCAATGGCTTTGTCGAATTGCTCAAGTCGCTCGTAGCTTTCGCCTATAAACAAGTGCACCTGCCACAGGTCGATAGCCGATTTTATATATTCGTTATATGTGTCGATGGCATCAGTATATTCGCCGTTCTGAAAGTGAGCATGTGCTTTTTGTAATGTGGTGAGCGGGTCGTTGTCGTTGATTGCCAGCGCAAAATCGTATGCATTTATGGCATTTGCAAAATCCTGTTCGGCAAAATAAACCTGCCCCATATTAAACCATGCTTCCGACGAATAGGAATCGATGTTAATGATGCGGTTGTACGTGTCGATGGCTTGAAGATTCTCGCTGGTTTGTTCGTAACAAAAGGCCAGTTCGTAAAGCAGGTCAATGTTTTTGTTGAAAAATGCATCGCCGGTTTTCAAAAAATGCAATGCACTTTCAAAATCGAATTGCGAGATGAAAATAAATGCAATGTCGAGACAGATATTGTCGATGTCTTCGGTTTCCGAGGCTACGAGCATTTCGGCTACCAGACGGGCTTCCTTGTAACGCGATGAGCGTGACAGGGCTTCGATGCGCAGTAATTGCACTTCGTAGTCGCCCGATTGACTCATTGGCTCAAGTATGTGCATGGCTTTTTGCGTTTCGCCCGAGGCAAGATATATCTTTGCTCTTTTGGTTTTCAGCTCGTTGCTTGCCGGATGAAGTTTCAGCCCAAGTTCGAGTGCACGGCTGCTGTCGGTGGTTTTTCCCTTGCGCAGATAGTAGTCCACAATGGCTTCGAGCTCTTCAACGTCGAAATATCCCGGAGCTTTTCCTTCTAAAAAACTTTCGTAACGTTTTATAATGTCACCCGCCTCATCATCGACCGGATATGTCAGTTTCCGACTCATTGTATGGAATTTGTATTTCTGCAAAAATACTGTATAAAACGCAATAAAGTAGCCCATTAAGTGAAAAGTTTTCAACAATTCAGGATGTGACTACCATATTTAAGGCTTTTTTGTAATAATTGTTTTGTTATATAGATACTGATTTTCCAGCCGACCAGAATTATTCCCCAAGAAAATTAAAAAAACAATTTCGCTATCTTTGCATTTAAATATTGTTTAAGGCTAATAAAATACTGCTTTTATCCGTTAGTAAAAATATCCGGTTTAGGAATGAAAACTTAAATATCCAAACACTCAAATCGTTATAAATGTATTTCTCCGAATTATTCAAATATTGCCCTGTATGTGGCTCGAAGCAGTTTTTGCTGAACAACGAAAAGTCGCTTAAATGTGCTGACTGTGGTTTTGTTCTTTATGTAAATCCTTCGTCGGCCGTAGCTGCTTTTGTGTTGAATCAGGCACGGGAATTGTTAGTGTGTCGCAGAGCAAAGGAACCGGCTATGGGAACGCTCGATTTGCCCGGAGGTTTTGTTGATGCAAATGAAACAGCCGAAATGGCTGTCGCCCGCGAAATAAAAGAAGAACTTGGCGCAGAAACGGTAACGCTGAAATATCTTTTTTCGCTACCAAATGAGTATTTGTACAGCGGACTGACTATTCCCACGCTCGATATGTTTTACGAATGCAGTATTGCCGATTATGAGAATATTGTGGCTGCCGACGATGTAGCCGAATGTTTTTACGTACCTTTAGCCGATTTGAATCCCGATGATTTCGGACTGCAAAGCATAAAAAAAGCGGTCGAATTGTATCGGAATTCTTTTGTTGTTAAATGAAAATTGTATCTTTGCACTAATGTGCTTTAATTTCTATAAATCTGAAATCAATTAACGAAATATTCCGATGAGAAAAATTATCGTAATCACTTTGATAATAAGTATGATGGCTGGCTTTGCAAATGCCCAGCATACGCTTATTTATACGCACAAAGATGTGCTTTTCAACAAGGGTAAGGAATTGTTTAATCAGCGAAAGTATGCAGCATCGTATCGGAGCTTCGAAGAATTTCTGAAAACAACCGACACTAAAAATGCCGGACAGATTCAGGAAGCTGAGTATTATATGGCTGCTAATGCTTACGAACTGAAGCAGGACGATGCCGGAAAAATGCTGAAAGCATATTTGTTTAAACATCCCTACACGCCGTTTCTCGATAAAACGAATGTGATGCTCGGTATGCTTGAATACGAGAAAAAACAATACGCTCAGGCACTTACCTATTTCAATAATGTAAACGATAAACGTCTGGGTAATCGCGAACGTGTTGATTTTCTGTTTTGTAAAGGCTATGCCAGTCTCGAAACAAAAAATTATCATTTGGCGCTGACTATTTTCAAAGAATTGAAAGAAATGAAGAGCCGTTACAATCTTTCGGCTACTTATTATTATGCCTATGCCGAATATACTTTGGGAAATTACACAGCAGCCTTACCCGAATTTCTGAAAATTGAAAATACGCCCGAATACAAAAATATCGTACCGTATTATATTATTCAGATTTATTATGCTCAGAAAGAGTTCGATAAACTTTACGAACGAGCCGATGCCTTGCTGGCTGCGAATCCCGGTAATAAAAACAATGCCGAGATTTACCGCATTATGGGTGAAATTGCGTATGATAAACGCGATTATGTAAAAGCCATTGGTTACCTCAAAGAATACGAGAAAATATCTCCTCAGGTACTCAGAAACGATATGTATTTGCTCGGACTTTCGTATTATCAGACTAAAGATTATGCAAATGCAGTGACTTATCTGTCGAAAACCACAACCATAGCCGACGAGATGACTGAAAATGCGTATCTGCATCTCGGTAATGCTTATGTGCGTCTGAACGATAAAACAAATGCCCGCCTGGCTTACGAAGCTGCTCTTCGCACCAATTTCAATAAGTCGGTACGCGAGGAAGCGCTTTACAATTATGCACTTACAACTTACGAAACCACTACCGCTTTTGGCGAATCGATTACAGCTTTTGAACAATTGCTGAACGAATTTCCTAATTCGAAATATACTGTTAAAGCCTACGATTATCTGGCTACAGTGTATATGACGACTAAAAATTATGAAGCAGCCTATCAATCAATCCTGAAAATTAAAAATCCAACCGCGCGATTGCTCGAAACCCGTCAGTATTTGCTCTATCAGATTGGTACAGAGGCTTTCACTCAAAATAATCTGCCCAAAGCCATTGAGTATTTTACACTTTCGCTGCAAAGTTCGGCTACAGGTAAATATTCGTCCGAAAGCCTTTTCTGGCGTTCAGAAGCTTATTATCGCAATGGACAGCCCGATCAGAGTATTGCCGACTTACGTTCGTTTTTTGGAAACGGAAATTCGCGTTCGAGTGTAAATCTCAAAACGGCCAATTATTCGCTGGCTTACGCTTATTTCACAAAGAAAAACTATACCGATGCGCTTACCTGGTTTCTGAAATATGTGGATGCTGAAAAAAATACTGCTGCCGAAACATATCCTGATGCATTAAACCGTATTGGTGACTGTTACTTTAATGCCCGTAATTTTTCGAAAGCCGAAAGCTTTTATGCACGTGCAGCATCGCTTAGTCCGAATACAGGCGATTATGGCATTTTCCAGAGTGCTTATGTGGCTGGTTTGCAGAAAAATTATACTGCCAAAATTTCCCGACTGGAGAATTTGATTTCTACTTATCCTAATTCGGAATATGTGGACGATGCTCTTTACGAAATCGGTCGTTCGTACATTATGCTCGACAATGAAACCCGTGCTATTACAAGCTTCGAACGACTACTGAGCACCAAACCTAACAGCGAACTCGCTCGTAAAGGTGCTTTGGAAATTGGTATGATTTATTTTAATCAGAACAATTACGATGCAGCCATTTCTGCTTACAAAAATGTAATTGCCAAATATCCGGGTACACAGGAATCGTACACAGCACTAGAAAGTCTTGAATCGGTTTACATTGAGAAAAATGATGTGGCATCGTATCTGGCTTATACCAAAACGCTGGGCATGACGCTTGGCTCCACAGTGGCAGGTCGCGAGGATTCAATTTCGTATGTGGCTGCCGAACGTCAGTATATGAATGGAAATTACGCACAGGCTATCAGCGGACTGAAAGCTTATGTGAATTCGTATTGCGCAGGTGGTCGTTATTGTACCACTGCTCAGTTCTATCTGGCCGACAGTTACTACCGCACCAACGACAAGGATAATGCCCTGCGTGCTTATCAGGCTTTGTTGCTGATTCCGGGAAATCAATATGCGCGTGAAGCCACTACACGTGCTGCCGAAATAACCTACGATAAAAAGGATTACAGCGCTTCGCTTCAGTATTTCCGTCAGCTCGAAGCTATGGCACAAACTACCGAAGACCGCAATGTGTCGCGCCTTGGTGTGTTGCGTTGCAGCTACTTCCTGAACGATCATAACACAACTATCAATATCGCCAACGAAATTATGAACGATAGTCGTTCCACAGCAGAACTCCGATCCGAAGCCATGTACAATCGGGCCAAGGCATTTATTGCACAGAATCAGGTGAGTCAGGCTGTGCCCGATTTGCGTTCGCTGGGTAACGATACCCGTACTTCGAATGGTGCCGAAGCTAAATTCCTTCTGGCCGAGATTTATTTTAAACAAAATAATATGGCCGAATCGGAAACTGTGATTATGGATTTTGCCAGAAAAGGAACACCTTATCAGTATTGGCTGGCCCGTAGTTTTGTGCTTTTGTCTGATATATATATTGCCCGCGGTAATGATTTTCAGGCCAAGCAATACCTGTTGAGTTTGAGAAATAATTATACCACAGCCGACGAAGTGCAGGGTATGATAACCGAAAGATTGAATGCCATTGCACAACGCGAAGGTCAGAGTGTAATCAACTAATTTGTGAGGATAAAAAACAGGAACTGAAACTTTTTTAAATGAATATGAAAATGAGAACTTCAAAATATATCATACCTGCATTTTTGTCTGTGGCCATTTGGTCGAATGCACAGACCCTGGACCAGAATGTGACTGTGGAGCGCGAATATAAACCGGTGATTCAGGATGCCGGGAAAATTAATTCGGTGCCGCAAATTATGGAACCCAATGTGGAAATAATTCCGGCAACCTATACCGATTTTAATTTTCCGCTTTCGGTGGGACAAAATATACACAACCTGCCTGCTGCCGAACTTCTGCATCAGCGTCGCCGCACGCCCAGTGGGTCGTTTGTGAGAGTGGGATTGGGTAGCGAACTCAACAATATGCTCGATTTTGCTTTGCCCGTGATTAATAAACCCAAAACCAAACTCGACCTGAAGGTGGATCATTTGGCTACTTTCGGAAGTAAAAAACATTCCACTTCGAATGCTTCGCTTATGTTCGATCAGTATTTCAATAAACTCGATTTGTATGCAGGTGTGGGTTTGGGTCGTGAGTCATTCAATTATTATGGAAATAATTTTCTGGCTGATGGAAATACAAAATTCACCGATTTTACTACATTATCAACACCTACGGATGCAAAATACGATGAGTTGAATTTGGTGCGTGTGAATAGAACCGCACGTACAGATACTTTAGGCTTGCTTGCGGGAGCTCCACGCAACGATGTGTTCTGGCGTTTCAATACCTATCTCGGTGTGCGCTCGTTGCCGGGTGAAGAGAAACTTCGCTATCAGGCTGAAATGCAGTACAAAGCTTTTGATGCCCGCAATGGTCTTACCGAAAATATTATTCATACACGTGCAGGTTTTAATAGCCAGAATGGCAAAAACCGTGTGGGAGTGGATCTCGAAATGTCGAACATGATGTATAAATCGGATATTCTTGCAGCAGTGATTAATGTATGGGACTCATATTCGGTGTTTTCGATGAATCCGTATTACAGCATAGAACGCGAGCGTTTTAATATGCGTCTGGGTGTTAAATCAAGTTTCTCGTTTGTGCATGGAAAACCTTTCAATCCTTCGCCCGATATTAACCTTGAATGGAAGGCAATTCCAAAATATCTGGTTGTGTATGGTGGAGTAGGAGGTGGTTACGAAGTAAACACGATGGATAATATGTTCCGCGAAAACCGCTGGTTGTATTCCAATTTGAGAATAAAAGATACTTATACGCCTGTAAATCCGTATGTGGGATTAAAGGTAAAACCTGTTTACAATTTATTGCTTGATGCTTATCTGAGCTATAGTTATATCGATAATCAGTACTTCTTTGTAAATAAGGATTATAAGTATAGTCCTGCGTCATCTTCAGCGCTTGGAAGTCCGGCAGAAAATGTACTTTTCACCAATCGTTTTAATGTGCTTTACAGCTCAGCTTCGCATACCAAAGTGGGTGTTCGTGCCAATTATAATATTCGCAACTTTATAAATGTGCAATTGAAGGGAGCTTACAATGGCTGGCAGGTGTACGAAACTTTGATGGCCTGGAATAAACCCAAATGGGAAGCCGATTTGTCGACCGATTTGCGCCTTTCGCGTAACCTGAATGTGTCGGCCAATGTGTTTTATGAAGGAAAACGCTATGCAAAACTGGGCGAAGGCATTACAGGCATTCACGAAATGAAACCTAAGGTAGATATCAATCTTGGAGCTTCTTATTCGTATCTCAACTGGTTTACCATGTTTGCCAAAGTCAACAACCTGATCAATAATAAATACGAAGAATATTCTGGTTATCAGGTGCAGGGACTTAACTTTATGGTGGGGGCTGCATTCTCGTTCTGATATTGATAAAAAACTTATTTTCAATACGGAGAAATGATCGAATGGTTGTTTTTCCGTTTTTTTCTTCGTTAGATTCCTCTCCGCCGCGGCGGAGAGGAATGATAGACAGTCTGTTGGTTGGGATTTTGGGAGGGAGTAGGTTGGCGGCGAAGCCGCCAACCTACTCCCTCCCAACCATAATCAAGACAAAGCACCGTCATTCAGAGCGTAGCGAAGAATCTCAGATATTTAGTCGGTGATTAGTGTTTTATAATGTATATTTTTCCAAACCTTATTTTAAGGTTTAAAAATCATTCAAATTACACCAATGTAAATGAAACAGATTCGTAATATGGGAGTTAATCTGTATTTTTGCTTCAAATTATTGTAGCCGAAGTAAATGGCACCGATAAAAATCTTAAATCACATGTACGTCACATTCTCTCATATTATTCGCAAAATATCAGTTTTGCTGTTGTTTCTCGGTTTTCAGTTTTTGCTTTTGTCTCAAACACAATACAGCAACCTTCCCTCTGTTTATATTAATACTGAAAATAATGCAGCTGTCACGAGTAAGGTCGACTGGCTTCCTGCTCATATTCAGGTTGTGAGCACCGATACAATCGATCAGATAAATGTGCCTACCGAAATTCGTGGACGCGGTAATTCCACCTGGAGCATGCCGAAGAAGCCTTACCGCATTAAACTCGAAAATAAAACCAATTTTCTGGGAATGTATGCCCGTGCCAAAAACTGGGTTTTTCTGGCCAACTATGCCGACAAAACTTTAATGCGAAATGCAGTGGCCTTTCAGATTGGTCGTGTGGCCGGACTGGAATTTACGCCTTCCACCCGTTTTGTTGATTTGGTGCTGAACAATAATTTTCTGGGAAATTACATGGTGACCGATCAGATTGAAGTGCATTCGGAACGAGTGGCTATCGATGAGCAGGATTCGTCGCAAGTGGCTGAGCCTGACGTGACAGGTGGTTATCTGCTCGAAATTGATGGTTTTGCAGCGTCGGAACCTGTGTGGTTTACTTCATCGAAAGGATTGAAATTTACTGTAAAATCGCCCGACGATGATGATATCAATGAATTTCAGCTGGCTTATATTCAGAATTATATCAACGAATTTGAAACGCGTTTGTTTTCAACTAATTTCACTGATCCTGTGGCGGGATATCGTGCCATGATCGATTCCACGTCGCTTGTAAACTGGTATATTGCCAGCGAACTCACAGGCAATTCGGATGCCTTCTGGAGTACTTATGTGTACAAAAAACGTAGCGACAACAAGCTTTATTTCGGTCCGCTCTGGGATTACGACATTGCCTTTAACAATGATGATCGTTTGGGCGATGCCACCGAAAAACGTATGAGTCAGTATGCCCACAATCCACGCACCTGGGTGTTACGCTTTCTCGAGGATGAATGGTTTCAAACGCTGCTCTGGCGCAGATGGAACGAATTGATGGCCGGTAATTTAGCCGGAAATCTGAATACTTATATCAATGAAACTGTAGGATTGCTCGAAACTTCGCAGCAACTGAATTTTCAGAAGTGAAACAATCTCAATAATAAAGTATATCGGGAAACCTACTTGTTCGATACTTATGCAGAAGGTGTGGATTATCTGAAAACTTATGTGGCTAACAGGATTAAGTTTCTGAATACCAGCTTTTATGTGAAAGAGCCCGACCGACCCACGCCGCCTTTTGTAGCTACACGACATTATTATATGATGATGAACAAGCGCACGAACAATGCAATTCAGGTGCGCTCGCATGCTGTGGAGACGGGTTCATTGCTCGAAATGTGGGAACCCGAAGAAGGACAGGCTTCTCAGTTGTGGGAATTCCGCAATGTGTCGGGAAATATTTATCAGATTATCAATAAAAATTCCGGACTGGCTATGACGGCTAACGGAAGAGGTACCAACCTTGTGCAACAGCCTTTGAATGCCACAAATACAGCCCAGCAATGGAAAATTGAGCCTGTTGGCATCGATGGAGCATACGGAATTGTCAATGTGCAGTCGGGAAATTCTGTAAATAATGCAGGTGGAAGCTTTGCCAATGGTACCAATGCCATTGAGTGGACGGCCAATATTGCAGGAAGCGAAAATCAACAATGGTATTTGCAAAAAATGGACATGATTACGACCGGACTTTTGTATGCAAGCACCATTCATGCTGATGTTTATCCAAATCCGGCAAGCAGTTTTGTGTCGGTAAGGTTTAATGCGTCCGACGAACAAAATGTGTCAGTCAGTATTTGCGATTTGTCGGGCAAGATGCTGGTTCAGACCCTTAAGCAGACACAAGCCGGGGTGAATGTGGTTACGCTTTCAGTGAGTGACCTGCAATCGGGAGTATATTTATTGCAGCTGAAAAACAGCGATGGATCAGTGTATAATTCGAAACTGGTGGTGAGAAAGTAATCCTTTCAGATTTCGTAAACACTCATGTCCTCAGCGGCAATTGTTTTTTCAAATACTGCACGGGCTTCCTCCAACAAACCATTTTTATGGTTGTAGCGGGCCGAATAATGTCCGATAATAAGTTTATCTACATTGGCTTTCAGAGCAATCGTAGCTGCCTGCGCTGCGGTGGAATGCATGGTGCTTTTGGCGCGCACAGCTTCGTCCTGCATAAAAGTAGCTTCGTGGTAAAGACAATCCACCCCTTCGATAATGGGAATTATTTTCTCGCTGTAAGCCGTGTCCGAACAGTATGCGTAGCTTTTGGGCTTTTCGGGCATGGTCGTCAGTCTTTCGTTGGGAATAATTTCACCTTCAGCTGTTTCAAAATTCTCACCCTGTTTTATTTTCGGAATTCGCCATGTGGGAATATTGTAAAAGTCAATCATGTCGCGACGAATGTGGCGGTCGCGGGCTTTTTCACGAAACAGAAATCCGCACGAGGGAACACGATGTTTCAGCGGAATGCTGTATACTTCCACCGAACGGTCTTCGTGAATCAGTTCGTGGGCGCGTGGATTTATATGGTGAAAAATTACTTTGAAGGGCAATTCTTCGCAGAAAAAATCGAGTTGCGGTTGCAGCATTTTCTCCAGATCGGGTGCTGCGTGAATGTGCAGGTCGGCAGTGCGGTTGAGCATTCCAAAACTCGAAATTAATCCTATCAGTCCGAAAACATGGTCGCCGTGCAGGTGCGAAATGAAAATATGTCCGAGTCGTGCCACCTTTAACCCCATTTGTCGCATGCGAATCTGAGTTCCTTCGCCACAATCAATCATATATTGCTTGTCGCGCATTTCCACTATTTGCGAACTTGGAAAGTGCTGACGAGTGGGCAATGCTGAGCCACAGCCGAGTATGGTGAGGGTTGGAGACATGTTTTTT
>JAVEXN010000016.1:0-87287 GCA_034004015.1 Paludibacter sp.
TGATTAAAAGAGCTTATTCTATTGCCTCTTCGAATCTTTCGAAAGATTATGTAGAATTCTACATTACTCTGGTTCACTCAGGAGCGCTTACCCCACGTTTGTTCGACCTGAAAATTGGCGATAAAATTTGGATGGGAAACAAATTCGTAGGAATGTTTACGCTCGACCAGGTAGCCGAAGATCAGAACATTGTGCTGATTGGTACCGGAACAGGTGTGGCTCCTTACATGAGTATGCTTCGTACCGATGCATTGCACCGTAAAGGCAATATCGTGGTTATTCACGGAGCTTCAAACTCATGGGATCTCGGATATTCTTCGGAATTGAATCTTTTGCAGATTCTTTCTCCTAAATTCAAGTATATTCCTACCATTACTTTCCCCGAGAAAGAATTTACACCATGGGCAGGGCGCACTCAGTTTATTCAGGAAATTTGGGAAGAAGGTGCTATCGAAAAACTCTGGGGCTTTAAACCCACAGCCGAAAATACTCACATTTTCCTTTGCGGAAATCCACGTATGGTAAACGGCATGGTTGAGGCGCTTGAACACGAAGGCTTTAAAGAACATACACGCAAAGAAGCCGGACAAATTCACGTAGAACGATTCAATTAATCGGCTTTATTTATATACAAAACCCGGGCAATTGCATGTCCGGGTTTTTTCATCTATTTTTCCGCCAAGTGTTTATTAAAGATTTATTATCTTTGCATTAATTGCATTTTATGTAACGAAATATATTGAATGATATATTTTCAAACACAATAGATCACATAGTTATAATGGAAAACAAAGACATAGTTCAAATAGAAAAAGTATCTGACGATACTTTTGCTCCTGATATTATCCCGGCTTTCGGGATAATGCTATGTAAGCTTAGTCTTATTTTCAAAATTAAAAACACTACTGTGAACTATGTGACAAGATATATCAATAAGTATTTTCGATAACTTAAGTAATAAAACACACAACAAAATGGAAGAACTTACACTTATTACGCCCACATTTTTGTTTTCGGCCATCTCCCTGTTGATGCTGGCTTATACCAATCGTTTTCTTTCGTACGCACAACTTGTTCGCACATTGAAAGACAAGTACATGGAAGATAAATCAGCCATTACAAAAGCACAAATTCTGAATCTTCGTAAACGTTTGTATCTCACGCGAAACATGCAGCTTTTTGGTGTGGGAAGCTTAATGCTCAGCGTTGTCACCATGTTTCTGATTTATATAGGTTCGCAATTATTGTCGGCATGGATTTTCGGCATCGCACTGGTTTTTCTGATTATTTCGCTCAGTCTGACGGTTGCTGAGATTCGCATTTCAGCCAAATCGCTCGAAATTTATCTGAGTGATATGCAGCATGCAAACGAACCTGTGGACACTGCTAAAAAATAAACACATTATGTACAAAGGATTTATACGCGTTGCCACCGCAATTCCCGAACTGAAAGTAGCCGATTGCGCTTTTAATGTGAGTAAAATTGCAGAACTGGCCCGACAGGCCGAAGCACAAAAAGTGCAGGTGGTTTGCTTCCCCGAGCTGTCGGTCACCTCCTACTCCTGTGCCGACCTGTTCTATCAGCAACAGCTTTATGCCGACATCGACAATGCGCTCAACGAACTACGCATGCTCACTTTTACTACCACAGCAGCGCTTATTGTGGGATTACCTTTAGTCATCCAAAATCAGATTTTCAACTGTGCAGCTGTTATTCAGGGAGGACATATCCTGGGAATTGTGCCCAAAACACATTTGCCAAACAACAACGAATTTTACGAAAAACGCTGGTTTACAGAAGCTGCAAAAGCCACGGTAAACGAAATAATACTGGCAGGCGAAACAGTTCCTTTTGGCACCGATCTGCTTTTTGGCGATGCACATTTCAGTTTTGGAATTGAAATTTGCGAAGACCTTTGGGTACCGATTCCGCCGGGAACACAACATTGCCTGCACGGAGCTGATGTGATTTTCAACCTTTCGGCCAGCAACGAACTTACCGGAAAACACAACTATTTGTGTCAACTTATCGAACAAGAATCGGCACGATGCATTTCGGGATATGTATATTCCTCGGCAGGTTTTGGCGAATCTACCACCGATGTGGTGTATGGCGGAAATGCCATTGTAGCCGAAAATGGAAAGATCATCGCCAAATCGGAACGTTTCAGTCTCGAAGCACAACTTATTGTTTCTGAAATAGATGTGGAACGACTGAAAGCCGACAGATTAAAAAATGGCAACTTTTGCAACCTGCGTTCGGACAAAACGTACAGACATATAAAACTCGAAGACGCTTATTTTTCGAAATTTGAAATAAGCCGTAAATTTGAGAAACATCCTTTTGTGCCTTCAGTTGCAAACCGCGATGCTGCCTGTGGCGAGATTTTTTCTATTCAGGTAAATGGGCTTGCCAAACGCTGGATGCACACCAAAGCAGAAACACTTGTGATTGGCATTTCTGGCGGTCTCGACTCTACGCTGGCGCTTTTGGTTTGTGTAAAAACGGCTGACAAGCTTGGTTTCGACCGTAAACGCATTGTGGGAATTACCATGCCGGGCTTTGGCACCACTAACCGTACATACAACAACGCGCTGCAATTGATGCAGGCTTTGGGCATTAGCGTAAAAGAAATTTCAATAAAAGATGCCTGTATTCAGCATTTTAAAGACATAGAGCATGACCCATTGCTCCACGATGTGACTTACGAAAACACGCAGGCCCGCGAACGCACTCAGATACTGATGGACATGGCCAACAAAACCAACGGATTGGTGGTGGGCACCGGCGATTTATCGGAACTGGCGCTGGGTTGGGCTACCTACAATGGCGATCACATGTCGATGTATGCAGTAAACAGTGGTGTGCCCAAAACGCTGGTTCGCTATCTGGTGGATTGGGCTTCGCATCAACTCGACAAACAATCGGAAGAAATTTTGCAGGATGTAATTGATACTCCCGTAAGTCCGGAGCTGCTTCCTGCCGACGAAGAAGGCAATATTGCACAGAAAACCGAAGATTTGGTAGGACCTTACGAATTGCACGACTTTTTCCTTTATTATTTCGTGCGTTTTGGATTCAGCCCTGAGAAAATCCTTTTTCTGGCACAAAATGCATTCGAGAAAGAATATGACAAGGAAACCATCGTGAAATGGTTGAAAATTTTCATTCGTCGCTTCTTCAACCAACAGTTTAAACGTTCGTGTATGCCCGATGGCCCTAAAGTGGGCTCCATTAATCTTTCGCCACGAGGCGATTGGCGAATGCCGAGCGATGCGATAGCATGGACAACTGACAAATTAATTGCTGAATGATTTTCAGCTTATTTATTAACTCTAAAATAACATATTATGCTTTCAGAAATTTATTATGGAAACAGCCTGCAGGATTGGCTCATATCATTGAGCATTATTATTGGCTCCCTTTTACTTAACAAAATCATTGTCCTGCTCAATAAAAATGTAATTCGAAAAGTTACTGCAAAAACCAATAACCGACTCGATGACATTCTTTTCAGAATGATGGAAGCACCTGTTTTGCTTGGTATTGCATTGCTTGCGATTTGGATTGCAATTAGCCGGCTCGAATTCGATCCCAAGGTATTAAACTTTATCAGTAAGGCATATCAGTTCCTTACTGTCATCAATATTACATGGTTTGTAGTGCGCTTTGTAAGTTCACTCATCGAGGAGTATCTTGTGCCTATGGCAAATGATCCGAACCACAAAAACCTCGATAACACACTGATTCCCATTATAAAAAGAGTTATACTTGGTATCATTTGGGGACTCGGAGTAATCATGGCACTTCGCAATGCCGGTGTAGATGTAGGCGCTATGATTGCCGGTCTTGGTATCGGGGGGTTGGCATTTGCGCTGGCTGCTCAGGATACAATTAAAAATATTTTCGGGGGTGTTACCATTTTCTCCGACCGGCCGTTTCGTTTGGGCGACAGAATTGTAGTAGATGGTTTCGATGGTTTTGTAGAAGATATCGGCATCCGTAGTACGCGCCTTCGCACGCTCGACAAACAGCTGATTACCATTCCCAATTACAAAATTGTGGAAGCTTCCATTCTGAACATTTCAGAGGAACCTATGCGTAAAGTTGTGATGAAACTTGGGTTGACATATGATACAACTCCGGAGCAAATGCAAAAAGCAATTCAGATCCTGGAATCAATGCCTGAGAAAATCGAGGAAATTGATGCGGAAGTGCTGGTTGGATTTACCGAATTTGCCAATTTCTCGCTGAACATCACTTTTATTTTCTGGATAAAAAAAGAATCGCACATTTTTTATACTCCTTCATTGGTGAATATGCAGATTCTAAAAGAATTCAACGAAAACGGACTCAATTTTGCATTCCCCACTCAAACTATTTATCTGGAAAAAGATGAAGCTGTAAAATAATATCAAAACTTTCAACATATGTAATGCTTATTGATTTTTTTTGTTACAATAGGAAATTGGGTATTTTATACGTATGCGCTTCTTTAGTGCCCGACCTCGGCTGGTGAGCCGAAAAATAAGAGAAGAAGGCGATTAAAAATCGTCCTTGTGTGAAGTTGAAGTTCGTGTTGTGCCCTTTCATAATTGCAGCCTGATGGTCGAACTTCAACAAGTTTGGACGATTTGAGCCTTCTGAACGCTAATTTTTCGAGCAAAGCAGCCGAAGTCTTGAATTTTTTGCTTACTTTTTGTTTCAAGTGGCACATCCCGCCACAGCGGGGACAAAAAAAGTGAGTCGGGGTTTGGGGCGGAAGCCCCTTTACAAGATCTAGCGAAAGTTAAGTTAAACAACTTCAAATACTCTCTTAAAATTAATTGATTCGTGTCCCGAAATGATAATTAATGTTTTGAACAAGGAGGGTATTTGAAGTTTTTTGCTATTTTTGTCAGTGCTATGTCATTTTTACAGAAAAAATTTATTCACTTATGCAACTTTCAGAAATTCAGGCAGTAAAGCAACGATTTGGAATTATTGGCACTTCGGAGTTGCTCAACAGAGCCATAGATATAGCCGTACAGGTAGCGCCCACCGACCTTTCGGTACTTATTACCGGGGAAAGTGGTGTGGGAAAAGAAAACTTCCCGCAAATTATTCATCACTATAGTCACCGCAAACATGGCCCGTACATAGCTGTAAACTGCGGTGCAATTCCTGAAGGAACCATCGATTCGGAACTTTTCGGTCACGAAAAAGGGTCATTTACAGGTGCAACTGCCGACCGTAAAGGTTATTTTGAAGTAGCCGATGGCGGTACAATCTTCCTCGACGAAGTGGGCGAATTGCCGCTCTCAACTCAGGTGCGCCTGTTACGCGTACTCGAAACCGGTGAATTTATCAAAGTAGGTTCATCCAAAACACTCAAAACAAATGTACGTGTAGTGGCAGCCACCAACCTGAATATGATACAGGCTACGCGCGAAGGTCGTTTCCGCGAAGATTTATATTACAGGCTCAACACTGTACCCATTAGCATACCACCATTGCGCGAACGAAAAGAGGACATCGTTCTGCTTTTCAGAAAGTTTGCGTCCGATTTTGCCGAAAAATACCGTATGCCGGCCATTAAACTTACCGACGATGCAAAAGCATTACTTTCGGCTTATTACTGGAACGGAAATGTGCGTCAGCTTAAAAATATTACCGAACAGATATCTGTCATCGAACAACAGCGTGAGATAAATGCCACTGTGATGCGCAATTATCTGCCTAAAGACGAAATGGAACGGCTTCCGGCCATTTTCCCTTCGGCAGGCAGTCACGATCATAAGTCGTTCAACAGCGAACGTGAAATTCTGTATCAGGTACTCTTCGATATGAAAAAAGACATGAACGATTTGAAAAAGCTCGTTCACGAAATTATGAACGGACAGGTACCAGCCAATGCAGCCGAAACACTCTATAATTCAGGTTCATTCCTATCGCACAACGACAATATTTTTCATTCGAAAAATGTAAAATCAGACTTTATTCCCGAAAAATCAAACAGTGTAAACCCTGTCTACGAACCAAATGTTGACGAGGTGGAAGATTTTCAGGAAGCAGAAGAATATCATGAAGTTGAATCGACACAAAAACCTCTGAGTCTGGAAGATATGGAAAAACAAATGATTCGGAAAACACTTGAGAAACATCGTGGAAAACGAAAAGCTGCTGCCGATGAACTGAAAATTTCGGAACGTACCCTTTACAGGAAAATAAAAGAATATGGAATTGAATAAAATAATAAAACCAAAAGGGACATTTTTGTTGCTTGCTGTGCTGATTTTCGCTTTTAGCAGCTGTACAATATCGTATAAGTTCAACGGTGCGTCCATCGATTATACCAAAACGCGATCAATTTCAATTGCCGATTTTCCAAATACTGCCGAACTGGTGCATCCACCGCTTTCGCAGGAATTCTCGGAGAAGCTGCGTGATGTCTATACCAAACAAACCAGACTTCAGGTACTTAAACGTGGCGGCGACATGCACCTCGAAGGCGAAATTACAGGCTATCAGCTTACACCAATGGCTATCAGCGCCGACACCTATGCTTCGGAAACCAAACTTACGATAACCATAAAAGTACGGTTTACAAACAATAAAAATCCGACCGAAGATTTCGAAAAAACATATTCGGCCTACCAGACATTCGACAGTAATTTGATGCTGAACGATGTACAGGACGAATTACTTAAAACCATGATCGACGAAATTACCGACAACATCTACAACGATACGGTTGCCAGATGGTAGTTCTCATACAGCAAATCCAACAGCTCAGGTTCAACAAAAACAGATTTCCATTTAAAAGTTGATGAAAAACCGCCACATACTTCTTTTCACAATTCTGTCATTATTACTCCTGATGCTCTTTTTGGTGGATCTGGCTTTCGGGAGCATCAGAATTCCAATAGAAAGTATTCCGGATATTTTGCTAAACCGGAAGGGAGTCGGTATTGAATCGGAAATACTGTTGAACTTTCGCTTACCCAAAGCCCTTACAGCCATTATTGCAGGTGCATCATTGTCGGTAGCAGGTCTGATGATGCAGACATTGTTCCGCAATCCGCTGGCCGACCCTTATATTCTCGGAGTAAGTTCAGGTGCAAGCCTCGGAGTGGCACTAATTACAATGGCCTCGGCAATGTTGCCCGTTATGCTTGTCAGCAGTGGCTGGGCAATGATTATCTCAGCTATTGCAGGAGCTTCAGTAGTTCTACTGCTGGTTGTGGCAGTTTCATTCAGGGTGCAGAGTTCGGTTACGCTTCTCATTGTGGGAATCATGTTTGGCACCATAGCCGGTTCGGTAGTGAGCATTCTGCAAAATTTCAGCAACCCTGATGCAATTAAGTTGTTTGTAATGTGGACTTTTGGTAGCCTGAGCGCTGTGACCTGGGATTATATGCAGGTACTTTTGCCTGTATCGCTTACCGGATTGGGAATGGCATTTCTGCTACATAAAAAGATGGATGGATTGCTTTTAGGTGAAAATTATGCACGTGGATTGGGAATTCCGGTTATCAAAACCCGTTTCTGGATAGTGGTTGCTACAGGTTTATTAGCCGGAGGAATTACAGCATTTACAGGACCCATTGCATTTGTGGGTGTTGCCATTCCGCATATAGCCAGAGGATTGTTTCGAACCTCAACGCACAAAACGCTGTTGCCTGCCACTTTGCTTTGTGGCGCCTCGCTCCTGCTCCTTTGCGATATTATCAGTCAGATTCCGGCTTACACTTTACCCATAAATACCATAAGTTCGCTTTTTGGCGCACCTGTGATTTTGTGGATTATTTTAAAGAAAAAATAAAAACAAGGATTTTCGAATGCCAGTTTTAAAAACCAGTTCGCTCAGCATTGGCTACACACGTAAAAACAAAAAAAACGTGGTACAATCAACACTTTCGCTCACATTACAGGCGGGCGAATTAGTGTGTCTGATTGGTCCAAACGGCACCGGAAAATCAACACTCTTACGCACACTTGCCGGATTGCAAAAGCCTCTTGCTGGAAAAATAATGATCGATAGTCATGACATTACCGCATTTTCGGCACATAAAAAAGCGCTCAAAATTGCATTGGTACTTACCGATCGCGTAGATGTGGAAAATGCAAGTGTGTACGATATTGTGGCATATGGTCGTCACCCGCACAGCAACTGGTGGGGAAATGCAGATAAAGCCGACAAAGCTGCCATTGACGAAGCCATACAAATGGTGCACTTACAAAAAAAGGCAAACGAGAACTTTTGCGAACTATCCGACGGTGAGCGACAACGCGTAATGATAGCCAAAGCGCTTGCACAGGACACTCCCATTATTATGCTCGACGAGCCCACTGCGCATCTCGACCTGCCAAACCGCGTGGACATAATGCTTTTGCTTCACCGACTGGCGCATAAAACCGGAAAGTCAATTCTGCTTTCGACGCACGAGCTTGATTTGGCACTTCAGGCAGCTGATCGTATCTGGCTTATGAGCAACGAGGGTGTGGTGAGCGGCGTTCCTGAAGATTTGGTATTTAATGGTAGTTTTAATAAGACATTCGAAAGCCGTTCGTACTTTTTCAATGCTGACAATGGCAACTTTTCGATGAATTATCCTATGACGGGTAAAGTATGGGTAAACGGAAACAAAACCCGCATGTACTGGACACTTCGTGCATTGGCACGTGCAGGTTATATGGTAGTACCCGAAGCCGAAACAGTAATTAATGTGACTGAAAATAGCTGGATAGTGAAAGATGCAGAGTTTCACACCATCGAAAGTCTGCTGAATCACATCGACACTTCGCTCTGAAAACAAAACGGAGGACACTTTTCAGCATCCCCCGTTCCATATTTGAATTTATCTTCCCTTACACTCCCATTGAGGCTCTTACTGCTTCAATTTTTGCATTGGCAGCAGCATCAGCAGCATCATATTCGGCACGCGAATTCATTTCGCCACGCACTTCAATGTAGAATTTAATTTTTGGCTCAGTGCCCGAAGGGCGAACCGAAATTTTAGTTCCATCCTCGGTGAAATACTGCAACACATTTGAAGTAGCAGGAAAATCAAGGTCCGATTCTTCGCCTGTTGCCACGTTTTTCATCTTCAATGTTTTGTAATCTTTGATCACTTTTACTTTCGATCCGGCAATTTCCACAGGCGGAGTGGTGCGGTAATCGCTCATGATTTTAGCAATTTCCTCGGCTCCCGACTTGCCTTTACGCACTACCGAAATACCTTTTTCCTTGCCATAACCATATTCCAGATAAATATCCTGAAGCAATTCGTAAAGCGTTTTGCCATTGTCCTTTGCCCATGCAGTAATTTCAGCCATCAGCGTACACGACGACACAGCATCTTTATCGCGACAGAAATCTTCGGGAAGGAAACCGTAGCTTTCTTCACCGCCACCGATATAAGTTTTCAGGCCTTCGTTTTCACGAATCACAGCTGCAATCCATTTGAATCCGGTGAAGCAATCGTACATTTCCACACCGTTTTTATCAGCAATATCTTTGATAATTTCGGTTGTCACAATGGTTTTCACAATATATTCATTTCCCTGCAAACGTCCGAGTTCTTTCCAACGTGTAATGAGGTAATATATAAACAATAAGGCTGTTTGATTTCCATTTACAAGAATCCATTCACCTTTGTCATTTTTAATGGCAATACCCAAACGGTCGGCATCTGGGTCCGAAGCCATTACAATGTCAGCATTGGTTTCGATGGCTTTTTTCACTGCCATATCCAGTGCAGCTGGTTCTTCGGGGTTTGGAGAAACTACAGTGGGGAAATTTCCGCTCACCACATCCTGCTCGGGTACATTGATAATATTGGTAAAACCATATTCTTTCAGCGCCCGTGGAATAAGTTTCACGCCTGTACCATGAATCGGAGTGTACACAATTTTCAGGTCGCTGTTGCGCTTAATAGCTTCAGGCGACAACGAAAGTGTTTTGATAGCTTCTATAAACGCTTTGTCAATTTCTTCGCCGATAATCTGAATCAGTTCAGGACGACCTTCAAATTTAATGTCATCCACTTTGATATTCATTACCTCGTCGATTACATTTGTATCGTGAGGTGCAATCATTTGAGCGCCGTCATTCCAGTATGCCTTGTAACCGTTATATTCTTTCGGATTGTGTGAAGCGGTAAGAATAATACCACTCTGACAACCTAAATGACGAATGGCAAACGAAGCTTCGGGCGTTGGACGCAAATCTTCGAAAAGATAAACTTTTATACCATTGGCCGAGAAAATATTAGCCGAAACTTCAGCAAACAAACGGCTGTTGTTGCGACAATCGTGACCAATTACCACACTTATCTGAGGCACATCGGGAAACTGCGAAATAAGATAATTGCTCAAACCCTGAGTAGCTGCGCCTACAGTGTAAATATTCATACGGTTTGTGCCGGCGCCCATAATGCCACGCAAACCTCCTGTACCAAATTCCAAATCGCGATAGAACGATTCAATCAACTCGGTTTTGTCCTCAGCATCCATCATTCTGCGGATATCGCTTTTTGTTTCTTCGTTGTAATTGCCATCAAGCCATGTCTGTGCTTTGGCCATCACTTCATTTAATAAAGTACTGTTATCCATATAGTTATTATTTGATAATTTCTATTTATTTGAAAGGGTAAATATACAATAATTTTGCTAAAGCCGAAAATCAATCACACAAAGCATAGAGGTCGCCACGCGGATTTACCAACAAAACCGGAACGCTGGTTTTTCGGATTAAATGTAATTCCTTTGGTCCGAAAAACAAATCGTCGAGACCATATTCGCGCGAAGCACTGACCAGAATCAATCCGAAAGTATCTGAAAAGCCTAGCGCCTCTTCATCAACCTTAAAACTATCCTTTTTTGCTTTAATTGCCTGAAAAACAAAACTAAATTTTGAAAAAAACTCAGTCATTCTCACTACTGTATTGGCAGCTTTCGATCCATAATCGTTGGCTTGTAACAGTGTAATTTCTGAATTGCAAAAACGCCCGAAAGCCGAAGCAAACTGTGCTTTTTCTATTTCTTCCTCCAGAAAATTGACAGGCACAAGCACTTTGTCCATTTTCAGAATTTCAAAATCGTCCCTGTAAATTAGGTATGGAATGCGCAAATTACGACAAGCATTCAGCAATTTCTGCAATGCTTTGCGTTTGTACTGCATAGCCTGAAGAAACAAAAACGACACTTCCTTTTGCTCACAAAATTCTGCAACCGACTGAATATCGACATTTTCCTGAAAAAACAAAGTTTCTTCAGAAGCATATTTTTCAGCTAATATTTGTTTCTCCTGATCAGAAACCGATGGAGCACAAAGCACAGCCGGCTTTTTGTCGAGACTTTTTGCCAGATTCAGAACGCTTTGCAGCAGCTTTTCGCTTGTTTCAGAATTTTGTATGTATGCTAAAATCATTTTTATATTTATAATTTTTCACCACTAAGGCACTAGAGGCACAAAGAAACACTAAAAAAATATTTATAACGCAGAATTGCTGAGAAAAAAACTTTCTAAGTGAAACTTAAGTGCCCTTAGTGCCTTAGTGGTGAAAAAAAAAATTATTCCTGAAAATAAACACGTTTCACCCTTCGTGAAATACCTGTAAGTATCTCGTAAGGAATAGTATGAAGTTTTTCGGCCATTTCCGAAATCGTGATATTCCGACCAAAAACTTCCACCATGTCGCCTTCGGAAGCTTCAATATTTGTGATATCAATCATAATTAAATCCATCGACACATTGCCAATAAGTTTCGCACGTTTACCGTTTACAAACACCTCTCCCACTCCATTGCTGAGTTTACGGTCGAAACCATCAGCATAACCTACGGGCAAAATAGCAATTCGTTTGTCGGTATCGGCAATTCCTTTACGGCTATAACCAATTGTATCACCGGATTTTATATTTTTAATTTGCAGAATTACAGTGCGCAAAGTACATACCTGAGCAAGTTTTACATCGGGCAATGCACTGATGCCATAATGTCCGATTCCCAAACGCACCATGTCGAACTGAAATTCCGGAAAACGTTCGATACCGGCTGAATTGAGAATATGACGCATGATATAGTGCGGAAAAGCTTCAGCAATTTTATCGGCACATTCGCCAAAAACACGAACCTGCTGACGTGTAAAACCATCGAACTGAGGATCGTCGGCTCCGGCCAAATGCGAAAATACCGAGCGGACTTTCACCTGATTTTGTGAAGCGAGAAGAGCTACAAGTTTTTCCATATCAGCCATTTCGAAACCAAGACGATGCATTCCACTGTCAATTTTGATATGTATAGGATAATCGCTCACTCCTATTTTGGCAGCTTCGGCAATAAAAGCTTCGAGCAAACGAAAACTGTATATTTCAGGCTCCAGGTTGTTGTCGAAAATAAGTCCGAAACCACCTTTTTCCGGATTCATAACCACAATGGGAATGCGGATTCCTTCGCGGCGCAGTTCGGCTCCTTCGTCGGCCACAGCTACTGCCAGATAATCGCAACGATGATGTTGCAAACTTCGCGCAACTTCCACCGAACCACTGCCATAAGCAAAAGCTTTCACCATGCTCATCACTTTCGTTTCAGGGCGGAGTTTCGAACGGAAATAATTCAGATTATCGGCAAGCGCATTCAGATTTACTTCGAGAGTTGTTTCGTGTGCAATAAGCTCTATATGCGACAAAATATCTTCGAAACGATATTTACGCGATCCTTTGAGCAGAATAATTTCATTTCTGAAATCGTAATGAATGCCCGATTTCAGGAAGCTTTCGGTATCGTCGAAAAACACAGTATCGATATCAGCAAAAAGTGAGGATTGTTGCGAAATTTCGTGACCAACACCAATCAATTTGTGAATATTCCTGTTACGGATAAGTCCGGCCACCTCGGCATACAATTCGCCTGAAGTCTGTCCGCTTTGCAAAATATCAGAAAGTACAAGTGTGCGCGAAAGATTTTTATCAGTTGCCTGTTGCTGAAAGAAATCAAGTGCAATGACCAGAGAATTCAGGTCTGAATTGTAGCTATCATTAATTATCAGACAATTACGCACACCAGTTTTTACCTCAAGACGCATGGCTACAGGCTCGAGTTTTTGCAATTTAGCCTGAATATCCTGCGGTTTGTAGGCCAGATAAAGCATTACTGCAACACATTGAAGCGCATTTTCCACAGAAGCTTCATCCACAAATGGAATTTGAATTCTAAAATCATTTTGCAGATAATTCAGGCGAAGATCTGTACTTGTTTTTCCTTTCTTTATTTCCGTAATTCTCAATGTACAATTTGCTTCCTTTCCCCATCGGAAAAGTTGTCCACCAAAACCCGATTGTTTTACTGAAATATCTACAAGCTTATTATCTGAATTATAAATCAGCACTTTAGAATCCCGAAACAATTTCAGTTTCTCTTCACATTTCTGTTTCAGACTGCGAAAAGTTTCCTGATGCGCATCACCCAGATTTGTAAAAATACCTATTTCGGGCTTTATCACTTTCGCGAGATATTCCATTTCACCCGGTTGCGAAATTCCGGCTTCGAAAATACCGATTTGTGTTTTTTCGTTCAATCCCCAAACCGACAGCGGCACACCAATTTGTGAGTTATAACTTCGTGGTGAGCGGGTTACAACTCTATCGGTATGCAGAAGCTGATAAAGCCATTCTTTCACCACAGTTTTCCCATTGCTACCTGTAATACCAATCACAGGCACTGAGAAATTGCTCCGGTGTACAGCCGCAAGTTGCTGTAAAGCCCGCAAAGTATCGGGCACAAGCAAAAATACCGCATCAGGAAACTCCTTATAGTTCTGAGGCAAATCGCTGACCACAAAATGTCGCAATTGCTGGCGATACAATTCAGGAATGTAGTTATGTCCGTTGTTTCGCCTTGTTTTGATGGCAAAAAACAAACTTCCGGCAGGAAACGAAAGCGAACGGCTATCGGTCAGCAGCCATTTTATTTCCTGATCAGCTAACGATCCGTAAACCTCAGCCGAAATATATTCGGATATTACAGTGATATTCATTTGTTTATTTTTCAATTATTTGTAAACTACCTACAAGGTCACACTTAAAAACCAAAATTTATTCTGAGAAAATAATCATTAAAACCTACTTATAAGTTCGTTGAAATATTTAAGTGATATATATATCTAACACAATAGAACACATAGAAATTATTTAAGAAAAAAACTTAGTTCACATAGTAAAAGTATCTGACGATACTTTTATCGCTCTGAAATTATCCCGATATTCGGGATAATCCTATGTGTTCTTAGTCTTTTCTGTTGTTTTCAAAACTACTGTGTACTATGTGGTGAAAACATATCAACAATAATTATCTATTACTTATCTTTTCCTGAAAATACACCGTTTCTTTCTGACAGTTTCCTTTTGATTTGTCACATTTTCCTCATTCGCAATCTCTTCTTTCTCAAAAGGTAACGACAAAAGGTGAATTTCTGTATTTCCGGGTTGTTTTTCAGCCACATGAAGCGAATCGGACACTGTATAAATTGAGTATCCGCAGAGATTCTCACTGTTTTTCAGTGTCGAACGATTGATAATACCCGGAATTCCGTCATAAGCAAACAACACATTTCTGTGGTAATGTCCGCCCAAAACAGTCACAACCTCATACTTTTTCAACACATCAACTATATCACGCCAGTTATCCACATCACCGGTTTGCAGTGGATAATGAGTCACCCCAATAATCCTCGCAGAATCGGGCAAAGCCGAAAGTTCTTTTTCAACCCAAACAATATCCTCTTGTGCTACAACGCCATTTCCACCCACTTTCGCCGGACGCGTAGCGAAACCCACAAAATGAATTTCTTTATGTAAAAACGAAAACTTATTATCGCCAAAAACATCATTAAAATAATCGTAAGCAGGAACGCTGAGTTTTTGATCGTGATTGCCTGGTACAATATAGAAAGGCATTTTTAGTGAACTAAGCAATACTTTGGCTTTTTCGAGCGAAGGTTTATCGCCAAATTCAGTGATATCGCCACCTACCAACACAAAATCAATATTATGTTGCTGATTGATGTCCCGTATTACATTTTCCAGCTCCTGCCCGGGCGAAGCATTTTCCATTTGAATATGCAAATCGGTAATAAACGCAAATCTGAAAGGATTTATCGCAAATATCTGTGTTACAAGTTGAGAAATAACTATGAAAATCAGGATTCTTTTCATCATTGACAGGCGATTTGAAAATTGGCACAAAGATACAAATTTCATTTCAGGCAAAGGGACAAAAACAATTGCTAAATAATGGTTTTCGACAACAAAAAAAGCGAATCCCTGCGGATCCGCTTTTATGAACAATATTTCTCAATACACTGAGACTATCCGCAACGCGAATAACCGCAGTTTTTACAAGTCAGACAACCTTCCTGATATACGAGCGATTTTTGTCCGCAACTCGGACAAGCCTGCTCAGCAATTTGAGTTCCATCAGGAATATATTTTTTGAGTGCACGCTCCACACCCACTTTCCATGTATTGATAGATTCGCTGTCGAGTTGCAGTCCCTGAACAAGCTTCACTACCTGATCGATAGGCATTCCGTAGCGCAATACACCCGAAATAAGTTTGGCATAATTCCAGAATTCTTTATCGAACTTATAGTTCAATCCTTCAACAGTAGTTTTAAAACCACGCTTGTTGGTAAACTGGAAGTCGTAACGTTTTACGCCGTGTTCGTCAACCGTTTTGATAATTTTACCTTCGGTTACAGTTTTCGGAAGCAAAATACCTTCCTCATCGTCAGCAAGACCGGTAAAAATTTCGTACGGGCGACCATCTTTCAATCCTACAAAAGCAATCCATTTGTCTTTTGCATTCTGGAAACGAACAACCTCACATTTCAATTCTTTCGGGCGGATAAACTGACTTTCGTCGTAAGGGAAACAAACTGTTTTCTCGTCTTTCTTTTCCTCTTTTTTCTCGCTGCTTGCGATAAGTACTCCCGAACGTGATCCATCACGATACACTGTAACTCCCTTACATCCTGAGCGCCAGGCTTCTTCGTAAAGTTTTCCTACCAAATCTTCAGTAGCATCCGAAGGAAGATTGATTGTCACACTGATGGAGTGATCGACCCATTTCTGAATACGACCCTGCATCTGCACTTTTTTCATCCAGTCCACATCGTTGGCAGTAGCTTTGTAATATGGCGATTGAGCTACAACTTCATCAATTTCCTCTTTTGTATAATGTTTAGTGGTCGAATATCCGTTGGCTTCCATCCAGGTTACGAATTTGTGGTGGAACACTGCATATTCTTCCCACGAATCTCCGTTTTCGTCCACAAAATCCACACGCACATTTTTGTCGTTAGGGTTTACTTTGCGGCGACGAGTGTACACAGGCATAAACACAGGCTCAATTCCTGATGTTGTCTGTGTCATAATACTGGTGGTTCCTGTAGGTGCAATAGTCAGACAGGCAATATTACGACGACCATATTTTGTCATCATTTTGTACAACTCAGGATCGGCATCGCGCAGGCGCTGAATAAAAGGATTACTCTCCTCACGTTTA
This sequence comes from Paludibacter sp., assembly GCA_034004015.1. Lineage (GTDB taxonomy): Bacteria > Bacteroidota > Bacteroidia > Bacteroidales > Paludibacteraceae > Paludibacter. The sequence continues at coordinate 16,548 of JAVEXN010000016.1, forward strand.
GCATCGTACACTGTAAATGCACCACGTTCTTTGGCCATAACCACCGACGAACGGTAGGCGGACAAAGCAAGCACTTTATGTACTTCTTCCGAGAAATCGGTAGCTTCGTCGGTTCCGTAACGGAAGCCAAGTGCAGCCAGCATATCGCCTTCACCGGTAGTTCCCACACCGGTACGACGACCTTGTGATGTTTTCAGTTTAATTTTTTCCCAAAGCTGAAATTCCGTAAGTTTAATATCATCGGCTTCCGGATCTGATTCAATTTTCTCGATAATTTTTTCGATCTTCTCCATTTCCAGATCGATAATATCGTCCATAATACGCTGAGCAAGACCTACATGATTTCTGAACAATTCAAAATCGAATTTTGCCTCGGGTGTAAACGGATTTTGTACGTACGAATAAAGATTGATGGCCAGCAAACGACAGCTATCGTAAGGACACAAAGGTATTTCGCCACAAGGGTTCGTTGATACAGTGCGATATCCCAAATCGGCATAACAATCAGGCACAGATTCGCGAATAATGGTATCCCAGAATAAAATACCGGGCTCAGCCGACTGCCATGCATTGTGTACAATTTTTTTCCAGATTACATTGGCATCCACTTCTTTTTTGAACCATGGATTGTCGGAACGAACAGGATATTGTTGTACATAAGGAATATTTTCGAGTGCCGAACGCATAAAATCATCATCAATTTTCACCGACACATTGGCTCCCGTCACTTTTCCAGACTCCATTTTGGCATCTATAAACGACTCCGAATCAGGATGTTTTATCGACACACTCAACATTAAAGCGCCACGACGACCGTCCTGAGCAACTTCACGTGTAGAGTTGGAATACCTCTCCATAAAAGGCACAATACCTGTTGAAGTAAGCGCCGAGTTTTTCACGGGCGAACCTTTTGGACGGATGTGCGAAAGATCGTGACCTACTCCACCACGACGCTTCATCAACTGCACCTGTTCTTCGTCAATTTTAATAATAGCGCCATAAGAGTCGGAATCGCCATCGAAACCAATTACAAAACAGTTCGAAAGCGAAGCCACCTGATGCTCATTGCCGATTCCGGTCATTGGGCTTCCCTGTGGCACGATGTACTTAAAGTTACGGAACAGTTCGAAAAGCACATCTTCAGAAAGCGGATTCTGATATTTACTTTCGATACGTGCAATTTCCCGGGCTAATCTCCGGTGCATGTCGTCGGGGGTGAGTTCGTACACATTACCAAACGAATCTTTCAGTGCATACTTGGTAGCCCACACTTTTGTGGCCAAGTCGTCGCCTTTAAAAAATTCAAATGATGCTTGTCGAATCTCTTCAGGGGAATAAGTTTTTGTTTCCACGATAGAAAATTCTTAATAAGATTATAATTAATAAGTTATATGAGTATGAAAAATGCATTTTTTGGAATTGCAATGTTAGGTATTTTTTCTTATAAATCCAACATAAAATTCAATCTATTTTACTTTGAAATTTAAAAAGTTTTCCATATAAAAATATAAATCATTGACCTAATGCAAAATAAAAATTTCATTTCAGGAAATTATTTCCCAAAATGAAATTTCATTATTAATAGCATTGAAATTATTATTTCAACAACCCAACAAATTCACAAAATAAAATTCAACACAAATTCTGACATTTTGCAACTATACTTTACTAATAAGTCCATTAACCACCATAAATATTGAAGCAGGTTGCTCAAGTTGGGCAAGTATCATGTCTAAATGTTCACGGTTGGTATCGGTAATAAAAATTTGTCCGAAAGTTTCGCCCGCCACCAAATGAATAATTTCAGTCACGCGCTTCGAATCAAGTTTATCAAAAATATCGTCGAGCAAAAGAACCGGTGCAAAATTATGAGCAGTTTTTAAAAAATTAAACTGCGCAAGTTTCAGCGAAATCAGATAAGTTTTGTTTTGGCCCTGTGAGCCCACACGCTTTATCGGATATTCATCGAGCAGCATATCGAGTTCATCTTTGTGAATTCCCTGCGTAGAGTAACCGAGAATACGGTCGCGTTCGCGGGTTTGTTTCATGCTTAGTGCAATATCCCTGTCGTCGTGTTGCGACCGATATGACAAACTGATTTGCTCATGACCTCCCGAAATACGATGATAAATGTCCTGAAAAATCGGAATAAATTCACTAATGAATTTTTTACGCTCCACGAAGATAAGTTTGCCATATTCAGCCATTTGCTCTTCCCAGATATCATAAAGCGACTCATCCACAGCACTATCGAGTTTCAGAAGCGCATTGCGTTGTTTCAAAGCATTATTGTAACTGAGTAAATGCTGTAAATAACTACGGTTGTATTGCGAAATAACGCCATCCACAAACTTACGTCGCTCTTCGCTCCCCTCCGAAATAAGCACACTGTCGTCGGGCGACACCATGACCAATGGAAAGAGGCCGATATGATCAGAAAGACGCTCGTATTCCTTTTTATTACGCTTGAATTGCTTTTTTTGCTTACGCTTCATTCCGCAATACACGTCCTCAGGCACTCCATTGAGGTCGTAATGCCCCTGAATCATAAAAAAATCGGCATCGTGCAGAATATTCTGAGAATCGATGGAATTGGAATGGCTTTTACAAAACGACAAATAATAAATAGCATCCAGCAAATTGGTTTTACCCATCCCGTTATCGCCTATAAAACAATTTATCTTAGGCGAAAACGCGAGTTCCGCCTCAGGTATGTTTTTGTAATTCAGGATTGAAAGGGTTTTTAACTGCATACACATTCGTTTTTATCGACTTAATGCAAAGATAATTCATTTTTAGCGCCCATTACAACCCTTTTTTGCGATTGTTGAAAACTCATTTTCAGGCAAACTGAAAAGCAGCGGAAACTGAACCCGGATTTCTTTCGGATTGTAATCTGAAATTTGTAAATTTGCAGGAAAATTCCATCTCATGAACTCTCCCGTCATAAAAATCATCTTTACAGTTTTGTCCGCCGCCTGTATTCTATCTTTTGTAACTCCACCAATGGCCTTGTTTACAGGGCTGATTTTTGCATTTTTATTCGAAAACCCCTTCCCAAAAGTCAGCGAAAAGTTATCTAAATATCTGCTACAAGGCTCTGTGGTGGGACTTGGCTTTGGCATGCACATTACCGAAGCTCTTAAAGCCGGTAGCGATGGTATGCTTTTTACAGTATTTTCAGTAGTAAGCGTAATGATATCTGGTATTTTTATTGGTAAATGGCTAAAAGTAAACCGTACATCTTCATATCTGATTGCATCGGGAACAGCCATTTGTGGCGGAAGTGCGATTGCAGCTGTTGGACCAGTGGCACGGGCTTCTTCAAACGAAATGTCGGTATCGCTGGCTACTATTTTCATTTTGAATGCTGTAGCGCTGTTTGTTTTTCCGGCCATCGGACATTTCCTCAATATGACTCAGCACGAATTCGGTCTTTGGGCTGCCATAGCCATTCATGATACGAGTTCAGTGGTTGGCGCAGGAGCAACCTACGGAGCCGAAGCACTAAAAGTGGCCACCACCGTAAAACTCACACGTGCCCTTTGGATTATCCCACTAAGCATTTACACTGCGTTTCATTTTAAATCGGGCAGTAAAAAAGTCACCATTCCCTGGTTTATACTATTTTTCGTGCTGGCAATGCTGATAAATTCATTCCTGAATATTCCTGAAAACCTGACCAAAGGCATTGTTTCTGTTTCGCGGCAGGCACTCACGGTAACGCTGTTTTTCATCGGCGCCGGACTTTCGCGCTCAAGTCTGAAAATAGTTGGATTCCGGCCGATGCTGCTCGGAGTAACACTCTGGGTTTTCATTGCCATTATTAGTCTCGTGTTTATTTTATTCATATATTAAACGTTATCCAGGTTATATGTATCTGACAATTTGAATTTTATATATAAGAAAAAATAATAGGAACGCGGATTTACGCTGACTAAGCGAATATTCACTGATTTAACATTTAAAAAAGATCTAAAAACGGATCTAATCTCCGATAAATCGGGGAAGATTTACGAGCGGCATATTAATAATTAACTACATTGATCTTTTATTAGCGACCAAAGGGAGATAATAGAAATCCGTTTAAAAATCCGCTTAGTCAGCGTAAATCCGCGTTCTATTATCTTCATAATATTCAAACTTATATAAACCCTATTAATGATCACAAACAAAATCACATATTACATTCTGATTATCTGCCTCTTAGGCATTTCTTCGTGCAAACAATCTACCGAAAAAACAACAAACCTACGAGATTCAGAACATATTACAAAAGCACCAAAAGACACACTCATTATTGATTGTAATTATAGTTTCGAAGAATCTGTTGCCAGAAGCAAAGCGCCACAAACAATCATCGATCAACTGACACTTGTTCAGGTTCAGTATTATAGCTTCGACAGTCTTTTACACCAGGGACAAATCGTTTGTCATAAGTCCATTGCAAATGATTTAACAGAAATTTTCGAATTCATTCGCGAAACCCGTTTTCCGGTTGCTAAAGTAATTCCCATAGTGAAATACAACGACAATGATTTGCATTCGATGCACGACAACAACAGCTATGGCTTTTGTTACCGAAATGCAGGTTATTCGAAACACGCCTCAGGATTGGCTTTCGACCTGAATCCAATGCAAAATCCACTACGCTGGAAAAAAGGATACGAGCACAGAACAAACCTGCCTGAAAATGCAGTTTACAATCCGGAAACTCCGGGCACGCTATATCCGCAACATCCTGTAGTATTGAAATTTGAAGAAAAAGGATTTCGATGGGGACATAATTTCAGACGAAATCACGACGATCATCATTTCGAAAAACGACGTTAAATTCATCTTAAAATTTAATTTTTATGCTATATTGATATTATTATTCGTACTTTTGCAACAATTTCTTATAAATAAAGAATTTATACTTACGAATTATATTGTATCAAAATTATGGCAAAACTCACGAAAGAAGATGCTCTTTTGTATCACTCACAGGGCAAACCCGGAAAAATTGAAGTAAATCCCACAAAACCATACAGTTCGCAGCGCGATTTGTCACTGGCTTACTCACCCGGTGTGGCCGAACCTTGTCTCGAAATCGAAAAAGATCCGAATGCTGCTTACGAATACACTGCCAAAGGAAATCTGGTGGCTGTGATCTCGAACGGAACGGCAGTGCTAGGACTGGGCGATATTGGTGCTATGGCCGGAAAACCGGTGATGGAAGGAAAGGGACTTCTTTTTAAGATTTTTGCAGGTATCGATGTATTCGACATTGAAGTAAACCAGAAGGATCCCGAGAAATTTATTGAAGTAGTGAAAGCCATTGCTCCTACTTTCGGAGGCATTAACCTTGAAGATATCAAAGCTCCTGAATGTTTCGAAATTGAAGAACGCCTGAAAGCCGAACTCGACATTCCCATTATGCATGACGACCAGCACGGAACAGCCATTATTTCGTCGGCAGGTTTACTCAATGCATTAGAACTTACAGGAAAAAAAATTGAAGATGTAAAAATTGTGGTGAATGGTGCAGGTGCTGCCGCCAATTCGTGTACACAGCTCTATATGATGCTCGGTGCCAAAAAAGAAAACATTGTAATGGTGGATTCGAAAGGTGTAATCAGCACCAAGCGTACCGACCTGAACGATCGAAAAAAACCTTTTGCCACTTCACGCGACATTACTACTTTGGCTCAGGCTGTGGAAGGTTCCGATGTATTCTTAGGATTATCGGTAGCCGGCGTATTGAGCAAAGAAATGGTAAAAAGCATGAACGAAGATCCGATCGTGTTTGCTCTCGCAAATCCAAATCCTGAAATTTCGTACGACGACGCCATTTCAGCCCGCAAGGATATTATTTTTGCGACTGGTCGCTCCGATCATCCCAACCAAATCAACAATGTGCTTGGTTTCCCCTATATTTTTAGAGGAGCGCTTGATGTGCGTGCAACCTGCATCAACGAAGAAATGAAAGTTGCCGCAGTACGTGCCATTGCCGAACTGACTAAAAAAGCCGTACCCGATGTGGTAAATGCCGCTTACGGATTGAAAAGACTTACTTTCGGACGCGACTACATTATTCCAAAACCACTCGACCCCCGATTATTAACTATTGTAGCTCCGGCCGTGGCGCGTGCAGCTATGGAATCGGGTGTGGCACGCAAACAAATTACCGACTGGGAAGCCTACAACAATAAACTTCGCGAAATGATGGGACACGACAATAAAATGCTCCGTCGCTTTTACGAGACAGCCAAGGCCAATCCAAAACGTGTCGTTTTCTCCGAGTCGAACCACATAAATATGATCAAAGCTGCCGAAGCTGCATTGGCCGAAGGAATCTGCTTTCCGGTTTTATTGGGAAATGAAGAAAAAATTGCCAGCATAGCAGCCGAAAATCATATCGATCTTACGGGTATTGAAATTATCAATCTACGCCACGACCGTGAGGAAGCACGCCGGATAAAATTTGCAGACATTCTTGCCGAAAAACGCAAACGAGATGGTATGACTTTCGACGAAGCGTACGAAAGAATGTATGAGCGTAACTATTTTGGAATGATGCTGGTGGAAACAGGCGAAGCAGATGCATTGATTACAGGCGTTTACACCAAATATACCGATTCGATAATGGCTGCCAAAGAAGTAATTGGTATTCGCGATGGACTGAAACACATTGGTGCAATGCATATTATGAATACAAAAAAAGGAACTTTCTTCCTTGCTGATACACTTTTCAACCGACATCCCGACACTGAAACGCTCATAGACATTGCAAAACTTACACATAATACCGTGAAATTCTTTAATCATGAACCGGTAATGGCCATGCTGTCGTACTCAAACTTTGGTTCGGACAAAGAAGGAAGTCCTGCAAGTATGCATAAAGTTGTTGAAACACTTCATAGCACTTATCCCGAAATGGTTGTTGACGGAGAAATGCAGGTTAATTTTGCATTAAACAAAGAACTTCGCGACAAAAAATTCCCATTTTCGAAACTGGTTGGAAAAGATGTAAATACACTCGTTTTTCCAAATCTGAGTTCAGCCAATACAGCATACAAAATGCTGATAGAAATGGGATTGGCCGAAACCATCGGTCCGATTCAAATGGGGCTAAAAAAACCTATTCACATTCTGGATGTGGAAAGTTCGGTACGCGATATTGTAAACATGACCGCTATAGCCGTACTCGATGCAATGGTTCAGGAACAAATTGACTGGAATAAAAAATTGCAGGAAGTTTAAAAAACCTGCTATAAAAGTTGAAACCCTCATTGAACCAGTCGGATCAATGAGGGTTTCTAATATTTATGAATATGTTAGCTTTCACCCGGCCCAACCTTCCCGATCGAGGTTACGATAATTAATAGCTTCGGCAATATGATGCGAAAGTACATGTTCCGAATTGTCGAGATCGGCTATTGTGCGCGCTACTTTGATAATACGATCGTAAGCACGGGCTGACAAATTAAGCCTTAACATCGCATTTTTCAACAACTCAGAGCCGGCTTTATCAATCACAGCAAATTCACGCATTTGCTTCGACGACATTTGCGCATTGCAGTACACACCATCAATATCGCGAAAACGCAACTCCTGAATTTGTCGCGCCTTCATAACCCTTTCGCGCACTTTTTCACTGCTTTCCGATTCTCTGAGTTCAGAAAGTTTCTCGAAGGGTACAGGAATTATTTCGATGTGAATATCAATTCTGTCGAGCAAAGGACCAGAAATCCTGCTCAGATATTTCTGCACCACGCCCGGAGCACAAACACAATCGCGGTCGGGATGATTGTAATAACCACAAGGACAAGGATTCATGGAAGCCACAAGCATAAAACTGGCCGGATATTCGATAGCAAATTTGGCTCTTGAAATACAAATCTTACGGTCTTCGAGCGGTTGACGCATTACCTCGAGCACAGTTCGTTTAAACTCGGGAAGCTCATCAAGAAAAAGCACTCCGTTGTGGGCGAGCGAAATTTCACCGGGCTGAGGAAAAGTCCCACCGCCAACGAGTGCGACGTCTGATATTGTATGATGAGGGCTCCGGAACGGACGTTGCGAAATAAGCGAAGTATTGCTATCAATATTTCCGGCCACACTGTGAATTTTTGTGGTTTCCAGCGCTTCGTGCAAAGTGAGCGGAGGCAAAATGGTTGGAATTCGTTTCGCCAGCATCGACTTTCCGGCGCCGGGAGGACCTACCATAATTATATTGTGTCCGCCAGCAGCAGCCACTTCCAGCGCACGTTTTACATTCTCCTGCCCTTTTACATCTGCAAAATCAATTTCAGAAAAATTTAAATTATTGAGAAACTCTTCACGCGTATTAACCACCGTAGGTTCAAGTTCCACACTTCCATTGAAAAAGCCAATCACTTCGGTGATATTTTCAACACCATAAACTTCCAGATTATTGACAACAGCAGCCTCGCGGGCATTTTGTTTTGGCAGAATAAAACCTTTAAAACCTTCTTCACGCGCTTTTATGGCAATAGGCAACACACCTTTAATCGGCTGTAAACCACCATCGAGCGACAACTCGCCCATAATCACATATTTTTCGAGCGCATCAGCAGGAATTTGCTCCGAGCCGGCCATAATCGCAATTGCCAGGGGCAAATCGTATGCAGAACCCTCTTTTCGGATATCGGCAGGTGCCATGTTTATCACAATTTGCTTGTGCGGAAACTTATATCCTGTATATTGAAGCGCCGAAGTAATGCGCTGCTGACTTTCCTTCACGGCATTGTCGGGCAAACCCACAAGCATAAAGCGAATTCCGGTACTTACATTTACTTCAATAGTGATGGTGGTGGCATTTATGCCCTGCACAGCAGCTCCGTAAGATTTTACTAACATAGATTTGAGGTTTACAATTTTATATTCAGAGACAAATCAGACACACAAAAATTTGATAATAAGAGCTATAATTTAATTGAAAGGTCAAGTTGTCCACCTAAACCTAATTCAACAATTTTCTGTAAAGTCGATAGTCGGACTTCTTTTATATTATTCTCAATTTTCGAGATATATGACTTTGTTGTACCAACTTTCTCGGCCAATTCAGCTTGTGTCAGGCCTTTTTCAATTCGTGCTTCATACAGTAAAGAGCCAATTTTAAAGTTTTCATATCCGCCTTCAAGTTCATCTCTCTTTGGTGTACCCTTCACACCATAATGTTTGTCTTTAAATTCACTAAGGGTCAAAGTGTTATTTGTTTTCATTTTTATATTCCTCCATAATTTTAAGAGCTCTCTGGATTTCTTTTACAGAAGTCTTTTGTGTTTTTTTCTGAAAACCATTTGTGATAATAATCATATTCCCTGCCTCAAAGAAACAAAATATACGAAAAATATCGCTTCCTGATTTCACCCTGATTTCATAAAGCCCACAAGTAGATGCAATATGTTTCAGATAAGTTTCAGGAACTCTTTCCAAGTCTTCAATTAATTCAATCGTCCAGATAATTCTGGCCTTAACCTTCTCAGTCTGCTGCAGAAAGAACTTTTCGAAATAATCTTTATAGAAAATTGCTTTTCGGTATTTTCCAATTGGTTTCATAGGCAAAGATAACTAATGTTTCACTTTAGTGAAACATTATTGATTATTTTTTATGAAAAGACAGGGAACTTCACTAAAAAAACAGGAAAACAAGATCAAAAATATATCTTCGCTCCCAAAATCAATCCACGCGGAATATTCATCGAGAGCGGATAACGTTTTCCGGTATCATCGGGTTGAAAAGTATATTCAGTCAGCTCGGTTCCAAAATCGTATAAGTTATACATAAGTAAACTCAGCTCAAAAATTTGCCCGCCTAGTTTTCCTGAATAGACAGTACGCAGATCGACATTAAAAAATGAATCTTCACGGCTACCAAAATCTCCGTTATAAGGATTTATACCTTTTGTACGTTTTGCCCAGATAGCCATCTGATTGTTTCCGGCGGCATCGGTCATCGTCATGGTTTCGAAATTAGCAAAAGGCTGACCGTCCTTAAACTTAGCTGTTACAGAAAAATTCAAATGTTTATTCAGTTTGTAAGCAGCATGGATTCTGGCCACATAAGCTCTTTCCTGATCGAGTCGCCCGATAAGTTTATAATCGATGTTTGGATTAGCTGTACTTTCAGAATACACTCCCAGATTGTTGTGAAGTGGTCCATTGCCCAAAGTAGAAATACCAGCCATAAGGTACGAAGTCCACGAAAGCGAAAGCAAAAACTTTTCGGTAGTATAACTGTACTTCACAACCGACGAAATATAATATGGCGAACTTGTCAGAAATCCCGATCCATCAGTAGTTTTCATATACGCATTGGGATAATAACCAAGCACATAATTTTTGGCTCCGTTATTCATAAAATAGATATCCTTATCGCCCTGATTTACAAAATATCCGTATTCGCTTGCGGCTTTATCAAAACCTGTAGTCAGATTGTGATTATATTTCCGATAGGATTGTAAAAACGAAATTGTATGACGCCCAAACAAAAAATGAAACGGAATATCAAACACAAAATACGAAGGTTGTTTCAGCCCCGAAGCTACCGAGCGATATTTTCCACCTGAAGTACTGAACAGATCAGACTTTTCGCCGGTCTGAAATTTCGAATCCTGATTATGATCCTGCCAGTAATAAATTTCAGCGTTCATATAATCATCCGAGATATAGCGTACATCATCTGCATTATAGCTTATTCGGTTTCGGGCCAGGTTCATTTCGGCATAAAACCAGGCTGCGGGATGAAACTGCAAACTTGCTTTGGCCTGCCAGTTGGGATTTATGCGCGATTTATTTTCAACTATCATGGCATCGAAAGTCACATCGGCCTGCGCAGCGAAATTTAATTTCGAAGATAAGTTCTTTTCAAAACTCAGCCCCAGCGTATTTTCCAGTAAACCTGCTGCAAACGACTTTGCGTTCCAGTCGTACACATACAACGATCTGTAAGGCAGATTTACATTACGTGCAAAAACAGGATTTGAAAAATACTGATTCTCAGGATCAAATTGCAACAATGAATTATACCCATCGAAATACATTTTCAGGTTTTCCGAAAACTTCCTTTCGTAATTCAATGCATGCGATAACTCCAATCCAACTCCATCAGGATACCAGGGCTCGAATGCTTCGCCATCCTGATCAATAATATTACGGCTGAAATTCAGATCACTATGCTTCAACTGATTGTAGGCAAATGTAAGTCCGGATGTAAGCTGTGAGTTTTTTTGTTGTTTCGTTCCGTAAACCGAAAATCCAAGCGCTTGGTGCGCAGCTGATTCTGCTTTCGAATAATACAACTCATTATAAAGATTATCGCGACCCGAGATATTCAGAAGGTAAGATGTTTTATCGAACAAACGACCCGAATTGAAAGGCAACTGCCCTGACAACTGCATTTTATAAAAATTCTCAGGGTAAAACTCACTTATTCCTGTTTCGTCGAAGTCAGTCAGCATTCGCGTACCGAAAGTAGCATAAAGCTGCTGCTGATAGCTTTTTCCATTAACAGGCAGAGCATAATTTATTGCAATTGTTCCTGCGCCTTTCATTTTATTGCGATATTCAATCGGGCGATACAAACGTTCGGAAGCCGATGGATGATAAAGGTTTATCAGGGCATTCGTTCCGGGCGAGATACCACCTAAACCTCCTACATTATAATTCAACGAAACTGAATTCGGAATATAATCCTCTGATTTATATGAAACTGTCGAATTAAAATAATCGACACTCAGATTTTGCGAATAAAGATCAGGAACAAAGAAAGCAGAGCCGGCAAAAAAACGACTATCAAGTCTGAAACCATCGAGATAGAACTTGTTCCATTTATGTGAATTTCCGGAAATCGAAAATATCAGCTGGTCGGGCGTATTAAAACTTCCTGTAGTTTCAGACTGGTAAGTAATAAAATCGTTCAGATTATCGAAATAATGCACTGCATCGTTCAATAAATAGCATTCGCGAAAAAAAGAAGCATTCGCTTTCTGTTGACCATTCACAGGCAGAGAATCGGAAATATGTTGAGCGCTGACAAGCACATTCCCAAACGAACAACATAAAACGATAACAATCAATGTCTTTATACCAGAATTCCATTTCATAATTCAAAAGCAACAAGTTAAATACAATAAATTTACAAATCGAACTGTAAAAATAATCATTATATCTAATAGTTGTGAAATGAGAACAGAAAAATTTTACAAATGCAAAGAAAAAAGCATAAAAAAACCTGCCCCGTGTGACAGGCAGGCTTTTGAAACAGATTAAATAAATTTAGAAATTTATTATTTTTCAGAGAGATAGCTTGAAATTCCTTCTTGTGTGGCTTTGAGTGCTTTATCACCTTTTTTCCAGTTGGCCGGACAAACTTCGCCATATTCTTCGGTAAACTGAAGCGCATCGATCAGACGAATCACTTCTTCTACGCTACGTCCGAGTGGCATATCGTTTACAACCTGATGACGAACAACACCCGATTTGTCAATCAGGAAAAGTCCGCGATAAGCTTTTGCATCGCCTACAAACTGTACATTTCCTTCTTCGTCGTACACTTCTTCGCCTGCAAGCACATCGTATGCTCTCGAAATCTGAAGCGTTTGATCCACGATAATCGGATATTTTACACCCTGAATACCGCCCTGATTTTGTGGAGTTTGAAGCCATTTCCAGTGTGAGAATTCCGAGTCGGTTGATGCACCTACAACAGCTACATTGCGCGATTCAAATTCCTGCATTTTATCCTGGAATGCGATCAACTCTGTGGGGCACACAAAAGTAAAGTCGGCTGGATAAAAGAAGAATACCACATATTTTTCACCTTCGTATTGTTTCAACGAAAAGTTTTCTACAATTTCTGAACCATTAACTACCGCTTTGGTATTGAAAGCTGGTGCTTGTTTTCCTACTAATACTGACATATTGATATTATTTTTTAATTGGTTTAATAATTTCCTAGTGCAAAAATACTCAGTATATTTTTGTAATCAAAACATTTTCGGATAGAATTCATTTATCCACAAATAAGCCCTGTCTATATGGCAATGGGCAATTGAGAGGTGATAATGTAAAATAAAGAAAGAGTTAAGAATGAATCAACTTTTGAGGATATCTAATAAACAGGTTTAGCAGCTTCATTGACTATCTGTCCACTTGCATTCAGGTTTGTCCCTCGTTTTCTTGTCCCCTTGTTTACTCATTTACTTTCTATAAATCAACACGGTTGCATAAGCCGCCATTCCTTCTTTACGACCTACAAAACCCACTTTCTCGGAAGTTGTAGCTTTAATTGAAATGGTATCAGGACTTACCTGCATAACTCCGGCTAATGTTTCCTGCATTTTGGGAATGTGCGGATTAAGCTTCGGCGCTTCGGCAGCAACGGTACAATCGGCATTTCCAAACTCATAACCGGCATTTCGCAAAAGTTCCATTGTACGGGCCAACAGAATTTTACTGTCGATATTTTTGTATTCACCCGCAGTATCGGGAAAATGATATCCAATATCGCGCAAAGCAGCGGCACCAAGTATGGCATCGCAAAGGGCATGAATCAGCACATCGGCATCCGAATGCCCCAAAAGGCCTTCGGTATGTTCAATTCTTATACCACCCAACCACAATTCACGATTTGCGGCAAACACATGCACATCGTATCCAAAACCAACTCTAAAAGGAATCATATTCGATATTTTAAATTTTCAATTTATATATTAATCACGTAAAACAGAAGAATATACACTATACAGTTTCTAAAGAAATCAACTGATTAACCAATCAACCAACAACATACTAAACTAAAAAACGGCTGCAATTCACATTGGAATAACAACCGTTTTATGATTTATGTTTAAAGGACTTTTTTACTTCATCAGGTTGCTAAGTCCAAACAGGTCGAAAGAAAGTGACAAACGTAAAGTCTGATCGAGCGGATTAGTTTGCGATGTTGAAATCACATAACCAGCATCAATCTGAAATACATTCAGCTTAAAACCCGCACCGGCCGTAAAATACTGACGGTTTCCCTTGTATTGATTTTCGTGGAAGTAACCTGCACGTACAAAAAACTGTTTGTTGTAAGCATATTCGGCACCGGCCGACCACATAATTTCACGCAACTCCTCTTCGGCAGGAGCATCACCAAAGGATGCAAAAACACCCGATAGCATACTCATTTCATTATAGTAGTTAGGAAATTGATTTATAATAGTTGCATCCGGAGTTGGTACAAGTAATTTATTCAAATCGGCACTAAACGTAATACTTTGATAATCATCGATAGGATAAAGGAATGAAGTACCAAAACGCATATTGGTAGGAATAAAACTACTGGTTACATTTTCGTCATACGAAATTTTTGAACCCAGATTTGAGATATTCAAACCAAAAGCCAGATTACCTTCGCCGGTGCTAAGGCTTATCGGACGACGATAATATCCTGCCACATCGGCAGCAACCGACAAGCCGGCATACATATCCTGCGCAATACCATTACTCAAATCGGAATAAATAAAACGCATGGCTACCGAAGCTGAGAAAAATTCAGACAACATACGCGAATATGCCACATCTACAGCAAGTTCATTAGGATTAGCATAACTCATAAAATCACCAAGCTGATTGGTCAATGTAATTTCACCTAAAGAAAAATAACGTAGTGATGCACTTACTGCCTGACGATCGTCGAATTTGTAATATCCTGATAAATAAGCAAGATCAATATCGGTAACCAACTGACGCAACCACGGAGTATACGAAAGCGACAAACCAGCCTGACTTTCGAGAAAAACGTATTTTGCAGGATTCCAGTATTGAGAATAAACATCGGGCGAAGTAGCCGCACCCACATCTCCCATACCACCGGCACGGGCATCGGGCGTAATCGACAAAGAAGGAACTGCTGTAAAAATCGGATTAGGGTCGATTGCCTTTACAAACATGCCAAACGACATAAAGGCCATTAAAAATATAAGACTTTTCTTCATTAGGGATTTAATAAATTTTTTAGCTTGCAATATTACAACTTTTAAATGAGAGCTTAATGTAAATAACGAAATTTTTAAATTTTATTGTTCAACTATGAGCATTTTAGCTGTTTTTGAATAAGTATCACTATCTAAAGTACTGATGGTAACCCGATACAGATAAATTCCGGACTTCACTCTTTTACCATCAGCAGTCACCAGATTCCATTCCACATCATCGGCATTAGCCTGCTCAAACGACCATATTTTACGTCCGGCAAGATCAAAAATATCAACAACAGTTTTCAGAATTGTTTCAGGACGGTCGTGATCGACTTTAATACGCGTCACTGAGCTTACAGGGTTCGGATAGTTCGACACTGAGAAAATATGCGGAGTTAAACCTTTTACCACTTCAAATTCAATGGTTTGAGTTGTGGAATTATTCAGCAAATCCCATGCTCTGAACGACAGCACATGCTTTCCTTCTGAAATTTCGGGCAACTTGTATCGTACACCACCTTCGCTGAAAGTATTGGCAGATGCTTCGAAATAGTTGTTCAGCACGTAAGCCTGACGTGGATCATTGTCGATAGTGAGTAACAAATCGTGACCAATTCCGGTTCCTACACGGTTTATTCCATTTTCATCTTTTAAATGAGCAATGAAAACGGGCGTTTCGTTTACTTTGGCTCCCGATACGAAGTTTTCATTGTTTAAATATAGTTGCATTTCCGGGCCTTCGGTTTCGTACACAATATCAGGATTGGTACCGCCCACCACAAAATTCTCGAAATATCCCTGAGCTTCGTCACCGTTTTCGGCATCGAATGCATAGTAATTTATCCTGCCGTTCCCAAAATTATATTTGATATCCTTTGGCAGCATAAAGCTGAAACTAAATTCTCCATCTTTCACTACTGCTTTACCTGCAAAAAGTTTATTGCTACGATCGGTAAATTTAAACTTGCGTTCTTCATATTTTACAGGATCTTCCACAATAAATTCCTTTTCATTGTCGAGGGTAGTTACTTTTACTGCTTTATCGTACACAACCATCTGAAGTTCTCCGTTAAATCCTGAAGCTTTTTGTCCGTTGGCATCCGAAATAAAACCCTTAACATTTACGACCGACATAGCGCGAAGCGTATCGGGTGACGTCACTGAATTTTCATTTATCTGAGTGGTTTTTACACCATAGTCAGTGGGGAAATTAATTTTCAACGCCGGATCGCCTACGTAAACATAGGACAGTTTATTGATTTCTGTCCCAACCAAATTTTTGGCCAAAGCCATTACATCACCAACCCGGTAATGTTCACCATTTACTTTCTTGAATAAATTCTCGGTAAAGTGTCGGTTGATAGTAAAGTTTTGCGAAGCATACACCGGGCGCGTTGCCGACATAATTCCTATACCACCTCCATAAGGATTGAGCACTACATGTTCACCAGCCGACACCACACGGTCGTCGAACATAAGAAAATCGCAGGTAGCAGCCGCCCACAGTGGTAACTGCTTGTTCGACATTGATTTTACATCGGCTACCGACATTACCTGTTCATTTGTCCAACCCACAGTTCCGGCGTGACCCGTATAATTAAGATAAAACAATCCATTATTAATCAAGTCGTGAAGTTGTGTGCGTGCCAGCGGATACGACTGGCCACTGGCCGATATTTCCTGCAAATAAGCATCGAGAAATATCTTATTCACCTGATATGATGGAAAATTACGTATCAACACATTGGAAATACTATCGGCCTGTTTCATGTGCAAAGCAAGGTCGCCATCGTCAGCCAAAAAGCAAAGCTGATTTTTCCAGATTCCCTTTTTGGAATTTTGCATGTACTCAATGGTTTTATTTACCACATTATCAGCATCCTGTACTGTCAGCGCAGGGAAACGACCCACACCAATATCGAGTAAATGCGAAGGAATCTGCATACCCTCATTATCATCCAGGAAACCAAAATAATCATCGGTTACATACGATAATGTTTGTGTGAGTGAATTATCGGCCTGATAAGTAAGCACAAGATTTTCGCTCGAACTATTGAGCAATTTTCGGTTATCGTAAGTTCCACGACCAAAAAGCAGCAAATAGCGTGGCATGTCAGCTTCAACGCCTGATGTTAATGCTCTGTCGTAAAGCATTTTCATTACCCAGCGATAGGCTGTGGCATCCGGAGCTCCTGACGAAAATTCATTATAAACCTGATCGGTAGTTACCACTGCTACTGCGAGTCCATCCATTTCGCGATGCGCCTGAGCCAATCTTTCGGACTGCGCCACAAAACGTGGATGAGTGATAATCACCATGTCGACCTGCGGCATGCCGTGCAAATTCTGATTGGCCACATTACCCACAATTTCGGGTTTCGGGAACGCAGCTGCAGCCTTTGTATCGATAGCCAGATACGAACGAAGCTGTGTAGAAGCATCCACAAAAGTAAGTTTTCCGTCGACTATTTCAGCCGGCATTTTCGAGATATTGGTATGATCGGTAATATCCCAAACCTGTACATTCGAACCTGCATTCGATATTTTAAAACGATTATAATCCGGCCTGTCGATATTATCGGGATATTGAAACTGAAGCACCGAACTATTCAGAGTAAGGCTACGGCGAACATTGATAAGCAAATAATTCAGATAACCCACTGAAGTTGAATTGGGTTTATAGTAATTGAGATTAAATGCCAGCTGATCGGAGCTTGATGTAAATGAAAAAACAGAATTGGCAGCTTTTGCTTTTTCGTAATTATCACCTTCGGTACGTTTAGGCACAACCAGTGTTTTTGTTTGGCTGTTGTTGAGACTTAAGTTGAAGGATGAAGCCGGAACCGATGCTGCTGACAAAGACGAAGCAGCTACATCGAGACGCGCTTTTACAGGTGCAGTTTTTACGAGATTCGGGAAATTAAACTGAAAATTCTGACTGACAACATCGTTAAAAACCTCACCGTAAAACTCTTTACCGGTAGCTCCAATGCTATATGTTTCATTTTCGTGCAACTGGTAATCGGTAAATTCCTCCACATCGTACACATTGGCCGAAGAAGTTACAGTAATGCTTTTATCCGAAATTTTACGCCCGGCGCCCGCATCTGAACTTACAAAATAATATCCATGCGTTGAATATGGATTTTGTTGCTGTACAAACATTCCACGCGTTTTGTCATAAGTCCATTTTACAACTCCCTGCGCGTAAAAAAGCACATAGTCGCCGGCATTGAACACACCATCGTTGCCTTTTTCCATATAAATGGCTAATTCGGGAAGATCGTCGTATTTGGGATTCAGAAAATTCTGATCGAGCACATTACCTCCAAAGCCAAATATCCGAACATTGGCAGGACTAATGCCCATAGATTGCAAATCCTCGTAAGTCAGTTTATATACACCTGTTCCCGATACTCTTATTTTCACAAACTTGCCGTTTGCCAAAACTGAATTTTCGGAATAAGTATGGCGCGTGGTTGAAGCTACTTTGGCTGGTGCCTTAACTGCTTCAACAGCCAACTCAAACGAAAGCAGCTTTTGAATTTGTCCATCTCTGAACACAAAAGGCATAATGTTTATATCCAGAAAATTACGATTACGTTCAGTCAGAATTGAAGTTCGGACAACTGCCGATTCGGCCATCGAAACAGAGCTAACCAAAGCTTTTTCAGCCAATGTGAGCGCTACGTATTGAGCCGAAGAAATACTTACTTCGTAAATTTTATCCTTATCGGCCGGCAATCGTTTCTGAAAATGAGGCAGATTGCTTTCATCGGGAAAAATAGCATCGGCAAAATATGCCACATGCATTGTACTTCCGGGCGCCTGCCACAGAAGCGGAGCTTTCCAGTGCAACTGAACAGACTGTCTGAACACAGTTTCGGCATTGGCAAACAGAGCAAATGAAACCAAAAGTGCAGTATATATCAATCTTATTTTCATTCAAAAAAAACGTATTAATCAAAAAAAAATCATTAATAAATAGACAGGTACTAGAATAATCAGTTACAAAAACAGTACATTAACTCAACTAATAATAAAACAGTGAGAGTTAAAAAGCAAAGGCTATCAGCCTGAAACATTTGCAGACCACCAATACAGAAGAAAAACGTTTTAATCCTGCTTTTATTGTTATCATCCCAAAAGCTACCAAAGATAATGAGATATTTTGTAAAAAACAGGAAACCGGTCAGCATGAGTTGCTAAAACCAGAAAAAACAGTGTAAAGCGGAGTATTTTTATTTCACTTTAAAATCAAACATTTTTTCCTGTCCGATAAAACCTTCCAATCGGTCGCCTACCGCCACTTTGCCCACTCCTACCGGCGTACCGGTAAACAGAATATCGCCTATCTTCAAAGTAAAGAAACGACTGACATGTGCGATTAGTTCATCAATCGGAAAAATCATATCGGCCGAATGACCATTTTGCACAGTTTTTCCATTGAGATTCATGCTAAAGTGAATATCCTGAACGTTGGGAAACTGTTCTGCCGGAAGAAAATTGCCTATTACAGCCGAGTTATCAAAAGCTTTCGCTACTTCCCAGGGATGACCCGATTCTTTTAGCCGACGCTGTAAATCGCGTGCAGTGAAGTCGACTCCCAGTCCTATTTCGGAATAATAACGATGGGCAAAGCGAGGCGCAATATTTTTACCTATCCGGTTAATCTTTATTATCAGTTCTGTTTCGTAATGAATTTCGTTGCTGAAATCTGGAATAAAGAAAGGTTTGTTATTTCGAAGCACGGCGGTGTCGGGTTTCATAAAAACAACAGGTTCGGTAGGATGTTTTGAATTTAATTCCTTATTGTGTTCGACATAATTCTGTCCGATAGCAAAAATTTTCATATCCGGGGGAATTGAGATTTTGAGATTAATATCAATAGTAGTATAAAACAAAACATGACGGGAAGCAGCCCGTCAATGTCAGTATTAAAGTTTGTTTTTATTGCAATTTTCACATTCTTTAATGGCATTCAGCCGGTTGAACATCACTGCTAAATGTGCATAAATTGAAGTATTCTGCACAATAATATTTTCGGGAACACGAATACGGTAGGGTGTAAAATTCCAGATGGCCTGAATACCACCTTCTATCATAAGCTCCGAAACCGCCTGAGCTCTGTCCACAGGTACTGTGAGCACTCCTATATTCACATCTGTTTGCTTTTGTAATTCAGAAAAACGATCAATATGATGAATAGGTATTTTGTTAATATTAGTCCCTGTAAGCTCATACTTCACATCGAAGCCGGCTACAATCTCCAGGCCGAATTGTTCGAGACCATTATCGTGCATCAAAGCGCCACCAAGACTACCGACACCGAAAAGAAAGGCCTTGTGCGAATTTGTAAAGCCCAGAAAAGCTTCGAGCACACCTACCAGTTCTTTTACATCGTAGCCAACACGCGTCCTGCCCGATACATTTACAAACGATAAATCCTTTGCCACCATAGAAGCATCAACTGCAATGTTTTTTGCTATCTGAGTGGATGAAATATAAGTTTCACCTTCCTTAAGCACTAATTTGGCATAAGCCAGATACCACGGCAAACGTCGGAGTGTGGGCTCGGGAACTTTAAATTCAATATGAGTGATCTGATTGTCCATAAATTCTCTGATTTTGCAATTTTACAACCCGCAAAAATAATCATTTTTTTCAAACACGACCGTTCATTACGGAAAAATTTCTGCAATAGGATCATTTAGCATATTTAAAATTGAGAACCATATTAACGACAACAAACACTATTGTGACAAATAAGGAGAATCGTTCATGTTACTATTTCAAAAATCTAAAGCACAAATTAACTAATAATTATCTTGGTTCAAACGTATCTTTAAGTTAAAAACACAAAAAAAGCCTCTTTAGTCAAAAACTAAAGAGGCTTTAGAACATTCTTATTCAAAACTTCATTTTACATTCGTTTTTGAAGCAGACTTAACTAAAAAAATATAAGTAGGAAAATGGTCACTATATCCATTTTGGAAATGCCCTCCACTAAATGTTCTAAAAGGATAACCTTGGTATTTACCCGTTTTTTGAATGAGAAAGTCACGGTTAAACACTTCTGCTTTATAAAATTTCAAATTTGAATAATCATTTCCTAAAAGCGAATGACTGATAATGATTTGGTCGAATAAATTCCATTTACCTTGATAACATAATGAACCAATGCCTTTTGAGTATTTTTCCCACATCGTATTGAAAAGTCCCTTCGACTCAACTTCACTAACATCCTTTTTTGCATTTAATTCTACGGTACAGCTAGTATCAATGGGGTCGTCGTTTAAGTCACCCATAATAATTACGTGCATTTGTGGCTTAACGCGTAATAAAGAGTCGTGTATATGTTTCATAACAGATGCCGCTAAATCTCGCGCACGAGTTGATTTATCACCTCGGCGCGAAGGCCAATGAGCTACCATTATTGCAGTTTTTTCATTTGCAATTCTTCCTTCAACAAGTAGGATATCACGTGTACGAAAAGTCGAGTCAACAACTCCTTCGGCGATGGCAATTTTATAAGGAAATGGGTGAGTACTACTTGTAGTATACACAAAGCGTGTAGAATCGTATAGCAAACCCACATCCACACCACGCCAGTCAGGGGAATCATAGTGTACAATTTTCATGTGCCTTTTTTTTAAAGGTTCGGTCGCAATCAAATCTTCCAATACTTTTCGATTACCAATTTCGGAAACACCAACAGCGGCAAGTCCTCCAAATTCCTTGGCAATTTCGCTTAACACAAAGGCCATATTTGCCAATTTCTTTTCGTACTTTTCCATGGTCCACGCATTTCCCCCTTTAGGTGAAAACTCCACATCGCGAAGCGAATCGGTGCTTAGTGGATGGTAAAGATTCTCGAGGTTATAAAAACCAACGGGAAAAATAGCCACCTTTTTGTCTGACTGCGCCAATACAGCCAGCCAGCCAAACAAAAGGGATATGCTAAGAATAAGATTTTTATTCATTCTGTCTCATTTTTCACTAACAAGTCCTCTAATGCCCTGTTAGAAATTTTAAATAATTACTTTACAATTTCAACAGACCCACCACTAACAGTCTCAGGTGTATTACCTTTATAATTTGTTAATTTCGCCTTTACTTTTACTCTATCACCTACCTTTATTGAAGCAGCGTCAGTTCCTTTAACTCTATAAGCATAAAACAAATCAGCACCACCATTTGTATCATTCATATAAAACGTAATGTTTTTATATTGATCTGTATATACTTCTTTTATTGAAGTTACGTAGCCATACACAGTAGCCTCAGCGCTTGATTTTGCGTCTGGTTTCAACGATGCTGCCGCATCATAAGCTTGTTTAGAAGTCATATTATCAGTTACTGGAACATCATCTAAACCCTGTAACACTACTTCAGTGCCATTTAAATAGGCTTTTTCGATTTTTACAACTCCACTAATGCCACAATAAGCTTCAACAACTCCATAGACCTTTAGTTTCTTGCCCATATTAAAAGGATTATTCGAAAGATTAATTAAGTTGGCAAAATTCCCTAATTTTATAGAAATAACGCTATAAGTATCTGTATTATCAGCTTTAGCAGCCAATAACACATTGTTTTCATCAGCAGGAGTTGTTCCAATTACAAACTGTGGATTATTAGCAAACACATAAGAACCCACAATATAAGCCTCTACCCAATATTTTGCAGTTCCTTCATCTTTATTAGGTAAAGTCCCATTTTTTTTCATATCCAAAAGCTGTTGAGTATTGTACGGTTTAGCTTCAGTACCATCGCCGTCGCCACCTGTACTTCCACCACCAATAGTAACTGTAACAGTACATTCAGCCGAAAAAATATCCGTTGTAGCTGAAATTTTGGCTGTACCATCGCCTACAGCTGTAATTACGGCAGTCATACCATCACCTGTGACTGTAGCTACTGCTGTGTTCGAGCTCTTCCATGTCACATTAACCTTTGCATTGGCTGGCACAACTGTTGCCACAAGGGTGTCAGTTTGTCCAACTTCTGTTAAGGTTACACTCGTTTTGTCAACTGCAATTCCGGTAACGGTTACATCGGGTTCGCAACTAAACAGTAATGGCAGAATTGCTACTGCTAAAAATAAATGCTTTAATTTCATAATTTTTGAATTTTTGAATTTTTAATTTGATTTTTTTTGATATACTTATTTTGTAAATATTAAATCATTCCGTCCTCTGATAGTAACTTGTAGATTTTCAAAATACTGACTTAAAATTACTGTCATTGAACCTGTTCCACTTGGAATTGTATCCGCTGCAAAGTTGGCATAACCCGATGTACGAACATCAATTTTTGCACTGCCTACATTCAGTTTTGCTGTCCCGGTTGTTGGTATACCACTTACCATAGGTGCAAACTGTTTAGTTCCTCCTCCATCAAAACTCACATTCTGAAGGTGAACAAGTGTATTGCGAACCGATTCGGTACTTGCCGGAAGTGTTGTATAGGTTTTACACAATGAATTTACTTTTTCTATATCAGCAACACCATTTCTATGAATATTTTCAAACATTAATCGTGAAGTCAGACGATTCATACCGTAGTTAACTTTCCCTGAAGAGCTAACTGATTTTGAAAGAGTTGGTGCTCCAATCTGATATGCTCCATAGTACTTTCCTACGCACAAATCATCTAATTCAACAATTACCTCCTGACCAATAGGAAATTGACCAAATTGACCGGTAAGATTCACGATAATTAAAATCGCACCTGTTTCATCTTGCAAATATATTTGTTTATAAATATTTCCGCTTTCGTCATTACCTATTACATAAGCTTTCAAATGTTTGTTTGAAATTCCAACTTCTGATAATGAAACTATGTTACGATTGCCATTTTCATCAAGGATATTGGCATTAGCAGGATTTTGTAAGTAACCAAAATTGTTGTTGGTTTCCGAACTATTTCGCCCTAAAATTTTGGGCTCAACCAATGTTTTTAGGTTTGCAATTGTAATTTGCTCACTTGTAGTTTCGTACGTTGGAGTTTTAATAGTTGGAATCTCATATTCACGTTTATCACATGCTGCAAATAATAAGATGAATCCTATCGATACTAAAACGAAAAGTTTATTGATATGTTTCATAAAATTTTATTTTAAAATTTATATCCTATATTCAGGAAAATATTCATGCCCTGCATATAATAGAATTTGGCAGGAAATTTATTCAAATTCTCTAAATCAATAACCGAGTTACCATCACTATTAGTTAATGGCAAACGACCTTGCTCAAAACCTCCGGTTCTAACACCCTTGTTATTTAATGCATTAACAACATTCAAATTTAAATTCAATTGTTTTCCGCTTTTAATGTACAGCAACTTGCTAACGGAAAGGTTTAAAGTCACAGCATCATCTAACTTAGTTTGGGCTATCCATTTATTAACGGTAGCTTCTCTTTCCTGCAAGGTATATCCGGCAGCATCGGCAGCCTGACGAACTTTTGTAATTACCGAAGGAGTACGTTGTATGTAAGATGGGTCAAGATAATTATTAGCTACACCATTCACATTGACTTCGAACCACCAAAAGTTCCAAAAATACTGCAACCCAAAAGTTCCGGCAATTTCAGGTGAACCTCCTACGTGATAGTTTTTGATTGCCACTCCTTCCTGAATATCTTCACCAGATCCATTTTCATAACGTACAGTTCCCATTGGATTATTGGTATATGTGTATTTTGACCATGCACCAGAAAAGGTCATGTTTACATTTTTTATTACATTATATTTAACTGCTGCTTCCACGCCTAAATTTTGTTTGCTCACATCCGATATACTATGATGTACAAATGTTTGATAGGAATCATTATAATAAGAAATTTTCTGAATTCCTTTGTCATAACCTGAATAAAAGCCCGAAACACGTCCGTTCACTTTTGGATAAGAAAAGACGTAATTGAAATCAGCGGATTTAATCAACTCTGAGTTTAAACCGGGAACTGTTTCATCAGATACACGCGGTGTGGTGTATGCATCGTAAGGCAGTGGAGCCTGACTCTTTACAATTCCGTTTATTGACAGCAGATTACGTCCATTAATTTTGTATATTATTCCTGCTTTAAATGCAGGATCGATAAATGTGTGTACGTCGCCCTTTCCGTACGAATTTGTAGGATATCGTCCATTTTGCATTTTACCATCGCGAAAATATGAAACTGCAGATAACTTTGCAGCATAGAAAAACTCTAAATGCTCGTAATTGTGGTGCATTTGTAACCAAGCACTTCCAGCATTAATATTGGTATTGTAATTATAACCAAAGGTATCGCCAACCCGCACTTTTCGATTAGGATTTCTCATATCATTTTGTTTTACTTCTTGATTACCAGGAAAATCACGTTCCCCGTATTTATCAATATCAATCAGATAATCAGCGCCTAATAAATCTGCTACTACATCAAAAGTTTTTCCTAAAGTATGTCTCGCATTAACCCCAGCAACAAAAGTGATTTCTTCGGTGAGTTTTTTCTCAAAAGTAGAATTCAAACTTGTTTCCAACGCATCATTTCTTCTTTCTTCGACGATATAAAGGGCAGAAGCATTTTCGCCATACATTTTGTTGTTTTGATTGGCTTCATAAATACTACTCCAATCTAACTGACTGCGACCTCTGTCATTATCTTCACCACTTCCTTTCCAAAACTGCGCATCTTTCTGATAATCGGGGTCAAGTACATTATAAGTACCTGAAGTATAAGAGGGTAAATAACGATAATAATCGGGACGTGGATCGGAGGCATTGTTGAACCAGTTTAGTGCCGTTGAACCATATCGATTATAATTGAAAGCCAATCCACTCGTTAATTTGGTCAATCGATCAATTTTCCAACTATGTGAAAGTACCGCAGTCGGATCATAGCTTGTTACCACACGCTGATTCCTTTTACTGCCATCGGGCATGTAACCCCAATAAGAGTTATATTGATTGTTTCCTGTAATATCATAAGCTTCTTGTACCGAAGCCGATTGTTGTGCACGCTGCACAGGTGATCCAAAAGTTACTAGCGAAAGACTATGACGACCATTATCCCATTGTTTTTCAGCACTTAAAAAATAAGCCAGATTATGATAAAAAGTACCTTCAACATTTCCTTCGTAAGCATATCGCCCTCCCAAAAGCGCCGAAAATGCCCAACCATTCTTGTTCAATCCTGTATGGTGCGAAGCCATAAAACGTTGCTGATAATTGCGATTTGTGTAGGTAAGTGTCAACTTTGTTCCTTTTGCAAAACTACCAGCACGCATGTCATAATTTTGCGCTCCGATCAAATCTCCAAACGAAAACAAACTTGCTTGAAGGTAATCTTGAGTAGTTGAATTTCGGGTAGCATCATTCATACCACCAATCATTGAATAGTTGAAATTACCTCGCATCAAAGAGTTAAATTCGACACCATTAATGTAAGTTTGCTCAAACTTATTTTTGTACCCGCGTGGTGTGTATCGAAATGCCGACAGTTGAAAACCAACTTGCGACAAAAATGGATCGTTGGACATTGTAGCCAATGTACTAAAGTTCTGACCTGCAAGATCGACGTTTTCATCCTGCGTTGACTCATCGATAGAGCTCAATTCAAAACTATTTTCCTTTTGAAAATTTTTTCGATCATTTTCGATATTTTCTTGCGCAAAACTTACACTGCATGCGCCCAATGCTAAAAGCACTGCTGTTAAACGATAATGTATCCTCATTATTTGTAGTTTACTTGTTAATTTTTCGTTTATTATTACTATTTATTTAAAAAGCCCATTGTGTAGGGTCGTTTTGTTGTTTTACTTCTTGTGCAACTTTCGGAAAAAAATCAAATCCGGTCTTTCTCTCTATTTCGGCCACCGATGTACATATCGAACGTGGTGGTTCAATATCACCATACGATTTATGTTCAACCCAAAATCCTATTGTTTTCAGCTCGTTGGGCTTACATTGTAGAATAGATTTTCCGGTTGTACCGGTTTTAGTGCGCAGCAAAACCTTAAAATAATGCGTTGGTATTGATATATAATTACCGCCTCCATCTGTGGTGGTTTTGCCAGCACTATCAAAGTATATACCTGTGACTACATACAGTGTATCGGAACAATTGTACGAACGAACTTTCATTTCGAGTTTTGCCCACATAAGCTGATTAAGCGAGCTGAATTGTGGTGTCATA
This sequence comes from Paludibacter sp., assembly GCA_034004015.1. Taxonomy (GTDB): domain Bacteria; phylum Bacteroidota; class Bacteroidia; order Bacteroidales; family Paludibacteraceae; genus Paludibacter. The sequence continues at coordinate 43,702 of JAVEXN010000016.1, forward strand.
TTCGTCATATAAAATGTTTGAACATTCATTTGTCGGTTTGCCAACCTATCAGCCGAAGCAATTTGGTGGCCTCTGTCATAACTTCCTCCAAAAGAACGCGATACACAATCAACCTGATACTTATTTTCAATTTCAGGGTCGTATCCCCACTCATCGGTGCGTCCAATTGATCCTAAATAAATCGAATGAATTGGATATGCTACCCATAGTGCTAATCGTTTCGATTTATCAAAACACATTGAATAATTACGTACATTTTTACCACCAACCGTGCTATAATGTGTTACATACTGATAGTTTGCATTAATTTTTATAGCAGGCGTTTCAAAATACCGTGCAAACGAGGCCGTTTGAGTTAATACAAAAGTAAGCTCATCCTCCCCTTCAAACTTTAGTTTTATCGTTGCATTTCGAGCAACACTATCGTTATTGGTTTTACAGTAAATGTATATTTTATCGTCAACACCTGTAATATAACCCGAAATTTGGTGTACTATATTGCCCGAATTGCCAAACGAACACCAATCACTTTTGGTTACTATTTGCGCACTCCAGTTTACGTTTAGATTTCCACTAATAACAATGGAAGCAACACCACCCTGTACGCTTACAGTTGATGTTTTTTCCCAATATGCACTACTCGAAGCATTTATATCATCACCACAAGCAACAAACTGCATCAACAACAAAGATATGAAAACAAATTGTAAGCAACGCATTATAATTGTATGAAAAAAACTCATATACCCATTAACTATTTAAGCGTATTATTAGCAAAAAACGTAAATCACTCATCAACTTAAATTCTATAAACCTCATAAAAAAACAACATACATTCACGCAATGTTAACCATTTTTATTTTTGAGGCAAAAGGTTTGCAATTTATATACTTTTTCTTATGTTACCAAATTTTGCTCTACAAAAATTCATTTTAAATCTAATTATCATTCCAACAAATTCATTAATAATTAGATACAAAAACACCTTATCATTTATTTTTAAATAATCGATGTTATGTCAGCAATTTCTAGTAAATTTGCACTAAAACAGAAACTATCTATTAAATAAATGGACTATCCAACTTTACAGGGAAAACTTATCATGCCCGAATATGGGCGCAATATGCAGCAAATGATTTCACACGCCCTCACCATCGAAGATCGGGAGGAAAGAACGCGTTGTGTAAAAACAGTAATTAACATCATGGGAAATATGTTTCCCTACCTTCGCGATGTAAACGATTTTAAACATAAACTGTGGGATCATGTGGCTATAATGTCAAACTTTAAGCTGGACATCGATTTTCCGTACGAAATTGTACGCGAAGAAAACCTGTACACACGCCCGGAATCGCTTTCGTACAAAAATTCCCGCATTCGTTACCAGCATTATGGCCGCACACTCGAAGAAATGATTGAGAAAGTAGCTGAATACGAGGACGGTGAAGAAAAAACCGAACTAATCAGACTGATAGCAAATCAAATGAAGAAATGCTTTCTGACCTGGAATAAAGAAGTGGTGGACGATAAAAAGATTTTCGACGACTTACGCGAACTCTCAAAAGGGAAACTCGATATTTCGGAAGATTTTCTGAAACTTGTGGAGTCGCGCGATGTGCTTCATACACGCAAAAACAAAAGCAATCAGATGAAGAGAAAATGATGTGATGATCCGCCACGGCGGACAAGTTGTGGTGATGTGATGATGTGATGATTTGATGATTTGAAGATTTGAGAATTTGAGAATTTGAGGTTAATAATTAAGGAATAAACATTTAATTCGAATTAACAGGAATGGCTTCATTCAAAATTGAAGGTGGACGAAAATTAAAAGGCGAAATAATTCCGCAGGGCGCAAAAAATGAGGCTCTTCAGGTTTTATGTGCGGTATTACTTAGTAAGGAAAGTATCACCATAAGCAATATACCCGACATTCTGGATGTCAATAATCTGATTTTGCTCTTGTCGGATATGGGCGTGGAGGTTGAAAAAATTTCGACAGGCACTTACCGTTTTCAGGCCGGGAAAGTGGATCTTTCGTACATGGAAACCGAAAAATTCTATCGTCAGAGTGCCTCTTTGCGTGGTTCGGTTATGATTGTTGGTCCTATGGTGGCCCGCTTTGGAAAAGCGCTCATCCCTAAACCCGGTGGCGATAAAATTGGCCGTCGACGTCTGGATACTCACTTTATCGGCATTCAAAAGTTGGGTGCTACATTCGAATACAATCCTGATAAAAAAACTTACAGTATCGATGCCGAAGAGCTTAAAGGCTGCTACATGCTGCTCGACGAAGCTTCGGTAACAGGAACTGCCAATATTTTGATGGCGGCAGTGCTTGCTAAAGGCACTACCACTATTTATAATGCTGCCTGCGAACCTTATCTGCAACAGCTTTGTAAAATGCTGAATGCAATGGGTGCACGCATTAGCGGAGTAGGCTCAAACCTGCTCACCATCGAAGGTGTGGAAAGCCTGCACGGCTGTGCGCACCACATACTGCCCGATATGATTGAAGTGGGAAGCTTTATCGGCATGGCAGCCATGACCGGTTCGGAAATTACCATTAAAAATGTAGCTTATCACGAACTCGGCATTATCCCTGAAAGCTTCAGACGACTGGGAATTGAACTCGAACAACGTGGCGACGATATTTATATTCCGGCTCAAAATGGTTATGCCATCGAATCGTTTATCGACGGTTCGATTATGACTATTTCGGATGCGCCCTGGCCGGGTTTAACACCCGACTTGCTGAGTGTATTTCTGGTAGTTGCAGCCAAAGCGCGTGGTAGCGTACTCATTCATCAGAAAATGTTCGAAAGCCGTCTGTTTTTTGTAGACAAACTTATCGACATGGGTGCACAAATTATCCTTTGCGATCCGCACAGAGCTACAGTAATCGGTCTTGGCGAGAATCTGCACCTCAGAGCATCGGTAATGAGCTCGCCCGATATCAGAGCCGGCATTGCGCTGCTGATTGCTGCTATGGCCGCCGAGGGCACAAGCATTATTCATAATATCGATCAGATTGATCGCGGATACGAGCAAATTGATGTACGCCTGAATGCGCTGGGTGCATGCATTGAACGTATTGACTAACAAACGAAATACTAACTAATAAAATATAAAGCTTATGTTGGACAAAAAAATTGTTGACTTACTTAACAGTCAGATAAACAAAGAGTTTTATTCGTCGTTTTTATATCTTGACATGTCGAATTACTATTACGACGAAAATCTGAATGGTTTTGGAAACTGGTTCTCTATACAAACACAGGAAGAATATGCACATGCAATGCTATTTTTGCAATACCTACAGAACAATGGGCATCGTCCTGTACTCGAAACAATTGCAAAACCAAATATCGAATTCAAAAGTTTTAAACAGGCACTTGAAGCAGCATACGAACATGAGCTGTTTATAAGCAAATCTATCAACGATATTTATGCTGTGGCCCATGAAATTAAAGACTTCCGCACGATGCAATTTCTAGATTGGTTTGTAAAAGAACAAATGGAAGAAGAAAAGAACGTGGACGAACTCAACAAACGTTTCGACCTGTTTGGTGGCGAAGCCCGCGGACTTTACATGCTCGACAGCGAACTGGCAGCACGTACATTTACACCTCCGTCACTGGTATTGTAAACCCCGACAGAAAACATTTGAATTATCCTCCGGAACAGCTTTTCCGGAGGATTTTTTTTCACTCCCGGCTCCTGATTTAGGTTAAGTTTGCTCGGGAACTATTATATAGCAAAAAAAAAGAGGCTGTCTTAAAAGTATGCATGAACACTTTTAAACTTACAAATTATAAGAACTTTTCATTTCTGCCCCTATATCCCCTAAAGGGGACTCAGTGCGTGCAACGTAATTTCTTTATTTGCACAATGTCACAGCCCCCTTTAGGGGGTTGGGGGCAGCTGAAAGTTTTGATTTGTAAGTTTTAGTTTTCACATCTTAGCTTTTGAGACAGTCTCTTTTTTTACAACAATAATACAATGGATTATTGATTCATTTCTTTATCAATAGCTTCGTACTCTTTATCCATTTTCAAACGATAGTAAATGTTTTTAAGTGTACGTTTGTATTCCATTTCGGCAGGTTTCAACTCAGCTGCTTTTTTGAAATATGTAATTGATTCGGCAAATACAGCATCAGCTTTTTTCTTAGCAGCATTGTACAGTTTGTTATCTCTGATTTCGTTAGCTGCATCCGACATAGAAACACCTTTATTGTAAATCAAACGACCAATTCCGGCATAAGCATCAGCCTGTTTCGGATCAATCTCAATAGCTCTGTCGAAAGCTTTACGGGCATCTTCAAGATTTCCCATGTTTTCATCCAGATTACCTTTTATAAACTGATATTCAGCTTTGTTCGGATCGCGCTGGATTGCTGCATTCAAATATACAATTGCATCTTTGGTCTGATTTGAGAAAATATAGTAGTTGATCAGATTCTGTAAAAACCAGGGCTCATCCGGAAATTTTTCGAAACCGGCTTTTAGCGTTTTTACAAAATTAACTGTATCCTTTTTCTTCATATACTCTTCATAAAGAAGCTGGTGTACAATAAGTTCTTCGTAACCATCATCTTTCAAATCTTCGTAATATGCAATAGCTTTATCGTTCATATCGCCATTGGTTGAAGCAATAGCTGTATAATACTTGATCATATAATAAGTTGAATCCGGTTTCAACTCACCATTCATCATTGGCAACTCTGGAATTCCAAGATAAGTTTCGAACACCTTCACAGTAGCAGGATAATCTTTCTTTTCGAACAAATGTGCTCCGTAAGCTACCAAATTGGCTTGTGTAGTGTAATACTCTTTAATTTTGGCCTTGATATCTTTCTGAAATTTAGGTTTGATTTTTCCTTTTGCATTAGGCAAACCATCCAGTTCATAAGCTTTAAGGAAGTATTCGTACGACTCCATAATAGCTTTACCTTTTACATCGGCATCAAACTTTTGTCCAAGCATTTGTTTTTTCAACTCAGCTTCGTTTTCTTTGTACCCGATAGTACCCGCCACATGCCAGGTCAGAGCCTGATTTTTGGTTATACTATCAGTAAGCGCTGGTTTTATGTCTTCGCGGGCTCCCTTAAAGTCGGGCACTTCCATCAAAGCCTTATTTTTGGCCTTGCTTACATTTTTCTTCTGAGCATAAGTGCCGGTTACACTTACAGCCAGAATAATGGCTAAAATAACTTTTTTCATGACTAATAATGTTTTATTTATTCTGATTATGATTCTATATACCTGCCGGCATTTCTGCCGACAGGTTTTGTTTTATTTATTCTTCAGTGTTCTCAACGGCTTCTTCATTAGTTTCGGGCAACTGAGCTGCATCGGTAATTTCAATTACGGTTTCAGCGCCGTCCACATTTTCCAAAATCACTTCATCTTCTTCAGTTTCAGTCGGAACTTTACAAACCGAAGCAATTTCGTCGTTTCGTTTTTCAAGGTTGATCAATCGAACTCCCTGTGTAGCACGTCCCATTACACGAATGTTGGCAACTTTCAGACGAATAGCCACACCTGATTTATTAATAATCATCAAGTCGTTATCGTCAGTTACACTTTTGATTGAAACCAGTTTTCCGGTTTTATCAGAAATGTTCATTGTTTTCACACCCTTACCACCACGATTGGTGATACGATATACAGCAATCGGATTGCCTTCTTCGTCGAGTACCAGTTCGCCATTCTCGTCGCGCTCGTCGAGTAGTGTACGTTTACCGTAACCCTGTTGCGAAACTACCATTACCGTCTCGTTCGAGTCCTTACATACACAAATCATGCCAATCACTTCATCCTGTCCATCTTCGTCGAGGTCCATACCGCGAACACCTGTGGCTGTACGGCCCATTTCACGCACTTTCGACTCGTGGAAACGGATAGCGCGACCATTGCGGTTAGCAAGAATCACATCGCAGTTACCATCAGTCATACGCACCTGAATTACCTGGTCGTCCTCACGAATTGTAATGGCATTCACACCATTCTGACGAGGACGCGAATAGGCTTCGAGCGAAGTTTTCTTGATTACCCCGTTTTTGGTTGCAAAAATAAGGAAATGAGAATTGATATATTCAGTATCAGTCAGACCTTTTACACGAATAAAGGCATTTACCTTATCGTCGTTTTCAATATTCAGCAAATTCTGTATTGCACGTCCTTTGGAGTTTTTGCTTCCTTCGGGAATTTCATATACCTTCAACCAATAGCAACGTCCCTTTTGAGTAAAGAACAGCATGGTATTGTGCATCGAGGCCGGATATATATATTCAATAAAGTCCTCATCGCGCGAGTCGCTGCCTTTTGAGCCAACGCCTCCCCTGCCCTGAGCACGGAATTCGGAAAGTGCAGTACGTTTGATGTATCCCAAATGCGAAATGGTGATAATCATATCATCATCAGAATAGAAATCTTCAGGATTGAACTCTTCGGATGCATATACAATTTGTGTACGACGGGCATCACCATATTTTTCTTTTACCTCGATAAGCTCATCTTTAATAATTTGCATACGAAGTTCTACTTTTTCAAGAATTTCTTTCAAATGTGCAATCAGAGCCAACACATCCTGATATTCGGCACGAAGTTTATCCTGCTCCATTCCGGTAAGCTGACGCAAACGCATTTCAACAATGGCACGCGACTGTATTTCGGAAAGTCCGAAGCGCTCCATCAAACGGGTACGGGCTTCTTCAGGGTTTTTCGAATCGCGGATAATCTGAATAGCCTCGTCAAGATTATCGAGAATAATCATAAATCCTTCGAGAAGGTGAGCTCGTTTTTCGGCTTCACCAAGTTCGAACTGCGTACGACGAATCACCACATCGTGACGGTGCTCCACAAAATAATGAATCAGATCTTTCAGATTCAGCATGCGTGGACGGCCATTTACCAGTGCAATATTATTCACACTGAACGACGACTGCAAAGCTGTCATTTTAAACAACTTGTTCAAAACCACATTTGAGTTTGCATCACGTTTAATATCAATCACAATACGCATACCTTCGCGGTCCGATTCGTCGTTGATATGTGCAATGCCTTCAATTCGTTTATCTTCTACAAGGGCTACAACGGCTTTGATAAGTTCAACCTTATTCACCATGTACGGTATCTCATTGATTACGATTTTCTCACGACCCTGAGCGTCAGATTCAATTTCCACTTTTGAGCGCACTACAATACGGCCACGACCGGTTTCAAAGGCATCTTTCACTCCTGCATATCCGTAAATAATACCTCCTGTAGGGAAATCGGGAGCTTTGATGTATTTCATCAAATCCGAAATTTCAAGCTCATTGTTATCTATATATGCAACTATGGCATCCACCGCTTCGGTAAGATTATGAGGAGCCATATTGGTTGCCATACCTACCGCAATACCCGATGAACCGTTTACAAGCAAATTAGGAATACGTGTGGGCAATACAACCGGCTCTTTTAAAGTATCGTCGAAGTTCAACTGAAAATCAACAGTATCTTTATTGATATCGCCAAGCATATCTTCGGCAAGTTTGCGAAGACGAGCCTCGGTGTAACGCATTGCTGCAGGGCTGTCGCCGTCGACCGAACCAAAGTTACCCTGTCCGTCGACCAGTGGATATCTCATTGACCAATGCTGGGCCATACGTACCAGCGTACCATAAATAGAAGAGTCGCCATGTGGGTGATATTTACCCATCACCTCACCCACAATTCTGGCGGATTTTTTGTAGGGTTTATCGGAGTTGTTGCCCAGTTCGTTCATCCCGAAAAGAACACGGCGGTGAACTGGTTTAAAACCATCGCGCACATCAGGTAATGCACGCGAAACAATCACCGACATGGAATAGTCGATGTAAGAAGATTTCATTTCTTCATCGATATTCACCTTGATAATTCTGTCTTGATCAATCATCTATATTTAATTTTGTTACTTTCAAAAAAACGCACTAAATTACTACTTTTTATTGGATTAGGCAAGCAAATCGGGGATTTTTTAGCCCTCCGGAAAAACGATTCCGAACAGCACTCACAGACTTCTAAAGATCAAATATTTACAGCATATTTCAGCACACATTTTCAATCATCTTCACCGGACTTTGAGAAATCACAAAAAAAAGAGACTGCTTACAGAATTTTCTGTAGAGCAATCTCTTTTTTTTTCATTTCAGTAACGCCATGTAAAACTACATCTGCTACTTTATTATAAAAACACAAACACGCGTAAGTTCACAATACTTTTTTGTGCATTTAACACACAGACAGTTTCTTATATTTTACACAAAGGGAACACGAATTTTGGCATATACATTACGAAGCAAATAATCGATTGAGAATTTACCCGGCCCGGTGAACACCAAAGCCGCATAAATGAACAAATAAATCAGTGAAAGTTCCTTAGCTGCAAACGGATCGGCTCCGTGCACCACAAAAGCAGCCACTGCCATTCCCATAATCAGAGGAATTGCCGAAAGACGCATAAACAACCCCACAATAATCAAAACTGAGCAGAAAAACTCTGCAAACACAATTAATCCCAGCGACAGACCAGGACCCAAACCAACAGGATCGGGAAACACTGCACTCAATGTTTCGAAATTTGACAACTTTTGCCAACCATGAGTCAGCATAAAACCACCGGCCGCCAAACGCAACAACACAAGACCAACACTTACGAGCGTGTCGTTGCTGACACCGCAACAACTTGATTTATGAGCACTTTCCATATTCATTTTAATTATAAATTTATATAAAGAAAACAACATGAAATCAGAATTGTTTAAAAAACCAGACTTTCTGTATTCACAAAACACAGCCTAACGAAGCTCACCACCTGTTACAAAGCAATCATCGAACACCAGAAAGTTTTCAGGTTCAGAAGCAAACAAGCCATAAACCGACGAGCCCGAACCCGACATGGAAGCATACAAAGCACCTGCACGATAAAGTTCGTCCTTGATTTCGGCAATACGCGGATATCGTGCAAAAACTGATTTTTCAAAATCGTTCACAACCAAATCCTTCCATTGAGCCACAGGCAGTTTCACTAATTCCTGTAGCGACTTTTCCGGCTTACGGGGAATCACCATCGAATATGCTTCGGGAGTCGATACATGAATATCGGGCTTTATCAGCACCAGAAAATACCCGGCCAGCGACAAATCAGTTTCAGTGAATACATTTCCTATACCAGTGGCAAAAACAGGCTTGTTTCGGATAAAAACCGGACAATCGGCCCCAAGCTGCACCGCATAAGCTTCAAGTTGCGCATCGGTCAGTTCAAGATTTGCCATTTCGTTCAGCATTTTAAGCATAAAAGCCGCATCGGCCGAACCTCCACCCAAACCTGCCCCAAAAGGAATTTGCTTCACAAGCGAAATATCCACCGGAAGCAATGGAAAATCCTGCTGTAACAAACGATATGCTTTTACAATAAGATTCTGTTCAGGATCGCCATCAATGGCAATTCCCGACGACGAAAAACTATAATCGTCGCAGGTTTCCGAAAGCTGCACTTCGAGTACATCGCACAAGCCAACAGGATAAAACACAGTCTCGAGATTGTGATATCCATCAGGGCGCTTTTCGGTAATATTCAGACCAATATTTATTTTGGCATTGGGAAATGAAAGCATAATTACTTGTTTCAGAGTTTCAGAGTTTCAGAGTTTCAGAGTTTCAGAGTTTCAATTTGAAAATTTGAGATTTGAAGATTTGAAGATTCCAGGCTTCGGAGATGATTCTCAATTAACACTAAGTGCCACAGATTTTATTCTCAGAACTCAAGACTCAGAACTCAAAACTCAGAACTCAAGACTCAAATCTCATCACTCTCTCTTCTTTTCTCAAAACCTTATTATTCGTGTCTCCGTATTTAAAAAGTGTTTGTTTATAAATCTTAAGTTCCAAAACACTGCAAAAATACTTATTTTCACCGAAAGATAAAATGACTATTGCATTGAAATAATAGTTTTCAACAAACTGTTGAAACATTTCGAATTGAAAAACGGTAAATGTTTTGTATTTTTGAATCCCCAAAAATGTATCACAGCAATTGAGCAAACAAAATAATGGCAGAAAAACGTACTTATAACAAAAAGCAAAACACGCCTCAAACTATTCAGGCAAACGAATACGGGAAATTACCACCCCAGGCTCCCGAACTTGAAGAAGCTGTACTCGGAGCTATTATGATTGAGAAAGATGCCTACTCACTGATTTCTGAAATTCTGAAACCGGAATGTTTTTATAAAACGGCCAATCAGAAAATTTTCGAAGCCATTATGACACTGGCTTTGCATCAGGAACCTATCGACATGCACACTGTCACCGAACAGTTACGACGCAACGGCACTATCGACGAAATTGGCGGTCCGTATTACATAACCCTACTCACAGCAAAAGTGTCGTCGGCAGCTCACCTGGAATATCATGCACGCATTATTGTGCAGAAATTCCTTGCCCGTGAACTTATACGCGTTTCATCCGAGATTCAAACCAAAGCATTCGACGACAAAACAGATGTCGACGACCTAATGCAGGAAGCCGAAGGTATGCTTTTCGAAGTTTCGCAGCGCAACCTGAAAAAAGATGTAACGCAAATTAACCCTGTCATTGAGGAAGCCCGCAACCGTATGCTGCTGGCTGCCACTAAACAGGGAGCGAGTGGCGTGCCCAGTGGTTTCCATGCGCTCGACAAAATTACATCGGGCTGGCAACGCTCCGACCTTATTATTATTGCGGCCCGTCCGGCCATGGGAAAAACGGCCTTCATTCTTTCGATGGCCAAAAACATGGCGGTGGACTACAATTCGCCGGTTGCCGTTTTCTCGCTCGAGATGTCGAATGTGCAGCTTGTAAACCGTTTGATTATGAACGTTTGCCAACTCGAAGGGGAGAAAATTAAAAACGGACAACTCGATACATACGAATGGGAAAAATTCGACCGCGACATCAACAACCTCCTCGATGCACCGCTATATGTGGACGACACGCCAAGTTTATCGGTTTTCGAGCTGCGTAGTAAAGCCCGCCGATTGGTAAAAGAGCACAAAGTTTCGTGTATTGTAATTGACTACCTTCAGCTTATGAATGCCAGCGGAATGGGGTTTGGCAGTCGCGAGCAGGAAGTAAGTATTATTTCGCGCTCGCTCAAAGGACTTGCCAAAGAGCTCGACATCCCCATTATTGCACTCTCGCAGCTGAACCGTGGTGTGGAAGGCCGTACAGGTATTGAGGGTAAACGTCCGCAACTTTCCGACCTTCGTGAGTCGGGAGCCATTGAGCAGGATGCCGACATGGTGTGCTTTATTCACCGTCCTGAATATTACAAAATTACCGAAGATGCACAGGGAAATTCACTGGTGGGACTTGCCGAAATTATTGTGGCAAAACACCGTAATGGTGCCACAGCCGATGTACAGCTGAAATTTAAAGGTCAGTATGCCAAATTTATGAACAAAGACGACATTATGGAAGATGAAAATCAGTTTGGTGGCTATCAGACTATTTCATCGAAAATAAACGATGGTGGTGCTGGTTTCTATGGCGAAGGACAAATGTCCACACCACCAAACGGTGCGTTTCCGGGCGGAGGAAACAACGAAACTCCTTTTTAATAAGACTTTAAGAAGCTGTATCAAAAGTGTTTTTTGAACGCAAATTACGCAAATTTACACAAATTCTATAGATTTACTGTTCTGCAAAAATGCCGGAATACAGCTTTTTGTGATTTGCGTAAATTTGCGTTTATTCGTGAACCAGCGGTCAGCGTAGCTAAATTTGCGTTCTTATCGCTTTTGATACAGCCTCATCCGTAAAATAGATATATTTTTTGTATTTCATCAGTGTATATCCGTTAAATTAGCTTGAATCCGCGTTCCTATTCGTATTCATATACATAAAAGTCAAAATATCAGATATCCACAAATTGTATAACAACTAAGTAATTGGAATGAAATAATGTCGTAATTTTTGAGAGCTGTTTTGAAATGGATTTTGGACTTGAAAGAGGGCGTTTAGCGGGCTAAACAACCGATTGAAAGTACAAAATACGTTCAAAAGAGCCTCAAAAGTTTTAAATGTCTTTATTGTAATAAATTTAAAATACGACATTATTTTGTTCCTATTACTTAATATCAACAGAAAGCTAAAACTATTAACTAACAATTCAAACGAACGATTTTCATGAGCAAACCTCTTATACTTATAACCAACGACGATGGCGATACAGCGCCGGGAATTGAAATACTCACCAGATTAATGTTGCAAATCGGCGACGTAGTGGTAATGGCACCCGATGGAGCCCGTTCGGGACAATCAAACGCCATCACTGTGACACACCCGGTGCGTTTCCGCAAACTCGAAGAGCGCGAAGGACTGGTACGCTATGCCTGCACCGGAACACCCACCGACTGCGTAAAACTGGCGCTCAACGATGTACTCAACCGCAAACCCGACTTACTTGTATCGGGCATCAATCATGGTTCCAATGCTGCTATCAATATTATTTATTCAGGCACAATGGGCGCCGTGCTCGAAGGTTGCGACAATGGCATTCCCTCCATCGGATTTTCTATATGCGATCATTCGTTGAATGCAGATTTCAGTCAGTTCGAAAAACACATATTGCAAATTACCCGCGAAACGTTGCTCAACGGACTTCCATACGGCGTTTGCCTGAATGTAAATGCACCAGCGGGCGAAATTAAAGGAATCCGCGTAGCCCGTCAGTGTCGTGGCAACTGGACCAAAGAATTTGCCAAGCGCACCGATCCGCACGGCAGGGCTTATTACTGGCTTACAGGCTATTTCGACAACCACGAACCCGAAGCCGAAGATACCGACGAATGGGCGCTTGCCAGCGGTTATATTTCTGTGGTTCCCTCAAAAATCGACCTGACAGCCTACGAGCAACTGGAAGAGCTGAAGAAGTGGAGAATAGAGGACAAGAAGTAGTGACAGTGATTAGTGATTAGTGATTAGTGATTGGTGATTGGTAACTCTGCCGCGAGGATTTGTAATCCGAAGCTCTTATATATACGGATTTTAAAATCCGTTGCTAAACAATCGCAGGATTACATATCCTGCGAGACGGCACATATTGTTAATTAACTATACACAGTTGATAGTGAATAGAACTGTTCGTGTAATTAGTCTAATTCGTAGTTAAACAAAAAACTATGGCGATAGCAATAAAATCTGTGTAAATCTGTGTCATCTGTGTTCTAATTAATCTGTGTTCTATATGCCATTTAATCAAAAAAAATACAATCATTTTCTCATCGGACTCCTTCCGGGTTTGATACTTCCGGCATTGTTTATATGGGTATATCTCGAACGGTTTTATCCTATCGACATGGTCGTTTGGGATATCCTCGGGCAATTATATCCGGGAGCATTGCTGGGCAAACTGCTACTGCTAAGCATTATGCCCGATTTGATATTTGTATTTGTTTTCTATAAATCCGACAGCTTCAAAATTGCCTCCGGATTTATGATCGGCGCAATGCCTTACCTGATTGGAAGCTTTGCAATGATGTAATCCCTGCACACGGAATAAACAGACCATACAGAATAACACTGAATATTAATCTGTGACAATCCGTGTAATCTGTGTACAAAAGCAACTTAATAGTTCACAATGTATAATTGATATTTGATAATACTAATTCGTTTAATTCGTAAAATTCGTAGTTAAAAATATTGCGACAGCAATAAAAAACACCTCACCCGCCTTTCAGGCACCCTCTCCCAAGTGAGAGGGAAGTGCAAATTAAAGCAGAGTTGTTTTGAGGACTACAAGAAATCTGTGAGAATCTGCAAGTTGCGCAGCCCCAAACCTCTAAAGGGGCTTAAAGAGTGGCGTGCAATGTGACATAAAATTATAAGGATTGTTTGAGATTTAGGAGACGAAAGTAATGTACATCCCCTTTAGGGGCTTGGGGCAGAGACGAAACTAATCAACATCCCCTTTAGAGCCTGTCCGACTTGGCGGAGGCTTGGGGCAGAAAAAACGAAGTTGCAAGCTAGCACAAGGCTGGCTTGCGGACTACAATATCAATTTTTCTTTTAATCTGTGAAAATCTGTGGATAAAAAATATTGCGATAGCAATAAAAATCTGTGTCAATCAGTTATATCTTTGTAATCTGTGTGCTAATATAATTCTTCAAAATAAATAATTAATGAAAACACTTTTAAAAATGTCACTTCCACTACTGGTAATGACGGCCTGCAATACGCAGCCCAAGCTAAACTATCCCGACACGGCACGGGAAGATGTAACCGATACTTATTTCGGTACCGAAGTTGCCGAACCCTATCGCTGGCTCGAAAACGATACCTCAGCAGCCACCGGCCAATGGGTAATTGCTCAGAACGAGCTTACCTACTCCTACCTCGACAATATCAAATTCCGTCCGGGTCTGAAAGAACGCCTCACCAAAATTTACGATTATCCCAAATACGGATCGCCCTTCAAGAAAAACGACAAATACTATTTCTTTAAAAACGACGGACTGCAAAATCAGAGCGTGCTTTACAGTCAGGCAAGCCTCGATGCTGAACCTGAAGTGCTCCTCGACCCCAACAAACTGTCGGACGATGGCACTGTGGCTCTTTCGCAAATTGCATTTTCGAACAATGGCAAATACCTGGCATACAGCATTGCCCGTAGCGGTTCGGACTGGAACGAGATTTACATAATGGACCTCGCCACCAAAACCCTCCTGAAGGATGTTATCAAATGGGTGAAATTCTCCGGCATTGCATGGCAGGCCGACGGCTTCTACTACAGCGCTTACGATGCGCCTGTGGCCGGAAAGGAATTCTCCAACAAAAACGAATATCACAAAATCTATTTCCACAAAGTGGGCGACGCTCAAACTGCCGATAAACTGGTCTTTGAGAATAAAAAATTCCCGCTTCGTAACTGTGGCGCTGCTGTCACCGACGACGAGAAATATCTGGTGATCTCCGAAACAGAATCCACTTCGGGAAATTCACTGCACATAAAAGACCTCAGCAAACCCAATGCCCCCCTTGTAACCCTCGAAGCCGGTTTCGAAAACGACTACGGCGTGGTGGATCATGTAAACGGAAAACTCTATGTACTCACCAACTGGAAAGCCTCCAATCAGCAGCTTATGGAAGTCGATCCGGCCAAACCAGCACGCGAAAACTGGAAAACCATTCTGCCCGAAACCGAAAATGTACTCGAAGGAGTAAGCATTCTGGGTGGCAAAATCGTAGCCGAATATCTGCAGGATGCCTCTAACCACGTGTACACTTACGACTTTACAGGCAAAAAACTCGCCGAAGTAGCGCTCCCCGCCATTGGTACTGTAGGTGGATTCTCAGGCGACAAGGACGACAACGAAGCATTCTACACCTTTACTTCGTTCACCTTCCCTCCTACCATCTATCGCTACGATGTGGCTCAGAACAAGTCGGAAGTATTCCGCAAAACCGAAGTAAACTTCAATCCGGAGGATTATGTAAGCGAACAACAATTCTACACTTCAAAAGACGGCACCAAAGTACCCATGTTTATCACCTACAAAAAAGGCATGAAAAAAGATGGTAAAAACCCGCTTATGCTTTACGGATATGGTGGTTTCAATATCAGCCTCAACCCTTCGTTCAGCGTGGCACGCATCCCCTTCCTCGAACAGGGCGGTATTTATGTGGTAGCCAATATACGCGGAGGTGGCGAATATGGCGAGAAATGGCACAAAGCCGGCACCAAAATGCAGAAACAAAATGTATTCGACGACTTTATCGGTGCTGCCGAATATCTGATTGCTCAAAAATATACTTCGCCTGAAAAATTAGCCATCAATGGCGGTTCGAATGGCGGTCTGCTGATTGGCGCATGTATGACACAACGTCCCGAACTTTTTGCTGTGGCTATTCCTGAAGTAGGCGTGCTCGACATGCTTCGCTATCAGAAATTCACCATTGGCTGGGCATGGGCTACCGACTATGGCACCAGCGAGGAAAGCAAGGAAATGTTCGAATATCTGAAAGCATATTCGCCCCTGCACAATGTAAAAGAAGGTGTAAAATATCCGGCTACTATGGTAATGACAGGCGACCACGACGACCGTGTGGTACCTGCACATTCATTCAAATTTGCGGCTACCCTGCAACATGCCAACACCGGAAACTATCCTTCACTGATCCGCATCGACACCAAAGCAGGTCACGGCGCAGGTAAACCTATTGCAAAAGTCATCGACGCGCAAGCCGACATGTGGGCCTTTGTAATGTACAACCTCGGCATGAAACCAAAATTCTGATCGCAGGTTTATAAGCTCTCAGAACGAAATCAATACAGATTTTCTGAGATATAACTTAATGAGCGGATGACTTCAGGTCACCCGCTCATTTTTTTACGCTAATATCTCCAGTTCCTCACCGACGCTGAAAATCAACCCCGCACCCGTCGTACGGAAAAAAATAATAAATGTAGTAAATGGTGGCGACGGGTTAAATTGAAAAAAATGAGCTGTCATCCCGACCCGCCGCGGCGAGGGAGGGATCTATAATTCACCTCCTTAATCCCCCAAAGGGGGAACAGCGCATTTAAACAGCATTTGTAATAGCTATAAAAATGCTTAAATCCGCTCCTGCAATAAGAACCACAAACTACGAATTCAACGAATTTCACAAAAAAAAATCAGCGACAATCCGCCCAATCCGTGTTCAAAACTCAAAACTCAATACTCAGAACTACAAACTACGAATTTTACGAATTACACAAAAAAATCAGCGACAATCCGTTCAATCAGTGTCATCCGTGTTCAAAACTCAATACTCAGAACTCTAAACTCAATACTTCTCCCTCCCTTAGATTCCTCACTCAGTTTTTATGGCTATCGCCAAAAACCCGTTCGGAATGACAATACCTTGTGGTGTCTATCCCGTCGGACAACCGCCTTCACACCAAATCACCATTTCCTCACCGACGGTTCGAAAACCACCCGGCACCCGTCGTGCAAAATAACTGATTGTTATCACAAAACATATCGACGGATTATATGATAAATAACGAACCTGTCATCCCGACCCGCCGCGGCGAGGGAGGGATCTAAAGACGAACTTTGAACTTTGAAACCTGAAACTTTGAAACTCAATACTCAACACCTCTCCGTCCCTTAGTTCACATACCACTCTTTAAGCCCCTTTAGTGCTTGTCCGCCACGGCGGAGGTATGAGGCACAGCCTGCTCCCAGTTATCTACTGTTTTCAGAAGTGCTGTAAATCGTTGTATATCGTCTGAATTCAAATTCAAACAGGACGATAGCAGCATTAATTGATTTGAAGCACTCAGAGCAGACATTACACAATTGATTTTTCTGATATTTGGGTACACAAAAATACTCTTTTTCTGTTAAGACCCATCGGTTTGGCAGCTAAATTTAGTTTTGATTTGAAGATCAGCCACAGCGGACAAGTTTTGAAGATTTGAGGATTTGAGGATTTGAAATTTGAAGATTTGAAGATTTGAAGATTGCGGATTTCGGAATTGATACTCAATTAATCACGCATCCAACACTTTTAATTATTAATTGTCAATTATCCATTATTTCAGCTCTCAACAGTTGCAAAAAAACCATTACGGCATACTGTAACACATATTTCTGCTTTGTGCAGACCTCTGAATATTTTTTTCGCAAACTACTCTGCACTGTGCAGACCTCTGAATATTTTTTACGCAGACTACTATGCATTGTGCATACCTCTGAATATTTTTTTAGCACACTACTCTGCACTGTGCATACCTCTGAATATTTTTTAAGCACACTACTCTGCACTGTGCAGACCTCTGAAATTCTTTTCCGCAAACTACTCTGCACTGTGCAGACCCCTGAAATTCATTTGAAGCAAACACCGATGCAAAAAAAATAATGCTCAGTTCATAACGCACAAATGATAGTTGACAGTTGATAATGCATAATTGACACGCTCAGTCGGAGTGCAACTATCAGCAATGAACGAATATTTTTTTAGATCCCCTAACCCTGAAAGGGTTGAATGTAATTAGCCACGTGTGAAACCCGTGGATAAAGTAATTAAGGAGCGAAACAATCCTGAAAGGATTGAATATAAATAATAAGTCAACAAAACCGTCTCGCGGCATTTGTAATCCCGCGATATTTTAGCAACGGATTTTAAAATCCGCATATATAAAAGCTTCGGATTACAAATTCGCAGCAGTAAGTATCTCTAATGTTTTTATTATATATTTGTATATTTTTGTAAACAAACAAGAGAATCTACAACTGTGAAACATAATAATACAGATACTATTATAAGTACTGATGATTGACTCACAACAACTATGTATATATATATATAATAACAACTTACACATACTACAACAACAGGTAAAACATCATATTCATTATTACATTTATTCAAAAAATACTTTTATTTTTCAACAATCAGCCGAAAATATAAAGTTAATGTTAGTTAATATGAACTTTTCAACTTGCTGAATATCAACATTATTAATTCACAGTCTGAAAATTGCAAATAACTTTTTGAAATATTACTTGTATGTGTGTAAAAAAATACCTAAAATTGTACTTTGATATATGATAAATGCGAAAAATAACATATGCTTTTATCTTATATCATAACTGCCGGAAACGGTAATTCTTTGACGTATTGGAACAAAAAAACAGGTTGACCGAGAAATCGATTTTTACCAAACCGGCAGTGGTATTTTTTAATTATTAATTTTAAAATTTTCAAATAATGATTTATTATAAAAAAATAAGCCGCATACCGGCAAACCTATTCAGGACAATAGAATTTCCTGAATTTGCATCGGACATTTATAAAGTTGTGGAAAAACACAACCGTCCGGAGTTAAAAATTGATGAGGTTTTCAGCATGCTGAAGTCAGCAATGACCGAAGTGGAGAAAATCACAGTCAGCGAACGCAGTCACCCGTTGACTGCACAGTTGCAAACCCTGCGTGCCGACATCGACAACAACTTAGTGGCGCTTACCACCCTGATAAAGGGCGTAAGCAAAATCAAAGTTGAAAATATCAATGCGGCAGGCCTGAAAGCACTTCCGGTGCTGAGGCGTTTTATATCGGGTATCAACAGGAAAAACTTTTTCCAGAAACGGAAATTGCTGCTCCTGCTGTTCGACGAAATAAATGCCGACCCGGATTTGGTGACAGCGCTCGAAACGCTGGGTTTGAAAATCTTAATCGATGAATTGAAACGGGATGTGACCCGTATTGGCGAATTGCAAAGCCTGCGACGCGAGAGTAAATCGCAAGCCGAGAGAATCAGAAACAGACTTGCAATCACAAATGCCTCTACGGCCATCTCCAATCTTTTCAGATCGATTGAGATTGCGCAAAAGTTTGAAACCACAGTGGATTATTCTCCACTCATCAGTGAGCTCAACCAGATAATGGCCGACTACCGGTTCACTATCTCTAAAAGGAGTCAGAGCGAACCGATCGAAGAAGATATAAAAAAGACAGATGCTCCGTCTACCACAACTTCTGCATCTGCCCTTTGACTACACTAGGTTTTAATCCGTAAAAAAACGGCTCCGTGTACCTGTTCGCGGAGCTTTTTTTATTGCTCCACATTTTTTAAATAAATTCTTTCTGTATTGTATATACTGTATATTCCTGCTGTATATTCCTGTAAACTCAATTCGCTTACAAATATAATGTTCTATTTTGTATTTTGTTTCAATTCGTTTCAATTTAATCTTTTTTAAGCATCATAAAATTGTACTGCTTTCCACAACTTATAAAAAAAACGTCTCCGCTGTTTTTTTTTATCGTAAACTTACAGATTCGGGTAACAAAGATTCACGACAAAAAACACACAACCTAAAACCCTGACAATCTGACACTCAATACTCAGAACTACAAACTATAAACTACGAATTTTACGAATTTCACCAGAAAAATCAGCGACAATCCGACCAACCAGTGTCATCCGTGTTCAATACTCAATACTCAGAACTATAAACTACGAATTTTACGAATTTCACAAAAAAAATCAGCGACAATCCGCCCAATGCCGCTGGTTCGGCACGTCGGAATACTCCGTCCGCTGTCATCCGTGTTCAATACTCAACACTCAGAACTATAAACTACGAATTACACAAATTTTACGAATTTCATATAAAAATCAGCGACAATCCGACCAACCACTCTCAGCCGCGTTAAACACTCAATACTCAACACTCAATACTCAACACTCAATACTCAGAACTCAATACTCAGAACTCAATACTCAACACTCAATACTCAGAACTCAATACTCAATACTCAATACTCAATACTCAATACTCAGAACTCAATACTCAATACTCAGAACTCAGAACTCAATACTCAATACTCAATACTCAGAACTCAGAACTCAATACTCAATACTCAATACTCAGAACTCAATACTCAATACTCAATACTAATGATTATCAATTATCTTCAAATCCGTCGTTTCCAGACTCCCACCAAACCGGTATAAATCTGCATTGCCCAGCGATAAGGATAATAAAACACCAACAGCAGGCGGTTGCTGAATCCGTAGCGCTGCCTCATATAGCGCGGCGTTGGAAAAACCATTTGTAGCACATATCTTAATTTCTGACCGCGGGTATCGAAATAACGTATTGTTTTGATATTGTTTACAGATGTCACCGGTGTCATTTTCTTCAGCGCCAACCCCCTCAGAAACAAACGCTCCAGCTCCCTGTACGAGTCTCCCGCCACAGCCTTTAGTCCCGGCAAACCTACACCAAAATACTTCTCTGTCAGCACACAATAGTCCATCAACAATGCTTCCATTTTCCATGCTTTCGCTTCCGAAAGCAGCATATCGAGATCCATATCCTGACACCTTACATCCATCAAATTCACTATATCATAAAAACCACTGAACTGGAATTGCCCGGAACGCAAATGTTTATCGAGGTGCTGTATCAAAGTAAGCAACAAATGTTCTCTACAAAACACCCGGGTGACAACGCCATGAAGTTCATGCGTTTGCGAAGCAGTCCAGAGCGATGAAATATCAATTTCATAATCAGTCACACGACTATGCAGGCGGGTATGTATCTCCACCGAAACCCCCTTCTTTAACATTGCAGGATAATGTGCCGGCAAAAGTTTCACATGGATATCCTCAGGCAATTCGGACTTAGCCTGCCGGTAACCCATATCGCGCAGTACAGTCAGCGCACGTTCGCCATCCTCCGGTTTTACCAGTAAGTCAATATCACTGAACTGCCGAAGGCCCACTTCTGAATAAAGCCACTCAGAGAGATAAATCCCTTTCATAGCAATAACTGATATTCCCACTGCGTTCATTGCAGTCATTACTTCCTGAAAATGTGATATCAGCACCATGCTACGACTCAGGGTTTTCAGCCACGATTGTTTAAATGCCTGTAATGCCAACTCCGGCACCGAACCTGGTTCGACACTCAGTTTTTTAAACAAAAAAGGTCCGGCCTGACGTGCAACCGCCCACCGAACCATTTCATTCCAATCCTTTATTTCAGCTGTCAAATCCTTCAGGTTCTGCCTTTTCAGGCTCTGTCAACCGCAAACGCGCAGCCAGCAACAATGTTCTTTGTTCAGGAAGTATAGACATTAATTCATTTACTATTTAAACATTTACCATTTACTATTTGAATACAGATGATATATTAGAACGGAGCATACCATTCTCGAAGCCCCATTAGAGCCTGACCGCAGCAGTGGAGGTCTGGGCTAAGAAATTCGTGTAATTAGTGTAATTCGTAGTTAAATAAAACCACCATTGCGAAAGCAATAGCATCTGTGATAATGCCGTTAAGACGGCACGTCGAAATACTCCGTCTGCTGTAATCTGTGGATAAACTGTCACTGCATAGCTTCGGATTACAAATCCTCGCGTCGGGGGCTCAATACTCAATACTCAATACTCAATACTCAATACTCAATACTTCATACTCCTAACCACTTCCGCCACGCGCTCCACATCTTCGTTGCTTAGCACCGGACTCGAGCACTGACATCTGTCCGCGACCAATGCCTGCACAAATATTGCTCAACCTGTAGTTATATCCAATCTCCGAATGCTGATAATGCGGTGCTGCATCGCGGGCCTGTGTAGCGTAAAACTTGGTCTTCTGAGCCTGCGCCTCTGTATTGCACACCAAAGCACCACCTCCCGAAGTGGTAATAATCTTATTGCCGTTAAACGACAGACAGGCAAATTCCCCGAAAGTACCACAACGCCGACCTGTAAACGATGCACCCAGGGATTCTGCGGCATCTTCTATCAGCGGAATATCATAACGAACCGCTATCTCAGTAATTTTATCCATTTGCGCCGGCATACCATACAAATGCACAGGTATAATGGCTTTAGGCTTACAACCTGTCACTGAAATTCTATCCTTTATCGCTTGCTCGAGCAGGTCAGGATCCATATTCCAGGTATCATACTCACTGTCGACAAACACAGGCGTTGCGCCTACATATTTTATAGGGTTGGCCGAAGCAGCAAAGGTAAAGCTCTGACAAATCACCTCATCGCCGACACCCACTCCCAGCTGCAACAAAGCCAAATGTAGCGCTGCCGTACCCGACACAAGCGCAACCACAGGTTTCTGTGCTCCCAGAAAATCACTTAGCAAGCCCTCAAAGGCATCTACATTCGGACCCAAAGGTACCACCCAGTTGCTATCAAAGGCTTCCTGAATATACTTTTGCTCCTCTCCGCTCATATGAGCCAACGATAACCAGATTTTTTTCTTCATATATTTTTAAATTGTAACAAACGCTCTAAACGTAGAAAATGTTGAATGCAATATTAAAACACTCCTTTTTTGTTTGTAAATATATTGTATTTTATCTTTTTTTGATGGATTTGTGGGGAAAATGATCAATATTCTGCTTTATTTCAAATCTCTTTTTTTAATTTCACAACGATTACCTACTGCAAGCACTCTATCAGGTAAATTTTTTGAGACTACCGAACCCGCCCCTACTACACACCATTTACCTATACTCACTCCGGGCAAAACCACCGAGCCTGCTCCTATGTGTGTACCCTCACCTATGTGAACGTTGCCGCAAAGTGTAACCTGTGGCGAAATATGTACATAATCGTCAATCACACAATCATGATCCACAGAAGCACCTGTATTGATTATACAATGTTTACCTACCACTGCACCAGCCTGTACTATTGCTCCGTGCATCATTACGGTACCAATATCCAAACTTGCATATTTCGATAACAGAGCACTTTTATGTATCGCAATTCCATATACTAAATCAGAAAATCGCTCGCTTACACTTTTGCGAATTTTATTATTGCCTATACTAATAATCATTGGCCCTTTCACCGATGATTGATTGACAGGAAAAGAAAGCAGACTTGCTATCTCCTGATTGTCATCAAATATTCCCTCAATCATAATTTCCTGAGATTCCAGAATATCTATGATTACTTTTGCGTGACCGCTCGCTCCAAACAAATTCATAATATATCAAATTGACTGTGTCGGATTATTCCCCTCAAAATAATCCATTGTCACATGGTTTTCAGAACTAATTCCTTTTCTCTTTAGCACATTAACTACAGTATGCCATAATATTTTCAAATCCACTCCAAACGAAATATTCTCCACATACCATACATCATATTCAAATTTAGCTTTCCAGCTAATGGCATTTCGTCCGTTTACCTGCGCCCAGCCTGTAATGCCGGGGCGAACTTCGTGACGACGACGCTGTGTTTCGTTGTACAAAGGCAGATACTGAACCAATAGTGGACGGGGACCTACCAGACTCATATCACCCTTCAGCACATTCAACAGTTGTGGTATTTCGTCCAAAGATGTAGAACGCACAAATTTACCAATTTTCGTCAACCTGAGTGCATCATGCAGCAAATTTCCATCCGCATCTTTTTCGTCAGTCATGGTTTTAAACTTCACAACCCTGAATATCTTCTCATTCCTGCCCGGACGCTCCTGCGTGAAAAATGCCCCTGCACCTTTATTGGCTATGGCCAAAAATAACCACAACAGCAAAAATAGTGGACTAAGCACTACCAAACCCAGCAGCGAAAGAGTAAAATCAATAATTCGTTTAAAAAAGTATTTGTACATATTATAGTGATTAGTGATTAGAACCTCACCCCCTTAATCCCCCAAAGGGGGAATAGCGCATTTAAACAGCATTTGTGATGGCTAAAGAATTCTTAATTCCACTCATACAGTATTTACACTTTTTGAGCACAGAGAACCACCCCTCGCACCCGTCGCGCAACAAACCAAAATCAATACAAAAAACAGTGACGACGGGTATATGATAAAAGATTGAATTGTCATCCCGAGTGTAACGAGGGATCTAAAAACCGTTTGTCATCCCGACCCGCCGTGGCGAGGGAGGGAACAAAAACCTCACCCCTTTAATCCCCCAAAGGGGGAATAGCGCATTTAAACAGCATTTGTGATGGCTAAAGAATTCTTAATTCCACTCATACAGTATTTACACTTTTTGAGCACAGAGAACCACCCCTCGCACCCGTCGCGCAACAAACCAAAATCAATACAAAAAACAGTGACGACGGGTATATGATAAAAGATTGAATTGTCATCCCGACCCGCCTTGGCGTGGGAGGGAACAAAAAAAGAACTAATCATTTCGTTTTTAACGAGAGTCTTACATATACAACGCAAAACTTTGAAACCTGAAACTTTGAAACCTGAAACTTTGAAACTTTGAAACTCTGAAACCTGAAACTTTGAAACCTGAAACTTTGAAACTTTGAAACTCTGAAACTCTGAACTCAATACTCAATACTCAAAACTCTTCACCTCCCCCTCACCATCCTCCATATTCCCTTCAACCCTACCCAGTATCGATAAGGATAATACAGCCAATACAACGAAGGATTCTTTATTTTGTAACTTACCAGCATATATTTCTTTGTCGGGAAAAGCATATGCCACAAATATTTTAGTTTCAATTGCCAGCCCTTCAGTTGCTCTACATCTTCAAATTTCGACTTTACCGAAAAATGCTTGCCACGGTAACCCGAAAGATATTGAATAAACAGAGCCTCATCTGCTTCGAGCAAACAGCAGCCATATTTTTCAGAAACAAACTCCGGCAAGCCGATACCATAGTATTTCGATGCAAGCATCAGATATTTCAAAACCACATCAGTACAACCATACTGTTCGCAACGGCTTATCAATACAGGCCAGTCAACTGTGAACTTATCCGAATTCAGCATATTCACAATATCGTGCATACCCGTAAGCTGTATATGCCCTTCGCAGAAATGCTTATGAAGATGCACACAGGTATGTATCAGCGTGTCCTGCCTATCAGGCACAAACACCTCAAAGCCCTGAAGGTTCACCTTTTCAGCATATTGCCAAACACTGTCGGTATTGATATCAAAACGCTCATTCGGACGATTAAGCCTCACATGCAGCTCCACTGGCACGCCCTGAAATATCATTTGCGGATAATGCTCAAAACCCACATTCTTACGCAGAAAGGCTGCCATAGCATAATCCTCCGACCGAAACCCAGCCTCTCTTAATACCCTCTGAGCCTGCTCGCCATCCGCTTCCTTTATCAGCACATCGATATCGCTGAACTGACGCAATGCAATATCACCATAAAGTTTTTCGGCCAGATAAGCGCCTTTAAGCAATAAAAACGGAATGCCACGACCCTGCAAAACCTCCGTCATTTTACGGAACACATTATACTGCAACATTCCCCGCGAGAGAGTCAGAAACGACGATTGTTTCAGTTTCTCCCTGCAAACAGCGGGCACCAAACCGGCATTGGCCAACAACGAAAGCTTTTTGTAAAACAAAGGACCCACACCCTGTGCAATTAAGAGCGACTGCAAAGCCTCCCAATCCCGGACTTCCACCAACGCATCACCCAACGCTTTTATTTCGTCCTGCGTCGGTTGCACTTTTGCCGAAAGTAATATGATTTTTTGCTGTATAGTCATTGATTCACTCCCCAATTCACCCCCTGAATCCCCCAAAGGGGGAATTGAGCATTTCAATATCTTTTGTGATGGCTAAATGTATTCTTAATTGTCAATTTCTCTTTAGTTCCCTCCCTGCCGTGGCGGGAAAGTCCCCGCACCCGTCGTGCAAAAACCCCAAAACCAATACAAAAAACAGTGGCGACGGGTATATGATTAAAAGATTGACTTGTCATCCCGAGTGTAACGAGGGATCTATATTATCATACTAACAACTCTTTCCACTCAGAATTTTTTGCTTCTATCAGTTTTATTTTTTTATCTCTGGAATATCCTTTAATTTGTTTTTCACGGGCAATAGCCAAATCCACAGAATCAAACACCTCGAAATAAACCAATTTATGCACATGATATTTTTTTGAAAATCCATCATTTGCCCCTGTTTTATGCTCAAACAACCTACGTTTAATATCGTTTGTTATTCCTGTGTAAAGCACTGTATTCAGCTTTGTTGTCAGAATATATACATAATATAATTGGATTTTCATTGTAAACTATTTTCTTTTAGTTCCCTCACTCCGTTCGGGATGACAACATCGTGTTTGTGTCTATCCCGTCGGACAACCGCCATTTCCCAAATAACCATTTCCTCACCGACGGTCAAAACCATTCCTGCACCCGTCGTGAGAAAACCCCAAAATCAATACAAAAAACAGTGGCGACGGGTATATGATTAAAAGATTGACTTGTCATCCCGAGTGTAACGAGGGATCTAAAAAACCTTAGTAGAAAACAACAGCAAAAAGATATTTAAACCTTATTACCTTATTTTCCGAAATTTAATAAGGTTATAAAAACGGGATTGCAAACCTTTTTTTCTACTAAGGTTTAATATTAAAAACTCACTCCGTGGTCAAAACTCAATTCCATTCTTAGTTCCCTCCCTCGCCGCGGCGGGTCGGAATGACATAGCCTTGTGGTGTTATTCCCGTCGGAAAACCTCCATCCCCTAAATAACTCTTTCCTCACCGACTACTTCAACAATTTTCTGCTTTCCAGTTCGTGCAACACTCTCATTTGTTGAATTGCAATTTGGTTTAATTTCACTAATCTTTCGGTTTGCGAAAGATTATCTTTAATAAACAATGCATTAATGTTCTCTAAATTGGACAAGCATATCAATTCATTCATGGAAGCATAATCACGAATATTCCCTTTTAATGCAGGATTTTCGTGTCTCCATTGCTTTGCTGTTTTTCCAAACAACGCCATGTTCAGAACATCGGCCTCATTTGCATATACAAATGCTGTTTGTGCTGCTGTTAATTCAACAGGTATTAAATTCTGTTTTATTGCATCTGTGTGAATGTGATAATTAATTTTGGTAAGTTCCCGCTTTGCAGACCAGCCGATTTGTTTCTGTTCGTCTTCTTTCAGTCGTTGAAATTCTTTCAGTAAATAGAGTTTAAACAGAGGCGAAACCCAGGAAGCAAATTCAAATGCAATATCTTTATGCGCAAAAGTTCCTCCATATCTACCTGCCTTAGCGATTAATCCTTTTGAATTCGTTTTCTCTGTCCATTGTTTAACAGATAGAATAAATCTGTTCAATCCTGCATCATTTTTAATTCCCTCGAATTCGGGGGAATTAAAATCCGGATTATACATTTCTTCCCAGATACCAAGAAACTCAATCGTATTCTTATTTCGCAACCACTTTTCAATAAGCGACAAACCATTTTCTATGCTCCTTACCATATCAGTAAGTGAAATATAATCTTTTTCATCGATACTAATTATTGTGACATCCGTACCGTTTACCGTTATTTTCGCCATAAAGGTTTTTGAATAGTTAATGTGATTTTAAACTCGAAAGAAATCAATAAGAGCCATCCTGCACCCGTCGTGCACAAAACCAAATCAATGCAATAAACAGTGACGACGGGTTATATTGAATATAGACGAACATGTCATCCCGACCCGCCGCGGCGAGGGAGGGAACTAAAAACGAACCCCCTTAATCCCCCAAAGGGGGAACAGCGCATTTAAACAGCATTTGTGATAGCTATAAAAATCCTTAAATCCGCTCCTGCAATAAGAACCACAAACTACAAATTCAACGAATTACACAAAATAATCAGCAACAATCCGCCCAATGCCGCTGGTTCGGCACTTCGGAATACTCCGTCCGCTGTCATCCGTGTTCTAAACTCAATACTCAAAACTCAGAACTCAATACTCAATACTCAGAACTACAAACTACGAATTACACGAATTACACGAATCAATACTCAGAACTCAATACTCAATACTCAAAACTCAATACTCAGAACTCAATACTCAATACTCAATACTCAATACTCAATACTCAATACTCAACACTCAACACTCAATACTCAATACTCAATACTCAGAACTACAAACTACGAATTCAACGAATTTCACAAAAAAATCAGCGACAATCCGCCCAATGCCGCTGATTCGGCACGTCGGAATACTCCGTCCGCTATCATCCGTGTTCTAAACTCAATACTCAATACTCAGAACTCACTACTCAGAACTACAAACTACGAATTACACGAATCAATACTCAGAACTCAATACTCAATACTCAGAACTACAAACTACGAATTAAACGAATTTCACAAACAAAAATCAGCGACAATCAGCCCAATGCCGCTGGTTCGGCACGTCGGAATACTCCGTCCGCTGTCATCCGTGTTCAACACTCAAAACTCAGAACTACAAACTACGAATTACACGAATTACACGAATCAATACTCAGAACTCAATACTCAAAACTCACTACTCAGAACTCAATACTCAATACTCAATACTCAATACTCAATACTCAAAACTCACTACTCAGAACTCAATACTCAATACTCACAAATTATCAAATCTTTTATATTCTTCCAGCAACGCTTCCCAAACGATATGCTGCTCGTAGCGATTTACAATCATAGGACGGGCATTAGCCGCCATACGCATAAGCTCCGCATTATTATCCATAAAAAAACACATTTTCCGACGCAAGGCCACACTGTCTTTCACAGGAACAATCACTCCGTTTTCACCCTCTACGATTATTTCATTACAACCATTAATATCAGTCACTATAGCCGGAAGACCCATTGCACCCGCCTGCATAACCACATTCGGAAAACCCTCCCTGTAACTCGGGAAAACCAATACATTGGCTATTGCCAGATACGGACGCACATCTGCCTGCCAGCCTACAGAAACTATATCTTTGTTATTTCTGATTTCAGCAAGCGTGTTAGCTTCTAAAGGATCAAGCTCTGGCTCCTCAGGCCCTACCAGAAGTAACTTACAAATACTACCTGCCGATTCACTACACCCAACTCTCAACTCCTCACTACCGACTACCGACTTCATACTAATAAATGCTTCCACCAACTCATTTATCCCCTTGTCTTTTACTAAGCGACCCACAAACACAAATACAAAATCCGATTCCGATAAGCCAAGACTTTGTCTTACCAGCTTCTTTTCGTCAACTGTATATAGTGCCGGACAGAAGTACTCCGTATCAATACCATTTGAGCTACCATTGGCCAATACCTTTAGTTTATGGACATTTGTATAGCCATTGTCAAGTATTATTTTCTGTAAACCATAAGAGTTCGGATACACCCGGGTGGCACAGGCATAAGTTATCTTTTCTACAAAGTCGAGTATTTTTCTCTTAGCTCCCACCGCCTCCATAAGTGGCAAACCTGCTACTGTATGCATGCGTACAGGTACAGCACACAGCCATGCGGCCACCATACCCAATGTTCCGGCCTTTGGAGTGTGCGTATGCACTATAAAAGGCTTTTCCCGCCTGATAAGCCCGATAAGCCTGATAAGCGATACCATATCACGAACCAAACTCACCTGACGCTCCATAGGTACCGACACTACCCTTATTCCTTCCGCTGTTCCAACTTCTGTAAGCCCCTTACCGGGCGATGACACACCTAACACTTCGTAATAATTGCTAAAATACCGGTGCTGCCCTTTTAATAGAATTTTTAGTGAAACGGGGACTGTGGTGATGCGGAGAAGTTTAGTCATTTTTTAATGATATTCTCTAATATTTCAAATGGAACATTCAAAGGTTCATCATGCCAAACACAGTCTCTATCAAAATACCCTTGCGCAGACAAAATTGCCATATGTGAAAAACCATAACTCATCTCAACAATCAATGCTTCCCCTGTCTGTTTATTTACTACATAATCATAACCAATGCATTGCATACCCAGCTCATCTGTAATTCTAAAAGCGGATTGAATAATTTCTTTCGTAAAGTATTTTTTATCAAAAAAAACCTCTCCACCTCCTGAGGCTCTGAAATCGTGTGACCGGACAGGACGTACAACACCAGATAGTTTGTCACCAACTACCACTACTTTCATATCGTAGCCATCATTAGGTACAAACTCCTGTAAATAAACATATCCCTTTTCGTTTGGAAATTTCTTAGCATTCTTCAATATAAAAAGAAATTCAGGTATCCTTTTAAATTTCGAAATAAAGGTAGCTTTATTGTGCGACGATCTTATGTTGGAGCTTGTTTTATACAATAAACTGGGCGATGGATCATAACCTCTGCCAAACATACGACTTGCGTATCTTTGTAAAGCTGACTTGTGTTTGAAAAGCTTTACATTATGAGATCCCGAGCCTGTTCTCAATTTTGCAACAACCGGAAATTCAGTATTATTTCTCAACCAGTTATTAAATGTTTCAATATCGTAAAAAACTTTCGATGCCGGAATAGGGGCGTTTACTGATTGTAGTGCATACATTTCAGCTATTTTATCGTCGAAATGCCAGTTCTCTTTAAAACCCGGAAAGACTTTAAGACCCAGCGACTCGGCAACATTCAATAAACTACGTGCTTCAAGCATGTCCTCAAAAACATATCCCCCAAAATGCCACAACAACACATCAAACTTACGAATTACATCAATGGATTCAATCTGAAACAAGTCAATGACCTCATAACCTAAATTTGATTTCTTACAATATTCAATCCATGGGTTATTCCAAACAGTTGAATGTTGTATTTTATTATTTCTTTGGTGGATTAGAATTTTCATGTGTATCATTTTTTATTTAATAATTCCTTTGAAATTTCCAGATGAGATTCACAACGAATCAAATTTAGAAGTAATTTATTATGCTTTTGTTTAAAAATCGATGCAGGCAAAAATCCTTTCATAAACAATGCTCTTAAATAGATATTCCTGATATAAAAACTAGGTAAATAATACTCATTTTGTGTTTCTAAAAAACTCTGCCAATTTTTCTCAAATAATTTGTCATCCTGTATTATGCAGGATAGCTCCTCTACTCTTTCGATAAAAGTTTTCCTCTCATTTACATTCAAAAGTCTTAATGTTGAGTCTTGTTTTCTTCCCTGAAAAAATGGTATTAACTCGATTTTAAATTTGTTTTCTTCGAGCTGCAGAATCACCCCCATACCTTCAGTAAAAAGCCCAGTTTGATATTTGGGTTTATAATCAAAAATAAAATTACCTACACTATAAACAATAGGCTTATTATTATAATATTCATATCCACTAAAACAATGTGTATGATGTCCGATTACTGCATCCACGCCACAGTCTATGAAATATCTCAATCTTCTCCTTAGCTCAGGTGTAGGCAACTGATAATGCTCACGACCACCATGATAAATCAAAATAATTTTATCTACTTTATCTCTAAGTTCTTTGATAGTCTTTGTATTGTCTATAAAGTCAAACGTATTTGCTCCAGCCAGATTATCCTCAGCAGCACAAAACTCATTTTCAGCAATATTGACAAAACCGATATTAATTCCTTTGATACATTTTATCAATGGAAAAGCAGCTACAGTTTTATTTTTACCTGCACCAATAACATCAAAGCCTTCAATTCCGGCATATTTGATAGTATCTAAAACACCTTGCCCTCCATAATCTTGAATATGATTATTAGCCAATGTTAATAAGCTGAATCCGGCATATTTTAAAGCACTTAATGCACTCTTATCTTCTGTTTTTATACAAGGTCCCGTTTTCTTAATTTTATGATTAGATGTTGTAACAGGACATTCAAAATTGACTATGGAATAATCAACATTTCTTGTTATTTCTTCAAAACCATTAAATAATGTGGCATAGGATTTATTTCTTATAATTTCCGCATTACGACCAATAGGGCAATAATCCCCCGCAATTAATATTTTCATTTTGATTTAATTTATGGAAATTGTAATAAATACACTATATTAAATTTCCGATGTTCTCATGACAGAACGGTTATGTCTTATTTTTCGTTTATTTTTATATGCAAAATAATAGATAAGAACTAAGACAATCCAAATAGGTAACCTTCTTAAAATATCACCGCCAAGTACATATATTGAGATTGCAATTAAACATGAAAAAAGTGATGGACTTGAAATAACAGTTTTAATTATTCTAAGAAATAAAAATGCAAATGATAAAAATGCAAAAACACCTCCTTGCAACAATAGTGTTAACAAAGTTTGGTGGGCATCCCAAAATTCACCATTAAAATATATTTGCGCACCAGGACCAAAACCAAAAAACGGTGAAATCATTATTTTATTCAACGCTAATTGATAGATACTACGCCTTCCAGATCCAACATCCTCTTCAATAAATACTTCGACAAGATAATTTGATATTGAATCAAAGTGTATAAGAAAGAAAAGAAAAAATATTGGGAAAACTACAAAATGAAATGTTTGTCTAGATTTTCTATCAAAAGCCTTAAATAATAGCAGATAGAGATATACAATTATTCCTGCAAACAAACCAAAATTAGCTTTAAATGCATTTGTTGATTGTATCATAAAAAATATGACAACCAAAAATAATAATATCACGGTCTTCGATATTTTGTGTTTTGTATTCTCAAGAACAAATACACCAATAAAGAAAAGAGGAGACAAAAACATGGCAATGTGATGTACATTTGTTGAGAAAGGCTGAAAATGATTAAATCTTGTCAGAGTAAATCCAAATAATGTACTATTTGAGAAACTAATAAAATACAATAATATAAGTATCGATGAAGATAATATGAAGAATAACTTGCAAATTTTCAAAACATCAATCATTTTATTAACAAGATATTTTTCTAATGTAATTATGACTATAAAAACAAAAAGATACGCAAAAAAATCGAAGAAAACGCTATCCAAATTTTCATAACGTTTAAAAACTACAACATTAATCACAAACCCAATTAATAACATTGAAATAAAAAACGACCAAAACTCAGAAAATACTTTTTTAAAACGATTACGCTTTCTAATCTTATTATGCTTTATTTGACTAACTAAAAACAGATATAAAAAAATCAACTCACCAATACCAAAAAATGAAATTCTTAATTCAGAAAAAGGCAAAAAGGTTAGACCAATAGATATTAGTATTTCTTTTAAGTTCATTTTTGTCATATTCAATTCACATTTTTTCTTATTACAAGTTCTTACAATTGTGAAATCCATTTTTGACATTTAGTTGTTTTTTGGAGAAATAATAAATATTCTCTTTGTTGTTTAGTACAGTATTTGAATTTGTAAATTTGTTTTCGAATTAGAAAACTCTCCTTATTAAACAACGACATAATTAAATACAAAGACCCAATTAATTTATGTTTTACGAACCCTTTAAAATAATAGATTATACCAGCTCTTTTGTTTGTTTTAAATAGCTTTTTCGCGATATACTTAAGTCCGATTGTTGAATTAAAGTATTTTTTATAATATCCATTACCAAACTCTCTATAAAACATTAATGGTTCAGTGTATGATTTCAAAGTACTTTGATTATTAACTCTAATCCATAGTTCTGCATCTTCGCACCTAATAGCACTTTCATCATAACAATTTTCACGAAACCATATAGTCCTAGCCATAATTGTGGGGTGAATAAAAGTTTTCACATCGACAAGCCCATAAGCATCTAAATCAACCTTCATTTTCACCCCTAAAATCATATTATTTTCATTTATAGAAAAAGCATTCGTGCCAAGAACATCAATTTTAGAATTGGTCTCTAAAATATCAACTTGTTTTTTTATTCTTTCTGGATGCATAATGTCATCAGCATCCATTCTTGCTAGATATTTTGTGTTAGCTAATTTAGCAATCTGATTTAATCTAAATGCCAAACTTTTATTTTCTCCATCTGAATAAACCATTATTCTTGGATCACTATCTGCATAAACTTTTGCAATATCAACAGATTTATCTGTTGATCCATCATTTACTAAGTATAATATCCAATCCTTATATGTTTGCTGAATAACAGACATTATAGCTAACTCTAGATACTTCTCCGCATTATAAAAAGGAATTGCAATTGTAACTTTCATAAATATAAATATTGTTCTATGAATATTATTGAAATATGATTAATAAACATTTTAAATTAGAAAACAGTAATTCAAGCAACAAAATATTTCATCAATTAAAAACAACTCAGTTAATCTGAAATATTTAGCAACAAATACTTAACATTCCTATACAACGACTTGTTATATAATTTCATCAAAAGCATCCAACAAAATAAAATTATAAACAAATCTATAAAGAAACTCATATAAATATTGCTAAAAGTAAGCACATTAGACCAAACCATTTTAGCGAAATAAAGTATAATAATAGTAACAATGCAGAACAAAACATTCCTCAGCTGATATTTGTACAATAATTTAAAATGTTTTAATGCAAACACGCTAGCTAAATAAATTATAAACGAATGAAATAAAATAGAATATAACATTACTGTAAAACCCAAATAAAATCCAATAATTACTATAGGAATTACAAGCAACTTTCCAAACACTTCAATTTTTAAATATAAACTTATATATTTGTTAACTGCCAAATAATTCAAATTTAATGAATAAATCGGCAGAAAAACTCCTGAAATGGCTATAATTCTCAATATACCAACAGAGTTTAACCACTTATCGCCTAATAAGATCATTATTATTGGATACGCACACAAAAACAATATAGACATTAAAACTGAAGTGAGATAAATAGTAGGTATTACATATTTTGAGAAGCTTAACTCTTGTTGTTTTCTATCTGTAATCCTAGACAAAGACGAAAAACTAACCCTTTTAATAGCATTTGAGATATTACTTGATGCTAAGTCTTTAAAAGTGTTTGCACGTGTATAGAAGCCCAAAATAGAAGGTGAGAAAAATTTTCCAATTACAACGTAATATAAATTATTATGAATATTATTAAGAAAATCAGTCAAAAATAAACCTATCCCGTAAGAATACATTTTTTTTAATACACCGATATTAAAAATAAAACTTGGTCTCCAAGTACTCATATACCAAAACATTAATGTGGATATAAGCTGTCCTAAAACTGATCTAACTACCAAACTTAATACACCATAACCCATATATGCCATGTAAATAGCTACAATAGCACTTACGGAGACCGAAACAAAAGAAATAAATGTTATACTTCTAAAATTTAAATTTTTAACAAATATTGTTCTTTGTATTGATGATAATGACAACAATAAAAGAGAAATTGAGGAGAGTCTCAATAAATTGGTTAATTCTGACAATTTAAAAAAAACAGCAACATAAGGTGATATGAAGTATAGAATTAAATAAAATATTATTCCTATAATAATGTTCATCCAGAAAACTGTGTTGTAATAATACTTATCTGTTTCTCTTTCATTTATCAATGCTGAACTCAAACCACTATCAATAAAAGTATTAGAAATTGTAATAAAAAAAACAACTATTCCTATTAGACCGAATTCAGCAGGTAACAACAAACGTGCTAAAATGATCCCTACAATGAAATTAATTATTTGTTGTAAGAAGTTGTCAGATAAGCTCCAAAATACATTTCTCAAGGTAATTTTCTTATATATAATGATATTTGTCAATAAAACTATTTTAGTTTGATTCAATTGTAATGTAAGCAAGACACATAGAATGCTTTGAATCATCCCGTTCGGCATAGCGTCTTCGCTATGTCGGAGTTAAAAGTAAGTCTCCTGACTTACAACTTCACCCGTTCAGCTTCTGTTATTTGTAAGGATAATGAGTTCATTAAATGTTAGGTTTTCTAAATCCGTTATCTACAAAAAACACTTTCCGGTTGTTTTTTTATAGGTTTCCGGTTATTAAATAGAAAATTAATTAATTGTAGTATTTGTGTTCGCAGCTACAGCATTGTTGTCAGCCGGGGCTGCATTTCTTGCCGCATTGCGTACCTTTTTCAGCAGTTTGCTAAAAGTATATTCCGCATACTTAGCCGGGTCGGTAGTTCTGTAAAGCACCTTGCCTATGCTATAGATTTCGGTCATGCGCAGATACAGTTCGTTCAGTGTTTTCATATTGTCCTGTATCAGGGCAGCACGTTTACTTCTGATTTCGAATTGTTTCTGTCGGTTCCCTGCAACACCTGTATGCAGTTCCTGCAGAGCAGGCAGCACCGTGTCGGGCATTCCTGCGGCCTGCAATACAGTGAGATGGTTCTGTACATTGGTCACCAACACTTTCATACCGGCCACTACTCCTTCGTAATCGCCATTGCGTATGCTACCTCGCAGTGCAGCAATGCCAAAACCGGCAGCAGTAATTCTGGGTATACTTTTCGATAATTTCAAATATCCTTCGATGCGTTGCAACCAAAGTTTGATGTCATTTATTTGCGCATCCATAGTTTTGGCAATCAAGTTCAGAGCAAGCACTTCGGCCTGAGGTTCAAGCAAATTCTCTACATTATTGATCATTGCTTCAGTTTGGGTTACATATTCGTCGTTAAATGTGGTGGAGAATGCCGAGAACTCAGCAATATCCCTCTTCAACGAAAAAAGTGTAAACTTGGATAAAGGTAATAACTCTTCGCTCTTACAGCTAAAAAGTCGATCGATTTTCATCATAAAATTAAAATTTAAGGAAAACTATATCAAACAACCAGAAAGATCTAAGAATAAAAAATAAAACCAGGTCTTTATATACCTTATAGTCGGGGCGCAACCCGAAGTCGCCTTCCCACTGAGCGTACTCTCACTCTTTAGCTCGTCACTCTCACCCTTTAGCTCGCTATTCTCACCCTTTAGCTTGCTACTCTCACCCTTTAGCTCGTTACTCTCACCCTTTAGCTCGTCACTCTCACCCTTTAGCTCGTCACTCTCACCCTTTAGCTTGCTACTCTCACCCTTTAGCTTGCTACTCTCACCTTTTAGCTTGCTATTCTCACCCTTTAGCTTGCTACTCTCACCTTTTAGCTTGCTATTCTCACCCTTTAGCTCGTCACTCTCATCCCTTAATCACTTCATCCACGGGTTTCACCCGTGGCTAATTATATTCAACCCTTTCAGGGTTAGGTGATCTAAAAAACATTCGTTCGCTTTTGCTGATACTCGGGGCACATCACCACATCATCACATCACCACATCATCACATCACCACATCATCACATCATCACATCATCACATCATCACATCATCACATCATCACATCATCACATCACCACATCATCACATCACCACATCACCACATCATCACATCACCACATCACCACATCACCACATCATCACATCATCACATCATCACATCATCACATCATCACAACTTTCCCGATAAATCGGGACCATCATGCTTTCAGATATTTTTTATCTTCAATTTCGCTCAGCAATTTTATTTGGTGAATCGCTATATTATTCAGTTTAACTAATCTTTCACTTTGGGCTAAACCCTCATTAATCAACAACGCATTTATATTTTTTTGCAAGAATGTTGGCTGCACTCGGCAAAGTTCGAATAAATTTGACTCTGCGCTCATTGGCACAACATTTCAAGGTTCGAAAGACATATCAACTGGTTAATACCTGCATAATCTCTGATATTTCCTTTTAAATCGGGGTTTTGCATCCTCCATTCCCTGGCTGTCATTCCAAACAGAGCCATATTCAGTACATCAGCTTCACTGGCATACACAAATGCGATTTGTTGTGCCGTAAGCATGGGAGGAATAAGATTTGTTTTTATGGCATCAGTGTGAATGCGATAATTAATTTTAGCTAATTCTCTTTTGGCATTCCAGCCAAGTTGTTTTTGTTCTTCATTTTTAAGTCGCTTAAATTCAGTGATTAAATACAACTCAAACTCGGCCGATACCCATGCAGCAAATTTGAAAGCAATATCCGAATGAGCAAAAGTGCCTCCTCCGTATCTACCAGCCTTAGTAATTAGTCCAATTGCGTTAGTTTCATTTATCCATTTCGTTGGCGACATCCAAAAATGAGGTTTAGCAGATTCATTTTTAAACTCCTCATATATGTGGGGTTTAAAATCAGTATTATGTAAGCTTTCCCACAATCCTAAATACTCTATTGTGCTATAAGTACGCAACCACAAACTGATAATTTGAGCCGGATTTACATTATCCCTTACTTTAGCAATATCAGTGATTGAAATATAATCATCCGAACCCTCTTTGTAGTAGAGTACTTCAGTTCCTTTTATATGTATTTTTTCATTCTTAGCCATCACACATTAATTAGCTATATATTCCGATACACTCAACACAAAACTTGCTAATCCTGCCTGTTTTTTAAAGTGGTCAAATTCGACCACTTTAAAAAACAGAATTGTTAATTTGATCCCATATATCCAAAAATTCCAGCTTATAGCGATTTCCCCGTTCGGCATAGCGTCTTCGCTATGTCGCAGATAGTCGCGGAGCATCATCACATCACCACATCATCACATCATCACATCAACCTCCTGCACCCGTCGTGCTTAAAACCTAAAACAATGCAATAAATGGTGCCGACGGGTTATATGATTAAAAGACTTGGTGTCATCCCGAGTGTAACGAGGGAACTAAATACTATAGCTTCGGATTACAAATCCTCGCATCAGGGTCATATCCGTGAGGACAGGGGTGAATTAAAAGCTTGAATTTTTCGTCGTGCTCATTGACTTTTCTCTCAAGATTGTTTATCCTTTGGTTTATGGCATAACCTTTCAATAAATAATCCTTCAACACAGAATTGGCCCAAATACGAAATTGAGTACCTCTAAGCGATTTTACTCTATAACCAACTGAAATAATTACATCTAAATTATAAAATGCAGTATTATAGCGTTTGCCATCAGAAGCAGTTGTCAAGGAATACTTGACAACTGAATCCTTATAAAGTTCTTTTTCCTTGAAAATATTATTAATATGGAGGCTGATATTTTGTTTTGTAGCCTCAAACAATTCTGCCATTTGCAATTGAGTAAGCCAAACAGTTTCATCTTCGACCCTCACCTCAATACTAAAATTATGAATATCCTCAGGTTGATAAATTATAATTTCTCCGGTAGTCATCAGTATTTGAGTTTATATAAGTTTGAATAACATGAAGAAAATAGAACACAAATTAAGCAGATTTTTGAACGGATTTCTATTATCTCTCCCGTTCGGCATAGCGTCCTCGCTATGTCGCAGATAAAAATAAGTCTCCGGACTTACATATTCAACATTCAATAATTAAACTACGAATTACCCTCTGTCCGGCACAGCATTGGTTGTTTAGCTGTTGTGTATATCCAACCCTTTCAGGGTTACGAGATAAAAAACATTCGTTCTTTCTGATAACCGGGGCGCATCATCACATCACCACATCATCACATCACCACATCATCACATCACCACATCTTCACATCATCACATCATCACATCACCACCCTGCACCCCCGTTCGGCATAGCGTCTTCGCTATATCGCAGTTAAACTTGTCTCGCTTTAGCTAAAAATAAGTCTCCGTTCGGCATAGCGTCCTCGCTATGTCGTAGTTAAAAGTAAGTCTCCTGACTTACATATTCAACAATTAAACCACGAATTATTATCAACTCTGCATTATCAATTTCTTATCCGTGTGCTATTCTTTTAATTTCTACAAAAAACACTTTCCGATAGTTCTTTATAGTCATTCGGTGATTAAATTGAGTTAATTATTAGCTGTATTAGCGTGCGGTGCTACAGCATTGTCAGCTATTGCTGAGCTTGCCGAAGCATTTCGTACTTTTTTCAGCAATTTTGTAAAAGTATAGTCCGCATATTTGGCAGGGTCGGTGTTTTTGTAAAGCACCTTGCCAATATTGTAAATCTCGGTCATACGCAAGTACAGTTCGTTCAGAGTTTTCAGACTGTTCTGTATCAGGCCGGCGCAGTTGCTTTGAATTTCGCACCTACGGAGCTCTGCTGTTATTTATAACTTATTGGCTACCATAATGTCGTCCCGCCGGGACTAAAGAAAAAAGCTGCTTAACTAATTACCCATCGTTACAAACGAGGGGGAGAAAATACTGGAGGTTTCAACCCCATGTATTAGGGAAGTAAGGATGTTGTATGATTGGATGTGATTTTATTTACGAGTTTACTTAGATATACCATTCTCGCGACAGAATTTAACAGTATCTTCCAAAGCCACTTTTCTAAACTCTTCAATTGTCATATAACCTTCAGGTACACAATCCACTTCGTTTGTATTTTCAATAGAAATGCCACTGTTAATCTTTTTAGATTAGGGCTTTAAAGTTTTCATTAAATTATTGCCATAAATAGTAGCATCATCGATTTTTATAGTTTGTATCATAACAAATTGTTTTTTTATTTGTGCAAATATACAAACTTTTTCACTTGTTCGGCATAGCGTCTTCGCTATTTCGTTTATTAAAATCGATAAAAAATAATTTCGAACCTACGGAGCTCTGCTGTTATTTATAACTTATTGGCTACCATAATGTCGTCCCGCCGGGACTAAAGAGAAAAGCAGCTTAACTAATTACCCATCGTTATGCACAGTGATTTTATTGTCCGGTTTTTTTCTCTCGAGTCGTTCTCTCGCTTCGATTAAAGATTTGTGTAACTTCGTTTCCAGTATTTTTTTGGGAAATAAGTCAGTCCAATATTCTGCGACCATTATTCCATCTTTATGCATTTCAAGTAATTCAATTTGTTCTCTGCTTGCTTCTGCACATAAAATTCAACCAATTCACGTGACAGCGTCACGACAATTTGTTTTCCGTAATCTGCTCTTTTGTTTTGTAGTGTTTGCGTTAAAACCCGATTTCCGACATGCCAAAAAAGGATTGTCAAGGAGCTATTCGCATAAGATACAACATTAGATTTTGTCTTTTCAATAAGGGAAATTAAGTCTGATAGCAGTTCTTGATATTCTGACTTTTGAAGATTCATATTTTCAATTCTTTGTCTTAGGAAGTTTATTTTTTACAAAGATACAATTTTCAGTTTAAAACCCTCGTTCGGCATAGCGTCCTAGCTATGTCGGAGTTAAACTTGTCTCGCTTTAGCTAAAAATAAGTCTCCTTACTTATATATTCAACAACTAAACTACGAATTCTCGCGTCAGGAGTCTTTCGACGTGCCGAATCATCGGCATTTCACGAATCAAAACTCAAAACTCAGAACTCAATACTCAATACTCAAAACGAATCACTGTCAACAGTGCTTTACCCGTTGAATAATATCATTGGCAGCCCATTCCATTTTTGAGAATGCAAACCATTTCCGACCCAAATCTTTTAATGATGCTCCGATATGATATACATCCCTGTTATCGACGATCAGAAATCTGTCGTGCGATTTGGAGAATTGATGAATTTCCACATCATTGTATTGCGCCCTGAAAGCTTCGAAGTCGTGTTTCAGGGCATCTGATAATTTGGAGCTATAAATTACGACTTTTACGTTTTGCTGTTTTTTAGTAAAAAGGCTTAATGTAGTGTCGTCGATATAATTATCGATAAGTACAAT
The DNA here is from genome assembly GCA_034004015.1 of Paludibacter sp. Classification (GTDB taxonomy): domain Bacteria; phylum Bacteroidota; class Bacteroidia; order Bacteroidales; family Paludibacteraceae; genus Paludibacter. The sequence continues at coordinate 85,572 of JAVEXN010000016.1, forward strand.
CGAGTGCTTTGCATTGCGAATAATATCAGACACAAACTGCCTGGCATCGAATACCTGTCCGTCAAAAAAGATACCTTCCTGTGGGGTTAATTGCTTAGAGGATATAGCATCAAAAACCACATCGAAACGATTATTAGTACTTAACTCAAACGCGACTTGCTTATTTTCCAATTCAATTAGCTGCCGGTTAATATTATAATTTGTATTTAATATTGAACGAACAAAAACAAAAGCTTTCATAATCTGAATACTAACCTGCACTGCTGTTGGTGAATTTAAAACGGCTGAAACCATTGCTACACCTTGTTCAGTAAAAGCATAAGGAGCAGAACCTCCAAAATAGCTTTTAGATGGTATCACAGATTGTGATACCATTAAATTAATTTCATTTTCAGCAAGTTCAAACATAAATTCTTCAGGAAAGCGATTAATATTTCGTCGTACTGCTTGTTTTAAAACGCGTGTTTCAACTCCGTACATTAGCGACAAATCTCTATCCAGAATAATCTCTGTACCTCTTATTGAAATAATTTGCTTTTTAATTTCTTCGTATTGTAATAGATTGTTCATCACTACTCCTTAATTAAATGCTTAGAAACTTCGTTCGACATAATGTCTTCGCTATGGGGCAGCTAAGCTTTGCTTACATTTACCCGTTTGGGTCTTTCCCGCAATAGCACCATGTTGCGTGGTTATCGCAAAATTTGCGACAACCACATTCCGGATTAGCTCGCCTTCTGCAAACACGTTATTTATATGCTTTCCAATAGTTTTTACATCACGCCCAAAAAGTTTAGCAATTTGCTGACGATTGAGCCAAACTGTTTCCTCATCAATTCTCACCTCTATGTGCTCTGCCAGCTCATCGGGTCGATATAAAATGATTTCATTTTTCATAATGTTGATTTTTTTTTCTGAACAGTCATGTATTCGTTGGTAGATGAGCCCCCTTGTTCGGCATAGGATCTTCGCTATGTCGCAGATAGCGCGGCGCATCATCACATCATCACATCATCACATCTTCACATCAACACATCAACCCTCGCTATGTCGCAGATAAACTTGTCTCGCTTTAGCTAAAAGTAAGTCTCCTTACTGGCATATTAACAATACTGCTATCCAAATATAGATTTAAACTACGAATTACACGAATTATTCGCTGCATTGTAAATTATCAACTGGGCATTATCAATTACTTATCCGTGAGCTGTTCTTTTTATATACTACAAAAAACACTTTCCGGTTGTTTTTTATAGGTTTCCGGTTATTAAATAGAAAATTAATTAGTTGCAGTATTAGGGTTCGTAGCTACAGCATTGTCAGCTATTGCTGAGCTTGTCGAAGCTGTTGCTGAGCTTGTCGAAGCATTGCGTACTTTTTTCAGCAGTTTTGTAAAAGTATAGTCTGCATATTTGGCAGGGTCGGTTCATTCATCTTTTACCGCTTATCATTTACCATTGTCAACTGTCAATTATCAATTATCAACTGTCAACATTTACCGCTTATCATTTACCATTATCAACTGTCAACTGTCAATTATCAATTATCAACTGTCAACATTTACCGCTTATCATTTACCATTATCAACTGTCAACTGTCTTTGCATAGCTTCGGATTACAAATCCTCGCGTCGGGGACTACGAATTTTACGAATTACACGAATCAAAACTCGAAACTCAAAACTCAAAACTCAGTACTAATCATTTACCGCTTATC
>JAVEXN010000016.1:87387-91740 GCA_034004015.1 Paludibacter sp.
GTCAACTGTCTTTGCATAGCTTCGGATTACAAATCCTCGCGTCGGGGACTACGAATTTTACGAATTACACGAATCAAAACTCGAAACTCAAAACTCAAAACTCAGTACTAATCATTTACCGCTTATCGTTTACCATTGTCAACTGTCATTTATCAATTATCAACTGTCAACTGTCAACATTTACCGCTTATCATTTACCATTATCAACTGTCAACTGTCTTTGCATAGCTTCGGATTACAAATCCTCGCGTCGGGGACTACGAATTTTACGAATTACACGAATCAAAACTCGAAACTCAAAACTCAAAACTCAGTACTAATCATTTACCGCTTATCATTTACCATTATCAACTGTAAATTATCAACTGTGCATTGTCAATTTGCTTTCATTATCAGATCAATTTATTTGCAAGCAATTCTTTTAATTTCTCTTTACTGGGTAATACTGTTTGATATTTACTTGCAAATATCTGTTCATTGTTTTCAGGAAGTGTATATTCAACCACAGCCTGACTTTTATCCCTACACAATATAAGTCCTATCGTTTTATTTTCATCTGGCAAACGTATTTCTCTGTCGTAATAATTTACATACATCTGCATTTGTCCGATATCCTGGTGCTTCAAGTCGCCAATTTTCAGATCAATAAGAACGAATGACTTTAAAATACGATTATAAAAAACCAAATCAATACGAAAATTCTTCTCATCAAAAGTAATTCTTTTCTGACGTGCAACAAATGTAAAGCCTGTACCAAGTTCGAGCAGAAAATTTCCAAGTTTATCTATTAGCTTTTGTTCCAACTCATTTTCGGAATATTCAGGCATTTCGGGTAAGCCAATGAATTCAAGCACATAAGGGTCCTTAATTGCATCCTGAGGTTTTTCTATAAGCAAGCCATTTTCAGATAGTTTTAAAACCTCCTCTTTGTTACGACTCAATGCTAATCTGGTATAGAGTGCACTATCGTATTGCCGTTGTAACTCCCTCAGACTCCAATTATTCCTATGACACTCAATTTCGTAGAATTGTCGCTCCTGTTCATCATCAATACGCATGAGTTTCAGATAATGTGACCAACTAAGTATAAAAGGGTTAGTTGAAAACTCATCAGCTATTTCAGATTTCCGAGACAGTGTTTCGGAAATCCGGGTTTGATAAATGAGATAGAACTTACGCATATTACTCAGATTATCTTCCGAAAAACCCTTTCCGAAATCACTCGTCAGTTTAAACGACAATTCTTTCAAAATCTGCTTTCCATACGCTGCACGTTCCTTTCCGTTTTGTTCTTCCTCTACAATCAATTTTCCGATTTGACAATAGGTTTCAACCATTGTGGTATTCACAGTTTGAACAACCTTAAGTCTGGCTGACTTTAACATCTCAGCAATTCTGGAATAAAATTGATTTTCAGTATAATCGGCTATCATCTTTTATTTTTTTCTTTAATCGGCTTGGCGTCCTCTCCATGTAGGAGTTAAACTTGTCCCGCTTTAGCTAAAAACAAGTCTCCTGGCTTACATATTAATAATACTGCCATCGAAATATAGTTTTAAACTACGAATTAAACTTATTACACGAATCAAAACTCAGAATTCAGAACTAATCATTTACCGCTTATCATTTACCGCTTATCAACTGTCTTTGCATAGCTTCGGATTACCGCTCGGCTCTGCCGCTTTGCTTGCAAAGAATTTTTCGCAAGCTCAAGACCGCTGGTTCCTCGCGTCGGGTTTTAGTGAGCGGGTGACTCCGAGTCACCTGCTCACTTGCAAACAAATATCGTCGTCCGCCTCTTTTTGAGGTTTCAAATTGCAACCTCAAAGTATCCCATTCTTCTACACTAAGTTGAAACATAAAATCGTAAGGAAAGCGTTTCAAATTACGTTTTACGCTTAAATTCAATTGTTTTGTTTCTACGCAATAAAGCTCAGCCAAATCAAAATCAAGCATCACCTTTAAGCCCCTTAACTCGTGAATTTTATTATGTAACAGATTCGGGTCCATTCTCTACCGGTTTTGTAAACTGCAATTTTTCAGAATTTTATGATTTTTTTTGTTTCTATCAATTTGCTCATAGTCGGGGCGCATCATCACAACTTGTCCGCCGTGGCGGATCACCACATCATCACATCATCACATCACTGCCCCCAACCCCCTAAAGGGGAGCTGTAACCTTGTGCAGTTATGTTCGGCTTTTACATTTAAACAGATTATAAAAGAGTTAGCTCTTCATCGTTGCGAATCTTCAAATTCTCAAATCTTCACATCATCACAACTTGTCCGCCGTGGCGGATCATCACATCATCACATCAATCCCCCTCGTTCGGCATAGCGTCCTCGCTATATCGCAGTTAGGCTTTGCTTACATTTACCTATTCATATTCAACCCTTTCAGGGTTAGGAAATCAAAAAACATTCGGTCATTTTTCCTGATAGTCGGGGCGCATCACCAATCACCGCTGATCATTTATCATTATCAACTGTCACTTGTAACTGCATAGCTTCGGATTACAAATTCTCGCCTGGGATTTCCTCGCGTCGGTTTGTCACTCCCTCTCAAAGTCTCTCCCTCAAAGCCTTTCATCCACCACCGCTCTATCCAGTATGCCTTTTACATCATAAATCACACAATGACGTTGATGGCAGCCATCGAAATCGAGCGATTTGAATTCGTCGTGTGCTACGGCCAGAATCACAGCACTGTACTGATCAAGTGCAGGCTCCTGTGTGGTCGATGCAATACCATACTCATGTTTCACCTCTTCAGGTTTCGCCCACGGGTCGTACACATCCACTGCAATGCCGTAATCTCTTAGTTCGTTGTAAATATCAATGGCTTTGGTATTGCGGATATCGGGACAGTTTTCCTTAAAAGTGATACCCAGCATCAGCACTTTGGCACCTTTTACCGGAATCTGACCTTTAATCATCAGTTTTACCACTTCCGAAGCCACAAACTTACCCATACTGTCGTTCATACGTCGACCGGCAAGGATAATCTCCGGGTGATAACCATACTCCTGCGCTTTCTGAGCTAAGTAAAACGGATCAACACCGATACAATGTCCACCCACCAGACCGGGCTTAAAGGGCAGGAAGTTCCATTTGGTACCGGCCGCTTCGAGTACATCGTGCGTATCGATGCCCATCAGGTTGAATATTTTGGAGAGCTCGTTTACAAAGGCAATGTTTATGTCGCGTTGCGAGTTCTCAATCACTTTAGCAGCTTCAGCCACTTTAATAGTAGGTGCCAAATGCGTGCCCGCCACAATGACCGAACGATATACACCATCGACAATCTGACCAATTTCAGGCGTGGAACCTGACGTTACCTTCTTAATTTTCTCTACCGTATGCAGTTTGTCACCCGGATTGATACGCTCAGGACTATAGCCTGCAAAGAAATCGACGTTCAGTTTCATACCCGAAACACGTTCCACCACAGGCAGACAATCTTCCTCGGTAGCACCCGGATACACAGTGGATTCGTACACTACAATATCTCCTTTGGCAAGCACTTTCCCCACTGTTTCGCTGGCTTTAATCAGCGGTGTCAGATCAGGACGGTTATTTTTGTCCACAGGAGTAGGTACTGTAATCACGTAGAAATTACATTCGCGTATTTTCTCCAGATCGGTTGTACACTCAAAACCATTGCCGATAGCTTCCTGCAGCACCTCATCCTCCACTTCGAGCGTGGCATCCACCCCACTCATTAATTCAGCTACACGGGCCTTATTAATATCGAACCCAATGGTTTTATACTTTGTCGAAAAAAGTCGGGCCAATGGAAGCCCCACATAGCCGAGACCAACAACGGCAATCTTAATATTATCCATAAATTTAAAAAGTTACACCTGAAGGTGTTATGTTGTTATTTTATTATCCACAGTTTTCAATGATTCACATTTATGTTATTGCTTTCGCAATAATGTTTTTTGTCCACAGATTACACGGATTTACACAGATAAGTATAAATTTTCGTTGCTGGTGGAACAGTTTTAAGTTTAACTACTAATTTCAGCGAATGGAATATTCGCACCCCATCGGCATTAGACCAATTATTGTCAATTAAATTATTAATCTGCTAAGTGCTCAGATTTACACAGAAGAAATTAATTACAAATTTACGAATTATTATCAATAATGAGTATCCGCTTGGATACCTAAATGTGTTACTCATTAACACTGTGAGAAGATTTTTATAAAGAAATCAAAATTATGAGCTACATTGTGTAAATTTGAATTTATAAAGATGTCAGAGCTACGCTCCTTTGATATTTATTTGAATTATATTCTACAAAGATATCAGGGCTAACGCCCCTTTATATCAGGTATTGAGCAGCG
>JAVEXN010000062.1:0-4767 GCA_034004015.1 Paludibacter sp.
AGTCGCTATTTTAATTTATTGGCATACACAGTTTCGTAGCCCGGTAGCAGCTCCGGATGAAGAATGGAAATAACATCCGAAAGCAGCAGGTCGGGTCGGGCGATGGCCGATTCCCAAAAGTCGTTGGCAGTGGATGGCAAAAGTCTTTTGTTGAAGTTATAGACCTGTCCTGACAATACGGGCTTAAATAATTTATGTTTTGCATCCGAATTTATAAGTTCTTTTATTGAACTGAAATTGCAGTTGAGCCATACATCAGTATTTGCAAAATCGCGCAAAACAGATTCTACATTGAGCGGAAGGCTACCCGAAGTAGTATCATTGGCGTAAAAATACGAACCACCTGCATCGGCAAAAAGCTGCGCCATAAAATTGCGTCCGGCAGGCATATACCATGTGCCGCGGAAGTTAGAGCCGGCCATGATTGCAGGTTTTTTTGCCACACTTTTTGCAAGGGTTTTTACTTCGTTGTAGCGCTGCGCAATATTCCCGAAAATGCTATCGGCCAGCGCTTCTTTGTTGTAAAAAGCAGCTACGAATTTTATCCATTCGGCACGTGCGAGCAGCGAAGTTTCCATCCATTCGTTGTTGAAAAGCACAGGTATGCCCGACTGTGACACTCTTTGAGCATAAGGGTCGTTTTGATTGTAACCACTCATCATCACCGCTCCGGGTTGTAGTTGCAATGTTTTTTCAATATTAATATTGAAAGCATCGCCCAGATTTGATATTTTTCCTTCGTTTACTCTTTTTATAATCACCGGATTGTAAATGATATCAGGAGAACATACCGCATTTATACTTTCTATTTCGCCCAAAAGGCTCAGAAATTCAAAGTGGGTAACCGATGTAGCTGCCAGCGTTTGGAGTGGAATTTTTACTTTTTTGCCATTTTCTGGCGTTTCAGTCGCAATGTCGGTCACCAGATAGTAGCGCGCGTACACCGAGCCTTTTACCCACGGACTGTACACAATCACTTCTTTGTAGTTGTCGTGCGTTACAATGCTGAATCCTTCGGCATATTCGTTGCTGTTTGGTAATGAGTCGGTTGCACTTTGTTTTTGCTGCTGTGAGCAACTCAAAAAAACAAGTGTGAATAAAATAATTATAAAATTGACGGGTGATTTCATACGGTGTGATAAAAATAATAATCAGAGATTTGTTTTGCAAATCTCTGATTATTATGGGTTTTGCAATTATGTAAACTCAATTGCAAAGATAATTTATTTCGATGGGTTCCGAAAATTTATTTGTCGTTTTCCACAGAGAGCCAAAGTGCGCCCGAAATGGCAAGCGTGACAGCCGCAATCACAAAAACAACCGATTTGTCGGGGGCTGCGTTTACAATCTCGCCCATTTTAAAACTGGCTACCAACTGTGGCAAAACTACCGACAGATTGAAAATACCCATGTAAAGTCCCATTTTCTTTTGGTCTACTTTCTCACTCATAATGGCAAATGGCAACGAAACGACGGATGCCCAACCAATACCAGCCACAGCTATCATTATATAATATAAAATGACAGTGGTTCCAAAGAAAAGGACGCCTGCATAACCTAAAGCCATGATGAAAATACAGATGAGGTGTGTTTTTACCATGCCGATTTTTTTAGCAAAGCCGTTGAGCACGAGTACAGGCAATACTGCACTTACCAAACTCAGAATAAAGAATGCAATGGAGTTGATTTTTCCTGCCGATTCTCCCAACTGAAGTACTTCGGTCAGGTAGAAAAATGCGTAAATAAACATGGTTTGCACCCCAATCCATGTAAAAGAATGTGCAAGAAGAATCTTTTGAAATTCGTTGCTTTTGGCGCTGCTTTTTGTGAGGTTTGGTAAAACCACAATGGCACTAATTACAATAAGCAATAGCGAAACAAACTCCACAATTGGCAGTTCGTAACCCAAAACATGCACTGTCAGGTCGATGTGCAGTCCGAAAAGTTTGGCAAAAATCACATAAAATCCATATAATAAAAAGCCGGAAAGAGGAAGTAGTGCTTCTACCACATCTTTTGCGCTCGATTTCGAAACTTCCTGTTTGCTTTCTTCTTCGTTTTTCAGTTCGCGTGGTTCCTGAATCAGAAATGCAGGAATGATAGAGGCCAGTAAAGCAATACCCACTCCAAAATAAATCAGAAAAATGTTTCCGAGTGTTCCGCCAATTAAATAAGCCAATACGCCAAATGTGCCCGAAACGGTTTGCATCCAGGTGTAGCCTTTACTTCTGTCTTTGTGTGGCGTGCAATCGGCTACAAGCGAACGGGTTGGGTTGAAGCTCACATTGATGGAAAGATCGAAAGTGAGCGCTACAATCACTGCAATAGAAAGCAGTCCGGCCTGAGGATCGTCGCCTCCCACAAATATCTTCTGAATAATTTCAAGATTTGGAAGTGCAAGCATCATAACTGCTGCTAGAATTCCACCAATTACAATCCATGGACGACGACGGCCACCCATAAACCACATGCTGTCCGACAAAACACCCACAATGGGTTGCGCAATAATACCGGCAATAGGACCGGCAGCCCACACAATGCCAATTTCGTGAATGTCGAGGCCGTATTTGGTAGAAAGAATCCAGCTCAGAGCCGAAATTTGTACCGACAGAGCAAAGCCCATGGCCGTGGCAGGCAAACTAAGTAATGCATAAAATGCATTGGTCATTTTTTTCTGAATTTGTAACATGATTTTTCAGGTATTTCTTGAAGAATTGAATGCTGTAAATAATAAATTGCAATTTTATTCAATTTTATTCATGAAGCGACAAAATTCAGACTTAAAATCGTTTTTTGGTTGTGCAAACGTTTGCTGAAAGAGTGTTTCTGCACTTTGCAATTCAGGATTTACTCATATAAATGATTTTTCAGCAATAAAAAATACCTGACAAAATTTTGAATCTGTCAGGCATTTGCTTTGGCATAAAATATAAATCAAATGATTTTATATAAGCTAAATATATGTGCTTATTAAAGTGTTTTATTTATGCTTTCGATATAATTAAGCAATTCGTCGCGTCCCTGGCGTTTTTCGGAAGACGTAAGGAAAATTGGTGGTAGCTCTTCCCACTGTTCCTGCAACTTTGCTTTGTAAGCATCGGTGTTTTCGCGGGCACGAGAGTTCGAAAGTTTGTCGAGTTTGGTAAATACAATGGAAAATGGAATGCCGTTTTCGCCCAGCCAGGCCATAAAATCTAAATCGATTTGCTGTGCTTCAAGCCGACTGTCAATCAATAGAAAAACGGCTGTAAGTTGTTCGCGATAAAGAATATAGTCTTCGATAATGCTTTTTAGCTTTTCACGCATTTTTTTACCTGTAGTGGCATATCCGTAGCCCGGTAAATCCACTAGATGCCAGTTGTTGTTGATCAGAAAATGGTTGATCAGCAAGGTTTTTCCCGGTTTCGACGAGGTCATGGCTAACCCTTTTTTGTTCGTCAACATATTGATAAGCGACGATTTGCCCACATTCGAACGCCCGATAAAAGCATATTCGGGCATGCGGCTGTCCGGACATTTTTTATAGTCGGTATTACTGATTACAAATTCGGCTGATTTTATATCCATAAGTGTAGTTTATTTTTTTTTATTAAAGAGCAATACTGTTTATTAAGTTGTTCCGGAAAATCATCACACTATCACATCATCACATCATCATATCACCACATCATCACATCATCACATCACCACATCACCACATCTTTTTTCTTTTTTCTGAAAATCCACAACCCTGCAAAGGTAAGGAAACCATTCAGCATAAGCAACTCGTATCCGAAAGCATATCCCCAAAATGTTTTCGCACTGTGGTTGAGTATGCCACAAACTACAGGTGAGAGCACTGCAATATACGGAATTGCTTTGTCGCTCGTACTTAGTTTTGTGAAGAGTCCGAAGCTATAAAGTCCCAGCAGCGGACCGTAAGTGTACGAAACCAGTATATATATGGTGTCGATTACGCTTTTGTTATTGATGGCTTTGAATACAATAATAATGAGAATGAAAAGTGCGGATATGCCGATGTGAATCCACTTGCGGGTATATTGTGCTCTGATTTTATCCTTGTGCTCGATGCCGAGAATGTCCACCGAAAACGAGGTCGTAAGTGCTGTGAGCGCTGAGTCGGCGCTCGAAAATGCAGCAGCAATAATGCCTGTGACAAAAAGAATCAGCACCGTTTTTCCAAGATAATTACTTGCAAAAAACGGCAGAATTTCGTCGGCTGAAACCGGAACAGCTACATTTAATTGCGTGGGAAAAATAAGCAGCATTGCGCCAAGAATAAGAAAAAGCAGATTGACCGGAATGAAAGAAAACCCGTACCAATACATATTTTTCTGCGCATCTTTCAGGTTTCGGCAGCTCAGATTTTTTTGCATCATATCCTGATCGAGACCTGTCATTACCACAGCAATGAAAATACCGCTAAAAAACTGTTTTACAAAATGTTGTTTCGAATGCCAGTCGTCGAATACAAAAATGCGTGAATGCTGCGTTTCGACAATAGCTGCTCTGAGTTCGGAAGTGTTTAGCCCGAGTTGCTGCATAAGTTCCACAATGATCAGTACAAGTGCAGCGACCATGATGATGGTTTGCAGCGTGTCGGTCCATACGATTGTTTTTATGCCACTCCGGAATGTATAAAGCCAGATAAGCAGGATAATGCCTGTAACGGTAAAAACGAACGGAATATTCCATGCGTCGAATACGAGTGTCTGGAGGATTAGCGCTACCACATAAAGTCTTGCCGCAGCTCCCACGGTTTTCGAA
>JAVEXN010000063.1:0-4727 GCA_034004015.1 Paludibacter sp.
AGCATAGTCTGGTCGAAGGTATCAGTCACGAAGAAATATCGCTGCTAATGATGCAAAAACTCAACGACCATCTTGAGGGGAAACTTGAAATGGCCATGAGTATTTTTAAAAATGAATATTCGAAAAAATTTCTGCACCAGTTAGTGTCCGGTCAGCTCGATATGGACCGCCTCGATTATCTGAGCCGCGACAGTTTCTTTTCTGGTGTGAGCGAAGGCATTATCGGCGCTGCACGCATTATCAAAATGCTGAATGTGCACGACGATAAACTGGTGGTGGATGTGAAGGGTATTTATTCAATCGAAAAATTTCTGGTGGCACGCCGCCTGATGTACTGGCAGGTTTATTTGCACAAAACATCGGTCGCTGCCGAAAAAATGCTGGTGAATATACTGAAGCGTGCCAAGGAGCTGGCCGCTGCGGGTCATGATCTTTTCGGCTCGCCGGCGTTGCGGTTTTTTCTTTACAATACTTTCGACAGGGGTAGCTTTCGGCAGTCGGATAAAGCGCTGGAAATGTTTGCACTGCTCGACGATTCGGATCTTGTTTGTGCCATAAAAGTATGGGGCAGTCACAACGATTTGGTGCTTTCAACCCTTTGTCGCGACTTTACAAACCGCCGGCTCTTTAAGGTGGAAATTAATGCCGAGGCGCTGACCGGCGAAAAGCAAAATGAATATTTGCAGCAATACATGCAGCACTTTGGCGTTAGTAAAAAGGAAGCGCAGTATTTTATGGGCGACGAGACCGTAAGTACCGATACTTATAGTCCTGAGGACGAGAATATCAATATTCTGATGAAAGATGGAACGGTAATGGATGTAACAGATGCGTCGGATATGCTGAACATTAGCGTGCTGACCAAAAGAGTGGAAAAGCATTTCTTTTGTTATTACAAATTCAGTTGACAGTTGATAGTTGATAATGGAAAATTGACAATTGATAATGAGGGTCGCTTGATTAATTGAGATTCACTTATGAAACTCAAAATCTTCAAATCTCAAATTCCAAATTTTCAAATCTCTTGAGATACGAAACACGAAACACGAAACACAAAACGCGGAACGTGAAACGCGGAACACGAAATGATGAATATCCTGTCATTCCGTTTTATTTTTATTTAATATTTAACAAAAATATCATTTCCAATAAACAAATTGTCACAAAATTGGAAATAGTTTAGTATTTTTGCACCCAAATTTTTATATATGGAGTTTACAGCTCAACAAATTGCTGATTTTATACAGGGGAAAGTGGAAGGCGATGCCACGGTACGCGTAAGTAATTTTTCAAAGATTGAAGAGGGGCAACCCGGTACACTCAGTTTTTTATCGAATCCGAAATACAGCCAGTATATTTACGACAGCAATGCAAGTGTTATACTTGTAAACAATGATTTTGAGCCTGAGCGGCCGGTGAAAGCCACACTGATCAGGGTAGCCAACGCATACGAATCGCTGGCTTTTCTGCTTTCGGTAGTGGAGCAGTCGAAACCCCGAAAAACGGGTGTTTCGCCACAGGCATTTGTGTCTGAATCGGCTCAGGTAGGCGAAAATGTATATATCGCCCCTTTTGTTTTTGTGGGCGACAATGTAATTATTGGCAAAAACTCCCAGCTATTTGCAGGCAGTACCGTTGGCGACAATACACAATTGGGTGAAAATGTGAAGCTTTATGCAGGTGTGCATGTATATCACGACTGCAAAATCGGGAATAACTGCATATTTCATTCAGGTGCTGTAATAGGCTCCGATGGCTTTGGATTTGCTCCTTCGGAAGATGGGTCGTATCGCAAAATACCTCAAATGGGTAATGTGGTGATTGAAGACGATGTGGAAATTGGCGCCAATACTACCATCGATCGTGCTACTCTTGGAAGTACGGTGATAAAAAAAGGTGTGAAGCTCGACAATTTGGTGCAAATTGCTCACAATGTGGAAATAGGAGAAAATACAGTGATTGCTTCGCAAAGCGGGGTGGCCGGCTCTACAAAAATAGGCAAACAATGTATATTTGCAGGGCAAACCGGTGTGGCAGGTCATTTGCACGTGGCCGATGGCACAATTCTTGGAGCTCAGACCGGTGTGGCTAATTCTATAAAAACAGCAGGTCAGGCATGGCAGGGCTATCCGGCAATTCCTGTGGGTAATTTCCGCCGTTCGACAGTAGTTTATAAAAATCTGGCTGATCTCCAGAAAACTATTTACGACCTGCAACGAAAAGTGACTGAACTGGAAACTAAATTGAAATAAAACAGCTTAATTCTACAACCGGACTGAAAATACATACGCATTGCCGGTTATTTTTATAATATGTCGAAACAAAAAACTATTCAACAATCTTTTTCATTCGAAGGAAAAGGATTACATACGGGCCTTGATATTGTGCTTACTTTTGTACCGGCGCCCGAAAATCATGGAATAAAAATAAAACGTGTGGATTTGCCTGAGCAAACCATTATCGAAGCGCTTGCTGAGAATGTGACTCATACTGTTCGTGGTACTGTACTGCAAAAAGGCGAAGTGCAGGTAAGCACGGTAGAGCACGCTCTGGCTGCCCTTCACGCTTTCGGTATCGACAACTGTCTGCTTGAGGTAAACGCTCCCGAATTTCCTATTCTCGACGGTAGTGCGAAATTCTTTGTTCAAAAAATACAGGAAGCCGGTGTACAAGAGCAAGCTGCCGAAAAAGATTATTTTATTGTACGCAAAAAAATTGAATATACCATCCCCGAAACGGGCTCGAAAATAACCCTGTTGCCCGACGACACATTTAGCGTGGATGTGCATATCGGCTTCAAATCCCCGGTGCTGGGCAATCAGTTTGCCTCGCTCGACAATCTTGAAGATTTTGCCACTGAAATTGCCTCAGCACGTACTTTTGTATTTGTGCGCGAAATTGAACCTTTGCTCAATATGAATCTGATAAAAGGTGGCGATCTGAAAAATGCAATGGTTATTTATGATGAAGTAATGCCGCAGGACCGCATGGATGCGCTCACTGATAAACTGCATCAGGATAAAATTGATGCTTCGAAGCCGGGTTATCTGCGCGAACTGAACTACGAGAATGAGCCTGCACGCCACAAACTGCTCGATGTGATTGGCGACCTCTCACTTATAGGGAAACCCATTAAAGGAAAAGTTATTGCCCGTTATCCCGGCCACAGGGTCAATACCGACATGGCCAAACTGATCCGTAAGGAAATTAAAAAACAGGAAGTGTTGGCGCCTGTATACGACGACACAGTAGCTCCCCTGCTCGATATCAATGCCATCAAAAAACTACTTCCGCATCGCTGGCCTTTCCTTTTGGTGGATAAGGTAATCGATATTCGCAGCAATGTGGTGGTGGGCGTGAAAAATGTAACCGGAAACGAAACTTTCTTTCAGGGACATTTCCCTGATGAACCTGTAATGCCGGGCGTTTTGCTGGTTGAGGCAATGGCTCAGACAGGTGGTATTTTAATTCTGAATGGTGTGGAAGAAGCTGAAAGATATTCGACATACTTTCTGAAAATCGACAATGTAAAATTCCGACAGAAAGTAGTGCCGGGCGATACGCTCATTTTCCGTCTCGAAATGCCTGAACCCATGCGCCGTGGTTGCGCCATTATGAAAGGTCATGCTTTTGTGGGAGGAAAAATTGTAGCCGAGGCTGAGTTTATGGCTCAGATCATTAAAAATAAATAACACACATAAATAGCTGACAAATAAATCAACTTAAATTATTAAATAACCGGACGAAAAGAATGAGACAACCTCTTGCATATATACACCCGGATGCTAAAATAGCTCCATCAGTAGTAATTGAACCTTTTGTAACCATCGACAAAAATGTGGAAATCGGCGAAGGAACACGTATCGGACCTAATGTGACCATTCTCGAAGGGTCGCGTATTGGAAAAAACTGTACTATCTTTCCGGGTGCAGTAGTGGGTGCAATTCCTCAGGATTTGAAATTTAAAGGTGAAGATACACTGGCCGTTATTGGTGACAACACCACATTGCGCGAATGTGTGACTATTAACCGTGGTACAGCAGCCAAAGGAAAAACTGTGGTTGGTGACAACTGTCTGCTGATGGCTTATTGTCATGTGGCACACGATTGTGTGGTGGGTAATCATGTGATCATGTCGAATGCCACTCAACTGGCTGGTGAAGTGGAGGTTGATGATTATGCTATCCTGAGCGGTGGCATTCTGGTGCATCAGTTTACACGTATCGGAGCTCACGTAATGATTCAGGGTGGCTCACGTGTCACCAAGGATGTACCTCCGTTTATTACTGCCGGTCGTGATCCGCTTTCGTATGCAGGTATCAACTCTATTGGTCTGCGTCGTCGCGGATATACCAACGAGCAGATTCGTGATATTCAGGATGTATATCGCTATATTTTCCTTTCGGGAATGAATACCAGCAATGCGGTTGAACGCATTATGACTGAACTTCCTGCCACCAAGGAACGTGACGAGATTCTTCTCTTTATCAAAAACTCACCACGTGGAATACTGAAAGGTTATTTCGAAAAATAATCTCTGAAAAAGTCTTTTTATCTCAGAATTAAATAAATATGGAAATTAAAAACGAAGAAGCACCAAAGAAAAGTCTGAATTTTATTGAGACTTTTGTGGAGCAGGATTTGAAGGAAGGTAAAAACGGTGGACGTATTCAGACCCGTTTTCCGCCGGAGCCCAACGGCTACCTGCATATCGGACATGCCAAGGC
>JAVEXN010000064.1:0-4691 GCA_034004015.1 Paludibacter sp.
ACAATGCTGATTATGTGGCCTATTCGGGAGCTATTATCAACAATTCGACATCTGAATTATCATGGTACGACTATCATATGGCTGTACAATTAAAGAGTGGTGCGCTTGTGTTTAATTATCTGACAGCAGCTACTTCGGGCGAATACGACTGTACATTTACGCTCGACTCGAAAGAAACGCGGCATACAAAATTCTGTTTTCATACAGTTTTCAAGCCAAGTGAAATTCAAAACATTTACCTCATTAATAAATCTACAATGAAGGCTTTTCAACTGATGCTTTCGGATTCGAATTAAATGCCGATTACTATTATTGAAACCTATAAAAATGTATGTTATGAAACGAATCTATTTTATTGTAGCAATATTATTGTTCTTAAATGTATCGGCCCGTGCTCAGGGAGATAACTATTTTAAAAACAAACAATATTCAGTGGCCATTGCAGCTTACAACGACGAAGTAAAAACAAATCCCGAGAAATACCTTAATCTGGCAAAATCGTATTTCGGAGTGCGAAATTTTCCTGCTGCTATCGAAGCCATGGAAAATTACAAAAGTAAATATGCCAAAGCAAATGTGGCTTATGCCGACTGGTTTATTGCTTTGCTTAAACGAAACGACAGCGAGTCTGTGGTTTTGCCGGTGAAAGGTCTGATCAATACATCAGGTTCGGAATCGGTTCCGCGTATTTCATCGGATGGAAATCGTTTGTACTTTAAATCTACTGATCGTGCTGGTGGTATGGGTGGTGAAGATATCTGGTATTCCGAGCGTCAGGCCGATGGCAGTTGGGGAAAGCCTGTGCTGTTTTCCGATTTGAGTACAAATTCTCACGAAACACTTTATTCGATTAGTGCCGATGGTCGTGTGGCCATTTTGTTCGGAAACTATACGGGGACATTTGGAAATGGCGATTTGTTTTACTCAGTAAAATCAGGCAGTTCGTGGACAGTCCCCTGTAATCTTGGTGGAGCCATTAATACAAAAAAATGGGAAGCGCAGGCTGCTATCAGTCCCGATGGAAAAACCATTGTGTTTATAACTTCAAATAAATTACCGGGACACGTGGGAGATAACGATTTGTATTTTTCGCATTTGACTGATAATGGCTGGACTAAACCTAAAAACCTTGGCACAAAGATAAATACTACTGGCTCCGAAACACGTCCGGCTTTTGCTTCCGATGGAAAAACCCTGTATTTTTCGTCCGATGGCCATATGGGCTTTGGCGGAACCGATATATTTATGGTTCGTCGGCTCGACGATAGCTGGACAAGCTGGACCGATCCGGTAAATTTAGGTCGATACATTAATACATTGTTCGACGATCAGGATATTTCGGTAAATGCAAATGGTACAATTGGTTATACGGTTAAGTATGATCAGCCCGGTGCTCCCGGCGATTACGATATTTATCAGTTTGTAATGCCCGAAATTGCGCGCCCCGATCAAACCATTAAGCTTTATGGAAATGTGCTCAACGAAGTTGATTCGGCTGCTGCCGTGAATCTGAAAATTACCAACCTCCGTACCAATAAAGTGGAAGTTGTTACACCTTCGCTTGCCTCCGACGGTTCGTATAGTGTGAATCTGCCTTTCGAAAAATATCTTGTCGAAATTAATATGAAAGGATTTCTATATCATGCGGAGGAAGTTGATCTTTCTGATCGTGCATCTTTCCTGCCAAAATTTAATTTCAAAGAAAAAATTGGAACAGAGTCGCAGGCAAAAATTGATCAGTTGATGGTGAAGGTCGATACTTTCAATACGCAACTGAGTAAAATAAATAAGTCGGAGTCGTACGATCTTAAAAATACTTTTGCAGGTTATGATGATCTTTTGAATAATTACAAATCTACTCTTACCGATATTCAGAAAATTGTAAACGATCGCAAATATGCATGGCTGTCGGAAGAAACAAAATACGTGGATGTGTTGCGTAACTTTAAAGTACAAAGGGCTTCGAAAGGTGCTACTTTCAAACTTGAGAATATCTTTTTCGATCTGGGAAAATCAACACTTAAGCCCGAATCGAAACCATCCCTCGACGATTTATTCAATATTCTACAAAAAAATCCTATCAGTATCGAGCTTGGCGGACATTCCGACAGTATTGGTTCGGCCGAAAGTAATCTGCAACTTTCGCAGGAGCGTGTAAACTCGGTGAAGAACTACCTTGTAAACAAAGGAATAATTGCCGACAGAATAGTCGCCGTAGGATATGGCGAAGAAAAACCTGTGGCCACTAATGATACTGACGAAGGTCGTGCGAAAAACCGCAGGGTAGAGGTGAAGATTATCGAAAAAGTTGTACAGGGACGCGAAGGTGTCGAAAACGATTTGGTGGATAAACCCGCTGAGCCCGAAGCTGAAGTTGTGCTGCCAACGGCTGTGATAAGCGATGAAGAATTGGTGACTAAGCTCCGTAAGGCTGCTAATGTAGGTGGAATGCCTGCCGATAGTCCCTGCAACGATAATCCTGTAGTTTCGAAAACAAAATCATCGAAAACAAAAGTGGTTCGTGAACGCAAAGTGCGCACTCCAAAAACGACCAAAATACGAAAATCCCGTACTACAAGAGTAAGCTCTTCTGGTAGTTCCGGAGCAGCTGCTGCGGCTGCATCGGGTAGCTCCACTTCGGGTACTACGTCTTACAGTGGCTCAGGCTCGGGTTTTGGAAGTGGCTTGTCGTTCGACGAATTCGAAAAAGGCGATTATATTTACCGACCTTTTACGGTAGGCGTTGAAAACTTCGGAACGCTCGATAACTCATCCTTTACCGGATATAATTTGCGATTGGTGAACCGCAAAAAACTCGAAAGCAGTGGAAAAGTGCGCGAACATAATTTTGCGTATTTCCCCTCAAACGATACTTACAGTTATGGCGCCGGGTATCAGTATTTACGTTTTATCTCTATTAAGGACTGGACAAGTCTGCCTGTAGGTTTTGTGTGGGGATTCGAAGGAAAGTATTTTAAAAATAACGGACTGAACGGAACCACCGATGATAAAACGTATTTCGGAATGCCTTTCGGAATGAAAGGTTTGATCAACATCAATAAATTTGTGCTGAGCCCGGATGTGTATTATTACTATGGGTTTATATCTCCTGACTCAGAAACAAATCTTGGTATTAAGTCGAATTATTTTGGTGTGGGAGCTAATTTACGCTGGCGGTTTGTGTATGGCGGCGTGCATCTGAATCTTGGAAAAAGCATCAACTATCTTGGCATACGGGCAGGTCTTACATTCTGATGATAATTAATTGAAACGGAGAGCGGCAATCTCAGTCGCTGCTCTGTTTCTGTACTTTGTCGTATTTTCAGATAATCTATTCACAGGATGAATACGGGCATTTATATTGAGCGAACAAAAAAAATGAAAACTCTTTGTTGTTTCAAAATGATTGCCTATCTTTGCAGTCCGAATTTAAAACTTAAAACAAAACATATTAAATAACTAATAATTATGATCGTAGTACCCGTAAAAGAAGGCGAAAACATTGAAAGAGCATTGAAAAAATTCAAACGTAAATTTGAAAAAACAGGTGTTGTAAAAGAATTACGTCGTCGTCAGTGTTTCGACAAACCTTCGATTGTAAAACGCGAAGAAAAAATGCACGCGGTTTACGTACAAAAAATGCAGTTAGGCGAAGAATAATTTCAAATAATTGTCGGGAGGCTTGCTTTCCTGATAGATTTGTTTTATTTTCGTTGCAGAATTGGACCTACGGTTATGATAAACGAATTTCTGCAATATTTACAGTATGAGAAGAATTACTCCTCTCATACTGTTTTGTCGTATCATAACGATTTGATACAATTTTGTGATTTTATGCAGCAGAAGCCTGAGGATTTCAGGGTTGATGCTGTGGATTCGACCCACCTTCAACAGTGGGTTTTGTTGTTAATGTCTGAGGGGTTGAAGCCTGCTTCAGTGTCCCGGAAAATTTCAACGCTGAAATCTTTTTGGCGGTTTTTGCTTCGCCGGGATTATGCATTTTCAAATCCGGTTTCAGGAGTTCTTCTTCCAAAATCGGCTAAGCCACTTCCCTCTTTTTTTAAAGACAATGAAATGACTCTGGCGCTTGATGAAACTTTTCTGACTCAAGATTTTGAATCGGTGCGTAATCATTTAATAGTATTTATGTTATATGCTACCGGAATGCGACGTTCGGAATTGCTCATGCTTGTCGATGCTGATTTCGATCTTGAAGCGGGTAGCGTAAAAGTGCTCGGCAAACGAAATAAACAGCGTATTATACCTATTGGGGCTGAACTTTCCTGCAAAATAAAACATTATATAGATATAAGAAACAAAGAGGTGGAAGGAGTGCCCGAATGTTTCTTTGTTCGTTCAAATACTAAAAAGCTTTATCCCGAAATGGTATATAAGATTGTACAACAGTTTATGCTTCCGTTTGGCAGTCTGCCAAAAAAAAGTCCCCACGTGCTTCGTCATACATTTGCTACGGGTATTCTTAATCAGGGTGCCGATATCAATGCTGTGAAGGAGTTGCTGGGACATTCGAGTCTTGCTGCCACGCAGGTATATACGCACAGTACTTTCGACGAACTATACAATATATATAAACAAGCCCATCCCCGGGCAAAATAAAAAGGAGGTATTTATGAAACTCAGGATTCAATCCATCAATTTTGATGCTACTACTGCTTTGGAAGCTTATATTG
>JAVEXN010000065.1:0-4523 GCA_034004015.1 Paludibacter sp.
TATACATCGCCCCATGGCATCGATTTGGCTTCTTCGAGCAAGGCCATGCGTTCGAAGTTCTGGCCTTTGGCTTCGTACTCGCGCAGTTTGGCAAGCGGTTCGAGCAAAGCCTGTACAAGTGCTTTCTGTGTAGCGCGAACACCCACCACGTAAGCTCCGATACGGTTGATAGACGCATCGAAATAGTCGAGACCAATGTGTACTTTGTCTACAGCATCAGCACGCACAATTTCCTGAGCAATGGCCACAATTTCTTCGTTCAGATTTACCACGTGATCGCTGTCCCAACGTACGCCGCGAGTAACGTGAAGCATTACTTCGGGAAGGAAAAGAAGTAAAGAGGAAATTTTGTCCGAGATAATTTCGGTAGGGTGGAAGTGACCGCCGTCGAGGGTTACAATGACATTGTTCTGAATACCATAACCCATATAAAATTCATGCGAACCTACTGTATAGCTTTCTGCTCCGATACCAAAAAGTTTACTTTCTATACAGTCGAGCATATAATCGTCGTTGGTTTTGTATTCAAAAACTTTGTCGAGTGACTCTTTCAGGTTTTTGCGATAGGCGTAACGGTTTACGGTTACATCTTTCGAACCATCTGGAATCCAGATATTATGCATACATTTCGAACCTAACTGACGACCCATTTCTTCAGCAATTTTACGACAGCGAATTACATGTTCGATCCAGAAATTGCGTATTTCAGCATCGGGATGCGACAAAGTGAGTCCGTCCGACGATTTATCGTGCGAGAAGCAGGTACAGTTGAAGTCGAGCTTGTAGTTTTTTTCTTTGGCCCAGTCGATCCAGCTTTGGAAATGTGCAGGTTCAATCTGGTCACGATCTACTTTCTGACCTTTGAAGTCGCCGTAGAAAGCGTGAATGTTTACACGATGGTCGCCCGGAATAAGTTCCATAGCTTTATCTATGTCGGCGCGCAACTGATCGATAGAAGTCGCTTTGCCCGGATAGTTTCCTGTAGCCTGAATACCGCCTGTAAGTTGTCCGTCGGGGTTTTCGAAGCCGGTTACATCGTCGGCCTGCCAGCAATGCAGCGAGATAGGGAGTTTATCGAGTTGAGCCAGTGCAGCGTTTACATCTACGCCAATTTGTGCATAGCGGGCCACAGCCATTTCGTATGCTTTTTGAATTTGTTCGTTCATGGTATTTTATTTATTTGATTGTTTGTTGAGTTTCAAGTTTCAAGTTTCAGAGTTTCGTGTTTTGGGTTGATCGGGTAATCGGTTAGTTAGTCATTTTTTTAGTCGGTACTATTAATAGTAAATGGTAAATGATAAAATGGTAAATAAAAAATATCCATTATCCTTTGTCAATTGTCAACTATCAATTATCCATTGTGACTTGTTCAAATCGTTCATACTGCACTTCCCATTCTGCGCTTTTTTGCGGTTCGAACCAGTTAAGCTCTACCGATTGCTGTATGCTTTGGCGCATATCGCTTATACCATCGTACAGACCTGCTGTTTTTGCCTGCATCATAATATTGCCAATGGCAGTAGCTTCCATCGGGCCTGCTGCTACGGGAATACCGAGTGCATTGGATGTAAACTGATTGAGCATGGCATTTTTCGATCCACCACCAATTACATGCAATATGCTGATGGGAGCTGGCCCAAATTTGTTGAGACTGTCGAGCACCTGACGGTAACGCAGGGCAAGGCTTTCGAAAATACAGCGGGTAATGGCCGCTTTTGTTTCGGGCACGGGTTGCGATGTGCGCCGACAATATTCCTGAATGGCTTTTACCATCGATGCCGGATTGGCAAAGTCGGGCGCATCGGGATTTATAAAGCTTACAAATGCATCGGCAGCCATAGCGTCGGCAATAAGTTTGGTGTAAGCGTTTTCTGCGTCATCGGTTCCCCATTCGGCACGGCAACGTTCGAGCAACCACATGCCACAAATGTTTTTCAGGAAACGAATGGTACCTTCCACGCCGCCTTCGTTGGTGAAGTTCAGAGCAAAACTTTCGTCGTTGATGACAGGAGCATTGGTTTCGATGCCCATAAGCGACCAGGTTCCCGAGCTGAGATAAGCAAAGTTTGCTTCCGAAGCGGGTACTGCAGCCACTGCCGAGCCTGTATCGTGTCCGGCCACTGCAATTACAGGAATAGCACCAAGACCTGTGATTTTCTGAACTTCATCACTGAGCGTTCCCACCACTTCGCCGGGGAATACAAAACGTCCGAAGTTGTTCTCAGTCAGTCCTACGGCTTTCAGCAATTCAGCATCGAAGCTTTGTTTGGCAGCGTCGAGCATTTGCGAAGTAGAAGCGATGGTATATTCGGTAACCATTTTTCCGGTAAGCATGTACGAGAGTGCATCGGGCATAAACAGAATTTTGTCGGCCTGCGCAAGTGTTTCAGATTTATGCGCTTTCATGGCTGCAAGCTGAAACAGCGAGTTGAAATTCATAAACTGAATGCCTGTTTTCTGATATACACGGTCGCGGGGAATTTGTGTGAAGAAAGCTTCCTGAGCGCCTTCGGTATGAGGGTCGCGGTAGCAGTAAGGATTTGCGAGCATTTTGCCCTGGCTGTCGAAACATACAAAATCGACGCCCCATGTATCGATACCGATAGAGCTGATGACGATTTTTTCGTCGGCAATTTTTTTAAGTCCTTCGAGAATGGAATGATAAAGCGCCTGGAAATCCCAGTAGAAATGTCCGTCGGCTTCAATTATTTTGTTTGGAAAGCGGTTTATCTCGCGAAGTTCAAACGATCCGCTCTGAATAGTTCCTAATATTGTGCGACCACTGGTAGCCCCGAGGTCCACTGCAAAAAAGTGACTCTTGTTCATTTATTTTCAATTAGATTTAAAGTACAAACGGAGGTTAATCCGTTCGGATATGATTTTTGACAAAAATAGCGGATTTAACGCTTTATGGTACTAATCATTTTGACTGATTAAGTACAGATTTTGTTTTTTTGTTTTTCACCACAAAGGCACTGAGGTTAGAAAGTTTCACTAAGATTTTTGATATAGTTCTTATAAAATCTACAAAATGCTATTTTAGTGCTTCTCAGTGTTCTCAGTGCCTTAGTGGTAAAAGAATATTCTTTTGCAAATTAAGCGAACAATTTACAACCACAGAATAGATGAATGTACTGCAAAATGGAAAAATGTACGAATGGCGTTAGTTTCAGATAATTTACATTTTGTATCTTTGCAATGTTTAAAATAAAATCAGAATTTATGAACGAACTGGAAATTCTTTTTCAAAAATATACAGGCGCGCAGGCCGGACAATGTACAGAACTCAGCGCATCGGGTTCTAATCGCCGTTATTTCCGACTCGAAGCTGAAAATATTGTGCTGATTGGTGTCGAAGGTACTTCGGTGGACGAAAACCGGGCTTTTATTGCCATGTCGGAACATTTTGCGGCTAAGTCGTTGCCGGTGCCAAAAGTGCTGGCTAAGTCGGATGATGAGCGTTTTTACCTGCAGGAAGATTTGGGCAATGAACTGCTTTTCGATTTTATTGCGGGCGGACGAAAGACGGGTGTTTTTTCGGAAGAAGAAAAAGATATGCTGCGCAAAACGCTTCGTTTATTGCCTCTCGTGCAGGTAAAAGGTGCTGAAGGCTTCGATTTCTCGGTGTGTTATCCGCAACCGGAGTTTAATGAACGTTCCATTCTCTGGGATCTGAATTATTTTAAATACTGCTTTCTCAAAGCCACAGGTCTGGAGTTTCAGGAAGACAGGCTCGAAGATGATTTTCAGCGTTTGTCGGATATTCTGCTGAGTGCGCAGACCAATACATTTATGTACCGCGATTTCCAGAGTCGTAATGTGATGGTAAAGGATGGCGAACCGTACTTTATCGATTTTCAGGGTGGGCGTCGCGGACCGCTTTACTATGACGTGGCTTCGTTTCTGTGGCAGGCCAAAGCAAATTTCAGCGACGAACTGCGTACCGAATTACTCAACGACTATATCGAAGCACTGAAAACTGTACAGTCGGTTGATGAAACTGATTTTCGCCAAAAACTAAAACATTTTGTGCTTTTCCGTACTTTGCAGGTGCTGGGCGCTTATGGTTTCAGAGGATATTTCGAGAAAAAGCCACATTTCCTGCAAAGCATTCCTTATGCGCTCGAAAATCTTCGTGTGCTGCTGCGCGACAATCTGCAGGGTTATCCCTATCTGGTTGAAATCCTTACGCAAATGTGTGATTTGAACCAATTCCGTGAGTTTACAATCCACAAACCGCTGGTAGTAAAGGTGTACAGTTTTTCGTATAAAAAAGGTATTCCCAACGATGACTCTGGCAATGGCGGAGGTTTTGTGTTCGACTGTCGTGCGGTGAATAATCCCGGAAAATATGAACGTTATGCGCCACTGACCGGACTCGATAAACCTGTGATTGAATTTCTCGAACAGGATGGTGAAATACTCACTTTCCTCGAGCATGCCTATAGCTTAATGGATGCCTCGGTGAAACGTTACAAGGATCGTGGATTTACAAACCTGATGGTGAGTTTTGGTTGTACAGG
>JAVEXN010000002.1:0-246781 GCA_034004015.1 Paludibacter sp.
GCAAATGAGTTTATTTTGAGAGGGGGTAGGTTTTCAGTAAAACAAAAATAAAAACCGCTAATAATTGATATACAAATAAATAAAAATAAAAACCGACAAAATTCAAGTTTTGTCGGTCAGTAGTGATAAAAAATTACTTTTTGGAGTTATACGTGATAGTTACACAGAACAAGAATGGCTCAATGTTGAAAAAAGGTTTAGAAAAACAATAAATAGTTTTAATCAATTTGGTTGGGTATCTGTAATTTCTAGTCAGGAAAAAGAATTAGTATTTGAAATTAAACCTGCAATTTATAGAATGTCAAAATTATATGAAGTAGAGCTTTCTGATTTAGATTTCTTTGCGAATAAGCTAACTAACAATAATTAAATATGGACTATCCGAGAATATATTCGCTTTCCACTGTTGGAATGTTGAAACACTATAATTGTGATTATCTGTTACACCCGGTTAGAACCGATTTTGTAGGTGCTAATGGGATTGGTAAATCAATTATTACGGATTTATTGCAATTATTGTTTATTTATGATAGTAGAGACATTCATTTTGGAACAGATGGAATACAAGAACGGAAAGTTGAAACACTACCTTATAAAACAAAAGTAGCTTATTGTTTTTTAATTGTAGAAGTAAAAAAAGGACAATTTTTCATTATTGGTATAACAATAAACACCCAATCCAGAAGAAAAGTTACACCTTTCGTTATTACAAAGCAAGCTGATTTAAATTTCACAATTGATCAATTATCTCTAAGTATTGATGAAATCTTTTTTGCGGAACAAATAACACAACAAGAAGAAATTCCTAACCTTTCTGTTTTTGCAAAAAGACTATTTGATACAAAAGATCTATATCTAACTCATTTTAACACCCAAGATGAAATTAGTAGATATTACAGTTTTTTGTATGCAAAAGGAATACTGTCGCTAAATCTCTCAAATGAAAAAAATTATAAAGCATTCTCAAAAGTAATTCAATCTTTTTCGAAAGTCAAAACATTTTATTTAGATGAAAAACGTGCATCAGACAGTTTGAAAGATTTTTTATTTGAAGATTCTGATGCTGATTCAATTTTGAATTTCGAAAATCAACAAGAATTGTTGGAAAAAATCCTTAAAGAATACAAGCGACTTAATTTTGATATCAAATCTCTAGAGAAAAAACAGAATTCACTTACAAATCTCAAAAATTTGGAGAAACAATATATTCAGGCATTAAAAGAATTTAAGATGGCTGAGATAAATCATGTTGACAATAG
This sequence comes from Paludibacter sp., assembly GCA_034004015.1. Taxonomy (GTDB): domain Bacteria; phylum Bacteroidota; class Bacteroidia; order Bacteroidales; family Paludibacteraceae; genus Paludibacter. The sequence goes on from JAVEXN010000002.1 coordinate 1,260, forward strand.
TACTACTATTATTCAACAAAATATAGCTAAATTTAAGACAGATTTATTGAATAAAGAATCTAGCAACAGAAAACTTAAAAAAGATTTATTAAAACTACCTTCCATACAGAAATTTGCATCAGAAGAGCTTGAAAAAGCAAACACTAACCTTGATAAATTTAGTAATTACGAGTTATTGTGTAATGAAATAAAAGAATTGGATAGGAATATATCTACTTTAACATCATTGCCTATTCCTAATTTACATGACGAATGCCAATCCTTTGTCAACTTTAAAGCAATAAAAAATAATGATGCTCAACAAGTAATAAATGGAATAACTTTCACAATTCCGTACCTAAAAAAATACGAAACTATTTCTAAAATTGAAGAAAAACGGAATCTACAAAATGATAAAATTTATGAGCTAAAGGCTTACTTAAAAAAAGAGAGTAATCAAAAACAACAATTTTTAGATTTATTAGAAAAGCAACAATCAGAGAGCCTTATTCATTGGTATATAAATCAGCAAGAAATTCTAACCAAACAACAATTACAGGCATTATTACATTTTTCATCATTACCTATTTCAAAACTAAATAGTCCCCAAAAAGGCTCAAGATATGTTGACCCCGAGGAATTATTTTCAAAATTCGACATAGAACCATCAATAAACGATAATGAATACTGGCTAAAATTAGGTCCCATGTCAGAATATATTACTCTTGAACCTGATTCCATAATATTTGATGATAAAAACAACTTAGAAAAATCTGTCCAAAAATTAATCATTAGATTAAAAAAGGAAATTGATGACATTAATAAGAAAAGCGAAGAATTGGATAAGGTTACTAGAGCCGAACAATACAATCAACACATTTTAGTATACGAATTCGACCTTTCATTAATTGAGTATAGCAATATAACAAAGCTCAAAGAAGGTATCTCATACATTCTTCAATTAGATATTTTAACTAAATCGCTACAGATTTCCAAAGAAAACAAAAAGAAAGTCCTTCATTCAATAGAAAACGATTTTCCTCAAAATGTTAAAAATAAAGGTTTCGATGATATTAAATTAGAACTATTGAGGTTGAGAACTATTTGGAATACTCGTAATACTAAAATTGCGCAATCTTCAACAAGAATAAACACAGAGAAACCAATCTTTGAGAAAAATATTGCAGACCTAAATGAAAAAATACTAAATTGCCAAACTGAACTAGAAGATTCTCAAACTTTGCTTGAAAACCTTAAGGAAAGTTTTTTTATCAAATTCAATGAAAATGTTTCTGATTACTCATTTAACGATGACAAAACGATAGAGAATTTTAAAGAAAAATCAGAAACTTTATTTAAAGAATATCAAAAGAAATATATCTCTATAATACAACTATTTGAAGAAACAAGTAATGATAAAAACGTTGCTATCAACTTAGAATTAAATAATTCCAGCTATTCTTTTCGTACATTGGAAGAAGCACTACTTGGAAGCAGAGTAAGAACAGTCGACGAAATAGCATCTGCATTAAATGAAGCGAATCAAAACAGATTGAATATGGCTGATGGTATTAGGGTTAGTATGGTCAGAGTTTTTGAAAACACTATTAAACAATATAATTCACATAGACAGCAAATTAAAGACATTAATACTTTTTTTAAAGGTCGAAAGATAAGCAATGAGTTTTTCTTCAAACTTGTATTTGAAGAACACCCAATACTTCGCATAAATCTAATTGATGAAATGATTGCTAAAATAAGATCATCAGCTAGTCAAGGAGAACTTCCCTTTGATCAACCTATTTCTGATATAATCGAAGATTTCTTTAAGCAGACTACACGAATGAAAGAAAAAATATCTATTGATAAATTATTAAACCCAAATTCTTACTTTCTTCTTTCAGCCAAGCTTACAGATCAAGAAGATAATGAAATACCGGGGAGCACCGGGGAAACTTACTCAGCAATTGCACTATTAGGTATTGCACGACTTTCAGTAGCTCAAAAAGAACCACGTTCTGGTTTGAGATTTATTATATTGGAAGAACTTGGAGACTTGGACAAAGCCAATTTTAATACGTTTCCATCTGTCGCCAAAGAATTTGGATATCAAATTATAACAATGGCTCCTCACGTATTGAACATGGGGTTAGAAGATGAATGGTATTCACACCATTTGATTAAAGGTAAATATGATTAAAATATCAATTTCTACCCATGTCCTTCTTACTTTAAAACTAGTGAAAGAAGTGAGGATTTACACATTTATTTAAGTAAATCATAATATGAACTGGATCGAACTAAAAGCTCTTTATTTATTGTATTGTAATGGGCAGATAAAACTAAATGACACATTAATAAAAAGTGCCGAAATTAATTATCTCATAACTTCATTAAATGTATTAGAAAAAAACAGCAAAGTAATTATATCTCTTCTTGGATTTAATTCTTTATACGAAAAAAAATATCAAGATAAATTTACTCAATATAATGCTTTTCTTCATAAGATTAATATACTTACACCTCAGTTACGTATTGAAGAATCTGACATCAAAACACTTATTGAAATAGAAGAATTAAAAAAAGAAGGAATATTGGATGAGTTGCGCGATCAAATTATTTCATCCAATGAAACTGTTAGAGGAATTTCAGAAATGTTCTTTAAAAATGAAAAGTATCTTGATAAAAAAGAATCACTCATCAATGCTTTAAAGAATATTTTAGAAGTAAAACAATTTGCGAATGAAAAAGATCAACAATATATCTATAAATTAGAGTGCCATAACCCCAAACTAATTGTTCTATGTGAAAATCTTGACTTCCTTAAAAAACCGGTAATACCGCGCGAATATGGGATTGAACTTTGGTATGCAGGCGGTAAAAATGTTGATAAGTTGAAATATGTAAACACACGTGGACTACCAATCTATTATTCTTGCGACTGGGATTATGATGGCGTATTTATAATTTATCCTTTAGTAAAAGATAGAATTCCTGCAATAAAACTACTTACTCCTAACGCATTTCCAAAAAGTATAGTTGAGACTGATCATAAAAGCAAGTGGGAAAGAAGAGATGTTGACCACTATTTTTCAGACAAAAAACATTTGCAAATAATCGAAAGACTAATTGAGAATAATCAATGGATAATAGAAGAATCAAATAACTTAATAGATATGATTTCTGCCGAAAAGGGGTATGCCGATTTTAATTCAAAAGTTTCCATCGAGACCACTTATTAACTCAATTTGAAATAGATTTTCAATATTCACATAAAATTATTTAGCCAATAATTTCAACAACACTAAATAATAACCTACCCACATCTTAAACAATCAACTAATAATCGTTTATAATAACCAATGTAAAAATAATATAACTATTTCATAACAACTGATATTTCAGTACAAATAGCCTGTTTTATATTGAAATATCAGTACTTATAAAGAATTCAGCACGTGAAAAGCTATATCAAAAAATAGTCTTCTTTTTATTGATTATCAAAGAAAAATGTGTATTTTTGTATAGAAGATTTTCAACCAAAAAACCACTATTTTTGACAGTCAAATTTTGAGGGTGAAAAATCGGATACCCAGCTTTTTTTACGGGTCTAACTTACTGATACACATCATAACTTTTGGCGGATACAAGTCCCTCTCTCTCCGCCGATAAGCTAAGACATTTAGCGACAAAAAACGGTAAAACCCTACAAATTCAGTGATTTGTAGGGTTTTTTCTTTGTTTTACGTTCCCACTAAAAGGACATAAAAACGACAAAAATCGACCTACTTTATTTCCTAATTCATACCCCTTTTCTGTTTTCCCCAAAAGGGGTACGATTTGTCCGAAATAGGCACTTTCCTGTCTGACATTGGCATCCTGCATAACTCTCATAAACAATTTATTAAGTCTAACTTTGTAATTCAATTTGAGATTATGAAAACAACATTCAACGTACTCTTTTTTCTGAAAAGAGACAAACAGAAACAAAATGGAACTGTGCCACTTATGTGTAGAATTACTATTGATGGTATTGAAACACGTTTTACAATGAAAACTGACATTGATCCTGGTCACTGGGACGTAAAATTGGGGAAAATGAGTGGAAGAAGCGCAAAAGCACTTGAAATCAATGCCCTTATTGATAACACGAAATCAGTTTTAAACAGAATCTACCACCAGGAACTGGAAAGAATGCAGTCAGTAACGGCTGAGAAAGTCAAGAATATTTTTCTGGGGATCAATACAAAACAGCATACCTTGCTTGAATTATTCAAGAAACATAATGCTGATGTAAAAAGCCTTATCGGAATAAGTAAATCCAAGGCTACTTATCAAAAATATGAGGTTACATTAAAACACACGACCAGCTTTCTCCGGAAAAGATATAATTTATCCGACATTCATTTTGCAGAAATAAACCACATGTTTATCTCTGATTTTGAAACCTTTCTAATGGTAGATTGTCAATGTCAGTCAAATACAACCGCTAAATTTATGCAATTCTTCAAACGAATTATCCTGATTGCCCGTAATAATGGTTGGATGCTCCATGACCCTTTTGTAAACTATAAGATTAGAATTAATAAAGTTGACCGCGGATACCTGACTAAAGAAGAATTAGAATTAATATTCAAGAAAAAGATAGAGATACCAAGATTGGAACATGTACGTGATATTTTTGTATTTTCCTGCTTCACCGGACTGGCATATATTGACGTGTATAACCTGAAAGAAAGCAATATCCGCACTTCTTTTGATGGAAATCTTTGGATTATGACCAAACGCCAGAAAACGGATGTAAATTCAAATATTCCGCTGCTTGAAGTCCCTAAAATGATATTAGCAAAGTACAAAGGGAAACTTCCTGAAGGGAAAATCCTGCCAATCACAAGTAATCAAAAAATGAATGCCTATTTGAAAGAAATCGGCGATTTGTGCGAAATCAAAAAGAATCTGACTTTCCATTTGGCCAGACACACCTTTGCCACCACAATTACACTGTCGCAGGGCGTACCCATTGAGACTGTATCGAAGATGCTGGGACATACGAATATCAAAACCACTCAGATTTATGCCCGGATAACGGATAATAAAATCGGTCATGATATGGGTATTCTTTCTGATAAACTCAAAGAAATGGAAAGCGCCTTCCAGTTATAAATCAACAATCATTATTATGGAACTACAACTTATCCAAGACAAGATTTTTGAGGTCAGAGGACTCCGTGTGATGCTGGACTTTGACCTATCGGAAATGTATGAAGTGAAAACCAAAGTACTGAAGCAAGCCGTAAAGCGAAATATCAATCGCTTCCCTCCCGACTTTATGTTTGAACTGACAAAGCAAGAATGGAATGAACTGGTCACAATTTGTGACCAGTTTCCTGAAAGTCTAAAACACAGTTCTGTGAACCCTACAGTATTCACAGAACAAGGAGTAGCTATGCTTTCGAGCGTGCTACGAAGTGAAAAAGCTATTGAGGTAAACGTACAAATTATCCGGGCGTTTGTTATTCTGCGCCAATATGCTTTAGGCTATGTGGAACTAAACCAAAAGATAGAAGAGTTTATGGTAGATACCAATATGCAGTTTAATGACATTTATCAGGCATTGACGGAACTGGCAAGCCAAAAGGAATTAGAAAATAAACCGAGGAATCCAATCGGTTACAATCGTAAAGAGTGATAGAGAGAATTTGAGGGGATTTTGAATGAAAGCTGTATTGTTTTGACGAGTCCACTTCCCACACCCGTTCCTAAGGTGTACATTACAAAATTTCTCATGCCTATAGCCCCTCCAAAAATCATTTCTCCAATTGCAGTAGCGTTTGCATCGTTTGTTAAGGTTATAGTTGGTATCTAAGGAAATTTTTCTTTCAATAGAGAAACAAATGGTATTACCCCTTTAAAAGAAAGATTAGGAGCGTGTTCAATTGTACCAGAATAATAATTTGCATTTGGCGCTCCTATTCCGATTCCAATAATATGAAGATTCACCTCATCTGTTTGAAGCAAATTATTGATATTGCCTGATAGCTTATTTGTATACTCTGTAATATCGTCATATTTTGCTGTGGAGAAATAATCTTTAGCTAATACATTACCATTTTGATCTACTAGTCCTAAAACTGTATTTGTACCTCCAATATCAATCCCAATTGCAACCTGTTTCATAAATAATCAAAAAATATCTATAGCAGACTGTTATTCTGCAATCTGCTATAGATGACAACTAAAACAACCAATAACTATTTTACCCTGTAAATAATCATGGCATCTATTAATGCCTGATTTATTTCTGTATTCATGTTTTCATTTTCTGTTTCCAAATTTATCTCAAACAGGTGTTTGCCTTTCGATAGTTTAATTTGAATACTGTTGGTATAACCCCAATTAGACCATTCGTTAGCTCCCCGTTGAGGAAATACTGTCGTTCCAGCTGTACTACCATCCACTTTCAATGACCTAATCGCACATTTATTTTCGGTATTAACCGGGCCGTTACCGTTTGCATATCTAAATTTCAAAGTATATACACCTGATTTGTTTGCACTAAAAGGTAAAGTGATATTCGTATTAACAGAATTGTTTGTTTCAACATACCCCTTTCCCTGATAGTTGTTGTATTTGTTATCAGAGTGCTGAATATAGTCTTCTAATTCAATAGTCTTTTCATTTCTTTTATCATAAACGATTATAGGTTCGGAAGCAAAAGATGGAACTTTATTTTTATCTATTGCGATAATCTGATATTCTGAATACCCATTATTTGGAACCTTTAATTTTGTTTTTGCAGTTTTCTTCCATAATTTGCCATTTTTTAAGATTGTGTATGAAACTGCATTCTCAATTTGTGACCATGTTAGTGATTTGTTAGAGTAACTTCCTAAAGGAGTTTCTACCGAAGTATAATTGCTTGTCTTGTTTATAGGCTCAGCATTCAGGTCTTTATTATCCAATACAATTTTCACTGAATGTATGCCTGATAATAAGTATGAAATGGCTGCGGTTGTCGATTTTTTTCCATCTATCTCAAAATCAACAATTCGGTTACCATAGCCGCTTAGTTCAATATTCAAGATAGAATTACGAACTTTAAAATTGGTGAGTGTTCGAGTTCCTGAAAGCACTTTTGGTACTAATGGTTGAAATCGTAGACTGTCATCATCAAATTTTACTCCAAAAAGAATTTTATGAACTAAAGCCAGATTACCGGAAAGACTCCACAGCATATTACTGGAGTTGATTTGCGTTCCGGCAAAATCACCTGTTTCCGCTACAAAATTTTCTTTATTTGTGAGAAATAATGCGGCAGGACGATAAATAGCTGCTATACTTTCCAAAACAGATTGTTCGTTACCTACTTGTGCAGATGCTAATGCCCAATAGGCTTGTACAAACGGCCATACTCCATTATTGTGGTAGGGTGGTATATTCGGGATTTGTGGATATATACAAGAGATTCCATAATCAGTAACAGGAACACTGGAAACTATTTTTTTGCTTCTTTCAGCGTTGGAAATACCAAATATAACACATAAAGCTTCTCCTAAAGCTTCAGATCGTGACGAGACAGATTTATAATTTCTTCCATACAGATATTGAGCATAATACCCTTTATCTTCTAACCAAAGGTGCTTGTTAATGCCCTCTTTGATGTGTTCAGCAATTTTGGAATGCCTAACAGCTACTTCTTCGTCATTGAGTATCTTAGCCATCTTTGAAAGAATTATATTGGCCTGATAATGAACAGCATTTGTTCCAAGACATTCAGACTCATATATGTCTGCAGGTTGCATCCAACGAGGATAAGTTTGTTCGCGCCAATCAAGAAAAGAGGATTCACCTTTTACCAGGCCCGTTTCTGTATCGTAAGCATTTACGATATCTGCTTCAATAGATTTTTTGATAATTCCATAGGCCTGTCGCAACCAATCCATGTTTCCGGTTGCTTTGTATAATTCCCATGCAGCTACGGCCCATATCATACGATCAGTGGATACAGGGTAAGCACCACCTGTCCCGGTGTCCTGAATAATAAGATTATTTTTTACTTTGCGCAACAGACTATATTCTGCAACTTTCGGTTGTAAATATGCCATTGAGAGTATTATACTATAACTTATATCACGTGTCCAAACGCCAGCCCATTCCTTGCCCGTGCGGAAAGTACTGTCAGGTTCTACTGCCTTAATCATTTCTTCAGTGGTAAGATTATAAATGGCATCAGAAATTGGAAAGCCAGATTTATATTGCGGAAAAGCAGATATATCTTTTGTCAGATTCCAACGATCTTCAGTAGACTTTATGTCCTGTTTTTTATTCATTATCAGGGTTGTTTCATAAATACCATCGCCATCGGGATCATTGAGCTGCAACCCATGTTTGTTATACAGATTGCTAAAATCCCATGATAGTGGAGCAGCATTTCCTGCTATATACACGCCTCTGAAATCAGCTTTTGCTAGTTTATCACCGTTATAGAAAGTATAAAATCCTGTTTTCTCGAACGAGTTGAGCATCTTACGCATATCCAGCCGGATGGTCCAAATCGTATTTTCTGGTAGATTTATGCCTGCAGGAATTACTTTAGTTTCAGTCAACTGCTCTCCAAACACAACGGTAGTAATGCATTTTCCATTTATTGGATTCAACGTCACATGATGGTCTTTTCCTGAAGGCATTTCATTGTCTCGGGAATTGATACTAAATTTAAATTGTATATTCGGACTATATTTATCAAATTCCGGATTGCGATAATTAGACATAAGTTCTATCGACGAAACTACTTTTGCAGTAAAAGTATCTTGGACTACCTTGTCCGGAAAAATAGTGAATGCTTTTGATTTGTATATATGATTGTTTTGCGCTAAAGTAAGGTTAAGAGCAAGAATTGATATTACAAAACCTAATTTTATTTTCATGGATTTTTCTGATTTAATTTAAAACTTATTTTTTATTTAACATTTTACATTCAAAGAAGTATTTTTTCAAAACCTGTCTCAACTGAAGATTTCACCTTAACTATTAAGAATTTATCATTTCTGTCATCACATTTAATAATAAATCACGGACAAAGACACTACCTGAAATTCCAAGGTCATTCATAAAATCAATGCTACGAGTTTCAGTGGTTATTTCCCGATTAAAGAAACCTACAATCCAATCACCATTTGTCATTTGTCCTTTCCACACCTGTCTACGATCATCTGAAGGGTTGTTCGTAAGAGGTTTACCAATAAGTCCATTAACATTTAAAGCTAATAGTTTACAAATAAGCATTATTTTTCAATTATGACCTTGAAAGTTTGTGATGTCGTTGCTGTTGTCACTTTTACAAGATATTCACCTTGCTTTATCCGTTCTTTAACACTAATGGTGTTATGCCTATTTTTAAGTGACGATTCAAAAAGCACTACCCCCGTCAAGCTATAAATACCAACCATTGCATTGGAAGTATCATCAATATCAATATTTAATGTCCCTGTTATAGGGTTAGGATAAACTTTGATATTTTGAATGAAGTTGCTTTCTATGCCAGTTTCAGATGATTTGAGAAAAAGAATTCTATTATTTGCGAGATCTATTGTTATATTATAATATCCTTCATTAGAACTGTCAATCACCCATTTATTGTCAGAGCCAATCCCAAGATTTTGAATTTCGAAATTAGGTAATGCCAAATCCTGACCTGATGTTTTCGGGTGAATCCATGGCCAACCATTGCCCCATGTTTTTGTTGTTCCTATTTTAAATTCGCCAGGACTTAACTTGCCCGACCAACTGAAATTTGCAGGATTTAATGGGTTGGCATTCATATCAGAAGTGTATCTTAAATCCCAACCGCCAGTTGTAGCACTCCCTGCCAAAAAAAGGTTTGGAAAATAGTCTAACGATTTAATTGATATGGTACGAGCCTCAAGATTTATCGTAATATTATAACTCCCAGCTGTTGATACTTTCCATTTTAAATCCTGAATATCAGATGGGCAACCTGTGAATACTGTATACTCTGTAGATGTAAGTGTCTGATCTTGCGATGTTGCTAACAACCAATCTCCATCGCACCAATCTCCATTTACGGCATGGAACTTAAAATTACCTTCTTTTAATTGCCCCTTATAACTAAATATATTCAAATTAGTTGAATCCTGAATTAATGCAATACCGGACGGAGTCCAATCAGCTGGAGTTGCATCGCCAACAATCGATAAATAATCATATTTTGGAGCTTTTAGTATGGAGTAATTTAATGTTGACTCATTGAAACTAATTATATATTCCCCGTTTTCGGATAATGTAAAATTGATTCCTATAGTGTCGTTTGAGATAATACCAGCAGTCCCCATTGTTCCGGCGGCATTTCCCCATTCCACTCCTGTACGATTTTTCAAAGAAATAAATTTAAATTCGTGCTGTCCTGCTAAAAGATTAACTCTCGTAGATTTCCATTTACCATTTCCCTGATATTGCATAGGCATCGAAGCGGGATTCCATTTATTGAAACTTCCTCCAATAAACATTGATGGAAATAATGAATGATCCACTGTCATTAAATTATCAGGAATATATTTAATGTATTGAGTTGTATTTGACGACCAATCAGAATATACAACATCATTACCGGTTACATAACCAATACGAAACAATCGAGTTGACTTTCTGCTTCCTTCGATTTTGTTGATTGTTATTTTTAAAGAATCTTCCTTGTATTTCGATGCTGAAAACTGCTGGATATCATAATCTCCACTTTTGTATCCGTAACCATTTGATGCATCGTCATACATAATACCTGCTGCTGTGCCGTCTGATGCCGGATTAATAAGTAATGTAACTGAATCTGTGTTATAATCCTCTGTGCTTTGTATCAGCGTTCCCATTGGCACAATAGCCCCTTCGCGTAATAAAACGGTAGCTTGATAGCCATCATCGAAATTCTCAAATTTAATTTTATCCCAATCACCTTTCGGGAAGTTTATATTAGATGCCCAACGAGGAACAACTAATAAATCTTTTCCTAACAAGAATATTTGTTCTTCACTTCGTAAAGTAGTATCCTGAAAGTCGGCAAAAAATGCCGGTTGCATAATAGGGGTTCCATCTACTGATGCTTCTCTGAAAAGAGTATATAAATAAGGCAAAAGCAAGTAACGCCGATTAATTGCGGTGCGACTAACAGATTCTATTTTCGTTCCAAATGCCCAAGGCTCCTGATTAACTGTGTTTGAAGAACTATGATTTCGATAAAATGGGAAATAGGCTCCTAACGCCATCCATTTCCCCAATAAATCGGCATTTCCATCTCCATCAAATCCACCAACATCGGGACCACTGAAAGGTTGTCCAGATAAACTAAGGTTCAAGGACATTGGGATAGATAATTTCATGTGTTCTTCGGTCGAACGATTGTCGCCAGTCCAGGTTGCGGCATATCTTTGTCCACCCAGAAAGTTTGAACGAGACAAAATAAACGGACGTTTATCCGGATTCGCAGCCATTATTCCTTCGCGGCTTGATTTTACCATCAACATACCATACACATTGTGGTATCGGCAATGAATATCCTGTGGAAGTCCACTGCCTCCCCTATGAATATTATCTTCAGGCATAGTTCCGTCCGGACCATCGAATACTGACGGCTCGTTCATATCGTTCCAAACTCCATCAACACCCTTATCCATAAAATCTTTATATAATCCTGCCCACCAACTTTGTGTCACCGGATTTGTATAATCAGGGAAAGCACAAGCTCCCGGCCAAACACTGCCATTAAACTCTTTTCCATTTTTATCGATTACCCAATGATTTCCGAATTTTCCATCATCGTAAACAGAATAGCCTGTCTCCTTTTTTACACCGGGATCAATCATATAAACCGATTTGATTTTTTTGCTGTGTAAATAATCGTTCAGACCTTTGGGATCAGGAAATTTTGCAGGGTCGAAAGTAAATATCTTATAATTATCCATGTAGTCTATATCCATCCAGATAACATCACAGGGAATTTTCCGGTTACGAAATTCATCCGCAACTTCTTTTACTCTTGAGGCAGGATAATAGGAGAATCTACATTGTTGATATCCCAATGCCCAAAGAGGAGGCAGGTTCATTTTTCCGGTCAAATCCGATAAAGTTTTTATTACCTCCATTGGATTCTCTTTCTCTATGATAATAACCCTAAATCCTGGTCCTTCAGAAGTAATGGCAATCGGATTTGACAGGTCAAAATATTGTTTCCATGAATTATCGGCAATGATACCGAACGAAGACCCATCTTTTCGAACTCCAAGTACCCAGGGGTGTGACTGGTAAAGCCTGGTTCCATTATCTTTGGCCGAATAAGTATAATTATCGGTATTCCATAGAGTAACCTTCGTATTGTTCCTTTTCAAAGTACCTGTCACTTCTCCATTACCATATAAGTCGACATGCTCATCGAAAGTTATGGTTACGGCAGATTTTCCATTGATTTTGGAAAAAACAGGGCGAGTTTTCCAATTGTCTGGCACAAAACCTTGAGGTTGCAGGTTTTTTACTAATGCCAATGAAGGTAATGTACGAACCGAGTCCATATCTGCCGGACAAAAAACGGCAACTCCCTGTTCGGCAAGAAATGAGGATTGGGCTTTTGTTAGAAAAGTAATTAAAAGGAAAGATAATAATATATTTAAAATTTTATTCATTTTGAAAAGTTTAATAATAAGGGGCAAATTTGAGATTTTTAGTAAGTGGCTTTTATGCGAGCCACTTACTAAAAATACAATTATTGTTTAATGAATTTAAACACCTGATTATTGACATTTAAGAGATAAATTCCTTTTCCTAAAGAAAACACATTAATATTTTCTCCTTCAGAGATTCCATCAGTAACCTTAAGACCAGACAAATTATAGATTTTATAGCTAACTGAATTTAGATTATTCACTTTTAATGTTGAACTTACTATGGTTGATTTTAATGTAATGGATTCGTCGTTAGGGAATCGACTTGTTGTTGTGGTTTGTTTCTGAATGGAAATGGCTAATGTTTGCGTATTGATATCAATATCATAATTTCCTGCCTCGGTGATACTCCATTTTACATCGCCACCAGTTAATAATTGCATTTCCGTATCTGAAACTTTAACGAAAAAATCCTGATCCCATCCAGAATTTCTATTAACAGGTAATTTAAATTCACCAATGCTCATTGCCCCAGAATAACTAAATTCATAAGGATTGGTTGAACTTTTAGTCAATTCTGTTGCATTAGCGATATCCCAACCATTGGGCGTTGCATCTCCTACCATAAATACAGTATTAAAGCTAATTTCTGCTGTTTCTGTCATTGGTACAATTGAAATAGTAAGAGTAGTAGTATCTACAGTAATTGAATAATTTCCAGCAGTTAAAATACTAAATTGGTTATCTGGATCGCTACCAGAAGCACGTTTTACAATGTGAGTGTCATCTGCTTTATTCCATGTTGGTAGCCATGAGTCATCGGTATTTTCCAGCATAAACTTAAAATTACCTGTTTTAAGCCAGGCATTGTAGTAAAATACTGATGGATTGGTCGGGTCCTGAATCATTGGCGACGCATTACCTTTATCCCAACCGTAACGGGTTGCATCACCAATTAAACACAATTTCCGACTTGCAGAAAGTGAAGTTGTCATCACAAGAGTCATTATAATGACTGCCATTTTAAGTAAAGTAGTTTTCATAAAAATACAATTTAAAGTGTTTAAAATTCATTAAATTATACATTTTGTATTGGGTTGTTGTTGAAAAATTTATTCTTGCTAATTAATTATTATGGAATAGTTTATTCTTGAATCAGCAATTTTAATTCTACATTCTTTGGTGTTTTTAATCCACGTCCAGTTTATAGCTTTTTGGTCTGAACTGAACTTGTTTTGTTTAACAAATTTAATTTTCTTCCCGTTTGACTTAATTACTTGAGGCTTTCTCTCAATCCCGTTTAATATCAATACCATATCACGTTTATCTGCCTGTTTAAAACCCTTATCGTTCGCTGTAATCGCAATTTTGTATTCGTTTGATATTGTTGTTGTACATTGAAAAAGTGTTCGAGAAAATACGTCTTTTAGGTATCCTAAATCTTCGCCATTATCTTCGTACAAATCAAAACTTGCTGTTTCGCCTATATTATCAGGGAAAATGTGAACATAAAGCGGATATTCTTTTTGTTCATGAATGTATTGCATAACAGGCATCATAGGTATTATTGAACCTTTTTTTACAAACATTGGAATAATATTCAATGGCGCGTTAAACATAATACTTTGCCCACCTGAGTATTTAGTTTGTTTGTTATTAAAATCAATCCATTCACCTTCGGGTAAATAAACTTTCTTAACTCGCTCCCCCTTTTTTACTACGGGAGCAATTAATAGTTCTTTACCAAACATAAACTGGTTTTCAGTTTGGATTGCTTCTGTATCATTCGGAAATTCCATAAAAAGCCCTCTATTTATTGGTAACCCAGTATCATGAGCCTCCCGTGCATAGCTGTAAATAAAAGGGAACAATTGGTATTTAAGCTCAATTGCTGCTTTGCAGTTAGTTTCGGCAGTTTCGCCAAACTTCCAGGGTTCTACCGCATTGTCACCCTCATGGTGTGCACGGCTCAAAGGGTTAAACACTCCAAATTGCATCCAACGTGTATATAACTCCGCCATGGCAGGATAATTGGTTATATCTCCGCAGTAACCCGATATGTCCGTAGTCCAGAAAGGAATTCCGCCCAACCCGGCTGAAATACCAATTTGTATCTGATTCGCCAGTTGTCCCCAACCTTCAAGAACGTCATTTCCATTTCCACTATCGCCTGTCCATCCAAATGTGTAGCGTTGTAATCCTGCATAAGCTGCACGGGTCATTTGAAATATGCGCTTATCCGGATTTCGTTTTTCAAATTGTTCTTTCACAACTTTATCCCATGTTAATCCAAATACGTTATGTATTTCATCGTGCATTCCTGCATGATGTTTCATGTTTAATCTGTCAACATCTTCTTCATTACTCCAAGCAGGTTCGCCCATATCAGTCCAAAAACCTTTTACTCCATCATCCAATGGCTTTTGTTGGTATTTGCCCCACCAGTTTGCAACTTCAGGATTAGTAAAATCTACCACTCCGCAATTTCCTCCCCAAGGCCAAGGCATATCATATGATTTTCCGCTGCGAACATCCTTTACCAGAAAACCCAGACTGTCCGCTTCCGTCCATTGATTATTATTTGCCTTTGAAATAACAGGATCCTGCGACAAAATCATCTTAAATCCTTTGTCTTTGAGTTTGGATACCATTTCACGAGGATTATGATAATTTCCTTGTCTCCACTCAAAATTTTGCAAATGTTGTGTCCAACCAATATCCTGATAAATCACATCACAAGGAATTTGTCTTTTTCTAAATTCTGAAGCAATTTCAATTGCCTGCTTTTCACTAGTGTAAAGCCCCCGGCTTTGCGAAAATCCGAATGCCCAATTTGGAGGCATTATGGGTTTGCCTGTCAGCGTAATATATTGACTTAATATTTCTTTATAATCCTTGCCGAAAATAAAATAATATATAAACTCACCATCAGGAGCTTCAAATGAATAATAATCATCCGACTCTGTTCCAAACTTAAACTCTGTTTTGTAGGTATTATCCAAAAATATTCCGTATTGATAATTACTCAAGAAAAAGGGAATGCTTTTGTATAGTGGATCTTCTGTAGTACTGTAACATGGCTTGTCACTGTTCCACATTTTATACTCACGACCACGACGGTTCAATGACCCTGTTTTTTCTCCCAGACCGAAAAAAAGTTCATCTTTGCGCAATATCTTATATGCTTTTTTTCTCTTTTTGTCGGCATCTGATAGATGCCCGTTATCTTTATAGTCGCTAAAAACCAGTTTTTGCCATTTATCAAATATCTGTAATTGCATCGGATTTTTATTAACCCTAATGCGCAGTCTGCTTGTATATAGCTCATAGCAAGCAGATTGATCGCTTACTTCAATTTTAGTACTAATTCCTAGTGAATCATTGATTACAGCAAAGGATGGTTTGTTTTGCTCTAATACACCTTTCGGATCGTACCATACTTTTATTACCGACTCGCTACATATTTTAAGTGATAATTTAGTATTATCAGAACAGTTAAACTGAACTTCATTACCTTTCAAGCTGTATGAAGTACACTCCCCGGCAAATAAAATTGCCGGGAGAAGTACAAATAGAAAGCCCAATATAGATTTATACCTTTTCATTAAGTTATTTCCAACTGTATTTAGTATTCGACAACTATCATATCCCAATATTTCAATGATGGGAGCGTTACCGTCACATTGTTTCCTGTTTGAACAAACTGTAGATTCTGAGCTACTCCGCGATTAACATCGGGTGAGGCAAACCACACTTTAGAAACAGTGCCGGAAACATTTACGCTTACTTCGGGGGCATCTATCAGATTGGGTTCTGCTTGAGTTCCCTTAGGATCACGCCAAACCATTGTATTTGCATCAGTAAAGTTTATCAGGTGGTAAATATCTTTTCCATTTACTTTTTTTCCAATAGTAGCGACCTGCCCTTTAGCTGCCGGCCAACGAGTTGCAACAATATTACTGTTGGTAAAAGCCACCTCTGCTGCCTGAAAATCACCTCCATCCCTAAGCAGATTTTGATAAGCAACCATAAAGTCATAATAGCTTATTAATTCTTTGCCCAAATCTGCTTTTAATTGTAAATTGTTGCTGGGGAAATATTCATTAATGAGGTAATGCTCGCCTAATTCTAAATGTGATCCACCCCACGCAAAAATGGCTGAGTTTGCCAACAAAATTCCAGGTTTGTTTACAAAGCCAACACTACTCACGTTATAGTTCATGTATGCGGCAAGTACTATGTTCTTTTCAGGATTACTTTTTGAAACG
Organism: Paludibacter sp.; assembly: GCA_034004015.1. Classification (GTDB taxonomy): domain Bacteria; phylum Bacteroidota; class Bacteroidia; order Bacteroidales; family Paludibacteraceae; genus Paludibacter. Next base: position 18,172 of record JAVEXN010000002.1, read on the forward strand.
TTATCGCGCATTAGTGTAATCATATCTCCATAACTCATATCGGGGTTATCTCCATCGCGGGCTCCCCAAACTTCCACATAAAGGAAGTCGACAGGTGCATTTGCGATAGCTTCCTGACCATAACCACCAACAGCATTAAACAGCAAGCGTTTATCCGGCTCAGCCGTTTTCATTGCATTAATAAACGAACCGTACCCTTTACTCATATCGATCGATTTTCCATTATAATCGTATCGATCGCCCCGGTAACCCAACTGGTCTATATGGAAGCCATCGAAACCAAGCGCCTGATAAACGTCTTTGTTGCGCGCCACTAAATAGGATTGCCACTGTTCGTTTCCCGGATCAAGTACCCATATGTGACTTCGTCCTCCTGAAAGATCATGATAATCTTTCTCTGAATGATTTTGATCTTTATATGCATACCATTCATCGTTTACGCCATCGGATGCTGCATTTTTTGTAGCACCGTAACAGAGATTATAAAACATTGTTTTCATCCCTTTCGCTTTGGCTTCATCAATGTATGATTTTACAGTAGAAAAATAATTTGTACGATAGAAAATATCTTCCCACGAAGTTGACGGATTTTCAACAGAACCCGCAAGTGGGCGTTGATGTTCGTATAACCAATCGTAAAATTGCAATCCGTTAATATGGTATCTATTTAAAATATCAATATTCCGGCTAATGAACTTGTTATCCATTTTTTCGTAATCTGAAACAAAACCGTATCGCGGAAATTTTGCCCAATCGGAAGAAACATCTACTGCGATATTATTGATTAACTTTTCTACACCATTTTCAATGGTATAAATTTCCACCATATAGCCTCTGTAATCGTCATTGGGAGTTGTCCATGACCATGTCTCAGTTGATAAATCAGTCTCACTTATTACATTACCAAGATATGTGTAGCGAACCTTAGCTCCATCTGGAATACCCTTTGCAATGAATTTGACCGTTTCTCCCGGATTATATAGAGCTTTGTCAGTAGAGATTGTAATGTCAATATATGATTCTCCATAAGAAAGAGGATTATTTGTGGTTTCAAAATAATCGCTGCTACAGCCCGACACAATTAATGTCGTTAAAGCGACAATTAAATATATTGTTTTCTTCATGATTGATGTAATTTTAACGTTTGGTGAATTTTACAGTTTCCTGCAATTGATCTAACTCTATTGTATAGGTACCGGCTTCGGTAATACTCCATTTATTATCGGGGTTTGAGCCCACATTGCTGTACAACATTTGCTCCTCGCTTCCGCTCGGGTTGACTCCTCCACTGGTTGCAAGGAAAAAAGCTCCATTCCAATCAGTTTTTCTATCACAAGAGAATTTAATTTCTTTAGCGTTTAAATGACCGGTCCATGTGAATTTATACGAATTTCCACTCACAGCATCCATAGCAGTTGCATTGCCAATATCCCAACCATTAGGTGTTGCATCGCCTACAAGATAAATCATTGAGAATGGGGTAAATGGTACAATATCTACTTTCATGGTACGCAAATTCAGGGTTATTTTGTAAATGCCAGGTGCAAGTTTCCATTTATTATCATTGGTATTCTCACTTTCCGACCACTTCACAACACTTAATCCAGTTCCAGCACCTTGTCCATTTACTGCTGGACGTAAAAATATTGTTGCTGGGTCAAAATTATTGGCAGTCGCAATTTTAAATTCATCACTACTGTTTGATGAGTTTAATTCTGCGTTATAATGGTAAATGTAAGGATCAAGCATATCCACTCTCATTTCTTTGAATGTCCAGCCGGAGAACCCTCCAACAAACCATAAATCACCAAATTCAGGTGCGTCTAATTCTTCGATACTAATGATTAATGTTATAATATTTACCGTGATTCTATATTGTCCTGATTTGCTAATGTTGAATTTAGTGTCAGGTTGATCGTCAGATTCCCGATAAACAAGTAGATTATCACCATCTCCTTTATTGTATCCTGGAAGAAAGTTTCCAAGCTTCGTAATGAATTTTAGTTCTCCAGCATTTAAACGCCCTTGCCATGTGAATCCACCTGTCGTTCCATTAACAGAATTCATTTTAGTAGCATTATCAGCATTCCAACCATTAGGTGCAGCCCCACCAATCAAATAGAGATTTTTAGTGATTGGTTTATAGGTCTTAATCTTAACTGCAAAAGATTCGGAAATTTGAGGTTCTGTACCTGCTGCAAGAACGGTAGCTATTACACGCGCTTTCACTGTGATTACAGAATCGGATTTGGCATTTAGAGAATCTAATAAAACTGAATTTAAAGTTTCGTTTGTGTATACTATCGAAGTCGTATTCTTTCCTAATTCATAAGTGATGCCAGATTCGAAATTGCTATCTTCGTTTGTAATTTGGAATTGATAACTTATTGCAGCATTTGTACCATTATTTGTACCTGTTGTCCACTCGAAATTTAAAACATTTGAATTAGGATTAAGTACATCTAAAACCAAATCAGTAGAATTTGCTTTTAGTTTAAGCGCAGTTTCTCCTTTGTTTGTTTCCATTAAATCTTCGTTGCACGAAACAAAAAGTAACGGCAATAAAAAAACTGTGGAGATTAATATTCTATATATAGTTTTCATCTTATCAAATTTATTTTTTGTTTTAACTTCATGATTCTTAATATCCCGGATTTTGTTTCAAATTAGGATTAGTATCAATATCCTTTTGTGGAATTGGAAACAGTAAGTGTTTGCGTACAGCATTTACTTTTCCTATAGAGTGAAAGAAATCCAATGCATATTGTCCGTTATCAATACGAATCATATCGAACCAGCGATGTCCTTCAAACGCAAGTTCTACGCGACGTTCTTTAATGATTCTTTGTCGCATTTGATCTTGTGTAAGGTTTTGTAAGAATGATTTATTTGTTAATCCGGCACGCTTACGCACTAAATAAAGTGGTTCTACGGCATCATTAGTACGTCCAAGTTCGTTCAAAGCTTCAGCTTTCATTAGCAGTACGTCCGCATAGCGAAGTACTACAAAGTTTGCTGCATTGGTGTTGTAGTCAGGCGAAATAGATAGTGGCACAAGAAATTTACGTACATTGTAGCCTGTCATCGACATGGTTGAAAGATATTTTTTTCCTCCAAATGCCGGGCAACCTTCATAAAGAATGGTCTTGTCTTTTCGCAAATCTCCAGTTTCATACTGGTCTACAAACTCTTGCGTTGGTTGATTCCAACCATAACCACCTCCAACAAATTCCTGATTACGTGGCCCCATAAAAGTACTATGCCATGCTGCCTGATTTTCGTCGTCGAAGAAACCGGCTTTTGTCTTTCCGTAATACTGAACTTCAAACAATGACTCAGCAGTGTTCTTATTCTTAGCTTCGCCACCAAAACAATCACTATAGTCAGGATTAAGAGTATATCCTAATTTAGTTACTTCGTCACACATTTCAATACATTCTTCATATTTGCCAAGCGTGAGATATACTTTTGCCAACATTCCATAGGCTGCTCCTTTTGATGCACGACCTTTATCGATAGTACTGTATTCTTCCCGTGTTGGAAGCAATTTTATGGCTTCTTTCAAATCTGGTATAATCACTTCGTTGTAAATGGTATCTTTTCCTACACGGCGAGGAAATAAGTCATCACCTGCGTTTGCAGGCTTTAAGCTCATAGGTACATCTCCATAGAGCTGAACCAACAAGAAGAAGTAATGTGCACGTAAAAATTTAGCTTCGCCAATACAACGATTCTTGATACTTTCGCTAATATCCATTTCAGGGACATTTGCTAAAACAGTATTGCAATAAAGGATTCCCGGATTAGGTCCTCTCCAAAAGTCAATAGTGGCAAAATTATCAGCATCTGCCACAAAGTTTGCTAATTGAACTGTTTCTATGCCATCGCTACCGCCACCGGCACCTACTTGACTATTCCCAGCTATAATGTCCAATGTCCAGATACGCATATTATATAATTTTGGACGTTGTAAAGGCTGGTAAGCAGCATTGGTGAGTGCAATAGCACTTGCTTCATCTTTTATGGTCTCTGCTCCTGGATCTTCATAAGGTGACTTATTTAAGAAGTCATCACATGACACCATTAGAACAGATAAAAATATCGTTGTGATATAAATTAGTTTTTTCATGATTGCGTATTATTTATATTGGTTTAAAATTTTATATCAAGACCAAGGCTGATTGTTCTGGTCATAGGGTAACTACCAGAATCAATACCCGAAACTTCAGGGTCAAAACCGGAATAACGTGTTAACGTAAGTAAGTTTTGTGCAGAAATAAACATACGTGCACCAGACATATAAATTTTGGACAACGATTTTTTAGGAAGCGTATATCCTAAAGTGATATTTTTCAAGCGCAAGTATGAACCATCTTCAAGGAATCTGTCAGAAACACGATTATTATTATTCGGATCGGCATACACTGCGCGTGGAATGGAGTTACTGGTGCCTTCGCCAGTCCATCTATCAAGCATTTTTATTGATTGATTAGTTACTGTCGACATGCTTTCAAGTGAAGATCGCGTTCCATTATATATTTCATTTCCCGCTACACCCTGAAAATAAATTTGGAGATCAAAGTTGTGAAAATTGAAACTATTATTCATAGAGAATATCCAAGAAGGAGTAGGGTTACCCAGGAATGTACGATCATTATCATTTATAACTCCATTATTGTCAAGATCTTTGAATCGAATATCTCCTGGAGAAGTTCCTTGTCCTCCTGTTTGAGATGGTTTTTGTACTGCATAAGAATTAACTTCATCCCAATTTTGAAAGATACCGTTGGTTACATAGCCATAATATGCACCAATTGGCTTCCCTACTGTGTGTGTTTGTACTCCAAAATACATTGGAACATCACCATCAAGTTTCAAGACTTTATTTTTGTTATACGAAACATTCGCCTCAGTAATCCACTCAAAATTATTACTCTTTATATTCTTAGATGAGATAGTTAATTCTATTCCTTGATTTTGTACTTTTCCTACATTAATCTGCGGTGTATAGCTGTCAGAATATCCTGTAGTTATGGGTACTGCCATTCCTACTAACATATTGCTCGTGTTTTTCAAATAAGCATCTAAAGTGATACTTAAAGCCTGATCAAAAAAGTGAGTATCAATACCAATATTCCATTGTTTTACGGTTTCCCATTTAATTTCAGGACTTGGCATTACTAAGGGGTAAAGAGTAGCAACTGGTGTGTCATTGAAAACATATTGTGAAGTTTTTAATCTTGTAATGTATGCATATGGATCTAACGGAGACTGATTTCCTGTTTCGCCGTAACCTATGCGTAATTTTCCGTCAGTAAGAATTTTATTTTTAGTATAAAATGATTCTTCTGTAAAACGCCACGCTGCCGAGAATGACGGAAATGTTCCCCAACGATTGTTTGTAGAAATACGAGAAGTACCATCGCGACGCAAAGTTGCTGTCAAAAGATATTTATTGTCGTAATTATAATTTGCACGTCCGAAAAAAGACAGCAATGCCCATTCACTCTGACCACCACCAATGAGCGGATTTAGTAGCCCATTGTTTAGTTGATTGTAATCATCGGATAAAAAATCCTCTTTACTTCCATTTATATATCTAAAAAGATTACTTTGTGCACTCGAACCTATCATTACATTGATATTATGTTTTTCAGCAAAAGTGTCCATATATGTGATTGTATTATCCCATAAATAAGTTATCGATTTATTCCAACTCTCACTTCTGGTTGAAGTTGGAGCAGGTATTGGTTTCCAATCATATTTAGGAGAAAATGAAACTGAACTCCAATCTTTATAATCGACTCCTACCAAAGATTTCAAGAAAACTTTTTTAGAAATGTTGATTTCTCCGAAAATATTTCCCAACAGATTGTATCCCTTAGTTTCAGATTTTTCCACATTGGCGGTTCCTATCGGATTACGCATATCACCGTACCAGATTGCACTATTTCCTGGTCCAGAATAACTTCCATCTTCATTATATATAGGCTGAGTAGGTAGCGATTGCATAGTTCCCAGAATATTATAGGAACCATTGCGTTTTAAATCGTGACTAAGCGTTAGATTGTTTCCGAATTTCAACCAATTACGAACTTTAGCTTCGTTGTTGAATTGAAATGTGTAGCGTTTAAAATCAGTATTAATAACTATACCTTTTTGATCAAATATACCCGCTGACACATAATAATTGTTGTTATCACTTCCACCAGAATAAGATAGCAGGTAATTTTGCATTTTTCCGCTCTGTATAAGAGCATCATACCAATTAGCACCTTCATCCCAGAGTGTAGGGTCAGTGAAGTCAGGTCGTTGAGGTTGTCCTCCGTTTAGCATCATTTCGTTGTGCAACGAAGCGAACTGACTGGCATTAAGCAATTTTGGCGTCCCAATAGCATTGTTTATTGCAGTATTAGCGCTAAATGAAATTACACCTTGTCCAGATTTTCCCTTTTTTGTTGTAATTATAACTACACCATTTGCGCCTCTGGAACCATAAATTGCAGTTGCAGATGCATCTTTTAGAATGTCAATTGTCTCAACATCGTTTTGATTTATTGCATTTAAGTTTAAGTCGGTAGGAACACCGTCGATGACAATTAAAGGAGAACAATCGTTAATTGATCCCAAACCACGTATACGAATTGAACTATTACTGCCAGGTGAACCTGAATTAGTAATCATCACACCGGCTGCACGCCCTTGCAGTGCTTCAGCAAGATTCGATACAGGTTTGTCTTTAACCACACTACTCCCTACTGAGACGGTAGAGCCGGTTAAATCTTTTTTTCTTTGAACTCCATAACCGACAACTACAACTTCATCTAATGTTTTTGTGCTTTCAGTGAGTTTAACAGAGAGAGGCTGACCATTAAATTGAATTTCTTTAGTTTCATATCCTAAATATGAAAAAATAAGAATAGTACCTCTATCTAAATTACCGGATATGGAGAATGCTCCATTAAAATCTGTAACTGTACCGGTTTTGGTTCCTTTTATAAGGACATTTACTCCAATAAGAGTTTCTCCTTTTAAGTCTGTCACAATTCCGGAAATAACATTGGTTGACTTTTGCGAAAAAGCAAAAGATACACTTAAAAACATACATAAAATAAGTATGCCAAAAATTCTTTTGTTGAGTTTTACCATTATTTTAAATTTAAGGTTGAATAATTCATTGTTTTGTCCGAATATCATTTCAAGTGTATGCATCTAAACTTTATACAATATCCGCCTTCCGACATTGCAAATATATGTAGATTTAGTTCTGTGTTATTTTGATGGAATGAAATTGTAGTAAAAACGAGAATGTGTGCAATTTAAAATCCATATTATGAGGCATATAAATAAAATAAATCATTAAAAAAAGTAGTGAAATTAGAATAAAAAAAGAGGGTTTAAAAGATTTTGTAATCTCTTAAACCCTCTCATTATTTTCGTAGCAACTTATTTTTCCATGCCAATTTTCATTACATACGATTCAAATTCATCCCGAGGCACAGCAGACTTATTTCTTAATTTTGTACGATAGTTATATATAGTAGATAATGAATATCGTAAAAAGTGTGATATTTTAACGCTATCAGAAATCCCTAATCGTATTAAAGCAAAAATTCTTAATTCTGTATTTAGTAACTCTCCAGATTTAAGCTGTATTTCTTCATTATCCACAAGTAATGCACTAAATTCTTCGACAAATGTTGGAAATAATTGAAGAAATGTACTGTCAAAGTTCGTGTAAAACTCTTTCAATTCATCTTCGATAAATTGTTTGGATTTTATCGTTTGAATTAAATCATCAATTTTGCCAGCTGTGGCTGTTTTATTCAGTAAGCGTCGATAATCATCCAGTTTGTCGATGTACGCCGAACACTGATCCATATAACGCCCAATATATTCTTCCTTGATTAGGTTTGCTTCAGAAAGAGTCTCATTACTGTGCTTAAGCAATTTATTCGTTTCCGATAATTCTTTATTCAAATCATTTAGAAGTTTGTTTGCCTGACTAAGATCTTTTCTGGCCACAGAAAGTTTTCGCATCTGACGGTACACAGATAGAACTGCAATTAATAAAAAGACAGACAGCAAGCTAATACTAATTAACGAAATTATTAACTGACGTTGACGGGCTTGAGATTGATGTTGATAGGCTTGATCTATGATCGGTAACATCTGAGATATTTCATAAGTTCTCAAACGAGCATTACAAAACAACGCATCCTCAAGTGATCTTTTAATATATTTATATGCACGATCTATGTCTCCTTCTTTGTATAATAAAAAAGCTAAACTTCTTAAAGAGATATAATCCTTAGTAGCTGATTGAATATCATTAATGGTAGATATTATTAACCATTTCTTTTCATTTTCTCTGTTTTGTTGCTTTTGGTATGTCACCGAAATACAATATGCAATAATTGCTCTTGTATGCTTGTCATTTTTAATGGCAGGATAATAAGTTAATAAAATTTTGATAGCCTCATCCGATTTTTTGTTTGCAATTAATTGATCTGTTTTTACCATTATGTGAGTTTCGGAATTAGGAGGATTAACAACAAGTAAAGAATCCCTAAAATTAGAGACTAACTTATTATACCGCTCTTTTTCCCGAGTAGAGACAGTATAATCTGCCATGAAACCGTAAACAGTTCTATAGACATGAAAATAATAAGCTTTTAAATCAGGATTATCCTGAATATTTATCGTTTCCAGAATATCCATAGATTCTTTGTACATACCGCTAGTTCCCATAATTGAAGCTAAATTTAATTTGGCATCAGTTAAATTCCAACGGTTGTTCATTTTTTCAGCAATTTGCAATTTCTTTTGTGCATAGGTTAATGCTGAGTCTGATTTATAAGATTTGTAGTCATCGTAAAGTTGGCCACAAATTTTATAACGTTGATCATCATTGTTTGTGTATCTTAACAACTCCTTTAGTTTGTTGAGTTGTTCTTCTTTCTGGTTAGAAAAAACTTGGTAGTTATCTACAGAACTATCCAAAACCTTTAGCAAAGAATCAATATCATTATTTGCAAATAGTGGCATCGATAATATAAAATACCCAATAATAAAAAGTAGTTTCTTCATATAATTGCACTTAAGTTACGCACAAAGATAGATACTTTTTGGTGTATTTTGTTGACATTTATTCAAAATTGGGTTGCAATATTTTCGCTGTACACTAAAATTTAATTGATTTTGTTCATTTATATTTGTTCCAATATTTTAAATTAAATTTCAGGAATTTGTATGAATATATTTTTTCAACAAAAATCACAGCATAATTAAAGTCTTATATGTTCAAAATATAATATCTTATTTTATGCTGAAGTTATTCTATACAAACGGCAAGTGTTCTTTGAGTGTCTGAAAACAGAGATACGCATCAAGCTGTATCCAACAACTTAATGGCTAAACTTAGCTCAAATTTAGTGCAAGGTGCAAGTGTTTCTATCTATATAGAAACTTGCACCTTGCACTATGTATAAATATTTCAATATAAAACACTTGCGTGTGTCAGAATATTTGTGTACATTTGAACCTGAAAGTTAAGCAGACAGACGTAAGTCATTGACAGTCAAAAGACGCTCTTTTTAGTAAATTTCCTAATTCGTACCCCATGAGGGTTTATTGAATGGTAAATAACTGAATTACAATAGGATAAATGCAGAGGTTCATAAACCTCTCTCTCCGCAAAAAAATCCTGTAAGTTTTTACTTACAGGATTTTTTATTTCGTTACTTTCTGAACAATACTCTAAAAGCTTCCTCCACTTTTTTTACCCGGATAATTTCAATTTTGGTTTTTGAGAGATTGATGGAGCTCAGATTGAAATCAGGGATAATCATTTTGGTAAAACCGAGCTTTTCAGCTTCCAGAATACGTTGTTCAATACGGTTGATGGGGCGTATTTCGCCCGAAAGACCTACCTCGCCAGCCATACACACGTTTTTCTCGATGGCAATGTCCAAACTCGACGACAGAATGGCCGAAATAACTGCAAGGTCGATAGCTGGATCGCTTACTTTAAGTCCACCTGCAATGTTCAGGAAAACGTCCTTTTGTGCAATTTTGAAGCCTGCACGTTTTTCGAGCACAGCCAGCAACATATTGAGGCGTCGCATGTCGAAGCCTGTGCACGAGCGTTGTGGTGTACCATAAGCGGCCGAACTAACCAAAGCCTGTGTTTCAATCAGGAAAGGACGAATGCCTTCCACAGCCGAAGCAATGGCCACTCCGCTCAGTCCTTCGTGGTTTTGCGAAAGCAGTAATTCTGATGGATTGCTCACTTCTCGTAGTCCGTTTTGCTGCATTTCGAAAATGCCAAGCTCCGAAGTGCTTCCAAAGCGGTTTTTGATAGGGCGGAGGATGCGATACATATAATGTTGGTCGCCTTCGAACTGCAATACCGTGTCCACAATATGTTCCAAAACTTTCGGACCTGCGATGCTTCCTTCTTTGTTGATATGTCCGATCAGAAGCACAGGTGTAGCTGTGGTTTTGCAGAATTTCAGTAAATGCGCCGCACACTCACGCACCTGCGAAACCGAACCGGGCGACGATTCGATCAGTTCGGTGGAAATGGTCTGAATAGAATCGACAATCACCACATCGGGTTGCACATTCTGAATATGTACAAAAGCCTGTTCGAGCGAAGTCTCACTTACAATATAGCAGTCTGGGTTGTCGTATTTTAGTCGTTCGGCACGGAGTTTTAGCTGTTTTACGCTTTCTTCGCCCGAAATATAAAGCGTGCGTTTTCCTTTGAGGTTAAGCACTACCTGAAGCACAAGGGTCGATTTTCCAATGCCGGGTTCGCCACCTATAAGTACCAGGGAGCCGGGAACGAGTCCGCCACCCAGCACGCGATTTAGTTCGTTGTTCGAAGTATCGATGCGGCTTTCTTCGGTTGTTTCCACGTCATGGAGTCTAACAGGCTTTTGTTTGGTTACTTCCAGCCCTGCCATAGTGATTTTCGGTCCATTGTCTTTGCTTACAATTTCTTCCACATAACTGTTCCATTCGCCACACGAAGGACATTTTCCTATCCATTTGGGCGAATCGGCACCACAATTCTGACAAATATATACTGATTTTGTTTTGGCCATACTGGTTAATAAATACTGCAAGCCCTCAGGAAGTGACTTGTTGAGATGATATTAATTGTTTAAAACATACAATTGCAAAAGTAATCATTTTTGCTTGTATTGACCAATGATTGTTTGAAGTGAATAAATGCGTATTTCAAAAAAATCAGTTTTAAATGTGTCTTGGCTAACTTACCATAAATCACTACTTTTGCAAATCGTAAAATTGTAATTCCAAAATCATACATTGTAAATAAGTAAATGTCTTCTACATCCTATAAACTCCCTCATCCGCTGATAGCTTTACTACCGGTATTTATTCTAATTGTGTTTGTATCACTTTCGGTCGGCATTTTTGGCGCGGATGCGCTGAGTGGTGCAAGTCAGATGGCTTTGTTGCTGGCAACAGCAGTGACACTTTTGATAGCAAAGTTTACTGTAAATATGCATTGGACGGCTTTTGAAAAGGCATTACATAAAAACATAAAAAACATTTCTACTGCACTGATTATTCTGCTGATTATTGGCGCTTTGTCAGGCACATGGATGGTGAGTGGAGTGGTTCCGTTGTTTATTTCGTACGGTATGAAGCTGATTCGCCCTGAAATTTTTCTGCTTTCGGCAGCGCTCATCAGCGCAATTGTGTCGGTCATTACCGGAAGTTCATGGACTACTGTGGCAACTATCGGAATTGCATTGATGGGCATTGGCCGTGCGCAGGGTTTTCCTGATGGTTGGATAGCGGGTGCAATTGTTTCCGGTGCTTATTTTGGCGATAAAATGTCACCTTTGTCGGATACAACGGTACTGGCTTCGTCCATTTCAGGAACAGCGCTTTTCACGCATATTCGTTATATGTGGATTACTACCATTCCTTCGATGCTCATTGCACTGGCCGTTTTTACAATTGCGGGATTTTCGTTTACAGGAGTCAATACCGACGATATTATGCTCTACCAAAATGCATTAGCCGGCCGCTTTAATATGTCGCTTTGGTTGCTTTTGGTACCAGCTATTACTGTATTTATGATTGCAAAGCGCTATCCACCACTTGTGACACTCTTTGTTTCGATGTTGCTTGCGGCTGTGGCTGCACTTATTTTTCAGAAAGAAAACCTGCTCGAAATTTCCGGAGGAACTACAAATATGGATGCCGTAAAAGGGATGATGATAAGTTGCTTTGGCCCTACCGCTTTAGATACTGGAAATGCAGAAATCAACAGTCTGATTGCCACACGCGGGATGCAGGGTATGCTTTTTACCATTTGGCTGATTATCTGCGCTACTTGTTTTGGAGCAGCCATGACAGCAGGACGCATGATTGAAAGCATAACTGTTTGGTTTACAAATTATATTACACGTACAGGAAGTTTGGTAGGTGCTACAGTGGCCACAGGATTGTTGAGCAATCTGACTATGGGCGATCAGTATTTGTCACTTATTCTTTCCGGAAATTTGTTCAAAGAACTCTACGAAAAACGAGGCTACGAAAGTCGCCTGTTGAGTCGAAGTATGGAGGATAGCATTACGGTAACTTCGGTGCTTATTCCCTGGAATTCGTGCGGAATGACGCAAAGTACTGTGCTTGGTGTAAGTACGCTGGTTTATTTTCCGTATGCGGTTTTCAATTATGTGAGTCCGCTTATGAGCATTCTGATTGCGGTTACAGGCTATAAAATATTCAGAAATAAACCACTAATCTCTCCTGAAAATAAATAATTTTTTCTCAAATTTTATGTAAAAGTATTCTGTAAACCCCTATTTACGGACATTTCGATAATAAACCATAATTAAAGAAATATTTCTTTATTTGAAAAAACAATCCTGCTTATTACAGTGTTTTGGTTGTGTTTCCATTGAATATCATTTCAGATGATACAGCATTTAAACAATAAAACAACCAACAAATTATGAACATTGATTTACGCAAAGAACAATTATCGTCTTTACAACGACCACATTTAAACTATGGGATGGCTTCCCGCTTTTTCTTTTTTGGAATGGATTTGGTTGCCGGTAAAAAAAATGATTTACCCAAAGCTAAACTGCTTGAAATTCTGGCCTGTATTCCTTATCGTGAATGGCAAATAAGACAATATGCGCGACTGACTTTTCGCTATTTCAACCGCAGAAAGGTTAACTGGGCGCAGGACATTATCGATTGGGGACGTGCTGCGCAAGACAATGAGTATATGCATTTGCTTGTGATTCAGGAAAAAATGCGCGAAGACAATATCAAAGATAAATGGTATCTGGCTACACCTGTAGTTTTTATGGTGGTAGGTTTTTATGTATTGATGTCGCGTGTATTGGCTTGGGTTAATATTAAAGGAGCCTTTCGCTTTAATGCTGAATTTGAAGATCATGCCGAACATATTTATGCACAAATGGTAGCAGATAACCCACAATGGGAAACTCAGAAAGTGACCAATGAAGTGGCTAAAGAGTATGCCAATGTGGAAAACTGGGCAGATATATTTCGTCGCATTGGGCTTGATGAACGTGATCACCGCAATCACAGTTTTCATTTTGCGGCAACACCCGAGAAAATATCTGTATACGAAGGAATGCCGGCATTTTGATGTTGGAGAATTAAGATTAAATTGACATTAAACAACAAGCCCTGTTTCAAACTGAATTGAAACAGGGCTTATTATTTTGTTTAGCTGAATGCTTTACTTCACAACTACCGCTTCGAGATTTTTATTTCGAATAGCAATATATATTTTTGATCCCGCTTTGCTGTAAGCTGTTTGCACATAGCCCATTCCGATGCCTTTTTTGCTTTCGGGCAGCATGGTTCCTGAAGTTACATTTCCGATTACTTCTCCGGCTTCGTTCACAATGTCGTAACCGTGGCGTGGGATGCCGCGTTCTGTAAGTTCGAATCGTACTAATTTACGACTCACACCTTCGGCTTTTTGTTTTTCGAGCAATGCTCTGTCAACAAAGCTTTTACCATCTGCAAATTTGGTAATCCAACCCAGACCTGCTTCAATAGGCGAAGTGCTGTCGTCGATATCGTTTCCGTAAAGACAAAAACCTTTTTCGAGACGCAATGTATCGCGTGCACCAAGTCCGATGGGTTTTATGCCGTATTCAGCACCGGTTTCGAAAATTGCATTCCAGATTGTTTTGGCATGTTCGGGATAAAAATACAATTCGAAACCACCTGCACCTGTATAACCGGTGTTCGAAATAATTACTTCGTCGGCTCCTGCAAAATTGCCTACTGTAAAACTGTAATATGGAATTTCCGACAGATTCACAGACGTGAGTTTTTGCAGAATTTCAGTAGCTTTTGGTCCCTGAATAGCCAACTGAGCTGTCCATTCCGAAGCATTGTCCATTTCCACACCTTCGATCATGTGTTGCTGGCACCAGTTCCAGTCTTTTTCGATATTCGAAGCATTTACAACCAAAAGATATTTTTCAGGTTCTACCTTATATACCAGTAAGTCATCAACAATACCGCCTTTTCCGTTGGGGAAGCAGGAATATTGTGCTTTTCCGATTACAAGTGTTGATACATCGTTGCTGGTGATGCTTTGCAAAAATTCGAGTGCTTTCGGGCCTTTTACCCAAAATTCACCCATGTGCGAAACGTCGAATACGCCTGCACCATTGCGTACAGTAATGTGTTCGTCGGTAATACCGCTGTATTCGATGGGCATGTTATACCCGGCAAATTCATGCATTTTAGCTCCCAAAGCTTCATGAAAATGCGTAAATGGAGTTGTCTTCATAGAATTAAACTGTATTGTAAAGTGTTGTGTTGTTGTGATTTATTTTTTAGCTAAAAGCTCGGCAATTTTTACCACTACCATCATGGCTTTCTCCATCGATTGTACTGGAACATACTCAAAACGTCCGTGAAAATTGTGTCCACCGGCAAAAATGTTGGGGCAGGGCAGGCCTTCATACGAAAGGCGTGATCCATCAGTTCCTCCGCGAATGGGTTTCACATTGGGTTTTACACCAACCGATTCCATGGCTTCGAAGGCCAGATCGACAATATGCATTACCGGTTCCACTTTTTCACGCATGTTATAATACTGATCGCGAAGTTCCAGAGTGGCAGTGCCTTCGCCAAATTCTGCATTTATCTTGTTGGTAATGTGCTGCATTTCTTTTTTACGACGCTCGAAACGGTCGCGGTCGTGGTCGCGAATGATATAACTCAGGCTCGATTGTTCTACACTACCTTCCATACCCACAAGATGGTAAAAACCTTCGTATTTCTCAGTATGTTCGGGCGTTTCGTGACGTGGAAGCATTGACACAAACTGATGTGCTACCCGCATTGAATTCAGCATTTTATGTTTAGCGTAACCGGGATGTACATTTAAGCCTTTGAAAGTGATTTTAGCGGCAGCCGCATTGAAATTTTCAAATTCCAGTTCGCCAATCTCGCCGCCATCGAGCGTGTAAGCCCATTCAGCACCAAACTTAGGTACATCGAAATGATCGGCTCCCTGACCAATTTCTTCATCGGGAGTAAAGCCCACACGAATTTTTCCATGTTTGATTTCAGGATGTGCAATAAGATATTCCATTGCACTTACAATTTCGGCTATTCCGGCCTTGTCGTCGGCACCAAGCAGCGTGGTTCCATCAGTTACAATAATGTCCTGACCTTTATATTGCAGAATTTCAGGATACTTTTCGGTTTCGAGCACAATTACTTTTTCTTCATTAAGTAAAATGTCATTTCCGTCGTAGTTTTCCACAATACGGGCTTTTACATTTTTGCCTGACATATCGGGGCTTGTATCCATGTGCGAAATAAATCCGATGGTTGGAATATCTTTATCGGTATTGGCTGGTAGTGTAGCCATGATATAACCGTTTTTATCCAGTTCAACTTCCTGCAAACCAATCGATTTTAATTCTTCAACCAGATGTTGTGCAAAAATCATTTGTCCCGGTGTGCTGGGAGTCATTTTGGTGTTTTCGTCAGAGGTGGTATTAAAACTGACGTATTTCAGAAAACGTTCGGTAAGTGTCATATTGCTTGTGTTTTATGGGTTACTTGTTAGTTTTGAAAAAAAAGTGCTTAATCCGCATTGAATCAATAATTTTAAAAACTGAGTTATTGAATCGTTGGAATTTTATTTTATGAATGACAAAGTTAGTGATTTTTGCAATAAAAACCGGAAATCGCATCACTTTTATCACGAAATTAAATGATAGAAATTATCAATAATGAGTTTGAATTGGTTGGGTAAGATAATGTCAAATTTGTATGTCGGTTTTCACACACATAGCAGGCTTAAAAAACTGTTAGGTGTGACCTGATCTGTTTCTGAAATATTAATTGGTATGCAACTTTTGTTTAAAATATCTTATAATGTAGCTAATGAACAGTTTGGGTTTTCCGAATGTTTTAATTAGTGAGCAATTTAAACTATCTTTGCAGGGTTTCTTAATATAAAAAGATTAAAATATAAATATCTGAATAACAGAATAATAAAAATGAAAAAAGTAATTATCACAACCGGAAAAGGTGTAATGAAAGTGGAGTTTTTCGAAAAAGACGCTCCCAATACAGTGACTAATTTTATCGATTTGGTCGAAAAAGGTTTTTATAACGGGTTGACTTTTCACCGTGTAATTCCTGATTTTGTAATTCAGGGTGGCTGTCCCTGGGGAACAGGAGCTGGTGGACCCGGCTATACAATTAAATGTGAGCTCGATGGCGATAATCAGTATCACGATCGTGGAGTGCTTTCGATGGCTCATGCTGGAAAAAATACAGGTGGCTCGCAATTCTTTATTTGCCACAATCGTCAGAATACAGCGCATCTCGATCGCCGTCATACCTGCTTTGGAAAAGTAGTGGAAGGCTTGGATGTAATCGACGAAATCCGTCAGGGCGATGTGATTGAAAAAATGGAAGTGATTGAAGAGTAAATCAAATTTGAAATTTGAAGATTTGAAGATCATCTGTCCAGTTAAAATTTTCAAAGAGAAAAAATGAGATCTATCACTTCGTTCGAGATGACAATCAGTTAGTTATATATTTGGGAGTGTGTAGGTTTGCGGCGAAGCCGCAGACCTACACACTCCCAACCAAATTCCTTACAAAATGTTGTCATTCAGAGCGAAGCGAAGAATCCAATCCTTTTAGCGGATAGCACTGTTTGAAAATATAAAAAATAAGTCTCTGACCTTTGCGGGTTCAGAGACTTATTTTTTTGTTTTAGAATTCAACTATACAAACCGGAGCTGAAATGTTTATCATCATGCCGGTGTCGTAAAGTATTCCACTTTTTTTATCGCGCGAAAACACGGTTATCTGATTGGTGCGCTGATTTCCCACAAGTATATATTTTCCGTCCGCTGTAATACAAAAATTCCGGGGCCCCACGCCTTTTACGGATGTTTGTTCTACAAGTCGCAACGAGCCATTCTTGTCCACTGCAAAACAGCTAATGTTATTGGCTGAGCCACGGTTGGTGGCATATACAAATTTTCCATCGGGGGAAGTGTGAATATCTGCAGCTCCGGTTTCAGATTCATTTTGCTGAACAAGAGTTGTTTCGGAGATAAGCGAAAACTTACCGTTGTTGAATGAAAGAGAACTGATGGTTCCATCCAATTCCTGTAAAACGAAAATATATTTTCCGTTCTTGCTGAAAGTAAGATGCCTCGGGCCGCTGCCGGCTTTGAGTTTTATTTCGTCCGACAATGTAAGGGCCTGATCAGAACTTTTGGAGTTGTATCGGTAGCAAGTTACTTTGTCGGTTCCCAAATTGTTGACCAACACATATTTCTTATCAGGCGAAAAAATAGATTGGTGCACATAAGGTTTTGTCTGACGTTCAGGATGAATGCTGTTGCCTGTATGCGTAATAAGTTGCTGATAATCGGTTAGCAAACCATTTTTCTTACGACCGAAAACAGCCAGATTGCCACCCGAATAGTTAGCTACTACCACATGTTTTGATGCAATATCCACATAACAGCTATGATCGCCACCGGCATTTACCCTATTCAGAAATGTAAGCGATCCGTTTTTTTTGTTGAGTTTGAAGGCGCTTACCAAACCCGGATTTTGGGTCTCATTGACAGCGTAAAGATTCTGCTTGTCAGTAGCAATGAATGATGGATCAGTAACTTCGCTGGTTTGAAGAGTTGTTTTGTATGAATCTTTCTTTATGTCAATCTCCAGACTGTAGATTCCTTCCGATGCAGTTTTTGAAGTGTAAGTGCCAATCATAAAACGGTATTTGCCATTGCCGGCTTGTGTCAAAGCAGAAAATGTGAAAATTGCTAAAAGTAAAACTGTTTTTTTCATTGCGTATCATTTTGTTTGTGTAATACAAAGCTAATAAATATTTGAATAAATGTAATACTCATTTATATACTCATAAGTGAATGATATTTATTTTTTGTTCTGCTTTTTATCTCTAAACGCCTTTATTCAAGACCAAAATTTATTTCAAAATAGCCTCAAAAGGATTAAGTATTTTAATTGAAATAAGTTTAAAATGCGACATTATTTTGTTCCTGTTACTTACATTACATTCGTCCTATTACTTAACCTAAATGATTTCAGAATATTTAAAAATAAATATGTACTTTTGTTTGAGTAATGAAAAACGAAATTAGAAATATGATACAGATACAGGATCAGAGTTTGAAAAATGCAATTGAAGAGGGAATGGATGAATTTCTTCAGGTTTTTATTGATGCTTATCTCGAAACGCTTGGTGGCGAATTGAGTCCCGAAAAAATGACCCTGCTCAATGGATCTCAACACAGCTTGCTGGCATGGCATTTTTTCAGTACTGAAATGCGCGATGGTGGATTTGTACAGTTGATTCAGAATGGTTACGGACCTTATATTTTTGAAAATCCTTTTGCAAAAGCCATGCGTCAGTTTGGCTGTGTGGAACTTTCGAAGCTGATTTACAAAGCAAAAGAGATATACGACGCCAACAAAAAAGAACTTACCCGCGAAACCACAGAGGAAGAGTTTAATGCTATGTATGTGGATTTTGAAATTTTCGATGAGCTAGAAGAGCGCTATTTCGATATGGAGGAAGAGCAAACTTCGTTATTAGCCGCTTATGTGGATGAGCATATTCAAGATTTTGCTGAAATTGTGGAATAATTCCGGCAAGCAGAATTTGTGTCTTTTTTGTTTTTGAAATTGAAGTTGTCCTGACTTTTTTATAAACATTATAAAAAGTAAGTTTGCCAAAAATAAAAAGTAGGCCTGGATTATTTCAGGAAAATAAATTCTATGGATATTACAACTAATTTACGCTATTAGTTGTATTTAGAAAGAAAAACAGCGAACAACAAATACGTATAAATATAAGATTGTCAAATAATTGACATATATAACCACGAAATAAACCTGAATAGGTATTGGATTTTATTTGAAGAATAAAACTAAACCTAAAAAAATGGCTGTCCAAACTTTTCGCGGACAGCCATTTTCATTTAGCATTATACTGTTTAAAGATTTTCTTCTATCAGATTGATTTTCTGTTCGATCAGACGGCTTTCTTCTTTCAGGGTTTCAATTTTTCGTTCCATTTCCTTAATAATACCACCACCTTTTTTCGACGATGAACTCAGGAAGCCTATATTGTTTTCGTACACAGCAATTTCGCTTTTTAAATGTTCGTAAGCTCTGACCAGTTTTTCGCGCTCGCGGAAAAGTTTGTTTTCTCCTTTTGCGCTCATGTCTTTCAGGTTGCTTTTGAAATTGTCGAGTCGGCGTTGCGAAGCGTCCACATTGAGTATTTCAAACTGTTTGTCGAGTGCAGTTTTATATTCTTTGTAAATTTTGTCCTTTTCTTTAAAAGGTACATGTCCGATTTTGTTCCATTCGGCCATTAATTCACGCAATTTCGCAAGATTTTCGCCCGCATCAGTGCCTTTTTCAATGGCTTTAATCTGTTCGATAATCTGTTTTTTCTGCTCAAGATTTTCAGTTTCCTGATTTTTCAATCCTGAAGTATTTTTGCCTTTTTGCTCGAAGAAGTAGTCGCATGCCGAAATAAAACGTTTCCATATTTCGTCGGAATGTTTTTTAGCAACCGGACCAATGGTGCGCCATTCTTTCTGTAACTGAATAAGTTTCGAAGAAGTTTCTTTCCAGTCAGTGCTGTCTTTCAGCGCTTCAGCCTGTTCACACAGCGCTTTTTTCTGATCAAGATTCTGATTGAGCTGATTTTTCGATTCTTTGTAGAATTCGGCTTTCGCTGCAAAAAAGCTGTCGCACGCTTTACGGTAACGTTCAAAAATCTTCTGATTGGCTTTGCGTGGTGCAAATCCAATGGTACGCCATTCATCCTGCCATGCAAGAAGGGTTTGTGTGCCTTCGTCCCATTGTTTGTAGGTTTTGAACTCAGAATAGTCAAATGCCTCAATTTTTTCGCATAAAGCATTTTTCAATTCAAGATTTTTATCTTCAAGTTCGCGAATACCTTCAAAATATGATTGATGCTTTTTGTTGACTACGCTCGATGCATTTTTGAACCTTGTCCAGATTTCTTCGCGCAAATCGCGTGAAACCGGCCCTAACTCGTGCCATTCCTCGTGAAGTTTTTGCAAAGTCTGAAAGGCCGATACTACATCAGTCTCTTCAGCTAAACGTTCAGCAGCTTCGCAAATAAGTGTTTTGGCCTCCAGGTTTTTGCGAAAATCGTATTCACGCAGTTCATTATTGATTTTTATCAAATCCCAAAACGCTTCCTGATAAATATTGTATTGTTTCCAGAGATCGGTAGCCGATTGTGCAGGCACGTGTCCTATCGATTTCCATTTCTGTTGAAGCGTTCTGAATTCGTTGATATGAGCTGAAACATCGTCGTTACTTTCAACAAGCGCCTTCATTTGCTCCAGAACATGTTGTTTCTGAATCAGATTATTTTCTTTCTCCTTTTCTTTTTGTGCAGTTGCAGCAGCTTTTTTGGTTCTGTAATCGTTGAGGAGGGTTTTTAGCTCTTCTTCAAGTTCGTCTTTCGTTGGAAGAAAGTCGTGCTCTTCGCCACCATTTTCAATAAATGCAGCCTTTTGCTCTTCGTTTTCGGCTTTCACCTTTTTGTAAAATGTTTGCTTGATGATTTCAACCTGCTCCTTTATACCATCGGGCTCATTCTGAATAAGCACTTTCAGCGCATCAATCAAACCTGACTTTGAAAAAACATTGTAATCGGGCAGAGTCTGCGACTTTTCGTCTCCGGAAGGAGATGATTCATTACTAACCGGATTTGTAGTTTCAACAGAGTCTGAGATTTCTTCGGTTACTGTGTTTTCGATGATTGTTTCGGCATTTTCGGCTTTTACAATTTCAGGATCCTTGTTTACATCAAGTGAGTTCATTTTCAAAAAAGATTTTGTGTTTTTGTATGAAGTATGTAAGCTCTGCACTAAAATGCATAGTTTTTATATACTGGCTGACAAAAATAGGATATTTTTTTTAATTCTTTAAATTTTTTATGATATTTTCTTGCTTTTTTCGTACAAAAAAATCGAAAACAGCAATTTTCACTATTTTCGGTGCGATATGTATGTATTTGCCTGTTGTGCCGGATTAATCTGAATGTCATTTATCGACACATGCGCAGGTCGCGTAAGAATAAATTCAAGAGCGTCGGCAATGTCCTCGGCATTTAGCGGAACGAGCCCTTTGTAAACCGCTGCAGCTTTTTCTGTGTCGCCATGATAGCGAACAATCGAAAACTCGGTTTCGGCCATTCCCGGCGAAATGGAGCTGACTTTAATTCCTTGTTTTACCAAATCAATTCGTAACCCTTT
The DNA here is from genome assembly GCA_034004015.1 of Paludibacter sp. Taxonomy (GTDB): domain Bacteria; phylum Bacteroidota; class Bacteroidia; order Bacteroidales; family Paludibacteraceae; genus Paludibacter. The sequence goes on from JAVEXN010000002.1 coordinate 40,041, forward strand.
TGTAATGGCATTCACAGCATGTTTCGATGCACAATAAACGCTTCCGTTGGGATAAACTTCTATGCCTGCAATCGACGAGATATTTACAATATGACCGCTTTGTTGGGCAATCATTTTGGGAACAATAAGTTTTGTAATGTAGAGCAGGCCTTTTACATTGGTGTCGAGCATCTGATCGAAATCATCCACATCGCTTTCGTCAAAAGTGGCTGCTCCGGCTGCCAGTCCTGCATTGTTGATCAGTACATCGATGTGATTGTGACTTTCCTCAATTGATTTTATGGCCCATTCGCAGGCCTGTCGGTCACGAATGTCAAAGCAAAGTGCTTCAACCTCACATTTATAATCTTTTCGTATCGTTTCGGCAATTTCCTGAAGCAGGTCCTTGCGTCTGCCGGTCACTATCAGTCGGTAACCACCCATTTTTGCCAAACGAAAAGCAAATGATTTTCCAAAACCCGAAGTTACACCGGTGATAAATGCTGTTTTCATGCGAATGGATTTATTTCGAATATTTCAGATTATGACCCATACGTTCTTTTTTAGTTTGCATGTAAAATGCATTAAACTGGTTGGGTGCAACTTCAATGGCTACGTTTTCGGCAATAGAAAGACCGTATGCTTCAAGTCCGATACGTTTTACGGGATTGTTGGACATTAAGCGGATTTTGGTTACGCCTACTTCACGTAAAATCTGAGCGCCTACACCGTAATCGCGTTCGTCGGCATTGAAACCGAGATGCAGATTGGCGTCCACAGTGTCAAGTCCTTCTTCCTGAAGTTTATAGGCTTTGATTTTATTCATCAGACCAATGCCACGACCTTCCTGATTCATATATACAATTACTCCTTTACCTTCTTTTTCAATCATTTCCATGGCTTTATGAAGCTGTTCGCCACATTCGCAACGCATAGAACCAAAAATATCACCAGTCATACAAGACGAATGTACGCGTACCAATACAGGCTCATCTTTTTCCCATTCACCTTTGATTAGTGCGACATGTTCCATGCCATTTGAAACCTGACGAAACGGAATGAGTTTGAAACTTCCATGTGCAGTTGGCATGTTTACTTTTTCACCTTTTTCAACCAGCGATTCGGTTTTAAGACGGTAAGCAATAAGGTCGGCAATGGAAATAAGTTTCAAATCGAATTTCTTAGCCATGTCGATTAATTGTGGAAGACGTGCCATCGTGCCATCTTCGTTCATAATTTCGATCAGTGCTCCTGCAGGATACAGTCCGGCCAATCGGGCTAAATCAACAGCTGCTTCGGTGTGTCCGGCACGACGAAGCACTCCTTTGTTTCGGGCGCGTAATGGGAAAATATGTCCCGGGCGGCCAAAAGTTTCGGGTTTGGAAGCCGGGTCGGCCAATGCCTGAAAGGTGGCAGCACGATCGGCTGCCGAAACGCCTGTGGTACAGCCTTCGAGTTTATCAACACTTACTGTGAAAGGAGTAGAGTGGATTGAAGTGTTTTTCTCAACCTGCATTTCAAGTTCGAGTTCGTCGCAGCGATCTTCGGTAAGCGGTGCGCAAACCACTCCACGACCATGTGTAATCATGAAATTCACCATTTCAGGTGTGATTTTTTCAGCTGCGCAAATAAAGTCACCTTCGTTTTCACGATCTTCATCGTCCACTACAATCACAAACTTACCGGCTTTGATATCTGCCAAAGCGTCTTCGATAGTGTTAAGAATATTTCCCATATAATATTGTATTTCGTTTCTGTATTTACTGAGATTTTTGTTTTTTGAGCAGTGTTTTCGATTTCGAATAAAGCTGTTCAAGTTTCTGTTTGGTTTGTTGTAAAAACCTTATATATTCTTCCTTGTTGAAAAGTGTGGCATCTACGGCTGCTTTGTAAGTAAGGAAAATGCCAATCGGAAGCAATACCGAGGAGCTTAGCCACATACCTTCAGCAGCTGTCCAAAGGCCTTCGCGGGCCATTTTATAGCCGGTATTGTCGATGATGTAATAAACAATGAACATAATAACCGAAATAACCACAGGTGTTCCTAGTCCTCCTTTACGAATAATAGCGCCCAGTGGTGCTCCGATAAAGAAGAAAATAAGACAAGCAAACGATAGCGTGAATTTACGATGCCATTCTATCTGGTGACGACTCACATAGCGTGTGGGCTCGTTGAGCATTATTTTGTTGTACTCAATCTGACTTTTCAAATCGTTGGCTCTCGATATACTTTGTGTGACAGCAAGCGTCATTTTTGTTTTTTCCTGATTCAGAAACAATGAATCGGGATTGTAGTTTTCGAGCTGAATATTGTCCGAAACCTCAAGTGAGCGTCCCCAGCCCGATTCCCGGCCAAAATAACGCCTTTCAACCATTTCGTTTTGCTGATCTTTCACCCTTACCTTCACAATTTCCCTTACCGAATCAATCGACTGAGTGAGTTGGTCAATATTTTTACTCACGTGCTGATCTTCGAGTATCGATTCGTCGAGGCGGTTAAAATCAGAATCAAAGTCGAGCAGAATTTCTTTCATGTCGAATGATTCACGCCGGTATGGAATGTTGGCTGAGCTGGAATTAATACTTTGATTTTTAAGGTTTTCGAAACTTTCTCCATCGTAGAGCGTAAGCAGAAGATATTTTTTATCTTCGCTAAGCGAAATTCGTCCTGAGTCGGCTACCATTACTGTAGCACTATTAAAACCTTCGGAAAAATCGTAAATCATAAGGTGTTTAAGTAAGCCTTCTTCCTTTTCGCGTACATAAAGGTTTAGGCCGTTAATGCCGGAATAGAATTCACCTGAGGGAATATCGAGTTCGGGAGATTTTTGTCGGAGTGAAAAAATAAGTGTCCAAAGTTTGGTTTGCGACACCGGTAAAACATGGTTTGAAAAGTAAAATGCACCTATCGAAACCATTGCAATAAAAATAATGAGAGGGCGAATAATGCGAAAAAGCGAAATGCCAGCCGACTTCATGGCGGTGAGCTCGAAATTTTCACCCATATTACCGAAAGTCATAAGCGAAGCCAGCAATATAGCCAGTGGCAAGGCCATTGGAACAAGCGTGAAAATGGAGTAAACAAAAAATTCGGCCAATACATCAAGGCCAATTCCTTTTCCTATTAATTCGGCAAAATGTTTCCACAAAAACTGCATCAACAAAATGAAGATACAGATAAGAAACGTCATCAAAAACAGGGTAAAGAAACGTTTGAAGATGTAGATGTCGATTTTTTTCAGTAAAAACATACTTTACTTTTTTAAAGTGACACAAAATTACTTCAAAAACTTCAATAATCCACGTTCCGAAGTGCGAAATATAATTAAAGTACAAGCCTCTGTAATAAAAAACGTCCGCTAAATATTCAGCAGACGTTAAAGTGTTTTTTAGTAATGCAATAAATGCTAATCAGCTAACTGATTTTAAATTACATGCCGGTTTTTCGTTTGAGCTCATCAATTTGCTTGTTCCATAGTAAAATGGCATCTTCTTTCTCATCTTCTTCGGCAAAATCGGTTACCATTAAAATTACTTCAGTTGTAAGTGGAACAATAATTATTTGTAGTTCAAAATAATACTCAGTACCTTGATCTTCTTCCCACTGAAATCGTATAAACTGATTTTGTTTGGTTTGTTGCAAAAATGCAGTTTGTTCATACTTTTCCCAGCTGAAAGTATGTTCATTTCCATTTACAGTTACTCCATCTGCAAACCATTCTGATAGTCCTAAAGGATTTCCTATCGAATTCCACAACACAGCCGGCGATACATTGTTGAGGGAATATTCTATTGTGAAAAGTGATTTACTCATACGCTGATGAGGACGTTTTATTTTTCAATTTGTTTGTACTCTAATTCGACCGCAATATAGTCAAACTATCCGAGCATTCCAAATATTGCAATTGAAAAATACTAACAAATTGAATGTCGATATCAGTTTTGGTCTTTTCCATGCTTATTCAGCAAAAATACTCAAAATTATCCCCGAAATCAGGTTAATAAGTTGCTTTTACCAAACGAGAGAGGAAGCAGTTCTTTTACCTTGTCGAGTCGGTAAATATATTTCTGTCCATCGAGGAAAACGGTAATGTCTTTTTCGAACCGGTTTTCAGTTTCGAGCAATACCTGTCGGCACGATCCGCAGGGTGTGATTGGCTCCTGCAGAAAGTTACCATCGCTGAAGGCTGTAATAGCAAGTGTTTTCACAGCTACGTCAGGATATTGTGCATTGGCATAAAACATAGCCACACGTTCAGCGCACAAACCTGATGGAAAAGCTGAGTTTTCCTGATTACTGCCTGCGAAAATTTCGCCGTTTTCGAGTAAAACAGCTGCACCTACCGAGAATTTGGAATACGGAGCATATGATTTTGAAACCTGTTCTCTGGCTTTTTCAATCAGGTGCACTTCTTCAGGTGTAAGTTCGTTGTGATTCAAAACTGTAACATGTGTTTCAATGATTTTTTTCTGCATAATAATATTTACTTTAAAATTTAGTCCATAATTGGCTGGCTTAACTTTTCACAAAAATATAAAATTCCCCCGTTTAATTTATTTATTTCAGCGATTAGTTTTATTTTTGTAGCAAAATAAGCCTAATTTCAGTATTTTTATGAGACTTAGAACCGGAATCCTACTGTTAGCATTCATTTTTTCTACTATTTTGTCAACGCTTTTTGCTCAATCGAAAAGTCAGGCATATATAAATTACGTTCAGAATTACTATAAACTTGCTATGATTCAGCAAAAAGAACATGGCATTCCTGCAAGTATCACGCTGGCTCAGGGACTTTTAGAGTCGGGCGCCGGTATGAGTGAGCTGGCTCGCAAATCGAATAATCACTTTGGTATAAAATGTCACGATTGGGGGGGCGAGAAAACATATCACGACGATGATGAACGCGGCGAATGTTTTCGTAAATACGATAAAGTACTTGATTCTTACGAAGATCATTCTGCATTTTTGAAAAACCGCAGTCGCTATGCTTTCCTTTTCGAACTAAGCCCAACCGATTATCAGGCCTGGGCGCATGGCCTTAAAAAGGCGGGTTATGCAACTGACCCTTCGTATGCTTATAAACTTATTTCGCTTATTGAAAACTACGATTTACATCAGTACGATATTCAAAAGCTTGATGTAAAGCAAATTGCAGAAGTTAATAAAAATAAACAGCGCTCATCGAACCATCCGATTGGAACAGTATCGGCCTACAGAGTACACGAAATATATAAAAATAACGGAGTGAAATTTGTGGTGTCGATAGTGGGCGATACTTACGCGTCGCTATCGGAAGAGTTGAATATCAGTGAGAAAAGATTGAGACGATACAATGAGATAAATGAATTTACAGAACTTTTGCCCGGAACGCAGGTGTATATTCGTTACAAGAAAAACAAAGCGTCACGTGGCTATTCGCATCATGTAGTGCGGGCGGGCGATTCGATGTACAGTATTGCTCAGAATTATGGTATCAAAATTGAAAAGCTGTATAAACTGAATGAAATGCCTTATCACGAAGGCGCAAAACTGGGTCAGGTATTGAAACTGAGATAAAATATGAGAAAAAGAAATACAGAATTACTCAAAGATGTAATTGCTCAGGTGCTGAAACAGAATAAACTGGACCGACCGCTGAATGAGAAACATATTATTGACGCCTGGCCGGCAGTACTCGGACATAATATTAATCAATATACTTCGGCGCTCGAAATCCGTCAGCGCATACTTTATGTGACGCTCACTTCATCGGTGCTTCGTCACGATTTATTTTTGTCGAAAGATCAAATAATGGCATCGCTCAATAAGCATGTTGGGGCGGATGTAATTAAAAATATTGTATTTAAATAAGTAATTGAAATGTAATAACTTATTTGTGTTATTTGAAAATTGTTTAAAACGCGACATCGTTTTATTCCTATTACATAAATGCCATCAGAACTCAACAACTAACAGATATAATGAAAATAATTAACTCAGTACTTCTGGATGAAATTTGTAAACAGGCAAAGGAAAGTCCCAGATTAAGAATGAATTACAACCTACATTCTGAACTCGATGAACCTGTTCAAAGACTCATGAATGCACTTGAGCCGGGTACCGAGATTCCTGTGCATCGTCATCGCCATACCGATGAAACATACCTTGTTCTAAGGGGAAGTTTAAATGTTGTAGTTTTTAATGAGAAGAAAGAACAACTTGAAAAAATACTGCTCGACCCGCTAAAGGGTTCGTACGGAGTTTCAGTACCCGCAGGGCAGTGGCATTCAGTGGACGTGCTCGAAACAAACACTGTGATTTTTGAAATCAAAGAAGGGCCTTATGCTGCTTTGGGTGAGGAAGATATTTTAAAGTAAATAAACCGGATATCAATAAAAATGGCTGTTATCCTGATTGGATAGCAGCCATTTTTATTGTGAGTATAACCGAAATTATTCAAACATATTTCTGAAACGATTGAAAAAATCGCGCGAAGCAGAAGAATTTGGTTTTACATTTTCTGATTTTGATAGTTTCTCGAAAATAGCTTTTTCATCTTTATTCAGATTTTCAGGAACATAAACTCCCACATTTACTAATAAATCGCCTGTACCGTAACGATTTACGCTGGGCAATCCTTTTCCGCGCAAGCGTAATACTTTTCCGGGTTGTGTGCCGGGATTTATAGTCACTTTTACTTTTCCATCAACCGTTGGTACTTCTACCTGACCACCCAGAATTGCCGTTGGTAGTGTGAGTAAAAGGTTGTAAATCAAATCATTTTCATCGCGGATAAGTTCAGGATGCGATTCTTCTTCCACGAGTACCAGCAAATCGCCGTTTACGCCACCTCTGCGTGCTGCGTTTCCTTTTCCGTTCATCGAAAGCTGCATGCCTTCCATTACTCCGGCCGGAATGTTGATGCTGATTACTTCATCTTCGCGTACAATACCTTCGCCCGCACAATGACTACATTTATCGCGGATTATTTTACCATCGCCTCCGCAGGTAGGACATTCCGATGCGGTTTGCATTTGTCCCAGAATTGTTTGCTGTACGCGTGTTACACGTCCGCTACCATGACAGGTTGTACAAGTAGCCGGTTGCGAGCCATTGGCAGAACCGCTTCCGGTACAATGCGAACAGCTTACATATTTTTTTACTTTTATTTTCTTCTCAACGCCAGCGGCAATTTCGGCCAGATTGAGTTTTACTTTCACTCTCAAATCCGATCCGCGACGAACACGCTGTCCACCACCACGTGAACCGCCTCCAAATCCACCAAAACCTCCAAAGTGACCTCCGAAAATATCGCCAAAATGAGAGAAAATATCGTCCATGCTCATTCCGCCTCCGCCATATCCGCCACTTGCAGCACCGCCTACACCGGCATGCCCAAACTGATCGTAACGCTGACGTTTTTGTGCATCGCTGAGAACCTCGTAAGCTTCGGCAGCTTCCTTAAATTTTTCTTCAGCTTCTTTATTACCGGGATTTTTATCAGGGTGATATTCGATGGCTTTTTTGCGATAAGCTTTTTTTATTTCATCAGCCGAAGCCGTTTTCGATACTCCAAGAATTTCGTAATAATCTCTTTTGGACATATATGTTTTGCTATTGTGATAATGTGCCAATAAGCCAATGATCTGAAGAGTTTCAGAATCATTGACTTAATGACGAATTAATTTATATTTTTATCAGACTAATATTATTCTCCAACTACTACTTTTGAAAAACGTATTACTTTTTCGTTCAATGTATAACCTTTTGAAGCACAGTCGATAATCTTGCCCTTCAAATCTTCTGTAGGAGCAGGGAAAGTGGTTATGGCTTCGTGCAAATCGGTGTCGAATACTTCGTTTTCAGTCGGAATTGCTTTTACGCCATTCTGGAGTAAAAATGCAATAAATTTTCCGTAAATCAAATCCACACCTTCTTTTACAGCAACAATGTCTTCAGCTGTTTCCATAGCTTTCAAAGCTCTTTCAAAATCATCTACCAAAGGTAACATCGACGAAAGAATATTCTCACCAGCAGTCTTAACAAGGTCTGAGCGTTCTTTCAGGGTACGTTTCCGATAATTGTCAAATTCAGCCATAAGGCGTAAATTTTTATCGTTCAGGTCGCTGCATTTTTGGGTAAGCTCAGCAATTTCGTCCGCAATTTTATCACCTTCTTCTTCTGTGGTTTGATTTTCGGTTTGCTGATTAGCTTCCTGCTCTTGCTGCGCAGTGTCGTTTATAATCTCCTTTTCAGGCTCTTCGGCATTATGTTTATGTTTCTTCATAATTGCGATATATCTTGATTTTTTATTATTTTAAAAGTAATGTTCCGCTGTCGGCCATTCAACAATTAGTTTGCCAATTCAATTCACAGGGGGTTTTTGGCAGAAAAAATGGCATATTGGCAGAGTTTAGTGGTTTTGAATGCTAAACTATGACATATCATTGTAATTATTGTCGGAGTGTTTTGGCCAAAAGGTATGTATCGGAACTAAAAGCCGGATCAATCAAATCGGAATGCGATGCCCTCAGCGGGTTAATGTCAATTCCTCCACGGCGGGTGTACATAGCCGCTACAAGTAATTTTTTAGGTTCAAACATGTCGTAAAAGCGTTTGTAAATCATTTCCACCACTTCTTCGTGAAAATGATTTTCCTTGCGGAACGACACCAGATATTTTATTACCGAGAGCAGGTCGATTTTGTATGGTGTTTCCATATACAAAAACAAGTCGCCCCAGTCGGGCTGATTGGTAACACGACAGTTAGAACGAAGTAAATCGGTTCTAAATGCATATTTTTGCAATTCGCCGGTTTTGCAACCCTCAAGCAAAGCCGGGTTTTCGTTAAAGTCGGAAAAATCGGTTTCGCGTAGTTGTTTGTCTCCTACAATTTCTGTCAGGTTTTTAAGATTTAATCCTTCGAATGGTTCTAATGTTTCGGCCGAATTATCGAAGTAAACTACTTTTACCTTTACTTCAAGTAAATTTGATAAATCATTGCTGATTAAATCACAAACATTCAAAATCGCTTCATTACCAAAATGAGAAATTCGCTCCATATTGAACGAATTCAAATACAGTTTCAGTGATTTCGATTCGACAAGATATTGACTTTCGGCAGGATAAATTATTTTCAACATTCCCGAAACAGGAAGCCCGTTTTGACACAAAAAAGAAAACTCGTAGCAATTCCATACATCAATTCCCATAAACGGAAGTTGAGCAGCGTCGATGCCATAATGCACACGGTTCTCGGCACGGGGAATGCGGAATAGGAGCGAGGGATTGTAATTTTCGGGATAAAAATTTTCTTTTCCCAATAAACTGTCGTGTAAATTAAATTCCATATTGCAAAAATGAAGGTGACCGAAATATAACGGACACCTTCATTGGTTAATTTAAATTAATGATTTTGTTTTTATCAAAAAGCCTCTTTGTCGTAAAGCACTTCGCATTTTTCTTTCAACCATTTTTGTTCTTCCTTGTTCAGGTAAGGTGAAAGCGTTTCGAAAACCTTTTGATGATATGCATCGAGCCAGTCAACTTCGTCCATTTCGAGTGCATATACATCAATCAAATTCTTATCAATCGGGAAAAGTGTCAGCGTTTCGAAAGTAAGAAACTGACCAAACTCAGTTTTTGCGGCAGGTACCACATGAACCAGATTTTCTATGCGAATGCCATATTCTTCTGCGCGATACATACCCGGTTCGTTTGAAATAATCATGCCCGGTTGCAATGTTACGGGGTTTTCGTCCATACGAATACTTTGTGGTCCTTCGTGTACATTCAGAAAATGACCAATGCCGTGTCCGGTTCCGTGTCCGTAGTTCAGACAGTTGTCCCACAATGCTTTGCGTGCGAGTATGTCGAGTTGCGAACCTCTTGTTCCGGTAGGGAAAACTGCTTTTCCAAGGTTGATATGACCTTTCAGTACCATAGTAAAATCGGCAATTTGCTGTTCGGTTGGTTTGCCAAGTGTAATGGTACGTGTAATGTCGGTAGTTCCATCAAAATATTGCCCACCCGAGTCAAGTAAAAGTATATTTTCACTCACGAGTGAAGCATCCGATTCAGGTGTAGCTCGGTAATGTACAATAGCTCCGTGGCCGGCATAACCAGCAATAGTACCAAAACTTTCACCTACAAAGTTTTCCTGTTCAGCCCGGAAATCGTAAAGCTTTTTCGATAATGAAATTTCTGAAATTTCTTCCTTTCCCACGCTATTTTCGAGCCACATAAAGAAGCGTGTCAGAGCCACTCCATCTTTTATCATTGCACGGCGTACTCCTTCCAGCTCTACATTGTTTTTAATGCTTTTCAGGCAGAAAACAGGTGACATTGTATTGCGTTTGCCACAATTTTGAGGAATAGCTTCATAAAGCGACTGATTCAGTTTTGCACCGTCAATCAGTACTGCATTTTCGGCAGGAATATTCCTTAAGCTATCATATACAGACAAATATGGCGCCACACTTACACCTTCAGCCGCGAGATACGCTTTTGTTTCCGAAGTGAGTTTTTCATTTTCGATAAAAAGAGTTGCTTTTTCCTCCTCAACCAACGCATAGGCAATTACCACCGGATTGTAACTTACATCGTTTCCGCGAATGTTGAAAAGCCACGCTATGTCGTCTAATGCAGACATTACAAAAGCATTAGCCCGTACTTTTTTTAATTCCGTTCTCAATATCTGAAGTTTTTCAGAAGCACTTTTTCCTGCATATTTTACATCAAAAACAAATAGCTTATTCAGAGGTAATGCCGGACGATCAGTCCATGTTTTAGCCATTAAATCGAGCGCTACCAACTGAATACCATTCGATTGAAGTTCGTTTTTCATTGCCGCATAGGCATTTACCGAAAACATCTGACTGTTGACAGCCACTTTTTCGCCCACTTTGAGTTCGCTTATAAGCCATGGAATGATTTCCAGTGTGTCAGGAAGTCCTTGTTTCATTAGTTCAAAACCTGTTCCTTCGAGTTGTTCCTCGCCCTGAAGAAAATATCGTGAATCGGTCCATACCCCGGCTTTGTCTAAAGTTACAGCCGCAGTACCCGCCGAACCATCGAAACCCGAAATCCATTCGCGCTCTTTCCAAAAATCAGCAATATATTCACTGGCATGGGGGTCAGTTCCCGGAACGATACAAGCCGAAATGCCTTCCTGCTTCATTATTTCGCGCAATTTGGCGAGTCTTTCGTTTATTTCTGTCATATTATCGTTATGTTTTGAATTTTAAGTTTCAAATGTAGGGTTTTATCATTGTTTAGCCAAATTCTTTATGTTTTTTTTTATGGATAAGTAAATAATGGTATGCTGATTTCCGAAAACTATAAATTACTCTCTGTAATTTGCATTAATTATTGATATTTAGCTGATTGTGATATGTGTTGATACATTCCGAAAATATTTTTAATTGAAAATTGAAATTATTCTTGCATAATAAAAAATAATTTGTCATCTTTGCAGCCGTAAAGAAACGAATATGATTACAATTATGACAAATAACAAATTTTGGTGGTGGCACTTACGAATATCCAAATCGTGAGCGTAGCTTCCTGTATATATGTCAAATAAATTAGATATAAATAAAAAGGCTTGTCGTAACTCACGATAAGCCTTTTTTAGTATATCTACCCCAACCCCCGCCACGGCGGGCAAACTCTAAAGGGGAGAAAGACAAAGAAAAATCAATAATGAAATATATTAATATGGATAATACAGATAGCTTAAGAGACGAAACTAACTCTAACTCCCTTTTAGGGGTTGGGGGTGTATCACCTTCCGGTTACTACGGAGAGTTTGGTGGCGCGTATATTCCTGAGATTCTTCACGGTATAGTGGAAAAACTGAAAGAAGCTTATTTTGCAATTAAAACAGACGAAAGTTTTAAAGCAGAATATTATGAATTGCTGAAAAACTATGTGGGACGCCCTTCGCCACTTTATTTTGCCAAGCGACTTTCGGAAGAATATGGTACAAAAATCTATTTGAAGCGTGAAGACCTGAATCATACCGGAGCACATAAAATAAATAATGCGCTGGGACAGATTTTATTGGCAAAACGCATGGGCAAAACACGTATCATTGCCGAAACAGGTGCAGGACAGCATGGAGTGGCTACAGCTACAGCTTGTGCACTTATGGGACTTGAATGTATTGTTTTTATGGGCAAAACCGATGTGGAGCGTCAGTTTCTGAATGTGCAAAAAATGCGCATGCTGGGCGCTACAGTTGAACCTGTAACAAGTGGAAATATGACGCTGAAAGATGCGACCAACGAAGCCATTCGTTATTGGTGCTCAAATCCCGATTCGTTCTATATCATTGGTTCTACTGTTGGTCCGCATCCATATCCTGATATGGTTGGCTTTTTTCAATCGGTAATTAGCGAGGAAATAAAATGGCAGTTGCAGGAGCATACCGGACGCGATTATCCTGATTATCTGATAGCTTGTGTGGGCGGTGGTAGTAATGCCATGGGAACTTATTATCATTATCTCGACGATGAGCGTGTGAAAATTATCTCAGCAGAGGCTGGTGGAATGGGAGTGGAGACCGGTGAAACGGCTGCAACAATAAGTATTGGTACACCCGGAATTATTCACGGAGCAAAAACTTTGCTTATGCAGGACGAGGATGGACAAATTATTGAACCATACTCTATTTCAGCCGGTTTGGATTATCCGGGAATCGGACCTGCGCATGCACATTTTGCAAGAATTGGCCGCACAAAAGTTTATCCTATAAACGACGATGAAGCACTCGATGCTGCTTTTGAACTAACCCGACTTGAGGGTATTATTCCGGCAATTGAATCGGCACACGCGCTTGCAATTCTCAAAAAGAATAAAGGGACATTTAAAGCCGATGATATTGTGGTACTTACTGTTTCGGGGCGCGGCGACAAGGATATGGATACCTATGTAAAGTATTTTAATGCCCCCTAACCCCCTGAAGGGGGAATGAAGTTACAACCATTTCATATATAAATAAATTATCGATATGAACAGCAAAAATTTACAAAACAAAACTAACTCAACTCCCCCTTCAGGGGGTTGGGGGGCAAATAACTCCCCTTTAGGGGTTGGGGGTCGGCTTTATGTCAAATCCCGTACCATGCTTGCCGATATGCAAACGCCGGTAGGTATTTATTTGAAAATACGAGACTTATATACAAATTCGGTACTGCTCGAAAGTTCTGATTATCATGGAACCGAGAATAGTTATTCCTATATTGGTTTTAGTCCGATTGGTGGTATTTCGGTAAACAACTTCCTGATTGTGGAAGAATATCCTGATGGTTCTCAAATTGAAACGCAGGTAACTGATAAAATGACTGTGGCCGACAGATTTGATGCTTTTCTGAGAAATTTTCAGATTGTGGAAAATGAAAGTAAGTTGAATATCAACGGACTTTTTGGCTATTCGTCATACGAATCGGTGCAGTATTTCGAGGATGTGAAACTGAAAGCCCGTGCTACAGTTCCCGGCGATATGCCCGGCTTACATTATGTGTTATTCAAATACATTATTGCCATTAATCATTTCAATAATGAACTTACGATTATCGAAAATCTTCTCGAAGGCGAAACTTCATCTATTCCAAATATTGAAAGGATATTGGCTAATAACAATGTAGCGACCTATAAATTTGAAACAGTAGGCGAGGAGCGATGCGATATTTCCGATGAGGATTTCCGCAAAATGGTTCGTCGTGGCAAAGAAGAATGTTACAAAGGAAATGTATTTCAGATTGTACTTTCGCGCAGGTTTTACCAACAATATAAAGGCGACGACTTTATGCTTTATCGCACATTACGTTCGGTAAATCCGTCACCTTATTTGTTTTACTTTAATTTTGGCGATTTTCGTATCTTTGGCTCTTCGCCTGAAGCACATTTGGTTGTGGATGCCAAAAAAGGAAAAGCGTTTATCAAACCTATTGCAGGCACATTCCGTCGTACAGGAAACGATGAAAGGGATGCCGAGCTGGCCGAAAAGCTCAGCAAGGATAAAAAGGAGAATGCCGAACATGTGATGCTTGTAGATTTAGCGCGAAACGATTTGAGCCGTAATACCGATGAGGTGACAGTGGATGTGTATCGCGAAGTTCAGTATTATTCGCATGTTATTCATTTGGTTTCGTCGGTTAGCGGAAAACTGCGTCCTGAAACAAAAGTAATTAAGTTGTTTGCCGATACTTTTCCGGCGGGAACGCTTTCGGGTGCACCCAAAATCAGGGCTATGCAGCTGATTGACAGCATTGAACCACACGATCGTGGTCCTTATGGCGGCTGTTTGGGATATATTGGCTTCGATGGAAGTTTCAATCAGGCCATTACCATTCGTTCGTTTGTAAGCAAAAATAACACGCTTTATTATCAGGCAGGTGCAGGCGTCGTCGCAAAATCGGACGAAGAAAGTGAACTTCAGGAAGTAAATAATAAATTAGCTGCGCTCAAAAGGGCGATTAATGTGGCAGGAACCCCTAACCCCTAAACCTGCCCCCTAACCCCCTAAAGGGGGAATAGATTACAACTATTTTCATAAATGAATAAACATGATAAATATGAATGATTATAAAAATATTCAAAACAAGACTAATATAACTACCCCTTTAGGGGGGCGGGGGGCAGGCATTTCCATTCTCGTTTTCGACAATTACGATTCCTTTACATACAATTTGGTACATGCAGTGAAAAAACTGGGTTACAGCAATGTGGAAGTACATCGAAACGATCAGATTTCGCTTGATGAAATTGCCCGTTTCGATAAAATTATCCTTTCACCCGGGCCTGGTGTACCTTCAGAATCGGGAATTTTATTGGATGTGATTAAAACCTATGCACCTACGAAGCCTATTTTGGGTGTTTGTCTTGGCGAACAGGCTATTGCCGAGGCTTTTGGCGGAACATTGATAAATTTACCGAATGTGCATCATGGAGTAAGTTCGGAGGTTGATATAATTGAAGACGATATTTTATTTAATGGTCTTGACAAGAAACTCGAAGTGGGACGATATCATTCATGGGCAGTGCAGAAAGAGAGTTTGCCTGAATGTTTGAAAATCACCGCTGTGGACGAAGAAGGGATGATTATGGCTTTAGCTCACAGAGAATACGATGTACGTGGAGTTCAGTTTCATCCCGAGTCGGTGCTGACCCCAAAAGGGGAAGAAATGCTGAAAAACTGGTTGACCTCCCCTGGCCCCTCCAAGGGAGGGGAATAGAGCGTAAATCAAAGCTTTTCGTTATCCGAAGAATTTTATTAATGACTATTCTTATAGAAATTTACAGTAAATAGAAATTTAATTATTTAGCTTCTCCTCCCCCTTGGGGGAGGTTGGGAGGGGGTATATGAAACAAATACTAAACAGATTATTCGACCATGAGTCGCTCACACGCGAAGAGGCTTCGGCAGTAATGAAAAACATAGCAGCAGGCACTTACAGCGATGCACAGATAGCTGCTTTTATATCAGTATATCTGATGCGAAGTATTGAACTCGAGGAAGTGATAGGGTTTCGTAATGCACTGCTCGAACTGGCTGTTCCAATGGATTTGTCGGAGTTTGATGCACTCGATATTGTGGGAACCGGTGGCGATGGAAAAAATACTTTCAATATTTCGACTTGCAGTTGTTTTGTAGTGGCCGGAGCCGGCTACAAAGTGGCCAAGCATGGAAATTACGGTGCAACATCGGTGAGTGGCTCGTCGAATGTGCTCGAATATTTCGGAGCGAAGTTCACGACTGACATTGACATTGTAAAGAAATCACTCGACGAAGCAGGTTTTGCCTATCTTCACGCACCATTTTGCAATCCGGCAATGAAAAATGTGGCGCCTGTTCGTAAAAGTCTAGGCGTGCGTACATTCTTTAATGTGCTTGGTCCGCTTATCAGTCCTGTACGTCCTAATTATCAGTGTCTTGGTGTTTATAATCTGAAGATGATGCGTCTTTACAATTACATTTATCAGAATTTGGGTGTGCAGTATTCGGTGGTACACAGTCTCGATGGCTACGACGAGATTTCGCTGACAGACACAACTAAAATAATGACTAATGCCGGTGAATTTGTTTTTACACCTGAAGAACTTGGTTTTCAACGATTGAAACAGGAAGATTTGTGGGGCGGAAATACGATTGACGATGTAGCCACAATCTTTATGAATGTGCTTGAAAATAAAGCAACTGAAGCGCAAAAAAACGCAGTGATCATCAATTCGGCTGTGGCAATTCAAACGCGAATGCCGTTGAAATCAATTAAACAATGTATTGAAGAGGCTGAGCATTCGCTTGAAGGTGGTTATGCTAAGAATGTTTTCGGGAAATTTGTTGAAATTTACAGATAAGCCAATTAATTGACAAAATATTTGATACATTTACACATCGAAAAATGACAATCTTAGACAAAATAATAGCGCATAAAAAAACAGAAGTTTTTAATGCAAGGCAATCCACTTCGATTTCCGAGCTTGAAAACTCTCCAATGTTTTCGCGTACCTGTTTATCGTTGAAAAACAATCTTTTAAATTCCGAATCCGGTATTATTTCTGAGTTTAAGCGCAAATCGCCTTCGCTCGGATGGATACATGAGCATGCTGATGTAGTAAATGTAACGGCGGGTTATAGTGCGGCGGGTGCTTCGGGAATTTCTATTCTCACTGATTCTGAATTCTTTGGAGGTGCAACTCAGGATCTGGTAAACGCGCGATCGAATGTGCATTGTCCCATTTTACGGAAGGATTTTGTGATCGACGAATATCAGCTTTATGAAGCAAAAGCGATGGGTGCCGATGTCATTCTGCTGATTGCAGCTGCGCTCTCAGTAGAGCAAACGCTTAAGCTGGCCGAAAAAGCGCATGAACTCGGACTCGAAGTTTTGCTTGAAGTGCATAATGCTGAGGAACTTGCTCATGCCAATGATAGCGTAGATATGCTGGGAGTGAATAACCGGAACCTGAAGACTTTCGAACAGAGTATTCAGACTTCATTTGATTTGGCAGCTCTCATTCCTGATAAATTTGTAAAGGTCAGCGAAAGCGGTATCTCATCGGTAGAAACAGTAAAAGAGCTCCGGAAAATTGGTTATCGGGGTTTTTTAATGGGCGAGAATTTCATGAAAGAAAATCACCCGGATGTGGCACTCAATAGCTTTATTGAAAAACTGCGGATTTAAGCAAATAACGACGATTATATTAATAATTTATAGATATGAACCACGTAAAAAAGAATAAGGAATCAGAAAGTCATTTTTATCAACAATATCCTGCATTTAAAGGCTTTGTGAAAGTGTGCGGCATGAAAGAAAGTACTAATATTGAGGAAATATATAAACTTTCCCCCGATTTTATGGGTTTTATTTTTTATCCAAAATCGCCACGATATGTAGGAAATCTAGATCCTGCTGTATTGAAAAAAGTAGGTCCCGGAACGAAAAAGATTGGTGTTTTTGTAAATGAAGATGTGGACGACATTCTGACTGTAACTTATAAGTATAAACTTGATGGCGTGCAACTGCATGGAAAAGAGAATATTATGCAATGTTACAAGTTAAGAGAAGCAGGACTTTTGGTAATTAAGGCCTTCCCAATTGTGGAAGCCTGTAATTTCAGGGTTATGCATGCTTACGAACATTTCTGCGACTATTTTCTTTTCGATACAAAAACCGATAGTTACGGTGGTTCGGGGATAAAGTTTGATTGGTCGGTGCTCGATGAATATCATGGTACTACGCCCTTTATTCTGAGTGGTGGTATTACAGCAGCTGATGCTACCGATTTGATGAAGATTGAACATCCCAAACTTGCTGGAATCGACATAAACAGCAAATTTGAACTGGAGCCGGGTCTTAAAGATGAAGCCAAAATCAGATCGTTTCTCAACATTCTGTACAAAAAGAAGATAGTATAAGGATTGAATTTTTAATTGCTTTATAAACAAATGTATATGAATAGAATTACCAAATTATTTAAAATAAAGGACAAAAACATTCTCTCGGTGTATTTTACAGCCGGTTTCCCAAAACTTGAAGATACTTTACCAACCTTACAAAGTTTGCAGGCAAATGGAGTTGATTTGGTTGAAATAGGAGTTCCTTTTTCTGATCCTATGGCCGATGGAATCGTAATTCAGGACAGCAGCCACAAGGCATTAGAAAATGGAATGAGTATTCGTAAACTCTTTAGTCAGCTCGAAAACGCGCGGAAATCTATTCATATTCCATTGATTATGATGGGTTATCTGAATCCGGTATTGCAGTTCGGTTTCGATAATTTTTGTGCCGAATGTAGTCGGGTAGGAGTTGATGGAATGATTATTCCGGATCTTCCAATGGCCGATTTTCAGAATGAATATAAGGCAATATCACAAAAATATGGTCTCGAGTTTATTTTTCTGATCACACCCGAAACATCCGAAGCCCGTATACGTGAAATCGACGAAAACACTAATGGTTTTATTTATATGGTTTCGTCGGCAGCTGTGACAGGTACGCAGAGTTCGTTCGATGGTCGCGTGGAATATTTCAATCGCATTAATGCGATGCAACTTAAAAATCCACGATTGATTGGCTTTGGAATTTCTAATAAGGTTACACTCGATACAGTAAACAAATATGCTTCGGGTGCAATTGTAGGCAGTGCATTTATAAAAACACTGAACGAAACCGGAAATGTAGATGAGGCAGTAAAATTGCTTCTGAAAAAACTATCAGAGTGAGTTTGTATAATAACAAAAAAGCAGGAAACTAATTTCCTGCTTTTTTTGTTTGTTGGCATTGGATAAGCAACTTATGCTTTCTGAACCAGATACATACTGCAAACTCCAAAACTGAATTTTTTGTATTTTTTTAGTTTGAAGCCATGACTTTCTAATATCTCGATAAGCGCTTTGCCGTTGGCAAATACTTTCATCGAAGTGGTCAGATAATCGTATGCACGACTGTCGTTCGACAATATTCGCGAAGTCATTTTTACAAAAATACCTGTATAAAGCTTGTATGCCGAAAGTAGAAATCCTTTTTGAGGTTCATTCATTTCGAGTATCAACAAATGACCTTCATTGCGTAAAACCCTGTGAATCTGACGCAAACTTTCATCGAGTTTCTCAAAATTACGAATTCCAAACGAAATAGTAACTGCATCGAAACTGCTATCGGCATAAGTAAGTGTGGCAGCATCCTGTACTTCAAAATCTATCTTTCCAGCGAGGCCGGAAGCAATTACTTTTTGTTTGCCTATTTCCATCATTTTGTCCGAAATATCCACACCAAGTGCTTTATCAGGATTCAGATAGCTGAATGCTTTGATACAAATGTCACCTGTACCGGTGGCAATATCCAGAATCTGTTTCGGATCGGCAGCCTTCAGGCTTAACAGCGCTTTTCGTCTCCATGCACGAGCCATTCCCCACGACATAATATCGTTGAAAATGTCGTATTTACCCGAAATAGTGTTGAACATGCGCGAAACCTGTAGCGTTTTGGCCTCGTTCTCGTTATAAGGTTTTGCTTTGGTATATTCGTTTATGTTGTTTTGCATCTGATATTTTAATTGATAGTGAAATAATTAGCTTTATTTTTTTGCTTTCACTGCCACAGCTTTATTACTGTTCATAATCAGCCATATTCCCCAAATAATAAATGGTACGCTAAGTATCTGACCCATATTCAGAATCATTCCTGATTCGAATGCTTCCTGATTTAGTTTAATAAATTCGAGTAAAAAGCGTGTTCCGAAAATCCCAAGAAGGAAAACCCCGAAAATAAGCCCAGTTTTTTTGTATGCTTCTTTTTTGTAATATAGCCAGTATGTAACTGCAAAAGTGACGAGGCAATAAATCATCTCGTAAATCTGTGTGGGGTGCATAGGCTCGGTTTGACCGTCGCGCACAAAAATAAATCCCCACGGAAGAGTAGTGGCTGTACCGTAAATCTCCGAGTTCATCAGGTTACCCAGACGAATAGATGCTCCGGCAAGTGCCACACCAATTACCAAACGGTCGAAAATCCAGATAAAACCCTTCTTCGACACATTTTTATTGTAAAAATACATGGCAATCAGAATTCCGATAGCTCCACCGTGACTGGCAAGTCCTCCGCGCCAGATATAAAGCAATTCCCACGGATGCGTCAGATAATGATTTCCGTATTTGAAAGAAATGCCTAAAAATGTAACAGGTTCGGCCAACTCTTTCCATTCGTAGAAAAAACAATGACCTAAACGGGCACCGACAATTGTACCTAAAACTGTGTAAATAAATAGTTTGTCGACCCAGGCTTCAGGATGTTTCTCGTGTTTAAAAATTCTTTGAACAATGATCAGAGCAAGCCAAATACCAACAGCCCAAAGCAGGCCATACCAACGCACGGTAAGTGGGCCAATGCTGAAAAGTTCGGGATCAACGTTCCATGTAATGTAATTGAGCATAATTTTATATTTTTAAAATGTCAGAAAATCTTTTTTTAGACAAAAAGTGATACTCAGCTAACTGAGTATCACTTCTAAACTGTTTTGTCAGGAGTTTGGCTTATTGATTTGCTCCGTGACAGTTTTTGAATTTTTTTCCACTTCCGCAAGGACAAACATCGTTACGACCTACTTTTTTCTCTACACGAATAGGCTCGGTACGCTGTACTTCGCGGGTGTCCTGTTTTGTTGGGTCCTGTTGAGGTGCGCTGCTGCGACTTGTAACTTCATCTTTTTGTGTGCGAAGGCGACTCAAATCCATGCGTTGTGCGGGACGGGCTTCACGTACCTGCTCAGGTTCGCGCATTGGAATTTGTCCGCGCATCAAAATGGCAAGCACTTTACGATTCATTGAATCGATCATTTCCTTGAAAAGACCGAACGATTCGAGTTTATAAATCAAAAGCGGATCTTTTTGTTCGTAACTTGCATTCTGAACTGAGTTGCGAAGTTCGTCGAGTTGACGAAGGTGTTCTTTCCACTCATCATCAATCACATACAACAAAGTTTGTTTTTCAAAAGCTTTCACAACCTCTTTGGCTTCGTTTTTATAAGCCGTTTCCAAATGAGATGTTACGTTGAAAACGCGTTTTCCATCGGTTACAGGAACCAGAATGTTTTCGTATTGCTGTCCTTTTGTTTCGTAAACCTGTTTGATAACCGGATATGCTACCTGCGACAGTTTATCCATTTTACGTTTGAAAGTAGCAATGGCAGCATCAGCAACCTTGTCAGTCAGTTCGCCTGCTCTCGTAGAGCTGAATGTTTCCTGATCGAAAGGCGCATCCATAGCGAATACTTTCAGCAGTTCTTCGTTCAGAAGCTCATAATCGGCACTGTTTTTTGCGTTTTCAACCACAGCTTCCGATGCATCATAAATCATATTGGTGATATCCACGCCAATACGTTCACCCATAAGTGCATGGCGACGTTTACTGTAAACCACTTCGCGTTGCGAATTCATTACATCGTCGTACTCGAGCAAGCGTTTACGAATACCAAAGTTGTTTTCTTCAACTTTTTTCTGTGCACGTTCTATCGATTTCGAAATCATCGAATGTTCAATCATTTCGCCCTCTTCGAATCCGAGTTTGTCCATCAATCCGGTAATACGTTCCGAACCGAAAAGACGCATCAAATCGTCCTCAAGCGACACGTAAAATACCGAAGATCCCGGATCGCCCTGACGACCGGCACGACCACGCAACTGGCGGTCAACACGACGGCTTTCGTGACGTTCGGTACCGATAATGGCCAAACCACCGGCTGCTTTTACTTCCTGCGAAAGCTTAATGTCGGTACCACGACCGGCCATGTTGGTAGCAATGGTCACAGTTCCTGTACGTCCGGCTTCGGCCACAATGTCGGCCTCGCGTTGGTGTAGTTTGGCATTCAGTACATTATGTTTAATTTTTCGTCCGGTAAGCATTCGGCTCAGCAATTCGGAAATTTCAACCGAGGTTGTACCCACCAAAACGGGGCGACCAGCAGCTACCAACGCATCAATTTCTTCAATTACAGCAATATATTTCTCGCGTTTGGTTTTGTAAACGCGGTCTTCCATGTCTTTACGTGAAATAGGACGGTTGGTTGGGATAACAACCACGTCGAGTTTATAAATATCCCAAAGTTCACCTGCTTCAGTTTCGGCTGTACCGGTCATACCCGAGAGTTTGTTGTACATGCGGAAATAGTTCTGAAGTGTAATGGTGGCAAAAGTCTGTGTGGCAGCTTCAACAGTTACACGTTCTTTGGCTTCGATAGCCTGATGCAAACCATCAGAGTAGCGACGGCCTTCCATAATACGGCCTGTTTGCTCATCTACAATTTTTACTTTATTGTCAATCACCACATATTCCACATCTTTTTCGAATACAGTGTATGCTTTGAGCAGCTGATTGATGGTGTGTACGCGTTCCGACTTAATAGAGTAGTTCTGATTAAGTTCATCCTTTTTATTTTGACGTTCTTCCGGTGTGAGCGATTTATCTTTTTCAAGTTCAGCAATTTCACTACCCACATCAGGTAAAACAAAGAAAAGCGGATCTTCGCTGTTATCGGTAATAAGGTCGATACCTTTGTCGGTAAGTTCAATCGATTTATTTTTTTCTTCGATGACAAAATACAGAGGATCAGTGGCAATATGCATATTGCGGTTGTTTTCCTGCATGTAAAATTCTTCGGTTTTAAGCAATTGGGCTTTAATACCGGGCTCGCTGAGGAATTTTATCAACGGTTTGTTGTTGGGCATACCTTTGTACGAACGGAACAATGCCAGTGCACCTTCTTCCTGTTGCTTTTTATCCTCCGATTTCATGAGGTTACGGGCATCAGCCAGATATTTTGTGGCGAGCGTTTTCTGTACGTTTACAAGTTTTTCAACTTTAGGGCGCAAATCTTCGAAAAGCTGATCGTCGCCTTTTGGTACAGGTCCGGAAATAATGAGCGGAGTACGTGCATCGTCGATTAAAACCGAGTCAACCTCATCCACAATTGCATAATTATGTTTGCGTTGTACAAGGTCAGCAGGACTGGTGGCCATATTGTCGCGTAGGTAGTCGAAACCAAATTCGTTGTTGGTACCAAAAGTAATATCAGCCAGATAAGCCTGACGACGTTCGTCAGAGTTAGGGCGGTGTTTGTCGATACAATCTACACTCAAACCATGGAACATGTAAAGAGGTCCCATCCATTCGGAGTCACGTTTCGACAGATAATCGTTCACTGTTACCACATGTACTCCATTGTGAGTGAGTGCATTGAGGAAAACGGGGAGCGTTGCTACAAGCGTTTTACCTTCCCCGGTGGCCATTTCGGCAATTTTACCTTTGTGTAGTACAACACCACCAAAAAGCTGTACATCGTAATGCACCATTTCCCATTTCATCAGGTTTCCACCTGCAGTCCATTCGTTTTTGAAATGTGCTTTGTCTCCTTCGATAAACACAAAATCATGCTTTGCGGCCAAATCACGGTCGAATTGTGTGGCTGTAACCACTATTTCGCTGTTTTCATTGAGGCGGCGGGCAGTATCTTTCACAATCGCAAAAGCTTCGGGAAGAATTTCCTCCAGTACCTTTTCGTACTTTTCGGTTATTTCTTTTTCGAGTTTATCTATTTCGTTGTAGATTTTCTCGCGAAGATTAATTTCGGTGGCTTCAATAGAAGCTCTTAATTCTTCGATACGATTTTTTTCGGGTGCCACAAAGTCGCGGATTTGTTGCTGAAGTGCTTCAGAGCGACCACGTAGTTCATCGTGACTAAGAATTTTGATAGTTTCGTAAGCCAGTTTGATTTTCTCAACCCAGGGCTCAATTTCTTTCAGGTCACGCTGTGCTTTGTTTCCGAAAAGTTTCTTTAAAATGTCGTTAAATCCCATGATTTATCTAATGTAATTATGTTGATAACTGATTATTTCTATTTTTGTCGGCTTTTTACCTGTTTTGTCAGTATTTGTATAAAATGACTGACAAAGATAGTATTTTTTAATTGTAAATAAGTGATTTTATAAGGATATTTAAGTGACTGTTTACAATTCAAAAAACGCTCCGAAAATTAATCCGAAGCGTTTTTAAAGCTGATTTTATTGCCAAATATTTCTAATCAGATATTTCTGATCAATATGTTTTTATTCTGACAAATCTCGTTTTGCAGTGCCAGTGTTTTTTCTCTGAAGTCGTCGAGTTCAGGATGTGTATTCGATAAAAAATCTTCAGTACCAAAGCTTTCCAGCTTGTTGAACAACATGTTTACAGACAATTGATTGATGTCAATAGCGGGTTGATAGGTTTTATTCTTATTTTTATCATTAAAAACTTCTATCAGAATGTTGACATCAACAAGTTCCGAAAGAATCTGATGCACAAGCCTTATGGGAAGCATATAGTTTTTTGCAATCTGATAGGATGCAAGTGGAGGCTTTTGTTCCTCAAACTGTTTGACAATCAGATGTACAATAAACAGTGTCAAAAAATTCTTGTATTTCCGGCTAATGTTTCGGGCATCCATTTCGTAATCGAAATTCTGAATGTTTTGCGAAGCATAGGAAATTTCGGCGCCGAGAAGCACAATCAAACAGGATATTTGTAACCACAACAATAGCAACGGAATAGCGGCAAAACTACCATATACCACATTGTAACGCGAGAGGTATACCTGACCATTGATATAAAGCAGCTGGAAAAGCTGAAAAGCGGTGCCGGCAAGTACACCTGCAATAAGTGCATTTACAAACCGTACTTTTGTGTTTGGGATTATGAGGTAAAGTAATGTGAAAATTATCCAGTTAATCATATAAGGCGCTAATTTAACCCCGAAACGGAGAAGCGGACTTATAAGATTGTAAATCATTGTTTTAGATAATTCTGTAGAGAGATAGATTGAAATTCCAGACGATAAAACTATCAGAATTGGAATAATGAGCATTGCCGAAAAATACATGGTAAACTGGTTTACAACCGAACGGGGCTTTTTTACCTGCCAAATGCTATTGAATGCCATTTCTACCTGCATAAAGAAATTCATAACCGAAATAATCAGAATGGCCAGACCAATCCCGATAAAGAGCCCGCCCTGAGTTGTTTCGAGATACCGGCTCACCATTTCCATGACTCTCGGAAGCATATCGGCCTGAGCAACAAACGATTCCTGTAAGGCATTCTTAATCATGTCTTCCACACCAAATCCGCGTCCGATCGCAATTATCAGCGCAAACATGGGCACTACGGCAAACAAAATGGAGTAGGTGAGAGCCGATGCTTTTAAGTTGAGTCGTTCGTTGATAAAACCCCGGGTAGCCAGGACAACGATTTTTACAAGGCGGTAAAGAAATTTGCGGGTACGCGATAGTTCGTATTCGGTTATTCGCCAAATGTCGTATCGGATAAAATTGTAAATGCTTACGAAAAAGTTTACAAGTTTAGTCATAGCTTGATTTTTTTGAACTAAAAACGTATAAGTGATTTTTCATAAAAAAAACAGCAGGTCTGTAAGCCGGGTTCTGTGCTTCGTTTTCACGAAGTGTTTGTCATTTATCTTGGACACAAGTCACCTTGTGCCTCCAGCAATCTACCCCCCGGCATCGGACGAGCCATCCTACATGCGCCGGTATACATGATCTTGCAACCCATAAGACGTACGGCTACCTTTGTTGCCAAAAGTACCGGTGAGCTCTTACCTCACCTTTTCACCCTTATTTCGCATTCTTCAATTGTTTCAACAAAGAAACAATTATGAAGAATGTGGATCGAAACGGTTATTTTCTGTTACGTTACTCAACCCTCGCGGACTGCTTCCCGTTAGGAAGTATGGTGCTCTGCGTTGCCCGGACTTTCCTCCCTGTTTTGCAACAGAGCGACAAACCGACCTGCTATTTAGCTGCAAAGATATGGATATTTTTTTGTTATTTGTCAAAAATATATTCTTTGAAGTCTGATTTTTGTTAAATGAATGGTTTAATCTGATTGATTATAAGCATTATAGTGGTTGTTTAAATAAAAAAGCTGTCGACACATATTGCGACGACAGCCTGGTTGTATTTGTATATTGAGCAATGAGCCTTATTCAGCTATATTTTCCTGCTTGATAAGTCCTTCACCAATTATAAGTGCTTTTTCGTTCATGCCAAGCAAATGATGATGGCGTTCGGGAAGCGATTTTTTCAATCCTTTCAATACGTTTTCGATGCTCACTATTGGCCGTACTTTTAGCAAACCGCCCAAAATAATCATATTCATGGTTTTGGCCGAATTATTAGCGTAAGCATATTCGGTAGCATCAATGCGATACACATTGATATCTTTACGTGTCGGGAATTTGTGGAATCCGTTTCCATCGTAAATAAGTGTACCTCCGGGCTTTATTTTGCTTTCGAAACGTTCCAGCGAAGGCTGGTTGAGCACAATTGCGGTATCGTAGCTATTCAGAACCGGCGAGCTTATACGTTCATCGCTCAGAATTACAGTTACGTTGGCTGTACCACCACGTTGTTCAGGGCCGTACGATGGCATCCAGCTTACTTCCTGATCCTGCATAAGTCCTGAATAAGCAAGAATCTTTCCCATGGAAAGTACTCCCTGACCTCCAAATCCGGATATTATAATTTCTTCTGTCATAATGATTTATATTTTTATGTCTCTATTGAAACAATATCTGCATTAAATATTTTTTAAATCGCCCATTGGATATTCAGGGAACATGTTTTCAACCATCCAATCGTTCGAATCGGCCGGTGTCATTTTCCAACCAGAGCTACAGGTAGAAACAACTTCTACAATTGAAGTTCCTTTGTTTTCCATCGAATTTTCCAACGCTTTCTGAATGGCACGTTTACACTTTTTTACTGAGGCCACAGTATGCACAGCCTGACGCGTTACATAACAGGTTCCATCGAGTTTGGCCAGCAATTCGGTAATGTTCAGAGGGTGACCGGCCAGTGGAATTTCGCGACCATTTGGCGAAGTTGACGATTTCATGCCTTTAAGAGTTGTTGGTGCCATTTGTCCACCTGTCATTCCGTAAATACCATTGTTTATAAAAATGATGGCAATGTTTTCCCCACGGTTACAGGCATGGATAGTTTCAGCTGTTCCAATAGCTGCAAGGTCGCCATCGCCCTGATAAGTAAATACATATCGGTCGGGTAGAAGGCGTTTGATGCCTGTGGCTACAGCGGGTGCACGACCGTGTGCTGCCTGTTGCCAGTCGATATCCAGATATTTGTAAGCAAACACAGCACAACCTACGGGAGCAACTCCGATTGTTTTGTCTTGTATGCCCATTTCTTCGATAATTTCACCCACAATTTTATGAACCACTCCGTGACTGCAACCGGGACAATAATGCATTGGCACATCGTTCATCACCTTGGTTTTTTCGTAAACCAGATTCGCAGGATTGATGATATCAGCTATATTCATTTTGTTTGATTTTTTTTGTTTGTTATCCTCGTTTTTTTTGTTCTGATCTCAACGGTGTTTTAGTTGTTTTTGAGTTAAATCAGATATTCGGATAATTGGGTTTAAATTTCAATAAGCTTGGATTTTAACGCATTCAAAACTTCATCGGGCGAAGGTACAATTCCACCCATTCGACCGTAAAATTCTACGGGTATTTTTCCGCATGTCGAAAGCCTTACGTCTTCCACCATTTGTCCGGCATTCATCTCTACAGTGAGCATCCCTTTTACTTTCGAAGCATAATGTTTCAGTATATCCTTAGGGAAAGGATAAAGTGTAATCGGACGAATAAGTCCCACTTTCAGGCCTTCAGCACGGGCAATTTCCATTGTTTTCTGACAAACGCGGGCCGTGGTGCCAAAAGCAACAATAATATAATCTGCATCATCGCAGTTTATTTCTTCGCAAAGCACTTCTGTTTTCTCAATCTCACGATATCTTGCCTGCAGACGCAGGTTTATTTCTTCCATTTCTTCGGCCTGAAGTGCAAGCGAAGTAATTACATTGGGCTTGTCCTGAGGTCTTTTTCCCAAAGTTGACCAGGGCGAGATTTTTCTGATTTCTTCTTCGGTCCAGCGTGGAGTGAATGGAGGTAAAACCACTTTTTCCATCATTTGCCCAATAATTCCATCGGCCAGAACCATGGCAGGAGTGCGATATTTAAAAGCCAGTTCGAAAGCCAGTACGGTGTGGTCGGCCATTTCCTGAACTGATGCTGGTGCAAGCGTAATCATCTTATAATCACCATGTCCGCCACCTTTTACGGTTTGAAAATAATCGGCCTGACTTGGCTGAATTGTGCCCAGACCTGGACCTCCACGCATTACGTTTACAATCACACAAGGCAATTCTGAACCGGCCATATACGAAATTCCTTCCTGCATAAGACTCACACCCGGACTTGATGATGATGTCATGGATTTTTTTCCACAACCGGCAGCTCCGTAAACCATGTTGATTGATGCAGTTTCGCTTTCGGCCTGCAAAACAACCATTCCGGTGGTATTCCAGGGTTCGAGTTCCATAAGCGTTTCCATAATTTCCGATTGCGGAGTAATGGGATATCCGAAGTATCCATCGCAACCACAGCGTATGGCTGCATGTGCAATGGCTTCATTGCCTTTCATCAAGCGGACTTCTTCGTTATTTTGATTTGCGTTGTTCATTCTCTCTGTTTATTTATTTTGATTAAACATTTATTATTAAATGGGTTACGAATCGTTTCGCACTTTATATACCGTGATACAAGCATCGGGACAAACTGTGGCACAAGCCATGCAGCCAATACAATTATCAGGGGTACACATATACGAAAAATTTAAACCTTTTGAATTTGCGTCCTTCGAAAGTGCAAGCACATCGTACGGACATGCTACTACACAAAGGTCGCAACCTTTACAACGTTCAGTATTTACAACTACTGCTCCTTTAAATTTTGCCATTTTGTTTTTATGTTAGTATCGTTTGCAAAAGTAATTAAAACCACTCTTTTCATTAAAATACGTGTGGTTTATTGCATTTGTTATGTTTATTTTAATTTGTTTGAGAACATCCAGCTCAGAAAATCATCCTGCGCAAAAGCCGACGTCCAGCTATCATGACCCACGTTCGGGAACATAAAGAGTTCAACATTTTGAGCTCCGTTGGCTTTTAATTCCACATATGCGTTTTTCGAATGTTCAGGCGAAACAATCTGATCGGCATCGCCATGATAAATGCGAATTGGCATACGCACAATCTTTTTCAATCGTTTTGCATTAACACCACCGCAAATAGGTAATGCAGCTGCAAATTTACGTGGATAACGCGTAATGAGATCGAAAGTGCCCATACCGCCCATCGATAATCCTGTGACATATATCCGGCTTTTATCTACAGCTTCCTTCTTCTCAAGCTCGCTGATCAAACGTATAAGCAGTTGCATGGGAGCAGTAGCCGGTGCTTTTTCCGGATAACTAAAGCCATCTTTACGCTCTGCAATTGGAGCCCAGTAACCTTCCGAAGGGCATTGTGGAAATATCACAATAGCAGGATATTTCTGGCGGTTTTGTTCGTTTGTAAACAACCACGATCCGTGTACCAATTGTTTTTCATTGTCATTTCCACGTTCGCCGGCACCGTGCAGAAACACCACAAGAGGATAATTTTTCGTTTGATCGTAGTTTTCGGGGAATAATATTCGGTAAGGGAGAGTTTTTTCCTTATAAGTAAAGTGTCGTTTTTGATAAAGTTCGTTCTGAGCGTTCAATGGCACTAAAAACCAAAATGCCGCAGCAACAATAAAAAGTGCTTTCTTCATGTGAATTTAAAATTTTAGATATTCGGTCAATCAATTTTTCCCTTTGTCAATTTCCTCCATTTTGAAAATCGGATGCAAATGAAAAGCAAAATTGCACATTTGCCAAGAAAATGGGAAATAAATTTGTTTTTCGGGATGAAACGGAGCTATTTGGGATAAAATACTCCACATTTTAGCCCTTAATGTGTCTTTTTGGATAAATTAAAATGAATATTTTTCCAAAACTCCTACAAAAATAATGATTTAATTCTGAATAAAGTGAGTTTTAGCTCCAATTTTTATAGGGGTTTTTAATTAAAAATGAATTATAAAATCTGAAATCGCCTGTAACCTCATTTCCAAGCCATTCAGGCTTTTCAAAATCTTCTTCTGTATCCTCAAGTTCAATCTCTATAAGTATAAGACCTTCGTTTTCGCCTTTAAATTCATCAATTTCAAACTTTTTTCCCCCGAAAATCACTTCATGCCTTATTTTGTCAATTTGTCCTGGTTCACAAAGCGTTAAAAGCGCGATTCCATCTGTGTAATCAATTTCTTTTTCCCATTCGTAACGACTCAGGCCGCCATCGGTGCTTTTGCCTTTGATGGTAAGGAAAGCTTTTTCGTCACGTATTCGCACACGCACCGATCGTCGTTTATCGGCACACATATAGCCCTGAGCTATCTGATAGCTTCGGCTGATTGAGTTACGCCAATTGTCGTTCGCAGCTAAAAATTTCCGTTCTATTTCTATCATTCTGTTATTGTTTTTATCTATTACAAATGGATTTGTACTGACAGTATTCACAGTTTTTTTCAATTTTAGTCTGACTGTATGGAACCGTCGGATCAAAAATCTCATCAATGCAATGTCTGAGTTTTTCGCTGAATTCTTCTTCGTAAACCCCGAAATCATCGACAGTAATTTTTATATTTTTCTCAGGTTTTTGATGCAAATAAAAGTCAAATTCTTTCCCAAACAGGTCTCTGATATAGTATATTCCGGGAATCATGGTTTTTCCTTCAGCATATTGCTTATAAAGTAACCCATACAGAAATGTCTGAAGCACGTATTTAGGCCTTTTCTCCATTTCGGCGTTAAATGCATCGTCGAGATCTTTAAATTCGAGACTTCCTGCGCCTGTTTTATAGTCGATAATGTGTATATTTCCATTTTTCTCGTCCACCCTGTCGATAAATCCTTTAATATTCACGTCGCCATTGGAAAATGGAAATCTGATATGACAGTGTTTTTCCGATTCTATATATTTAAATGGTGTACGGGTTTTGTCTGAGTTTAAAAGTTTAATGACGTATTTTTGTATTACGTTGGAAATAAGCAGTAAATTGCCTTCGAGTGTAATGTTGTCATCGGTTTTTCGTTTGAAAAACTCTTTTGCAAAAGCCCGCCTGATTTCTTTTTCAATATTGAATTTGTTTTTTATGAGTTCGTCTAAATCGCTGCTATTTACAATTTGTCCGTTGAAAGGTTTGTAAATATTTTCGAGCACCGCATGAAAAATTGTCCCGAATGTATTGTTTTCAATGGTTTCTGTTACTTCTTCGGGTTCGTCAATCGACTCTACACTGGTGAGGTAAAACTGTAGCGGACAATTTATATAAGTATTCAGAGAACTGGCCGATAGTGATTTAGCATCTTCTGTGGTTGATGTAAACTGCGAAAGTTTTTGCATAACCGCAGGCGTTTTCACGATACTTATGGGTTCATTATTTTTAAACGAGATGTTATAATCGAGCGCTACTTTTCGAATTTTTATACCGTAATGATACTCAAGCTGATGGATGTAGCGACTAACTTCGCCTGTTTGCATTCCGTCGGTTCTCGAATCGTAAGTCAGGAAGATGCGTTTGGCTCTGTGAATCAATCGATAAAAGTTATACGACGTAATGGCATCCTGCTGCTCGTAAGTTGGCAAGCCGAATCCTTTACGTAAATTGTAGGGAATAAAGCTATTGGCATGCGAACGTTTTGGGAAAACACCTTCGTTGAATGAACTGATTATCAGATTTTCGAAATCGAGTCCGCGCGTTTCGAGCACTCCCATCACCTGCAAGCCATCCAGAGGTTCGCCGATAAAAGGTATGCTGATGCCTGCACAGAGCTGTTTTACAAGACCCATTAGTGTTTCGGGCGACATTTCTACTTTCACAAGTTGATTTTTCAATAAATCGTTCAATCGATTGATAGTCACAAAATACTGATAAATAAAGTCGCATTCGAGCTTATAATCGTGTGTCTCATCCGAGGCTTTAAGCCATGAACTTAATAAAGTCCGGAGTATTTTCAGAAGATAATCAGGATATTCAAATGCCTGATTTTGTGGAGTAAAAATAGCTTTCAGCAATTCGTTTTTTTGCAGGAGCATTGCATCCACATAAATCAGATTAGAAGCAATCATCTGCTTCGAAATGCTGTTTACAGCTTCCGGACAAATGAGTTCAACGTATTGATGATGAATAATATCGGTTACATTCTGATGATAAAAACTGCTGTTGTTACCTGAAACTCGTTTTCGCCGTTGCAATTCAAATATGTGGTCAATCAGCCCAGAAACAGGTGTGGCATTGAGCGGAAAGCCCATTGTCACATTTATTTTTTCGATTTGAGCGGGAAGCGAATGTAAAAGCGGAATCAAAAGGTTCTCCTCGGGTAATACAACAGCCGTTTTAATCCACGATTTTTCATCATTTTGCTCAGGATAAAGTTTATTTAGAATGGCGTGAAGCTGCTTAGCTTGTCCCACAGAAGATGGAACTGCAATCAGCTCAATTTCTTTCTCCAGAAAATGGTCGTTTTCGTTTCGAAGATCAAATTTTGATGGGAAAATATGGCTGTTTTCAGCAAAATAACGCGAAGCCGGATTGTCGCCGTCCTGCAATGGTATCGATTCGTAATCCCAGTAAAAATCAGTATTTCCGCGCTTTTGCAATTCGCTCATTAGTGTCTTTTCGCAGGGATTGAGCGCATTAAATCCGACAAAAACAAATTCTTTATTATTCAGATAATCAATGGTTTCCTTTGTTTTTAAACGTTCAGCCACATTTCTGAAAATCATTCCTTCGGTGGCAGTATTTTCGAGTAAAAGCTCATTTCTGAATTGCTCATACACAGGAAAGAGAATTTTCCATGTAGTCAGAAAGTCATCCTGCGATTTATTTGTGGCAGTAGGCTCGAAATTATTCCAGAACTGACGAATGGCTTTGAGCTGATTTTCGGTGAAATCGTTGAAAAGTATATCAATTTCCTTTAAATCAGTGACATTACTGAAAACCTGCTTGATATCAGCCAAATATCGATCCACATCGTCGAAATCGGAAAGGAGCATTTCGCCCCAAAAAACAAAATCGTCGAATGTTTCCTGAGTTTTGCTATGTTGTAAATATATATTGTAAAGGCGAAACAGCGACGAAAGCCGATCGGCGATTTGCAAATCAGAAGCCGCATAAAAACAATCGTTTATGGTCAGAATTTCGGGTGAAAACAGGGGTTTGTCAATCATGTCCGACAAATAACGACGGAAAAACAACCCTGCTCTGCGGTTTGGGAAGACAAAAGTGAACCGTGTAATCCCGGTATGGTACTGTTGATAGTATATTTCGGCTACACGGTATAAAAATGAATTCATTAGATTTGGATTTCTATAATTAATCTTCTCATTTACAATTATAAAAGAGATATATCCGGGGTTTTGTTCCGAAACCTTTAGTGGCTTGCTAAAGTACGAAACTATCGTTAAAGTTCAAAATTTAATTCTGATTTATTTGGCTCAAAAAACCTCCGATTTAGCGAGAGTGAAGTGAGTGAGCATTTTTTGATTATTTTTGCAACTAATTTTTTCAGAATATGTACAAATTATGATAGGAACACTGGTAAATGCCGGAGCTGTGATTGTGGGTGGCGCTGTGGGTATGATGTTTAATAAAAGCATGCCCGAACGTTTTAAAACTATTTATTTTCAGGCGGTTGGACTTTTTACAATGGCAATGGGAATTGGTATGGTTTACAATATGCAAAACATTCTGATAGTGGTAAGCAGCGTGGCTGTGGGAGCACTTTTAGGCGAATGGATGAATATTGAACGCGCTGTGGATCGGTTGAGCGAATATCTGCGTAAGAAATTGCGAATTGGTAACGAAAAATTTTCCGAAGGCCTGGTTACCTCATTTCTGTTGTTTTGTATTGGTGCAATGACCATTGTAGGCGCTATCGATGAAGGTACCGGTCGTTCGTCGGAAGTGTTGTTTACAAAGTCGCTAATGGATGGATTTTCAGCGCTTCTGCTGGCCTCAGCATTTGGTTTAGGTGTGATTTTCTCGTCGGTACCATTACTTATTTTTCAGGGTGGAATTACATTGCTGGCTATGAGCGCTTCTCAGTTTTTTACGCCCGAAATTATCGCCGGACTAACTTCTACCGGAGGAATTCTTTTAATCGGATTGGGAATTAATATTTTGGAAATCAAAAAACTGCGAATTATGAATATGATTCCTGCGCTGCTGGTAGTGGTTGTCCTGCTTTCGATATTCTGATTTTTAATCATTTAGATATAAAAAATGGGTTTGCTGAAATTTTTCGGCAAACCCATTCTCCTTTTACAAAACGATTAAAGCTTTTTAATCCACTCTGCAATTATTTCAGGTACCTGAGGCGACATGGTTTGTTCTATTTGTCCATATTCCATTGGCGATCCGGTTTTGCATTCCTGAAACAAATGATTCAGTCCTTCAAGTTCTTTCAAAACATATTTTTTGTTTCCGGCTTTTTTCAATGCAGTTTCAATGGCTGCAAGGTTTTCTTTGGCTGGAACCTGTAAATCTTTTGAACCAATAAGCGCCAAAACAGGCGTTTTCAGTTTCGAGAGAGCAGGAGCAGGGTCGTAATTCAGGAAATACTGCATCCAGGGCGAAGTGAGTTGTGTAATTTGCAGAGGCAGCGCTTCCGACATTTTAGCACTGTCGGCATTTCCTGTGAGCTGTTTACGCATATAATTTTCAATTTTTTGTGCCAAAACTGTTTGGTCTGTTTCAGTTTTCATTAAATCGAATATAAATTTTTTTGTATCCTGGTTCTTTTTAATTTCAGACTCAGGCATACCACTTGCACGCCCTATAAGTTCCTGTTGCATAAGTACAATTTCCCGTCCTGAAAGCCCCGGACCAGCAAGCATTACAATAATACCAAAAATGGTTTGTGGCCCATTAAAGTTTCATCTCTGTCCTGTGGACCACTTCCTGAAATCAAAACCACAGTGGGATACTTACCCTTTTTTGAGGGAAATGTAAATGTTCCTGCCAGTTTTATGCAATCTTTTGTGTTTTCAAAAATAACTTCTTCCGATTGGTATGGATATGGTGCCACAGGTTCCTGCGGTTTGCGTACTGTTTCAGCTTTTTCGGCCTTTTTACTCAAAATAAGTGGCGCTTTAAATCCGGCCTGCGAAAATTCTCCGCTAATGTTTCCCGCATTATCAGGTGAACCTTTATACTCAATTCCTCCCTGATTCAGCTTGATGCTTAATGCATTGTTCTCAAAACTGACCGAGCTTAACGGAATTCCATTTGCTCCCTGATCAGGGCTGTCCATAGTGCCTGAATAGCCATTTTCAGAATGAGAAATATTGAAAACCAGGCGTAGTTTCATTCCCTGAACACTGAGTGTGCCATGCCAGCTCCCTGAAATATCCTGAGCAAATGTTGATAACATTGCCAGTAAAAATGCCAGAAGAAATGCAATCTTTCTCATATCTTTATATTGTTAATGCATGGCTAAATAAATTTATCTATTTGATATATAATGATTTTAGAAATAATTTCGGCAATTATCAATCCAAATATAAAACTGATGCTGAGTTTTTGTCCGCTTGCTCCGCTCGAAATTTTATAGGCGTTGTACAGTAATGTAACCGACCATATAATAATCGGAAATGTAAATATTAAAATGATAATAAATGAAATTGAGTCAAATATTACAAAAGGGTCTTGCATAATTCCGCTCAAATCGGGAACTTTCACAAAAAACGAAGCCAAAGCAATAAGTAAAAACGGAGCACGCGACAAAGTCATTGTACCCAGAATGTCTATAAATCTGAAGTTTTTACTAACGGTGATTCCGGCAAGCCACATAATTACACTTACTGAAATAATATTAACCGGAATCATAAGCCATGATTTCAGGTTGTCGAAATTCTCTGCAAAGTGCATATCTATAACACCATCGAAATATATTCCGGCGAAATTGCCGGTAAATGTAGTCAGGACTACTATCACTAATCCAACTCCAAAAGCATCCCAGCCAGCAATTCGCTTAAAAGGATTGAATATTAAGCTTCCAA
Organism: Paludibacter sp.; assembly: GCA_034004015.1. Classification (GTDB taxonomy): domain Bacteria; phylum Bacteroidota; class Bacteroidia; order Bacteroidales; family Paludibacteraceae; genus Paludibacter. The sequence goes on from JAVEXN010000002.1 coordinate 76,065, forward strand.
GTTCATTTGTTTTCATAATCAGCAATTTTTGAAATGATTTCGTTCAACATATTTCTCACTGTCGGATAGCTGAGTTTCAAATCTAAGGCCATTTCTTTCAGACTTCCGCTGTATTTCACAAATTTCAAAATGAAATTTTTATCTGCGTCGGAGAGCAATGCCAGCACAGGCAATTCGTACAAACCTGTTACTTCGGTCTCGCATTGTTCACACTTCATGCATTTTACTTTGAGTTGCGACCGGCAACTCGGACAATGTGTAGGTAGCATATTATTCGGTTTTTAGTTTCTGCAAAAATAGAAGAAGTTTTTCATAAAACAAATAAATAGTTCAATAATATTTATTTTTACTTGAATAATATTTATTTTATGTTTGAATAATGCAATAAAAAAAAGCCATCGGATATCCGATGACTTTTACAAAGTCAGATCTATTTATCAGACTTTATTGCATGGCGTAAAGTGCAAAACTTGCCAGCCAATGACTTCCGCCATAATTATTGTGCGAGATATGTGGCAAAGCACTTTCAATAAAATGATTAGCTGTTTGCAGAAGCAATTGAGCTTTCTTTTTATTATTCAAATGACTGGCAATGCCTTTCATGCACCAGGCTCTGCTAAAAGCAAGCCCATCTAAATGAACAATCTGATAGTCAGTTCTATCGCTCACTTCGGCAAGCGTCATGAGCCGATCGAGGCTTCGCTTTTCAAGATATCTGTCGAACCATTTCGAGAAATCGTCTTTTGTCATTATTCTACGCATAAGGTCGGCCACAAGCAGCGATGGACTGAAAAAATCGCTTCCATCGGGCTCGAAATATGCCGGAACTTTTTGGTTGTCAACATAGAAGTCTGTTGCTTTTTGAATAATCAGATTTTCGAACTCTTTATCATTCACAGCTCTTGCATAATCAATGGCAAAAGCCAGTCCGAAAGCCGTATTTGGATGAACGCCGGTACGGTTAGGGTAGGTTTGTTTGGGCAGATAGTCTTTCCATAGTTTTACAATCGTTTTGGTGAGTGGTTGTAGCGTTTTATGCCACTCGCGGGCCTGTGGGTCGTTCCAGAGCAGCAATTCCTCGTCGAGTTTTAGCAACCATGCCCAACCATAAGTACGTTCAAACGTTTTTCCACCTGTGTATTGACTGAAATATGTAGCTTCTTCAATCATTTTTTCAGTTTTAAACGATTGATTGAGCAGGCTTATAATACTGTCACGGTTTTCAATATCGGGAAATTGTTTCAGAATTTTTACCAGCAACCAGTGTCCGTGAACGCTGCTGTGCCAGTCGAGGCAACCAAAAAAAACGGGATGAATTTCGGACGGTAACAGCCTGTGATCGTCGGCGCTGTCGGACATGTGCGAAGTTTTGTTCGGCCATTCCTGCGAAATACAGGAAAGCGGCATTCGGGATAAACTCAGTGCCCGCTCACGGGTTAATTCAATGGCGCTTATTTGAAGAAATATCAGAAAAAACAATGCTGTTGAAAAGATTTTTAGTTTCCTCATTCCTTATTGAATTCAAATTTCTGTATTTTTATTAATTCGTTTTAAATTAGCTGATTATTGTTGCGACTACCTTTCTTGATTTTCCATGAAGTCGAAATTCGCAAAGATATATACCCTGCCAAACACCCATATTTAGTTTTCCTTTTGTAACAGGAATTGAAAGGCTTACTCCCACAATAGAAGACTTTGCATGCGCCGGCATATCGTCGTCGCCTTCGAGTGTATGTACGTAAAATGGTTCGTTTTCGGGAATCAGTTTGTCAAATATTCTGCTTAAATCAACTTGTACATCAGGATCGGCATTTTCGTTTATTGTAAGTCCGGCAGAAGTATGTTTCATAAACAAATTCAGGATTCCTGCCTCGGGTAATCGTGGAAGATTGCTGATAATTTCGTCGGTAATCAAATGCATACCACGTGAGCGCGCACGGAGCGTAAATTCGGTTTGAAAAGTCATAAATGTTAAGTATTTTTTGTTGGTTGAATAATATTTGTTTTATTTCTCAAAATCCAGAATAATTGTCGTAAAAGCAGATAGAATTTGTAGCTGATAACGATTAATACGAGTCCCGAAACACAATACCACTTTAACATGCTTGCTACAGATCCTCTTGAAACCATTTTATCGGTAATTTCGGGAAAATTCAAAAGCAACAAGAAGGTGTTAATGTTCTCGAAAATATCAAATAGAATTGCAGGAATTGCCGAAAAGCGAAGAAATGCTGTAAGCACTCCAAGTTTTCCAATATTTCTCTGCAAAAAAATAATGACATGCCACGAAAGCATAAAATAGGCATAAATGTATATTGTATCAGCAACTAAAAAGTACAGATAGTGCAAACGTCCTTCTGTGCCGATAGTGCCAAATAATTTCATTACATAATTTAGGTCGTAAGATGAACGTAAATCCAACATTGTAAAACCTTCCGATGGATTATTGATTTCAGTCATCGGGAATAATATTATGTTGAATAATAATACGATGAGTGAAAAAACTGCAACAGCAATCAATCGTCTTGTATCGTTCATAAATTCAAAGTTAACAAATACACATGCAAATATAAAGATTTAATTCTGATATTTATTTTGCCTGATTCATAATTAGTACAGAATGGAGTATAATTGTCCAAAATTACATTTTTTGTAATCCAACATTATTTCATTTTATACAATTTTATGGCTGAATGCCCAAATGCTTAACTTTATTTCCGATATTTTCTGCTGATTAATCAGTTTTTAGTGTTAATTTTGTAAACTTATTATTAGAATCGAAAATATGGACAAATTGAGATTTCAGAGCATGGGGAGCGGAAGCAGTGGAAATTGTTATTTTCTGGGCAATGCTTCGTATGGTATTCTGATTGATGCAGGGATAGGAGTGAGGACTATAAGGAAAAATCTCAGAAATATCGGATTGGATTTTCACAATATAATGGCTGTATTTGTTACTCACGATCACGCCGACCACATCAGGGCAATAGGTTCGCTTGGCGAACGTTATAATATACCGGTTTATGCCACCCGATTGACGCACGAAGGAGTGCAGCGAAGTTATTGTGTGACTGAAAAACTGCATACAAGCCGGAAATTTATCGAAAAGTTTGAAACTGTGCAGATTCGCGATTTTAATGTGACAGCTTTTCCGGTTTCGCACGATGCCACTGATAATGTGGGTTACAAAGTATGTTATAAAGAAAAAATATTTACCTTTGCTACTGATTTGGGTCATGTGTGCGAAAATGCCGCTGAAAATCTGAAAGTTGCTGATTATATGGTGCTCGAAGCTAATTACGATAACGAAATGCTTCAAAATGGCCCATATCCCATTCATTTAAAGGAGCGTATCCGAAATGGCAACGGACATTTGTGTAATACTCAAACCGCAGGCTTTCTCTCTGAGAATTACAATGAAAAATTGAAATATGTTTTTTTGTGTCACCTGAGTCGCGAAAACAATAGTCCGGAAAGAGCTTTCCAAACAATTGCCGATAGCTTGACTCAAAAAAATGTAAAAGTGGGAGAAGATATTCAACTTGTAGTGCTCGACCGTTATTCACCTTCGGAGCTTTATGTGTTTGATTAATTTGTCATTAATTGTTTGAAATATAGTTGTTTAAAATAATAATTTATCCGTTTTAAAACCCATAGTCATGCCAGCGAAATTAGTAATTATTCCAACCTACAACGAAAAGGAAAATATTGAGAATATTATCAGAGCTGTTTTTAATCAGCCTCTGTCGTTTCATATCCTTATTATTGAGGATGGATCACCGGATGGAACTGCTGCAATCGTCAAAAAGCTTCAGCAGGAATTCCCCGATCGCCTTTTTATGGTCGAACGTCAGGGGAAACTCGGTCTGGGAACTGCCTACATCGCTGGTTTTAAATGGGGCTTAGCCAATGGTTATGACTATATTTTCGAAATGGATGCCGATTTTTCGCACAATCCCAATGATTTAGCCCGACTTTATGATGCATGCGCCAATATGGGAGCCGATGTGGCTATTGGTTCGCGTTATATAACGGGTGTAAATGTTGTAAACTGGCCCATCGGACGCGTTTTAATGTCTTATTTTGCTTCGAAATACGTGCGTTTTGTGTTGGGGATGAAAATTGCCGATACAACTGCGGGTTTTAAATGCTACCGACGCGAAGTGCTCGAAACCATCGAGCTTGATAAAATACGCTTTAAAGGATATGCTTTTCAGGTGGAAATGAAATTCACCGCCTATAAATGTGGTTTTAAACTTACCGAAGTGCCTATTATCTTTATAAATCGTGAACTTGGAACTTCCAAAATGAGTGGTGGTATTTTTGGAGAAGCATTTTTTGGTGTCATTCAGCTCAAGTTAAACAGTTGGTTTCGTAAATTTCCGGTTAAACAGAAAACCAGATAGTGCCAGAATCTGTTTTAATGCATAAAACTCACACAAAATGTCGAAACTACTCATAAAAAACGCAACAATAATTAATGAGGGACGGACTTACACCGGCTCTGTTCTTGTTGAAAATAAATTGATTGTAAGTGTTACTGAAGGTGACTATCAAAATGAAGTTCCCGATAATACACAAGTAATTGATGCAAGTGGAAAAATACTTATTCCGGGTGTTATTGATGATCAGGTACATTTTCGCGATCCGGGTCTTACGCATAAAGGGGATATATATTCCGAGTCGAGAGCGGCTGTGGCTGGTGGCGTAACCTCGTTTATGGATATGCCCAATACTATGCCGCTTACAACAACCGTAGAAGCGCTCGAAAACAAATATTTGATGGGCGCCGACAAGGCATTCGCAAACTTTTCGTTCTATATGGGAGCCACTAACAATAATCTCGACGAACTTCGAAAAGTTGATCCGCGAACTGTATGTGGAGTGAAAGTATTTATGGGCTCTTCGACAGGTAATATGCTGGTTGATAACAAAGAAACGTTGAGCGGGATTTTTGCTGAAGTACCTATGCTGATTGCTACACATTGCGAGGACGAAGCTACAATTCAACAAAATAAAGCACATTACACAGGCCTTTATGGCAATGATTTGCCCATAAAATATCACCCGCTTATCCGCAATGCCGAAGCTTGTTATCGTTCGTCGTCGTTTGCTGTTGAGCTGGCCTCAAAATACAATGCAAGACTTCACGTACTGCATATTTCTACCGAAAAAGAAATGGAATTGTTCAGAAATGACATTCCATTGATTCAAAAGAATATTACAGCAGAAATCTGTGTGCATCACCTTTGGTTTTCGGATGCCGACTACGAAAAATATGGAAATCGCATCAAATGGAATCCTGCTGTAAAGGCAGAATCAGATCGTCTGGCTTTGATTGAAGCTTTAAAAACTGATAAAATTGATGTGGTGGCGACTGATCATGCGCCACATTTACTCCGCGAAAAAGAAGGTTCGTGTCTGAAAGCTGCTTCGGGAGGACCACTCGTACAACATTCACTTGTGGCAATGCTTCAAATGGTTCGCAATGGTGTTTTCAGCTACGAAAAAGTGATTCAGAAAATGTGTCATGCACCGGCTGATTTATTCCGTATCGATCGCCGGGGTTATATTCGTCCAGGATATTTTGCCGATCTGGTTCTTGTAGATCCGGAATCAGAATGGACAGTAAATCAGGATAATATACTTTATAAATGTGCATGGTCGCCTTTCGAATCTACAACATTTAATCACAAAGTAACCGATACATGGGTAAATGGTCAGCATGTGTACAATAACGGAATTATCGATGAGAATATCAGAGGAAAAAGACTTTTATTCAATTTGTAATAAGGTCACAATCATACTAATGTAAAAATTCTCTTTCTCCTTTTTTTTAGGAGAGAGATCAATTATAAAAAATGAAAATAAACAAACGTGCTGCCGGATTTGCTATTATTGCACTAATAATTCTGGCTTATGCATTAATTTTCCATCGCCCTCAGGCCGAAGCCGAACTTCCTTATACGCATAACGAAGGAAAAGCACAGGGAACATATTACTCGGCTGTATATCAACATCCTGAAGGAAAAGACATCCGGGTTGAAATCGAAAAATTCTTCAACGAGTTTGATGCCTCATTGTCAACTTATAATCCTAACTCAATTATTTCGGGCATCAATAAAAATGTGGATAGCGTGATGACTGATGCATATTTTGAAACAATGTATTATGCTGCCCGTCAAATTTCCGAAAAAACAAATGGTGCATTCGACATTACTGTTGCGCCTTTGGTAAATGCATGGGGATTTGGTTTTGGCAATAAGAGTCGTGCAGAAGAGCCGGATATTCAGCCTATTATGCCTTTAATCGGATATAATAAGATATCGCTCGAAAATCATCGCATTGTGAAACAAAATCCTGATATTATGCTGGATGCAAGTGCTATTGCGCAGGGACTATCGGCCGATTTGATTGCTGATTTGTTTGAGAAACATGGTTGCAAAAATTATATGATTGATATTGGCGGCGAAATTGTTTGTAAAGGAAAAAATCCGAAAGGTAAAAACTGGCAAATAGGAATTGATAAGCCTGTGGATGATCCTGTAAATGAATCTGCTGAAATTCAGACGATTATTAGTGTAACCAATGTAGGTTTGACCACTTCGGGAAATTACAGACAGTTTTATTTTCGCGATGGCAAAAAATTTGCTCATACTATCGATCCCAGAACAGGAAAGCCTGTGGATCATAATATGTTGAGTGCTACAGTGGTAGCGCCTGATTGTATGACTGCCGATGCTTATGCTACAGCTTTTATGGTTTTAGGAGTTGATAGTGCAATGAAAATATGTAACGAAATTGATGGACTTGACTGTTATTTGATTTATTCCGACGAAAAGGGCGAGTTTAAAACAACCCAGACCAAAGGTTTCGAAAAATATCTTCAAAAATAGGTTGCTCCTTTTTTCTTGAAGTGAATGTTATTCTGATTTTGCTGGTTAAATAGTTCAGCGTTTAACTTAAATGTCGGAATTTCAACATAGAAATTCAAAAAAATATCGTTTTTATTTTTTTATTATCAATATATTAACTACTTTTGCAGTCCAATTTTCAACATGAAAAAAATTTCATTTTTACTAATACTTTCAGTCGTGTTTTTAAGTGCTTGTGGTGAATATCAGAAACTGCTCAAAAGTACCGATCCCGAACTGAAATATACAAAGGCAATTGAATATTTCGAAAAAGGCGATTTTATGCGTGCAAGTACCTTGTTCGACGAAATTGCCATTTACTATAAAGGTACCGAACGTTCAGAAGAAGTTCTGAATTATATCGCAAAATCGTACATGGGGCAGAAGGATTATTTCTCTGCCAGCGAATATTATAAGACTTATGTGAAAACTTATCCGAAAGGTAAATATATAACCGATGCTAAATTTATGATTGGTTATTGTTATTATCTCGATTCGCCAGATGCACGACTCGATCAGACGGCTACCTTCGATGCAATAACGGCTTTGCAGGAGTTTGTGGATGTTTATCCCGAAAGTGAACGTGCTCCGGAGGCTTATAAGTTGCTCGACGAAATGAATGATAAGCTTGCTTATAAGTATCTGATAAACTCCAGATTGTATTTTAATTTAGGAAATTATCTTGCCAATAATTATGAATCGGCTGCAATTACAGCTCAAAACGGGCTTAAGAAATTTCCAAATAACAAGTACCGCGAAGAATTGTCGATGATCATTCTCGAATCGAAATATCAACAGGCAGTTCAGAGTGTGGAAGAAAAGAAAATTGAGAGATACAGAAATACTATTGATGAATATTATAACTTTATCAATGAGTTTCCTGATGGAAAACTGAAAAGACAGGCTGACCGGATTTTTAGTGAATGTAAAAAAATAGTAAAAGACTAAATATACAAAAGTATGGATTACAAAAAAGTGAACGCACCTACGAATACCATTTCGCGCGACATGAGCTCGCTAAGTGAAAATGTTGGTAATGTGTACGAAACAGTAAAAATTATTGCCAAAAGAGCCAATCAGATCAGTGCCGAAATTAAATCGGAACTTGATAAAAAACTGGTTGAATTTTCGTCGTTGAACGAAAATATCGAAGAAGTGTTCGAAAACCGTGAACAGATTGAAATCTCACGTTATTACGAGAAACTTCCAAAACCGGTACTTATTGCTACTCAGGAATTTATCGAAGATAAGATTTATTATCGCAATCCTCTGAAGGACAGCAAACTGAAATAATTTCAGATAATTTACATATTGACACATTCCGAACATAAGTGTTTCGTAATTAGTGTATTAAATAAAAGAACCGTGAAAGTCACTAATGACTTTCACGGTTCTTTTATTTTTTATGATTATCCGTTATTTCGCCTAATTTGATTATTTTTGTAAAAACAAATCAGAAAAGGCATGAATTTACTAAATTTTGTAGAACAATATCCAGACGAAGCAAGTTGTCGAATCCAATTTAAAGCGTATCGTGACCAACAAGGTGTTGTTTGTCCACACTGTAAGAGTACACAGCATTATTGGAAACAAGACAAAGAATGCTATGAATGCAAGAAATGCGGTAAACGTCAAAGTTTACGTGCCAATACAGTAATGCATGGTTCTCAATTGCCATTTCGTTATTGGTTTATAGCTATTCATTTGTTGACAAGTACAAAGAAAAGCTTTTCAGCGGCAGAACTTCAGCGTCAATTGGGACACAAACGCTACGAGCCAATCTGGACTTTACTCCATAAACTACGTGAGATTATGGGCAAAAGAGATGAAATGTATTCATTATCAGGTGTCATTGAATTAGATGAAGGTTTCTTTTCAACTGAAACTCCTGATGACGAAAAGAAAAAACCATTGAAAAGAGGTCGTGGAAGTCAGAAAAAAAGCAAAGTTCTTGTAATGGCAGAAAGTCAACCCGTTGAAGGACAGACAACCAAAACTGGTAAGCCCAGGCAAGTGGGACATATCAAAATGATTGTTATAAATGACTTAAAATCCGCTACAATAACTTCGTTGGTTGAAAACAATGTAACTAAAGAATCAACCATTGATTCTGATGATTCAACTTCTTACGTCAAATTAAAAGATATTGTCAAAGAGCACCGACCACAAGTAATACCAAAACAAGAAATTGGAAAGGTATTACCTTGGGTTCATATAGCAATCAGTAACGCTAAACGAATGTTACTGGATATTTATCACGATATTAAACCTGAATATCTTCAAAACTACCTGAACGAATTCTGTTACAAATTCAACAGAAGATATTTTGGAGAAAATTTATTTGATAGGCTTATGATAGCCTCAGTTACATATAAAAATCAATTTAGGTAATACAACGGATAATCATTTTATTTTTTTAATTGTAAGTAGTTCAATTCTATTTTGTATTTTTGTGTGAGTAAAACATTAAATCAACATTTTGAATCTTATATATCATGTTACAGGGTAAAAAAATTATTCTCGGAGTTACAGGTAGTATTGCTGCTTACAAAGCAGCTCATCTCGTTCGTTTACTTGTGAAAGAAGGTATGGAAGTAAAAGTTATTATGACTCCACTTGCTAAAGAGTTTATCACACCACTTACCCTTGCCACGCTTTCAAGAAATCCAATTCTTGTCGAATTTTTTAATCCTGAAAATGGCGACTGGAACAGTCATGTCGATCTTGGTATGTGGGCCGATGCTTATCTTATTGCCCCGGCTACAGCCAATACAATTGGAAAAATGGTAAATGGAGTGGCTGATAATTTACTTCTAACTACATATCTTTCAGCTAAATGCCCTGTATTTGTAGCCCCGGCCATGGATCTGGATATGTTCGCACATCCTTCTACAAAACATAATCTTGATATTTTACGTTCGTATGGAAATCAGATTATTGAGCCTGCTGTAGGGCAGCTTGCAAGTGGTCTCGAAGGAAAAGGCAGGATGGAAGAACCTGAAAACATTGTGCAATTTCTCGACGACTATTTTACACCAAAATTGATGTCGGATAAAAAAGTGCTGATTACGGCCGGACCCACATACGAAAAGATAGATCCCGTACGTTTTGTAGGTAATTATTCGTCAGGTAAAATGGGTTTTGCACTGGCCGATGCTTGTGCAAAACAGGGAGCTGAAGTTACACTTATTACCGGACCGGTAAATGTGCGTGCAAAACATGCTGCAATTAATCGTATCAATGTGGAATCGGCCGAAGAAATGTACAAAGCTGTACTTTCGAAATTCGATAAAATGGATGGAGCAATTCTTTGCGCTGCAGTTGCCGATTTTACGCCTGTTTCTCAGTCGTATTATAAATTGAAGCGTGAACATGATAATTTGGTTGTAGAACTAAAACCTACACTCGACATTGCTGCCGAAGTTGGTAAAATTAAGCGTCACGAACAATTTCTGGTAGGTTTTGCTCTCGAAACCAACAACGAAGAAGCAAATGCTAAAAGTAAAATGGAGCGAAAAAACTTCGATTTTATTGTGCTTAATTCTTTACAGGATCCGAATTCCGGTTTTGGTTTCGATACCAACAAAGTCTCCATCATACACCGATCAGGCCTGCAGCGTGAGTACGAACTGAAAAGTAAACTCGAAGTAGCTGATGATATTATCAATGAAATTAATACACTGATTTTCTAATGTATATTTTGAAAAATCAGTTTATCTTTTGTTAAAACTATGTCTGCAAAAACAATTCTCATCTTATTTTTCCTCGGTATAAGTCTTGTGTTCTCAAATGCGCAGGAGTTAAATTGCAATATCCAGATAAATTCTGATCAGGTGCAGGGAACCAACAAGTCGGTTTTCAACACTCTTCAGAAATCGATGATGGAATTTGTAAACAACCGTCGTTGGACAGAAATGAGCTATACGACCGATGAGAAAATTGAATGCAGCATGAATATTATTGTAAAAAAAGTTGAGAATAATGTGTTCTCGGCTGAAATTCAGATTCAGTCGCGCCGTCCGGTTTATAATTCATCCTACAATTCCACTCTGTTTAATTACAAAGATAACGAATATGTGTTTGAATATAAGGAATTTGATCAGTTGGAAATGACCGAAAATACAATAAATTCAAATCTTACTGCTGTGTTGGCTTATTATGCATATCTCATAATCGGATACGATATGGATTCGTACAGCAGGATGGGAGGGACGCCGTTTTTTCAGACTGCCGAATCGATAGTAAATGCAGCTCAGGCAGCTGACCTGCCCGGTTGGAAAGCTTTCGAAAGTCCGCGAAACAGATATGCGCTTATCAACAATATTCTCGACGAGGCGTTTAAAAAATATCGTAACTTTTTCTACGAATACCATCGTTTGGGACTCGACGAAATGTCAGCCAATATAACCAATGCGCGTGCTCGTATTTTGGCGGGATTACCTGTTTTACGTGAAGCAAACCGGGCACGTCCATCAGCAGTTATTATTTCTTCATTTCTCGATGCTAAAAATGATGAATTGATTAATATCTTCTCAAAAGCAGGAGAAAAAGAGAAAACCGATGCTGTACAGGTATTGTCAGATGTAAATCCGACCGGAGCTGATCGTTACGAACGTATAATGAATAAAAAATAAGTACTGAAATACAAAATATGCTGAAATCGTTGTATATCTCAAATTACGCGCTGATTTCCGAACTACATATCGATTTTAATGAAGGTTTTTCGGTACTCACAGGTGAAACTGGTGCCGGAAAGTCGATTATTCTCGGAGCTTTATCGCTCATTCTGGGACAACGTGCCGATACAAAAGCCATTAAAACTGACTCAGATAAATGTATTATTGAAGCGGAATTTAATATTGAAGCTTATCCTTCGCTGACTTCTTTTTTTAATGAAAATGATCTTGATCAGACTTCTTCAAAACTATGCCTGATCAGACGCGAAATTACCGGAAATGCCAAATCCAGAGCTTTTATTAACGATACGCCCGTATCGCTGAACGTGTTACGCGAACTAACTTCACGCCTTATCGATATTCATTCGCAACACGATAATTTATTGCTTGGTTCCGAAGGTTATCAACTTGGAGTGGTCGATATGATTGCTCAGAATTCAAAACAGCTACTTTATTATTCAGAAGTTTATACTCGTTGGCAGAATGAAATTGCCGAACTGAAAAAGCTTGAAAATATGGCTTCAAAGCAGTCTGCAGAACTCGATTTTGTTCGTTTTCAGTTTAATCAGTTGAACGAAGCAGCTCTTAAGTCGGGAGAACAGGAAGAGTTGGAGGCTGAACTGCAAACACTTAGTCATGCGGAAGAAATCAAAATAGAACTTCAGGCTTCAGTTATTCTGTTGGATGAAGAGAAATCGATACTTCCAATGATTAAAGAAATGCAGAATTCTTTGTCGCGAATTAAAAAGTATGTACCTGAAGCCAATGAATGGCTCGAACGCATTGATAGTGTTTATATCGATTTGAAAGATATTTGTAATGAACTAAATAGTTTTGCCGATAAAGTAGAGTATAATCCGCAGCGTCTTGAATGGGTACAAAATCGTTTGAGCGACATTTATACACTCCAAAAAAAATACAAGGCCGATACGACTGAAGAACTTATCCGGAAGCGCGATGAGTTTGATTCAATACTTCAGCGCATAGATTCTTTCGACGAAGAGATTGAATCACTTAAACACCGAATTGCTGAATCGAAATCAGATGTAACTTCTGCAGCCTTAAAACTTTCCGAAACACGCCGAAAAGCCACAAAACCAATTGCTGACTTTTTAGTAAGGCAACTCAAACAACTCGGGATGCCAAATATTCGCTTCGAAGTTGAAATATCAACGCTTGAAAATTTTGGCCCTAGTGGTAATGACGAAGTTCAATTCCTGTTCTCAGCCAATAAAAATCGTGATATGCAGGCAGTTCAACTCATTGCTTCAGGTGGTGAGATTTCAAGATTGATGCTGTCAATCAAATATTTAGTTGCAAATAAATCTGAATTACCCACAATTATTTTCGATGAAATTGACACCGGAGTTTCAGGCGAGATTGCAGACAGGATGGGCGAGATAATGCAAAAAATGGGGGAAGCTATGCAGGTAATCACGATTACACATTTACCTCAAATTGCGGCTAAAAGTTCTCAACATTTTCTTGTATATAAGGACGATAAAGGGCTGCAAACTCAAACCTATATTCGTAAACTGACTGCAGAAGAACGTATAACTCAACTCGCTCAAATGCTAAGTGGTAAACAGCTTACTGAGGCTTCGGTACAAAATGCGAAAGACCTATTGGGTTTTAGCTGAAAACATTTGAACCCGGAATTGAAATTTTGATTTTCAGTTCCGGTTTATTTTTTATAATTGTCCGGCAATTAATTATTTACATGAATTTTACTTCTTGCTATCTATTTGAAAGTAAGGTGTACAATGCTAATTATGTTTATGTGAAAATTTGAATTGTATTGATGAAATTTACTTCTGAATATCTTCGTCAATTCATAAAATGGCATTTTTTATGTACTTTTGTAGATACTCAATAAAATATTAACTAATCAATTTTTAAAAGCGTGATAGAAATAATTCCTGCTATCGATTTGATTGATGGTAAATGCGTAAGACTCTCGCAGGGTGATTACAATCAAAAAAAAGTTTACAATGAAAACCCACTCGAAGTAGCCCGGATGTTTGCCGATGCCGGAATCAGGCGCTTACATCTTGTTGACCTTGATGGAGCTAAGGCTCATCACATTGTAAATCATCGTGTCCTCGAACAAATTGCCTCAAAAACCTCACTTGTTGTCGACTTTGGTGGTGGGCTGAAAAGTGACGACGATTTGCGAATTGCTTTCGAGTCGGGTGCGTCAATGGTGACGGGTGGGAGTATAGCTGTTAAAAATATGGAGATATTTTTATCCTGGATTGAAAAATATGGTCCCGATAAAATAATTCTGGGAGCCGATGTAAAAGATGAAATGATTGCAGTGTCAGGTTGGACTGAAACTACAGGATTGGAACTCATGCCTTTTGTGACTAATTTCATGCAAAAAGGAATTTCCAAAGTCATCTGTACAGATATAAGTAAGGATGGTATGTTGCAGGGACCCGCTATCGAACTGTATAAAAAAATGTTGAAAGCTGAGCCTCAAATGTACCTTATTGCCAGTGGAGGAGTTAGCTCAATAAAAGATATTGATGACCTGAATGACGCCGGAATTCCTGCTGTTATCACGGGCAAAGCAATATACGAAGGTAAAATTAAATTATCCGATTTTAAAAATTACATTTAATAATAAGTCTATGTTTTACAGATGTTTGTACAAATACTATTATGTGCGAATGAAAACAATATTAAGTTTATGCATGCTATTCTCAAATGTAAATTCTTCTTCTAACTTTTATTAAGGCTGCACATTCAGAAAAAGCATTATTTTTGTATTACTAAAAAATATTACTCTAAATTAAATAAAGAAATCATTCAATCCGGTGTTTTGTTCTGAACTCTAAAGATTGAAAATTCATCAAAGTCATTATTTAAAATATCATGTTAAAAGAAATTTTATCAGTAACCGGAAAACCCGGTCTTTTCAAATTGGTATCGCAGGCAAAAAATATGTTGATCGTTGAATCGCTTGTCGATGGAAAGCGCATTCCGGCATATTCGCGCGATAAGGTTGTTTCACTTGGCGATATCGCTATGTTTACTGAAACGGAGGAAGTTCCACTCGCAGAAGTACTCGAAAAACTGAAAACCAAAGAAAACGGACAGCCTGCTTCTGTGGATGCAAAAGCGGATAATGATACTCTGAGAAAGTTTATGTCGGAAGTATTGCCCGATTATGATCGCGACAGAGTTTATCCAAGCGATATTCGTAAACTGATTAGTTGGTATAATTTATTGATTAATAATAATATCACAGATTTTGTTTCGAAAGAAGAGGAAGCTGTGGCCGAAGAAAAGTAAATTTATGATTGTCAGCGAAGTTACACAATGGATTGAAGAGTTTGCCCCCCTGCAATTACAGGAAAGCTACGACAATGCCGGACTCCTTGTAGGTGAGCCTACAACCGAGGTCAGAGCGGTTCTTCTAACTATTGATGTAACTGAGGCTGTAGTCGATGAGGCAATTTCAAATAACTGCAATCTTATCATTGCGCATCATCCACTTATTTTTAAAGGCTTGAAGCGCATAACCGGAAAAAGCGATATTGAGCGTTGTGTATTAAAGTGTATACGACATCATATTGCCGTGTATGCAGCTCATACTAATATCGACAATGTGGCCAAAGGCGTAAGTGGTCGTATGGCCGATTTGCTTGGATTGCAGAACAGGTATATTTTACAGCCCAAAACCGATATTCTACTCAAACTTGTGACATTTGTTCCTAAACTGCATAGCTATGCAGTGCGTGAAGCATTGTTTGCAGCAGGAGCAGGACAAATTGGTAACTACGACAGTTGCAGTTTTAATACCGAAGGCATTGGCACATTTAGGGCAGGTGAGGAGGCTGAACCATTTGTAGGTCTTCAGGGAGAACTTCATTCAGAACAGGAAGTTCGTATTGAACTTATCTTGCCTGAATATCTTAAGAATAAAGTTCTGAGTGCATTGTTAAAAGCACATCCTTACGAAGAGCCGGCTTTCGATTTTGTTCCACTTAAAAATTCGTGGAATCAGGTAGGAGCAGGGATTGTAGGTGAGCTTCCTGACGAAATGAGCGAAATGGATTTTTTATTGAAGCTTAAAAATGTCTTTTCACTTCAAACCTTGAGATATACGGAACTTTCAGAGCGCAAAGTTCGAAGAGTTGCTTTGTGTGGAGGTTCAGGAAGCACATTCCTGTCCGATGCCATAGCTGCGAATGCAGATGTGTATATTTCAGGTGATTTTAAATATCATGAATTTTTTGATGCTGAAAAGCGAATTTTAATCGCCGATATTGGACATTTTGAAAGCGAACAGTTCACAAAAGACATTTTTTATGAGATAATTACGAAAAAAATGCCTAAATTTGCAGTCCGAATTTCCGAAATTAAAACAAATCCCATAAACTACTTGTAATCAGTATGGCTACAGAAACAAAAGCAGAAAAAGAAATCACCGTTGAAGAAAAGTTATTTGCATTATACGATCTTCAGAAAGTGGTATCTAAAATTGACGAAATAAAAATCTTACGTGGCGAACTTCCGCTCGAAGTACAGGACCTCGAAGATGAAATCATAGGACTGAATACTCGTCTGGAACATTTTGATGCTGAGATTGCTGATCTTCTCGCTAATATTAATAGCAAAAAGATTGAAATTGAGGAAGCTAAAACTAAAATTGAACGTTACGCAGAACAACAAAAGAGCGTAAGAAATAATCGTGAATTCGATAATTTATCGAAAGAAGTAGAGTTTCAAACCCTCGAAATCGAATTGTGCGAGAAACGTATTCGTGAATATACTGCTACCCGTGAAAGCAAAATTTCTGAGCAACAAGTTACAAAGGACAAACTTTCTGAAAGAAAACTTGACCTGGAACAAAAGAAAGGTGAGCTCAACGAAATTGTAGCTGAAACAAAACAGGAAGAAGAAAAATTACGTGAGCAGGCTAAACATATCGAAGGTATGATCGAGCCACGTTTACTAACAGCTTTCAAACGCATACGCAAAAATGCACGTAATGGTTTGGCTGTAGTTTATGTACAGCGCGATGCATGCGGTGGTTGTTTCAACAAAATTCCTGCACAGCGACAACTTGATATCAGACTTCGCAAAAAAGTGATCGTATGTGAATACTGTGGTCGTATTCTTGTTGACCAGGAACTTGCTGGTGTAGCACCTGCTTCAGCAGAATAAAAGATAAGAAAACATTGAAATTTAAATAACAGGGTTCGGAATTTTTCCGGATCCTGTTTTTTTTTGTTGCGAGAATCTGGTATTTGTGTGTAACTGTAAATGCCGGTATTAAATATTAAAATCTCAGAACTCATTTTACGTCCTAAATCTCAGATTATTAAACATATAGGCTGATTTTTTAATGTCCTGATTTTATACATTCTACAAAACAGTACTATTTTAACAATAAACTCCCATTTAATTGTTATAAGTAGGGTATAAGTTCACAAATATTTTTATAGGTTCCACTTCCTCCTTATTAGAAATCATTTCCTCTTCTCCATCTTCTTCTCTGATATTTGTAACAATCCAGTTGTTGAATCATTACTTTATGCTTGTAGATATTGACTTGTGAATTTCACAAAAAAAATCGAATACAAATGTGAGTATATATTTGTGAATAATATGTATTTACAAATGTATTTGCAAAAGCAGGCCCAAGAAATACTAATTTTACAATAGTATTATTTACAAACATATCAAATTTTACATATGTTCCGACATATGAACATTAGTATAAAAACAAATATAAATTATATATAGATTACAGTATATCAGCAACTTATAGTATTTATATAAATTATAAGTGCATGTTGTTTTTACAGTTGTGATATTATATTACTAAAATGCTCATACATAAACTATTTATAACTATATGTACTTAATAATCAGAGATATTATATATGTATATATAAACTAATAATCTAATAACTATTAATTCAGATTTATTTACATAATATATTAATAATCAGAGTATAGTATTATATATTGATCATGTAGTATATAATGCTGGAAAGTACATTTGTAATATCACAAATATACTCCTTTTACTTTTGTATTCGATTTGCATATGTAAAGTATTTCACATATCTTTGTGAACTACTAATTATTGTACTGTTACAAATATAATGTTGATACTTTATGGAAGATAAAGACAAGATTGATAAAGTTATGCAGGAATTCAACTTGAATTCAGCACAATTTGCAGCCGAGATAGGAATTCAGGGCTCAACATTGTCGCACATACTGAACGGACGTAATCGTCCAAGTCTGGATGTACTCAAAAAAATAATGAGCCGCTTCACTTCTATCAATCCAGAATGGCTTATTCTTGATAAAGAGCCAATGTTTCGTCAGGAAAAGAATTCTCAGGCGCCCACTTTGTTCGATTCTTTTGATGAAAATGCCAAAGAATCAGATGTTTATGAGCCAAAAGCACATCAAAAAACTCCATCGCCATCCGTAGTCATTCAGAAAGAAAACGTTAATATTATTAATGGAGCCACTAATAATAATATTTCTAAACTCGATGAACCACAATTGAGCAATAATTCCATTCCTGTCGTATCAAAAAGTCCTGTAAAAATTATTGTGTATTATGACGACAACACTTTTCAGGAATTTCATCCTTAACGAAAGAATGATAATGTATTTTTATTCGATGTTCTACAGAAACCCGGTGAAGCGATTCATTTAAACATTGTTTTTGCAGAATTATAGTTTTGTCTCACTATTGTTATCATTCCGATAGTGAAGTTTGCCGATTTCGCTTTTTTAGTGTAATTTTGTGTCCCGATATTAATAAGACAAATAATTCTGTCGGGTTTTTTAAAGATCTGACAATCAATTAAAAATCAATGAAGAAATTCATCCTGAATTTGGTTGTAAAAGATAATATTACACTCAACAACCAGTATTCACTTATTATTCTTACTTCAGACGATCCGCTTCCTCCCATGTTACCGGGCCAGTTTGCCGAAGTAAGAGTCGATAATTCCCCAAATACATTTTTGCGTCGCCCCATTTCCATAAATTTTGTGGATACCGCTAAGAATGAACTCTGGCTTTTGATACAGAAAGTTGGAGATGGTACCAAAAAACTTTGTGAGGCCAAATCCGGTGAGATTATGAACCTTGTGGTGCCTTTAGGTAATTCCTTTAGTTTACCTGAAAATATAGAATCCGAAGTATTGCTTGTGGGTGGTGGTGTTGGAATTGCACCGTTACTATTTTGGGGCGCCTGTCTTTTCGAAAAGGGATACAAATGTTCATTTTTGTTGGGTGGACGTTCAACTGAAAATCTGCTTCAACTCGATGATTTTGCCAAATATGGAACCGTTTACACAACCACTGAAGATGGAAGTCATGGCGAAAAAGGTTTTGTCACCCAACATTCGGTACTTAAAGGCCGTAATTTCGACGCTATTTACAGCTGTGGACCTACACCCATGATGAAAGCCGTAGCTGCTTACGCAAGCCTTAATAATATATTTTGTGAGGTATCTCTCGAGAATACTATGGCTTGTGGATTTGGAGCTTGTTTATGTTGTGTAACCGATACTACTGAAGGACATCAATGTGTATGTACCGAAGGACCGGTATTTAATATTTCGAAGTTAAAATGGTAGATTTAAGTGTTGCTTTAGGAAAAATGCAGTTAAAAAATCCGGTGATGACTGCATCCGGAACTTTTGGATATGGCACTGAGTACGCTGACTTCATGGATGTATCGCGAATTGGCGGTATAATTGTGAAGGGAACTACGCTTCGTGATCGTCAGGGAAACCCATATCCCCGTATGGCAGAGACTCCTGCCGGCATGTTAAATGCTGTGGGACTGCAAAATAAGGGTGTCGATTACTTTATTGAACACATTTATCCAACTGTAAAAAACATCGGTACAGATATATTTGTAAATGTTTCCGGATCTACTGTAGAAGATTACATTGAGACAGCTGAAAGGTTAAATGAGCTCGATAAAATTCCCGGAATTGAATTAAACATTTCATGTCCGAATGTAAAAGAAGGCGGAATGGCTTTTGGAACTAGCTGTCCTTCTGCTGCTCAGGTAGTTAAGGCTGTGCGAAGAGTGTATGGAAATGAGTTAATGGTGAAGCTTTCGCCTAATGTAACCAATATATCTGAGATTGCATTGGCTGTAGAGGCAGAGGGAGCCGATTCTATCTCATTAATCAATACTTTGCTGGGAATGGCAATCGATGCAGAAAAGCGTCGTCCTGTGTTATCAACCGTAACAGGTGGCTTGTCTGGACCTGCAGTAAAGCCTGTGGCACTCCGTATGGTTTGGCAGGTGGCTAATGCCGTGAAAGTTCCTGTAGTGGGTATGGGTGGAATTATGAATGCCACTGATGCCATTGAATTTATTCTTGCAGGTGCAGCTGCTGTTCAAATTGGTACTGCTAATTTTATCGATCCACAAGTTTGCGAGAAAGTACTTGAAGGAATTGAAGACTATTTGATACGCCACAAAATAAATTCGGTAAAAGAAATTATCGGAGCACTCGAAATCTGATTTTCGGCACTTAACCCTGAGAAGAATGAAAAAATTTATATTACTGCTCACTGTTTTGTTTCTATTTTGCAGTTTTCTGCAAAAGGAACACCCTGAGCGCGCACTCCTGCCAAATAAGGAAAACATCGTGCTTGTTTTTGCAGGTGACATTATGGGACATTCTCCTCAGTTTAAAGCGGCTTTGAATGCCAAAACGGGTAAATATAATTACGAGGATTGCTTCGTACATGTAAAACCCTATATCGAAGAAGCCGATTTTGCTGTGGCAAACCTCGAGGTTCCCCTGGCTGGTGCTCCTTATAGTGGTTATCCGAATTTTTCCAGTCCCGATGCGTTACTCGATGGACTGAAATTTGCCGGATACGATGTAATGCTGACTGCCAACAATCATGTGTTTGATCGTGGAAAGGCCGGACTCGAACGAACAATCAGAACGATTAAAAACCGTGATTTGCTTCATGCCGGGAGTTATCTGAACAAACAAGAACGCGATAGTATATATCCTCTAATCCTTGAAAAAGATAGTTTTCGTATCGCATTACTGAATTGTACATACGGAACCAATGGTATTCCTGTTGTTGCTCCGAATCATGTAAATATGATTGATACAGTGGAAATTAAAGAGGATATTACTCGTTGCGAAGAGCTATTGGCAGACCTTATTGTAATGACCATTCACTGGGGAAATGAGTACGAATTGGAGGCTTCACAAGCTCAAAACGAGTTTGCCCGTTTTTTAGTTCGATCCGGTGTGGATCTGATTGTAGGTAGTCATCCACATGTGGTGCAGAATATGGAATATATTCAGACCGGACTAAAAAATGTGCCTGTTTTTTATTCGCTGGGCAATTCAATTTCGAATCAGCGAAAGCCGCATACGAATGGAGGAATTTTGCTTCGAGCCGAAATTGACCCAATGACTAAATTTATCAAAACAAGCTACATGCCTGTGTATGTACACAAGGGTATTCTCAATGCTAAATATCAGTATCATTTAATTCCAACAATTGACTATGTAAAACAGCCCCAGGCATTTAAACTTAGTCCGGCCGATAGCGCCTCCATAATGTTTTTTGATACTGAAACCCGTAAGCGGCTTGCGAATGCAAATTTGTGGGATGAAAGCTTCAATTCTAAATTTCAGGAGTAGATCCAAATTTGTTTAGCAAACCTGACTGAAATTTTATTGGAAATTTCAGTTTTTTTTGTTTTAATACCTGAACTTTAATTGTAAATTTGCAGTTATTTGTATTTAAAAATTAAATACCTGATTCGTTGAATATTACCCTTGCGTTATTTATGAAATATAATATACTTCTGGCGTTTATTTTCATTCCTTTCTTACTATTTTCTTTCGATAAGAAACCTGAAAACTACGAATTTGCACTATATGATACACTTTCGCTCAGCATGGACGTTTATCAGCCGGAATCGAAGACTGAAAACACTGCCTGTGTAGTGTATGTTTTCGGAGGTGGATTTTTTGCGGGTTCGAAATCGCACGACAATAATGTGCAGTTCTGTAAATCAATGGCAGATAGTGGATTTGTGGTTGCTGCTATCGATTACAGGCTTGGAATGAAGGGAATAAAAAAACGTGGACTTGCAGCTCTTAACCCCATGGTTAAGTCAATTCAAATGGCTACAGAAGATTTATTTGCAGCCACTGCTTTCCTATATAGAAATGCAAATAAAATTGGATTTGATAAAACAAAAATCATTTTGATCGGTTCAAGTGCCGGAGCAATTACTTCATTACAAGTTGATTATGAATTGTCAAATATGCACCAAAGATCAAAAGTATTGCCTGAGGATTTCAGGTATGCTGCTGTAATTGCTTTTGCAGGTGGAATTTATAGTACTGAAGGAAAGCCTGATTATAAAAGACAGCCGGCTCCAACCATGTTTTTTCATGGCACTGACGATAAAATTGTAAAATATGATTTTATGCAGGCCATCCGTCGTGGATTTTTTGGTACAAACGCCCTCACAAAACGATTCAAAAAACTGGGTTTTCAGTACTCTACATGGCGATTTGAAAATATAGGACACGAAATCAGCTATTTACCAATGATTTACAATCAAAAAGAGATTACCCGTTTCATTCACGATGTAGTTTATGAGGACAGCAAATACAATGTAGATGTCACCATTAGTAATCATGAATTACCTAAAACGGAATTTGGAAGTTGGTCGGTAAGAGAACTTTATAAAAGAAAACTGTAATTATCAACAATATAAATAATAAAAAGTATGCATACCTGGTTCGAATGTAAAATTAAATACGAAAAAACTGCTGAAGAAGGCAAAATTGTAAAAGTAAGTGAAGGATATCTGATTGATGCATTGTCGTTTACAGAAGCTGAAGCCAGAATAATTGAAGAGATGAAACCTTTTATCAGTGGCGAATTTCAGGTAGCTAATATTAAGCGTGCGCGTATCGGCGAAATGTTTTTCAACGAAAATGGCGACAAATGGTATCGCTCAAAAGTGAATTTCATTACGCTCGACGAAGAAAAAGGCGTGGAAAAACGTACCGGTGTGACCATGATGGTGCAGGCTTCCGATATCAAAGAAGCGCTTGAGGGAATTACCGAAGGCATGAAAGGTTCAATGGCCGATTATGAAATTGCGAATATTGCTGAGACGCTAATTATCGATGTATTCAAATACGGAAAAGAAGACTAAAAATCAATATAATACAAATAAAATGTCTGTTCAATCCAATCTTTTAAATATTCGTAAACACATACCAGATAATGTAGATTTGGTATGTGTTTCGAAATTTCACCCGAATGATAGCATCCTTGATGCTTATCATGCGGGCGAACGGATTTTTGGAGAAAGTAAGGTACAGGAGTTATGCTCAAAGTACGAAACACTGCCCAAAGATATTCAATGGCATTTTATTGGACATTTACAAAGCAATAAGGTCAAGTATATTGTACCTTTTGTAGAACTTATTCATGGTGTCGATAGCATAAAACTTTTATCTGAAATAGATAAACAGGCAGCTAAAGTTGGAAGAAAAGTGAATTGTTTACTTCAGGTACATATTGCAGCAGAAGAAACTAAATTCGGATTTTCGCCCGAGGAAATAACTACTGCTTTGGAAGAAGCGAGAGAATTCGAGAACGTGCAAATCAGAGGATTAATGGGGATGGCTACATTTACCGACGATTCAAATCAGGTAAAAAGCGAATTTCGCTTATTAAAAACGATCTTCGACAAATTAAAATCTGAATCTGGGTCTGAGTTTTCGGTACTTTCAATGGGAATGTCTGACGATTTCAGACTTGCTATCGAAGAAGGTAGTACAATGGTACGCATTGGTAGTTCAATTTTCGGAAACCGGATTTATGTCTGACAATTCCCCCAAATATCAGCTTTTAACGATTCAGGTACTACAGCTTCGGGAATTTGCTAAACGACAAATGACCTGGTTCAGAGGCATGGAGCGTCGCGGATTTGAGCTTCATTGGGTTGATGCAGCTGAAATCGGATGACAACAAAGTTGATTTTATTCTGAATCTTTGGAAAAAAAAAGTTCAAACTTTCTTTTTTGGTGTGGTAACCTGAAATTCTTTCAGATAAAAGGGCTCAAAATAAGCCACAACTTCTGTATTTCCATCCAAAAAAGCTCGTTCTGAGAAATATAACATATTGTCCGATAGTGGATTAATGTCGGAAATAAAGATAGCATTAGGGTGGGTGAGTAGTTCACGGCATTTCTGCATACCATTTCCAAAGAAAACTACACTTCTTGAGTTAAGGTACTCATTATAAATATCTTCTGATATTATGTCAGGTTTTATTTCACGCACCACATTTAACTTTTCGTCATAAAATGCACTGTAAACTTCCATACGTCGTGCGTCAATCATTGGACAGAATAATGTGTTTTCTTTATTTTCAATGCTTTGAATAGCTGCATAAGCCATTAATTCTAAAGTATTTACCGAAATTAATGGAATTCCGAAACCGTAGCAAAGACCTTTTGCTGTAGAAACACCGATGCGTAATCCGGTATATGAACCCGGACCGCTGCTTACAGCAATTGCATCTGGTTTTGTGATATTTTCAGGTAAATGTTGTAATGCTTCTTCAATAAATAAATTCAGCAAAGATGCATGATTTTGTCCCTGAGCATCCGATTTTGAAAAAATATTTTTTCCATCTTTGCTCAGTGAAACAGAACATATATGCGTAGAGGTTTCGATATTCAGAATGATCATTATTTCATTTAGTGTTTAATCCGTTTGTACAATCCTGTATATTAGTAATATATATATTAATCAGGCCATTAATGAAAAAATCATATAATTTATATTATGTAAAATAGAATAAATCTTATTTCAATCTACCCTTTTATTTGTACTAAATATTATTACTATATAACTGATACACATCATTGTAGTTCATTTTATAAAAAACAGAAGCCGTAAATAATATGTACGGCTTCTATCTGTAAAAATAAAATGTGTTATTCGAACAAGCCCACAATTTTCATTCTGAAATCGAATAAATTTTTGATATCCTCAGGAGCATCAACTTTTCCATCAAAAGTCTGAAGATAATCAATATACGCATTTCTAATACCAATAAAATTCGGATGATCAGAAAGCGTTTTAAATACCTCCCCTGACAACAGATTTGGCCCACGTCCGAGAGTTAAAGCACTTAAAGCTTCGATAATTTGTTCGGCTCTGTCTTTTACTTCCTTTTCAGTCATGATAGTTTATTGTTTTTGAATGTTTTATATTATTTTTCTTTGATGTCAATCACTAAATTTAACTCATCGAGTTGCGATTGATCGATGACCGAAGGAGCATCAATCATTACATCGCGTCCGGAATTATTTTTAGGAAATGCAATACAATCGCGGATACTGTCGAGGCCTGCAAAGAGCGAAACCAAACGATCGAGACCGAAAGCCAAACCTCCATGAGGCGGTGCACCGTATTTGAATGCGCTCATAAGGAATCCAAACTGAGCCTGAGCTTTTTCCTGAGTAAATCCAAGTAATTCGAACATACGGTTTTGCAGCGCACTATCGTGAATACGAATCGATCCGCCACCAAGCTCTACGCCGTTGATAACCATGTCGTATGCAGTGGCTCTCACCTGCCCCGGATCGGTATCAAGCAAAGGAATATCGTCCAGATTAGGAGACGTAAACGGGTGATGTGTAGCATAATAGCGTTGAGTCTCTTCATCCCATTCGAAAAGCGGAAAATCTATCACCCAAAGAGGTGCATATACGTTTTTATCACGAAATCCTAAACGTGAACCCATTTCGAGACGAAGTTCGCAAAGGGCTTTCTGAGTTTTTGTTTTCGGGCCAGCCAAAATAAGAATCAGGTCGCCTGCTTTGGCATCGAACATCGACGCAATTGATTTCAAATCGTCCTGCGAATAGAATTTATCGATTGAAGATTTGAAAGTTCCATCCATTTCGCAGCGAATGAAAACAAGTCCCTTCGCTCCTATTTGCGGGCGTTTTACAAAATCAGTAAGTTCGTCAATTTGTTTGCGGGTATATGCAGCACAAGCTGTGGCACAAATTCCGCCTACGTAAGCTGCATCGTCGAAAACTACAAAATCATGACCCGAAACGGCTTCTTTCAGTTCTACAAACTTCATATCGAAGCGAATATCCGGTTTATCGGAACCATAATTTTTCATAGCATCGTGCCATGTCATACGGGGAAACGGTTCGTTCATGTCAATATCTTTTACGAATTTGAAGAGATGTTTCATCATTCCTTCAAAAGTATTGAGCACATCTTCCTGTTTTACGAACGACATTTCGCAGTCGATTTGCGTAAATTCAGGCTGACGGTCGGCACGTAAATCCTCGTCGCGGAAACATTTAGCTATCTGGAAGTAACGATCGAAACCTGAAACCATTAAAAGCTGTTTGAAAAGCTGAGGCGATTGCGGAAGCGCATAAAACTCACCCGCATTCATACGCGAAGGCACTACAAAGTCGCGTGCACCTTCGGGGGTTGAACCAATCAGAATAGGTGTTTCCACTTCGAGGAAGCCCATTTGGTCAAGATAACGACGCGTTTCGAAAGCAATTTGATGACGAAGCATCAGGTTGGCTCTCACATTGTTACGACGAAGATCGAGATAACGGTATTTCATACGAATATCGTCGCCGCCATCAGTATTGTCCTCGATGGTGAACGGAGGCGTTTGAGCTTCGTTCAGAATCACAAGCTCAGTTGCCAGAATTTCAATTTCACCTGTAGGAATATTGTTGTTTTTGTTGCTACGTTCAGCTACGACACCGGTTACCTGAATTACAAATTCGCGTCCGAGTTTGTTCGCTAGTTCGCAAAGTTCAGCATCAGTTTCATTATTAAATACAAGCTGAGTGACACCATAACGGTCACGAATATCCACAAAGGTCATTCCTCCCATTTTGCGTGCTTTATGCACCCATCCCGAAAGGCTGACTGTTTGTCCTGCATTTGAAAGGCGAAGATCGCCACAAGTATGTGTTCTGTACATTAATTATAATGAATTAAAGAATGATTATCTGATTTATCTGAAGTTATCTTCTTTTAAAATTATGAAGACACAAAAATACAAAAAAAACTCTATTGCTGTACTGTAAATAAAAAAAGATGCAGATATACTAAGTTATCCGCATCTTTATTTATTTTGTGGTTATTATGCTACTTCAACTCCTGCTGAAATCTTTTTTACAAGACCTTTCAATACATCTCCAGGACCTAATTCCACAAACAAATCAGCTCCGTCGGTTACCATATTTTTAACGGTTTGTGTCCAACGAACCGGTGCAGTAAGCTGTGCAATCAGGTTTTGTTTGATTTGTTCAGGATCAGTTTGTGGATATGCGTTAACGTTTTGATAAACAGGACAAACTGGGTTTGAGAATGCAGTGCTGTTAATTGCAGCCTGAAGTTCTTCGCTGGCAGGTTGCATTAATGGAGAGTGGAAAGCTCCGCCTACAGGAAGTTTTAAAGCACGCTTAGCTCCTTTTTCCTTGAGCAATTCGCAGGCTTTGTCAATTCCTTCGATTGAGCCTGAGATTACCAATTGTCCGGGGCAGTTATAATTGGCAGGAACAACTACTAATTGTGTGATACTGTCGCAAACTTCTTCCACATCTTCGTCGCTTAGTCCGAGTACAGCAGCCATGGTCGAAGGTTCTACTTCGCAGGCTTTTTGCATGGCCATTGCACGAGCATACACAAGTCTCAGACCATCTTCGAATGAGAGCGCGCGTGCAGCTACTAAAGCCGAAAATTCTCCTAATGAATGTCCGGCAACCATATCGGGTTTAAAATCATCGCCTAACACAAATGCGGAAATTACTGAATGCAGAAAAACAGCAGGTTGTGTTACTTTAGTTTGTTTCAGGTCTTCGGGAGTTCCTTCGAACATAAGGTCAGTTATGCGAAATCCAAGAATTTCATTGGCCTTTTCGAAAAGTTCTTTTGCCAGTGGCGATTGTTCGTAAAGGTCTTTGCCCATACCCACAAATTGTGCTCCCTGACCGGGAAAAACGTAAGCTTTCATATCTTATCTCTTTTATTGTTTGCTGAAAATCAAAATGATATACAGAAATGTTTACCCTGATGAATTATTCGGCTAATATGAATAATATTAAATAATTATCATTTTCTTATTTCAAAATCAACACTTTAGGATTAAATATTGATTTAGAAAACGGCTGCAAAGATAGGAATTAATATGCAAAAAATAAAAAAGCTGATTTTAAATTTTTGCATTTAAGATTAAATGCTTCTTATACATTATATTAGGAATTCAGATCAAATAACACTATCAGTTTTTCAGGATTGAAAATATTGAACTAACTTTGTATTCGTATAAAAAAGTTACACACAATGGAACAAATAAAAAAATACTTTCCCGAATTGGATGCCACACAAATATCGCAGTTCGAAGCTTTATATGACTTGTATCTCGATTGGAATTCGAAAATAAATGTGATTTCACGTAAAGATGTTGAGAATCTCTATGAACATCATGTGCTTCATTCACTGGCTATTGCGCAGGTAATAAGGTTTAAGCCTAACACTACAATTCTCGATGTGGGCACTGGTGGAGGATTTCCCGGTGTGCCATTGGCCATTATGTTTCCAGAGGTAAAATTTACGCTGATCGATTCGATTGGAAAAAAAATTAAAGTTGGAACCGAAGTTTCGAATGCTATCGGATTAAAAAACATAGTGTTGAAACATGAGCGTGTGCAGGAAGAGAAAGCAAAGTTTGATTTCGTGGTGAGTCGTGCCGTAATGCCGCTCGACGATTTGGTAAAGCTGGTAAAAAAGAACATTTCACCAAAATCGCAAAATGCTATACCCAACGGACTTATTTGTCTGAAAGGTGGTGAGTTGCAGCATGAGATACTACCGTATAAAAATATTGCCGACACTTACGAAATCAGCGATTATTTCAGTCAGGAGTTTTTTAAAACCAAGAAAGTGGTTTATGTGCCATTGTAAAAGATAAAAGAACAAAAATAAGATACTACTAATTATACATTGCGCCAAAAGCATATGACAATTAAAACATTTACATTCAGTCCTTTTCAGGAGAATACATATTTAGTTTTTGACGAAACACTTGAAGCAGTATTGATTGATGCAGGTTGTTTTAACGAAAGCGAACAACTTCAGTTGAAAAACTATATTCAGGAAAATAATCTGATATTGAAACGTTTGCTCAACACGCATTTGCATCTCGATCATCAGTTTGGAAATCGTTTTGTAACAGATACTTATGGCCTGAAACCTGAAGCAGCAAAAGAAGACGAATTTCTGATTGCCAAAATGCTGACACAAGCCCGAATGTTTGGTTTGCCATTTAGTGGAGAAGCTCAGGAACTGGGTGCGTATATTGAAGACAATCAGGAAATTTGTTTTGGAAATTCAAAATTCATTGCCTTACACGTGCCTGGCCATTCTCCGGGAAGTATGGCGTTTTATTCTGAAAATGAGGGAGTTTTATTTGCAGGTGATGTGCTTTTTAATGGTTCGATTGGTAGAACGGATCTGGAACAAGGCGATTATGCCACATTAATACGCTCAATTCAAAACAGATTATTACCCCTACCCGACTCCACCGTTGTTTATTCAGGTCATGGTCCCGCAACTACGATTGGTAATGAAAAGGTGAATAATCCTTATTTGTAAAAACTACACATTAAAAAAGTCCTGATTTGAAAAATTCAGGACTTTTTTAATTATTTTGTTTTCAGCAGGTCTTCAAGTTTTATGAGTTCGTCACGAAGTTGTGCAGCTTCGAGGAATTCAAGCTTTTTAGCAGCATCTTGCATAGCCTTTTTAGTCCTTGCAATGGCCTTTTCAAGGGCAGGTTTCGACATATATTGCACCACAGGATCGGCAGCAATATCATGTTTGTGTTCAGTTTCCACATAAGCATTTTCCTGTTTGCCTAATGCATTTCGTTCCCCTTTAATAATTGCCTGAGGCGTAATGCCATGCGCTTCGTTGTAAGCAAGCTGTTTTTCGCGTCGACGATTGGTTTCGTTGATGGTTTTTTCCATACTGTCGGTAATTCTATCGGCATACATTATCACTCTGCCATTCAGATTTCGGGCAGCACGCCCAGCAGTTTGTGTGAGTGCACGGTGCGAACGTAAAAATCCTTCTTTGTCGGCATCGAGAATTGCTACCAGCGAAACCTCCGGGAGATCAAGCCCTTCGCGCAAAAGATTCACCCCCACAAGCACATCGTACACACCGCGCCGTAAGTCTTCCATTATCTGTACACGGTCGAGAGTGTCCACATCTGAGTGAATATAATTGCAGCGAACGCCCATCCTGGCAAGATAATCGGTTAGCTCTTCGGCCATGCGTTTGGTCAGTGTTGTTACCAACACACGTTCTTCTTTTTCAACACGTTGCTGTATTTCTTCGAGCAAATCGTCAATCTGATTAAGGCTCGGACGCACATCAATAATAGGGTCGAGCAATCCGGTAGGTCGAATAAGCTGATCGATGATAATTCCTTCCGATTTAGCCAGTTCATAATCGGCCGGAGTGGCGCTTACGTAAATGGTTTGTGGTGTCAGTTTTTCGAATTCTTCGAATTGCAGCGGACGATTGTCACGCGCTGCAGGAAGTCGGAAACCATATTCCACCAGATTGACTTTTCGGGCTGCATCGCCCCCATACATGGCTCTTATTTGTGGAATTGTGACATGACTTTCGTCAATCACCATCAAATAATCTTTGGGAAAATAATCGAGCAGACAGAAAGGGCGGCTTCCGGGCGGACGGCCATCGAAATAGCGCGAGTAATTCTCAATACCAGAGCAATATCCGAGTTCTTTGATCATTTCCAGATCGTAATTCACACGTTCGTAAATACGTTTGGCCTCGTAATTTTTTCCAATAGATTGAAAATAATCTACCTGAAGTTGTAAGTCGTTTTCAATGTGTGAAATAGCCTGAGCAATACGCTCTTTAGTGGTCACGAAAATACTGGCAGGATAAATTTTGTAGGCATCGAACTGTTCAAGTACGTTCAGATTTACCGGGTCGAGCGTCAGAATTTCATCAATTTCGTCGCCCCAGAAAACTATTCTTAAAACGAAATCGCTGTATGCCAGAAAGATATCAACAGTATCGCCTTTAACCCTGAAATTTCCACGGTTGAGCTCAATTTCGTTTCGCGAATAAAGGCTATCCACCAGACTTCTCAGAAAAACGTTCCTTACAATTTTTTGCCCTCGATAAATTTCAATGACATTACTGGTAAAATCTTCAGGATTACCAATGCCATAAAGACAAGATACAGAGGAAACTACAATCACATCTCTCCTACCCGACAACAATGCCGAAGTAGTGGCAAGGCGGAGCTTTTCAATTTCCTGATTGATAGAAAGGTCTTTTTCGATATAAGTATCCGAAACAGGTAAATAGGCTTCCGGCTGATAATAATCGTAGTACGACACAAAATACTCCACTGCGTTATCAGGAAAGAACGCTTTGAACTCGCTGTAAAGCTGTGCAGCAAGCGTTTTATTGTGGCTAAGCACCAAAGTTGGCCTGTCCACCTGATTGATGACATTGGCCACTGTAAATGTCTTTCCGGAGCCCGTCACGCCCAATAAAGTCTGAAAAGGGATATCCGAGTTCAGGCCATCCACGAGCTGCCTGATGGCTTCGGGTTGGTCGCCTGTGGGCTTGTAAGGTGATGTAAGTTTGAAAGACATTTTACGGGAATAGATAATTGAATAACTGAGGATTAGATATATTTACTTCAATTCATCCTGTACCGGCATAACAATGGCCAGGATAATATAAAGTAAAAGCCCGGGAAATCCTGCCGAGAAAAAGGATAGTAACACATAAGCAATTCTGACAAGTGTTGGATCAAATTCGAAATACTCTGCGATACCGGCACAAACACCTGATATCATTTTGTTCTGAGAGCGTTTTAATTTTTTCTGCATAATTTTGTTGTTTAATTATTTTTTACAAAGTAACAAAAAAGCTTTTGAAATATGAAACGGGGATAACGAAAAAATGTTTAGAAATCAATTGTTTTATTTTGCTTTCAAAATGCATTAAAAGCAGTTTTAAACAGCCGGAAATATATTAAATTTTTCAGAAAAAAATTGTATCTTTGCAATCCGGTTTGCAAAACCGCAATTAGTATTTAAAATCAGCAATTTACAATAAAAATAATATGGCAAAAGAACTTACTTCGAGAAGCGAAAATTATTCTCAATGGTACAACGATTTGGTAATTAAAGCCGATTTGGCTGAAAATTCAGCTGTTCGTGGTTGCATGGTTATTAAACCATACGGATATGCAATTTGGGAAAAAATGCAGGCCGAACTTGATCGCATGTTCAAGGACACAGGTCATGTAAATGCATATTTTCCGCTTTTTATTCCTAAATCGTTTTTGAGTAAAGAAGCTGCTCACGTGGAAGGTTTTGCTAAAGAGTGTGCAGTGGTAACACATTATCGTCTGAAAAACAGTCCTGATGGGAAAGGCGTAATTGTTGACCCTGAAGCAAAATTAGAAGAAGAACTGATTGTACGCCCCACTTCTGAGACTATTATATGGAGTACTTATAAAAACTGGATTCAGTCGTATCGCGATCTTCCTATTCTGGTAAATCAATGGGCCAATGTGGTTCGTTGGGAAATGCGAACACGTTTGTTCCTGCGTACTGCCGAGTTTTTGTGGCAGGAAGGTCACACGGCGCATGCCACCGAAGCTGAAGCCATGACCGAAGCTAAACAGATGCTTGAAGTTTATGCTTCGTTTGCCGAAAACTTTATGGCAGTGCCTGTGCTGAAAGGAGTAAAATCGGCAAACGAGCGTTTTGCCGGGGCGTTGGAAACATTTTGTATTGAGGCACTTATGCAGGATGGAAAAGCACTTCAGGCCGGAACTTCGCATTTCCTCGGACAGAACTTTGCAAAAGCATTTGATGTAACTTTCGTGGATAAAAATAACAAACAGGAATATGTATGGGCTACCTCGTGGGGTGTTTCAACCCGTTTGATGGGTGCGCTTGTAATGGCTCACTCCGACGATAATGGATTGGTACTTCCTCCAAAACTTGCTCCTTTCCAGGTAGTTATTGTTCCAATTTATAAAAATGAAGAACAACTTTCGGCCATTAGTGCAAAAGTAAATGAAATAGTTCCAAAACTCAAAGCGCTTGGAATTTCGGTGAAGTTTGATAACAATGACACCAAGAAACCGGGTTGGAAATTTGCCGAATATGAATTGAAAGGCGTTCCTGTGCGTTTGGCAATGGGTGCACGCGATCTCGAAAACGGAACTGTGGAAGTGGCTCGTCGTGACACATTGACAAAAGAAACCGTATCGATAGAAGGTGTTGAAAAGTATATTGCTGATTTGTTGGAAGAAATTCAGCAGAATATTTACAAAAAGGCCTTTGATTATCGTGCTTCTGTAACCCGCGAAGTAAATTCTTACGATGAGTTTAAAGTAGAAATCGAAAAAGGCGGATTCCTGCTTTGTCACTGGGATGGCACGCCTGAAACCGAAGAAAAAATTAAGGAAGATACCAAAGCAACTATTCGCTGTATTCCAATTGATGGAGACAATACGCCCGGCGTTTGTATGGTTACCGGAAAACCTTCGGCACGAAGAGTGGTTTTTGCAAGAGCGTATTAAAACTAAAATTGAAGATTTGAAGATTTGAAAATTTGAAGATTATTGAATAATGTAAGCAGTTTTTGCGAATTGCCGATAATTAGTTATTTAAATATTTTTTGTTCGAATAAAATAAGGAGATGCTATTCAGTATCTCCTTATTTTTGTGTTATAAAATTCAAATTGGTAATAACGATTTTAGTTGTTGAAAACTTTTTTATGTCGTTGTTAAATAATAATGCTCTAAACAGTAGGAAAATCCACTTAAAATGACAATCTTTGTGAAATTATTTTCTTAAAAAATACTATAAACTTAAATTTGAACATTATGGACTTTCTAACAGGACTCGATCCGCTGCTTCGAACGTTTTGGTTTGTGGCCATACCAGCCACTGTTATTTTCGCTATTCAAACAATTATGACATTCGTGGGGGTAGACTCGTCGGAAGGGCTTGAGGCCGATTTTGACAGTAATCTTGATGGTGGTGATGCTCCTTTTCAACTTTTTTCTTTTCGAAATCTGATAAATTTTCTGTTGGGTTTTGGTTGGGCAGGCATTTCATTCTATGGTTTAATTCAAAATAAAACAATTCTGATATTGGCTGCCACAATTATTGGAGTAGCATTTGTGTATGTATTCTTTTTGGTAATCAGTCAGATACTTAAACTGGGAGAAGATGGAAGCTTCAAAATGAGCGAAACTCTTTCGAAAACCGCGGAAGTGTATTTAACCATTCCTGCTCACATGGAAGGTAGAGGGAAGATACTCATTAGCGTAAAAGGCTCAATGCACGAATTGGAGGTAATGACAAAAGGTGAGAAAATTCCTTCAGGATCGACTGTGAAAATTGTCAGTATCGAAAATGGCAATGTTTTGATTGTAGAAAAAATCTAATTATTTAAACTCAATAAATCTTTTATTTTCAATAAAATTAAACACTTATGATTTCACCAATTTATCTAATTATCATTCTGGCGGTGGTTATTTTTGTAACCATTTCGGCACTTGTGTCGCGCTACAAACGTTGTCCATCGGACAAAATTCTTGTCGTTTACGGAAAAACCGGAGGAACTTCGGCTAAATGTATTCACGGAGGAGGTGCATTTATATGGCCTGTAATTCAGGATTATGCCTATCTCGATCTGAAACCGCTATCCATTGAAGCTAATCTGACGAATGCTTTAAGTCGTCAGAATATCCGCGTGGATGTACCTTGTAGGTTTACAATTGCTATTTCTACCGAACATGAAAACATGAATACTGCTGCTGAACGTTTGCTCGGACTAAATTCAGAAAACATTCAGGATTTGGCAAAAGATATTCTTTTTGGTCAGTTGCGTCTGGTGATTGCCACTATGACTATTGAAGAAATCAACTCCGACCGCGATAAATTCCTGGACAACATTTCGAAAAATGTGGACAGTGAATTGAAAAAAATCGGTTTAAAACTGATCAACGTAAACGTAACCGACATTAAAGATGAATCGGGATATATCGAAGCTTTGGGAAAAGAAGCTGCTGCAAAAGCTATCAACGAAGCAAAAATCAGTGTGGCTGAGCAGGAAAAAATCGGAGAAACCGGTAAAGCAATGGCCGACAGAGAAAAAGATACTCAAATTGCTGAAACTCACCGTGACCGCGATGTAAAAATTGCTATTACTCAGAAAGACCGTGAAGTAAGCATTGCCTCGGCTATGAAAGATGAATCGATTGGTAAAGCTGAAGCTGAACGAGATACGCGTATCAAAACTTCGGAAGCTAATGCATTGGCTATCAAAGGGGAGAATGAGGCTAAAATTGCAATTGCTCAATCGGATGCACTTCGTAGAGAAAAAGAAGCTGAAGCTCTGAAAATTGCGATAGCTTCTGAAAAAGTACAACAAGCCAAAGCGCTCGAGGAATCGTATCATGCTGAGCAAGCTGCCGAAAACGCACGTGCCGAACGTGAACGTTCCACACAAACTGCTAATATTGTAGTTCCTGCAGAAATTGCAAAACAACGTGCAATTATTGAGGCTCAGGCCATTGCAGAACAAACGCGTGAACAGGCAAAAGGGGAAGCCGATGCTATTTATGCAAAAATGGAGGCTGAAGCCAAAGGTTTGTACGAAATACTTACCAAGCAAGCAGAAGGTTACAAAGAAGTGGTGGGTGCAGCTGGTGGCGATCCGACCAAAGCTTTCCAGTTATTGCTTATCGAAAAGCTGCCTGAGTTAGTGAAAACACAGGTTGAAGCTGTGAAAAACATTAAAATTGACAAAATTACTGTATGGGATTCGGGCAATGGCTCGGGCGATAACGGTAACAGCACAACTGCCAACTTTGTGTCGGGAATGATGAAAACTGTACCTCCGTTGAACGATTTGTTCAATATGGCCGGATTGAACCTGCCTACTTATCTGAAAGGTCCAAAAGAAGACAGTTCAAAAACTGAAGTTGAAACAGTGGAAACTGAAAAGTAACTGATTGTTGTTCATAATAAAAAAGCCCGGATGTTGCATTTGCAGCATTCGGGCTTTGTTTTTGTGATTTTTGGTAAGTATCAGAATTATTTCTTTTTTGGATTAGTTTTGTTGTATAAAAAGCGCTTAATTTTCTGAGAAGCAGTTTTTTCAAAAGGTTCGTCCATAATATCCACGCGATTTATTTGCGAAGCCCTGTTGAGTTTGGCATTTAATTCTTTGGTGAAATGCTGTTTCCACTCTGTATATTTTTCCTTTTTCTCGTCGATCACAGCTTTCAGATGCGCGATATTTTTTTCTATAGCTTCAATGTCGAGAATCACTTTAGCCACCAGATAACCATCTTCTTCAATTACTAGCGACTCCACCACATATTGAGTATTATTAATTACCGATTCAATATCTTCAGGGTAAATATTTTCTCCACTGGCACTTATAATGGTATTCTTCATTCTTCCTTTAATGAAAAGTCGTTGTTTAGCATCGAATTTTCCGAGATCACCTGTGCGAAACCAACCATCCTGTGTAAGTACCTCTTCGGTGGCTTCGGGATTTTTGTAATAACCCACCATTACATTCGGACCTTTCGCCCAGATCTCTCCTACTCCTTTTTTGTTGGGTTCGTTTAGTTTCAGTTCAACACCTTCCATGGCATAACCTGTGGATTGAAGTTTTGTTTGATGCGGAGCAGCTCCGGCCAACAAAGGCGCAGTTTCGGTAAGTCCGTAACCAATGGCATAAGGGAATTTTGCTTCTTTCAGGAATCGTTCGACACGCGAATCGAGTTTTGCACCACCAATGCCGAAAAATTTCAATCGGCCACCAAAAGTCTGATAAAGTTTTTTTCCGGCAATTCGATGTATTAGTATTCTGAACACCGGTGATTTATAAATCATTCTGGAAAATTTTGTTTTTACAAATTTAGCCTGAATCTGATTTTTATAAAGCTTTTCCATAATGAGTGGCACCGACAACATCATTGTAGGTCGGATTTTTGCCATTGCCGGTAACAGTGAAGCTGCAGTAGGCGGTTTTTCCAGATAATATATTGATGCTCCGTACATTATCGGATACAACATTCCAATTGAATTTTCGTAAGTATGCGAAAGTGGTAAAAACGACAGGAAAACATCGTTTTCGTTTATCGGAAAAATTGTATATGACTGCATGGCCACAAAAGTGATGTTTTTTTGTGTTAACACCACTCCTTTCGAACGGCCTGTAGTACCTGATGTGTAAATTATAGCCGCAATATCCTCTTCATTTACAGCAATCTCAGCAATTTTTTCAGGTTTTGGAGTTGTTATTTCTCCTGAGATAACCGTTAAATCCTCAAGTTTAATCTTTGCCTTTAAATGTGGAAGTTCTATTCCATCTGTTTTGGGTTTCAGGCGTTCACTTACAAAAAGAGCTCTTGCTTCCGAATGAATCAACACATTTTCTACTTCCTCGCGCGTAAAATCGGGTAGAATTGGAACAATGACAAGCCCGCGAGCCACCACAGCAAAATATGCAATTACCCAGTTTGGCATATTCTGACTATACAATGCAACCTTGTCGCCTTTTTCCAGTCCGAAACTATACAGTAAACCAGCCATTTCGTCGATGGCCTTTCCTAAATCTGAGTATTTCAGCAATCCATTTCCTTCGACGAAGGCGACATCTGTATTTTCGGCAAAATGTGCTACAGAATAGTCAATTAGTGATTTGAGCGTCAGTGGTTGTGGGATAATTTTTTTGTACATATATCTGTTGAAATTATAGTCATTTTACAATTTGAATACAAATATACAAATTATTCATTATTACCTGCACATTTCAAGCAGGAATGTGCAGGTAAATTATGCTATTCTAACTTACATTTTGATAATCAGCAAGATAATGCGTAAATAAAAATACCGAAAAGCATTTTTTCAAAAACACTTTTCGGTAAAATAATTTATGTGGAATAAAATTAGATTTCAGTACCTTCGTAGTAATTTATAAATGCCTTATTTACAAGGCGATTACCACCAGGAGTTGGATAGTTTCCTGTAAAATACCAGTCGCCTTTGTGGTTTGGGCAGGCTGTGTGCAAACCTTCGATGGTCTGATAAACCAATTCTACAGGGCAATCGACTTCGGCAGGCGTTAGCATTCGGGCAATTTCAGCAGAAATTTCATTCTGAGTGAAAGGCTCGTAAATATCAGTCACATGATTTACTATCTGTTCTTTGGAAAAATTTTCCTGAAGTTTACATTTGCGGTACACATCATCAATGATATTCTGGCGACCGCTTGACTTCAAGAGGCTAATGGCCGCCCTGAAAGCACAAAACTCACCCATTCGCGCCATATCTATTCCATAGTAGTCCGGATAACGCACTTGTGGAGAGGATGATACGATTACTATTTTTTTAGGTTCAAGACGGTTCAGAATTTTCAAAATACTCTGTTTCAAAGTAGTTCCGCGTACAATTGAGTCGTCGATAGCTACCAGATTGTCCACTTTATTTCGGCGAATGGAGCCGTAAGTAATGTCGTACACGTGTGTGGCCAGATCGTCGCGCTCGTTATTGGTGGAAATGAAAGTACGGAGTTTTATATCTTTTATAAGTACTTTTTCGGTACGTGGAGCTTTTCCGGTATAAGCCTTTATACCATCAATCATTCCATAAAAAGCCACTTCGGCGGTATTCGGAATAAATGAAAAAACTGTATTTTCAATTTCATTGTCAACGGCTTTCAGAATATCTTTACTGAGCGATTTTCCTAATTTTTTTCGTTCATTATAAATATCGATATCGCTACCACGTGAAAAATATATTCTTTCGAAAGAACATTTGGCCGGATTTGGATCAGCTTCTCGAATGGTTTCGAATTTTATCGAACCATTCTTCTTAATGATAAGAGCCTGTCCCGGGAGAAGTTCATGAACATCTTCTTCTTTTACATTCATAGCTGTCTGAATAACAGGACGTTCTGAAGCACTCACCACAATTTCGTCGCTGATATAATAAAATGCGGGGCGAATGCCCTTTGGATCACGAAAAACAAAGGAATCACCATGTCCGAGCATGCCACAAATGGCATAACCACCATCCCACATTTTTTCGGATTTACGAATAAATGAAGCAATTCGCAGATTTTCTTCAATCTTTTGTGTAATTACGCGGTCGTTTGTGTAGCGTTGTTTCAGCAAATCGTACTCTTTTTGAACTTCTTTATCGAGCGTAAAACCCAGCGACTCGAGCATCAGAAAAGTATCGCCTTTATCGCGCGGATGCTGACCTTTAAGCGTCAGATAATCAAAAAGTTCATCTACATTTGTAAGATTGAAATTTCCTGCCAGCACCATGGTTCGGTTTTTCCAGTTATGACGTCGAAGGAAAGGATGCACATACGAAAGTCCGCTTTTGCCGGTGGTGCTGTATCGAAGATGTCCGAGATACATTTCTCCTGCAAACGGAAGTTCAGCTTTTGCCTTTTCAACATTATTAAACACCTCACTACCAGCATTTCTCATAGTCGCATTAATGCCGGCAAAAATTTCCTGAATAGCATTTTTACCTTCAATTCTTTCGCGCCAGATATATTCTTCTCCCGGCGGAACATCGAGTTTTACAGTAGCCAGTCCTGCTCCCTCCTGCCCTCTGTTGTGTTGTTTTTCCATGAGCAGATACATTTTTTGCAAACCATACTGCCATGTTCCGTATTTCTCCTGATAAAAATCCAAAGGCTTCAAAAGCCTTACCATTGCAATTCCACACATTTTCTTTTTTCCTTATTTTGAGATTCGCGTATTTTCTTTTTTTTCGGCTGATTAATAATTAGTTATTAGAAATAATATATCAAGATGTACTACTAAAAGAAAAACCCCCGCGCTCAGAATTTGATACGAAGGGGTTTAAACTTTTATTCCACTGTCACCGATTTTGCGAGATTGCGCGGCTGATCGACATCGCAACCTTTCACAACTGCAATATGATAAGCCATAAGTTGCAGCGGAATGGCAGCCAGAAGCGGCACCAGACATTCTTCGGTATCGGGAATACTTATGCTGTAATCCGACAGGTTCTTCACCACCACATCGCCTTCTGTAATAATGGAAATAATTTTTCCTTTACGTGCTTTTATTTCCTGAATATTGCTCACTACTTTTTCGTACATCCCGGCGCTTGGGGCAATTACCACCACAGGCATTTCATGGCTTATAAGTGCAATCGGGCCGTGTTTCATTTCGGCTGCAGGATAACCTTCGGCGTGAATGTACGATATTTCTTTTAATTTCAGTGCTCCTTCGAGGGCTACAGGGAAATTATATCCACGTCCCAGATATATAAAGTTTTGTGCATATGTAAATGTTTTAGCAAACTGTGCAATTGCATCGTTTTGCGTAAGCAACATTTTCATTTTTTCGGGAATTCGTCCCAGTTCCTGCACAATTTGTAAATAACGATCCTGAGGAAGTGTTCCTTTTTCGCGTCCAATCATCAAAGCCAGCATAGTAAGTACAGTTACCTGAGCTGTAAATGCTTTGGTCGAAGCCACACCAATTTCGGGTCCTGCATGAGTATAACAACCTGAATCGGTATTTCGTGGAATTGAAGCGCCCACCACATTGCAAATACCGAAAATAAATGCGCCCTGCGAACGTGCAAGTTCCACAGCGGCGAGTGTATCAGCAGTTTCACCCGACTGAGAAATGGCAATTACGATATCGTCTTTGTTGATAACCGGTTTACGATATCGAAACTCCGAAGAATACTCAACTTCAACAGGAATGCGAGCAAATTCTTCGATAGCATACATACCAATGAGTCCGGCATGCCACGAAGTTCCACAAGCAGTTATTATTATACGTTTGGCATTCAGAAATTTATCTTTATTATCAATAAATCCGGAAAGCGTAATATTATTTTCTTCCACATTTACACGTCCGCGCATCGAATCGCTGAGTGTTTTAGGTTGCTCAAAAATCTCTTTAATCATAAAATGCGGATAACCACCTTTTTCGAGTTGATTAAGCGTCATTTCGAGCTTTTTAATTTCAGGTGTTTTCTCCACATTCGAAATTGTTTTGATGCGAAGCTCTTTATCACGTTCGAGCGTAACAATTTCCTCATCGCCCACGTAAACGACTTTGTTGGTAAATTCAATGATAGGCGTTGCATCTGATGCCAGAAAATATTCATCTTCGCCCACACCTACTACCAACGGACTACCTTTACGGGCAGCCACAATTGTATCGGGCTTATTTTTTTCAATTACAGCAATGGCATAAGCACCTACTACCTGATTAAGAGCTAATTGAACTGCTGTAGCTAAATCTACCTGATTTGATTTTTTCACAAATTCAATCAGTTGAATCAATACTTCGGTATCAGTTTCGCTATTGAAAGTATATCCCTGTTCTTTTAATCCTTCTTTTAATACAGCATAATTCTCAATAATTCCGTTGTGAATTATGGCCAGTTCTTCTGATTGCGAATAATGCGGATGTGCATTTACCTGATTAGGCTCACCATGCGTGGCCCAGCGGGTGTGTGCTATTCCGATTGTTCCTTTAATATCCTGTTGTTCGGCAAAACGAACAAGGTCGGCAACTTTTCCTTTTGCTTTGTAAACATTCAGATTTCCATTGTTAATCAGCGCAATACCTGCACTATCATAGCCGCGATATTCGAGTCGTTGAAGACCCTTTATCAAAATCGGATAAGCATCCTGCTTTCCGATATATCCTACTATTCCACACATAAATTAATTCAGTAATTTTTAAATAAAGTATATTCTGATCAGTTTTTTCTTTTTTATAAATTGCCGCGTATTCGTTCCATGGCAATTTCGGTACCTTCACGACTACTAAATCCGGTAAAACGCATATAGCCTTCACCGGCATTTCCAAATACAACTCCGGGAGTACCTACAATTTGAAATTCGTATAATAATTGATGAAAAAATTTCCACGAAACCTCTCCATCAGGAGTTTTGAACCAAACGTAAGGCGAACTTTTACCACCGTATACTTTCAGGCCCATCGATAGTAATTCGCGGCGAATAAGTGCTGCATTGTTCAGGTAATATTTTACCAGTTCCTGTGTTTCAGCTTTCCCTTTGCGACTAAATACAGCTTCAGCGCCTCTCTGAACCACATAAGATACTCCATTGGTATAATTTGCATTTCGTCGGCTCCAGAGTTTTATAAGCGGGAAGCCTTCGCCCATCATATTGTGAACAGTAATTTCCGGTGGAAAGACCGAAAATCCACAACGTAATCCGGTAAATCCGGCTGTTTTGGAAAAAGAGCGTATTTCGATGGCAACTTTTTTTGCTCCTTTTATTTCATAAATGCTTTTAGGAACATCGTCCTCAGTAACATATGCCTGATAAGCAGCATCGTACACGATTATTGCATCCTGTTCAATAGCATAATCCACAAAACGTTTCAGTTCAACCCTGTTCAGAGAAGTACCTGTGGGATTGTTCGGATTACATAAATAAATAATATCTACTTTTTCTTGTGGAAGTTCGGGAATAAATCCGGTTTCTTCATCGCAACGGAGATAAACCACATTACTCCATTTTCCGTCTTCGGTCTGAAAACCCGCACGTCCACTCATAATGGTGGCATTTTCGTACACAGGATATACGGGTTCGGCAATGGCTATGATGTTGTCACGCCCCAACACATGACCAATATTGCCAATGTCTGATTTAGCTCCATCGTTTATAAAAATACTTTCTTTGTCGAGTGTGATACCAAGAGATCTATAGTCTTTGAGAATTTTTTCGATCAGGAAATCGTATCCCTGAGGCGGACTATAGCCTCTGAAAGTAGCCTGAACAGACATTTCGTCGATAGCTCCGTGCATCGCTTTAATCACTTCAGAAGGTAGCGGACGTGTGACATCCCCAACACCGAGACGGATAATTTTTTTATCGGGATGAAGCAATTTGTAGGCATTGACGCGCTTCTCAATCTCATCGAAACAATAGATTTCCGGTGTCTTCAGGTAATTTTCGTTCGCTAATGCCATTTTATATATCGTTTTATTTGAAATCGTTCTTTATTCTGCAAAATTGCATATTTTTTTTGACTTATAAAAGATTACATAAATATATATACAAACTTCAAGACTAAAAGTTCGATAATGTAATAATTACCTGTTAAATAAGTAACGATAATAAATCAGTCAGTTGTTTTTGGTACAAAATCGAACTTTGATCTAAAAAATGGTTTTACTGTATTTTTACCAAAGTACGTCCTTTTAGTTTTCCCTGCAAAATCAAATCAATAGCAGAAATCAGGTCTTCCAGAGCAATTTCGTTATAAA
Organism: Paludibacter sp.; assembly: GCA_034004015.1. GTDB lineage: Bacteria > Bacteroidota > Bacteroidia > Bacteroidales > Paludibacteraceae > Paludibacter. The sequence goes on from JAVEXN010000002.1 coordinate 119,128, forward strand.
GTTCCATTAAATGCGCAGGCTTCCAATTAGTTGCAAGTTTTTGCCAGAGAGGTTCGCGTAAATGCATCGGATAATTTTGTGCTGAAATTCCTATCAATGAAATTCCACGTAAAATAAATGGAAATACGCTCATATTCAGCTGTGTGGCCGAAACACTTCCGCATGTAGTTACAGCACCCAATGGATTGAGTGTTTTTAATACATTTTCAAGGATAGGTCCGCCCACAGTATCAATTCCACCTGCGAATCGCGACGAAAGAATTGGACGTTTATCGACCTGAGCAAATTCTTCACGCGTAATGATCTCAGATGCACCAAGGCTTTTCAGAAAATCGTGTTCCGAAGCCTTTCCCGAAACAGCTACCGTTTCGTAACCCAGACCGTTCAGAATTGAAAGTGCTACTGATCCAACTCCACCTGTGGCACCAGTTACAATTATTTTTCCATTTTCAGGTTTTACAAGTTCGCTCATTCGGGTTACCGAAATTCCGGCTGTAAACCCGGCCGTACCAATGATCATAGCTTCCTTCATTGTCAATCCTTCGGGCAGTTTTACTACCCAATCGGCTGGTACGCGAATATATTCTGCAAAACCTCCGGCGGTGTTCATTCCCAAATCGTAACCCGATACAATTACCTGATCGCCAACTTTAAAATCAGATGAATCAGATGTTGCTACTACTCCTGCTGCATCGATACCGGGTGTGTGTGGAAATTTTTTGGTAACTCCTTTGTTTCCAATAGCCGAGAGTGCATCTTTGTAGTTCAGCGATGAGTAATGAACTTTTACCAAAACATCTCCTTTTGGAAGTTGATCAGTGTCAAGTGTTTTGATTGAACTCGAATATTTTTCTCCGGTTTCTTCGGTCACAAGTGCTTTGTATTTCATATCTTTATATGTATTATTTGTCTGTTTTTTTTATTCAATTCAGCTCTCTGCATTGAGTGAATATGAAAAATCTGTTTGAAAATATTGCATTAATTATCAACAAAAAAACGTCGAAGTATACTCACTTCAACGTTTATATGTTGCCAACTTTACTTCATCTTTTATTCCGGCTTTACGCTGTTATTGTCACGCATTGAGCAGGTTCCGTTAAACACGGCATTGGGTTCAACGGACAAAGTTTTTGTTTTTACATCCCCATTTATATTGGCAGTACTTCTGAGAAGCAGACTTTCGGTAACAACCACATCGCCCACTACATTTCCAATAATTTCGGCATTAATACACGAAATGGAGCCTTTAAGTAAGCCATTGATTCCCACTATCACTTTGCCATTGCAAATTATCTCACCCTCGACCTCTCCGTCAATTCTGAAATCGCTGTCAGCGACAATTTTACCAACAATTTTACTGCCGTTTGTAAGCGAATTATATGTAACTCCGCCATTCGTAACAACTTCTCTGGCCATGATTATTATGTTTAACTATTTTTTGAGTGTTCAAAATTACTTTATTCCGCTGAAAAAAACAACAATTTACCCATAATAAAATAACTAATTTTAAATTTCGCTCAAAAAACCATTTCACTGTGGAAATAATCAAGCTAAAATTGCGTTTTTGTGTAAAAAAAACTTACTTTTGTTTGAGTAATGAATATTTGATAGAAATTTAATACTTCAGATTGTTTTTAATGATTGAATGAAATGAGTAACACAAATTTTAATGAAATTTATTTAAAAGTTATAGGCAGTAAGTATTTGAAAAAAACTTATGATTCATTTTCTATATCAACATTAATTTCAAAATCAGGACAAAATCTTTTCCTTCCATTTTATCACACAATTTCGAACAAAAGGCTTCCTCACATTGAGAATATTTATCCTGTAAGGAACGAAAAGCTGTTTATTGAAGATTTGGATTTAATTCTTAAATACTTCGAACCGGTAAGTATTTACGAAGTAGAAAATAAAGTTCAGGCAGGTGAAACGTTCAAAAAACCTTCATTTCATTTGACATTTGATGATGGCTTAAGTGAAATTTATTCGGTTGTAGCTCCAATTTTAGAAAAAAAAGGTATTCCCGCCACATTTTTTGTAAATACAGATTTTATCGATAATAAAGCTTTATTTTATCGTTATAAGGTTAGCCTGATTATTGAAAAATTAAAAACAAACAGGAATTTGTTAAAGCCATTGTCTGAAGCATTATATGAAAAAATTGATGATATTGAAGATGTATCGAAGGCCTTATTATGTCTGAATTACTCTTCAATAGATGTGATTGACAAAGTGGCTGATAAGATCGAGCTAAGCTTTGATAACTATTTAACTAATGAGGCGCCCTATCTTTCGACAAATCAGATCAAAGAATTAATAAAAAAAGAGTTCACAATAGGTTCACATTCAATTGATCATCCGTTTTTTGACAGTATTCCAATCGCAGAACAAAAAAAACAAATAAATGAGAGCTTTCGTTTTTTAGTTGATAAATTTGCAATAAACTACAAATTTTTCTCTTTTCCATTTTCTGACGAAGGAGTTACAATCGATCTTTTCGATTGGTTATACGATGTTGAAAAGTGCAATTTATCGTTTGGCACTTCGGGTTTAAAACAGGACTATTCCGTACAACATATTCACAGGGTGGCTTTTGATGGAACTTTAAATAAGGCAGAAGATATTGTAAAATTGCAGTATTTCAATTATATAGTAAAGTCAATGATGAATAAAAATTATGTGATTAGATTATGATTAAAAGTTTTTACAAGAAAATATTTTCAGAAAAAATCAGACTCAATATTCGAATATACCTTAATAGATTTTTCTCGTTTTTTTACATGGGTAAGAACTATTATTGTGTATGCTGTGGTAAGAGTTTCAGAATATTCAAGACTAAAGGATATTTAAAAAGAGAAAATGCAGAGTGTCCTTATTGTATGTCATTGGAACGTGTCCGACTATTAAGTTACTATTTATCCAACGAGTTGAATGTTGAAAAATATGCAGGAACAAAAGTCCTGCATTTTGCTCCTGAGAAATGCTTGTTTGATAAATTTAAAAATCTTGATATAGAGTATGTTGATGCAGATATTAACCCTGCATATGCCCGACATGTAGTTGATATTACAAATATTCCGTTCGATGATGATTATTTTCAATTGATAATTTGTTCTCATGTATTGGGGCATATTCCAGATGAACGCAAAGCCATAAATGAATTATATAGGGTATTAAAGCCAGGTGGGATAGCTTTAATTTTAAGTTTAGTGGATTTGAATAGAGATAAAACCTACGAAAACACTATGTACACAACCAAAAATGACAGACTGAAACATTATGGAGAACCTGATCTATGCAGATTGCATGGAATTGATATTAAGGAAAGACTCACTGCAGGAGGGTTTAAAGTTGAAGCAATTGACTACCGAAAGTATTTCTCTGAAAATGAACAAACAAAATTTTCACTTGGAAATGGAGAACGTGAGATTATATATTCATGTACTAAATAGTTTGTTAAGGGAAAAATAAAAAATCCGGTTAATGAATCTTAGATATTTAAAATATAATGAGATAGATTTTGAGCTTTGGGATAAAACGATTGAATCTTCTAAAGGTGGATTCCCATATGCGTACAGTTGGTTTCTGAATGTAGTATCACCAAATTGGGAAGCAGTTGTAAGTGAAGACTATGAGTTTATAATGCCATTACCTGTAAAAAGAAAGTATTTATTTAGATATCTTATTCAGCCGGCTTATAATCAGCAATTAGGGGTATTTTCTAATAAATTTGTTTCTAATGATATACTGATTGAGTTCGTAAAAAAAATTCCATATTTTAGTTATCAAATATCGTTTAATGAGAATAACAAATTTACTGATTGCGACCAATTGCCTAATTATGTATTGAATTTGCAATTGCCATATAAATTTCTTTCTGTGGGTTATTCGAAGAATACTGCTCGAAACCTACAAAAAGCACGATCTAACAATTTAGTTATCGAGTGTTTGGTTAAACTTACGGATACAGTTAAGGATTTTATGTTGCAAAATGCTAATTATCAATACAGAAGTCATTTGAGCGAGATTTTTGAATTAATTAAAATTGCGTGTGATTATTTTACTATGGAGATTTGGTGTGCCAGGGATTCTACAGGAGCACTTATCAGCTCTGCATGTTTTTATCGTACTCCAGGTAGATTGGTGTATGTATTTCCGGTGAATAGTAAAAAATCAAAAATCACTTCAGCAAATTTTTTACTTATCGATAGTGTTATCTCAAAATTCTCGGGTAATGAAATGCTGCTCGATTTTGAAGGTTCTGAAATTGAAGGTATAGCTCGTTTTTACAAAGGTTTTGGAGCTGTAAATCGCCCATATTATGTACTGAAAAAATTCAGACCTGCTTTTTTGGTAGGTAAAATATAGTGTAAACAATTTAATGTCAACAATTTTATTTTATTCTAAAATACATAATTCATTTGATGATAGAACATTTTATCATCATGCAATTGCATTGAAAGAATCTGGACATAAAGTATTTATCTTTTCAGAAATTGAGGATCTTAATTCTACAGAGATTGGCATTAAAATAATATCCCAAAACATTTCACATTTAAAGCCTGCTAAAAAATATCGTGAAATTAAAAAACTATTACTTTTAACAAATCCGGATATCATTATCTGTGATTATCCAACATCAATAATATTGTTGAAAATATGTTTGTTAGGTAAAAAGAAAAGACTTATTTATGATATTACAGAATGGGTTCCATCTAAAAAAAATATTTACAACGTAAGGTTCCCGTTAAATATCGTAAAATCTGTTGTTTTGTTTCTATTAAACTTACTTGCAGGCATTTTATCAAACAGATTAATGTTTGGTGAATATCATAAATCACTGATATTTAAATTACATTGGTTTCAAATAAAAAAAACAGTTTCTTATTTTCCAGATTCAAAATATATTAATTACAAAAAGACAATTCCCTTAGAAGACTCAATTAAGCTATTTTACAGTGGTTGGTTTAGCATTGAAAAGGGCTTTGACAAGGTGTTATTATTAAGTTCGAAGCTCGCCGAATTATTACCTGATAAAAGAATAGAACTCGATATTGTTGGTGATTTTAAAACAGAAACTACAAAAACATATTTTCAATCAATGATATCTCAGCTACCCAATAATGTTCTTGTAACATCGACGGGCTTCCTTAAATTTGGTGATTTCTGCGAGTATATCACAAATGTTGATATATTTCTGGACTTAAGGAAAAATGACTTTGAAAATACACGTTGTTTACCTATAAAGTTATTTTATTATATGGCTTGTGGTCGCCCGGTCATTTACTCCGATTTAAAAGCAATAAGACACTTACTCGATATCAATGATTTTGGCTATTATTTTGACGGTAAAAATATCGATAAAATTGCCACACTCATTGCAAATTATTTTGAAGATAAAGAGTTGTTTGAAAAGCATTGTTACAATGCACACAGTAAGTTTCACATGCAGTATAATTGGGATTTAATAAAAACAGATTTTGTTAACTTTATTGTAGGATAATATGCATGGATTTATATTTGTATTATTTAACACGTCTGAAAAACCAGACATTTCATTTAACTGGAAAAAAAAGTTTGATTTTCAAGATGATAGAGTTATTCATAAGTACGTTTCCGAATCATATATTGCTGAAAAAATAAGTTCGAAGAAATTTGCATCAAATTCAATAAATATTGAAAATGACAATTGCATTATTATTATTGAGGGTATAATACTTAATATTAATGAAATTATAACACGGAATAAAATTGATAATATAAGCGATTTTTTTGTCAATATAATTAAAGACAAAAAGCTTATTAATCAATTGAGAGGAAACTTTTGTGGAGTAGTTTATGACAAAAAAAGTAAAACATGTATTGCATTCAACAATCATGCTGCTACAAAGAAAATATTTTTCTATAAATCAAGTGATTATGTAATAGTATCAACTGATTTATTCACAATATCAAAAACACTCAAGCAATTAGGAGTACAAAGAACGCCCGATATTGAAGCTGCATATTATCTTCTTAGTAGTGGATTTATGCACGACAATAAAACATTGTTGAATGAGGTAAAGCAAATACGTGCAGGTGAGATAATTGAATTTCAAAGATATTTTGAAATGAATTCATCTTATTATTTTCATCTCGATCAAATTAAAGAGAATCGTGATTCAAAAGAACAGATAATTGAAAATCTTGACTCATACTTCTCTAAGGCACTTGATTATGGCTTTAAATTTGATCGTGAGCTAAATTTAGATTCACTTGTAACATTGAGTGGTGGATTAGATTCAAGACTTGTATCACTTTATGCTTTCAAAAAAGGATATAGAAATCAACAAATAATAAATTTTTCAGAATTCGGATATGCCGATCAGAAAATCGCTGCAAAAATTGCTTCTGATTATGAGTTAAAAATAAATTATTACAAGCTTGGTCCTGAGTGTTTGAGATTTATTGACGAGACAGTTAGTGTTAATGATGGACTTACACTATACCTTGGTTCTGCATTATTATTAAATGTAGTCCCCGAAATTAAAATTAAAAATGCTGGTTTGCTACATACTGGTGTACTGGGTGATGCTATTCTAGGAAGCTATTTAAAGAGTATTGAGCCACAAAGAGCAGCTCTGCATGATGGTAATTATTCTTCTTTTATGCCTGATAGTGCGGTTGAATTAATCAAACACTCAATAAATAAATATGATAACGAGGAAAAATACAAATTTTACAATAGAGGTTTCACTGGAATAAACAATGGAATTCTATATTACGATTTGATCACTGAGTCATATTCACCATTTCTCGATTTCGATTTCATGAGCTATGCGCTATCGATTCCTAGAAAATTCCGCTATCAGGAAAGAATTTATATTGATTGGATGCAAAAAAAACACCCTGATGTATGTAATTATATCTGGGAAAATATTGGATGTAAGCCCACTAATAATCAATTTATTAGAAAATTGTATCGTTACAAACGAGCTGTCATTAAACGTTTACCTGTCAAATCGATGTGGAAAAACAATATGGCACCTGAGCAGCTATGGTATAATAAATCGCAGAGTGAAAAAGATTTTATGAATAAATACTTTTTACAACACATTGATTTGATAGACTTTGATAATAAATTAAAAGCAGATTTGCAAAAAGTGTTTGGTCAAAATGGAATAAATGAAAAATCTCAGGCACTTACTTATTTATCTGCATATAAATTACTTTTTCTGGATTGATAATGTACAATTTATTCAAAACACAACTATCTAATCTAACCTCACGCGGCTTTTTCCACCTCCTTTCGGCCAATGTGCTGATTCAGGCGGTGGCTTTTGCTTCGCAGCTTTTTGTGGCGGGCATACTGTCGCCCGACGATGTGGGACGTATAAAGGTGATTATGACTTTTCTTTCGGTTTTTTCTGTTATTGGAGGCATGGGGTTCAATGGTTCCACATTAAAGTTATGCTCCGAAAATCGCTCACGAGGCGAAGTGCGTCAGATATTTAGTGCGGGTGTTTTTTTTACTGTAATCTCAACCATTGCATTTTATTTACTGGCAATTTTACTGAACTCATTCGAACTTTTTTCGTCTGATAAAATGATTCAATGGCTGATTCCGATGGGATTATTTCCATTGATTACAAACTCCGTTTTTATGGTTTTAGTGGCATATTTTCAGGCGATAAAAGAAATTAAAATCATGTCACGCATCACCATTGTCAATAAACTTATTTCAATTGCTGCAATTGTATTATTGACCTGGCTATTGGGTATAAAAGGCTATTATATCGCATATAATATAAGTTTTATAATAATGCTCATAGTTGCAATGCGTTTATTGAAAGCAGATTTTAGCTTTAAAAAAAATACGTTGAGGACGAACCTAAGAACACATCTGACATATTCAAAACCTTCGTTACTTGCAAATTTAATGAGCGAAATTTCAGCTTATGCTGATATTTTCGTGATAAATTATTTGCTCAGCGATATGCAGGAGATTGGTTTCTACAGTTTTGCTCTTACGCTTACAGTAGCATTACGCATTTTTCCGGCCACTGTGCAGCAAATGGCAATTCCTTATTTTTCAGGATTTTCGTCCGATCGCCAACAGTTTATTGCAGTTTTCAGAAAATACAATCGCCAGCTTTATATGGTTGTTTTTGCAACTTTAATTTTAGCTACACTTGTTGCTCCGTTTTTAATTAAAACCGTTTTTTCAGGAAAATACGATGCTTCAATTCCATATTTTATGTTTCTTTCCATAGGCTGGAGCATTCGTTTGTTAACACAATTGCAAAGTGCGGCTATTTTTGGACTTGGAAAATTACATTATAATGGTTGGATAAGTCTTATCTCTATGATATTTAATGTGATAATATATTTTATATTTGTCACTTACTTTGGAGCAATCGGAGCTGCATGGGCAAGTATTCCGGCCGGTATTGTTATTCTGATTACTTCACGATTGTTTATGAAAAGAGCGCTCAGGGCTATAAACATGTGTTGAACATAGTGAGTATTTATTTGTTCTGTTAGGGCAAACTGATTTTTTGATTAATTTTGCAAATTCAAAAAAAGGATTTATTCAATTTAAAACCATATTTTCAATGGAAATTTTGTTATATACCGTTTTAGCCCTGATTGCAGCCAGTGTGGGAAGTGTGGCTTTAAGTGGTTCATTATTACTATTAAATAATAAGTGGCTTGCAAAAGTATCGTCGTATTTGCTCTATTTGGCAGGCGGAACACTGCTTGGTTCTGCTATGTTGGGACTAATACCTGAGGCGACCGAAGCGCTTTGTGTACACGATGTGGCTATCTGGGTGCTTATTGGATTAGTTTTCTTTTTCGTTCTTGAAAAAATAATCCTTTGGCGAACATGTCACAATAAAGAGTGTGAGCGACAAAATCATGCTGCTGCACCTATGATTATTATTGGAGATGCTTTTCATAATGCCATTGATGGCGTGGTAATTGCCGCATCTTTTCTTACCTCGATTGAACTTGGTATTTTTGTGACCATTTCGGTACTTTTACATGAAATTCCTCAGGAACTGGGTGATTTCGGAATTCTGCTAAAAAGCGGTTATTCACGTAAAAAAGCGCTGTTATTCAATCTTCTTTCAGGAAGTAGTGCGCTGGTTTCAGGTGTTTTAGCATATTTTTTACTCGATTATATGCAGGCCATTATTCCATATACTATTGCCATTGCAGCTGCGAGCTTCCTGTATGTGTCGCTGGCCGATCTGATTCCCGAAATGCATAAAGAAACAAAACCGCGTGAATCGTTGATTCAAATCTTGCTGATCCTCGTTGGTATCGCTCTGATTTGGTTGTCGTTGTCGGGTCATTCGCATGGTCATGCACACTAATTTTGAAATTGAAAACAGCTAAAATACATAATAGCGCCGGAGTTGAAAGTTTTGACTCCGGCCTTATTTTTTGTATCTTTGTAGCCTGAAAATTAAGTTATGGGACGAATACTTGCGATAGATTACGGACAAAAAAGAGTAGGCCTGGCTGTGACCGATCCGCTTCAGATTTCGGCCAATGGCCTTGATACAGTGGGAGTTCACGAAATCTATGCTTATCTCGAAAAGTATCTGGCTAAAGAAAAGGTCGATCTCTTTGTTGTAGGATTGCCAAAACAAATGAATGGACTCGATTCGGATTCAATGCAATATATAAAGCCATTTGTGACAAGTTTGCAACGAAAATTCCCCGACATTGAACTTGTATATGTCGATGAACGTTTTACTTCGGCTTTGGCACATCAAACCATGCGCGATGCCGGATTGAAAAAAAAAGACCGTCAAAGCAAACCACTTGTGGATAAAATTGCAGCTACAATTATTCTGCAATCGTATCTCGAAAGCCGAACCGGGCAAAAATTAATTTGAGGATTTTAAGATACTCCATGTAGGTCAGGTTTTGAGGTTTTGCAATGCTCAAAATCCGTATAAAAAAAACATAAAATAATTACACTTTCTAATTGAAAATTTCTGACTAAATAATGATACTTCCTATTTACACTTACGGAACAGCTGTATTGAGAAAAGTGGCTGAACCAATTGACAAAGATTATCCCGGGCTGAAAGAACTTATCAGCAATATGTACGAAACAATGTATCATGCTGATGGTGTAGGGCTTGCTGCTCCACAAATTGGCAAAGCCATTCGTCTTTTGATTATTGATTTAGCTCCTTTTAAAGAAGATGATCCTGAGTTGGGCAGTTTTAAGATTACGATGATAAATCCCGAGATGCTGGAGTTTGGCGACTCGAAAGTTCCAGCTGAAGAAGGTTGTTTAAGTATTCCGGGTATATACGAATCGGTAATGCGTTCCGAAAGTATCAAAATTAAATATTTTGATGAAGATTTCAACCAACATATTACAGAGTTCGAAGGTTACAGAGCCCGAGTGGTACAGCACGAATATGATCATTTGGAAGGTAGTCTTTTTACCGACAAAGTTTCGCCAATTCGTCGTCAGCTTCTGAAATCGAAACTCACTAATATTATAAAAGGAAAAGCCAATGCCAGGTACAAAGTAAAAACTGCCTGAATTAGTATAGCTCTATTTTTCGAACAAAGGTATGGCTTCGCCTACCACAAAATTACTGCCTCCGATAAAGATAAGATCTTCGGGGGCAGCTTCGTTTAATGCTGCTTCAACTGACTCTCTAACTGAAAGATATGCATTTCCGGTTAAACCAACACTTAATGCTCTTTGTTTGAGTTCATCGGTCTTCATTGCACGTTGTACATTGGCCTGCGTAAAATAATATTTTGCTTGAGCAGGCAGTAGTTTTAGGATTTTGGTAATATCCTTGTCGTTGGCAAAACCAATAATAATACGCAAAGTTTCGAAATTTTGTTGCTGAAGTTGCTCACAAACAAAAGCGATTCCGGCTTCGTTATGTCCGGTGTCGGTAATTACTTTAGGCTGAGATTCTAAGGTTTGCCAGCGTCCCTGAAGTCCTGTAAGTGCGCATACATTTTCAAGACCGTACAAAATGGCATCATTCCCAATGCAATATTCACCGGAATAATTTTCACGAAATACCTCCAGTACTTTAAGAACAGTACTGAGATTCCGTAATTGATATTTCCCCGAAAGGTCGGAAACTATTTTTCCTATTGCAGAATATGTGATAAGTTTTTGATTTTCAATTTTATATGTCTCAAATTTTTCATTTGAAAAATGTAAGGGAGCGTTTTTCTGTATAGCTGTTTTTTCAAATACAGGTTTTGTTTCGGGTAGCCACTCTCCTACTACAACCGGAATTCCGGGTTTAATAATTCCTGCTTTTTCAAATGCAATTTTCTCGAGCGTATCGCCCAGAAAAGCCACATGATCGAAACTTATATTGGTGATGACCGATAAGAGTGGCGAAATAATATTGGTACTGTCGAGTCTGCCTCCAAGTCCGGTTTCAATAATTGCGATATCCACCTGCATGTCAGCAAAATAACAAAAAGCCATAGCCATGGTTGCTTCGAAAAATGAAGGCTGAATTTCGTCAAATACCGATTGATATCGATTCACGAAATCAATCACATAATCCTGCGAAATCATTTGTCCATCAATGCGAATTCGTTCGCCAAAATCCACTAAATGTGGTGAGGTGTAAAGGGCTGTTTTGTAGCCTGCCGATTGAAAAACTGCTGATAACATATTTGATACAGAGCCTTTTCCGTTTGTGCCGGCAATATGAATGGATTTGAATTTGCTTTGTGGATTGCCAAAAGCATTCAGCAGTTTAATGGTATTGTCGAGTCCGGGTTTGTAGGCAGCACCACCTATGTGATGAAAAACGGGAAGTCTGTCGTACAGGTATTGTATAGCCTCGGGATATGTATTCATTTTTTACTAAATTTCAACTTTGCTACAGCATTTTAATAGCACATGGTTTGTTTTAAGCAATAGTTTGCTGTATTTTTAATAACTTTGCGAACAATGAATGTTTCAGGAAACAAAGATAATTGAAAAATCGGCTTATAAGCATGTTAAACAGAATAAAAAGCTTTATTGAAACAGAGAAACTACTTCCCGAAAAAAGTCTGGTGGTAGTGGGACTGAGTGGCGGAGCCGATTCGATGGTGTTGCTACACGTACTTCTGCAATTGGGTTATCGATGTATTGCTGCACATTGCAATTTTCACCTGAGAATGGAAGAGTCGGATCGTGATGAGTCTTTTGTTCGCAATTATTGTTCGAAACATATCATAGATCTTTACTCCGTTGATTTTGATACAATTGAATATGCAAAATTGAATAAAATTTCGATTGAAATGGCTGCCCGTGAACTCAGGTACAACTGGTTTGAGGAAATTCGTAAAAAAACATCTTCTGTGGCTGTTGCTGTGGCCCATCATGCCGATGATAGTGCTGAAACACTGTTGTTGAATATGGTTCGTGGAACCGGAATTCGTGGGCTTACAGGCATCAGTCCAAAGAACGGAAATATAGTCAGGCCATTGCTTTGTGTAAGGCGAAAAGATATAGAAGATTATGCACTAACTAACAATATTGAATTTGTCACAGATTCGACCAATCACGAGAATGAATATCAGCGCAATAAGCTACGAAATCTCGTTATTCCGCTTTTGTCAGAAATCAATCCTTCGGTAGTGCAAACGCTGAATGATAATGCATATAGGCTCAGAAATACTTTCAGGATTTATGAACAATTTGTGCAAGAAAAAAGGGATTTAATTGTTGAAAAGAAGAATGATGATTTTTTTATTGATATAGAACTTTTAAAAAATGAAGCTCAAAAAGAAACCCTTTTATATGAATTTTGCAGGGAATTCGGATTTAATTCTGATCAGATTAAAGGTGTTTTAAATAGTATAGAAGGTATTTCGGGTAAAATATGGTACACTTCTACACATAAAGCTATTAAAGATCGCAACCATATAATTATTAGCAAATTAGAGCCTGTCAGCGATTGCGAAGAACTAATTTTCGAAAATACTAAAAAGATATTCGAGCCTGTTTCGCTTGGCTTTAAACGACTTACGAAGACTGCTGAGTACCAAATTATGCGTTCGTCGCAATGTGCACATGTAGATGCCGGATTATTGAAATATCCGCTTGAACTGCGACGTGTAAAAACCGGCGACAGCTTTGTTCCTTTTGGTATGAAAGGTCGAAAAAAGCTAAGCGATTTTTTCACGGATATTAAACTGAATGCAAATCAAAAGGAAAAGACTTTTGTACTTGTGTCAAACAACGAAATTGTTTGGGTAGTTGGACACAGAGTTGACAATCGCTATGCTGTAACTGATAAAACTATTGAAATACTTGAGGTTGAAGTGTTATAAACGAAATTTACATTGATTTAGGCATAAAAAATCAATGCATTTTGTATATTCAAAATTTTAATTGTATTTTTGTACAAGTTTTCAATAAGGCAATGGCCTCCTGCTGTTGTTTCACAAAATCAACTATTAAATACATTCACTACGACGTTAATTTCCCTCTCATGGGAAAATTCCCTCTTTAAACGTATATCATCATTTTATGAGTAATTACACCATTTTGCAACTTAATGCGAAAGAACTGTCCGAATTGAAGGACATTGCTACCGAGTTGGGACTTAAAGTTTCGGGTTCCACTAAAAAAGAACAACTTGTGTACGACATTCTCGACCAACAGGCCATTGTCAATGCACAAAGAAAAACGGCCGATAAACCAGATGTAGACCGCAAAAAACGTCTTCGTGTGTCGGTTAAGAAAAAACCGGATACAAAGCCAACCAATCAGGCAGAAGCACCACAAAAAGAAAAACAACCGGAAAAAGACTCGAAAACAGAAATTGTAGTAACCCCTAAAGTCGCAGTTTCGGCAGAGAAAGCTCCCGAAGAAGTAATTATTGAAGCTGCAAATACTGAAAAGAAACAAAATCAGAATCCGCAGAAGAAAAATAATACAAAAGCTCCTAAAGGCAAAAAAGCTCCGGTGCAGGCTCAACCTGCTTCAACAGAAGAAGCTGTGGTTGCCGAAAAAGCTGTTGAAACTGTTGAAGCCAAACCGGTCAATGTAAAAAAAATTGTGCTGGAAAAACGCAAACCCGTTATTGAACAACCAGCTGCTGAACTTATTATCAACGACGAACCACTTACAGTAGAGCCTGAAGTTGAAAGTTTAAACGAAGCACCTGTAACTGAAATTGTAGAAGTTTCAGAAGCGACTGACAAAAAAGTAGTAAATGTGGATTCGCGTCAACCGAAGAACAATGTTCAACCAAACGGTCAGGCAAACGGAAATCAACAGAACAATAACGCAAATCGTAATAAATTTCAGCCACGCAACGAAAAACAGGAAAAACAATTCGACTTCGATGGTATACTTGAAGGCACCGGAACGCTCGAAATGATGCAGGATGGTTACGGATTCCTTCGTTCGGCTGATTATAATTATCTTGCTTCGCCCGACGATATTTATGTATCGCAATCGCAAATCAAACTCTTCGGATTAAAAACAGGCGATACCGTTTCAGGTGCAATCCGTCCGCCAAAAGAAGGTGAAAAATACTTCCCGTTGATTAAAGTCAACAAAATTAATGGTCGTTCGCCCGAATATGTGCGCGATCGTGTTCCTTTCGAACACCTTACTCCGCTCTTCCCCGATCAAAAATTCAATCTTACCACCTCAAAACATGATCCGCTTTCGGTACGTGTTGTCGATCTTTTCTCACCAATCGGTAAAGGTCAGCGTGGACTTATTGTGGCGCAACCTAAAACAGGTAAAACCGTATTGCTGAAAGATATAGCAAATGCAATTGCGGCTAATCACCCCGAAGTGTATATGATCGTTTTGCTTATTGACGAGCGTCCCGAAGAAGTAACCGACATGGCTCGTAGCGTACGTGCCGAAGTTGTTTCTTCAACTTTCGACGAACCTGCTGAGCGTCATGTAAAAGTGGCTGCCATGGTGCACGAAAAAGCCAAACGAATGGTGGAATGCGGACACGATGTGGTTATTTTGCTCGATTCGATTACACGACTTGCCCGTGCGTATAATACTGTTTCGCCCGCTTCCGGAAAAATTCTTTCGGGTGGTGTGGATGCCAATGCATTGCACAAACCAAAACGTTTCTTTGGCGCTGCCCGTAATATTGAGAATGGTGGCAGTCTGACGATTATAGCAACTGCACTTACCGAAACAGGTTCGAAAATGGATGAAGTGATTTTCGAAGAATTCAAAGGAACAGGCAATATGGAGCTGCAGCTCGACCGCAAACTCTCGAACAAACGAATTTTCCCTGCTGTGGATATTATGGCTTCGAGTACCCGTCGCGACGATTTGTTGCTTGACAAAGATACATTGAACCGTATGTGGATTTTGCGTCGTCACCTTTCGGATATGAATTCGATGGAAGCAATGGAATTTCTCAAAGACCGCATGGAGCGCACCGAAAACAACGATGAGTTTCTGGTCTCAATGAACGGATAAGAATACAGATATTACATTTAGTGAAGGAGTGAAGATATTATCTTCACTCCTTTTTGTTGTTTAATAGCAACTTAGCAGGCATATATACAACTTGTAGGTTGTGATTTTTTTTATACAATACTTTGTATTAACTTTGACATCCTTTTTTACTTAAAATTTTAAATAAACAAAAATGAAACATTTGATTAAATCTTATTTTTCGATAGCTGCATTATTGTCGCTATTGGTTTTTACATCGTGCGAAACAAACAAAGTGACTGATGTAGTGCTTGATAAAACAGAACTGAGTCTTATGATAGGCGAAAGTGTAACCTTAACAGCTGATGTGGATTACACAGGAAGTATTATTCCATCGGTGGTATGGAGTAGCAGCAATGAAGCGGTTATTACAGTAAGTAATAGTGGTGTTGTAAATGCACTTAAAGCTGGTACAGCTGTAATTACAGCCACAGCTTCGAACAAATCGGCATCATGTACAGTCACAGTAACCGACGAATTGAAACCCGCTTTCACAAAAGCTGAAATTCAATTTTATGGAAACTTTTATAGCGAAAATTTAAACAATTTTGTATTGATGCTGACAAACAGCAATGATACATTGTATCTTGATTTGAATACTGATACAACAGCTACTACCGCACTTCCTGTTGGTAAATATACGATGATAGGCGAATTTGAATCTTTTGATGAGTTTACTCCTAATACGATAATCCCTGCTTTCGAATACGATGGCAGCGGCTATGGTTCGTGGTTTTTCAACAAAACAACCGAAAGACCTTTGGCCGAAGGTGAAATTAATGTGAGCCGTAACGAGAGTCAGTACACAATAGCGTTTGCTCTAACTGATTTTAACGACATTAAGATAAATGGCTCTTACACCGGAGCTGCTGTATTTAATGATTACTCTAAAGAAATGGGCGAAAGTCCGGCAAACGCACCTAAAAAGGCATTGAAAAACAAGACTAAACGTAATTTCGGGTTGTTGAAATAAATTAAATCAGACAGTTATATTCAGAGTGCTTTTCAAAATATGAGAAGCACTCTTTTTTTGCACAGAAAGTCAGCATTTATGCATATTTTTAATCAAATAATGAAAAAAAACACTATCTTTGCCGACGAAAAAAAATTATTTCTTTATCACAATCTGACACTGATTACATAAACTCAGTGCTCAGTTATCAATAAAAAAGAATTAAAAATGAAACTATTAGAAGGAAAAGTAGCTATCGTAACCGGTGCTGCCCGTGGAATCGGGAAAGCCATTGCGCTGAAACTTGCCAGCGAGGGTGCTGCTATTGCATTTACCGATTTGAATATCGATGAAAATGCTTTGAATACTCAAAAGGAAATTGAAGCTCTTGGTGTAAAAGCCAAAGGTTATGCTTCGAATGCAGCCAGTTTTGACGATACTCACACAGTAGTTGATGAGATTGTAAAAGAATTTGGCCGTGTGGATATTTTGGTAAACAATGCCGGTATTACCAAAGATGGACTTATGATGCGTATGAGCGAAGCTCAATGGGATGCAGTAATCAATGTCAATCTGAAATCAGCTTTCAACTTTATTCATGCATGCACACCTGTGATGATGAAACAGCGTACAGGTAGCATTATCAATATGAGTTCGGTAGTTGGTGTTTCGGGTAATGCCGGACAAGCTAACTACTCAGCTTCGAAAGCAGGTATGATTGGTCTTGCCAAATCGGTTGCCAAAGAGTTTGGTTCACGAGGTATTCGTGCCAATGCCATTGCTCCGGGCTTTATCGAAACCGAAATGACTCACGCACTTACCGACGAGCAACGCGCCAAATGGGCTGAACTGATTCCTTTGCGTCGTGGTGGAAGTCCTGATGAAGTGGCTAAAGTGACTTTATTCCTTGCTTCTGACCTTTCGAGCTATGTAAGCGGACAGGTAATCAATGTTTGTGGTGGAATGAACACTTGATTTATTTTTATTATTTATTCAGTTGCAATTAAAGTAAATTGTAACTGTTTTCAATATTTCAATTAACGCTTCGGGAATAAATTCCGGAGCGTTTTTTTATCTTTATAGTTTTGTAATTGTAATGTATTGTGAATAAAATTGCAATTCACATTTATTTTTTGTATTTTTGGAGTTATCCTCTTCGAATAAGGAAATATTTTTTACGTCAGACAGCCAAATTCAACTCTGTCACCTCCCTTATTCACAATCAAAAACCAAAGGAAACAGGCGTTTTCCTTTTTCAAAAATCCGCTTATGAAACTATTTATAATTTCAAATCGACTGCCCATTAAGGCAAACAGAAACGAAAACAACGAACTCGAATTTACAAGAAGCGAAGGTGGACTAACTACCGGAATGGATTCGCTTACTATGGATGTAGAGAAACACTGGATTGGATGGCCGGGCACTTATACCGAATCGGAAGAAGAGGAAAAACTTATAAGTGAGCATCTGGAAAAATTTAATTTTCATCCTGTTTTTCTTTCTTCCGACCAAATTCTGAATTATTACGAAGGATACAGTAATAGTACTTTGTGGCCGTTGTGTCACTATTTTTATACTTTTATTGAGTACGAAAACTTATACTGGAATACATACAAGCAGGTAAATGAACTTTTTGCACGAACAACTCTTAATCTGATTGGGCCGAATGACATTGTTTGGGTGCAGGATTATCAGTTAATGCTTTTGCCGCAAATGATCCGGAAATCGGTCGACAATGTGAGTATTGGTTATTTTCACCATATCCCCTTCCCTTCCTACGAGTTGTTTCGCGTATTGCCTGAGCGGGCAGAGCTACTCGAAGGATTGCTTGGGGCCGATTTAATTGGCTTTCACACACATGATTACATGCGACATTTTGTGAGTGCAGCCGAACGCGTACTCGATATTCGTTTCCGCTTCGATCAGGTTTTGCTCAACAACCGCATTGCTTATGTGGATGCTTTCCCGATGGGAATAAATTTCGACTTGTATTACAACGCAATTCAACAACCTGAAGTACAGGCAAAAGTAGATGCTATGCGCGAGACTTATGGCAAGCACAAACTTATTCTGTCGGTTGACAGGCTCGATTACAGTAAGGGAATTGTGCACCGTCTGCGCGGCTTTGCACAGTTTCTCGAAAATCACCCTGAATATCGCGAAAAAGTGTCCTTAGCCATGATAGTAGTGCCTTCGCGCGATAGTGTGGACAGATATGCTTCGCTGAAAACAAAAATAGATGAAACAATAGGTACGATAAACGGAAAATTCTCGACGATTAACTGGACGCCGGTGTACTATTTTTATCATGGATTTCCGTTCGAAGAGCTGGTTGCGCTTTATCACATGGCCGATATTGGCCTTGTAACTCCTTTGCGTGATGGTATGAATCTGGTTGCAAAAGAATATCTGGCTGCAAAACGTGAAAAAGCCGGTGTGTTGATTCTCAGCGAAATGGCCGGTGCAGCTATTGAACTGAACGAAGCATTGATTATAAATCCGAATAATATTGAGGAAATTGAAAATGCAATATTTACTGCACTCGAAATGCCCAAAGAAGAACAGATGCGTCGTTTGAAAAAAATGCAACAATCTGTTTCGAGAAAATCGGTGAATAAATGGGCCAATGATTTTGTGAATGAACTGAAAGCAATTAATTTACGTAACGAGAATCTGAATACAGAGCGCATTGATTATCAAGCCAAAATAAAAATTCAAACTGAATATCGTAATTCGCAGAAGCGCTTGTTTATTCTTGATTATGATGGCACACTATCGGCGTTCAAAAGCCGACCCGAAGATGCTGTGCCTACAAAAGAAACTTATAAACTCCTGAATAAACTGGCTTCCGATCCTAAAAACAAAGTGGTTATCAGCAGCGGACGCGATCGTGACACGCTCGAAGAATGGTTTGGAAGCCTTGCAATAGATTTGGCTGCCGAACATGGTGCATGTTATAAAGAACACGGAGTTTGGGTGGATAATATTGGCGACGAAAAGCCATGGGATAACGAAATTATGGAAATTGTTCAGAACTTTGTAGATAAAACCCCGCGTTCGAAAATTGAAGAAAAAAACACCACACTTGTATGGCATTATCGCAATGTGGACACATGGCTGGCTTCATTGCGTGAACAGCAACTTTTCGAAGCTCTGATGATTCCATGTGCACGGCTGGGTTTACAGATTATGCGTGGAAACAAAATTATTGAAATAAAATCGCCGATACACACAAAAGGCTCAGAGGCACGAAGATTATTGGCAACTCAAAATTTCGACTTTATTATGGCTATTGGCGACGATACAACTGATGAGGACACTTTCCGTGAACTGCCCGATTTTGCATATACCATAAAAGTAGGTAATATTTCGGAAGTGGCACGTTACAGTGTCAAATCGCAATCGAAAGTATTACCACTTTTAGATATAATTTCTGACTAAAATCAGGGGCGAATAAAGCGCGAGAGTTCAACCTTATCGGCAAAAAGCTTGGCGGTATTAATCAATGCCAAATGAGAATAAGCCTGCGGAAAGTTCCCTAACTGACGCTTTGATTCGAAATCAAGATCTTCACTGAAAAGGCCCAAATGATTTGAATAACTCAACAGCTTATCAAAAATCACTCGGGCTTCTTCGTGCCGTCCCACAACATAAAGTGCCCGCACCATCCAAAAAGTGCAAATGGTAAAGGCTGAAGTTGGTTTTCCAAAGTCATCTTCGCTATTATATCTGTACATTAATCCATTGTTGTAAAGAGATTTATATACTGAATCTACAGTTTTCATATAACGTTCGTTATCACCTTCAATAAATCCATATTCTTCCATCAGCAGCAACGAAGAATCCATTTCCGTATTTGCATAAGTCTGAGTAAAGCTTTGAATTTCATCGTTCCAGCCAAAAGTCATCACGTCTTCACGAATTTCATCGGCAATTGTTTTCCATTTATCTTCGAAATCCTTTTTATTCAGAATCGCGGCAATACTTACAGCACGATCCAGAGCTACCCACGACATTACTTTTGAGAATACAAAATGTTGCTCTGCGCCACGAATTTCCCAAATCCCTTTGTCGGGTTCGCGCCAGTCACGACTTACAGTCCGCACAATATTTTTCACAACTTCGAACATATCCTCAATCTCGTCGAGTGTGCCGGGAAAGAACCTGTAATATTGGTAAATCACATCCATCAGATAACCAAACGAATCGTTTTGTTTCTGGTGATAAGCATCGTTGCCAATACGAACCGGTTTCGAGTTCTCATGTCCGCTCAGATGATCCAGAATCTCTTCAGTAAGCATTCTTTCGCCTCTTATGCCGTACATTATCTGAAAGTTATCCGATTTTTTACGGATAATAGTTTTAATAAATCCCATAAATCGTTTGGCAGCACCCTGATGACCCACAGCAAGCAAAGTATCGATGGACATGGAGGCATCGCGCAGCCAGCAAAACCGATAATCCCAATTGCGCACCTCGCCTATCGACTCAGGAAGGCTGGTAGTCAATGCTGCTAAAACAGCACCACTTGGTTGATACGACATTAGCTTCAGTACCAATACGCTTCGTTCAACTCTGTCGTTGTACAGTGAATATTGAAATGTGCGGTTACTCCAGTTTCGCCAATATACTTTTGTTCTCTGATATTCAAGATCAACACGGTTGATATTTATGTTAATCAGTTTTTGATTATACGAAATTAAAAAGAAACCATCTTCTGATAATTCAATTTCATCGCTATTCAAAATTTTATTAAAATCAAACGAGCTATAAAGATAAAATGTATCATAAAGATTATCTTCGGCAAAAACCTTAATATAATCATCATTAATAAAATACGAAGGCTTATCCCGGGCATAATTCATTGCCGGGAAAAATTCAGGACGAAAGCGCGGACGACCTTTGCGAACCTTGATATATCTGTAAACTTCTGCCGGAAGATAATGTGTATCATACTCACCAATGCGATATCGTGGCATAAAGTCGAGTACATCGAAAGCCGCATCCTCGGCTACAAAAGAGGTGCAAAGAATATTTGTATGCGTAATGTATCGCTGGTTTATGTTATAACCGTTGGTATTGATACTAAAATGGCCGCCCTTTTCCTTGTCGAGAATTGATGCAAATACAGATGCAGAGTCGAAATCGGGTAAACAGAGCCAATCGATACTACCTTTGTCGGACACAAGAGCTGCTGTGCGACAGTTGCCAATTGCACCATAATGAAACATTTCGGTTGATAAGTCTTTATTCATATATTAAAAAATTGTTTCTTAATTAAGCATTTACAAAGATAACAATCTGAGACTTTCAGGCAAGAATATTATTTTTTATTGTATAAAAAATCATTTTATTTAGTAGCACTCAACATAAAAAAAACCGTCATATCATTACGACATGACGGTTTTAAATGTTTAATATTTAAGTTTTTATATCAAAACAAACTCCAGGCGACTGTTAAGCCTGCCATTACAATAGATACCATACTCATTAATTTGATAAGAATATTGAGTGATGGTCCTGAAGTATCTTTGAACGGATCGCCCACTGTATCGCCCACAACGGTTGCTTTGTGATTATCCGAACCTTTACCGCCAAGATTTCCTTCTTCGATATATTTCTTTGCATTATCCCAGGCTCCACCTGCATTAGCCATAAATACAGCCAATACAAAACCGGAACTCAAACCACCGATTAAAAGTCCCATTACACCGCCTACGCCAAGCAATACACCTACAAGTACAGGAACCACAATAGCCAGAATTGATGGGAACAGCATTTCACGCTGTGCACCTTTGGTTGAAATTTCAACGCAACGTGCATAATCAGGCTCAGCTTTTCCTTCCATAATGCCCACAATTTCGCGGAACTGACGACGTACTTCTTCCACCATGCTCTGAGCAGCACGTCCCACAGCATTCATGGTAAGTCCGCAGAACACAAACGCCATCATAGCACCAATAAAAATACCAACAAGTACAATAGGATTCATAAGTGTTACATTGTAGTATTCCATAAAGTCTTCGAATGAAGAAACTCTGATTTGTTCCACAGAAAGAATCTGATTACCCACTTTCGCCAAACCATCAATTGACGTATGTGCAATACGTTCGAGTGCAATTTTAATTTCTTCGATATACGAAGCTAAAAGCGCTAATGCAGTAAGTGCTGCCGAGCCAATGGCAAAACCTTTACCTGTGGCTGCTGTTGTGTTTCCAAGCGCATCCAGCGCATCGGTACGTTTACGGACTTCGGGATCGAGACCACTCATTTCTGCATTACCACCTGCATTATCGGCAATTGGGCCATAAGCGTCGGTAGCAAGCGTAATACCAAGTGTCGAGAGCATGCCTACAGCCGCAATACCAATGCCGTAGAGTCCGAGACTCAGATTTGAATTGTATGTAAAAGTGATAAAGTCGAACTGAGATGACAAAAATGCCAGCAAGATAGCTACTGAAATAGTAATTACTGGTATTGCAGTTGATAACATTCCAAGTCCGAGTCCTGAAATAATCACGGTTGCAGGACCTGTTTGAGCACTTTCGGCTACTTTTTGTGTGGGACGATAGCTTTGTGAAGTATAATACTCAGTAGCTTGTCCGATAATAATACCAGCCAAAAGACCAACAATCACCGACATTGATATTCCAACCCAATTGTCGATATCTAAAGCCCAAAGAATTATAAATGTAGAAATTGCTATTAAAACAGAACTTACATTTACGCCAAGTCCGAGCGCTTTTAGCAAATCTTTCATTTTAGCACCTTCTTTTGTCTTTACCAAAAAGATTCCAATAATAGAAAGGAAAACACCCACAGCTGCAATCAGCATTGGGGCAAAAACAGCTTTCATCTGCATATCTTCGCTTGCAATAAAGGCTGAAGCTCCAAGCGCAGCAGTAGCCAGAATGGAACCTGCATACGATTCGTAAAGGTCGGCACCCATACCAGCCACATCACCTACGTTATCGCCCACGTTGTCGGCAATGGTAGCAGGGTTACGTGGATCGTCTTCGGGAATTCCGGCTTCTACTTTACCTACAAGGTCAGCGCCCACATCGGCAGCTTTGGTGTAAATACCACCACCCACACGGGCAAAAAGCGCTTGCGTAGAAGCTCCCATTCCGAAAGTAAGCATGGTAGTTGTAATGTAAATCAGTTTGTTATGATCCATGCTATCCACGAAATAGTCGAGTACAAGATACCAAACCGAAATATCGAGCAAAGCGAGACCTACCACTGTGAGTCCCATAACTGCTCCTGAACGGAATGCAACCTGAAGCCCTTTGTTAAGCGATTTTGATGCAGCGTGAGCGGTTCGAGCCGAAGCGTAGGTAGCTGTTTTCATTCCAAAGAAACCGGCCAGACCCGAGAAAAAACCGCCTGTAAGGAAAGCGAAAGGTACCCAACCATTCTGAAGATTAAAATACGCCATGACCGAGAAAATAAGCGCTAATACTACAAATACAATGGTTACAACCTTGTACTGTTGCCTGAGGTATGCCATAGCACCTTTGCGCACATGCGCTGCAATTTTTTTCATGGTAGCTGTGCCTTCACTTTCCCGCATCATTTGCTTGAAAAAGTAATAGGCAAAGCCCAGTGCCACTAGGGCTGAAATTGGAACTAGATAGAAAATATTATTTCCCATAAAAATTTAAATGATTAATTATTAATATTAGATTTTGCTTTGATTCAAAAGGTTATAAATAAAGAAAACTGTCAATGACAAACAAATGTCAACAGTTTTTCAAAAAAGCTAAAGTCATGAAAGTGTATTTAATAACGAAATATACTCTCGAAGAATGGCAAGCGAATAGTCACCTGCATGTTGGTTGACAAATCCAATCGCTGAAGTGTGTGCTTCCTCGTCGGCAGCGTCGGAAATAACGCGCACCACAATGAGGGGTATATTGTAGTCGTCGCAAGCCTGAGCTACAGCAGCACCTTCCATTTCGGCACAAACCACCGAAGGTAAATTGCGTAAGAGTGCATTCTTCATTTCGGAACTCGAAATAAATAAGTCGCCACTGGCAATGTCGCCCGTAAGCATTTTGGGATAAAGAATAGATTGTGCTGAGAGTATCTTCCGAAATTCTTTGTCGTTTTTCAGGAAATTGTGCACTGCCTGCGACATGGTTTCCACATTTTGAGCCGGTACTTCGAATGAAGTTTTGCCCGTGAGTGGAATTTCGAAGCGACGCATTAACGGGCGAGCATCCATATCGTGCTGATACAAACGCTGTGCAATCACAATATCGCCCACATTCAAATCGGGCGAAATAGCACCGGCAACTCCTGTAAATACAATGCGGTCCACTCCGAACTCAAGAATAAGATTGGTGGCCGTAATAGCCGAAGCTACTTTTCCCCAACGTGAAAAAACAGCCACCACATCCTGGCCAAATAATTGCCCGCGATAATACAATCGGCTTCCACGCTCAATAATCTCTTTATTGCTGATGGCTGCAATTATTTTATTCATTTCCTCGGGCATAGCACCCATTATTCCTAATGTCATATTTTTAAGTTTGCCCCTAACTCCTAAAAGTGAATAAGGGAAGTTAGTTTTGATATTTTAAACACTAAGCCTTAAGTTAAACAGGAGTGCTGATTTTTAATTCCTGATTTTTTATATTTAGAAATTATGGAGATGAACTCACAGAATTCCCCTTTAGGGATTAGGTTTTTATATTCTTAATCCGTTGATAAAGTGTTGGATGCGAATAATGAAAAAACACATACACCGGATGTGGCATCAAATTACTTAGCGAAGTTGATGATAGTTTTTTCAGTCCGGAAATCAACTCGTCACCAAGTCCGTGATTAGCTGTGTAAGTGTCAGCCTGATATTCGTACTTACGGGATAATATGTTAGTAATCAAGTCGAGTACAAGCGAAATTGGAGAATACAGAATTCCAAAAGCAAGTACATTTAAGTGAAAGTTCGCTTTGCTTCCACCAAGTGCCTGTGCAAGCGTGTCGCTTTCCAGGAAAATAGCTAACAAATAAAACAATATCAGCGTAGTTGCAAACGACAAGAACATGTTTTTTATGGTGTGCTTATGTTTATTGTGACCAATTTCGTGCGCCAATACCGACACAATTTCATCCGTTGTAAGTTTGTCCATCAGTGTATCGTAAAGTACAATCCGTTTCTTTGGACCAAATCCCGTAAAATAAGCATTGGCTTTTGTGCTGCGTTTTGAACC
This sequence comes from Paludibacter sp., assembly GCA_034004015.1. Taxonomy (GTDB): domain Bacteria; phylum Bacteroidota; class Bacteroidia; order Bacteroidales; family Paludibacteraceae; genus Paludibacter. Next base: position 144,767 of record JAVEXN010000002.1, read on the forward strand.
ATCGATCACAAATATATTTTTCAGTTTAAAACCGGCTTTTGCGGCAAATTTTTCGATGGCTGTACGTAATGCACCTTCTTCGAGTGGAGTTTGTTTATTGAACAGTGGCACAATTAGTTCCGAGTAAAAAAGGCCCATAAACAAACCAAAAACAGTTACAGCAGACCAACCAAACAACCAGAAATAATCAGGTGTTAGCGAATATATCCACATAATCAACGATAACAGTCCAGCTCCCAGCAATGCACTTATCAACCAAGATTTTAATTTGTCAAGTATAAAAATCCGGGGCGTCACTTTGTTGAAACCAAATTTTTGCTCAATTACAAAAGTGTCGTACCATTCGAAAGGAATTCCGAGCAAGTCTGAAGCCCAGAAAATCACTCCGAAAAATGCCAGCGACAGTAATATCGGATTGTCGATATAGCTACTCAGTAATGTATCGAGCCAGCCAAAACCACCAAAGAGGTACATTGATAGTGTTATCAGAAAACTGAAAGTGCCCGAGATCATTCCGAATTTTGAATTTGTACGGAAATACTCTTGTTGTTTTTGGTATTTTTCAGTATCGTAAATGTCTGATAATTCGGGAGGAAGAGCTTTTTTGGAGTTTCGGATATTGAGGTAAGAAAGGAAGCGCTCCAATGTGAAGTCAAATATGAGTATAAAAATGATAAAAATGAAAATAGTCTGATACATATTTAGTTAGGAATGAGCTCCAATTTGTTTTATTTAGATGCACAAATATAAGCTTTTTTCCTTAATACTATAAATAAAATGCTATTATTACAAAAAAAACTATCTTTGTGTTTCAAAATACAAATATCACCATTATGAAGCTTTACACTGTCGTGCTGGTTCTTTTGTTGTTGATGATTATCATTCCGGATATTTTTTTTTACCGGAAGCTTCGCAACAATAACACGAAGCCAATTTTTATTATGCTTCATTTGCTTTTCCCCATATTCTTTACGACCTTTTTTATTTACATAAAAATTGAGATGGAGAATATGCACAACTTCAGGGTGGTATGGTGGATTATGTGGCTTTACTTCTTCTTCTTTCTTATTTATATTCCTAAATTACTGCACATTATTACATATTTTATAAATTACTTGTTTAGAAAAAAAACTGGTCGTGATTTGCGGTTTTTAAATCCTTTCAGAATTATTTTAAGTAGTTTTATTGTGATATATATGCTTGTGAGTGCCTATATTACTCCGCACGACTACGAAGTAACCAAAGTGGAAGTTCCGATAAATGACTTGCCGTTTGCATTTGATGGTTTTAAAATTGTGCAATTATCCGACATTCATCTGGGTAGCTGGAATAAAGACCCGGATAATTTCAATCAGATAGTTGAGCTTGTCAACAACCAAGATGCTGATATGATTGTATTTACAGGTGACATGGTGAATAATTTTGCAACCGAAACCTATGGTTGGGATTCATATTTTCAACAGTTACAAGCACGATATGCTAAATTTGCAGTTTTGGGAAATCACGATTATGGCGACTATACACACTGGAAAACTGAATTTGACCGGTACGAAAACAAACGAAAAATAATGCTGGCCATCGAACGTTTTGGTTTCAGATTGCTGTTGAACGAAAATGCAGTGGTACATAAGGACTCCGATAGTCTGATTGTGGCAGGAGTTGAAAACTGGGGCAAATCGGAAGAATATCGCTACAGTAAGCTCGAAAAAGCCATGACAGGTATTGCCGACAGTACGAAGTTTATTTTACTTTCGCACGATCCTAATCAGTGGGACGCCGAAATACTTGGAGAAGAAAACATTGCGCTGACACTTTCGGGTCATACACATGCTGCACAATCGGGAATCAGAATAGCAGGCAAGTTGTTCTCGCCGGCATCATTCGTTTTTAAGCGCTGGGCAGGTTTGTATCAGGAAGGTAGTCAATATCTGTATGTTAATCGAGGCGTTGGCTATATCGGTTTGCCAATGATGATGGGTGTCAGACCGGAAATCACAGTAATTACGCTGAAAACAACGAAACAAAAAAACTAAAAATCTCATTTATACAAAAAAATGATGAAGAAATTTTCACTGATAATATTTATAATCATACTGATTTTCAGCGCATGTAAACCTAAAGAGGATAATGTGATTCGTATAGGAGTGCTCGATGGACCAACAGCAATAAGTGCCATACGATTAATAGATAAACCTTTACAGATCAACGGAAGAAAGATTCAACTCATAGTAAAAAGCGATCCTCAGCAAATTCAGGCAATGATGATGCGTCACAAACTTGATTTTGCAGTTTTGCCTACTGTGATGGCAGCCAATCTTTTTAATCGTGGCGTAGATTATCGCATGATTGCCTGTCCGGTATGGGGAACATTGTATATTGTGTCAAATAATAAGGACATTAATTCGTTCGAAGACCTTAGCGGACGAACTGTATCGGTATTCGGACAAGGTGCTACGCCTGATGTTTTGCTGCAAAGAGAAATTAAGCGTAAGGGGATTTTACAGGTAAAATATGATTATTCGCACACCGGTAATCAGGAAGTAGCGCAGGCATTGATGCAAAACCAATCTGAGATTGCTGTGGTTTCGGAGCCTTTGGTGAGTATGTTACTTACCAAAAATAAAAATATGCATATTGTGGAAAGACTTGAATGTGAGGAGTTTTTTAGAAATTCGGATGTCGATATTTTTGTGCAAAGTGCCTTTGTGGTGAGCAATCGTTTTATTGAAAATCATTCCGAACTGATTTCAGAAGTTAGCAATGCTTACGCCATGAGTTGCAATTTTATAAATGAACAACCCACAGAAGCTGCCCGAATGTTGGTTGCGAAAGGCATGATGCCCGATGAAAAAACGGCTCTTACAGCCTTACCATTGTGCAATATACGTTATGTAAGTGCTTTTGCTATCGAACGTGAAACGCATCGTTATCTCGAGATATTTCATGATTTCAATCCCGAGACCACAGGTGGTAAAACCAAAGTCAGAGACTTTATTTATCAATAAATTGTTTTTGATTTTATAAATTCAATAGAAACGGTAGAATGAAATTTAAAAGGCTCTTTCCTACCCTATTAGCAATTATTGTTTTGCTTCTTTTGTGGCAAATTACTTCAATGCTGATAGCTTATCCTGATATTTTTCCGGGTGTGCCTGCTTTGTTGTCGGCCGTTGCCGGATTATTCACCGAAACTGATTTTTACACTTCACTGTTATCCACAATTTTCCGTGGTTTGCTTGGTTTTGGAGTTTCGTTCGTACTGGCTTTTTCGTTGGCTTTACTTTCCCATTTTAATGCATTTTTCAGGGCATTTTTTCGTCCCTTTCTGGTTGTGATTCGTTCTGTGCCTGTTATCTCGCTCGTTCTGATTGCTTTGCTGTGGTTTTCGCCCGATGGTCTGCCTGTCTTTATTGCTCTTCTTACCATGTTTCCGGTGCTTTATCAGAATATGCTCAGTGGCTTTGAACAGGTGGATGTACGTTTGGTTGAGATGGCAAAAGTGTTTGGTCGCAAGCAGCTGAGCCTTCTGAGCGAAATATATATTCCTTCTGCACAAAATCTGATTTTTGCAGGTGTCGCTACAGCTACCGGATTTGGCTGGAGAGCAATAATTATCGGCGAAGTACTTGCTCAGCCAGTTTCAGGTATAGGTAGTCGTATGAAGGAAGCACAGGCCTATATCAATGTATCAGAGCTTATTGCGTGGACCTTTGTGGCTATTGCTGTTAGTTTTTTGTTTGAATTTCTGATTAAGAAAATTTCGGGCAAACGAATGATGTTTTTGAGATTAAAGCATAGTAAAACAACTAATAATGTAAAGTATTCCGATTCTGAAAATCTCAAAAAAATTGAATTAAAAGCTGTATCAAAACAATTAGGTTCAAATGAAATTTTCCGGAATTTGAATGCAGAATTGATTTCAGAAAAAATATATTTGCTGAAAGCGCCTTCGGGCAAAGGAAAAACCACTCTTTTGAAACTTCTGGCTGGTCTGTATAAGCCGGATGCGGGATTAATAACTAAAACAGATATTCAATCTGTGGCATTCTCGTTTCAGGACACCAGGCTATTGCCCTGGCTTACTATACGTGAGAATATAGCTTTTGCTTTGGGGCATCATTTGCATATATCTGAAAATGAGAAAGAAGAGATTGATTATTTGCTCGGGAGAACTGCTTTGACAGAAAAAGCTGATAGTTTTCCGCATGAGCTAAGTGGTGGACAGCAGCAGCGCGCAGGATTAGCGCGTGCATTGGTTGCTAAAAGCGATTTACTTTTGCTTGACGAACCACTTAATGGTCTCGACGACATTTTGAAACAATCTATCGCGGAGTTTATTGTTGAATATACGCGGAGCTATAAGCCACTGATTGTGTGGGCTACACACGAAAACATCAGTACCGACAAAGTCAGCACTGATGTAATAATGTTGTGAGGCTTAAAGAAAATCAATCTTCTTTTACCTTTGCTGCCCCGCTTTCGCTTTTGTTGATATTGACAGGCGAACCACCATATCTGATTTCTGAAGCACCTGAAGCATCTGCATCCAGTTTTTCGGTAGCCACAATTCTTATTTTAGAAGCGCCACTGGCCTGTGCTTTTGCGATACGAGCTGTGAATTGATCAGCCTCTACTTTCGAAGCTCCGGATACATCAATTTTTATACTCTCAGCCTTTCCATCAAGATCGCAATATGAAGCCCCGTTAGCTTCCAAATCCACTTTTCCGGTCATGTTTACATCCATTTTTACATTTCCGGCCCCGCTAATATCTATGTCCAGATTAGTTCCGTGTAATGTATTTGTGGTTCGAACGCGCGATGCACCGGTTGCTTCGATACTTTGAAGCGAATCGTTGCTCACATAGAGTTTTACGGAACGATTCAAAAAGGTTCTCTCCGAATACACTTTCAATACACCATTTTCCACTCTGGTAATAATATCACCAATAGAATTTTCAGGAGCCGAAAGTCGGAGCGATTTTACCGAATCCTGTGTGAACTCAAGTTCCACATTACCCGAAATTTCAATTTCGCGAAACACATCTACTGTTCTGGTTTCGTCGGTATAAGGCGATTGATCATCTACAAAATTAAACACCCAGGGAGTTTCGCTTTTCTTCCAGGTAATAAAAGTTTTAGCGCTCACGCTATAGAACATAAACAAACCAGCTAACCAAAGAATAAGAACAGCCCAGAATGTGTTTTTCGAAAAATCCCTGCGACCCGAAATCATTCGCACTACCCAGTGAATAATCATAAATATGGGGCAGCCAATCACCAGAAGAAGTGATATAATCATAAGAACGACTTTCTCGGAATTAAACATTGCGGGATTGGTTACAATCTCGGGTGTAAAGCCGTTGAACAAGCCAGGTTCGAAAATGAAAAACAACAGTACAAGTAAAAGTGCGCCAGCCACAATGATACCTGCAAACCCAAGTACAGCACCCAGAAAACCGAAAATAGCTTTGAAAATGCCACCAAGCACATCGCCTATCCTGTTTCCGATATTGCTTGCCGAACTTTTAAACTTTTCGCTTTCCACGTAGTTCTTTACGTTATTGAATTCGCCTTTAATCGAGTCAATAGTCACATCTTCACCCTGCATTTCGAGGCGCTGAGCCACAGTAACTGCGGGTGGAGCTATAAGCCAGACAATGAGGTAAACCGGAATAATCATTCCTACGCCCACAAATACAAGAATGATAAAAATGATACGCAACAGAGTTACATCCATGCCCAAATAGGCCGAAAGCCCACCACAAACACCACCAAGCACTGTATTTTCAGGGTCGCGATAAAAACGGCGACTACGTTTCTTATCCTGTTTTCCGGTTTCTGATTGGGTCTCAGTTTCCGACTCTTCGCCACCAAACTGACTTGGTTTGCCCAACACTTCGATAATTTGCTCCACATCTTCCTTATTCACCACATTTTTATTGCGTTGCAGGCGTTCAGTGAATAGTTCAGCCACACGGGCTTCAATGTCAGACATTACTTCTTTTCTTTCGTCTTCCGAAAGTTGTTTTTCAACTGCTGACAGATAATTCTGAAGGAGTTCGTAAGCATCGTCGTCGATGTGAAAAACTACATTATTTAAATTTACGGTCAATGTTTTTTTCATCTGTTTATATTTTTATAATCGTTTGAATTTTATTGTTTTAGTTTAATTACCACCTGATTTATTTCATTCCAGGCAATTTCTAATTCTTCCAGAAAACGAATTCCTTTTTCAGTCATTTCGTAATACTTGCGGGGCGGTCCCTGTGTGGATTCTTCCCAACGATAATCGAGAAGTTCGCTGTTTTTCAATCGTGTGAGCAGTGGATAGAGTGTTCCTTCCACCACAATCATTTTTGCATCTTTCAATTCCGAAATAATATCGGAGGCGTAAGCGGCTTTTTTTCTGAGAATAAGCAAAATGCAATATTCCAGGTAGCCTTTTCGCATTTGAGATTTGATATTGTCGGCATTCATTTTTAATAATTAAATAATTTTACTTGCTGATAGGATAATTCACTAACGGATTTTTCGCGATGGGGCAATAAAAAAATATACGATTGCACCAAAAGGTATAAAAATAACAATGAGCGCCATAAGTAATGCATCATTCCCTTCGAATCTGCTCCGTAGTATATCGATGATAGCAATCACCGGAAGCAAAAGAGCAAAAATGAAAAACAATGGAATAATTAAGAACATAAACATTAAACTTCCCATATTCATTTAAATTTTTAAATTGATTTTATTATTTACTCGGCAAAATTATATTATTTAATAGTACTATGCAATACATAGTACCTGCGTTTTACGAAGCATCTTGTTAACACAAAGCATATTTTGTTCATTTTAAGCACACTAAACTAAACAAGAAATCTGAACATTAACGTTTATTGGCTTTTGTGCTGTATTTATGATTATGATAAACAAAAAAAACATCCACAAAAAGCTGACAATACTCAAAAAAAATAATCCATCACGAAAGAGTAAATAAAATTGACAATATGTATGAACAACTTCTTTTGTTTGTCTGTTATAGAGATTAAAATACAATCAGAAAAAATAATTACTAACTAAAAGAAATAATTAATTATGGCAATAGCAAAAGTCTGGGTAGAAGAAGACTGTATAGCATGCGGAGTTTGCGAAGATCTCTGCCCGCAGGTATTTTTCGTAGAAGATATGTCGAATGTAAAAGAAGGTGTCGACTTTTCACAATACATTGATCAGATTCACGAAGCAGCAGCGAGCTGTCCTGTGGAGGTTATCAAATTCAGTGAAGAATAATTAGTTTATGAAACAAAAAAATGCCTGACAAAAAATTATTTTGTCAGGCATTTTCTATTTAAAGCTGTGTGTGTGAACTTACACAATTTTCTTCATGGCTGTCATTGCTGCACGAAGCTCAGCTCCTACTATTTCTATTGAATGTGTACGCAAAGCTGCGTTTACTTTTACCAATTCAAAGTTGTCCACATGTCCGTCTTTACCTTCGTTGAAGTTTTTGCCGATAACGTTTGGCTCAATTTTCTTCATAAAGTCTCCTAAAAGCGGTTTGCAGGCATGGTCGAAAAGGTAACAACCATATTCAGCAGTGTCGGAAATAACGCGGTTCATTTCAAACAGTTTTTTGCGTGCAATTGTGTTTGCAATAAGCGGAGTTTCGTGCAACGATTCGTAGTAAGCCGATTCAGGTTTGATTCCGGCACTTACCATGGTTTCGTAAGCCAATTCAACGCCCGATTTTACGAATGCAACCAACAAAGTGGCATTGTCGAGATACTCCTGTTCACTGATTTCTACATTGCCGGCAGGCGTTTTCTCAAAAGCAGTTTCGCCGGTTGCTGCACGCCATGCCAACAGATTTTTGTCTCCGTTAGCCCAGTCTTCCATCATTGTTTTTGAGAATTCTCCCGAAAGAATATCGTCCATATGCTTGATAAATAGCGGACGCATAATTTCTTTCAGTTCTTCCGAAAGTTTGTAGGCTTCAACTTTGGCAGGATTCGAGAGACGATCCATCATGTGTGTAATACCACCAATTTTCAGTGCTTCGGTAATTACTTCCCAACCGTACTGAACAAGTTTTGAAGCGTAACCGGCATCGATTCCTTTTTCAACCATTTTGTTGAACGAAAGAATAGAACCTGTTTGCAACAATCCACAAAGAATGGTTTGCTCGCCCATAAGGTCCGATTTAACCTCAGCCACGAACGACGAAAGCAGAACACCCGCTTTATGACCACCTGTACCAACGCAATAGGCTTTAGCAATTTCGAGACCGTCGCCGTTAGGATCGTTGTCGCGATGTACTGCAATCAGCGTTGGAACACCGAAGCCACGCAAATATTCGGCACGTACTTCGGAAGCGGGTGATTTAGGAGCAATCATTACCACAGTAATGTCCTTGCGGATTTGCATGCCTTCTTCCACAATATTAAAACCGTGCGAATACGAAAGGCAAGCGCCCTGTTTCATCAAAGGCACTACATTGTTTACAACACCTGTGTGCTGTTTGTCGGGAGCCAGGTTCGAAACCAGGTCGGCAGTTGGAATCAGTTCTTCGAAAGTACCAACTTTAAAGCCGTTTTCAGTGGCTTTTTTCCACGATTCGCGTTTTTGATCGATGGCTTCCTGACGAAGTGCATACGATACGTCCAAACCGCTGTCGCGCATATTCTGACCCTGTGCAAGTCCCTGAGCACCACAACCAATGATCACAATTTTCTTTCCAATCAGTTTTTTTACACCATCAGCAAATTCGCTGCTTTGCATAAAATCACATTTTCCTAATTCCTGCACTCTTAAACGATGCGGAAGTGAGCTGAAATAATTTGCCATTTTACTAATAACCTCAACCTTTACAGGCATTTAGAGGTAGTTTTTAAATTGTTTATATTATCTGTTTTTCTAAATTACTTTTTCAAAATACTTGTATTATCCGAACAATACACGCGCTTTACAAGCAGTGCTTCCATTTTTTCTGAGCTCGAAACGAAAATCATCAGTTTCGGTCTCCTGCATATGAATACTTACTTTATCGCCAAACAAAATTTCGTTTATATAATTAATTTCGAAACGTTTGATTTGTTTGTTTTTGTATGTATCAAGCGAAAAACAATCGGTTATCCATTCCACATAACGAATACTGTTTGTGTGTCCGTTAATGTCAATATGACTGTATTTTACATTAAACTCGCCAACAGGCTCTGTTTCCAGTGATTGCAGCCTGACAGGTTTTTCCATTTCGTTGCTTTCGCCATTTGCAAAAGCATGAATGCCTTCGAGCGCAATCAAATCCTGTGCGCGACGGGTCATCACATTAATCATGGCCCAGTTCGATACAGCTTTTGCAATCAATTGTCCGGCAGCATCTGTAATCCGGAAATTACGTGTTGTGGAAGCTCTTCCCACTTCTTCTACCCATGTTTCAACTGCTATTTTCTCATATTGTTCGGGAAATCTTCTGATTTCTACAGCCATTCGTAGTAAAACCCAGGAGCAATCGTCGTTATTCAGGTCGCGAATTCCAAATCCGTTTTCATCGGCATTCATACCTGCTGTGGTCAACAACATATCGGTGAGTGCTGCCGGTGTTATTCTGTACTGAAAATCAACGTCCTGTGGTCGTACACCGAAAGAATAAGTTTTTTTCATTTGTCTGAAAGTTGTCTGTTTATGGAACAAAAATAACATTTTTTATTCCATTCGCCGACGCACAAATCACATTATTCTTGTGTTTCGTATTTTTTAATTGCCTGAAGCATATCGCTCAATCGTTCTACTTTCGATTTAGTGATAGCTACCCTACCCGACCGGATAAATTGCAGTACACCTACCGTTTCGCTTAACTCTTCGAAAAAGCGCTGTGTTTCGTCGTGATGTCCGGCTTTTTGAAAAACCACAAAGTCTTCGTTCATTTCCAGAATGCGCGTATTGTGGTCACGTATCCAGTTTTCGATAGATCCCAGTGCCAATAACTTATCAGTAGCTACTTTGTAGAGTGCAATTTCCTGATAAACTAAATCTTCGTCGGTATTGTAATACGATTTCAGAATATCGATTCGTTTGTCGATTTGCTTAACAACTTTTTCAACAACATCTTTGGTTGAAAATAAGGTAATTGTAAATTTATGAATTCCTTCGATAGCCGATTGAGAGACCGATAATGTTTCAATATTCAATGCTCTACGGGTGAAAATAATAGTTATTTGACCAAGCAAACCAACTGTATTTTCGGAGAAAACGGTTATTGTATATAATTTCTTTTCCATGATTTGATTTTTTATTATTCTCCCAACAAAATATTATCCACAGCTGCACCGGCTGGCATCATTGGATATACCATACCTTTCATTTCAACATCTACAACCAAAAGATAAGGTTTATCATCTTTCAGCATGTCAGCAATGGCTGCGTCCAGTTCAGAACGTTCGCTAACGTTTTTACCATCGATATTGTATGCTTTTGCAATGGCTACAAAATCAGGGTTCTTCATTTTGGTAAATGAATAACGCTCTTCGAAAAACATTTCCTGCCATTGGCGTACCATACCAAGGAAGTGGTTGTTGAGAATAATCATCTTAACACCAATTTGTTCCTGCATTATTGTGCCAAGTTCCTGAATTGTCATCTGGAAACCTCCGTCGCCACTGTACATAAGCACAGTACGATCAGGAGCTCCCATTTTGGCACCCATAGCAGCTGGAATTCCAAAACCCATAGTTCCCAATCCACCAGAGGTAATCAGGCTGCGGGTCTGGCTAAACTTCGAATAACGTGTAGCCATCATTTGATGTTGACCTACATCGGTTACAACAACCGCATTGTTGTTGGTAGCTTCCGAAATTTTATGAATCACTTCGCCCATTGTAATTTCGCCCGAAGAAGGATATACCTCACGTTCAATGACTTTTTCAAACTCGCGATCGTCGTGTTGTTTAAATTCGGCAATCCATTCAGTATGTTTAGCCGGTTTTAACAATGCAGTAATAGCCGGTAAACTATCTTTTACTGAAGCCAAAACCGGAGCATCTGCTTTTACATTTTTATTCAGTTCGGCAGGGTCAATATCTAAATGTATAATTTTTGCCTGTTTGGCATAATGATTCAAATCGCCGGTAACACGGTCGTCGAAACGCATACCTATAGCAATTAACACATCGCATTGATTGGTCATTAAGTTGGGAGCTACATTACCATGCATACCCAAAAAGCCTTTATTTAAATGGAAGTCGCTGTCCATAGCTGAAGCACCAAGCAGTGTCCATGCTGCCGGAATGTCGGCTTTTTCCAAAAATGCTTTTAATTCTGCTTCAGCATTTGATAATACAACTCCCTGCCCTACTAATGCATATGGTTTTTTTGCTGAATTGATAATTTCGGCAGCCAATTTAACCTGATCTGAATTAAGTTCCGGAATTGGAATATAGCTTCTGATAAATGTACAGGGTTTGTATTCAAAGTCAATTTCCTGAAATTGAGCATTTTTTGTAATGTCCAAAACAACGGGACCGGGACGACCACTACGCGCGATATAAAATGCGCGTGCTACTGCCCACGCAATATCTTCGGCACGACGAATTTGATATGCCCATTTGGTGATTGGAGTAGAGATACCCACCACATCAATTTCCTGAAAAGCATCTGTGCCCAATAAAGCTGCTCCAACCTGTCCGGTAATAACAACCAGAGGTGTGCTATCCAGCATGGCATCGGCAATACCTGTAATGGCATTTGTTGCTGCCGGACCTGAAGTTACCAAACATACACCCACTTTGCCCGATACGCGTGCATATCCCTGCGCAGCATGTGTTGCTCCCTGTTCATGACGGGTAAGTATGTGATTTACTTTTTTATCGTAATCGTAAAGTGCATCGAAAGTGGGCATGATCGCGCCACCCGGATACCCGAATATCGTATCTACACCTTCGTGTAACATCGATTCTATTAATGCCTGAGCTCCTGTTATTTTCATAAGAATATAATACACCCCCCTAACCCCTAAAGGGGAATAAGGAGAGTCAGTTTTATGTTTTTAATTTTTTATGTTTTGTTTTTTCTTAAGCCCCTTCAGGGGTCTGTGGTTAATCAATCATTCGCACCGCACCCTTGTCGGCCGAGCTTACCATTGAAGCATAAGCCTTAAGGGCTTTGCTGACGACACGGTTTCGATCTTTGGGTTTAAAAGCATCTTTCCCACGTGCAAGCTCTTCGTTTCGACGCACTGTAAGCTCTTCGTCGCTTAGCAACACGTTCATTGAGCGGTTCGGTATGTCAATTTCAATAATATCACCATCTCTTACCAGACCTATATTTCCACCTGAAGCCGCTTCGGGCGAAATGTGTCCGATAGACAAACCAGAAGTACCACCTGAAAAGCGACCATCGGTAATCAACGCACATTTTTTGCCCAGCTGACGGGCTTTGATGTACGAAGTGGGATAAAGCATTTCCTGCATACCGGGACCGCCTTTAGGACCTTCGTGAGTTATTACAACCACATCGCCGGCTTTTACAGCGCCACTCAAAATACCATCGCAAGCGGTATCCTGCGAAGTAAACACTTTGGCCGGACCTTTGAATTTCCAGATACTTTCGTCAACACCGGCTGTTTTTATTACACAACCGTCGATAGCAATATTGCCTTTCAGAATTCCCAGACCACCATCTTTGGTGTAAGCATTTTCCATGTTACGGATACAACCTTTTTCTCTGTCGGCATCAAGTTCTTTGTATTGTGAGTTTTGCGAACCCATTACCAGATTGAAACGGTGAGCAGGAGCGCTTTTATAAATATTGGCAACTTCATCCGAAATGTTTGAGTTTGTGATGTCGTATTTCTCAATTGCCTCAGCCAGATTGAGACCATCCACACGATGAACTTTTGTGTTCAGCAATCCGCCTTTGCTTAATTCCGCCAAAATTCCCATAATTCCACCTGCACGGTTTACGTCCTGAATATGATATTTCTCGGAGTTTGGTGCTACTTTACAAAGACAGGGAGTCGAGCGTGAAAGTCTGTCCATGTCGTCCATAGTAAGATCAACTCCGGCTTCCGAGGCAATGGCTAATATGTGAAGCACAGTATTTGTCGATCCACCCATAGCAATATCGAGCGTCATTGCATTCAGAAAAGCTTCGCGGGTGGCAATTTTGCGTGGCAACACCGTATGGTCGTTGTCGCGATAATATTTATATGCATTTTCAACTACCAGTTTGGCTGCATCCATAAACAGTTGCATACGATTGGCATGTGTGGCCACAATTGTTCCGTTGCCCGGAAGTGCCAGTCCGATGGCTTCGTTCAGGCAGTTCATTGAGTTTGCAGTAAACATTCCCGAGCATGAACCACAGGTAGGACAAGCCGCATTTTCAACTTTCTGAACCTGTTCGTCCGAAATTGAATCGTCGGCAGCCTGCACCATAGCATCCACAAGGTCGAGCTGTTTTCCGTCGAGTTCTCCGGCTTCCATTGGACCACCTGATACGAATACTGTCGGGATATTTAAACGCATAGCAGCCATAAGCATACCCGGCGTAATTTTATCGCAATTACTGATACAAATCATGGCATCAGCCTTGTGCGCATTAACCATATATTCCACACTGTCGGCAATTAAATCGCGCGATGGAAGCGAATAAAGCATACCATCGTGTCCCATTGCAATACCATCGTCAATTGCAATAGTATTAAATTCAGCAGCAAAGCAACCCATTTTTTCAATTTCGGCTTTTACTTTTTGTCCGATTTCATGCAAATGCACATGACCCGGCACAAACTGAGTAAATGAATTTACAATTGCGATGAGCGGTTTGCCCATATGTTCGTTTTTCATGCCATTTGCTTTCCAAAGGGCGCGGGCACCAGCCATTCGGCGGCCTCCTGTACTTGTTTTACTTCTTAATTCCATTATTTTAGTTTTTTGTTAATGGGGTCATCTATTAATTGACATGTCGCTTTATTGACATTCAGGCTAACTAGTTGACTAACCAACGAGTTAACCAATTAAACGAGTTAACCAATTACTAACACTAAATAAAAAACCTTTCTCCGTTATGGTGAGAAAGGTTTTAATGCTTTTATAATACATATTTGTTTATATACACGACCATCCTCACCTTTGTTTATTGACCAAAAGTAGCACGACGAGAATAATAATAGTATAAACAACTTCGTATATCATGATTGTTTCTTTAATTTGCGTGCAAAGATAAATGATTTTTCAATACTGAACAATAGTTTGGAAGAAAAAGTTTCCTTTTTTATTCAAATTGAAACATGGAAGCGGGTCAAAATACAAAAAAAATAGTTTATTGAACACTAATGAGCAAATTGAGCAGTTTTTTGTTATCTAATATAATAATATGAAACAAACATTACAATACAGAATTTGTTTTTTGATTCAATAGTACATGATTGCATATTGACTTGTGAGTTATAACTAAAGAAAAAATCAATTAAAAAAACTGGAAAAACAGGTTTATCACGACCATAAATTTAATTAATCATAGATAATCACCAAATGTGCAATTATAAAAGAACTAAATTATAAAAGGTAGGAATTTTTAATTATTTTTGCACGCAATTTTTACGCAAAAAATGACAAAAGAATCTTTTAAGTATCTATATAATATTGACTCGCCGGTCGATTTGAAAGCTGTTCCGCGTGAGGAACTCACTGTAGTGTGTAATGAACTGCGTCAGTTTATTATCGACGAGGTATCAAAAAACCCCGGACATTTAGGATCAAATCTTGGTAGTGTAGAGCTTACAGTGGCTTTGCATTACGTTTTTAACACTCCTTACGACCGAATTGTATGGGACGTGGGTCATCAGGCTTACGGACATAAAATTCTGACCGGACGTCGCGATGTTTTTCACACCAATCGTCAGTTAAACGGCATCAGTGGATTTCCAAAACCTTCTGAAAGTGAATATGATGCTTTCGGTGTAGGGCATTCTTCCACTTCCATTTCGGCTGCTTTGGGTATGTCGGTTGCTTCGCTGTTGAAAAACGAGCCTGATCGTCAGGTGGTAGCAGTGATTGGCGACGGTGCAATGACAGGTGGTTTGGCTTTCGAAGGATTGAACAACACCTCAATGGATAAAAATAATCTTCTGATTATTCTGAACGACAATCAGATGGCTATCGATCCGATTCATGGAGGTTTTACCCAATACCTAATTGATATTACTACTTCCAGAACATATAACCGGTTCAGAAACAATGTATATCTAACGCTCAAAAAGCTGGGACTTATCAGCGATAAGGGTAAAGACAGAATTATTAGTTTCAACAACACCCTGAAAGCAGCGCTTACCAAACAACACAACATATTTGAAGGTTTAAATATCAGATACTTTGGTCCTTTTGATGGGCACGATGTGGATGGACTTGTAAAAGTGCTCAACGACATTAAAGATTTTAAAGGTCCGAAAGTGCTGCATTGTATCACCAAAAAAGGTAAAGGCTACGAACCTGCCGAAAAATCGGTTACCGAATGGCATGCACCCGGAAAATTCTGCGTGGAAACGGGTGAAAGAAGCAAGTCAGGACCTACAACTCCCACTCCTCCCCTTTTCCAGGATGTTTTTGGAGAAACATTGCTCGAACTGGCAAACAACAACGAAAAGATTATTGCCATTACCCCTGCAATGCCTTCGGGTTGCTCCATGACCATTATGCAAAAAGAACTTCCAAAACGTGTTTTCGATGTGGGAATTGCTGAAGCACATGCAGTTACTTTCTCTGCCGGATTGGCCAAAGACGGAATGATTCCGTTTTGCAATATTTACTCCTCGTTTATGCAACGTGCGTACGACAATGTGATTCACGATGTAGCTTTGCAGAATTTACCCGTTATTTTCTGTCTCGACAGAGCCGGCGTGGTGGGTTCCGACGGAGCAACGCACCATGGAGTGTTCGATCTGGCTTATATGCGATGTATTCCGAACATGATTATAGCTGCTCCACGCAACGAAATTGAATTGCGACACATGATGTATACTGCCGAGCAATATGGTAAAGGGCCGATTACAATCAGATATCCACGTGGCAAAGGTTTTATTGTGGATTGGTGTCAGCCAATGGAAAAACTTGAAATTGGCAAAGGTGAATGTCTGAAAAACGGTAATGACCTTGCGGTAATCACAATAGGAACAACTGCTCACAACACAGCCAAAGCCATCGAAAAGGTTGAAGCTGCAACCGGAACCGAAATAGCACATTACGACATTCGCTTTCTGAAACCTCTGGATACCGAACTTTTGCATGAGGTTGGAGCTAAGTTTAAAAAAATTGTAACTGTGGAAGAAGGTGTGCTAAACGGTGGTTTTGGTAGCGCAGTGCTCGAATTTATGGCCGATAATCAATATCAGGCTTCGATAAAACGAATTGGAATTCAGGATGCATTTATTGAACATGGTACACCCGAAGAGCTGCATCAACTTATCGGGCTCGATGCAGAGAGTATTGCAGCTACATTGATTGGATTTATCGAAATATAGATTACCTTAGTGTTTTAAGTAATAGCAATGAAATAATGTCGCATTTTAAACGAATTTAAAATACCGCAAAATTACTATTGATGCTCTTTTGAACGTGTTTTTGTACTTATATTCGGTTGTTTAGCCTGCTAAACGCCCTCACTCAAGTCCAAAATCCGTTTCAAAACAGCTATCAAAAATTACGTCATTATTTTCTTCCTATTACTTAATTGCTGAAAGAATTACGAAAAAGCAAAAAGTAGGTTTTTTAAATATAGAAAAAGAGATGAAAATCATTATTGCCGGTGCCGGCGAAGTTGGTACACATTTGGCAAAATTGCTTGCCCGTGAAAATTTTGACACGATATTGCTGGACGAAGATCCTGCTAAACTGAAAGACCTGGAAGCCAGTTACGATTTAATGACTTATACAGGGTCACCAACCTCAATAGGTGCATTAAAAGAAGCAGGTGTGGCAAGTGCCGACTTGTTTATCGGCGTTACCCCTTCCGAAAGTGTGAATATGACTGCCTGCATGCTGGCCACTAATCTGGGAGCTAAAAAAACCCTGGCACGTATCGACAATTATGAATATCTGCAACCCAAAAACAAAGAGTTTTTTGAGAAATTGGGTGTCGATTATCTGATTTATCCCGAAATGCTGGCTGCGCGCGAAATTGTAGAATCGCTTAAAACCAGCTGGCTACGCCAGAATCTGAGTTTCTGCGATAATGCTTTGATATTGCTCGGAATAAAAGTCAGAGAAAATTCACGCATAGTGAATCATAAATTCAGCACAGGATTCTTCGATCACAACAAATATAGAATTGTGGCCATCAAGCGTCAGAACAGAACCATTATACCTCTTGGCTCTGATATGGTGTTGGCAAATGATATTGTATATTTTATAACCACTCCCGAATATCTGAATCTTGTAAAAGAAGAAGCTGGTAAGGATGACTATCCTATCAAAAATATTATGGTAATGGGTGGCAGCCGGATTGCCCAAAAAACCATCCAGAACCTTTCGACGAATATTAATATTAAAATACTGGAGCGCGACAAGGAGAAAAGTTACGATCTGGCCGAAAAGCTTGATAATGCGATGATTATCAATTGTGATGGTCGCAATATTGAATTGCTCAAGGAAGAAGGAATTGAGGAAATGGATGCTTTTGTAGCTGTTACAGCCAATTCAGAGGCCAATATTCTTGCCTGTTTAACAGCGAAGCGTCTTGGTGTCAAGAAATCTGTGGCCGAGGTAGAAAACAACGACTACATTATGCTGGCCGAAAGTATGGATATTGGTACTGTGATAAATAAAAAAATGATTGCAGCCAGTTATATTTATCAACTTACGCTCGATGCCGATGTGCTTAACGTGCGCAGTCTCAGTTCAGCCGATGCCGAAGTGGTTGAGTTTGTGGCTAAGCCCGGATCGAAAATTACCCGTTCAAAAATTATGGATCTTCGTCTGCCCGATCAGGTAAATATCGGAGGTTTTGTTCGCAACGGAGTTGGTAACATTGTAAACGGAAATACAATCATTATGCCTAACGACCATGTTATTGTTTTTTGTGTTTCATCGGCTATACGGAAAATGGAGACCTTCTTCAACTGATGTTCAGAGATTTTAATCATAAGCTTATTGTAAAAATACTGGGAAGTCTTCTTGTGTTCGAAGGAGGATTTTTACTGGTAGCTCTTGTTGTTTCCCTAATATACAAAGAAACAGTATGGCTTGATTTTTTATTAAGTGCAGCTATTGCATTTGTAACCGGAGCCACATTTATGTTTGTGGGACGAAATGCGCGGCCCAATATCGGAAAGCGTGAAGGTTCTGTGATTGTAACAAACACCTGGCTTTTCTTTTCACTCGTGGGGTTATTACCTTTTTTATTTAGTGGAAGCATCCCCTCTTTTACCGATGCTTTTTTCGAAACAATGTCCGGATTTACAACTACCGGAGCATCCATTCTGAACGATATTGAATCGTTACCAAAGAGTATTTTGTTTTGGCGAAGTTTTACGCAATGGATTGGTGGTCTTGGGATTATTGTGATTTCAATGGCGCTTCTTCCTGTTTTCGGTTTTTCGAGTGTTCAGGTTTTTTCGGCTGAGGCTACGGGGCCAACAAAGGACAAAATTCATCCGAAAATGAATGAAACAGCCAAACGCCTGCTTATCATTTACATTTCACTTACATTAATCGAGACAATTTTGCTGAAAATTGCCGGAATGAACTGGTTTGATGCTGTTAATCATGCCTTTACTACTATGGCTACAGGTGGTTTTTCCACAAAGCAAGCAAGTATCGGGTATTGGGACTCGGCTCTTATACAATATATAATTATAGTGTTTATGATTTTCGCCGGTGTTAATTTCAGTATATATTATTATGTAATGAAAGCTCGGCTTGATAAGATCAGAGTAAACGAAGAATTCAGATACTATCTACTTATTACCCTGGTTTCCACATTATTGATTCTGATATCTATACTTCCCGAAAACGACATTTTGTCTTTTTCATCAATTGAACAGGCATTCAGGGATAGTTTATTTACTGTTAGTTCGTTAATTACAACTACAGGTTATGTAACTGCCGATTATGATTTGTGGAAACCTGTTACGTGGATTATTTTGCTTATCACCATGATGATGGGCGCTTCAGCCGGTTCAACGGCCGGTGGAATTAAAACTGTACGAATAGTTATAATTGCAAAATATTGTTATTACGAGTTCAAACGAATCGTCCATCCCAACGCTATTATTCCGGTGAGATATAATGGACATTTAATGAAAGAAGATATCACAACACGTGTACTCGCATTTGTTTTGTTGTATTTTATGATTGTTGCTGTCGGATCTATAATTTTGAGTTTTAATGGAATGGGATTTGAAGAAGCTCTAAGTGGAATGATAACAAGTTTGAGTGATGTAGGCCCTGGTTTAGGTGAGATTGGACCTACAAAGAACTTTTATTACTTATCTGATTTTGCAAAATGGTTTCTTGCCATCATTATGCTGATTGGCCGACTCGAGCTTTTTACAGTTTTATTAATTCTCACACCTGCATTCTGGAAAAAATAATTGTCTGCATTGTATATAAATGACAGTATTCAGGCTGTGCTCCCAATTGATATAAGATATCTTATATTTCTATGTTTTTGAATGACGCACATAAGTTTCTCCGTTTTTCTGTTGACCTTTAGTTATTTGATGCTATTTTTATCCTGCTTTTAAATAAGATTTGAGTGAATTTACAAACAAGCATTTAAAATAATGAACTATAGACTCATTGCACGCTTTTTTGGCATTTTATTGTTAGTTGAAACTGCTGCATTATTAGCTACAGCACTTATTTCGTGGTTTTACAACGATAAAAATCTGATTTATTTTTTGGCCTCAGCGGCTATTAGCTTTGTGGCTGCTTCGGCATCAATACTTTTAGGTCGAAATGCAAATCCTACAATTGGAAAGCGTGAAGGCTCACTTGTGGTCACCTTTACCTGGATCGTTTTTACATTGTTCGGACTTTTGCCTTTTTGGCTAAGTGGGAGTATTCCATCGTTCACCGATGCATTTTTCGAAACAATTTCCGGCTTTACCACTACCGGGGCTTCTATCCTGAATAATATTGAAGAATTATCGCCGGGAATACTCTTTTGGCGCAGTCTGACACATTGGATTGGTGGTTTGGGTATTATTGTACTTACACTTGCACTCTTACCTGTATTTGGTACAAGCGCTACTCAGCTTTTTGCAGCTGAATCAGCCGGACCAACAAAAGATAAAATTCACCCTAAAATTAACGAAACGGCAAAGCGATTATTTCTAATATACCTGATACTCACAGCCGTTCAAACCGTGTTACTTCGTATCGGAGGAATGTCGTGGTTCGATGCTGTTTGTCAGTCGTTTGGCACTGTTGCCACTGGTGGGTTTTCAACAAAACAAGCAAGTATTGCATATTGGGATTCAGCTTATATTCAATATGTAATTTCAATTTTCATGATACTTTCAGGTGTAAATTTCAGCTTGTATTATTTTGGATTTAAAAACAAATTCAGCAAAATAAAAGAAAACGAAGAATTAAAATACTACTTAATTTTGTTGTTTTCAGCTACAATTCTTATTGTTTTTTCTCTTATTGATTTTGACCAGGCCTTCACATTTGCAAAACTGGAGAAAGCGTGGAGAGATGCTTTCTTTACAGTCTCTTCGTTAATGACAACTACTGGTTTTGGAACTGCCGATTATGTACAATGGCAACCCTATACATGGGTAATATTGCTTATCGTAATGTTGACCGGGGCTTCTGCCGGTTCAACAAGTGGTGCTATAAAAATGGTTCGTATTGTAATTGTTTTCAAGTACTGTTATTATGAATTTAAACGCATTATTCATCCAAATGCTGTTTTACCGGTGCGTTATTCAGGGCATATTGTGCGTGAAGATGTGATCACACGCGTTTTGGCATTTGTTTTACTTTATCTTATTACTGTAGCATTTGGGATTTTGGTATTAAACATTAGTGGTTTGGGATTTATTGAATCCATTGGTGGATTAATTGGCTGTTTGGGAGGTGTAGGCCCAGGTTTGGGGGCTTTAGGACCTATGGGAAACTATGCAGATATTCCAGAGTTCAGCAAATGGTTTTTATCATTTATAATGTTAGTAGGACGTCTCGAACTTTTTACTGTATTACTGCTATTTACACCTGCTTTTTGGAAAAAATAATCGGATCATGTTTAGTTGAATGTTTTTTTTATTAGTTTTGTAAAATCAAGATCAATAGTACACACTCAATTTGTCACTGTAAGATTTTTTCTCCATACACAATAAATTATTCAATTAATATGCTTAAGCAAGCCCGTTATATCCGCTTTTTGCGAAAATATACTTCCACTGTTGAGAAGGTAATTGTTACAGTATTGATTTTCATGATGTCGCTGATACTTATTTCTGCTACCCTGGAGTTGGTGTATACCTTGTTTATGGATTTTTACAACAATGAAACAGTGCTGATCTCTTTGGATACGCTGATGGATAGTTTCGGAGCTTTTCTGCTGATTCTGATTGGTATAGAACTTCTCGAAACCATTAAAGTTTACCTTAAACAAAACATTGTTCACGTGGAGGTAGTTGTGTTGGTGGCCATCATTGCATTGGCACGTAAAATTGTGATTATCAATATCGAAGAAATGCCATTCAATACCACTATAGGAATGGCACTGCTGATAATTGCGCTTGCTGTGGCTTATTTCTTAATTAAAAAAACCGGAATTATGATTTTGTCGCTTAATGAAAACTCAGACGATGAAATGCCTGAACAGGAAAATAACAATCTTTTGAAACCATAATGTCTGTTTATTACTGAATTAATTCAATAGAAACGGGCAGGATGAAAATATCCTGCCCGTTTTCAAACGCCAAATGTTGTTACAGCTTGTCGAATGTTTTTATATTTCTGAAATAATAATCAAACACTACACTTCTTTTCAGAACATTATTACAAGCAGTACAGGTTGAAAACAAAATATTCTCCTTTCTTTTTTCGTCAAAATCCGATTTCATTTTTGCAAAATCCCGACGCGCTTTAAGCACAGCTGAGGCATTTTTGGGTTTTCCAGTGATAAACAACTGAATAGCTGCCACATAATCAAAAAACCACCGGGCATTGAGCACCTTATTCAGCTGAGCCTGAGGTACATTTTTGTAAAGCATAAGCAGATTATTTCTGAAATTCAGATAAGTTTTCCGGGGATGTTCAGTATTCAGTGTCCCTCCTCCTACGTGGTAAACCACGCTCTGTGGCACACACACAATTTTAAAACCACGACTATTAATGCGCCAGCAAAGATCAATTTCCTCCATGTGTGCAAAAAAAGCATCATCGAAACCGCCGGTTTTTTTGAAGATTTCTGATCGTATCATTAAACATGCACCTGTAGCCCAGAATATTTCACTTACTTCATCGTATTGTCCCAAATCTTTTTCGGTAGTTCCGAAAATACGACCTCTGCAATACGGAAATCCGTACCGGTCGATAAAACCACCAGCTGCTCCGGCATGTTCAAAATATTCCTTGTTGTGAAAAACACGGATTTTGGGTTGGCAGGCCGCTGTTTTTGGATGCTGATCCATATAAGTCGTAAGCACATCGAGCCAGCCGGGCGTTACTTCCACATCCGAATTCAAAAGGAGATAATATTCAGCATCAATCTGAGCCAGCGCTTTGTTGTAGCCACCTGCAAATCCATAATTTTGATCGAGCAAAATGGTTTTCACTTCGGGAAATTGTTCTTCGAGCAATTGCAGCGATCCATCGGTCGATCCATTGTCAGCCACCACAATTTCGTTTACCGAAAGGTCAGTATGGGTTATCACCGATGGCAAAAATTGTTTCAGAAACATCTCGCCATTCCAGTTCAGAATTACAACAGCAGTTTTCATTTATATAAGTTATAAACACAAAAAAGCATTAGTCTTCAAATACATGATTTTCAGACCAATGCTTTATAAATATTGTTTTAATTACTCTTCTTCTCTGTAAATACCAATCGATTTACCGTATTCAAACTCACCCTCAAGAATCAGTTGTACTTCTTCTTCGGTAAGTTGCATTTTGTCTTTTTTGGATACTTTGAGAATGTATTTAAACATTTCTTCTTCGTCGATGCTGGCTTCTTCTGTCGAATCTTCTTCAATCAGGCCGTTTTCGTCGTAAAACTCATAAACCACATCCAATACATATTCAATTTTCGAATCGTCGATGCTTTTTTTGGCGTCTTCGGGTAGGAAATTTAAAATAAATTTTACGGCATCATCTTCGTCGTATACCAGTAAGTCGTCTTCCTGAGTTTTCATAAGCAATATTAATTTTGTTTGTTAGAGATTCAAAGATAATTGTTTTTTATGTATAAAAAAACTCCCGCAAAAAATATGTTTTCTGCAGGAGTTCAATTTAGAAGATAATTCGATTACTATTCACCTTCAACAGCTTCAAGTTCAATCATCAAAGTATCTTTAGGAACTCTGTCGCCTACTTTTACATTGATTTTTTTAATTTTAGCTGTAAATGGCATTTCAATTCGGTTTTGCATTTTCATGGCTTCGAGAATCAACAAAGGTGCACCTTCGTTTACCACTTCGCCTTCCTGTACCGATATTTGCAAGATTGTACCCGGTATAAACGACTGAATTTCATAAGGATTAGGATCAACCCACACCTTACGGTTCTGATACTTACGGGTAAGCAATGTTTTATATTTTCGGGCAGTTACCGCAAAATCGATATATTCCGGAGTTTCTTTTTTATTTTTCATTATGTCTGAATTTTTTAATTGATTAAGATTGAAACCTGCGTATTAAAATACACATGTTTACAATAAAAATTTGGATATCCAGATCAGAATGGAGGAACTCCGTGTTTTTTATATGGACGGTGATCGTCTTTGTTTTTCGATACCTCGAGTGCGTGCAAAACAAGTTCGCGTGTCTCTTCAGGTTCAATTACAGCATCGATATATCCTTTAGAGGCAGCCACAAACGGATTTGCAAATTTCTCGATATATTCCTGTACTTTTTGCTGACGCATTGCTTCCTCATCTTCGGCTTCCATAATTTCTTTACGGAAAATAATGTTAGCAGCACCTTCAGGTCCCATAACCGCAATTTCAGCTCCCGGCCATGCAAACATAAAGTCGGCACCAAGGTGACGCGAATTCATAGCAATGTAACCACCACCATAAGCTTTACGAAGAATTACAGTAATTTTAGGTACAGTAGCCTCAGAATATGCGTAAAGCATTTTTGCTCCGTGACGAATTACACCTGCATGTTCCTGGTCGACACCCGGAAGGTAACCCGGCATATCTTCGAGCGTAAGAATTGGAATATTGAACGCATCGCAGAAACGAATGAAACGTGCAGCTTTGTCAGAAGCATCGCAATCGAGCACACCGGCCAGATACATAGGCTGGTTAGCTACAAAACCAATTGTTTCGCCATCCATACGTCCGAAACCGATCACAATGTTTGGTGCCCACAATTCCTGTACTTCGAGGAATTTTGATTCGTCGGTAAGTGCGAAAATCACTTCGCGTACATCATAAGGCTGTTTTGGATCAGAAGGAATAATATTTTCAATTTTCTTTCTGAATTTTGGTTTGCGTGGTTCAATGCGTTCTGCTTTTTGCTGATTGCTGTGGGGAATTAGTGAAACAAGTTCCTTAATCTGATTGAGACACTCCATTTCGCTAAGCGCATAGAAATGAGCATTACCGGTAATCTCAGCATGTACACGGGCACCACCAAGATCTTCCTGCGAAATTTTTTCGCCAAGTACAGTTTCAATCACATTCGGGCCTGTAATAAACATTTTCGAAATGTTTTCAACCACGAACACAAAGTCGGTAAGTGCAGGCGAATACACAGCACCTCCGGCACACGGACCGAGAATTACTGAAATTTGAGGAATAACGCCCGAAGCCATAGTGTTACGGTAAAAAATCTCACCATAACCGGCCAAAGCGCCAATTCCTTCCTGAATAC
The DNA here is from genome assembly GCA_034004015.1 of Paludibacter sp. Classification (GTDB taxonomy): domain Bacteria; phylum Bacteroidota; class Bacteroidia; order Bacteroidales; family Paludibacteraceae; genus Paludibacter. The sequence goes on from JAVEXN010000002.1 coordinate 169,813, forward strand.
GAGCACCACCCGAGTCGTTAATACCAATACATGGCACTTTCATTTTCAATGCATGATCCATGATTTTGGTAATTTTCCGGGCATGTTTCAGCCCGAGTGAACCTCCCATTACGGTAAAGTCCTGAGCGTAAATACATATTGGAGCTCCATTGATAGTACCGGTACCTGTGATAACACCATCGCCGGGCAGTTCTTTAGAGTCCATACCGAAGTTTCTTTCTTCATGTTCCACAAACATGTCATATTCGTGAAACGAATCTGCGTCCAACAAAGCCAAAATACGATCGCGGGCAGTCATTTTACCCATCGCCACTTGTTTCTCAATGGCTTTATCGCCACCTCCTTTTTGAACAATGGCTTTCTTTTGTCTGAGCGCCAGAATGTTTTTCTTTAAAGTCATAACTTTATTATTGATTTAACTTAAAGGGAATCGGGTCGGAAGTTTTCCAACCAGAATTAATCGGCTGCAAAAATAACACTTTTATTGTTAAACTGTGCAATATTGAAAATATAGTTTTGAACACCTGAATATAATTATTTGCTGTTCAGCTTTTTCATAATATTTCGTCGCATGGCTTTCATTCCCGGCGAGAGATTTGCAGTCTCAAAATTCTCAAGATAGGCACATAATTCGGGCTTAAGCTCTGGTTCGAGCGTACAAAAATGATAAAGCAAACCAAGCGACAAGGCCTGTACAGCTACCGGATATTTATCGGAGCTTATCCATTGGTAGCAGGCATTCAGCAAATCGACAGGTATTTCGGAATTAATTTTGAGGTTGATCAGCATTGAAAGTGCCAGGCGTCGCACCGACTCGTTTTTTGTACTGAGCGACAGACTAATAAGTGCTGAGAAATGCGTAGATTTAAAAAGCGTTGGACGCCGTTCGCTGAGTTTTTCGCAAAGCCATGCCGAGCGCCATGCCACTTTATCGTTATCGTCGGTCATCAAAGCAAAAACAATTTCAAAATCAGCCTCGTTGTCGAGTACCGACTGAATGGCAGGCTCAAGCAGTTTGAGTGTGAGTGATTGCGAAAGATATGCTTTGTAAATCATACCGAAAATAGTTAGATTATTTCAAAGTCAGAATAAAAGGAAATACAAAGTTTCAGTCTAACTTAGCTCGGTTTTTAGAGTATCCAGTTCTTCACTTAGAATTTCCCATTCGTACATTTTTTGCTCCAGTTCGCGTTGTTTTTTCTGATATGACATAATAAAATCGGAATCGGAGGCAAATTCGGGTAATTCCAGTTTTTTATTCATTTCTGAAAGTTCCGATTCATAAGCCGATATTACTTTCTCGGCTTCTTCCACATCTTTCTCTGCCTTACGAATTTTACGGTTCATTTCCTTTCGGGCTTCGTAGCTGAGCTTGCTCTCAGAAGACTGTTTATCAGCATTTACAACAGCTTTTTCGACAGCTACAGCTTCTAACTCACGTAAACTATCCATCTTTTTGTATTGCAAAAAGTCGTAAATACCGCCCAAATGTTCGCGTACTTTTTTGTTTCCGAATTCGTAAACCTTATTTACAAGTCCGTCGAGAAATTCACGGTCGTGCGAAACCACAATTACAGTGCCATCAAAAGCTTTGATCGCTTCTTTCAACACGTCTTTCGACCGCATATCCAGGTGGTTTGTAGGCTCATCCAGAATCAGCAAATTGACAGGTTCGAGCAGCAGACGAATCATTGCCAAACGACTTCGTTCACCTCCCGAAAGCACTTTTACCTTTTTGTCGGAAGCTTCGCCACCAAACATAAATGCTCCCAGAATATCGCGAATTTTGGTACGGATATCGCCCACAGCTACCAGGTCGATAGTTTCGAACACAGTACGGTTCTCGTCGAGCATCGAAGCCTGGTTCTGAGCAAAATATCCGATCTTCACATTATGACCGAGTTTCAGTTTACCTGAATATTCTATTTCGCTCATAATGCACTTTACAAGCGTCGATTTTCCCTCCCCGTTTTTCCCCACAAAAGCTACTTTCTCACCTCTGTTGATAATCAGCCCGATATTGTCGAGTACTACATGGTCGCCATAAGCTTTTGTGAGATGTTCGATCTCCACAGGAATAATTCCCGAATGCACAGCAGGTGGAAATTTCAGGCTCAGGCGCGAGTTATCTTCCATATCCACTTCAAGGCGCTCAAGCTTATCGAGTTGTTTGATACGCGATTGTACCTGAACAGCTTTTGTGGCTTTATATCGGAACCGTTCGATAAAATCCTCGGTATCCTGAATCATTTTTTGCTGATTTTCGTAAGCACGCACCTGTTGCTCGTGACGTTCGCGGCGCAATTCGATGTATTTCGAATAATTTACATTGTAGTCGTATATTTTACCAAGCGAAATTTCAATTGTGCGGGTCGTCACAGCATCGATAAAAGCCCTATCGTGCGATACAAGCAAAATAGCACTGCCGGAAGTAATCAAAAAGTTTTCGAGCCACTGTATAGATTCAATATCGAGGTGATTGGTAGGCTCATCGAGCAAAAGCACATCAGGACGTTGCAACAGAATTTTTGCAAGTTCAATACGCATACGCCAGCCGCCACTGAATTCGGCACACTGACGCTCAAAATCGCTTCGAAGGAAACCAAGTCCCATCAGCGTTTTTTCTATCTCGCCATAAAAATTCCCATTTCCGATAATTTGCAAATGTTCATTGGCATGAGTTAGCTTTTCAATCAGTTGATTATATGAATTACTGTCGTAATCCGTGCGGTCCGAAAGCTCCTGTGTAAGTTTTTCAATTTCAGTTTGAAGGGTTGTAATGTGCTCGAATGCTTTTTCGGCTTCCTGCATCACGGTTGTTCCTTCATTGTGAATCATGTGCTGTGGTAAATATCCGATTGTAAGATCTTTAGGAATGGTTATACGACCTGCTGTAGGCGATTGTTTCCCTGCGAATATCTTCAACAGCGTAGTTTTACCAGCCCCGTTCTTACCCACAAGCGCAATTCGCTCTTTGGGATTTAACAGAAAACTTATTTCATCGAAAAGGGGAGAGCCTCCAAACTCAACCGTAAGTTGTTCAACTGATATCATTGGGGATTTTGAAAATTATACAGAATTAAATAAATGATTGGGGAAGTAAGCCAATGTAGAACCGGAATTTTTTATTGTATTGCAGAATTTTTTTTGTCGACAACACGCCACAAAATATAAGTCAGCACACAGGCAATCACAAAAGCTGTAAGCACCAGAACTCCAATCTCCCAATTTTTAGCCAGTACTCCCAAAGCAATAAAAAAGGCAGTTACCACTATCAGTACAAAAGTTACCTGACGATGTTTCAATCCTGTTTTGAGCAACAGGTGGTGAATATGATTCTTATCAGGATGAAAAGGCGAAACACCTTTTTTAATACGGGTAAGCATCACACGCAGCGTATCGAACAGCGGTACCGACAACACACAAATAGCCACAGCAGGCGCAGCAGCCATATAATAGTCGAGTGGCACACGATGATAGATATTCATTTCGCAGAATTCAAACACATACAGCGTAATCATATAGCCAAGCAAAAGCGACCCGGAATCGCCCATGAATATTTTACTTTTACCTCCGAATACATTATAAATAAAGAATACTGCAAGCGAACCTACCATTGCAAAAGCAGATATTGCCAGATTGGTATTCCCTGTAAGCATAAAAAATACAGCAAAGAACAAACTGTACAAAATACCAAGCCCCGAAGCCAATCCATCAATTCCATCAATCAGATTTAAAGCATTGATAATAACAACAAATACAAAGAATGAAAGGATATAACTCTGCCAATCGGCAATTTCGTAAATACCCATAAAACCATGCAAGTTGGTGAGGCGAATGTCCGAGAGAACAATCAGAAAAAACGCAGACGCCAGTTCGCCAATAAGTTTCCAACTCACATTAAGGTCAATTAAATCGTCGACAAAACCAACAATCAGAATAATAAAAACACCCAGAATGATAAACTGTAACTGACTGAAAATACCAAAGGAGAAAAGAAAAACGGTAACAAAAAATGACACAAAAATATTAATCCCACCAATATTGGGAATTGCCCCCTCATGAGAAGTACGCTTATTGGGTTTCACCACAAAATTATGTTTTCGGGCAATATCCAGAACGACAGGCATAAACGCAAGTCCGATCAGAAAAGAAACAATAATGACTAAATAAGGGTGTTGAGCAATTATCTGGTTGATATAATTCATTTCTAATTACAAATATATTTTCTTAAACGTCGAGACGTTCGTATTGTGAATTCTTACTTTTAAATTCGGGTACGATCTTTTTCATCTGCGAAACCGTGAGGAAGTTTTTACAACTCTTGCTATACCCCAACAATTCTTCCATCTGAGCCGACACAGTTTCATAATCGTACTCCTGCACTTTTGCAATCATAATTTTCGGATTGTGCGTTTCCGTTGTTTTCTCTTTATGGTTAAGCAGTTCTTCGTAAAGTTTTTCGCCCGGACGAAGACCTGTGTACTCAATTTTTATATCTACTTCAGGAACAAATCCGGCCAGTCGAATCATTTTCTTAGCCAGATTTACAATTTTCACAGGGCTTCCCATATCGAAAATAAATATTTCGCCCCCCTGCCCCATTACGCCGGCTTCGAGCACAAGAATACATGCTTCGGGAATGGTCATAAAATACCTGATAATCTCAGGATGCGTCACTGTTACCGGTCCGCCTTTTTCAATCTGACTTTTAAACAGCGGAATCACAGAACCATTAGAACCCAACACATTACCAAAACGAGTGGTAATAAATTTGGTTGAAAACTCATTACGCTGTGTCAGATTTTTGTAAAGCGACTGTACGTAAATTTCGGCAATGCGTTTTGAAGCTCCCATCACGTTTGTGGGATTCACAGCCTTATCGGTCGAAACCATTACAAAGCGCTCCACTTTATATTTTACAGCCAGATCGGCCATGTTTTTAGTGCCACCCACATTTACCTGAATACTCTCTACAGGATTGTCTTCCATCAACGGCACATGTTTATAAGCAGCTGCATGATAAATAATATCAGGACGATACATGTCCATCATATATTCCATACGCTTCAAATTACGCACGTCGCCCAAAAAAACACTAAAATGCTGGTCTTCGTATTTGGTTTCAAGCTCCAAACGTAGATTGTGCATGGGCGATTCGGCCTGATCGAGCAGTACCACCAGTTTAGGTTTGTACTTAATCACCTGATTTACAATTTCACTTCCAATGGAACCCGCAGCTCCGGTAACAAGTACCACCTTATCGTTATGCAACGCTTCGATATTTTCGGTAGATATGCTGATTTGTGGGCGCTCTAATAAATCCTCAATTTGCACCGATTTAATTTGCTGAATATTAGGTACTTCATTTTGCCAGATACTTACAGGTGGAAGCGTCAGAATCGAAATATTGTTATTCAAAAAAATATCCAGATCTTTTTCCGGATTTATTTCTTTCATTTTCAATGGCGATATAATGATAGATTTTGCCTTTTTGGCCACTACCTTTTTCACCACGTCGGAATTCATCGGATATACTTTTACACCTCTGATCAATCGCTGTGTCGCAGTCTGATCGTCGTCGATAAAACCTACCAGCTTAAATTTCACCTCGCCCTGCGCCGAAAGCAGCATTTTGGCAATACCTATGGCTGCATTTTTTGTTCCGTAAATCATCACAGGCGTTCTCTGACCGGAATTCTGACTAAAATAATCGTAGCCAATTTTTACCGACATACGTAAAAAGAACAAAAGCAGAAATGCAATAATGCCATAAAACAACAATCCCGAATAAAAGAAAAGCAGGTTGTCGTTGGTTTTTTCGAATAAAAATGTAACAAAACCAATTAAAATGACATTTGCGAATACCGCAAAAAGTAGTTTTACCGCATCCACATATCCGGAATATCGTAAAACTCCTGAATAAGTATGGAACAACCAGAAGAAAAACACCTGAAAAACTATCAATACAAATAATCTTTGATAGAAATTCAGAATTCTAATGTCCGGAATATCATTTATCAATTGCGACGAAAGCAGGCAAGATGCATAATAAGAAATCACGCAGAGCAATACATCCAATACCAACACTATCCAGCGCGGAAGATACTTTAGAGAGATGATATGTGAGAACATATCGCTGTTTCTCATAAAGCCAAATATATCTTTCATGGGCCTGAAGTGATTTTATAACTGATTGCAAAGATAATTCTAAAATACGAAAAAAATAATATATATATGAAATTAACGCCATTTTGAACGAAATCACCTGCAATTCTTTATGCAACAAGACTAATGAATGGATAATAAAAAAGCAGATTTATTTTCAAACACCAATCACTGCTATTAATAAATGTTACAATTCAGTACATAAAAATCTAATTATCTGAATATTATAAATTAAGCACGGATATAATACTTGTGTATTTAAAAATTAAATCCATATCTTTGCAGCCTGAATTTTTAAATAAAAATACAAATGTCAGTACATAATGAAAATCCACGCAGGGTAACCACCCAACGTTTACTCGAAATGAAGAAGCGTGGTGAAAAAATAAGTATGCTCACCGCTTACGATTTCACAATGGGCACTATAGTAGATAATGCAGGTGTCGATGTAATTCTTGTGGGAGACTCAGCCTCGAATGTAATGTGCGGAAACACAACAACTTTACCTATTACGCTCGACCAAATGATTTTCCTTGCAAAATCGGTTGTTCGTGGAGTGAAACGTGCTTTGGTGGTGGTGGATATGCCTTTCGGTTCGTATCAGGGAAACTCGAAAGAAGCCATTGCTTCAGCCATTCGTATCATGAAAGAAACGCATGGCGACTGCCTGAAACTCGAAGGCGGCGAAGAAATACTGGAGTCGGTGAAACGTATCCTGAGTGCAGGCATTCCGGTTATGGGACATTTGGGACTAATGCCACAGTCTATAAATAAATACGGATCGTACACTGTACGTGCTCAGGAAGAAGCTGAAGCTGAAAAACTTATCCGTGATGCACATTTGCTTGAAGAAGCCGGTTGTTTTGCCATTGTACTCGAAAAAGTACCAGCTAAACTTGCCACACAAATTGCTTCGGAGCTTACTATTCCTGTCATAGGTATTGGTGCCGGAGGAGGTGTCGACGGTCAGGTATTGGTTTTGCACGATATGATTGGCCTGAATCAGGACTTTTCGCCACGTTTCCTGCGTCGATATGCCAATGTACAGGCTATTATGAACGATGCTATCGGACAATATGTGGAAGATGTAAAATCGGGGGACTTTCCGAACGAGAAAGAACAATACTAATAGGTCTGAGTTTCAGGTTTCAACATTTCAAAGTTTCTGAGTTTAAAATCAGTCCATTGTTTCCTCGTTTAATATAAAATACAAAAAAAACAGCAACAAACACCAGCTTTGTTGCTGTTTTTAGTTTTCGAAAAAATTAAAGCACTTCATGGTTTAAATTATGAAATTATTCTTAAATTTGGACTTTCAAAAGAAACAATCCGACAATCTTTTATTTCAAGTCAATTGAAAGTCATTAATGAATAATAAGCTCCTCATATTTCTCATTCTGTTTAGTTTACAAATTACTTCTTCTGCCGCAAATGCAGATGATTCAGCATTTGTACACACTTTCAAAACCGTTCGCCCTGAAATTGTGGGTCTCAGCACAGTCAAGATATCCCTGATTGATAATATCGTAAAGGAAGGCATAAATGCACACGCCTATCCCGGTTGTCAGGTTTTGGTTATGAAGGATGGACAAATTGTGTACGATCGCGCTTTCGGCCAACTGACTTACGAAAATCCACAGCCGGTAAATGCAAATACCCTTTATGATTTAGCCTCGCTCACCAAGACTACTGCTACGCTTTTTGCCATAATGAAACTATATGATGCCGGCAAACTAAAGCCTGAGGATAAAGCGTCGGAATATCTTAAGTTTTTGCAGTTCAGCGACAAATCGGACATTACAATTCAGGACTTACTGTTTCATTCCAGCGGACTTCCCTCCTATCTGAATTTTAATCGGTTAGTTATTACAAAAAACACAGCTACTCTGAATATTCCCGAGAAAAATGAACCTGAGTTGGGCAATAAAACAATCAGATTTAAGCCCGGAATGGCATCGAAAACGTACTCAGTTGATTATCCATATCAGGTAGGCGACAGTCTGTTTCTGCATAAATCCACTCATTCGCTGGCCATGCAAATGATTGCAGAAACGCCTCTCAGAGCACCTGACTATGTATATAGCTGCATCAATTTTATATTGCTGAAGGAAATTGCCGAACAAATCAGTGGAATGTCGCTGGACAAGTTTCTGAAAACTGAATTCTATGAACCAATGGGTTTACAAAATCTGACATATCTACCACTTCGCAACCACAAAACCGACCGTATTGCTCCCACAGTACGCTTCGATTCGTTTCGCAATCAGTCACTCAAAGGTTATGTGCACGACCCTGCAGCAGCATTTTTAGGAAATATATCGGGAAATGCAGGGCTGTTTGGTAATGCACGAGATGTGGCCACCCTGTATCAAATGCTGCTTAACGGAGGTGAGCTCGACGGCAAAAGATATCTGAGCGAAACAACCTGCCGACGCTTTATTGAGACCACATCGCCCGATGGTTTGCATGGTTTGGGTTTTGCAAAGCCCACACCTTCGAAACCAACCACAAATCCCTGCGGAATGTCGGCGCCAATGGCTGTGGTGGGACATACCGGTTACACCGGAACCTGCGTTTGGGTTGACCCGAAAAACAATATGATTTTTGTTTTTCTGAGCAACCGCACTTATCCTGCCGATGGTGTAAATAAACTGGCACGAATGAAAATTCGTCCACGTATTCACGAGCATATTTATCAGTCATTTATCAGGAATCAAAGCATTAATATACATAAATAATAAATTTAGATAATACAATTCAACACACTCTATTTCAATGAATAAAAAACAAATTATATTCACGTTGTTTATCCTGCTTTTCAGTATTGTTTCGTGCAGGAAAGCACAGGATACTCAAAGTACAAACAAAGTTGTCACCGACTCGCTGACTGCAAACGAAGCAGCACCTGTAGCAAAAAATAATTCGCAACAGATTCTGGAAAAACCACAAATTCCGGTGCTTTGTTATCATCGTATCGATAACGAAACGAAAGGCGATTACAGCATTACGCCGTCTACTTTCGAAGCACATATGAAAGCGCTTTCGGATAGTGGATATACAAGCATTCAGCCCGCACAATTGTACGATTATCTGGTTTACAACAAAGACATCCCCGACAAATCAGTAATGATCACTTTCGACGATTCGCGTACAGAGCATTTTGCAACTGCGGCTCCGATAATGGAAAAGTACGGCTTCAGAGGCGTTTTCTTTATTATGACCATTACCCTGAACAAGAAAAACTATATGGACACCACACAAATAGCAGCTCTGGCAGCCCGTGGACATGAAATTGGTCTTCACAGCATGGATCATACCATGGCTACAAAATATAAAACTGATGCAGATTGGGAAACGAATGTGATTAAACCTATCAAAAAGCTATCGCACATCACTCAAAAACCAATCGATTACTGGGCATATCCGAATGGCGTTTTCAATACCGAAAGTGCAGCAAAACTTCAGGAGCATTTCAAACTCTCATTTATTTTGTCGCAAAAGCGCGATTCGGTATATCCGCTGCAAACAGTACGACGGGTAATCATTCCCGATATCAGCACAAACTCATTAATAAAATCAATTAAACGAAATTTCTAAATATTACCTTCTAAATAATATAAAATGAAGAAAATAGCACTTTATCTATTTGTAATTTCACTGGCAGCCTGTCAGCCTAAAACTGAGTCTGCAAAACAAGTCAAAGGCGATAAAGAAACTGCCGAAACTGAAGAGGTGACTCAGCCAGTGACAGTCGATTCCGCAGCATATTTCAGCAAAGTAAACGAAATTATCAACGGCGATACCACAGGTTTATGGCCTGTGAAAAACCAACCGCTTCCGCTCAACGGAGCCATTTTACCATTTAAACGTATTGTGGCTTATTATGGAAATCTTTATTCGAAAAAAATGGGCGTTTTGGGCGAATATGCGCCAGACGAACTTTGGAGACGCTTCGATGTGGAAAAGGCAGCCTGGGAAAAAGCCGATCCGAATACTCCCGTACAGCCCGCCATTCACTATATAGCAGTGGTTGCGCAGGGAATTCCGATGAGCGATAACACTTACTGCAAACGCATGCCCGAGCAGCAAATAGATTCAGCGCTAAAAATTGCTGCCATGCGCAACGCAATTGTTTTTCTGGACATTCAGGTAAGCCATAGCACCTATCAGAACGAAGTGCCACGACTCGAGAAATATCTGAAAATGCCTCACGTACATTTGGGTATCGACCCTGAATTTTCGATGAAAGATGGTAGTATTCCGGGCAAAAAGATTGGAACAATTGATGCAGAAGATGTAAATTATTGCTCTGATTATCTGGCCAAACTGGTAAAAGATAACAATCTGCCACCAAAAGTACTTGTGGTGCACCGCTTTACACAAGGTATGGTACGCAATCACAAAAACATAAAACTGAAACCTGAAGTACAAATTGTAATGCATATGGACGGTTGGGGCGAACCTGTCCTTAAGCGCAGCACCTACAAACTGTATATTCACAAAGAGCCTGTGCAGTTTACCGGATTCAAACTGTTCTACAAAAACGATTTGAAAAAGGCACCCAACGTATTGATGACAGCTGAAGATTTAATGAAACTAAAACCGCAACCTATTTATATTCAATATCAGTAAAACGTTAAATTCAAAGCTCATTCAATAGAGTGCATGACATAAAAAAAGTCGGAGAAAGCATAAATGCGACTCCGACTTTTTATTTTTATGATAAAAAGAACAAATAACTCTAAAACCTGCTACAACTTCACTTCATTGACGAGTTCACGTCCTTCAATAAAATCCTGAATGTTTTTCAGGGTAGTTTCTGCAATATTCTCAAGCGCTTCCTGCGTAAAGAAGGCCTGATGCGAAGTCACCACCACATTGTTGAACGAGAGCAGACGGGCAAGCACATCGTCGTCCATAACCCTGTTGGAGCGATCTTCGAAAAAGTATTCACTTTCTTCCTCGTACACATCAAGGCCGGCCGAACCTATTTTTTTGCTTTTCAAACCTTTAATCAAGGCTTGCGTATCGATAAGCTTTCCACGTCCGGTATTGATCATCATGACACCGTTCTTCATTTTCGAAATAGCTTCATCATTGATAATATACTCAGTTTCCTTTGTGAGCGGACAGTGCAGCGAAATAATATCCGAACCTGCATAAAGTTCGTCGAGCGATACATATTTTATACCTTCGCGGGCGGCAAAATCCATATCAGGGTATAAATCATAAGCCAACACTTCCATTCCCATACTGCGAAGCGTCTTAATCAGAATTTTAGCGATTTTTCCGGTCCCGATAATGCCGGCAGTCTTCCCATGCATATCGAAGCCCATTAATCCCGAAAGAGCAAAGTTCCCTTCGCGGGTACGGTTATAAGCGCGGTGCGTTTTCCTGTTAAGTGTAAGCATCAGTGCCAGAGTATGTTCGGCTACTGCATAAGGCGAATAAGCCGGCACACGCACCACTTTAATTCTATTGCGGGCTGCATTCAGGTCCACATTATTGTAACCTGCACAACGTAGGGCAATCACTTTAACTCCATTCGCCACTAATTCATCAATCACAGGCGCATCTGCCACTGCATTTACAAAAATACAAGCCACATCTATGCCTTTGGTCAGAGCCACATTGTTTATATTCAAATGCCCCTTGAAATACTTAATATCAAAACCAAATTTCTGATTGACCTTGTCAAACGAACTTTCGTCGTACGACTTTGTATCAAAAAACGCTACTTTCACACTCATCTTTTTTTCTTTTATTATTTCTGATAAAAAAACACATCTATGGGTTAAATTGTTCGGGTGTCCAGGCTTACAGGTTTCAAAGTTTCGGGTTTCAGACTTTTAAAACAACCAATTGATTTGAAATTTGAAAATTCGAGACTGTACCAGCAAATTGTAAAACTTATCGGCCTTACGAATATGGTCAATTCGTAAATGACAAAGGCATTCCTGTGGTTTTTGAACTTATTTGTTTGTATCTTTGTTGATTAAAATACATTTCGGGTGACTTGCGAAAAATTGTTGATAAACCTGAGTGATTTTACTATTTTTATAAACTGATTTACTATGCCTCAAAAGACATATTTACTTACCGATTTTTTACCAACAACCAAAAAAGAACTTGAAATACGTGGCTGGGACGAAGTGGACATCGTTTTTTTTACCGGCGATGCCTATATCGATCATCCTGCTTTTGGAGCAGCTGTCATTGGCCGAATAATTGAGGCCGAGGGTCTGAAAGTAGCTATTGTACCACAACCCAACTGGCGCGACGACCTCCGCGATTTCAAGAAAATGGGCCGTCCGCGCTTGTTCTTTGCTGTGAGCGGAGGAAATATGGATTCGATGGTGAATCACTATACGGCCAATAAACGATTACGCTCCGACGATGCTTATTCTCCCGACGGAAAGCAGGGATTACGCCCCGATTATGCCACAATTACCTATTGCAAAATACTCAAAAAACTTTATCCGGATGTACCACTTCTGATTGGTGGCATTGAAGCTTCGCTGCGACGCTTTACGCATTACGACTACTGGTCAGACAAACTCATGCCCAGCATATTAGTTGATTCAGGAGCCGATATATTGATTTATGGAAACGGAGAAAAACCACTTCGCGAATTACTCAATCAAGTAAAATCCGGAAAGACATTCGCAGAACTTACCGACATTCCGCAAACTTCATTTCTGAAAAAAGAAGTACCAGTCTCGAAATGGACCGACATTACGCTCGTGGATCATGAAACCTGTCTGCGCGACAAGAAACTGTATGCTTCGAACTTCCGTCACATCGAAGAAGAATCGAACCGGATTGAAGCAAACCGTCTGCTACAGAAAACCGGTAATCGCTGGGTTATTGTAAATCCACCTTTTGCGCCGCTTAGCGAAGCTGAACTCGATGCTTCGTTCGATTTACCGTATACACGTGTGCCACATCCCAAATATAAGGATAAACGTATTCCGGCCTACGAGATGATTAAATTCTCGGTAAACATGCACCGTGGTTGCTTCGGAGGTTGTGCGTTTTGTACCATTTCGGCGCATCAGGGCAAATTTATTGTATCGCGCTCTAAAGCATCCATTCTGAAAGAAGTGGAAAAAGTGACCGAGATGCCCGACTTTAAAGGTTATTTAAGCGATTTGGGAGGTCCTTCGGCCAATATGTATGGCATGAAGGGAAAAGACATGGAAATTTGCAAAAAATGTAAGAAGCCTTCCTGTATATTTCCGAAAGTATGCTTCAACCTCGACACCAATCACAGCCGCCTGACCGACGTGTATCGTGCAGTAGATAAGATTCCCGGCATCAAAAAGTCGTTTATTGGTAGCGGAATACGATACGACATCTTGCTAAGCGACAGTAAAGATGAAGAAACAAAACGTAGTCACGAGGAATATATGCGCGAAGTGATCACCAACCACGTATCAGGAAGGCTGAAAGTGGCCCCGGAGCATACATCCGACGATGTTTTAAAGATTATGCGTAAGCCTTCATTCGAATACTTCGGTAAGTTCAAGGCTATTTTCGATCGTATTAACCGAGAAACCGGTATGAATCAGCAACTTATTCCATACTTTATTTCGAGTCATCCGGCTTCTAAAAAAGAAGACATGGCCGATTTGGCTATTCAAACAAAGAGATTCGACTTTAAGCTGGAGCAAGTGCAGGACTTCACTCCTACTCCAATGACTGTAGCCACCGAAATTTACTATTCCGGATACCATCCATATACACTCGAACCGGTATTTACAGCCCGCAGCAAAAGTGAAAAACTCGATCAGCGGAAATTTTTCTTCTGGTATAAAAACGAATACCGTCAGCAAATTATTCAGGACTTACAACGAATGAAGCGCCCCGATTTGCAACAAAAACTTTTTGGCAAGTAATTGAGAATAATTGTATAAATTACGAGACTTACATAAGGATTCTCAAAAGTTTATCTGCATTGCTGCAAGCTAAACTTATTGCAAATTAATTTCAAAACACAAAGACGCTTAGATACAAATGAAAAGTATCTTAGCGTCTTTGTCACTTTATCCGCGAGCCATGAACTTTACGCTTTCAGCATAAAATATTTCTGTAATTTTTACAGCCATTTTAATCACAAATTGTTACAATAAAACCCTTTCGGATAACAAAGCGAAAAAGTTTCATTTAACATTGATTTTTTCGATACTTTCAATATTACATTTTAAAATTTTTCCACTATCTTTCGCTTGTTTTTAAAACTAAATAATAGAAATATGGAAAGAATCACCACACAGGAAGTGATAGACTGGGGAAAATTATTCCTCGATAAATCTGAAAAAGAAATTACAGCCGAAGAGCTGAAGGAGCAAAAAAAATATGCTATTCTTATTCAGAATCCCAACGACAAGGCACTTTTATCGAAAATGCTCGACGAATCGTCGCAGATAAGGGACAACAAAAAACTGGCGCGACGCATGAAGTTGCTCATCGAGAAATACGGTGTACCCGAATTTTTTGGCACTGCCGATAATATATTGCTGCACCTGTTTACTTCCTTTGGCTATTGGTTCGATTTTATTTCAATGCCTATTTTCAAAAAGCGTCTCCGTTCCGACACATCAAAAGTCATCATCAACGAAAAACCTTCGTTACTTACACAGCACCTTAATTCGCGCCGTTCGCAGCAGATAGGTCAGAACGTAAACCTGCTTGGCGAAGTGGTTTTGGGCGATGGAGAAGCCGAAAAACGCTACCTGCATTACCTCGAAGCACTTAAAGATCCCAAAATAAATTACATTTCAATAAAAATTTCAGGTATTTACGCGCAGATAAATGCTCTGAATTATGCCAAAAACAAAACCGAACTCTGCACGCTGCTTGCCCGTATTTACAAACAGGCTATGGATTATCCTTATGTAAATGACAAAGGCGAAAAAGAAAATAAATTTGTAAACCTCGATATGGAGGAATATAAGGATACTGAACTCACACTGGATGTATTCAAAACAGTGCTCAGCTATCCCGAATTCAAAAATCTCTCAGCGGGTATTGTGGTTCAGGCTTATCTGCCCGATGCATGGGATTTTCAGACCGAACTTCTCGAATTTGCCCGTAAACGTGTGGAGGAAGGTGGCGCTCCGCTCAAAATGCGTTTGGTAAAAGGTGCAAACCTGCAAATGGAAAGCATTGTGTCGTCGCTCAAAGGATGGCAAAATCCGGTGCTCGACACCAAAATAAAAGTAGATGCCAACTATCTGCATATTCTCGACCGCGCTTTACAGCCCGAAAATGCCAAAGCGCTGAGAGTTGGAGTGGCTTCGCACAATTTTTTCAGCATTGGTTATGCTTATTTACTTGGACAGCGTAATGGTGTGGACGAATTTGTAACTTTCGAAATGCTCGAAGGTATGGCCAATCACCTGCCTCGTGTGATGCGTCAGTTGGGAAAACAGATTATTCTTTATACTCCGGTGGTAAACGATGAGCATTTCCTGAACGCGGTTTCGTACCTTGTGCGCCGCCTCGACGAGAATACAGGTGTGGACAACTTTCTGAGTTATTCGTTTAACCTGAAAGTAGACAGCAAACAATGGAATTTCCTGCAAAAGCAGTTTGAAGAAGCATATCAACTGAAGGATCAGATGATTTCGAAGCCAAAACGCACTCAAAACAGACTGACCAACGAAAGAGAATTTCCTTTGCCCGAAAATACAATATTTAAAAACGAGCCGGATACGAACTTTGACCTG
This sequence comes from Paludibacter sp., assembly GCA_034004015.1. Taxonomy (GTDB): domain Bacteria; phylum Bacteroidota; class Bacteroidia; order Bacteroidales; family Paludibacteraceae; genus Paludibacter. Next base: position 185,712 of record JAVEXN010000002.1, read on the forward strand.
CGTCAGAATCGCGAATGGGCCGATGAAATTCGCAAAAGCTGGATGAAGAGCAAGGACGACAAGCCCTATATTATACCTGTGCAGATTGGCGACAAAGAAGTGGAAACCGAAAAACGTCAGGTTTATACCGACCATTGTCAGGTGGACGACATCGTGGTTTGCGAAGTTTCGTTGTCGAATCAGGAAATGGTCGAACAAATAGTGGAAATTGCCGAAAAAGATGCTTCGAACTGGAGAAAAACTTCGGTAGAGCAGCGCAATGTATTTCTGCACAAAACAGCTGATATACTGAACGAAAACCGTGGCAATCTGATTGGCTGCATGTCGGCCATCACCGGAAAAACATTTGCCGAAGGCGATGTGGAAGTATCAGAAGCTGTGGATTTCTGCCGTTACTACCCTATCAGCATGATGGAGTTTACCAAACTCGAAACGGTAAAAATGACGCCCAAAGGTATTGTATTGGTTATTCCGCCCTGGAATTTCCCATTGGCCATTCCCGTAGGTGGTGTAGCTGCTGCTTTGGCTGGTGGAAATACTGTAATACTGAAACCTGCCACTGTGGCATTTCCTGTGGCATGGGAATTTGCCAAATGTTTCTGGGAAGCCGGCGTTCCCAAAGATGCACTTCAGGTAGTTTGTACCGATGGTCGCGCGCCATTGAGCTACATTACTACTCATCCGGCCATAAAACACACTATTCTAACAGGTGGAACTGATACAGCCTTCCGCTTGCTCGAAAGCAACCCGGTTTGTCCGCTCTCGGCCGAAACAGGTGGTAAAAATGCCATCATTGTGTCAGCTGCCGGCGACCGCGACCATGCTATTCAGAACATTGTGACTTCGGCATTTAGCAATGCCGGACAGAAATGCTCGGCCTGCTCGTTGCTGATTCTCGAAAAAGAAGTATACAACGATCCTGATTTCAAAACAAAACTTATTGATGCTGTGACAAGTCTGCACACAGGTAGTGTATGGGATGGCGCCAACTATGTAGGCCCCATGATTACCAACTACAACGACAAGTTGATGCATTCGGTAGAGAACATGGAAGCCGGCGAATGGTGGCTGGTGAAACCTGAATTTGTGGACAGTCGCAAATATATGCTGAAACCCTGTGTAAAATGGGGCGTAAAACCCGGAAGCTACACTTTTACTACCGAACTTTTCGGTCCGTTACTGGGAGTAGTTTGCGCCGACGATTTCGAACATGCCATCGCACTGGCTAATTCGTCGGAATACGGACTTACTGCAGGTTTACAAAGTCTCGACGAAAGGGAACAAACCCTTTGGAAAAACAGTATCGAAGCAGGAAACCTTTATATCAATCGTGGTATTACAGGTGCAATTGTAAGCCGTCAGCCTTTTGGCGGAATGAAGCGCTCGGCCTTTGGTGGAGGCATTAAAGCCGGAGGACCAAACTACGTATCTTGCTTTCTGGAAATTAAAAACAGTGGAAAACTTACTGCCAAAGCTGATGCCGGTGAATTCAAATCTATGGCTTCGGTGCTCCGCAATGAGGATAAAACAAAATTTGAAAGTGCTGTAGGTTCGTACATTAATGCTTATGCTGATGAATTCTCGGTTGAACGCGATATACACAACCTGATGGGCGAGCAAAACATTTTCCGCTACCTGCCTCTTAAAAACATACTGATACGTATTCAGAAAAACGATGCGCTCTGCGATGTACTTATGACGGCTGTAGCTTCGAAAATTGCCAAAACACCGTTTACATTTAGTATTGATCGTGACAACACACATTTATCCACGCTGAAAACGCTGTTTGGCGATGCAGCCATTTTGTTACAGAACGAAAACGAGTTTATTTCCGGGATGGACAAATTCGAACGCATCCGTACATGCAGTCAGAATGTATCGATGGAAGTTTACAAAAAAGCAGCAAGGCTGGGACTTTACATTGCCATGCAGGAGCCACTTGTGGAAGGTCGCCTCGAACTACTGCACTACCTGAAAGAACAAAGCGTGGCTTTTGAATACCACCGATACGGAAGTTTTACGGAAGTGCCAGTGATCTGAACCACATCCAACTTCGAAAAAGGAGTTCAAAAAAACGGATATTGAGATAATCTCAATATCCGTTTTTAATTTTGCCATTTTACGTCGTTCAGCTTTTTGTGATTGCCGGCTGGGATTTATCTGTGTCGTGCTGCTTATTCGCACACACCGTCGATGCTGCAACTGTTGCCCTGCTGAATGTTGAGCATGGGTTGCGGATTGAGTTTTTGCCATTCGTCGAATGATTTACGTAAGGTTTCGAGAAAGGCTTGTGGTGGCTGTGCACCCGAAATGGCATATTTGCGGTTAAACACGAAAAAAGGCACTCCGTTAACTCCTATCTGACGGGCTTCCTGTATGTCCTGATTTACCTGATAAGCATATAGCTCGTCGGTAAAGGCGACCTGCAATTCTGTGGCATCGAGACCAATTTCCACGCCCAGTTGTGTGAGAGTGTCAATGTCGGCTATACTTTTACCTTCGGTGAAAAAGGCGTGAAAGAGACGTTCTTCAGCCTCGTCGCCCAGCTTACGGGTTTTGGCAAACTGAATAAGCCGATGGGCTTTGAGAGAGTTGACCATGACCGAACGATCGAAATGATAGTCGAGTCCGGCTTCACGAGCCATTTGTGTGACATTCTGCAGCATTCCCTTTACCTGCTCCGCACTTAGTCCTTTCCGTTTTACGAGATACTCTTCATAACTTTCGGTGGCTATGTCGGGAACAGAGGCATCGAGCTGAAAACTTTTCCAGACGATTTCAATCTTTTCTTTCTCAGTAAACTGAGCCAGCGCTTTTTCGAAGTTTCGTTTTCCAATGTAACAGAAAGGGCACATTACATCGCTCCATATTTCTATTTTCATAAATAAATTTCAGTTGATAATTGACAATTTTTTCTTTTGTGGTTTTGTTTTAATATGATTGTGTTGTACAATCAACAAAACGCTTTGTAGAAGGCAAAGTTCAAAAGATGTGATAATGTGAAGATGTGATAATGAGTTGATGTGGATTAGAGTTCCATTTCGCCGGCAAAAGAAATGGGATCGCGATTGAAGTCGCTGACATGGAGCGTGGCTTTTCCATTGCCGTAAATACTTAATTTAAATTTGTAGTTTGTAACTCCCTGACTGACTTTGAATGTGACAATGCTTTCATCTTTGCGAGGAACTGATTTTACAGAATAATCTTCCATAAGCGTTTCGAATTTGATACCGCCTTCAGACGGGTTCATAGGCGCTGTATAAGCTACACCATAGTAGGGTAAAAATGCATAAGCCGAGTCGCCGGAAATTTTCAGGCTATATTCGGAAGTGAGCGATACGGGCTGCATTCGGAATGGATATGCAAAATTAAAAAGCACTTTGAGATCACGTGATTCAACCCGATGAAGTGTTTCAGCAGGTTTTAGGTCAGTATTTTTAAACATTGTACAGGCTGAAAGGCTAATGCCCGCAAGCAAAATAAATAGTTTTGTCTTCATATTTTTTTAAGAATAAGATTAAGATTTACCACTAAGGCACTTAGAACACAAAGAAACACTAAGTTGCATAAAAAACAAGTTAATAGCTAAATCATTCTAAAAAAACTATTTTGAAATCAAACCACTATAGTCTGAGAACACTAAGAAACACTAATATATTGGACTTTATTTCTTTGTGAAACTCTGTGCCCTTAGTGCCTTAGTGCTGAAAAAAAATCATTTATTCAGTTTGAATTTCAGAATTTTCCCTGTCCATGCAGGAAGTTGAATTTCAAACACTTTATCTGATGATAAAACAACTTTGTCGCACTTTTCGTTCTCGTCGAGCAAATTTACCCAGGATAATGTAAGTCCGTCGGCAATGTTCAGATACTGAAATGCTTCACGCGTAATGCGTATTTCGGTGTCCAAATGGGTATCGTGAAAGTTGAGAGCAAACAACAATAATTCGTCGTTGTGTTTACGGAAATAAGCAAACTGTTCGTGACTGTTGAATTTTGGGTTTTCGAAATTAAAATATTCAAGATCATACATCAATCCATCAGTCACCGCTTTTTCAGTTACCGCTATATTTATAAGCTTTTTATAAAATTCACGAAGTTCTTTTTGCTCATTACTGAGTCCTGCGCCATCGAATTTACCCTTGTTAGCCCAGGCCTGAAGACTTTTCACACCCCAGTAATCGAAAATGGTAGTGCGTCCATCCACACCACTGAAACCTTCGCTATCCATACCAGGTTCACCCAATTCTTGCCCCGCATAAATCATTACCGGCGCTTTTGTAAGCGTAGCAGCTACTATCATGGCTGGTTTAGCATAAATGCCATTTCCGCTAAAAAAGCCCGAACCAATACGCTGTTCATCGTGGTTTTCAAGGAAATTCAACATATAATCCTCAATACCACCAAGCATTTGCCAGCAATACGACAGATTTCGCACCGGATGGTTTTTACTGGTCACATCGCGAAGCTTATCATAAAGACCCACTTTGTCGTACAGATAATCGAATTTTCCGTTGGCCAGATAATTACGGTATTCGGAATGATTGTAAATTTCAGCAATAAAAATCACTTCGGGGAATTGTTTTTTTACTTGCGGAATAACCCATCCCCAAAATTCCACTGGGACCATTTCGGCCATATCACAACGAAAACCATCGATATTTTTGGCGGCCCAGAATAGAAGAATATCTCTCATTTTGAACCAGGTATCAGGTGTGGGCGAAAACTGACGCTGACAGCCTTCGGTGTAGTTGATACCGTAGTTGAGTTTCATTGTTTCGTACCAGTCGTTAATGCCGGGCGAAGCAGTAAAATGGTCATTGCCTGTAGCTTTAGCCGGAAATTCACTATAACCTTGCGCATCGAATTGCGGGTTGAAAGCCTGTCCGGGCATGTAATAAAAGTTGTTTAGCGGCGAGAAATGCCATTCAGGGTTGTCGGTTTCACCCAAATCCTTTACTCCTTCGGGTTTGGCATCCGAATGATATTGTCGCGAAACGTGATTTGGTACAAAATCAATGAGCACCTTCATACCGGCTTTGTGTGTGCGTTCCACAAGTGCTTCAAATTCTTTCATACGATTGGGCACATCTTCGGCCAGATCGGGATCCACATCGTAATAGTCTTTGATAGCGTAAGGCGAACCTGCATTTCCTTTTACCACAGCAGGATGATCAGGACGAATACCGAAAGCTGAATAATCGGTTTTGGTAGCATGCTCAATCACACCTGTGTACCAGATATGTGTAATACCCAGCGATTTTATTTCTTTTAATGCTTTGGGTGTAAATGAATTGAATTTCCCGCAACCATTTTCCTGTATTGTTCCGTGAGGTTTACGGGTTGTATTGTAATTGCCAAAAAGGCGTGGAAGAACCTGGTAAATAGCAAATTTCGACATTGTCAGTTTTTTTATAATGAGTTATTTATTTTTAAACGAAAACCTATCCTATCCTACTTGTAAACAGGAAGATAATTCCGTTCCAAGTTAATATATTTCACGAAAGAATATTTTTTCTTCAATAATTTCAAATGTATCTTTCTCAAACGATTTTGAGATACGCATATTTTGATTTGTGTTTTTTAGAGCAACGCTCAGATTATCGAGCCATACAGTGGCACCGGGAGGCACTAAAAAACCAAAACTATTTCCTAAAAAGGTATTTTCATACTGGAAATTGTAAATATACCGATCGTTCAGAAACAGGTAAAATCTCCCATTCTGCTTCAGTACTTTAAATTTCTGTCTATTTGGTTTCAGCAAATTCTCAGGGCGAAGCTCCACCCGAAAACTGTACATATTTCTGTTGCCTGTAAACACAGAATTTCGTTTGTTCACGCTGAAGTATTCGAGCGACTCGTAACCCGCTTCGTTATTCCCGAAAACTATGCCACTTTGAGCATTGAGGTCGTTTGTCTGACATTCCATGTCGAGTTCGAAGATAAAGTCTGTCAAAACGTCAACCGAAGGACGTACAAGCACAAAAAAGGCAGCCTCAGATTTTGATTCGAACCGGAGACGTTTATTTTCGATACTTATTTTGTGGGAAGCCACATCGGTCATGCTCCAGCCGGCATCATTTTTACTTTCGCTATCGAAGCTCAGAAAATACACATTTTTAAAGTCTGAACTGTCGGCTCTGAAAACCGGATCGGCAAAATCAGGAACAGCTGTATTTTTATCGAAAAGTTCCCTGATATAGTAAGCACGTCGTTCGTCGGCGTAGTTTATATTCCACGATTTGCCATCTACACGATCTCCACCACACATCAACGATTTCCAGTCGCCATTAGGCAAAAAGCCATTTTCATGATCGCGATCGAGAATACCGTGACCCATTTCATGAAAAATAAGATGTTCACGCTGCAAATCTCCACCAGAATATTCGCCTATTGCTTTCCAGTATGATTTATCAATTTCGATACGAATGGGTTTTTCGAAATGACAAAGTCCGGCTTTGTTATCCTTCAGGTCAGCAAACTCAATGATAAGCCCTGTTTGCTCAAAATTAAAACTGTGACCAAACAAAGCTGCTTCGGCGCTGAATTGCGTCACATAAGGTTCAAATTCAGGATCGACTCTGTATTCGGTTTGGTCTTTACAGCCCGAAAGAGCAACAAGGAGAATCAGGGAGATATGTTTGAATATTTGTTTCACTATAAATTGGTAGTAATAATTTACTCTGATAATTTAAACTACGAATTACACAGATTAAACGAATTTCTCTGTTTTTCGATAATTATTTTCCTACAAAAATAAACAAAAAACAACTTAGTGCGTTATTCAATTGTAGAAAGCAACAAATAAAAACATTATAAAATAACAATTATTACAATGGGACAAGTAACATTTAAAGGATCAGCCGTAAACACGAACGGCAATTTACCAGTAGTAGGTTCTCAGGCACCTGATTTTAAACTGGTAGGTGCAGGACTTAACGAAATAAGTTTAGCCGATTTCAAAGGCAAACGTGTGGTTTTGAACATTTTCCCCAGCATCGACACAGGCGTTTGTGCAGCTTCGGTTCGTAATTTTAACAAATGGGCTTCGGGCAACGACAACGCAGTAGTGATTTGCGTATCGAAAGACCTTCCGTTTGCAGCTTCACGTTTTTGTGGTGCCGAAGGCCTCGAAAATGTAATCACAGCTTCTGATTTCCGCTATAACAACTTTGCAACTGATTATGGTGTGCTTATGACTGACGGTCCTTTGGCCGGTTTGATGGCGCGCTCTGTAGTGGCTATCGACGAAAATGGAAAAGTGGTATACAATCAGCTTGTTCCTGAAATTGTGGAAGAACCCAACTACGAAGTGAAGTTTTAATCATATTCCTGTAAGGCCGCGAAGGTCTGGCAGGTAGTTTTTACGTGTGAAATACCCTCCTCTTGTTCCTTTGAACAGCGGGAGGGTATTATTTTTATGAGTTATGAGTTTCTATCGAGGATATTGAGCAGGTTTTGAAGTTGCTCTTCGGGAAGAATGAAGCCATCGGTATTGATCACGAAGTCGGCTTTGCTGATTTTATCTTTTTCGGAAATCTGGTGAGCTATTCGCGAAAGGATTTGCTCCCGGGTAAGGCCATCGCGTCGCATCACTCTTTCGATGCGCAGTTCTTCAGGAGCTGTTACCACCAGAATTTTATCAACCAGATTTTCGAATCCGGCTTCGAAAAGTACTGCGCATTCCATAAACAAAAGTTGCTGACTGTCGAAACCAGCTTTCCAGCTTTTGAAGTTGGCCACCACAGCCGGATGTACTATGGCATTCAGAGCAGAAAGCAGGGCAGAATTACCAAAAACCTGTGCAGCTACAAAGGCACGGTTGAGTGTATGCCCGGTATAAGCTTTTTCGCCTAATAGAGCAATGATTTTAGCACGCACCTGCGCATCTTCATCCTGAAGTTTACGCCCCGCAGCATCAGTATCATACACCGGATAATTACGTTCGCGGAGCAAATTGCTGATAGTAGTCTTACCACTTCCTATTCCACCTGTGATTGCTATTATCATAAATTATAAAAATCAGATTATCAGCGACTTTAAAGTTCCAACAAAATCCATCACATCTTCGCGCGTTGTATCGAACGAACACATCCAGCGAAGTTCGCCAGTATCTTCGCTCCATGTGTAAAAACGGTATTTTGCGCGCAATGGTTCAACTGCATGTGGCGGAATAATCACAAATAGTGCGTTGGCATCTACTTTTTGAGTAATGGTCACACCGGGCAAACCAGCCACACTTTCGGCTAAGAACGCTGCCATTTGGTTAGCGTGAGTAGCCATTCGCAACCATAAATCATTTTTCAGCAAAGCATAAAACTGAGCAGCAATAAATCGGTTTTTCGAGAAAAGCTGAGCTGTCTGTTTTTGATAAAAAGCGGCATATTTTTTCAGTTCATCATTAAAAATAAGCACTGCCTCCCCTATCATCAATCCGTTTTTCGTTCCTCCGAAACTCATAATATCCACACCGCAATCCACTGTGGCTTCTTTGAGACTTACTCCGAGAGAAGCTACAGCATTCGAAATACGTGCGCCATCGAGATGCACAAACAAATCGTTTTCGTGTGCAAAACTGCAAAGCGCTTTCAGTTCGGTGAGACTGTACACAGTGCCAAGTTCGGTACTCTGACTGATAGAAATAACGCGTGGCTGGGTGTTGTGTACATTTCCTTTACGAGTCATGAATGGTTTCAGGAGTTCCGGCGTAAGTTTTCCGTTGGGTGTTTTTATGGTGATAAGGCTGCTACCGGTACTTTGTGTGGGTGCGCCACATTCGTCGGCATTGATATGCGCTGTTTCGGCACAAAGTACAGCTTCGAAGGGCAGTAAAGCACATTTTAGTGCTATTACATTGGCTCCTGTACCGTTGAAAGCATAAAGTACTTCGGTTTTGGCTCCGAATATCTCACGAAAAAGTGCATTTGTTTTTTCGGTGTAAGTATCTTCGGCATACGAAATTTCGTGCGATTGGTTGGCATGTTGAATGGCTTCAAGAATTTCGGGATGAATTCCTGAATAATTGTCGCTTGCAAAGCTTTTCATTGATGGGATTGTTTTTTTGTGAATGGGAAAAATTGCTTCCGGACAATCAGAATCTGAATTTATCGAGAAAACTTTTGGGTTTACGCACCTCTTCGTCGGTTGTAACCGATTCCTGATCGTCGGAAACCTCATCATTGGTTTCGTCGGTTTCAGCATTCAGTTCACGACCATTACGGATAAAATCCATGACCTCGTTAAGTCCCTCCATAAATTTATCGAAATCCTCGTTGTATAAAAAAATCTTATGTTTTTCGAAGGTAACCTGCGGATCGTCCTGTGTACCCACAATTTTCTTGGTACTTTCAGTAATAGACAAGAACATTTCTTCCCTTCGGTTGAGTTTTACGTCAAGATAATAAATACGTTTACCGGCTTTAATGGCCCGTGAGTAAATAATATCATGTTCCTTTTTTCCTGTTGAAAAATTTTGCTTCTCTGATTCCATAAAACAGTTTTAATTACAGGAAGCTGAAATACAAAGCATTGTATTTTCAGCTCCGATTTCCGGTTAAGAGTCTTCAAATTTCAGTATTTTTTTTGAGACTATCAAATAAAATAGCATTTTTTTTACAATTTATCATGAAACTTAGCTCTGTATGAGTTATCCGGATAGATTTTTGAAAAACAAATTGCTTTTCAATTTATTATTCTTTAAGCCAAACTGCCATTTTTTTATTCAAAAAGCATGCAACTGTAAAAAAGAAAATATGTACCTTTGTACAAAATTTGAAAAGCGTTCAAAAAGCATTTATGATTAACAGAGTATTATTACGAATCAAAATCATTCAGATCTTGTATTCATTTTACAAAGGCGAAGGAAAATCCATGCCTTTGGCCGAAAAAGAGTTGTTTCACAGCATTGAAAGAACTTACGATTTATATTTTCACTTGTTGCAACTTTCGGTCGAAATTACCAATTATGCCGCTCAGCGCATTGATTCACGCCGCAACAAGCTACGCCCAACCGCCGAAGATCTGAATCCCAACACCCGATTTATCGACAACGCATTTATCCGTCAACTGGCTACCAATATTCAGTTTAACGAATATATGACAAATCAGAAACTTTCGTGGGTAAACGATTCTGAAATCGTAAAATCGCTATACGAAAAGGTAATTGCATCCGACTTCTTCAGCGATTATATGAATGCTGAAACTGTGGATTATGCTGCCGACAAAGATATCTGGCGCAAAATTTACAAGAAAATTCTGTTACAAAGCGAAGACCTCGACAGTTCGATTGAAGACCAGAGCATCTACTGGGTAGATGATATTGAACTTGTAATAAGCTTTATCATTAAAACCATCAAACGTTTCGATCAGTCGAATGGCATTGCACAGCCTTTACTTCCAATGTTCAAAGATGAAGAAGATGCTGAGTTTGCTCGCAAACTGCTTCGCGGCGTAATCACTAACGGCGACAAATACCGTGAACTGATTGATCAGCATACCCGTAACTGGGAAATTGACCGCATTGCCTACATGGATATTCTGATTATGCAGGTAGCTATTTCGGAACTTATGGACTTCCCTACTATTCCGGTAAACGTAACTTTCAACGAATATATTGAAATTGCAAAAAACTACAGTACTGAGAAAAGCGGCACATTTATCAACGGAGTACTCGACAATATCGTAAATCTGCTTAAAAAAGACAACAAGCTGATTAAGGTGGTGATGTTTAGTAAAGATTAGAGGTAAGAAAGTGAGAGGTAAGAAAGTAAGGAGTAAGTAGTTTTTTGATTTATTTTCCTTATTACATTACTCTACAACTCACATTTCGTATAAATTTCTTATATTTGCAAACATAAAACATTAAATAATTCGACAATATGAATTTTCTGAACATTTTACTTCAGGCACCAGCTACAGGTGCAGCCGGTGGTGGCTATACAAGTATCATTATGATGGTACTTATTTTTGTAGTATTCTATTTCTTTATGATTCGTCCTCAGACAAAACGTCAGAAAGAGATCAAAAAACAACGCGAAGCTATGAAAGCAGGCGATACAGTAGTTACAACAGGTGGTATTTATGGTAAAGTACGCGATATCAAAGAAAACACTGTGACCATCGAAATCGCTGACAACGTACGCATTAAAGTAGATAAAAATTCGGTATTCGCATCTTCTGAAGACATTCAGACACCTGCAAAATAATGCTGCATAATGGCCGAAGGTAGATTCATAAGACTCATCGGTTATCTTTTTACAAAGCTTAAATCATTTCTTCTGTCGAGAAATGTTTTAAGCTTTGTGTCCTTTCTTGCACTTTCAGCTGGCTTCTGGTTTGTAAATGCACTCGACAAGGAGCGCGATACAGAAATAAGTATTCCGGTTCGCTACGAAGGAATTCCTCAGCAAATAGCCATTACCAATTCAGCTCCTCAGGAAATAAAGCTGAAAGTGAGAGATCAGGGAATCAACCTGTTCTCATATTCACGCCGCCGCATCACTCCCATCACTCTGGACGTAAAACGAAATTTTTACGAAAAAGGGCGCATCCCCATATCATCCGAACATATCCGTGCCAAGCTAAGTCTGTATTTGCTGCCTACCACTACTGTACTCGAAGTCAAACCGGATTCACTCGTACTCGAATACGAAAGGCTCAGCACAGCCGTACTTCCCATTGAACTGGATGCAGACATAAAACCTGCGCAACAATATATCTTCAGCGAAAAAATTAGTCTGACACCTGACAGTATAACTGTTTTTGCACCGGCCCGGATACTGAACAAGCTCAGTTCACTGAAAACGGAACGTATTCAACTCAGAAATGTAAACGATACTATTTCGAAGCAGATTAGAATTTTACCCATAAAAAATGTGCGCTTTTCGACACCCGTCACACAAATGAGCATTTTTGTGGAAATGTTTACCGAAAAAGAGATGCAACTTCCGCTCACTATTATTAATCAACCCGAAAATGCTACCATTAGAACTTTCCCGGCATTTATAAATGTCAGGTTTAATGTGGGTTTGAGTCATTTTAAACAGATAAAACCTGATGATTTAAAAGCTGTATTCGATTACAACGAAATTTCGAAAGGTACAAACAAGCAAAAAGTGAAAATCGTGAATCAGGCCTCTTACATTTCAAATTTGCGTCATTCTCCCGAGGAAGTGGAATATCTGATTGAGATAAATTGATAGGTGATAATTGATAGTTAACAGTTGAAAACTTAGAATTAACAACTGACATTTTATAAAAAATAAATAAGCTTATTAAGCACCTGTATTATTTAAAGTTATACATATTTATTTAAACTCAAAAATTAAACAACCCGCACGTAAGAATCAGTTCGAATGTGCATTAAATACTTTTCTAAAAAAAAAGCATGAAACCAATACAAATGGTTGACCTGAAAAGTCAATACGAGAAAATAAAAGACAGTGTAAATGCCGGAATTCAGGAAGTGATTGATACCACCACTTTTATAAAAGGTGGCAAGGTAAACGACTTCCAGCATCAACTTGAGCAGTATTTAAATGTAAAACACGTGATTCCGGTAGCTAACGGCACTGATGCACTTCAGATTGCGCTGATGGCTTTGGGACTTAAACCAGGCGACGAGGTAATCACGCCAACTTTTACTTTTATTGCTACTGCCGAAGTAGTGGCTTTGCTGGGACTCACACCTGTGGTAGTGGATGTGGATTTCGACACATTCAATATTTCTATCGAATCGTTGAAAAAAGCCATTACGCCACGTACAAAAGCCATTGTACCCGTACATTTGTTCGGACAAAATGCTGATATGGAAGAAATTCTGAAAATTGCAAAAGATCATAACCTGCACGTGATTGAAGATGCTTGTCAATCAATTGGGTCGGAATACACATTTTCGGACGGCCGTAAAGTACAGTCGGGTTGCATGGCCGAGATTGGTTGCACCTCGTTTTTCCCTTCCAAGAATCTGGGTTGCTTTGGCGATGGCGGTGCAATTTTCACCAACAACGACGAACTGGCGGCTAAAATACGTGCCGTAGCCAATCATGGAATGGTAGTTCGTTACTATCACGATTTTGTTGGCGTAAACTCCCGACTGGACAGTATGCAGGCGGCAGTACTTGAAGTAAAACTTCAATACCTCGATGAATATATTGCAGCCCGTCAACATGCAGCTGCCTATTACGATGCGAAATTCAATGGCAACGACAAGCTTATTATTCCAGCCCGTAACACAGCTTCCACACATGTGTTTCATCAATACACACTGAAGCTTGTGGATGTTGACCGCGCAGCGCTTCAGAAACATTTATCCGACAAAGGTATTCCTGCAATGGTGTATTATCCGGTTTGTCTGCACATGCAGAAAGCCTATCAGGATCCTCGCTACAACGAGGGTGATTTTCCTGTGGCTGAACAACTTTCGGCCTGCGTACTTTCGCTGCCTATGCACACTGAACTCGACGAAGAACAACTGGAATATATTACAGCTGCAGTGCTTGAGTTTGTAAATAAATAATTCATTTACAATTTATAAGTACTGTTTCTGAAACTCTGAAACAATAATAACAATGAACTACTACGCACATGAAACAGCCGTAATCGACGAAGGCTGCGAAATAGGAAACGGAACCAAAATATGGCATTTTTCGCATATTATGAGTGGCTGTACGATTGGCGAGTCTTGCAATATCGGTCAGAATGTAGTAATTTCGCCCGCTGTTAAACTGGGCAGAAATGTAAAGATACAAAACAATGTATCAGTCTATACAGGCGTGATTTGTGAGGATGATGTATTCCTGGGACCTTCGATGGTTTTTACCAATGTAATAAATCCGCGCAGCCATGTAAACCGGAAAAGTGAGTACGCTCCTACTCTGGTTCGTCGTGGGGCCAGTATTGGCGCAAATGCAACAGTAGTTTGCGGAAATGAAATTGGCGAGTTTGCACTGATTGGTGCAGGTGCAGTGGTCACAAAACCCGTAAAAGCCTACGCACTGGTGATAGGCAATCCGGCCCGACAGGCTGGCTGGGTAAGCGAATATGGCCACAAATTACATTTCGACACAAATAGTTTGGCAGTTTGCCCCGAAACAGGACAACAATATGAGATTTCGAAAGAAGGAGTAAAACGAATTTTGTAATCAACAGAAAAATATACAGAAATAAAATGATCAAATTTGCAGTTATCGGCCAGGGCCATATCGGAAAACGCCACGCTGAAATGATTCGTCGCAACCCTGATTCAGAGCTGGTTGCCGTGTGCGATGTATTGAGTAAAGAACAACTCGGCCTTGTGGATATTAAAGAAAAGTTCTTCAATAATATTGACGAACTCCTCGAATCATGTCCCGAAGTGGATGTAGTAAATATTTGTACGCCAAATGGTTTTCATGCTGAATATGCGATTAAAGCTCTCTCGGCGCGCAAACATGTGGTGCTCGAAAAACCTATTGCGCTGACAAAAACAGATGCTGAAAAAATTCTTTTCAAATCACTGCAAATGTCGAAACACGTATTCAGCGTAATGCAAAACCGCTACTCACCTCCTTCGGTATGGTTGAAAGAGATTGTGGATAATGGTACACTGGGCGATATTTTCATGGTAAAACTCGACTGCTACTGGAACCGAGACTCACGTTATTACAAAAAAGGCAACTGGCACGGCGATGTCAAGCTCGACGGAGGTACACTCTTTACACAATTCTCACACTTTATCGACATTATGTACTGGCTGTTTGGCGATATTACCAATATCAGCGGAAACTTTGCCGATTTCAATCACAAAGACCTGACTGATTTTGAAGACAGTGGTGTGGTGACATTCAATTTTATCAATGGTGGAATGGGTTGTTTGAACTACTCTACAGCTGTTTGGGACACAAACCTCGAAAGCAGTATTACTATTATCGGTTCACAGGGAACTGTGAAAGTAGCCGGACAATATATGAACGAAGTAGCTTATTGTCATGTGAAAGATTACGAAATGCCTGAACTGGCTCCATCGAATCCGCCCAACGATTACGGACTTTACAAAGGTTCGGCTCAGAATCATCATTATGTGATTGAAAATGTGGTTGAGAAGTTAAGCGACAAAGGAAGCATTACGACCAATGTACTCGAAGGTCTGAAGGTAGTTGAAATTATCGAACGCATTTATGCTGTGCGCGACGAAAAATGGAAAAAAGAAAAATAAACGGATTATGATACAAAGAATTCAAACATTATATTTGCTCGCTGTGGTTGTACTTTCGGCCATCACTTTATTTTCGCCATTGGTGGAATTTTTCGACAGTGCCTCTGCCCTATCGTATGTAATGAACTACAAAGGTGTTTATCAGATACAGGAAACCGGAAACCTGTTTCAGAACGATGTATGGACTTTGACTGTTCTTTCGGCCATTATCCCACTGATTACATTGGTGACAATATTTCTGTTCAAAAAGAGATTGCTGCAACTCAGACTCACTTTTTTCAACACGGTACTTATGGCAGGCTGGTATGCTATGTTGTTTATTTACATATGGTTTGCAAAAGCCAACCTGAATGCCGACTGGACACTTGAAATTGTAACTGCTTTTCCATTGATTAATATCATTCTGAATCTTTTGGCTATCAGAGGCATTGGAAAAGATGAGGCTTTGGTTAAGTCGCTGAACAGAATCAGATAAAAATTACCCCGAGCCCCAAAAGAGAATGTAAAAGCGCCTTTATTCGTGAAGGCGTTTTTTTGTTTCACAAGGTTTTGAACAAAGATTTTCGATTGTATGTTTATTAGTAACCGGTATAAATTACTTAGCTACAAACATTCAAAAATGAAGAAATATCTTTTATTAATTGGGGTGGTGACATTTATATTCACTGCCTGTAACGCTCAGGAAAACAACAAAAAACCTATGAAACTTAATAAACTCAGTGCTCAGGAAGCCGCTGTGATTCTTCACAAAGGCACCGAACGTCCTTATACCGGCGAATTATTAAACAATAAGGATAGAGGAACTTATGTATGCAAACAATGTGATGTTGCACTTTATCGTTCCGAAGATAAATTTGAATCGCATTGCGGATGGCCAAGTTTCGACGATGAAATAGCCGGTGCTGTGAAACGTATACCCGATGCCGACGGTTACCGTGTGGAAATTGTGTGTGCCAACTGTGGCGGACATTTGGGTCATGTGTTCGAAGGCGAAAGATTTACAGCCAAAAACACACGACATTGCGTAAATTCAATATCAATGAAATTTATACCCGATAAAAAACAAAAAATGGAAAAAGCTTATTTTGCTTCGGGCTGCTTCTGGGGCACCGAATATCACTTTATGAAAGCCAAAGGAGTTATTGAAACTACTGTAGGCTATATGGGCGGATATACACAAAGTCCGACTTACAAAGAGGTTTGCACCGGCACAACCGGACATGTGGAAACCACTGAAATAGTGTACGATCCGTCGAAAACTACTTTCGAAGAACTGCTGAAGCTATACTACGAAACGCACGATTTTGAGCAGGTAGGCGGTCAGGGACCCGATATAGGTGCGCAATATCAATCGGTTGTGTTTTATGTAAACGACGAACAGAAACAAATGGTGGAAAAATACATTCAGATTCTGAAAGACAAAGGATATAAACCGGCTACCGAACTACGTCCTGCGCCGGAATTCTGGTCGGCCGAGGATTATCATCAGGAATATTATGACAAGAAAAACGGTACGCCCTATTGTCATATTTACAGAAAGATTTTTTGAAAATAAAAAACAGCATTTTCCAAAACGGAAAATGCTGTTTTTGTTTTAAATAGTTTTACTCCTTACACTGCTTCGGCCATATCAGGCAGGAATGCAGCCAGGTCTTCATCTACAGTACCAATGCCTGCAATGCCAAAATTCTCGACAAGCACTTTGGCTACATTAGGCGAAAGGAAAGCGGGCAGCGTTGGCCCGAGGTGAATATTTTTCACACCCAGATAAAGCAATGCCAACAAAACGATCACAGCTTTTTGCTCGTACCATGCAATGTTGTAAGCAATTGGTAATTCGTTTACGCTGTTGAGTTTAAATATCTCAGCCAGTTTCATAGCAATTACCACTAATGAATAACTGTCGTTACATTGTCCGGCATCGAGTACGCGTGGAATGCCGTTGATATCGCCGAGCGGCAATTTGTTGTAACGATATTTGGCGCAACCGGCTGTCAGAATCACAGTATCCTGTGGTAGTTTTTCAGCAAATTCGGTATAGTAGCTGCGACCTTTCATACGTCCATCGCAACCGGCCATCACAAAGAATTTACGGATTGCGCCAGTTTTCACAGCATCCACCACTTTATCGGCCAACGCAAAAACCTGAGCATGCGCAAATCCACCCACAATTTCACCCGTTTCAATCTCAGTAGGCGCTTTGCATGTTTTTGCATGTTCGATCAACGCTGAGAAATCTTTGGGCTGACCGTCTACACGATCTTCAATATGCTTAAATCCGGGGAAACCTGAAGCTCCTGTGGTATACACACGTCCGGCATAAGTAGCCGTTTTCCGTGGAGGAACGATACAGTTGGTTGTAAAGAGAATTACACCGTTGAAAGTTTCAAAATCAGTTACCTGACTCCACCATGCACCACCATAGTTTCCAACAAAGTGTTCATATTTTTTGAATGCGGGATAATAATTGGCCGGGAGCATTTCGCTGTGCGTATATACATCCACGCCTGTTCCTTCGGTTTGTTTCAGCAGCTCTTCCATGTCTTTCAGGTCGTGACCACTGATCAGAATTCCCGGATTATTACGCACACCAATGTTTACTTTGGTAATTTCGGGATTGCCGTAAGAAGTGGTATTGGCTTTGTCGAGCAACGCCATCACCTGCACACCGTATTTACCGGTTTCAAGTACAAGAGCAGTGAGTTGTTCGGCGTTCAGACTGTCATCGGTAGTTGCCACGAGTGCATCCTGCATAAATGCATACACACCCGCATCTTCGAAATTCAGATTGAAAGCATGCTCGCAATAAGCAGCCATACCTTTCAGACCGTAAATTACCAGTTCGCGCAGTGAGCGTACATCTTCGTTTTCGGTGGCCAGCACACTTACTTCGGCAGCTTTGGCTTCCATTTCTTCGGCTGTAGCAGCCGTCCAAGTCAGAATATCGGTAGTTGATTGAGGCAAAGCCACGTTGAGTTGTGCAAGGCGGGCTTCAAGTTTTTCACGCAAATCGAAACCTTTGCGTACGGTAGAAACAAAGCGTTCGTAATCGAAATTGGCGTTTGTAATAGTCATAAACAATCCGTCCACGATAAAACGGTTGGCATACGACACTTCCACGCCTTGTGTTCTGAGGGCTTTGGTCAGCACCGAAAGACCCTTCAACTGATAAACTAATAAATCCTGTAAACCTGCAACTTCGGGAGTTTTTCCGCAAACTCCCTTCACCGTGCATCCCACATTCTGGGCTGCCTCCTGACATTGATAACAAAACATGCTCATCTTAATATATTTACAATTTAATTATTTTACAATCCGCCATTGCGGACAAGTTTTACTATTTATGTGGCCGACTGATTAACAAAATAACCAATTATCTAATTAACCAGCCAGCAACCAATTACGCCTTTCTGAAATAAATCACGAAAAGGTCGTCGGCTTGTGGACTGATCCAGTGTGTGAAACCCAGTCCGCTGGCTTTGTCGATAAGAGGAACCGGCAGAAATGAAGCTACAAATTTGTATATTTTGGCTTCGGGTAAATGTTTGAGATCTTCGATAACCTGTGCTACCGGATGTTCGCCACGGGCTAGCATTTCGCGCACATCAAATTCCTGTTCAATTTCGTTTACATCGAACCAACCCGGTTGTTGATAGTTATATTCGCCTTCCTGAGGCTGAATAGTATCGAGACTCTGGCCAACAAGTTCACGCAAACGGTTGACTAATTTGCTTACATCGGTATTACCAATAGTAGCAGCCTGCTGAAGTGTAGCAACTTTGGCTACTGTATGGCGCAAAAGCGGATTTTTAAGTTTTTCGAATGCGGGAACATAGTTCACGATTTCGTTTTCGAGTTCAGGATATGCATTAATGATATCCATTACTTTCGATTTGGGTGTTATTATTAGTTCCATAATAGAATATTTGGCCCCCGACCCCCTAAAGGGGGAGAAAGAACATAATTTGAATTTACTTTTGATAATGATTAAAACTATTTATACGAAAGAATTCTTTGTTCGCCTTCGAGTTCGCGGTAGTAAGTCACATCGTGCGAAACTTCGAGACAGCCAAGATATTCGCCTTTGTCGTTGCGAAGTGCAAAATACTCGATATGAATCATTTTACCCTTCATATTGATCCAGAACGGAGCGCGACTCTGGCGGCCACTGCGGAAATCGTCGAGGATTTTATCCACAATGTGAGCGCTTGCAGGCGGGTGACAGTGGCGCACATCACGATTCAGAATGGCGCGGTTACGCTGAAAAACACGATCGGGCGTTTGTGAGAAGTATTTTACTTTATCGTCCTTATCTACAAAAGTGATATCCACAGGCAATGCATTCAGTACAGCTGTCAATTCTTCAGCATTGAAGCTTCCGGTGAAAAGCTGCATAAAGTCGCCATTGCGATGTCCCGTTGTGACATTACTTGTGTCCACACCTTCGGGAATCCATTCTTCCTGCGGATCGTAAAGACAAAATCCGATCTCAATGGACTGACGGCTGATTTCGTACCAATCCTGATCGGATAGCGTGTCGAGTGTCATTGGGAAAAGAATTTCCTCTTCCTTGCCAATCATTTCCTGAGCGCCACGGGCAGCAGGTCGAAGCACAATTTCGGCTACTGCTTCAAATTCGTCTTTGGTTATATCGGGCGTTTGCAACACTTCGATGGCGCCTTTTATCAGGTCACGAATCTCATCGTGCTTGCCCCACATTACTTTCGGAGGTCCGGTGATTCCCTGTTTTTCGAGATAAGGAAAAAGCAGATATTCCTTACGCTGATAGTGTTTATCCACATCGAACAGACTGTTGAACAGTCCACGCAGTCGCATTACTTTGTCGGCAATTTGCGTGTCCGAAGAATGTACAATTTCAGAAACTGTAGCAAAAATGGCGTTACACACATTGCGGATTTCTTCGTTTTCCTTACGGAATACATCCACAGGATGACCGGCAGCCACAGGTTTCAATGCCGACAAATCGACACGACCTTCGAGCACAGCCGAGTGTGCATCGCAAAGATCGAGCACTTCTTCTTCGGGCAAGCCTTCGGAGATAAGTTCCTGCTCCACCTCCACCACTTCGCCATAAGGAATCTGGCTAAGCGAGAGTAAAAGTTCGTTACGGACATCTTCCTGTTGTCCGCCATGATGTAATTTCAGAATCAGTTCTTTAAGCTTAGCTTTTCTGACTTCGGAGTTGTTTATATATTCGCTCATGTTGTTTATTATTTTGGGTTCTGCGTTTCAGGGTTTCGTATTTCAGAGTTTCAGAGTTTCAGAGTTTCAATAATCAGTTAATGTTATTATTTGCATGTTCCCTCCCTTTTGGGGAGGGTCAGGGAGGGGTCTAAATCCACTCCTCGCCCTGCACTTCGCCTCTGATACTAATGGTAGCTACCTTTACAGGAATTCGCTTTCCGGATTCAATCACGGCTTGTTGCGCAAGTCGTAGAAGTCCGCCACAGCAGGGCACTTCCATTTTCACTACCGTAATTGTATTGATATTCGACAAAAGAATCATGGCTTTCATTTTCTCAATATACGACTCTTTGTTCGTGTCGAGTTTAGGACAAGCAATTGCGAGAATTTTTCCGGCCAGATAGCGGTTGTGAAAATCGGGAAAGCTGAAAGGAACACAATCGGCAGCAAGTACCACATCGGCATTGCGGAAATACTGTGCTTCAGGATTCAGCAAATGCAGCTGCACAGGCCACTGACGAAGTTGTGAAGTACTTTCGGCAGGTTTTGAAACGACAGAAGCCATTCGGAAGTTGGCAGCAGGTTTCTGATTTGCAAAACTCACTTCCTGACTACCGGGACAACCACCACCCTGCGGTTTTGCAGCAGGTTTCGAAGCACATCCCGCTCCGCCATGATTGTGCACTTCGGCAAAGTTGATATTTATATTATTGGATCGCAGAAATGTAACAGCCTGTTTCAGATAATCCGTTTCGCCATGATCTTTCAGATGTTTGAGATGCGCAATAATGGTGCGTTCGCCTTTTGGAATCATTCGTTGCAGTGTTGCAATTTCGTCGTAAGGCTCGGCTTCGCGTTCTTCGAGCGAAATAGCACCTACCGGACAATCGCCGATACAGGCACCAAGTCCATCGCAAAACAGTTCGCTCACCATGCGTGCTTTTCCATCAATCATTTGTAGCGCGCCTTCGTGACAACCCTGCACACAAGCTTCGCAACCATTGCAAAGTTCTTCGTCGATTCGAATTATTGTTCTTTTCATAAATTCATTTACCAGTTTTTTCATTTACCATTTACCACTTAAATATTCGGTTTAACACCAAATAGTAAATGGTAAATGAATAAATGGTCAATTACTTAATCATTGTCAGCAACATTTTGAACTGCTCGGTTGCTACAACTGCATGACGAACATTGGCAGGCATTATAATGCTTTCGCCTGTTTCGAGGTCAAAAGGATTTCCATCGATAACCACCTGTCCGCGACCGTCGAGTACCTGTACAATGGCATCGTAAGGAGCTGTGTGTTCGCTGAGGAATTCACCTTTGTCAAATGCGAAAAGGGTTACATTACCACGTTCATTACGGATAATAATTTTGCTCACTACCGAACCCTGCGCATATTGTACTTTTTCGGTCATTGAAAACTTTTCGCCTGTTGGGAAATTTTTGTTTTCCTGTTTGGGTGCAAATTTGAAATCGCTCATATTCTTATGTATTGAAATTTTTATTTGAGAATAATTTTGTTTTTTGATACTGCAAAGATATAAAGCCCAAAATGGATAAAGTGTCACAGTTGTTACACTTTGAAAAAAAGCTGATGAGGTGATGTGATGATGTGGTGATGAGTTGATGAGTTGATGTGATGATGTGGTGATGTGAATAAAAAACACTTTTATCTTCTCAGCCCCATACCTCCCGATAAATCGGGACAGGCTCTAAAGGGGCTTAAAGAGTGGTATGCAAAGTGATTTGCAATTATTCCGGGTTTCAGGAATTTTGGAGACGAAAATAATTTACATCCCCTTTTGGGGCTTGGAACAGGCTTGATGTGGGGATGTGATAATGTGGTGATGTGAGGATGTGAGGATGTGAGGATATGATAAAACAAATAAAGAGCCTGATCAGTTGATCAGACTCTTTATTGCGGATTATGTTTTGAAAAAATTATTTTATATCATCCACAATCGCTTTAACGGTATTTTCAAAAAGCGTATTGAAAGGATAATCTTTGGCTGCCATTGGCGCATGGGCAATGAGCTTTATGCGGCATCCAAGTCCAAAAGGAAAGCCACCATAGCGAAACACACGCCAGGAGTTGTTAATAGTGACAGGCACTACCAGTGCATCAGGCGCATATTTGCAAAGAATTTTAAGTCCATTGTTCGAAAAATGTCCGGGTTTACCATCGCGCGAACGTGTACCTTCGGGGTAAATAATCACCGAACGATTGTGCTCCTGAATGTATTCGCCCATCTGTTTAAGCGCAGGAAGAGCCTGACGGGGATCTTTACGGTCGATAAGAACAGAACCGCCATGACGAAGGTTGTACGAAATGCTGGGAATATTGCGTCCCAATTCAATTTTGCTCACATATTTGGGGTGATAGCGGCGCAGAAACCAACCCATAGTCATAATATCAAACAAGCTCTGGTGATTAGCAACAAAAATAATGGGTTTACCTTCGGGAATAGGAGCGCGAAAATCGATTTTGGCCGACGAAAAAAGCGCATATATCACACTTAAAAGAGAGAAATACAGCGCATCAATCACTTTTTTGTGTGCATGGTAACCAAAAATACGAAACGAAAATACACTAATTGGATGAAAAATGGTGATATACAGAAAAAATAGAAAATAAGCCAGTATCGAAAAGGGAATGGATATTAGTCGTAACATATTAAAATGTAAATGAGATTTCTGTCGCAAAATTACAGAAAATAATTGTTTCGACGAAAAATATAATTATTCCGAACTAAAATGGCACTCAATTTTCCGGTTTAATGTTGAAAATGCAGCGTTGAAAATTGAAAATATGAACTACTTTTGCAAGAGTAAATAAACAGTTAAAACCATCACTACATATTAAATGACTGAATCATATTATTACGAACAAACATTTGAACGAAAAGATATTAGCGAAAACAAACTAACAAAGGGAGAATACGAGAATTGTACTTTTCAGCATTTAAGTTTGGCTGGTGTCGATTTATCCGAATTCTTTTTTATCGATTGTAAATTTGTGGATTGCGATCTGAGCCTGACTAAATTACAAAAAACCGTTTTGCGGGATGTAGCTTTCAGCGATTGTAAAATGCTCGGCCTACGCTTCGACGAATGTCATCAGGCAGGGCTGTCGTTCAGGTTTCAAAACTGTCAGCTGCAACACTCGGTATTTTACAGTTGCAAAATAAAGAAAACCATTTTCAGAAACTCAAACCTTCAGGAATGCGATCTGAGTGCATGCGACCTTCAGAATGCAGTTTTCGAACAATGTGATTTATCGGGTACGGTTTTCGAAAATACAAATCTGATACAGGCTGATTTCAGCACTGCCATGCATTATAGTATCGATCCTGAGAATAATAAAATGAAAAAAGCACGCTTCTCGGTGCATGGACTGGCTGGCTTGCTGAGTAAATATAATATTGTGATCGATGATAAGATTGTTTAGCGGGCAGATATGTTATGATTGAACTCGTCTTGACTTTTTATAATGTCGCTCCTACGGAGCTATTATGCAAAAAGGACTTATAATAACTACCATAATTATACTCCTAACGGAGCAATTTCTTAGCTTCGGAGAAGCGACATTATGGTAGAAATGTTGAGTGTTGAGTGTTTTTCAGAGCTCCGTTAGGAGCGAAATTATATTGTGTATAAAAAGTCAGGACGACTTCTTATTCAAAACTATGCTTTATTGAATTGCTAACAACAATTAATGACTATTTAGTAAAATCATAAAAGCACTTATAGTCAGGCATATTGAATTATGAAAAATGCATTAAATCAGTGAATTTATAGTCTGCAGCAAATAGTAAAAGATAGATTGTTGAAAGTATTTTTTTAAATTTGCAGAAAACTATAGTTGATGTGATGATGTGTTGATGAGTTAATGTGATAATATGCAGATCAAACGATTACCAAGTCAACAATTCACCGAACTCAAAATAAATAAATGACAACTCAAAAATATATCATCTTCGATTTCGATGGTACGCTGGTCGACAGTGTTGATCTGGCAGTGGAAATTTACAATAAAATTGCTCCAAAGTACAATTGCAAGCCAGTACAGCACGAAGCACGCGAAATTCTGAGTTCAAAAAATCCCCAAAAGTTTTTTAAAACTTATGGTATTACGCCTTTCAAGCTTTTCCTGCTCGTGTATCGTATTCGTCGTGAGTTAGGAAAACACATTCCACACATCGAACCTGTCAAAGGTATGGAAAAAGCGCTTCGCTCATTGCGCAATCATGGTTACAAACTCGGAATTCTGACTTCGAACTCGAAAAGCAATGTCGAAGATTTTTTGGATCATAACCATTTACGCGGATTGTTCAGTTTTGTGTACAGCGGTCGGAAATTGTTAGGGAAAGATGTATCCATCACAGCTTTATTGAAAAAAGAAAAGATTCAGAAAAAAGATGTGATTTACGTAGGTGACGAAACGCGTGATGTTTTGGCCATGAAAAAAGTGGATATTCCAGTGATTGCTGTGGGTTGGGGACTTACTCCACCCGAAAAGCTATCTTCGCTCCTGCCCGATTTACTGCTTGCTTCGCCTGAAAATCTGCATCCCGAAGCAGTTGAGAAATTATTCAGGAGAGCCTGAAAAAGTATTTTAGAAAATGACCTTTGAAATTAAACCCATAGCACATATCCGCACCGATTTTCCAACAAAATTCGGTATTCCGCGTCAGAGTGGCATTGTGGCGACTCTCAGAGGCACTATTGTTTTTGAGCCCGATTTCAATCATCCCGAAGCTTTGCGTGGCATCGAAGGTTTTTCGCACCTGTGGCTTATCTGGCAATTTTCGGAGGCTGCGAACAAAGCCTGGTCGCCTACAGTGCGTCCGCCACGACTTGGAGGCAACAAGCGAATGGGCGTTTTTGCCACACGCTCGCCCTTTCGCCCTAATTCGCTGGGCTTGTCGTCGGTTGTGCTCGAATCAGTGGAAATGCATCCCACACTCGGACCATTGCTGCATGTGCGCGGAGCCGACTTAATGCACAATACGCCGATTTTCGATATTAAACCCTATATTGCTTATTCCGACAGTCATCCCGAAGCTTCGGGTGGTTTTGCCCGGGAAAGCGAAAATTATACGCTTGAAGTAGATTTTCCCGAAGATCTTTTGCAACAAATTCATGCTGAACACAGGCAGGCCGTACTTGAAATTCTGGCCCACGATCCGCGACCATCGTATCAGAACGATCCTGAAAGAGTTTACGGAATGCCTTTTGCCGGATTTGATATAAAGTTTTGTGTGGAAAATAATATATTATCGGTAAAAGCAGTTAACAATTGACAGTTGATAATTGTCAACTATCAACTGTCAATTATCAATTATCAATTATCAACTAATTTAATTATGAGCAAAATAGATCCCGAGTGGAGTGATTTCAACAATATAGAAGAAGACAATATGTTTCCTTCGGACCTGAAATACAGCATTAAAGCATACAATAAAAATGCAGTTCTTTTCCGACAAGGTGATCTGTGCGATGCCCTTTACATACTTATGACAGGCTCGGTAAAAACCGAAATGATAACCGAAAACGGCAATTTACTGGGCGTAGAAATAATCAACGCTCCACGTCCGCTGGCACCGGCTTTTATTTTTTCGAGCAACAACCGCTTTCCGGTAGATGTAACAGCCATAGAGGATGTGGAAATTCTTCGCATACCCAAAGATGAGGTGATGCGCCTTATGACCACGCATCCCGATTTTATGCAGCAATTTCTGAAACACAATGCCAATCGCACTCAGTTTCTGACCAACCGGCTCCAACTGCTTTCCATTAAGACTATAAAGGGGAAAATTGCTCATTTCCTGCTCGAACAAGCCGATGTGGAAGGCGACACTTTTCGCATTAACCGCAACCAAACCGAACTGGCCGAATTCTTTGGTGTGGCGCGTCCTTCGCTGGCACGCAGTCTGTCCGAAATGATTGAAGACAGGGTGATTGAGGTCAATAAAAAAGAGTATAAAGTGCTCGATATGAAAAAACTGAAAGAATTGCTCGTATAATTTTTTTATTTGAGAATTTGAGATTTGAAAATTTGAAAATTTTGAGGACGCTAAGCAGATTCTCATATCAAATTAGTAACTTCTTTTCCTTGTAAACTAAAATTTTGTTCAATGTCCCCTACTCAGCAATTTATTACCGATCACTGCGACGATGATGTGCAAAAACTGGCACTTCAGGCAGCACGATATCCTGAAGTGGATATGGCTTTTGCTTTGCGGCAAATTGCGGGACGACAAAAAGTAAAGCACAAAATTCCTTCATTTTATCAAAACCCTCTTTTACAATATCCTGCGCAGCTATCGTTAGAACAATCGTCGTCTGAAATTACTGCCCGTTACAAAGCGCAACTTTGCAGTGGACACAGTATGGCCGACCTTACGGGAGGTTTTGGTATCGACATGGCGTTTATGGCACCACAATTTGAGAAAACATATTATGTGGAGCGACAAACCGAACTCTGCGATATTGCTGCACATAATTTCGGGATTTTGGGCTTGTCGCATATTACTGTTTTCAATCGGGATGCGGTAGATTTTTTACAGGAAATGCCTGAAGTAGACATGATTTTTCTCGATCCGGCAAGGCGCGGACATGGTGGGCAAAAGGTTTTCCGATTAGCCGATTGTGAGCCGGATGCATCGGCACTGAAAGATATATTGCTGGCAAAAGCGCCGAAAGTTATGATTAAACTGTCGCCCATGCTCGATATTTCGCAACTTCAGAAGGATCTTACACACATCAGCGAAATTCATATACTATCGGTGGAGAATGAGTGTAAAGAGTTGCTGGCCATTATTGAACGGGGCTTTGTTGGAAACACACAAATCATTACTCAGAACTTTGTAAAGGACAGCCGGCAAACATTCAGTTTCGGCAACGAAGACGAAAGCACAGCAATGCCTCAGTTTGCCTCACACAACGGAAAATATCTGTACGAACCGAATACTTCGGTCATGAAAGCGGGCGCATTCAAGCATGTGGCAGCATATTTCGACTTACAAAAACTGCATCCACACACACATTTATATACTTCGGACGAATGTAAAACCAATTTTCCCGGACGTATTTTTGAAATTGTGAAACTTTCAGGACATTCGAAACAGGAACTGAAAAATCTGAAGTCCGAATATCCCAAAGCCAATATTGCAGTACGCAATTACCCCGACAGTGTGGAAATACTTCGCAAAAAAACCGGCATAAAAGATGGTGGCAATGACTATATTTTTGCATGTAAAATGCTCGATGAGAAGTATTATATCATTAGCACAAAGAAATTGAGCCAATAAAACTATAATTTTTCGAAAGTAAGTATTCTTTTACCTGAGTAAATGTGTAGAATCTAAAAGTAAGTGTTGAAAATGGAAAAGTAGGTATTGAAAATGGAAGAGTAAGTGGATAAAATAGAAAGTTATGGCACTGTCCAAAAATACTTACTTTTTATATACTGCAATATTATTCCAATCCCTGAGCTGATCGGCGCTATCAATACGCATTATCAGAGGAATAAGTTTGCCAATGGATTTAGCACTTTCAAACTCAGTTTTTATAGTATTGTCGATATCAAGTGCCATGATTTCTGTACGATCCTTCTCTGTAAAATAAAACCCGATTTGCAGATATCCTTCCCAGGGCGAGAGCCAGCAAACTGTTTTTGCTTTTCGTGTGATTTTGCACAACCATGCTTTTCCGTCGCGATAATATCGCCATTCGACCTGCAAGCCCAGAGTGGAGATGTTTTGCAATAAAGCCTGATAAACTTCAAACAGACTGTTTCCAAATTCGTTCTTTAAAACGGCATCGGAAGGAGAAATTTCGGGATCACGTAGTAGTTGTTGAGACATGATAATCTGATTTTTGGGTTAGTACACTTTTATGATTTATATTAGTCATAATATAAGTTGGTGATAAAATCATATTTTTAAGTTTTAACGCAAAGAGAATATCCTCTTTCTGTTTTTATCAAATATCCCGCCGCTCGGCTCTGCCGCTTGGCTTGCCAAGAAAGGGCGTAAAGAGAAAAACTTATCAGTTTTTCTTCGCGTCTTTACAACTTCGCGTTCTTTGCGTTTAACAAAAAAACATTCTTTAATCTATATACTCCTATATTTCAGAACCTTTTCAATCAGTCTTTTTCAATATTCCTTTCTCCACGCTTTCGTTGAGCAGGTTCTCGGCAAACTTCCAGAGTGTAGCCGAGCCCTGCGCAATCACTTTCTTTTTTTCAAAAACCTTGCTGTAGTCCACATCGAATTCCCGCCAGGTGCCGCCATTGTTGGAAGTATTCTGAAGCAGAGGCTCGATTCGGTCCATTGCTTTGGCAAAACGTGCTTCGGGAGTTTCGCCCGCTTCAAATTCCTGCCAGATAGCAATCAGTTCTTCTGCCTGTTCAGTAGGTAAAAGTCCGAAAATGCGATTAGCGGCTATCAGTTCATTTTCGGTATTGCTGTGATTTTTTTGAGTGTCGTAAATAAAAGTATCACCGGCATCTATTTCTACAATGTCGTGTATCAACACCATTTTAAGCACTTTGAGCACATCTACCGTCACATCCGAATGTTCGGCAAGCACAATGGTCATCATAGCCAAATGCCAGCTGTGTTCCGCATCGTTTTCGGGTCGGTCGCTGTGGAATAATTTTGTTTTACGCTGAATGTACTTTATTTTGTCAATTTCCTTTATGAAATTTATTTGCTGCAATAATTGATCGGGAGTCATAATTTATTTTTTTACAGTGTTATCTAATAAAATTAAAAAAAATGAGATCTCTCACTCCATTCGATATAACAATCAATTAGTTACATATTCGGGAGTTGAGACAATATCAAAAGCCAGATGAATATAACTAAAACTTACAAATCGATACTTTCAACTGCCCCCAACCCCCTAAAGGGAGCTGTGACATTGTACAAATAATGCAATTACGTTGCACAATCTAAGTCCCCTTTAGGGGATATAGGGGCAAAAATGAAAAAGTTCTTATATCAACTCATACAAAACTCACTACAAAATATTGTCATTCTTCTCCGCCATGGCGGAGAAGAATCCATTTTTTTACAAAGATATAAAAAACAGTTGTCTGTTTATTTCATGTCCCAACAAATAAACAAACAACCCTCCCGAACCGGAGTCCGAAAGGGTTGTAAGTGAAATATTCATCATCGTTATTCTCAGAACCAACGTACGAAGCAGAAATCCTGACGGTGTGGCAGGTCTTCGTTTTTAGGGAACATACGGAAAGCATATTTGAATGTACCTGCACGGTTCATGTTGTAAGCCATGCTGAAATACAAACGGGTGCCATCAGTTTTTACAAGTTTGAGTTCTTCCACATCGTAGAGCGAATCCTTGTTCGAAGCATCGAGTTTGGTCACAACCAACTCCACTCCCACGCCTTTGTAAGCAGCATCTTTCACATCCACAACCACATTCAGCGTATAATCTTCGCCTACCTGCGGGTGATGCAGCAGCGTATCGGGGATTTCAACCTGTTGAATTTCAATTTGCTCCCAACCTTCGGCCATAGTAGCTTTCCAGGCTGCCAGTTCGCGGGCTTTGGCAAAGTTGCCTTCGCGCAACATGCCTGAACGTGAAGCCAGTTTCAGGTAGAATTTTTCGATATAATCGTCGAGCATACGTTTGGTTGTAAAGCGCGGCGTAATCTGAGCAATAGAGTTTTTGATATACTGAATCCACTCAGGCGAGAATCCTTTTGTGTTTTTTGCAAAGTACAATGGAATAATCTCGTTTTCGAGCATACTATAGATTGTAGCAGCATCCAACTGATCCTGATGTTCCTGATTTTCGTAAGTTTTTTTCTCGGTCAACGCCCAACCGGCACCTTTTACATAGCCTTCGAGCCACCAACCATCGAGTACCGAGAAGTTCAGTACGCCATTCATTTGAGCCTTTTCGCCTGATGTTCCCGAAGCTTCGAGCGGACGGGTTGGCGTATTCAACCAGATATCCACACCTGAGATAAGACGTTTAGCCAGACGCATATCGTAGTTTTCGAGGAAAATTACTTTTCCGAGGAACTGAGGCATACGTGAAATTTCCACAATGCGTTTGATAAGTCCCTGACCACCACCATCGGCAGGGTGAGCTTTACCTGTAAAGAGGAACTGAACAGGACGCGCAGGATCGTTTACAATACGCTCAAGTCGTTCGAGGTCGGTAAACAACAGGTGAGCACGTTTATAAGTGGCAAAACGACGTCCGAAACCAATAATCAGCGCATTCGGATTGATCGATTCGAGAATAGACACAATACGCGAAGGATCGCCCTGATTTTTCAGCCAGTTTTCGTTAAATTGCTGACGGATAAAGTCAACCAGACGGTTTTTCATGCGTGTGCGTGTATTCCATATTTCCTGATCGGGAATTTCGTACACTTTGCTCCAAATTTTCATGTTCGACTGATCGGAATAAAATTCAGAGCTGAAATATTTTTCGTACACAGCTTTCCATTCCGAAGCAGTCCAGGTTGGAAGGTGTACACCATTGGTTACATAATTCACATGAAGTTCCTGTGGGAAATAGCCTTTCCAGATAGGATTGAACATTTCCTGCGATACTTTTCCGTGCAACCAGCTTACGCCGTTTACTTCCTGACAGGTATTGCAGGCAAAAGTACTCATGCTGAATTTCTCCTCATGATCGCCCGGATGCTCGCGACCCATGTCGATAAACTCATCCCAGCTGAGTTGTAGTTTAGCAGGATAATCGCTCATATATTTACCAAAAAGGTCTTCGGTAAAGCTATCGTGACCAGCAGGAACAGGCGTGTGTACTGTATAAAGCGACGAAGCACGAACCACTTCGAGCGCTTCGGCAAAAGTAAGTCCCTGTCCGGCAATCAGATCAACCAAACGTTGTACATTGATCAGTGCGGCATGGCCTTCGTTACAGTGATAAACCTGTTTTTCGATACCCAGTTTTTTCAGCGCCAGAATACCACCAATACCAAGCATAATTTCCTGCTTCATACGGTTTTCCCAGTCGCCACCATAAAGCTGATGCGTAATCG
Source organism: Paludibacter sp. (assembly GCA_034004015.1). GTDB lineage: Bacteria > Bacteroidota > Bacteroidia > Bacteroidales > Paludibacteraceae > Paludibacter. Next base: position 217,169 of record JAVEXN010000002.1, read on the forward strand.
GGCGGTCGAATTCACTGTTCATATCGTTGTCGGTATCGAGCAGATAAAGCGAAATGCGACCCACCGAAACTTTCCAGAGATAAGCATTTACAAGACGTCCGGGATAAGGTACTTCCACCACTACCGGATTGTCGTTTTCATCCATTACCTGTTTAATAGGCAATGCGTTGAAGTTTTGAGCTTCGTACACAGGTACCTGCTGTCCGTCGATAGAAAGCGACTGAGTAAAATATCCATAACGATACAGGAAGCCTACGGCAGTCATATTAATAGCGCAATCGCTGGCTTCTTTCAGATAGTCACCCGCCAATACACCTAAACCACCGGAGTAAATTTTAAGCACCTCGGTCAGACCGTATTCCATGCTGAAATAAGCCACTGAAGGACGATCGGCACGAAGCGGAGTGTTGATATATTCTTTAAAACGGTCGTAAATACCGTTTAATTTTTTCACAAAGTCTTTGTCGTTTCCAAGAGCCACTAACTTTTCGTAGCTCAGTATATTCAGTAGCTGAATGGGATTTGAGTGGGCCTCTTTCCATGCATCGGCATCAATAGTGCGAAACATGTTTTTGGCATCGCTATTCCAAACCCACCAGAGGTTTTGTGCAATTTCTTCGAGTTTGCTGAGACTTTCAGGAAGATTCGACTTCACATTCATCTCTTTCCAGCTCGGTTCGTTTACGTTGTTCACTTTAATTTTCATACGATAAAAATTTGTTTTTAAATTATCGTGCAGCTTTTCGCTTATTGAACGAAAAATATTTTTCCCGGAAGAATATACAGTAAAAATCAGGTATATTATTTTGGAAAAAACTTACACTGCCACCACATTATATTTCAAAAAAACTAATACTCAATTATTGAATGGCTCGCTATAAAATTGTTTATACTTCAACATATCATCCCGGTTAATAAACAAAAAACGATTTATCGTTTCTTCTGCACCTTATTCATTTCACGCAAATGGAACAACCCGGGCAGCGGGTGACGCAGAGTCGCTAAGTTGATATAAACTTCTGTATTACAGAATATTTTTTAAGGTACAGTGAAGAAAAACCTTCGGTTTCTCTTCGCGACTTTGCGACTTTGCGAGAGAAAGTATATTTTATAACGAACATTCTTTCCGCATGCAAAAATAGCACAAATGCTATTAATGGCGGTTTTTTTTCGCTTTTATAGCCTCAAATCCATTTCAAACGTTTGCGTTCCGGGGAAATGGAGAATTGAGAATGTAGAATTGAAAATTGGTTGATCGATAATTAGTTGATTGGTAGATTAGTTTTTGAGAATAAAATATCAACCACCACTAAACCTATGCATTATCAATTGTCAACTATCAATTATGCATTATCAACTGTCAATTATCAACTGTCACCTGTCTTGCCTCTTTATTCCTCAACGCAACATCATAGGCTTCGTCGTAATATTTTATAAAGTGCTTCCAGAGCGCTTTCGAGGCCACTTCGGAAGCTTTGTTACGAATAAGTTCTATTTCATCAACGCTTGCGTTCAGCAAATCGTTCATCATGGCAGCAATTTGCAGCGCCACCTCATATCCATTGTAGTCCGAACGGGCAATTACTCCCACTCCTTCGCGCACATGTTGCGGCGTTTTCGACACCCACTGTCCGAAACCCGAAAGTCCTGTGGTAATGGTAGGCACTGCAAATGCCACACTTTCGAGCGGAGTATAGCCCCATGGTTCGTAGTACGAAGGAAAAACGGTAAGGTCGAGCCCGATAAGCAAATCGTAATAGCTTTTATTAAAAATACCATCAGCACCATTCAGATACGAAGGCACAAAAATCACTTTCACACGTTCGTTTTCCTGATTGAACATGTGAAACCAATTGAGTGCACCCATTACAGGATCGTTGTAGTATTCGTGAAGTTCGTGTGTAGTAATGCGGTTGTAAGTGTAGAATTTCGCATCGGGTTTTTGCAGGGCCTGCTGCAAATCGACACGCGGACCTTTCACCCAGGCCGGAACCATGATAAAAGCCACTACCTGACGGGTTGTATCCTGATGATCGTATAAATGTTTGAGTGCTTCGATAAAAGTATCGATACCTTTGTTTTTATATTCGTATCGACCAGCCGTTCCCACAAAGAAGGCATCGTCGTCAAGTTTGTAGCCAAGCAGCGTTTCGGCCACTTTGCGAAGGGCTGATTTTGCTTCGTTTCGCTTAGCTGCAAAGGCTTTTCCTTTGGGCACAAAATCGTTTTCGAAACCATTGGGCGTCACCACATCGGGCACACGTTCGAGCAATTGCGTACATTCAGCGGCCGTAATATCGCTTACGGTTGTAAAACAGTCCACAATATGCGTTCCGGCCTTTTCGGTGCTGTGTTTCGAGACCATATTCAGCTCGTAAGCCATTTGGTCGCCGTTATATTCGTTGAGATAATCGTAAAGCGGTTTGTGATTTCCTGCAATGGAACGCCCTATGGATGTGGCATGTGTGGTAAAAACAGTAGCCACGGCGGGCAAATGCTCTTTAATGTAAAATGCACCAAAAGTAGTCATCCACTCGTTGAAATGCGCAATCACCTGATTATCGGCTGTCAGTCCTGCAAAGCGGTAAAAGCTTTCCATCACCATTCCGGTGGCATATCCAAACATCGACGATTCGTCGTAGTCGCCATAAGCCGGCATCGAATTTACCTTGTATAAATCCCACACATGACCGTAAATCTCGTTCTTGCGAAGCATAAGCGACGAGAAATCGACCAGAATAGCGACCGGTTTTCCGGGAATATCCCAGCGGCCTGTGCGTACGGGCAAATGATATTCTTTGAGAGTAAATTCCTCAAAACCAGCAAAAAGTTTATTGTCGGCTATAAAAAGTGGATTTACTTTTCCGGCATGCACATCCGGACCAATGAAAAGGAGATTGTCTTTGTATCTTTTTTGAAGTGTGGCGGCGCGGGTTGATAAAACCGTGTAAATGCCGCCAACCATGTTACAAACTTCCCAGCTTGTTTCAAATATATATTCGGGAGAACGTTTTTCTGCCATTCATTACAAATTTAAAATTCCTGCAAAGTTAAACAATTAATTGTGTACTATATACATTTAACAGAATAAGTTATAAACAATTTGGATAATAAAATAGCTTTGTAACTGAGGTTTCACTTTTAATATATCGACAATTATATTGCCCTTTAATTTACAATAGACGATAAACAGGGGAATCAGCATAAACTATCTTTTCGATTTGTTGTTTTATATGTGTATCTTTAGAAATATTAAATACTGCTGCAAAAAAAGCTGCAAAAACGTATTGCTTTTGTAATAATTATACATTATCTTTGTCGGTATTAACAAGTAAATTATAGTAATTCACAATTAAAATTATTCAACATGAAGAAAATTACCCTATTATTATCTTTCGTGGCTTGCGTAGCGTTTACTCAGGCTCAAACATTATTAGTTGAAAATTTCGACTATGTTCCAGCGACTAATCTGATATCACAAGGAAATTGGATTTTAACAGGGAGCGCAGCAACTCCAAATCTTCAGGTTACTACCTCAACAATCACATATTCAGGCTACCCTGAATCAGGTGTCGGAAACGAGGTCACCTTAACAAATGGAGAAGACCTAAATAAAAAATTCACTCCACAAACAACTAGTAATGTATATGCTTCATTTATTGTAAATGTATCAGCAATTTCTACATCTGGTGATTATTTTCTTAATTTAGGTGCTGAAACGATTGGAAGTGCTTTTGTAGGTCGCATTTTCGTTAAAAAAGAATCTGAATCCGGAACAAAAATTGCGTTTGGAGTTATGATGACATCGGGTGGAACACCTTCACCTGCTCCAACATATTCAGGCTTTGATTATGATTTGGGAACTACTTATCTTATTGTTTTAAAACATAATAATACAGGAAAGGTAAGTTCAATCATAGTAAATCCAAGCGTTTCCTCTACTGAACCTACAACAGGCTGGATTGACAATAACCAAGGCACTAATGCAGTACCTGCAAATATTGGTGCAATTGGTCTTCGTCAGCCTTCAGCATCGACAGCACTAACTGCAAAACTTGATGGAATTCGTGTTGCAACCAGTTGGGCGGCATTATTCGCCACTTCAAATGTAATCAATCCTTCTGCCAGCAAATTTCAAGCCCTTGTTATTGGAAGCGATCTGCAGATTAAAAATGTAGCCAATGGCGCCACAGTTGAAATTTTCTCAGCTTTGGGTAGCAAAGTGCAGACTTCGGTACTCGAAAACGGAAAAGTATCGGTTGACAATTTGTCGAAAGGTATGTACATTGTACGCGTAGGTAAAAACACTCAAAAATTTATGCTTTAATCAGCTTTAAATTAATAACAAAAAGCTCCGGACAAACATTTGTCCGGAGCTTTTTTATTGTCCCTTTGTCTCCTCGTTTCCTTTTGTTTAATTGCCCCCGACTACTTCTTTAACTCCTGAAAAATTCTATCCAAATCATTGTTGGGAATAATACTATAATTCTCTGTTCGGATATAGTTTTCGATCATCAGTCGCCGGTGCGGGGTAAGCGGATGCGAACTCATAAACTCAGGAATCATCAGATCGTCGGTAGCCGATTCGAGCCGCTCGAACAAACGAAGCATTCCTTTGGGATTCAGGTGATTTCGGATAAGTAGTTGCGCAGCCTTTTCGTCCGCCTCACGCTCGAAACGGCGCGAATACGAAAGCGATTGCAGATTATGGGCATTCTCGGTAATAATGGCCATAATCCCATTTACATCACTAAATATAAGCGAAATAAAAATATATCCTGCCAAATTACGCATAAGCATTTTCAAACCATGTCGCTCGTTCACATGCACCGCCTCGTGTGCAAGTAAACCTGCCAGTTCGTCGAAACTCTCCATGCGGTCGAGCAGACCTGTAAACACCACTATATTGCCATCGGGCAAAGCAAAAGCATTTACCTGCGACGATTGTACCACCATGAAATTGAGCGGTCTCGTATTTTCGAAATCAATTCCGGCAGCAAATTCATTCAGCTTTTCAGATCTTTGTTCGTCAATATCATTTTTATATATGTAATCAGTGATAAAATCCTGACTGATATACTGATCGAACTCTTCCGGAATAAGGCTTACCGACTTTTCGGCCACATAAGGCACCAGATAAATGTAACCCAACACCGCCAAAGCGACCAGGGCCAAAGTAGCTGATATATAAAAGCTCAGCGACTTGTGCAGTAATTTGTGATACCAACCCACATGTCCTTTCCGGTCGAGTATTGCCAGAAACTCATCGATAAATACTTTATCGGTCACTTTGAGCAGTGCAGCCGGAAATTGCGGATGACGAATTTCGAGAATATCATCGTAACTCTCGAAACGGATCTGGCTTAACTCCCACTCAATTTTTCCGTGTGCAGTAGTTTCAAAAGTGAGTACGCCAAGCCTGTCGTCGGTATGCGGGTAAACCTGATGGGCAACTGATGAAGTTCCATCGAAATAAACAGCAGTTGATGATTCCATTGTATTTTGAAAGAAGAAACACGGATAAAAGGATTTTGAAATCGTTTCAGCCGTGTTTCCGGATTTATAATTAGATTCTTCTCCGCCGCGGCGGATCTGAATGACAACAGCTACTCTGAATTAAATCAGGTCAATATCAAAGAAATCGGACATTTCTTCGCCGGTTGCGTCAGAGTAATCTTCTTCGGTCTGAGCCAGTGTGTCGAGATCGATATCGCCTTCCATTTCAATCATATTGCACATAAATTGCATATTGCGGGTTTGTACCCAGGCCAGTCCGAGACCAAGAGTAAATACAGCGATAAGAAGATTTGGCACTACAAGGCTGAATACATCACCGGCAGTAGCACGCGATTTGAAAGTAATAGTATTGTCGTCCTTTTGCAACGAAAGATTATTTACCCAAAAAGCAAACATATCTTTGTACCACCAAAAACCATAAATACCAAGTGTAAGCAGTGTCAGAAAATAACCTTTGAGCAAAATCAGGAAATACTCAAAACCTTTTGCGTTGTATTTAAACTCAACATTTCCGGCGCGAATATGTCCGATTACATAATTATTAATGTTCACTGAATACCATGCTCCATAAATACCGAATGTAACAATACTAAGCAGAAACCATTTGATAAAGCCCAGTATAAGTTCCTTTTTGTCGCCACGATAACCGAAACGAATACCACGCCATGAAGTACGCGCCATGCGATAACGATACGATCCGTGAATGGCCAGAGGCACTATTGCAATAAGCAATACATAAAGCACAATTATTGCCAAAACAAGCTTTTCAGCCAGAATCAACGAAATATAAGCTGCAAAAATTACGGCAAAAATCAGAACTGTTTTCAGATATCCGATAAACATTTCTTTTCCGGTTCCCGAGAACGAAAATCTGTCGCCATTGAAGGAAGTAGATCCGTAGACATACTAAAGCTCCTTAGCTCTCGCCCGGGGATAATAAATACTGAATGTAACAGCAGTAAGAATGGCATTTACGACCATGATTACAAAATAATCGAGTCCTTTGCCATGATAGCTCAGTTTGTAACTTTGCTTGTTTTCGTTGATTTGTTCCATAACGTTTTTTTTGATTTTTAAATTGGTTGAATATAAATCATTATGTAAAGAATCACAACGATTAACTTTACAAACAACTGCAAATATAATTTATTTTTCCGAAAATTCACACACAGGGTTAAAAATAAAACAGAAATGAAACACTTTTCTTTAAGAAAAATTCTTATATCTTTGTGCTTACAATAAAAAAAGCAATTGAATATGTACGAAGCATTACAGCAACTCGATCCGATAAAGATCAACTTTTCGGCATCGGGAATGCATGCTATAAACATTGTACTGAGTTTTATAATGTTTGGCGTGGCATTGGGAATTAAACCCCGCGAATTCAGCAACCTGATTAAAAATCCAAAGTCTACAATTTTAGGTCTTGTTTCGCAACTTTTGGCACTACCTGCGCTTACATTTTTATTGGTTATTGCATTCAGCAATCACATTACGCCTACTGTAGCTATGGGTATGATGTTGGTAGCAGCTTGCCCGGGTGGAAATATTTCAAACTTTATATCGTCGCTTTCAAAAGCCAATACCGAGCTCTCAATTGGGTTAACAGCCTCCACTACCCTGCTGGCAACAATCATGACTCCATTTAACTTTGCATTCTGGGGCGGTCTTTACGTAAAATACATTAGCAAGCATGCAAGCCACACTCTCCGTCCTCTCGAAATCGACAATGGGCAAATGTTCGAAACAGTATTCATTCTGTTAGGCATTCCTTTGATATTGGGCATTTTATTTTCTCATTTTTTACCGAAAATCACCGAAAAGCTCAAAAAACCAATACAATACCTATCCATAGTTTTCTTTCTGCTCATGGTAGTGCTTGCATTTGCAAATAATATGAGTCTGTTTCTTAAATACATTTACTATGTATTTTTCTTAGTACTAATTCACAATGGATTGGCTTTGGCTACCGGGTTTAGTATAGCTTCAATTTTCAGGCTGCCCAACGCCGACCGACGCACACTGACCATAGAAACCGGCATTCAGAATTCAGGCCTCGGATTGGTTTTGCTTTTCAATCCCAAAATATTCCCGCCGCATCTCGAATTGGGTGGCATGTTGTTCATTACAGCATGGTGGGGCATTTGGCATATCATTTCAGGTTTGGGTATTGCTTTTTACTGGAACCGAAGAAATCCCAATTAATAAATGTCGAAAATTTACGAACAAAAGTTATTTTACCGCCTGCTAAAACCCTGCGTAAGCAAAGCATTCGAAAGTTTTTACGGAAATTACGTGGTGGTGGGGCGCGAAAATATCCCGGAAAAAGGTCCCGTAATATTTGCACCTAACCACAGGAATGCACTTATGGATGCATTGGCTGTAATTTCGGTTACTCCCGGCACTTTTTCAACTTCATTTCTGGCTCGTGCTGATATTTTCAGAAAAAAGCAGATCGCAAGAATGCTGAATTTTGCGAAAATCATGCCTGCATTCCGCATACGCGATGGGTACGAAAATCTGGGTCGCAACAACGAAACCTTCGAAATGAGTTCGGAGCTGCTGATCAAAGGTAATGCACTTTGCATCATGCCCGAAGGAAATCAGGAAACCGAACAGCGTATACGCCCGCTGGTGAAGGGGATTTTTCGCATTGCCTTTGCCACGCAGGAACAATGCGGACCTGAAAAAGCCGTGATAATTATTCCTGTTGGTCTCGATTACGGCAGTATTTTTAAATACGGAAAACATATTATTATCAATATTGGTAAGCCTGTGAATATGACCGAATATCTCGAATTGTACCGCGGGAATCAGGCACAGGCCATGAATGAACTTCGTCAACGCTTAAGCGATTCGCTTAAAAACCTTACCGTTGACATTGAGAGTACCGATCATTACGAAGAAATACTGACAGCCACCGAACTGGCCGGATTTGAAGCCCAAACCGGAAGACATTTCACAATTGAATCGTTTAAACTACGCCAGAAGGCTTCAAAAACGCTTGTAAAGAAAGAAAAAACAGATACAGTTGAATTTCAGTCCTTTGCTGAAAATTGTCGTACCCTCGCTAAACAGCTCAAAACATTGCATCTGAAACCTAAGGCATTGTCGGGCTCAAAACCTTCGCTGGCGGCGCTTGCACTCGATGCAGTTTTGCTATGTTTGACTTTTCCGGTATTTGTACAGGGATTTTTACTCAACTTTATCCCGTTTTTTCTGCCTGTATATCTCCGCAAAAAAGTTTTCAAAGCCCAATATGATGGTTTTTTCAGTTCATTACATTTTGGCACAGGACTTCTCACATTTCCACTATTCTATTTAATTCAAAGTATTGCTTTTTTGAGTATCACAGCGGTGCCGTGGTGGGTAGTTTTATTGTTTATTCCATTTCAGTTTATTATTGGGAAATGGGCATTTCGCTGGTACAAAGAATTCAGAAAATATGAGGCGCGAATTCGTTCTTACCGTCTTCGAACCAGCAAAAATGAAGTTTTTGAAAATGCCATTCGCAACAAAGAAGAAATCCTAAAATACATTTATAAATAATAGAGTTTATATAAGTTTGAATATTATGAAGATAATAGAACGCGGATTTACGCTGACTAAGCGGATTTTTAAACGGATTTCTATTATCTCCCTTTGGTCGATAATAAAAAATCAATGAAGTTAATGATTAAGATCCCGCTCGTAATTCTTCCCCGATTTATCGGGGATTAAATCCGTTTTTAGATTTTTTTCAATATTAAATCAGTGAATATCCGCTTAGTCAGCGTAAATCCGCGCTCCTATATTTTTTTTCTTATATATAAAATTCAATTTGTCAGATACATATAACTTGTATAACCTCTAATCACTTACGAAAGCTTAATCAATAAACGAACCCAGATATGAAATATTTATCCCTTACAAAAAAGGCATTATTCTTAATTTCATTTCTCTGTCTGTTTCCTGCGCTCAAAGCACAAATCAATATGGAAGATTCCACTGTGCAGGTTATTGGTTACTGGGACAAAAACGAGAAACAAAGTTATCTGATTCATGAAAAAAAGGTCACGCTCGAAAGTGGTGACACTACTTCGTTTCAGGAATACACTTACAATGTAGATATACAGATTGTAGATTCGACAGCTGAGAGCTACACAGTTGAATGGAAGTATTACAATTATAAATTTGTGAGCGGCCCTGAAGAGCTGAAAACCCTACTTACTGCCTATCAACCCACCAAAGTATTGCTCAAAACCGATGAAATGGGCGTGTTGTCCGAAGTGCTCAACAGTGCGGAAATAAGCAGTGCCATGACAAAAAGGCTAAAAAACCTATTAAAAAAGCACAAATCAGATCAATATCTGGTGGCCGAATTCACATCACTTCTCGAACGATACAATTCGAAAGAAGCGGTTGAGCAGTTGGCACTCATCGAAATTCAACAATATTACAATTATCATGGAGCTAAGTACAAACTGAACGAAAACTTCAGTGCAACTGTAAAATCGCCATTTATGAATATCGAGGAAGGGATTGATGCTGAATTAAATGTATGGTTGAGCGAAATAAACTCTGACGACAACAATTTCATTATACAAATGAGTAAAATTCTCGACGAAGAGACAATGAAGAAGCTCATGTATGAAGAAGCAAAAAACGATCCGGAACTAACGCCCGACGAAATGCCCGAGTTACATGATATGCCCGAGTTAAAGGTAGAAACATGGGCAGCCTCGCGCATTCATAATTCCGGTTGGATTGTTTATTCGGTTCAAAGCATCGAAGTTTTATTCGATAGCGAAAAAAGTACCGAGGAAAGAATTATTGAACTGCTATAAGCGGCGATACTTATTCTCTGAATTAATATCTGAGATTTCAAATCACACCATTATATTATATTCCTTTTAAAACATTCATTCCGCTTTTAAAATACAATATTATTGTGTAAATCGCATTGTATTAGCTGTTTTCTAATTACATTTGCAGTGAAATTTCAAGAAGAAATTCCGGTTCATATTTTTCAAACAAACATTTAAAAATCAAACATTTATAATGACACTTCAGATTATTCTTTTACTTGTTGGTTTTGTTTTACTAATCAAAAGTGCCGACTGGCTTGTGGATGGTGCTTCGGCGCTTGCAAAAAAACACAATGTATCCGATTTGGCTATTGGTCTTACCATCGTAGCATTCGGAACTTCAGCCCCCGAATTGGTGGTGAATATATTTGCAGCCCTGCAATCGCACGACGATATTGTATTTGGCAATATTATCGGTTCAAACAACTTTAATCTTTTCATGATTTTAGGTATAGCCGGATTGATCACTCCACTTGCTGTGCAACACAGTACCGTATGGAAGGAAATTCCGTTCTCATTGATTGCCGTAATAGTACTGTTTTTACTCACCACAGTACTTTTTGGTGAAGGAAATGCAACACTTTCGCGTTTTGAGGGTATAATATTATTGTTACTCTTTGCTGGCTTTCTGTTTTATGTATTCAAACAACTGAAATCGGACCCCGACGATTTAAAAATTGAGCACAAGCAAATGACCAGTACTAAAATATGGGTGCTTATTATCATTGGTTTGGCCGGATTAGTAGGCGGAGGTCGCCTGGTAGTAACCAATGCTGTAGAAATGGCCACTGCGCTTGGAGTAAGTCAGAAAATTATTGGTCTGACCATTGTAGCTATGGGTACTTCGCTCCCAGAACTCGCCACTTCGGTGGTAGCAGCCATGAAAAAGAATAATGACATTGCTGTGGGTAATATTATTGGTTCAAACATCTTCAATATTTTCCTTATTTTAGGTTTGAGTGCTGTATTAAATCCGGTTGAGTACAATCGTGGTTTCGATACCGATATGATTTTACTTGCTGCTGGTACAGTATTATTATTCCTTACCATGTTCACCGGAAAAAAGAAAAAACTCGATCGCTGGGAAGCTGCTTTGTTGCTGACAATCTACGTGGCTTACACTGTTTTTCTCATCATGAAGGAAGTCTGATATAATGACAATGATATAACTTTTTAGCGGGATGAAGCAATTTGTCCCGCTTTTGTTTTATCAGACAGTGCACAAATAGAAAAACATCCTATACCGCCAACAAATTAGTAAACAGCTGTGTTATAAATACAAAATATAAATTTATGAGAACAATTCACATATTATTAATGTATTTACTGGCTTCAGGCATTCAGGCACAAAGTAAAATCAGCTTTACAGCTGTAGAGCATGCCAGTTTTGTGATCCAGACTTCCGAACTTGTGCTGTATATCGATCCGGTAGGAAGTACCGAAGATTACAGCTCATTTCCTGCTCCCGACATTATTCTGATAACCCATGCGCATGGCGATCATTTTAACCCGGCTCTGATAAAAACGCTCGAAACAGAAAAAACCAAAATAGTAGCCAATACCGAAGTTGTGGAAAAACTTGGAAAAGGCCATGCGCTGAAAAATGGCGAAGTGTATTTTTGCGAAAAAATTAAAATTGAAGCCATACCCGCATACAACAGCACTCCCGAACGGCAAAAATTTCATCCAACCGGTGTGGGAAACGGATATGTACTTAATATTGGTAAAGAACGCGTGTATATTTCGGGCGACACCGAAGATATTCCGGAAATGCGTAAACTCAAAAACATCGATCACGCATTTGTGTGCATGAATCTTCCCTACACCATGTCGGTTGAGCAGGCAGCCTCAGCCATTGCCGGTTTCAAACCCCGAAATGTGTATCCATACCACTATCGCAATCAGGATGGAAGTTACAGCGATGTGCAGGGTAAATTTAAAAAACTGTTGTCAAAATATCCCAAAATAAAAATTCATTATCTGGCTTGGTATAAAAAATAAAGCCTCTTGTTTGAGGACGATGATACAAAAAAACAGAACAACATTTTTTGAGCAAAGCCGACGTTTTCAGACGCCGGCTTTTTTTGTGTAAAAATATTGGTTTTATAATGAAAAAGCACATTTTACTGCACACAAAAACATATAGTGTGCAGCATAAAATTCTAAATATAAATGCAAAAAAAATGTATTGTTCTGATAATCAAGAAAGACATTTATTTTTTAAAATAATTCTTTATTTGGTTGATAATGAGAAATAATTATTGTAAATTTGCGCTAAATTTCAAATACGGAAAAATTTCTTTAATTTCGAAAATATACACTTATCAAAATTATAATAAAGTTATGAACTTAACACACATTGAGCATCTCGGGATAGCTGTAAAAAGTCTCGAAACTGCAATTCCTTATTACGAGTCGGTACTTGGTTTGAAATGCTATGCAGTAGAAGAAGTAGCAGAGCAAAAAGTAAAAACTGCATTTTTCAAAGTAGGACAAACAAAAATTGAACTTTTGGAATCAACAGATCCCGAAGGTCCTGTAGGCAAATTTATCGAGAAAAAAGGCGAAGGTGTTCACCACATTGCATTTGCGGTAGAAGGACTTCAGGAAACCCTCGACCTTGTTGCCGAAAAAGGCGTATCACTTATCGACAAAGCACCACGCAAAGGTGCTGAAGGCTTAAACATTGCGTTTTTGCATCCAAAATCAACCTTCGGTGTACTTACCGAGTTTTGCGAAGATCCCAACAAATAAATCAATCTGTTTCCGAAAATAAAAAATCACCTGTAACGAAACAGTACGGCACGTGATCCTGCTGTGGCTGTTACAGGTATTGTTAATATATAAACAAAATGGAAAATACAAAAAAGGTTCAAAATCTTATTGATTTGCGCGTTAAAGCCAAATTGGGAGGTGGGGAAAAGCGTATTGCTTCCCAGCACGCGAAAGGTAAATTTACTGCACGCGAAAGAATTCACATGTTACTTGACGATTCTAGTTTCGAAGAGTTCGACATGTTTGTCACACATCGCTGTACCAACTTTGGTATGGAGAAAGAAAAATATCTGGGCGACGGAGTAGTTACCGGACACGGAACTATCGATGGACGCACAGTTTTTGTTTTTGCACAGGATTTCACAGTTTTCGGTGGATCATTGTCGGAAACAATGGCTCAGAAAATTTGTAAAGTAATGGATATGGCCATGAAAATGGGCTGTCCTGTAATTGGCATCAACGATTCGGGTGGAGCCCGTATTCAGGAAGGTGTAACTTCGCTTGCCGGTTATGCTGAAATTTTCGAGCGTAACATTCTGGCATCTGGCGTTATTCCTCAGATTTCTGCTATTTTCGGTCCTTGTGCCGGTGGAGCTGTGTACTCTCCTGCCCTCACCGACTTTATTCTTATGACCGAGCAAAACTCATATATGTTTGTAACCGGACCTAAAGTTGTAAAATCGGTTACAGGCGAAGATATTTCAACTGAAGATCTTGGAGGAGCTGATGTTCACTCATGCAAGTCAGGCGTTTCTCATTTCCGCGTTACCAACGAAGAAGCCGGAATTGAAGCCATTCGTGAACTGATTTCATATTTACCACAAAACAATCTGGAAGAAGCTCCTATCGAAGAATGTGCTGATCCTATCAACCGTTTGGATGATGCTTTGAACTCAATTGTTCCTGACAACCCGAATCAGCCATACGACATGAAACAGGTGATCAGTGGTATTGCCGACTATGGTAAATTCTTCGAAGTACATGCCGATTATGCACGTAATATTATTGTAGGATTTGCACGTTTCAATGGTATTTCCACAGGTATCGTAGCCAATCAGCCAAACTTTCTGGCAGGTGTACTCGACTGTGATTCGTCGCGCAAAGCAGCACGTTTTGTTCGCTTCTGCGATGCTTTCAACATTCCGGTACTTACCCTGGTCGACGTTCCGGGATTCCTTCCAGGTTCAGCGCAGGAGTATGCAGGTATCATTACCCACGGAGCCAAACTGATGTTTGCCTATGGCGAAGCTACAATTCCGAAAGTAACTGTTACACTTCGTAAATCGTATGGTGGTGCACACGACGTAATGAGCTCGAAACAATTGCGTGGTGACTTCAACTATGCATGGCCATCGGCAGAAATTGCTGTAATGGGTGCTGCCGGAGCTATTGAAGTACTCGAGGGTCGCGCCATTTCGGCAATTGCTGATCCTGAAGAAAGAGCAAAATTTGTGGATGAAAAGGTAACGGAGTACAAAGAGAAATTTGCCAATCCATATCAGGCAGCTTCATACGGATATATTGATGACATCATTGAACCCCGAAATACACGTTTCCGCGTGATCCGTGCATTCCAGGCACTACAAACCAAAAAAGTAGTGAATCCTCTGAAAAAGCATTCAAATATTCCATTATAATACTGTAAAATATGAACATACTAGCAGTCAACTGGGCAGATGCCCTGAATGTGGTTTCATTTTCGATCACAATGGTGTTCGTACTACTTATACTGATCGTATTCGTATTGAGTATTTTCAGCAAATTAGTAGCACCCAAAGTTCGTGTTCCGAAAAAAACAACCGAGAACGAAAAGAAATCATCACATTCGACCGAAAAAGAATATGTAGAAGACCACTTATCAGCGGGCGACAGTGCAGCCATAGCCATGGCTTTGCATTTATATTATTCTGAAGTTCACGACGAAGAAAGCGCTATTATCACGATTAAAAAAGTGGAAAGGCGTTATTCTCCCTGGAGTTCAAAAATTTATGGTTTAAATAATTTGGTAAAATAATTATTATGAAGAAATTCAAATTTAAAATAGACGGTAGTGAATACGAAGTTTCAATTAACGAAATTGAACAAAACATTGCCGAAATTGAAGTAAACGGAACACCGTTCACTGTTGAAATTGAGAAACAGGACAAAGCTTCGTCGATGAACAGAAAGGCAGCCGGAAAGGTAGCTGCCATCAAAACACCAAGCCGCTCAGTGGTTGCAAATGCTATAAAAGCACCACTTCCGGGCAATGTTATGAAAATACTTGTAAGTAATGGTCAGAATGTTAAACGTGGTGATGTTTTACTTACAATGGAATCGATGAAAATGGAAAACAACATTTTGGCCGAACACGATGGTATTATCCGTCACATTCATGTACAACAGGGACAAAGTGTTATGCAGGATGATTTACTGATCGATTTCGAAGGAACTGAAGCCGAAATTCCGGTAGCTCAGGCACCAAAAGCAGAAGTTAAGGAAACTCCGAGACAGGAATCAGCTCCGGCAGCTGCTTCATCGGCATATGCCAAACCAATGCGTTCACCACTTCCGGGTAGTATACTGAAAGTAGCAGTAAGTGCTGGCCAACATGTAAAGCGAGGCGATTTATTGCTTACACTCGAATCGATGAAAATGGAAAACAGCATTTATGCCGAAAAAAACGGAATCGTGAAAAAAATTCATGTTCAGGCTGGTCAATCTGTAATGCAGGACGACGTATTGCTCGACATTGAATAAGTAACTGTAATTAAGAGAATATAAAATAAAAATGAAAAAAAGTATTTTAATTTTAGTGGTTTTTCTGTTTACAGGGATTCAAATGACCGTCGGTGCGCAAAACGTTGCAGCCGACTCGAATATTGTAGCAGCCACAGAAACTGTAAGTGCTGAAACAACACAATCCGGCTTATCGTATGTGGAAGAAAGCCTGATGAATTTCCTGACAAGCACAGGTTTTGCGGGACTTACATGGGAAACCATCGTAATGATCGTTGTAGCCTGCATATTGCTGTACCTTGCAATTGTAAAGCAGTTTGAACCCTTATTGCTTTTGCCGATTGCTTTTGGAATGTTGCTCACCAATTTACCCGGTGCTGGATTGTTCAACAGTGAGTTATTTGCAGAAGGACATGTACACTGGGAATCATTTGTACAAAAAGGTGGTCTGCTCGATTATCTGTATCTCGGTGTTAAATTAGGTATCTATCCATGTCTTATTTTTGTGGGTGTGGGTGCGATGACCGACTTTGGTCCTATGCTTGCCAATCCTAAAAGTTTACTTTTAGGCGCAGCCGCTCAGATAGGTATTTTTGCTACATATCTGGCAGCTATAGGATTGAACTTTACACCTCAGGAAGCAGGTTCAATAGGTATTATCGGAGGTGCGGATGGCCCGACAGCTATCTTTCTTACCGCAAAACTTGCTCCGCATTTGTTAGGCCCGATTGCTGTAGCTGCATATTCGTACATGGCGCTTGTTCCTGTAATTCAGCCTCCTATCATGAGATTGCTGACTACAAAAAAAGAACGCATGATCAAAATGAAACAATTGCGTATTGTATCGAAAAAAGAGAAAATTATTTTCCCGATTTTTGCTACAGCATTCATTTCTTTGCTGTTGCCTCCGGCAGCTCCACTGGTTGGCAGCTTATTGCTTGGTAACCTTATGCGCGAAAGTGGTGTGGTAGAACGTTTGAGCAAAACTGTACAGAACGAAATGATGAATATCGTAACCATTTTCCTTGGTATTACTGTAGGTGCAACCGCTACAGCAGGTGCATTCTTAAATATGCAAACCATGATGATTATGGTTATTGGTGTATTGGCATTTTCAGTGGGCACTGGTAGTGGTGTATTGTTAGCTAAGTTTATGAACCTGTTCCTGAAAGAAAAAATCAATCCACTGATTGGTTCGGCAGGTGTTTCGGCTGTTCCGATGGCTGCGCGTGTTTCGCAGGTAGTTGGTCAGGAAGAAGATCCGGGTAATTTCCTGTTAATGCATGCTATGGGTCCAAATGTGGCAGGTGTGATTGGCTCGGCTGTAGCTGCCGGACTTTTACTCAGCCTTATTGGATAAACAGCTCATTATTAAATATTTTAAAAGCCTGTCGATAATTTCGACAGGCTTTTTTTATTCTGCATTTTTGTCCATTCGCAACTAAAATTTCTTAAAACTTTATTTGTATAAATGATATATTTTATCAATCTTTGTAAGTTGATTTTTTTCAACGGAAATAAAAGTGTTTGATAAATTTCGTATTCGTTTTTTGAAAGAAACCTATTGATTATGCAAAATGAATCTCCTTACGATCTGGCACGCGAATTTGCCCTCACCACCAACCGCAGTATTTTTCTGACCGGAAAAGCCGGAACGGGAAAAACCACCTTTTTGCGCAAGTTACAAAAGGAAACCAAAAAACAAATGGCCATTGTGGCTCCTACGGGTGTGGCAGCTATCAATGCTGGCGGAACAACCATCCACTCGATGTTTCAGTTGCCGTTTAGCCCATTCGTACCGACGCCCGAAGCACGTAAAGCACTGGTTGAAAAAATAAAAATGGCCGGCTATAAACGCAAAGTGATTCAGGAACTGGAATTGCTGGTGATCGACGAAATAAGTATGGTGCGTGCCGATGTGCTCGATGCGGTCGATACTGTGCTTCGCCATATCCGCTTTCGTCATAACGAACCTTTTGGCGGTGTTCAGCTTATCTTTATCGGCGATATGTTTCAGCTATCGCCTGTAGCTATCGACGACGAATGGCGAATGCTTTCGCGCTATTATCAGAGTCCGTATTTCTTTCACAGCAGGGTAATTGCAGAGCAAAAACCAGTATACATTGAGCTTAACAAAATATTCAGACAAACAAATACAACTTTTATCAGTATTCTGAACGAAGTCAGGAACAATTGCCTCAGTCAGCAAGGCTTGCAAACGCTTATGAGTCGTTACCAGCCACATTTTGTGCCCGATAGCAACGATACTTATATTACACTCTCCACACACAATTACAAAGCCGATCAGATAAACAATCTGGAACTGGCAAAGATTAAAACCAGAACTTACAAGTTTGAAGCTACCATAAAAGGTGATTTTCAGGAAAAAAGCTACCCAACCGAAAAAGTCCTTGAACTGAAAGTAGGTGCTAAAGTCATGTTTATCCGCAACGACAATGAAAATCCGCGACGTTTTTACAACGGAAAGATTGGTACAATTGAAAAAATAAACGACGAAGAAATCAGAATTCATTGTCCCGAAGACAAAACCGATATTGAAGTAGGGCGTTTTGTTTGGGAAAATATACGTTACAGTACCAACGAAAAAACCAAACAAATTGAAGAGGAAGTAACAGGTACATTCACACAGTTTCCACTCCGATTGGCCTGGGCCATTACCATTCACAAAAGTCAGGGACTTACATTCGACAAGGCTGTAATTGATGCAGGCGATGCATTTGCGTCGGGTCAGGTATATGTGGCACTGAGCCGCTGCCGAACGCTCGAAGGTTTGGTGCTTAAAAGTCGCATCAATCCGCAAAGCATTGAAAACGACAGACAAATTGTGGAACATCAGAAGATAAAACCCACCTACGAAGAACTCGAACAGCAGCTCGATGTAGCGCGAAATGAATTCCGCCAATTTGTGCTTACGCAACTTTTCGAGTTCCGCCCTGGTATCGGGCTCTTGTCGCGACTCATAACTTCGGTGAAGGAAGTGGAAAGTTCGTTCAGCGAAGACACGTTGCCTTTCCTGCAGGATTTAATGCGGCAAGCACAGGCCATTCAGGAAGTGGCCGGAAAATTTCAGTATCAGCTTATGTCCATTGCAAACGACAAATCGCACAGCGAAGATTACCTGTCCGATCGACTAAGTGCAGCTACAAGCTATTTCAGAGAAAAAATTTCGAATTTTCTGCATACCATCAACGAGTCGCCGGCCAGTACCGACAGTCGCGACAACGCACGTGAATATAACGATCAGCTGCGTACGGTTTTCGGTTATTTCGCTCAGAAAGACCATATTTTCAAAGGGATGACACATCCTTTTATGGTGGAAGATTATTTTGTATTGAAAAACACCTTCCTCCTGCCCGACTTTACGCCAAACGCATATAACAAGACAAAAGAAACAAAAGCATTTGATGTAAAAAACAAGGCACTGTACTTTGAACTGCTTGAAATGCGAAATCAGATTTGCGAGCCACGCGATTTGCCCATATATATGGTAGCAGGAAGTCAAACCTTAGGCGAAATGGCCGATTATTTGCCACAAAACGAAAAAGACCTGTTGCGCATCAACGGGTTTGGACCTGCAAAAGTGGAAAAATACGGCGAACTATTTCTGAATATTATCCGAAAGTATTCCAAAGAAAATAAGCTGGAATCGAAAATGGACATGTTCGTTTCGGAAAAGCGAGTCAAAAAAGAAAAAAAAGCTAAAAAAGAACCCACAGAAAAGCCCGAACGAACTGAAAAAAAAGAAAAGCCCGAGAAGGGAAGTTCATTCCGCATGACTTACGAAATGTATAAAGCGGGAAAAAGCATTGAAGAAATAGCTGCTGAACGCGGACTCGTTCCGGGAACAATTGCTTCGCATCTGATGCGTTATGTCACTGCCGGGCTGCTAAATATCAATGAGTTTATCAGCGAGGAGAATCGCGCCAAAGCACAAAAATTGCTTCAGGAAACAGAGGAAATAGGTTCGGTTTATCAAACGCTGAACACTATTTTACCGCCTACCGAAACAACTTTCTTTTTAGGCTGGATAAGAGCTCAGAACACAAAAAAAGCTGAAGAATGAAAACTTTGGTAATCCTTCAGATACAGTATTTACTATACTAATAGATACAAAAAGAAGCTGTCCCAAAAGAAAGCAGAACACAAATTACGCAAAAAAGCGCAAATTTTCGCAAATCATATACTATTGTTATTCAGAACAATATAGAATATCAAAATTATTGTATTTGCGTAAATTTGCGTAATTTGCGTTCAAAAAAACTTTTGAGACAGTCTCTTTCTATGTCGGTGTAGCGGGATTCGAACCCATGACCCTCCCGATCCTAAAATCGGGATGCGCTAACCAACTGCGCTACACGGTCATGGCTTTTCCATGATTTAATCTCCAATTCTCTTTTAATTGATTCACTTCTTGTTTCGAATTCTTCTGAATACAAAAGCTTCCAGGGAATGCCAGATTTTGTAGCTTTACTTCGTCCTGAATTATGGCGGATTAAGCGATCTTCCAGATTACCTGTAGAGCCAATGTAGAATTTATTGGTAGTTTCAGATAGAAGAATGTAGAGGTGGAACATAATAATGAAATTTTTATAATTAAAAAAAAAGGATTCACCGAAATTAATCGATAAATCCTTTTTTTTAAGTCGGGGTAGCGGGATTCGAACCCACGACCCCCTGCTCCCAAAGCAGGTGCGCTAACCGGACTGCGCTACACCCCGTTTTTTTTTTGCGCGGGATTCGGACTTGCGACTCTCCCGATCTTAAATCGGGATGCGCTAACCGGACTGCGCTACACCCCGTTGCTATTGTGTTTCTCAAAAGCGAGTGCAAAGATAGAATATTTTGCTGACTTTACAAACATTTTGTTGTATTTTTGTACAGATAATTCAAATATTTATTTCACGGAAATATTATTGTTCTGTGAATCTGTTTATTAAATCAATGGCCGGAATATACATACATATACCTTTTTGCAAGCAGCGTTGTACTTATTGCGATTTTTATACGCAGGTGGCACCTCAAATGATTCCCGATTTAGTGAATGCACTATGTCGTGAAATGGAAATAAGAAGCGATTACAATCAACATGCAATTGTCGATACGATTTATTTTGGTGGTGGAACGCCCAGTTTACTTAGTGCAGCACAGTTCGATCTGATTTTTTCTGCACTCTTCAGTTATTTTTCTGTGGCACCCGATGCCGAAATCACCTTTGAAGCAAATCCCGACGACTTATCGCCTGAATTCTTCTCTGAAATAAGGAAATTACCTTTCAACCGTATCAGCATGGGAATTCAATCGTTCGACAATAATGATCTGAAAGCAATAAATCGTCGTCACACTGGTGAGCAGGCTGTGGATGCAGTGC
This sequence comes from Paludibacter sp., assembly GCA_034004015.1. Classification (GTDB taxonomy): domain Bacteria; phylum Bacteroidota; class Bacteroidia; order Bacteroidales; family Paludibacteraceae; genus Paludibacter. The sequence goes on from JAVEXN010000002.1 coordinate 238,415, forward strand.
GTTACGCACGTGAAGCCGGATTTAAAAACATCAGCATTGATCTGATTTATGGATTGCCCGGACAGAGCATTGAAGCATGGGAAAAGCAGTTAGACAAAGGTTTAAGTCTACAGCCTGAGCATATCTCGGTATATGGTTTAACTTACGAAAAGGGCACAAAACTCTGGAAACAAAGAGAGAAAGGCCTGATTGAGGTGGTTGATGAGGATAGAATGATTGAAATGTACGAGATGCTAATCGATAAGACGGCACAGGCAGGATTCGAAGCATACGAAATTTCAAACTTTGCCAAACCGGGTCATCGATCGCGACACAACAGTGCTTACTGGAAACTCACGCCATATACAGGTTTGGGCCCATCAGCTCATTCGTTCGATGGCATTTCGCGTCAATGGAACATATCTTCGACGCGTAAATATATTGATGCCATGCAAGAGGGCAATCTTTTTTTCGAAAAAGAAGAACTCAACGATACAGATAAATTCAACGACTTTATTATGATATCGTTACGAACCAGGGAAGGATTGCATTTTGAAACTATGAAGCAGCATTTTGATGACAAACTCATTGATTATCTGAAAAAATGCGCTCAGCGATATATTGATTCGGGACATATTGTATCAGAAAATAAAAGGCTTTTTCTCTCGTTGAAAGGAATACACATTTCCGATGCGATTATCAGCGATTTGATGTATATTGAATAATCTGATATTAATTTTGAGATTCAGTTACTTATCGAACATTTTAATTCAATTTAGAAATCAGAAAAAAAAATCGTATTTTTGCAATATGAATCCGTTAAAAACCAGATTATGCTTAAAATAACTCAAAATAAGGACTTCAAATCAAAATTCACCACATGGTTCTGGGGCCTTTTTGCTCTTGGATTGGTAGCAGTAGTGGCTATTTTCACTTTTATAAGTATTGGCTGGCTGGGTTATCTCCCTCCTATCGACGAACTCCAGAATCCGATAAATAAATATGCTACCGAAATATATTCGTCAGACCTTCAACTTTTGGGACGCTATTCGAAAAATAAAGAAAACCGTGTGAAAGTTGAGTACAGCGAAATATCAGAACATGTGATCAATGCGCTGATTGCCACAGAGGATGTACGTTTTTACGACCATTCCGGAATTGATGGAAAGGCATTAACACGTGCGGTAATCTTACGCGGAATTTTTCAGAAGAAAAGTGCCGGTGGTGGTAGTACGCTTACACAGCAGTTAGCTAAGCAGCTTTATTCGCCTGATGCAGATAACTTTGTTCAAAGAGCTTTGCAAAAGCCAATCGAGTGGGTTATTTCGGTAAAACTGGAGCGCCTTTATACCAAAGAGGAAATCATGACGATGTACCTCAATCAGTTTAGTTTTCTCTACAATGCCGAAGGTATCAAATCGGCCTCGCAGGTTTATTTCAGCACTACGCCCGATAAATTAAAAATTGAGGAAGCTGCCACGTTGATTGGTATGTGCAAAAACCCATCGCTTTACAATCCGGTGAAATATAACGAACGTTCGCGCGACAGACGAAATGTGGTGCTGAACCAGATGCGAAAAGCCGACTACATAACCCGCGAGCAATATGATTCGCTGAAAGTGCTTCCTTTGGATGTGAAGTTTCAGAGAACCGACCACAAATTGGGCTTGGCGCCTTATTTCAGAGAATATCTGCGCCTTATGCTCATTGCCAAAGAACCAAAGAAAAGCGATTATGCTGATTGGCAGGAACAAAAATATATCGATGATAAATGGCAATGGGAAAACAATCCGCTTTACGGTTTTTGTGTAAAAAATAAGAAACCAGATGGATCGCCTTACAATATTTACACCGATGGGTTGAAAATTTATACCACCATTGACTCGCGCATGCAAAAATATGCCGAGGAAGCGGTGAGTGAGCACATGCAGTCGCTGCAGAAAACATTTTTCAAAGAGAAAAAGGGTCGCGCCACTGCTCCGTTTTCTCGTCGTGTGAAACAAGAAGAGATTGATGGTATAATGAGCAGAGCTATTAAACAGTCCGATCGATATTATCGTATGAAAGCTGCCGGATTTACCCGCGAGCAGATTAATGCATTGTTTAAAAAACCTGTGGAAATGCAGGTGTTTTCCTACAATGGTATGATTGACACAGTAATGTCGCCAATCGACTCCATTAAATATGTAAAACACTTTCTTCGTTGTGGTTTTATGTCGATGGATGCCCGTAATGGCCATGTAAAAGCTTATGTGGGTGGTCCCGATTTCGAACATTTTCAGTACGATATGGTCAATCTGGGACGACGTCAGGTAGGTTCTACAGTAAAACCATATCTCTACACGCTGGCAATGGAAGAAGGCATGAGTCCCTGCGACAAAACCACAAATCAACCTATCACACTTACCGATGGAGCAGGCCGTCCGTGGTCGCCACGAAATGGTTCAAAATCACGTTTGGGTGAGCAGGTAAGTTTGCGCTGGGGACTTGCTAACTCAAACAACTGGATTTCGGCCTACCTGATGAGTCTTTTCACGCCGGAGTCGCTTGTAAAACTGATGAAGTCCTTTGGTATTCGCAGCCATCTCGACCCTGTGCTTGCACTCAGCCTTGGAATTTGCGATATCTCGGTAGCCGAAATGGTGGATGCTTACACCGCTTTTCCTAACAAAGGAATCAGAGTGGAACCTTTGTATGTAACGCGTATCGAAGATTCGAACGGAAATGTGATTGCTTCGTTTAATCCTGAAATGCATGAAATTTTTAGCGAAAACACTTCTTATAAGATGATTTACATGCTCAGAAGTGTGGTCGATGGTGGTACCGGAGGACGAATTCGCAGTCGTCATGGTCTTAATATGCAAATGGGAGGTAAAACAGGAACCACACAGAACAACTCCGACGGTTGGTTTATGGGCTTTACGCCTTCGCTCGTTTCAGGCGTGTGGGTTGGTGGCGAGGATCGCTCTATTCACTTCGATAATATTGCCGAAGGACAGGGTGCCAGCATGGCGCTTCCTATTTGGGCATTGTATATGAAAAAAGTACTGAACGATCCGAAAACAGGTTACTCCACCAACGAAACATTTGAAATGCCTGCAGGTTACAATCCTAACAGTGGTTGCGAAGAAAAAATGTTTGATTAGAAAACGTGGTTTTCGGAGCAGATTAAACCTTTTTATAAAAAAATAATCAGATTATTCCGAAACAAGCTTAAAATTTCGGCTAAAAACTAAAACTCACGGGTTGAAATTACGTTATTTGCATAAGTAATAGGAATAATATAATGTCGCATTTTAGCAAATAACAAAGGTATAAAAAGATTGAAAAAAGCACTGTTCATAATTGTATTAAGCATTTTCTCGCTGTCGGGTTACGCACAGTGGAACACCGATCGCATCCTGACAATTGGTCGAAATGCACTTTATTTTGAGGATTATGTGCTCTCCATTCAGTATTTTAATCAGGTAATTAAGATAAAACCCTACCTTGCCGAGCCTTATATGTACAGGGCAATGGCAAAAATTCAGCTTGGCGACGACAAAGGTGCCGAACTGGATGCCAACGAAGCCATCGAACGTAATCCATTTATGCCTCAGGCTTATTACATCAGAGGTTTTGCACGTCGCAGATTAGGACTTTTTGCAGATGCTGCCAACGATTTTTCGAAAGCGCTCGAGTTTAGCCCGGCGAGCTTCAATCTGCTCATGAACCGTATGGATGCGCTTGTACGTCTGGAGGATTACGAAGGCGCTATGCGTGACCTCGAAAGCTACATGAAACAAAGTTCAAAAAATCCGGCTTTGTTTTACGAAAAAGGTGTGATTCAACTTGCTATGAAAGATACTGTGGCAGCTGAAAACTCCTTCAATGAGTTGCTGAAGCAAGACAGCACCAATAGTTTGGGCTGGAGTGCCAGAGCGCTATTGCGAATGCAAAAAGAAGATATTGAAGGAGCTTATATCGACTATTCGAAAGCCATAAGTTTAAATTCGAATTATTTCGGCGATTATATCAACCGCGGTATTTTAAATGTGCGTCGTAAAAACTTCCGCGAAGCACTCAGCGACTACGATAATGCCATAAAAATTGAAAGCAAAAGTGAACTTGCTTACTACAACCGAGCTTTACTGCGTGCCAGTTTGGGCGATAACAACAATGCTCTGAGCGATTTTAATAAAGTGCTCGAACTGGATACCACCAATACTGAAGCTCTCTTTCAGCGTGCTATGCTCCACAACACGCTCCGGCAATACAAAAATGCAATAGCCGATTACAATCTCATAATCAAAAAGTATCCTTATTTCATTCCTGCATATTGGGGAATTGCCGAAGCTGAAACAGGTTTGGGGAATGTGCGCAATGCATTCAAATACCGCCAAATGGCTGCCGATATTGAAAAGAACAAGGATAAAATTCAGAAAAAACAAAAAGAAGAAGAGCTTATTGCCGGTAATAAAATGGTAAAAGGCACTGCCCGAAGCAGCAATAGCCGTAAGACAGAGCTTTTCAACCGTTTTGTAACTCAGAATATTGATGACACCAAATCGGAATCGAAATATAGCGATTCGCGGCGCGGAAGTGTACAGGATCGTTTTGTGGATGTGGTGAACGAACGAAACTTTATGCTTTCGTATTACGCCAAACCCGACGAAATCCGTCGTACCAATCTTTATCATGCTATGGTGGACGATTACAACAAAAAACGTCTGCTTGGTGCTTCGCTCAAAATTACCAACAACGAAGTGCCGCTTACTTCCGACCTTGTGAATACGCATTTTGAGCTAATCAACAATATATCCAGCCGACTGGATAATGAGACTTACAATGCAGACTTGTACTTTTACAGAGCTGTGGAATTTGCGTTGGTGCAGGATTTCAACAGCGCCATCGAGGATTTGAATAAAGCGCTGGCCATTCGTCCCGATTTTGCGCTGGCATATTTTGCCCGTGCCAATATCAGATATAAACTTATGGACTATCTGAAAAGTGCTTCGGGCGATCAGGCTGGAACTTTGAACGAAGCCCGTAGCGATCGAAGCAACCGTCAGCTTCTCGAGAATCAGTACAAGTTTGAGGCTGAACTTATTTTGCGCGATTATGATAAGGTGAATGAACTTCAGCCCGATTTTGCTTTTTCGTACTTCAATAAGGCCAATATATTAGCCTCGCAACAGGATTTTAAATCGGCTATTCAGTTTTACAGCAAATCCATCGAAGCCGAACCGGAATTTGCCGAGGCATACTACAATCGCGGACTTACCTATTTGTTTATCGGTGAAGATGAAAAAGGCCTTGCCGATTTAAGCAAAGCCGGTGAACTTGGTATTTACAAAGTTTATAATCTGATTCAGCGATTCGGGAAGTAGATTATTAGTTCTGAGTATATAGTTTTGAGTATTGAGTGTCAGCCTCAGAACCCGAAACTCTGAAACCTGAAACTCTGAAACTAATAACTACCCAATCACTTCCATTTCGCACTTTTTACAATCGAAACGAAGCTCAAATTTTTGTCCTTTATGAGTGAGGAAAAAAGGCTCGTTTACTTTTTCTTTATAACCTTCGCGCGGACACCAGCCCATTTCGTACTTAATACAATGTTTTGTAAACATTAAGGGCACTCCTTCCCGATGTTTTATTTCGAAACCAGGTTGAATATCTTCCACACCATGTTCACGATAAAAAGCTTCTGCATTTTTATTCGTTACATTCCCCAGATATGTGAGTTGTTTTATTGGAAAATCGCTGTGCACAGCTTTTCGGGGCAGTTCGCGCACATAGTTGTTTGCTCTTACTTCGTCGAGCTTTTCAATTGCCTGCCGGCGCCATTCGCTCAACACTGATGCCGGGAAAAACCAGGTATTTTCGAGTTTTATTTCAAGATGCTGCAATTCGTAAATACTGTTTCCGAGTTTCGAAAGTTGCTGACGGATATTCGTTTCTACGTTTTCAGGTTTCGAAGCAAGCTGTTTTTCATATTCAAACAAAAGCGTTGCAGTTTCGTTTTCCTCCGAAATAATGCTGAGCTGAAAACCATTTGCAGTTTCCGAAAATATCATCCTCACTCCTACCCGACGATCAGCGGTTTTTCCATTCAGAATTTTCTCAAAAGCCTGATCCTGATTTCGGTAAATCAAGGTTCCTGCTTCTATTTCGGGCATTATATCAGGAAAACAAATGGCTGTTTTCTGATTTCCCTGCGTTTGTACAGTATTGAGACGAAAACCCTCAAGTTCTTCTTTTTTATTGATAAAACAAAGTCCATCGCCATTGTTTAGCAAATGACCATTTTCAATTTCAATGGCATTTCTCTTTACATTCAATACTTTACCAATGGGTTCGCCAAGCGATTTTGGCGTTTCGGGCTGAATAATCGCATTGTGACGACCATTCAGGAAATAATCGGTCGCACTCCGACGGAAACTCTTTTCGGGATTTGGCTCGAAAAAGATAGTTGTTTTGCCCGATGAAGCCCGCGAGAAATCAGGTTTTTGCTCAATGGCCGCATCTAATTTTTTGCGATAATATGAAGTGATATTCTTCACATAATCAATATCTTTCAGTCGGCCTTCAATTTTGAACGACATTACTCCGGCATCAATTAATTCAGGAAGATAATCCGAAAGATCGAGATCTTTGAGCGAAAGCAAATGTTTGTTTCTTACCAACACATTTCCATCAGCATCCGTAAGGTTGTAAGGCAGGCGGCAAAACTGTGCACACTGTCCGCGATTGGCACTGCGGCCAGTCATGGCCTGGCTGATATAACATTGACCGCTGTAACTCACACAAAGCGCACCATGCACAAAAGCTTCGAGTTCCACATTGGTTTGCGATGCGATTTCGGTAATTTGCTTCAGCGAAAGCTCGCGGGCAAGCACCACGCGCGAAAATCCTGCATCCTGCAGAAATTTTACTTTTTCTACTGTGCGGTTATCGGTTTGTGTGCTGGCATGCAGCGCGATGGGCGGAAGATTCATTTTCAGAATACCCATATCCTGCACAATCAGCGCATCGGCACCGGCTTCGTAAAGCTGATGTATGAGTTTTTCGGCATCTGCAAGTTGCGCATCAGTCAGAATGGTATTGAGCGCCACAAAAACCTTTGCCCTGTATTGATGCGCGTAGCGAGCCAGTTTCTCAATGTCGCTCACTGAATTTCCGGCGGCTGCACGCGCACTGAATTGTGAAGCACCGATATACACCGCATCGGCTCCATGATTGATAGCAGCCATGCCGCATTCAATGTTTTTGGCAGGCGAAAGCAGTTCCACGAGTCGTTTAGCGGCAATTTCGTTTTTTAAATTCATTCAGGGCAATTGTTTTTCAATAAATTCTTTTTATTGAATTTTTGTAAGATCGTAAGGAGTTTCCTGATACACGAAGTAGTTGAGCCAATTGGTAAATAGCAGATTGGCATGACTACGCCAGCGCACAAGCGGTTCATTTTCAGGATTATCATCGCGATAATAATTCAAAGGCATATTAATCGGCATACCTTTGGACACATCGCGTTTATATTCTGTATCGAGCGTCAGAGGCGAATATTCCGAGTGACCGGTAATATAAAACTCGCGTCCGTTACGGGCCATAACCATATACACACCCGACTCGGGCGATTCGGAAAGTAGCGTTAGGTCAGGATTTTTGCGAATATCTTCGGCTCTGATTTCGGTATGACGGCTGTGTGGTACATAAAACACATCGTCGAAGCCGCGGAAAATAGGATTTTTCGGATCGAACATCCGATGTTCAAATACACCAAACATCTTAGCGTCGAGTGGATATTTATTTATGCCGTAATGATAGTGTAAACCCGCCTGAGCAGCCCAGCAAATAAAGAATGTAGAGGTCACATGTGTGCGTGCCCAATCGAAAATGGTGGAAATTTCGCCCCAGTAATTTACTTCCTCGAATGGCATTTGCTCTACAGGTGCACCGGTAATAATCATGCCGTCGTAATTGCTCTTTTTAATTTCGTCGAAAGTTTTGTAAAACGACGTAAGATGCTCGATAGGCGTATTTTTCGAGCAATGCGTTTCCATGTGCAAAAAGTCAATTTCAATCTGCAATGGCGAATTGGAAAGCAGACGAATCAAATCGGTTTCGGTTGTAATTTTTATCGGCATCAGGTTCAGAATTACAATTTTCAATGGTCTGATTTCCTGACTCGAAGCCCTCTCCGAATCCATTACAAATATATTTTCTGTTCTGAGTGCTTCCACTGCGGGCAAAGTCACCGGAATATTTAATGGCATAACTTTAATTTACAATTTTAAATTTACTATATAATTTATACAAGTTAGATATTTAACCACATAGCGACACAATAGAATTTATTCATAGAACTGTTGAAATGAAGAACACATAGCTGTAAATGTTTAAAAA
>JAVEXN010000031.1:0-21291 GCA_034004015.1 Paludibacter sp.
TTTATTTTGAGAGGGGGTAGGTTTTCAGTAAAACAAAAATAAAAACCGCTAATAATTGATATACAAATAAATAAAAATAAAAACCGACAAAATTCAAGTTTTGTCGGTCAGTAGTGATTGTTTATAAGAATAGTCAAGATGATTTCTAAGTATAAATCCTTAATTCCAAAATCGTTTGCTTATGAAAAAGTTGTTTCTGTTCATTTTGCTGCTATGCTCACAATTTCTTTCTGCACAGGATAATGCTATTAACCGCGCCATGGCCCGCTTCGATTATCACGCAGCTTTACAGCTTTTAGCAAAAGAAAAACCGTCGGCCAATACTGATATGCTAAAGGCGCAATGCTATAAAAATCTGATGGAATACGACAATGCCATCCTTATTTATGAGCATTTGTTGCAAACCGATTCGTTAAATTCTCAGTTGCTAAACGCACTTGCCGACTTGTATCAAACCACCGGACGATTTTACAAGTCCGATCAAATTTATCGGAATTTGTTGCAGCTACAACCCGACAACAGATATTTCTCATTGGCTTTTACAGGTAATTTGTATAAAATGAAAGACTGGGAGCAAACGCTTGCTGAGCTGCGAAAAAACATGAAAACAGACTCGCTTCCACAGTTATTGTCAATGGCCGGCGATTGTTTCTGGCAACTCGACAACAACGATTCTGCTGTACATTATTATCAAAAAACATTGACCAAAGCGCCCGACGACTACAATACCACTGTAAAGCTTGCCCGCATTTATTTGCAAACACAAAAATATGAAGCCCTCACAAGTTGCACAAACGCCTATATCCGTGTTGATTCAACCAACAAGTCGGTAAATCAGTACAATGGTATCGGGCACTGCTATCTTCAGCAATACGATAGTGCTATTTATCAGCTTAAAAGGATATACAATTCCGGCGACAAAACTTTCACGACCACATTTTTTCTCGGCTCAAGTTACTATGGCCGACAGGATTATTACGAAGCTTACGATCATTTGACTGAAGCTTATGAAAAGGATTCTACAAATCTGAATCTGATTTATTACCTCGGACGTTCGGCTATTTTTACAGGTCGGTTTGCAAAAGGCACGGCTGTGCTCGAACGTGGCCTTCAACTTATGACGCCTAAGGATACGGTGCTTTACAATTATTATCAGAATCTGGCCACCGGATATTCGCGATGGGAAAAACCCACTATGGCAATGGAATATTATGCCAAATCGTTGAAAATTATACCCGAAAGCAAACTCACTGTGTATAAAATGGCCACACTTGCTGACTATGCACTTAAAAACCACAAGCAGGCTTTGTTGTACTATAATCAGTTTTTGTCAATGTTTCCAAAAGAAACCGAAAGCGGAAAGGCTAATTTCGAAGAAGAAATAAAAGGTTCGTATTATTCTGCTGTAAAAAACAGAATTCAGGAGCTGAAAGACGAGGAGTTTTTTAAGCGGAAATAAAGGATTGCAATCGATGTATCCGGCAATGGTATTGATGCGGAAATTTCAATATGATGTTTTCAGCAATAAAACCTTTTGCTTACTTTTGTTGTTATGTTTTTCGTATTATGAACCAATTATCAAATATAAATTATTCAACGATATGGCAGAAGATCCCGTAATTTGTACCTGTCTCGATATGTGTAAAAGCGAGATAGTGGCAGCAGTGAGAGAGCAAAAACTTAAAACAATTGAAGAAGTGGGCGACGCTATCGAGGCCGGCGCTGTTTGTGGCAGCTGTCACGACGATATTCAGGAAATTCTCGATGAGGAAAATGCCTGATAACAAATAGTTTTAGACTAAAATAGAAGAACCGTTTCTGCATGCGCAGAAATGGTTCTTTTTTTATTGTAACGGTAGTGGGTAAATGCTCTTAAGGTCTGAAAAAACAGCTTTTGTAACAAACAGATTTTTTGTACATTTGCAACCGTTCAGTAAAACCTAAAAAATGCCAGAATGAGCGAGAAGGATATTATAAAAATAGATGTGGCCGGCGTGTTGAAGGCCCGTGCTCCAAAAACAAAAGTTCCTAAGTTTGTGATCAATTATCTTCGTCGTATTGTGCACGAAGATCAGTTTAATAAGTTTTTTCGTGAAAATCCCGATCTTAAAAACATCGCCTTTATCGAAGCTGCTTTTAAATTCATGGATATTAAACTGGTTATTGAAGGCGAAGAAAATCTACCTCCAAAGGATGGAAAATATATTTTTGCCAGCAATCATCCGCTTGGTGGTCTCGATGGTATTGCTACCGGCTATGTGGTGGGCAAGCATTACGATGGTAAAGTGCGTTTTTTTTCAAACGATTTGCTCATGTTTCTTACGCCAATGAAGGAAATGTTTGTACCTGTAAACAAGTTCGGCGGGCAGGGTAAAGGACATGCCGAAATGATGCAGCAGCTTTATGAATCGGAAAACCATTTGGTGACTTATCCTGCAGGTATTTGTTCGCGCAAGCAAAAGGGGCAGATTTGCGACCTCGAATGGAAAAAGAATTTTATTACAAAGGCCGTGCAGTATAAGCGCGATGTAGTTCCCGTGTATTTCGAAGGTCGTAATTCACAGTTTTTCTACAATCTGGCCAATCTCCGTAAGTTTTTGGGTATTAAGTTCAATATCGAAATGATGTTTCTGGCCGATGAAATGTTTAAGCAAAAAGGGAAACATTTTGTATTGAAGTTCGGTAAACCTATACCCTGGCAAACCTTCGATCGTTCGAAGTCGCATGCCGAATGGGCTGAGTGGGTAAAAGATATTGTTTATAAAATGAAATAGCAGCTTTGCAAAAAGTACTGCAAGCAAAAAATCCGTTGGTATTCAGGTGATACCAACGGATTTTTTGTTTTTACTGATGCGCGTGTTTATTCAGGCAGTTTTGCATGGGTACCATCGCAGAATGGTGGATTCTGCGATTGTTTGCAGCCGCACAAATAAGCTTTTTTGCTTTCTTCGGCAGTAAATGCAAGCGGGAAAAACTCGGTTCCCTTGTGTGAACCATCGCAGAATGGTTGCGAGGCACTCCGTCCGCACGCGCACCAATGATAATGTTTGCCTGCTTCCAGGTCGACCGCATAAGGTCCTCTTTTTGCAATTTTTGGTTTCATCGTGATTTCTTTCTTGGATATTTGTGTTAGTATTTAAAAGTTGCCGAAATATAGTAATAATTTTATAATTATGAAATACGGTTGAAGAATAAATAATGTGTCAAAAAATGATGCGCTTTCTATCGTGGTTTTCAAAAAATGTATCGCGTGGTTGTGCCGATGAATGGTTTAATTGTGTTTTTGTAGAAAGCGTTCGTATTAAAACAGAATTCGTTTGGGTTGGAGTGCCATTCGTTTGGGTTTCGATAGATGTGGCAGATGTAAAACAACCGCGCGAATAGCTTAGAGAGCCGGTGTTTCGTATCTGAACAGAACTTGTTTGGGCAGGAATAGAATTCGTTTTGGGCGTTATGGAAATTGATTTATAAAAACTACCGCACGTTTGTGTCATAGTGGAAACTGATCGCTCCGGATTGGCACCCGTTTGTGTCAGAGTGACGATTAAGCTTAAAAAACAGTCGTCAGCCTGTATAAAATAATTCCCAGTCTTATTTTTATAACCGTCGGTTCCTGTAAAATACAGGTTTGTTTACAAAAACGATAAATTTATTTCTGAATTTTGATAAATCGTTTCCCGAAAAGGCTGTTGCACGGGCTGAAATTATAAACTAACGAATCTGCCACATAAATAACTGTCTCTAAAATAAGAAAGCGCGTCTCTTAAATACAAACGGGCGGATATTTGATAATCGCGACCGGTGTGTTTTGTGGTGCGACCGTATGTTTTGTAGGGCAAATGAGGGTATAAAAAAAAGAGCAACTCATTTCTGAATTGCTCTTTAAACTCTGGCGGTATGGACGGGACTCGAACCCGCGACCCCCTGCGTGACAGGCAGGTATTCTAACCAACTGAACTACCACACCAGGTTTGTTTTTTATTGTGAACCGTTGTTCTCAATTGCGGTGCAAAGATAAGGCGTAAATTTGATTTATGCAATAGTAGTGAGGAAAATATTTTTAGAAAAATGCTTGTCTTTTCAGGAGGATTATGGCAAATCTATGAATTTCAGAGTTGTATAAAAATACAATTGGATGAATCTTTTTTATTTGAAATGAAAAAAACATCGTGACTGGCTGTTTGTCGGCCTTCGAAGTCCTTTCTGACTACTTAATTTTGCGTCCTTTCCACTCGTACGATCCTTGTTTTTTATACTTCAACGACAAAAAAAGTAGTCGACCCATGTTGTATTGCTGCGGAATGATGCCCAGAATATTGCTGTAAACAGATTGTCGGCTGGCAATAGAAACAGCTATTCTGATAAAAATAGCCGCAAGTACATAAAGCCAGAAATAAATAAGAGGCATTGCCAGTAGTAAAACTACAAATCCAAAAGTAGTAATAAGCCAAAACATAAATGCAAGTGTGTAGGAGTTGCCAAAAAACATGACGATGTTTTTCGAAAATCCATTAATTGCTTCGCTGTATCCAGAATACATGCGGCAATTAATTTCTTTGTTGCCGGGAATACAGGCCACACTTAGCTTTTTACTCTTAAACCAGCGCGCTATTCGTATATCTTCCACTTTCTCAGACTTCATTTGTAAATGCGGATGCTGTTCACTATATGTATCGGCATTGAACAACATAAACTGTCCGTTGGCAGCTGCGAGCGACGGGAAACGGGAATAACGCACAAGTATCAGCGGGAGTAAAGTCATCAGAATGTAATTCATAACCGGAACCACCATGCGTTCGCCCGGAGTTTGCATTATCTGACGCGGAAAAACTGAAAGTAAAACCGATTTCGACTTGTTCAGATATTGCAAAGTCGTGCTTATGGCATTTTCGCCAAGTCTGACATCCGCATCCACAAATAAAAAGTATTTTCCGGTAGCTTGTTGCGACATCTGATAGCAGGCATGATTTTTCCCCAGCCAACCTTCGGGAAGTTCCTGTGACGAAATAAGTTTAATGCGTTTGTCGTAACGTGCCATACCGAGTACAAGGCTGGCAGTGCGATCGGTGGATTGATCGTCGTACACCAGAATTTCGAGCGTTGAATGTGTCTGATGCTGCAGGTCGGTAAGTATTTTCATAATATTGGCTTCCTCATTGCGAGCCGGAATCAAAACCGAAACCGATTCGTGGGTTTCGCTGTATTGCTCCTTCAGTCCCGGGCGAAATATCAGATTGCTGAGTGCCACAAGCAGTTGAATGGCTGCAAACGCTAAAATAAAAAGGGCTATATATATCATAGTACCATTTCTTTGTGATGTTGGGTGTGTTTTCTGAAAAATTCACGATAAGAAGCCTCGATGGCCTCGCTATTGGCCAGTCCTTCGTAATTTTGCAGATAGAAATAAAGATCGGGTTTCGGATGATCGAAATAGTCGATCAGACTGGCCATAAACACTATTTTTGCTTCAGGGGCGTGTTTGATAATTTTTTCAACTCCTTTCTGGAAACTGAACTGATCGTGATAAATTGAATGCAGTTTACCCTGCGGAAACATTAGTACCAGATTGTCACTTTTCGTAAGTAAACTACCTGCATATTCAAGACTCTCAATGGTTTCGCGCGATCCCGGGCTTATCGAAAATCCTCCTGAATAACTGAAAAGTATCCGTTTGCGTAATTCTTTTTCGAGCATCATAAAGTGAAATTTTTTGTGCAGAAAATGCTGACAGAGATATAAAACCCAGAATCCATCCCACCAGCTTATGTGATTGGCTATAAGTAAAACGGGGCTGTCATCGGCTTGCACATTGACATCTGCTTTTACAGAATTGAAATGGCGTTTCATTTTCAGATGGACGTAAACTTTGAAAAACAGATTCACGAGCGGATGTTGTTTGGCTTTTATCATGTGGTATAGTGTCAGCTTTATTATCGTGAAAATGGCAATAAAAACACAAAGAAAAAGAACTGCGTAAGTAAAAGCACAAGGGCAAGTTCGTTTTTGACTTTAACTTTCGCGGATATAAAAAGTGTGTGGAAAATGACCGAAAGTACAAACCATGCTACATAGTTCTGCAACGGAATAATGTCGCCCGACCACGACCACATTTTTATGGCCGGCGCTACCTGTTCAAGCACCACATCGTAGGCCACCATTAGCGACGACGACAAAAACACTTTGATTAAAGGATGTGTTTTCAGTTTGCGCACAGGGGTTGCGGTCAGGTATATCATCATTATCCAGTTTAAGCCCATTAATACCGGTGTTTCACCAATTTTCAGACCGAGTGTTGGTCCGTAAGTATAACCACCGAATATCAGTCCGCTGTTAGTGCCTATCATTTCCACCAGAAATCCGGCCAAAAATATAAAGGCAAAAATCAGCATTGTTTTTAGCCTGAAGTCGCGGTGAAATAACATTAGCACCCCAAAACTCAGCAACAAAGCCAAAGGCGTAAGTGAAATGAAAAATGCAGATGTAAAAGGAATGTAAATAGCCGAAACTCCCACCGTATAAAAGATGATCAGAACAACTTTTAAGTATTCCGGATAATTGCGCAGTCGGAGAATGATATTTTCGTGTTTTTCAGACATTCAGAAGCTATTTTAATTATAGATGCAGAAATGCTTACAGCTTTCCCACCCGTTCGTAAATCAATTTAAACCAGGCTGTGAATTTTTCGGGATTTTCGGATACTTCGCGATGAAGATCTTCGTAAGAGATATATTTATAATCCACCACTTCGCCGGGGTTTGGGACAGGAATTTCATCAGAAATACCTACAAACACATGGTCGTATTCGTGCTCGGTAAGGTTGTTTTCAAGTTCCTGAATGTACTTAAAACTAAAAACCTCACGAAGCTCAGCCCGCATACCCATTTCTTCGTGCAGGCGACGGTGAGCTGCCTCAGGCGTAGTTTCGCCCGGAGCCGGATGCGTGCAACTTGTATTGGTCCACAAACCGGGCGAATGATATTTCTCGAGCGCACGTCGCTGGAGTAACCATTCTCCTTTGCTGTTGAAAATAAATACAGATATAGCGCGATGAAGCACTGCTTTAACATGTGCTTCCAGTTTTTCCATTGTTCCAATTTGCCGGTCGAATTCATCAACCAGAATTACATCGTTATCTATCATGCTTTTTTATCAATTAAAACAGATTTAAAGGAGTCTTTCATGTCGCAGTTTTTCAAATTTTCAAATTTTCAAATCATCAAATCATCAAATCATCAAATCATCAAATCATCACATCACCACATCATCACATCAAATTCAGTTTATACTCAATAGCAGCTTTGGCCATTAAAGTGAGTTTACGGGTGTTCGAAATCCTGATTCGTTTCTGCAGAATAAGTCCCGCTTCGGTGCGTTTTATTTTGTTAAGCAATGTTCTGTAATAAGTATAAGCCGTGAGTACTGCGAGTCGTGAGCGTCCGGGCAGGCGGCGCAGGCCTGTGAGAGCTATGTCGAATTCTTTTTCAATATCGGTTATCAAAGCCATTTTTGCTTTTTCGTCGAAATTGTTTTTGTCGAATCCGGCAAAGTAACTACGTTCCAAACCTTCCACATCGGCTTTCAGATCGCGTAAAAAATTCACTTTTTGGAAGGCCGAGCCAAGCATTTCGGCCGGGTGCACCAGTGCCTCAAACAGTTTCTGATCGTGAAAACAAAAAACTTTCAGACACATTAAGCCCACCACATTGGCTGAGCCATAAATGTATTCTTCGGTTTCGGCAGCATTGAGATATTCTTTTTTTGAAATGTCCATTTTCATGCTTTTCATAAATGCATCGATATATGCATACGGAATATTGTATTTATTTACAGCTATTTGAAAAGCATCGAGCACTGGATTCAGACTTATCCCTCTTTCGATGGCAAGCTGCATCTCTTTCTCAAATTCATTGATAAGTACTACTTTGTTGAAATCGTGAAAAGTATCCACAATTTCGTCGGCATAGCGAACAAATCCATATATTCCATGTATGGCAGTTCTTATTTCCGGCTCAAGTAAAGTGGTCGAAAGATAAAAGGAACTGCTGTAGTTCCTGGTCACTACCGACGATATTTTGTGAGACGTAAATGGAAAAGTTCCATAAAATTTTATTTTGAAATGAACAAAATAGTACATAATTGTATTTAATAATACAAATATGGTACAAAAAAGTTCAAAGACAATGTGTAAATTTACAACATTATTTATGCATTTTTTGAATAGAACTTTGATAATCAAACTGATCCTGTAAAATAAATTTTCCTGTAATAGTACAGGACTTTGAGTGAAAAGAGATTTTAATGATGAAAACAAAAAAAATACTTATTGAGCTGATTGATTTTCTCGACGAATTCGAAAGAGAGCGAGAAGAGGTAGGTGTGGAGACTAATATGTCCGATTTTCTTGGTTTTTTGAATAGTAAATACAAATCAGAAAATGTAAAAACACGACAACTAAGAGGTGACTATGAGGGATATAAATATGAAGAAAAGAATGGTCCAGCCACCGATATTTCCATACTCATTGTACTTATGTTTCGTTATGCCAAAGGTTATATAAAGAAGGCTTTGCGCGATAGTGCGATAAAAACGGCCGATGAATTTTCGTTTTTAATGACTTTGATGACTTACGACAGTCTTTCGAAGAGCGAACTGATTCAGAAACAGGTGATGGAAAAAACCTCCGGAACAGAAATTATCAACCGAATGATTAAAATGGGGCTGATTGAATCGTTCAACGATGAGGCCGACAAGCGAAGTGTAAGGGTGAAAATGACTGTGGCTGGCAGGATGGAAATTATAAAAATCCTTCCTGAAATGCAGAAAGTGTCGAAAATAGTGACCGGAAACCTGAATGAAACCGAGAAAAGCACGATGGCGTATATGTTGCGAAAACTCGAACATTATCACAACGATATTTTTACAAACAAGAAAGACTCTGAACTAGAGGAGCTTATTTAGGGCCTGTTGGGAAATCTTAACAGGTTGATATAATGTTCTTTAAGGCCGATGTCAACAATGCTTGGTTAATGGAAATTAAGTAAAATCAGAAAGAATCATGCATTTTAGATATTATAATGGCAACGCGTATTTAGCGGATTAGGCGGTTGTCAGAGGATTTAAAATTATTTGCGGATTTTTTCTGATTATGTTTTCTTCGAAAACGGCAGATTTTAAAGACTAATTTTTAAAAACCCGTTTCGATTTATCGTAAAATAATTGAACTTTCGCAAACTATTAAATACTTGATTGATAATTATTAGTAATTTCAATGCCACTGACAATTAGAGGCTTATGGAATACTGTTGATTTGTATTTATGTTTTCTGCAAACCTTTGATTTTTTCACTTGAAGTGAAAAAGCAAACTTACACAAAGCGATGCTGCTCTTGGACGCGCGACCTCGGCTGATGAGCCGAAAAATAAGAGAGGAAGGCGGTTAAAAATCGTCCTTGTTTGAAGTTGAAGTTCGTAGTGCGCGCTCTTATAATTGCAGTCTATTGGTCGAACTTCAACAAGTTTGGACGATTTGAGCCTTCCGAACGTAGATTTTTCGAGCGAAGCAGGCGAAGTCTTGATGTTTTTGCTTACTTTTTGTATCAAGACAAAAAGTAAGTCGGGGTTTGGGGCGGAAGCCCCTTATCAGAACTTGCGAAAGTTGAGTAAAATAAGATATTGATCAATAAAATATTTTTCAGTGTACATTCGCTAATCCGCTAAATCCGCGTTCCTGTTTCTTCTGTTTAGTTTTTCAGCAAGCCCTGTTTAGAAAAGTTTTTCAGCAAACGGAATTAGTAAAGCTGTCATAATTCCCATTATCCCAATGGCTAATCCGCTGATAGCTCCTTCGAGTGCGCCCATTTCCATAGCCCGCGCAGTGCCAAGTGCATGCGATGCTGAACCCATGGCCAGACCTTTGGCAATTTTACTTTTAATTCCGATACGTCTTAGCACAATTGGACCTACAAGTCCGCCAAAAATTCCGCAAATCACTACAAAAGCAGCTGCCAGCGCAGGTACACCGCCTGTCTGTTCGGCCAGGCTTATTGCAATAGGCGTTGTGACCGATTTGGGAGCAAGCGAAGCCATCAGCATTTTGTCGGCGCCAAGCACTTTGGCAATCAGCACCACGCTTGCAATGCCCACCACACTGCCCGTAAACACAGCCGTAAGAATTGAAACCACATTGCCCTTTATGTGACCAATTTGTTCGTAAAGCACATAGCCCAACGCCACCACACTTGGGCCGAGCATAAAATTCAGAATGCGGGTGTTTTGGTAAAATATCTGATAATCAATGTCGGTAATGAGTAAAAACGGAATAATGATCACCATTGCAGTAAGCAAAGGTTGAAGAAGGGTGATTTTTGTTTTCTGATAAATAATAATTCCCAGATAAAAAGCACCCAGCACCAACGCAAGCAGAAACACTTCAGTGCTCAGATAAGGTCTGATATTGTCTAAAAACTCATTCATTGTTTTAACTCCTTATTTTTAGCACGACGTTTTTCGAAATTTTCCTGCACCAGCGCCACTGTAATAATGGTGAGTACCGTGCTTCCGGCAATGGCTATAAGTATGGCTGCCAGCGATTCGGAAACCAGGCGCGCATACACCATGAGTCCCACACCCGCAGGCACAAAAAATACAGCCATATTTTTGGTAATGGAAGTTGCTACATCTTTTACACTTTCGGGCTTTACTATTTTAAAATAAAGCGACAGAAAAAGCAGCACCATTCCCAGTACGCTTCCCGGAATAAATCCGCCAATAAGCTTACTGAGCATTTCGCCCAGAAAGTAAAAAAACAATATGTAAAATGAACCTCTTATCATGTTTTGTTTTTAAGTTTAATCCAGAAAGCCTTGTTGTTGAAGTACTTTCAGAAATTTTTCGCTGAAAAACTCATTGTTCTTTTTCGAATAACGAATATCTGTAAATACCTGAGCAAGTGTTTCTTTGTTGTTTTCGGCTACAAAGTTTTTGTAAAAGTCGCTGTTCTCCTTTTCAGCGTAAAGTGTATCAATTTTTTCGTTGCTGAAATCATTGTATTTTTCGTAATGAACCACAGCTTCGAGCGGAAGTCGATCGGTGAGCTCCGGCATTTTTTCGGGATAACCTACAGTAATGGTGGTGATGGGTACTACAAGTTTTGGTAAATTCAGAACTTCAATAATTTCACCGGCATTGTAAGTGGTGGTTCCAAGGTAACAAATACCAAGTCCGGCACTTTCGGCAGCCACGGCAAAAGTCTGAGCAAAAATCATTGCATCGATCGCAGTGGCCATAAACGATTGAAAGTTATCGTAACCGGGCACCGCATTTCGTTGCTCACACCATTTGCTGAAACGGTTGAAATCGGCACAGAAAGTCAGTACAGCAGGTGCTTTAGTTACCATTGGCTGATTGAAATGTGCCGGAGCCAGCTGTGCTTTAATTTCATTGCTGGTGGTTATAATTACGCTGTAAGCCTGCATGTTGCCGGTGTTTGAGCTTTGCGCGGCAGTTGTCAACAATTCAGTCATCAGTTCGGCCGGAATTGCTTTGTCGGTATACTGACGAATAGTCCGGCGTTGTTTCAAAAAATCAAGCATTTTGTGTGGTGTTTAAATTTTCTGCAAAGATATAGAAAGATTTAGTCATTTACCATTTTTGCATTTACCATTTACTATTTAATAGTATCTACTCATAAAACTAATTAACCGATTAACCAACTAATCAATCAACCAATCAACCCAAAACTCTGAAACCTGAAACTCTGAAACCCCAACAAAAACATTCATCAAAATTTATTGTTTAATTAAAGTGAAATTCATTTTTTATTCAATAACTTTGCAACAACTAAAAAACTAAGGATTATGGCATTAAAAGCTGGCGATAAGGCTCCCGAAATATTGGGTGTAAATCAGGACGGTAAGGAAATACGGCTTTCCGATTTTGCAGGTAAAAAACTCGTACTTTATTTCTATCCAAAGGACAATACTCCGGGCTGTACGGCTCAGGCTTGCAGTTTGCGCGACGGTTACGAAGATCTGCGCAAAGCGGGTTACGAGGTGTTGGGTGTTAGTGCCGACAGTGCGTCCTCGCATCAAAAATTCATTGCCAAACAAACTCTTCCGTTTCAGCTGATTGCCGACACCGATACGAAACTGGCAGAGCAATTTGGTACCTGGGGCGAGAAATCGATGTACGGACGAAAATATATGGGAATGTTTCGTACCACTTTTATTATCGACGAGCAGGGCACGATTGAGCGTGTTATCGACCCAAAGGAAGTGAATACCAAGGCGCATGCTGCTCAAATTCTTTAAATATCAACTAATCAGATAAAATTTTAATGCGAAACAATTTCAATCCGTGGCATCAGGTGGCGCCACAAACTGATAAAAACGATGTGGTAAAAGGAATTATTGAAATTCCAAAAGGCAACCGTGCAAAATACGAACTCGACAAGGACAGTGGTTTGCTGCGTCTGGATAGGGTGCTTTTTTCCTCAATGTATTATCCTCACAATTATGGATTTATACCGCAGAGCTATTGCGACGACCGTGACCCGCTCGATATTCTGATTTTATCGCAAATTGAAGTGGTGCCGCTTTGTATTGTGGAAGCAAAAGTAATTGGTGTAATGCGAATGCTGGATAATGGTGAGGCCGACGACAAAATTATAGCTGTGGCTGCCGGCGATCCCAGTGTAAATCACTTTAATGATATTTCGGAATTACCTCAGCACATGACTACCGAAATTATGAGTTTTTTCGAAGATTATACCAAACTCGAGAATAAAACCGTCGTCGTTGAAAAATTCTTTGATAAGAAAACAGCTCTGCAAATTCTCGAAGACAGTTATGTAATGTATAAGAAACATTACGGTGAACTGCACAAATGGTTCTTCGGGTAAGGAAAGATTTTATTTCGCTGAATTGAAATTTTGATAAATATGGCTGATATGCATAAATAAATGTATATCAGCCATATTTTTTAATGTTAGAGGTTAATGTTTTACTTCAGCTTTGGACGTAGGCGGCTTTTGAAAATTTTGCTGTCGGCATAGCGCTCAGCGTTGGAAGCACGGAGTTTGATACGCTCATCTTCGGGGAGCTGAAAGATGTGTTTGCACTCGTCGCTACAGCAACCGTCGTATTTCTCGCGACACTGGGCACACTGAATAAATAGCAGATGACAATCGTCATTAGCACAGTTGGTATGCGTGTCGGCTGGTTTACCGCACTGATGGCAGCGCGCTATGATTTGTCCATCGACCGATTCGCCAAGTCGCTCGTCGAAGACAAAGTTTTTTCCGTAAAATTTAGATTCCACATTGAGTTGCTTTATCTGCTGAGCGTATTCAATAATGCCGCCATAAAGTTGCGACACTTTTCCGAAACCGTTGTTAATCATATAAGCGCTGGCCTTTTCACAACGAACGCCGCCCGTACAATAAAGCAGAAAATTTTTATCCTTCTCGTCTTTGAATTTATCCATAACCATCTGAATTTCTTCTCTGAAAGTATCCGCATCGGGACAATAAGCATTCTTAAAATGTCCGATTTCGCTTTCGTAATGATTGCGCATATCCACAACTATGGTATCGGGCTGATCGATGGCTTCGTGAAATTCGAGTGCAGTGAGATGTTTCCCCACGCGCGATAGGTCGTATGTGCCGTGCTCCAGCCCATCGGCCACAATTTTGGGACGCACTTTGATGGTAAGTTTGTAAAACGATTTTCCATCATCTTCAATGGCATATTTAATCGGAGTGTTGTTGAGTTGAGGAATGGCGTATAGTTTTGTCAGAAATTCATCCAGATGTTGTTCGGGCACACTCATTTGTGCGTTGATGCCTTCGCGGGCAACGTAAATGCGTCCAAAACAGCTCAGCTCGTCCCAACTGCGGTAAATATCGTCGCGGAATTGTTGTGGGTTTTCAATTTCGAAGTATTTGTAAAACGATATAGTGCGGCGTTTAAAGGTTTCTTTGTGGAGGTTTTCTTTTAAAATTCTACGATCAATTTTATTTACTAACATAATGATATTCTTTCCGTTGTTTTCTTTATTTGTAACAGTTACAATAAACAATGAAAAATGATTGAATGTTTAAAAAGACTGAAGAAAGATTGTTGTAAAGTTGAATCCGAACAAATTATCTTACTTTTGCATTTTAATGTATTTGAAATACAGCAAAATAAAATTTCATAAATATGAGAAAACTAATTCTATTTACAATTTGTATCCTTATGACAATGACCGATACTGCCGCTCAGGAAAATCTGAGCTATCAGCTTCCGCCCGAGAGCATTCTGAAATTAGCTGATTTTGAACGTGCACCACAGGTGGCCATCGACAGTCGAAGAGAAAACATGCTTTTCAGCTATCGCCCTACCTACAAATCGCTCGACGATCTCAATCTGCAGGAAATCAGTCTGGCTGGCTTGCGTGTGAATCCGGTGACAAACATTAGCTCGTCGATGAGCTATATCAGTAATCTGAAAGTGCGCAAAGTGAGTGGCGATGAGCCTGTTCAGGTAAAAGGTCTGCCTGAAAATCCGCGCATCACTTTTCTGACATGGTCGCCCGACGAATCGAA
This sequence comes from Paludibacter sp., assembly GCA_034004015.1. GTDB lineage: Bacteria > Bacteroidota > Bacteroidia > Bacteroidales > Paludibacteraceae > Paludibacter. The sequence continues at coordinate 14,584 of JAVEXN010000031.1, forward strand.
AGTGGCTTTTACCCATACCACAACAAATGGCGTAGAACTTTGGGTAATGGATTTTGCCACAGCGCAGGCCACAAAACTTACTGATGCGGTGCTGAATGCTAATCTGGGTAACCCTATCAACTGGTTTCGCGACAGTAAATCGTTGTTAGTACGTATGTTGCCGGTAAATCGTACTGAACTCATCGATCCGAAAAAATCGCTTCCTGCCGGACCCATTATTTCGATAAGTGATGGTTCGAAAGCGCAAAACCGCACTTATCAGGATTTGTTGAAAAATCCAACCGATGAGGCTAATTTTGTAACGCTTACCAATTCAGAGCTTTATCGTGTGCAACTCGATGGCAGCAAATCGTTGTTTAAAGCAGCCGATATTTATGCCGGAGAAAATTTTTCACCTGATGGAAATTATCTGCTCGTCACTACCATACGCAAACCATTTTCGTATATAGTGCCTTTGAGCCGTTTCCCACAGTTGAATGTGGTGTACGATTTAAATGGAAATGTGGTAAAAACTGTGAGCGAAGTTCCGCTTACCGAGGTGCTGCCAAAAGGTTTTATGGCTGTGCGTAAAGGAAAACGCGCGCTCAACTGGCGTGCCGATGAACCTGCTACTTTGTTTTATGTGGAGGCGCTCGACGAAGGCGATCCGAAAAAGGAAGTGAAAGAGCGTGATGCGCTTTATCTGTGGAAAGCACCTTTCAACGAAAAGCCCGCTTTGTTGGGCAAAACAACCCTACGATTCTCGAATATGGTTTGGGGAAATGCCACCACAGCTATTTTACACGAGGAATGGTACGATACACGCATGCTTCGCACTTCGCTTATCAATCCGTCGAAAGCGGGTGGAGCGCCGAAACTGGTGCACGAACGTAACTTTCAGGACATTTACTCTGATCCGGGAGGCTTCGAAACGTCGAAAAACCAGTACGGAAAATATGTGCTCACCATCGATAAAAACAATCTGTTCCTTATTGGCGACGGTCATACTCCGAAAGGTCAATTTCCGTTTATTGATGCGCTGGATATGAAAACGCTGAAAACAAAACGCCTTTATCAATCGGGCTATACCGACAAAATGGAAGAAATTTTCGATATTACCGATGTAAAACAGGGCGAAGTGCTGGTGCGCATTCAGTCGAAAAACGAATATCCAAATTATTACATTCGCCAGCTGAAAAAACGTATTGCACCTATAAAACTGACTAATTTTCCTAATCCTTTCGAAAGTATCGAAAAGGTTTACAAAGAAGTGATTAAGTATAAACGTGCTGATGGTGTGGAGCTTTCGGGGACTTTGTATTTGCCTGCAGGTTACGACCGCAATGCAAAAACCGAGAAACTGCCTTTGCTAATCTGGGCTTATCCTGCCGAATACAAGGATAAAAACAGCGCAGGACAAAGTTCAGCCAATCCCAATGAGTTTACTTTTCCGTATTATGGATCGTTTGTGTATTGGGTGACACGTGGTTATGCGGTGCTCGACGATGCTGCTTTCCCCATTGTGGGCGAAGGTGATACCGAACCAAACGACAATTTTGTGGAACAACTTGTGGCCAATGCAAAAGCAGCCATTGACGCAGTGGATGCACTTGGCTTTATCGATAGAAAAAAAGTGGGAGTGGGTGGACACTCGTATGGCGCTTTTATGACGGCTAATTTGCTCACACATTCCGACTTATTTGCCTGTGGTATTGCCCGTAGTGGTGCTTACAACCGTACACTGACTCCTTTTGGTTTCCAGAGTGAACAACGTAATTATTGGGAAGCTCAGGATGTGTATAATGCAATGTCGCCTTTTATGCATGCCGACAAAATGAAAACGCCTATGTTGCTGGTGCATGGCGAGGCCGATAATAACCCCGGCACATTTACACTGCAGACTGAACGTTATTTTCAGGCGCTTAAAGGTCTCGGCGCTACAGCCCGTCTGGTCATTTTACCAAAGGAAATGCATGGCTATGTAGCGCGCGAAAACATACTGCACCTTCTTTGGGAGCAGGATCAGTTCCTCGAAAAATATCTGAAATAATCAGAGAATATATTCCAAAAACAAAGAAGCCGGATTGTAATGATCCGGCTTCTTTGTTTTATGTGAAATATTTGATTTTTGAGAATGCTCTGGTTAATTGAAAATTACATTTTCTAACTCAGCTAAATTCACTAATTTCTGTTCGCCAGTTTTCATGTTTTTAAGCATTACTTTGTTTTCCTGCATTTCGGTTTCGCCCACAATGGCTACAAATGGTATATTTTTATTGTCGGCATAGCTCATTTGTTTTTTCATTTTGGCTGGCTCAGGGTAAATTTCGGTATTGACACCTTGCTGACGCAATGCGTTTGCCCACGAAAGGCAGTAGCGCAATTCGGAATCGCCAAAACTTACGAAAAGTACACGGGTTTGTTCCTGCGAAGTTTCAGGGTAGAGGTTAAGCTGATTGAGCACATCGTAAATACGGTCGGCGCCAAACGAAATACCAACGCCGGAAACACCTTCCATGCCAAACACGCCGGTGAGATTGTCGTAGCGACCGCCTCCGGTAATGCTTCCGATCTGAACATCGAGCGCTTTTACTTCGAAAATAGCTCCTGTGTAGTAGTTTAGTCCGCGTGCAAGTGTTAGGTCGAGTTCAATTTTTGTCTCCACTTTCATGGCTTCGCACAGTCCGAAAATGGTTTCGAGTTCGGCCACGCCTTTCAGTCCAACTTCGGAAGCAGCCAATACTGTTTTCAATTGCTCAAGTTTTTCAGTATTCGAGCCGCTTAGTTTCAAAATGGGTTGTAGTTTTTCAATGGCTTCAGCCGAAATGCCTTTCGAGGCAATTTCCTCGTTTACTTTTTCGAGGCCTATTTTATCCATTTTGTCGATAGCAACCGTAATGTCGGTAATTTTTTCGGCTTCGCCAATAATTTCGGCTATTCCCGAAAGAATTTTGCGGTTGTTGATTTTGATCACTACATTGATTTTCAGACGGCGATATACTTCGTCCACAATCTGTATCAGTTCCAGTTCGTTGAGCAGCGAGTCGCTTCCCACCACATCCACATCGCACTGGTAAAACTCGCGGTAACGCCCTTTTTGCGGACGGTCGGCACGCCAAACGGGTTGGATTTGGTAGCGTTTGAAAGGAAATGATATTTTGTCGCGGTTTTGCACTACAAAACGTGCAAAAGGAACAGTAAGGTCGTAGCGAAGTCCTTTTTCTGAAATGCGGTTAGTGAGTTTTACGGCATTACGTCCGAGCAATTCATCGTCGGTAAGTTGTGCTGCAAAATCGCCCGAATTTAGTATTTTAAAAAGCAGTTTGTCGCCTTCCTCACCATATTTTCCCATCAGGGTCGAAAGATTTTCCATGGCCGGAGTTTCAATTTGCTGAAAACCGTAAAGGCGGAAAACATCTTTTATAGTGTTGAAAATATAGTTGCGGTTAGCCATTTCCTGTGGCGTAAAATCGCGTGTTCCTTTCGGAATGGAAGGTTTTTGTGACATATTGCGTGTTGAGATCTTAATTTGTTAAACAAAAAGCCGGACAAATCCGGCATTGCAAAACGGAGTGCAAAGATAATAATTTTCAAGAGAAGGAGGCGAAGATATAATGATAAATGCTGAATGAAGAGTTAGAAAGAGTTTTGAGTTCTGAGTATGGAGTTAGGGATCGGTATAATCTCAAACACATTTGGAAGCAATTTTTACAACAAAAAAGCTCTTGACTCAACAACCATAACTGTCCTATTCTGCTCAAAACTCAAAACTCAAAACTCAGAACTCAGAACTCCTCTATCCCAGCGCCTTCAGCACCATGTCGGTAGCTCCGGTATTCTGACGAACATATTCTCCGGCAGCTTTTGCAGCCTGCGTGTTATCAATAAGTTTGTCGAAAGCGGCTTTCAGTTCTTCGTAATTTTGTATGGAAGTAGCACCTCCGCATTCGATCAGGCCCTGAGCTTCTCGGAATTTCTGCCAGTTCGGTCCAAAAACCACCGGAACATCAAATACCGCAGCTTCGAGTGTGTTGTGAATGCCCACGCCAAACCCACCACCAATATAAGCCACATTGGCATACTGATATATCGACGAAAGCAGTCCGATGGCATCAATAACCATTCGGTTCGAAGTGTGTATGTTTGTGTCGGTTGCTTCGGAGTAGCGAACGAAATTTCCCTGCAGCAGTTTGAAAACATCGTACAAATGCGTTTTATGAACTTCGTGAGGCACAATAATCATTTTTATTTCAGGATGTTCGTCGCTGTAGCGAACCAGTAATTCCTCGTCGGCAGGCCATGTGCTTCCGGCCACAATGACTTTGTCGGTACCCACAAATTTCTCAATCAGTTCCGGTTTCATGGCATGTTCGCGGGCTTCTACCACACGGTCGAAACGGGTGTCACCACATACCGAAACAGCTGTGATGCCATATTGTTGCAGAAGTTTAAGTGAATTTTCGTCCTGTACAAAAATATGCGAAAAACCTGAAAGCAGCGATAAATACCATTTAGCGCGCGGGTTGAAAAAAAGTTGTTCCTTGCGGAAAATGGCCGATACAGAAATCACGGGAACACCGGCTTTGCTGAGTTCGGTCAGGTAGTTGGGCCAGAATTCATATTTAATAAACACGGCACGGCTCGGTTTTACAATTTTCATAAAACGGCGTGCATTGGCTGGCGTATCAGCCGGAAGGTAAGCCACAATGTCGGCTCCTTTATAGTTTTTGCGCACTTCGTAGCCCGAAGGTGAGTAAAAAGTAAGTATAATTTTGGTTTCGGGCTTTTCGCGTTTGAGTTTTTCCATGAGCGGACGACCTTGTTCGAATTCGCCGAGCGAAGCTGCATGAAACCACACATAACCACCTTTGGAGTCAGCTTTTTTGCTGATTTTTTTCAATGCTTTTCCCTGTCCCTTCGAAAGCTGACGTGCGCGACGGTTGAATAGTCCTGCCAGTGGAAGCAAAAAGCTGTATAAGTTGATGGCTATTGAATACAGTGTTCTCATAATAATTGTAAGATTTAAATGATTGATTAATTTCTTAAAAATGCGAAAAGAAAAAAGGCATTTCAAATATTGATTTGAAACGCCTTTTAATGGGTTTTGTTTTGCAGAATTATTTTCTGATACCCAACTCTTTAATAATTGTACGATAACGTTCAATTTCTTTTGCTTTCAGATAATCGAGCAAACGACGACGTTTTCCTACCAACATTACAAGAGCGCGTTCTGTACTATAATCTTTTTTGTTTGACTTGAGGTGCTCAGTCAAATGGTTGATACGATACGAAAACAATGCAATCTGGCCTTCTGCAGAGCCGGTGTCAGTGTTAGACTTTCCGTATTTACCAAAGATTTCCTGCTTCTTTTCAGCTGTTAAATACATGATAATTGTTTGATATAGAGTTTTTAATAAATACAGGCTTAGCAATGCACACATCACATAACTACATACCTGATTTTGAGCTTGCAAAGATAAGTAATCTTTTCGGAAAAACCATGCCGGAGCTGAAAATTATTAGTTATCAGTGAAAAATCTCATTTTCCTGCTCTCAGAATTTCTCTTTTCCCCGGAGGTCCCGGTAGTCGTTCTACTTTAAAACCTGCTGCCTGCATGGCGCGACGCACCCAACCTTTTGCGCAATATGTGGAAAGTATTGCAGCATTTTCAGCGGCAGTAAATACTTTGGCAAACTGATCTTCGCTCCACATTTCGGGTTGTTTCTCGGGCGAAAAGGCATCGAAATAAATCACATCGTAGGTATAAGGCAGGTCATATTCTGTAAAATCACATTCGGTTTTTTCGAGCATGAAATTTTCAGTAATGTTTACAGCGCAATTCCATTCTGCTTTGTGCATTGCTTCGAAAATATGATTGTCATTCATTCTGCATAATGAGCTGTAGTTCAGTTGTAAGGCTTTTTCTTTGGATACAGGATATTTCTCCAGGCTGTGATAAAAAATCTTTTTTCCGGCTTTTTCAGCTTCGGCAAAGGTCAGCAATGCATTCAGTCCGGTGCCAAAACCAATTTCCAAAATCCGGATTTCCGACTTTGCACAATGTCTGAGCGCCGTTTCGATAAAAATATGCTGCGACTCCTGAATGGCTCCGTGCGTAGAATGATAACATTCGTCGATTTCGGGTACATAAAGCGTATGCGAGCCATCGGTAGTGAGTACAACTGCTGTTTCGGCATGCGAAAGATCTGTATGTCTGGGTTGTTCGCCGGAATTCATTGGATTTGTTTTCGTTGCCACAAAATTAAACAAAAACAACCGCAGCTCAAAATACTGAACTGCGGTTGATGTTCTTCAAATCTTCAAATTCTCAAATTCTCAAATCTTCAAATCTTTTCTGCCCCCAACCCCTAAAGGGGAGCTTTGTTAGGTGCAGTTGTACTTGTTTTGTACATTTAAATAACCCGTATAAGGTTTATTTTTTTAAGAGTCTTCAAATCAATAATTCTGCTTCTCTTCTTCGAAGTAAGCTTGTGGGTGAGCGCAAACGGGGCATGCTTTAGGCGCATTTTTGCCTACATGCACGTGTCCGCAGTTGCGGCATTGCCAGCTGATTTCTTCTTCGCGTTCGAAAACCTGTCCGGCTTCTACTTTTTCGAGCAGACGGAGGTAGCGTTTTTCGTGTTCGGCTTCCACAGCTGCAATTTTGCGGAAAGTAGCTGCAATGTTTGCAAATCCTTCGGCTTCAGCGATATCGGCAAAGTGTGGAT
>JAVEXN010000066.1:0-4153 GCA_034004015.1 Paludibacter sp.
GCATAAAGCGATGCTGACGGAATTGTTTGTTTTGCAGTATTCAAACCCGACCACGACAAGGTCAATGGTGCAGAAGTAACTGATTCGATCACAATATTATTTTTATGAGAAGCAATGAGCGAATAAGTAAAACTATGCTCCTGAGCAGTCTCTGAACTGCTGATAATCTTTTGCAAACGATCGTTCACATACACATCCGTACGGGCATTGGTATTCAGATACAAAGTGTACTGCTCACCTTCAATGGTTTCGAAAGCACCCGACCATCGAATACTTTTTGCACCGGCAGGCACCACACTCTGATCGGGAGTCGCCACAATGGCTTCGCTGATTTTGTCTGTAAAATTGTCATTAGCAAAATATTCAGCCTTCAATCCGGTTCCATTCGGAGTGTTCGGATTTTTAGTCAGATAATCGAACACCGTTATCTTTTTATCAGCACTCAGATAAACAAACGACAAAACACCATTGTTGCGAAGTAAAGCTCTGTCGGACTGTGGTTCTGAGTAAAACCCGGTTTTTCCATCTTCCGAAAGAAGAGTCCAGCTTGCATAATCATCGTCGGGCGAAGCCATTAGCACACCATAACCATTGGCCATTACATAAGCGTTATCGTAACTATCGATGGCCAGATTTACACGGCGGGTAGAATTTACCGACACTCCATTTACTGTAATCAGACGTTTCACCCATGTGCCATCTTCTTTGCGAAAACGATGATACAAACGTGATTTGGTTCGTGAGCTTGCCCAGTTAGCATCCGCTGCCTGCCCATCGGGTATATGAGAATTCACTGCATGAATGCGTCCACGACTATCCACATCCTGTGTTTCCTGATTTATATAACCACGATTATACGGAATTGCTTCAATCTGATAAGTTTTTTTTGTTTGACTCAGCGCATTACGGGTTACTTTATCTTCCACCGGATCCATTACATCCACCGAAGCTTTTGCATCGCCAAAAGTATCTTTCCATGTGCGACCATGATCTTCGCTGTACGCATAGTAAAAATCGTGATTTGTACCGCCACCAAAATCGTCGCGCCAGCACCAGGTCACATGCAACTTGCCTGATTTATCGTAAATCATTCCATTGATATAAGCACAGGCATCAGGCGTTACATCTTCACCCTGCACATAACGTCCTATCAAACTCCATGTTTGTGTATCAGCATTATATTCACGCAAATAACTATCGCCATAACCACTCCAGCGAAAACGACATTCAAAGAGCAGATTTCCATCGGGTTTCGAAATAAAACGCGGATAAGTAACATTTGGCACTGCTTTGTCCATCACGTTGGTAGTTGTCGAAAACGTTGAAGTTTGCCATGGCATAGTTTCAGGCTGATTGGCAGAACCCACAACAGAATAGCAATAATGCAAATCATCATTGTGATGATCATACGAAAGATGAATTCGTCCATCCTTTGCACTGATACCCATTGAAATGGTATTGTGCGCATCGTCCACAGCATTCCGGTAAGGTAAAACCACCTCTTCCCATATTCCCACTGGCATTTTACGACGTGCGATACTTACATTTCGTGTCTGATTATAATAAACGGTGTACTGATAGCCCATGTAAGTCACAATTGCATCGGTCTGAAACTGTTGCCCCGAGAGCTGCTCGCCTGTTCCCATCACGTAAGCCGACACATTCGGATACGACAAAGCTACCTTCACAGCCTTTGGAGCCGATTGCAACACAGCAGCAGAAGTAACACAAACAAGAGCAACGAGGATAGTAAAAATTCTTTTCATTATTTAGTTTTTAGAAATTTTCGGTTTTCAAACACAAAAATACTTACAAAAAACAGGTTGCCGGAGTAAAAAACTGTCAGAAAGGAATAAAGAAAAAACAGAAGAGACATTATTGAAAAAATAAAAGCGCATCGTTTCACAACGACACGCTTTGCTCTTGTTTACAAACCTAATTATCCAAACTATTATGAACCTTTACAAAGAAACCTATTTTGTATACACAATTTTAAGTTGCTTATCTTCAGACTTCACGATATAAACACCTTTCGATCTTCCGTTCATATTAATATCGTTGTTACTTGTCAGCAGTAAACGACCTGTGGCGTCGAACAAGCGTAATTCTGCTTTTTCAGTATTTGCAATTGTCTGTCCATCGAATGCAAGCGATGAATTATCGACTTTTTCAACTTTTGTTCCCGGGCCGTTTGCAGTGATAGTTACTGCATATTGTTTAGTTGAAGTACCATCAGTTACTGTATAAACAACCGGAGTCACCAATGAAGTTGAAAAATCCTGCGCACCTGTTGGCGAATAAGAAGTTCCGGGAGCAACTGCCAAAACCGGAGTAATATTAGTTAGCGATGTGCCTGGTTCGAGATCAATTGCAACTGCACCTGCCTCATGATTAACACTTGCCAAATTACCATTTACTTCAAATGAACTTATTTTCAAACTTCTGTGGAAATCAACATAAGCAAGATACACTGAACCATCAACACCGGCAATGGTCAGAGTAATATTTCCAGTGTTGCCTGTTGCAAAGGTCTGACTTGAGCAACCATTAGGCCATGCAGCAGTTTGAATCACCTCTCCATCGTTTATTTTGTATGAGAGATATCGTGTAGCTGAATTTCCATCGGCATAAATAGTAAATGACTCGCAATTCGACACATTGAAAACAACCTGACGAGAAGTTCCTGATAAATTAGGAATCAATGTTGAAACACCATCTGTGCAATAAGTACGCGAAGTATATGTATTATTTGAATAAGCAACCCAATCTAAGGCATCAATATTGGCCTGCGAACAAAGAAATTTACCGGACACATTCACCATTGCCTGTATTTCGTTTCCTTCGGGCTCATCCACATACACTTTATAGTAATAATTTCCATCATAAACCGCAACACCTGACAAAGTAAGCATTTTATTATCAACATCTTTCACAATATTCAATCCGTCGGGAGCTACAGTAGTTGTGGCATAAGTATTATCTGTGTACCATGCAAATTTCACATTGGCTGCATCGGCCACATTTTCGTAAGTATAAACCACCGGAACCATTGACACATGGTGAACAGCACTTGCCTGAACTAAACCTGTCGATAAACTAATAACGGGTTTTGGATCTTCGTATACTGCTACCTGCACCGAACCACGAATTTCATTACCTCCGGCTTCGTTTATTTTCACAGAATAATAATACGTTCCTTCCAATTCAGGAGTTCCGCTTATAGTAACTGTTTTGGCTGTTGTATTTTTATTAATGGTCAATCCGGTAGGCGCAATAGTCGATACTGTATAAGTATTGTCGGAAAACCAATCTGCTACCACATTATTATCATCAGCCACATTGCTATAAGTATACACTAATGGCTCCATTTCAACTGTTGCCATTGCTGAAGCCGGATTCTCTCCTGTTGTTTTTACCACCAAAGGAAATGCTGCAGCATTTGTTTCGACTTTTATTGCATATAAGTAAAATGCTGTTGCTTTTCGTCCTATGATAATATCCTTTTTACCTGAGAAAGTGGCAGGCAAATTCATGGTTAGCGTGGTAATTGTATTCGCGGTAACTATGTTTGGCTCTCCCAACAACTCTCCGGTAGCCAAATCGCCAACCTGAAAAGCCACATTATTTGAATTTGAACTTACCACAAATGTAATTTTTCCACCAGCCAAAAAATCCTGAGAAGGGGAAATTTTAAAGTATTGATTTGACATTGCAACAGGCAATGTAGTTACCGGAAATTGAGGAGACATATTGGTACCAAAACGAAAAAAATTCGGGTAATTTGTATCACTCGGTGCTCCCGGCAAATTAGTTGTAGGGTTATATCCGGCTCCCTTGAAAAGCACCTTAGCGCCCGGAACATTATAAATTGTACTACCATCACCGCTTGCACTTGGAGGTGCCACAGTCCAGTTTGTGAAATTTGAGTTCACTATAGTAGTTAATTGCGCATTTACTCCCCATGCGCTAAAAAACAACACAGCCAAAATCGCTGTAATGCGTGTAAATGTTTTTCTCATGACGTATAATTTTTAAGATTAATAATTTCAGATCAACTGAAACAAAGATAACACGCCGGCACTACAGCAATGTGTAATAATTGACAATAAAAGAGTATTATTTTGGATTACAAAGCATTACTTAGAACAATGAT
>JAVEXN010000067.1:0-4100 GCA_034004015.1 Paludibacter sp.
TCGAGTGGTTGGGTGGTTCTGAATAAATACCGGAAAGAAATTTCGGGGCTTATTATTTATGACCCGACTCAGATTCACACCGTCAATCTGGCCACAACCCTTGCCAAAGATCTGAATGCGGTAGTAGCAGCTCCTTCGCTTATTTCGCGCCTCACATCAACTTTCGGATTCCCTATTTTGCTCGATTTACGCGGCAAATACACAAGTAAACTTCAGGTTTATCAGGATTTATTCGACAATCACTGGAACAACACCGACAAACGATTGCTGATTGGATTGAACCCGAATGTACACAAAGGATCATTGCGCGAATATGCAGCAGGGATTGGCACAGCTGTTATCTGGCTCGATCCGGATATCACATCCGAAAGCTCATTGCTCAACAGATTTCTCTCGTCGATGCCCGCCGGAGCTAATTATATGGGCTGGTGGCCCGAAGAGCAGCCCGGTGTGATGCGTGGTTCGCAATATGGCATTCCAACTATTCCGAGCGATTTCTGCTCAAATCTCACTGTTCACAGTGGTACTTCACGTACTATTAATATCAAGCCCATTCCTGCAAAACCTGCATTGGAAAATAAAATATATGTGGCTTTTATCCTGAGCGATGGCGATAATCTTCAGTACATTGAGCACTTAATGCGAAAACTCTGGAATAATCCCGACCGAGGTTCTGTGCCAATGGGCTGGACTATTTCACCCGCCATGGTCGATGCCATGCCCGGTGCGCTCAACTATCTGCACAAATCGTCGACCGACAACGACAATCTGGTGTCAGGCCCATCAGGACTCGGCTACACATATCCAAACTACTGGACTTCACAATCCACACTCAGCAAATATATCACTGCGACAGAAGCCTACAACAAAGCTGCCGGACTTCGCGTGGTGACTGTATGGAACACCATTACCGGAGGAATTAATCAAACTGTAGGTCAGAATTTTGCAAACAATGCTCCCACGCTGCTCGGCATGACTGCGCAAAACACAGGTGGGCCGCTGTCTGTTTATAATATGTCCCTTCCGGGAATGCCGCTATCCTGCAACTATTGTGGCAACGAACAAGCCATGAAAGATCATATTGCAAGTGCCAGCACAGGATGGAACAAAAGTTCGCCGCGCTTTGTGATTATTCAGGCTGCACCCTGGGGAGGCGTTACTCCTACCAGTTTCAAAAATGTAAAAAACTCACTGGGCGCCGATTATTCAGTAGTTCGTCCCGACCATTTATTCATGCTTATGCGCGAAGCCAATAAACTCACCGTAAATCCCGGCGGAATTGAAGGAAACGGCGACGGGTTAGCAGGCACTTATTTCAATGGTACAAATTTCGAAACAGAAGTGCTCACGCGCAACGACAACGAAGTAAATTTCAACTGGGCTGGAAATGCACCTGCCGAAAACATGAATGCCGACGGTTTTTCCGTGCGCTGGACAGGCTCGGTGCAACCACGATATTCGGGCACCTACACTTTTTATAGCACCAGCGACAACGGAGCACGGCTTTGGGTAAACGATCAGTTACTTATCGACAAGTGGACTACCAACACAGGAATCACCTACAGTGCAACCATTGCGCTTACTGCCGGCGAAAAGTACAATATCAAACTTGAATATTTCGAAAGCACAGGCAATGCAGGCTGTAAACTCGAATGGGCAAGCGGCATGCAGGCACGCGAAATAGTACCCAAAAGTCAGTTGTACACAGCGGTCACATCGCTCGGAAAGCCCAACCAATTCAACAGTTCCGACATTGTTATTTCACCAAACCCTGTTGTGGAAGGCAAACTAAATATCTCTTCTGCACATATTTTTGACGGGCAGGCCAGCGTGACACTGTTCGATCTTTGCGGAAAGGCGCTGCTAAAATCAGTTATCCCGCCTTCAGGAACGATCGATGTCAGCATGCTAAAAAAAGGTACTTATGTGGCTTCAATTGTAATAAACAACTTTAAATACAACAAAAAAATACTCCTGCAATAAAAGTTTCATTTCATTTTCATATCCAATGCCATTCTCACACTTTTTCGGATCATATTTGTATATGATTCAATTGTGAGAATGGCATTTTTTTATGCTACCCGCCATTTTTTCTTATATTTGCAATATGATCAACATTCAACAAATTACACTTTCCTTTCAGGATAAAACCATACTGGATAATTTCTCTGCTCACATCCAGCGTGGCGAACATGTGTGCTTCTCGGGACCTTCAGGGCGTGGAAAATCGTCGTTGCTCAAAATCATTCAGGCTTATCTTATTCCTGAAAAAGGAGAAATCAGCATCGACGGACTTACACTGAACAAGCTACAGATAAAAAGCATTAGAAGTAAAATGGCCTATGTGCCTCAGAATATTCATCTGCCGGTAAAAAACGGAACCGAATTGCTCGAAATGCTTGCTAAAAGCGGACAAACTGAAAAGGCTGAGATCTTTTGCGAAAAACTCGGCCTGCCCCGCGAAATGCTCACACGCAGTTTCGACGAAATGAGTGGCGGACAAAAACAACGCATTGTGATAGCTGTTTGCCTGTCGCTCGAGCGTGAAATACTGTTGCTCGACGAGCCCACAGCTTCGCTCGACGACGAAGCCATCGAGGCACTGATTGAATGTATAAATGGTCTCGGAAACATCACTGTCGTGTCCGCCTCGCACAATACCAAATGGCTGAAAGCAGCCGGCAGAGTAATTTCTATTTAAAGAAACATATAACAAATAAAAACACCCGTACACCATTTAAAATTGAAGATCACTCAGGGGAATTGAAGATCAATGGAGTTAATGATTATAAATTAAACAAGAACTCATTGCACCATACATATTCCTCTTCTTATTCCCCCTTTAGGGGGTTAGGGGGTCGGGCTAAATAATAAACAAATGAAAGAAACAACCGATATAGGATTATGGAATTTGCTGCTGGCTTTTGTCGGAATGGCCATTCCCCTGTTTGTATTTTATTACTTTAAGCTGAAAGTCATCAAAGATATGCTTATCGGCATGATTCGCATGATTGTACAGTTATTTTTAGTCGCTGTATATCTCGAATGGATTTTTAAACTCAACAGTGCCTGGATAAATTCACTTTGGGTGCTGATTATGATCCTGGTAGGTGCAGGTACTGTATTGCAAAGAGTAAAGCTAAAGTGGAGAACCTTTCTGATACCGTTTTCGCTGGCAGGTTTGGTTTCCATGCTTATTATCGACAGCTTTTTTATCGGAGCAGTACTGCAACCCGATTATTTCTTCGATGCCCGCTACTTTATACCCATTACTGGCATGGTGTTGGGAAATTCGCTCAACCACAACATCGTAGGGCTCACGGCTTATTTTGGCGGACTGCAACAGAAAAAGGAACTGTACTACTTTTTACTCACCAACAGTGGCAGTAAAAGACAGGCGCTACTCCCTTTTGTGTCCGATGCGCTGCTCAAAGGTCTCAATCCGCTTATTGCCACCATGTCGGTCATGGGTCTTATTTCGTTGCCGGGCATGATGACAGGTCAGATTCTGGGAGGAGCTTCGCCCGCTATTGCCATTAAATATCAGATAATGATTATGCTGGCCATTTTTGTGGGCTGCACACTGACACTGATTTTAAGTATATTATTCTCCGGAAAACAGCTTTTCGACGAATACGGAAATCTGAAACCGGAAATAATCAGAAACTAAAGATATGTTTATATTACCGATAATTATTATTGATTTGTTTTCACCACATAGTACACAGTAGTTCTGAAAACAAATGAAAAGACTAAGAACACATAGGATTATCCCGATATTCGGGATAATTTCAGAGCGATAAAAGTATCGTCAGATACTTTTTCTATGTGAACTAAGTCTTTTTCCTAAATAATTTCTATGTGTGCTATTGTGTTAGAAACATATCATTAAATATTGTAACGAATTTATTTGAAGATTAAGAGCTACAATAACCCAACAAAGCAATTTACTTATAGATGTCGTCTTGACTTTTTATAAACAATCACTACTGACCGACAAAACTTGAATTTTGTCGGTTTTTATTTTTATTTATTTGTATATCAATTATTAGCGGTTTTTATTTTTGTTTTACTGAAAACCTACCCCCTCTCAAAATAAA
>JAVEXN010000068.1:0-4073 GCA_034004015.1 Paludibacter sp.
GCTCAGCTTACCGGATTTCTGAAAACCCGGCACATCGAAGTGGCTCAGGCCGACCTGGGCATTGAGTTGATTGAGGTATTATTCAAAAAAGAAAATATCCGCAAAGTATTCGAACTTGCCGGGGAGCAAAAACTGAGTAAACGCCTCAGAATCATTCAGAGCAATGCCGATTTTTATATACACAATGCCGAACCAATCATTGCTTTCCTTTCGGGGCGCGACCGTACTGCTGCACTTCGCTTCAGCCGACGCAATTTCTGGCCTATGGCCGATAAACTACCTTCCGAGGAGGATCTTGAATGGGCTTTTGGAACGATAGGAAACCACGACCGTGCAGTGCATCTCTGCACATTCTTTATCAAAGACATTGCTAAACTTATTCAGGAAACTATCGATCCGCATTTCGGACTTATTCGTTATGCCGAATCGCTGTGTATTCATTTGCCCGAATTCGAGCCGCTCGAAATCGAACTCAGCAAACCACTTCCGTTTACACAACAGCTGTGTATCGATATTTTTTCAAAGAAAATTGAAGAATTAAATCCTGAATTTGTGGGTTTTACAGTGCCTTTCCCGGGCAATCTGCTTTCGGCGCTGCGTTGTGCACAGTGGATTAAGCAAAACCGTCCCGACATTAAAACCGTTATGGGTGGCGGATTTGTAAATACCGAACTGCGGCAAATGACCGATACCGGCATTTTTAAATATATGGATTTTCTGACTTTCGACGATGGCGAATTACCACTTCTGCGCTTACTCACCAATGGCGAAAAAGTACGAACGCTTAGCTTCGAAAACAACCAAATAGTAAGACATAATTTCGACAGTCGCGAGAATATTCCGTTTTCGCAATGGCCTGCACCCGATTACAGCGGTTTGCTCAACAAATCATATATCAACATGATTGAGCTCACAAACCCTATGCATGCGGTGTGGAGCAATGGTCAGTGGAATAAAATGACGCTTGCACACGGTTGCTACTGGGGTAAATGTGCTTTTTGCGATGGATCGCTCGATTATATTGGTAGGTTTGAACGCACTACAGCCGAAGCGCTGGTGGATCAAATTGAACAGGTAGTGGCGCAAACCGGACATACAGGCTTTCATTTTGTGGACGAAGCTGCGCCGCCTGCCATGCTTCGTAAACTTGCCGAAGAACTTATCAGACGCAATGTGCAGATTTCCTACTGGACAAATGTAAGGTTCGAAAAATCGTACAATGCCGAGCTTTGCTACCTGCTGGCCAAATCGGGCTGTGTAGCTGTGGCCGGTGGACTCGAAGTGGCTTCAGAGCGTGTGCTGAAACTTATCAACAAAGGAATTACCATCGAAACAGCTTCTGAAGCCATGAAAAACCTTAGTAATGCAGGCATTATGACACATGCTTATCTGATGTACGGCTTCCCTACGCAAACCGAGGCCGAAACCATTGATTCGCTCGAAAATGTGCGCCGGCTTTTCGAAAATGGCTGGATGCATTCAGCGTTCTGGCATCGTTATGCCATGACAATTCACAGTCCGTCGGGTATTAACCCGGCATCGGTAGGTGCAAAATCGCTGCAAACAAAGCCAAATCCCTTTGCCAACAACGAAATTCCTTTCAGCACACAGCCTGTGACTAATCTCGAAGCACTTGGCGAAGCTCTGAACCTGGCCACTTATAATTATATGAACGGAACAGGTTATGATATTCCTGTAAAGAAATGGTTTAAGGCGAGGAAGTAAGCGAATATCTATTTATTAATTTACCATTTGTTCATTTACCATTTACTATTTATTACCAACGTCTTCAAAAACCAATAAACCAATCAACTGATTAACTGAATAACAAACTAACCAACCCAAAACCATGCACGATCATCATTCCCATCAACATAATCATGCTCACGACGCTGATGTAAAAAACATTAGCGTGGCATTTTTTCTGAATCTGAGTTTTACCATCATCGAAATTATCGGAGGCTTGCTCACCAATAGTATGGCCATTCTTTCGGATGCCATACATGACCTTGGCGATTCGTTTTCGTTGGGTATGGCCTGGTATTTTCAGAAATTCTCGAAAAAGAAAAGCGACAAGCATTACTCATATGGTTACAAGCGCTTTGCTTTGCTTGGAGCTATTATTAATTCCATTATTTTGCTTGTCGGAAGTATTTTTATTATCTCCGAAGCCATACCACGCATTTTAAATCCCGAGCCCACACATACTGTAGGTATGTTTTTTCTGGCCATATTGGGTGTGGGTGTCAATGGTGCAGCCATGTTCAGGCTGCGCAGGGGAAACTCACTGAACGAGAAAGTAGTGTCGTTGCACATGCTCGAGGATGTCCTCGGCTGGCTGGCTATTCTGATTGGTTCCGTAGTGATGCATTTTTTTGATATGCCTGTGCTCGACCCTGTGTTGTCGGTAGCCATTGCTTTGTTTGTGATTTTCAATGTGTTTAAAAACCTGAAACAAAGTCTGAAGATTGTATTACAGGCTATTCCACAGGAAATTGATTCGGAGAAAATTACAGATGAACTTGTTGCTTTCGATGAAATAAAATCGGTACACGACCTTCATATATGGTCGGTGGATGGCGAATACAATGTAATGACCCTGCATGTGGTGCTTACCGGTAGTTTAAACGCTGTACAGCAAACGGCCCTGAAACAAAAAATCCGTGAACACCTGCTGCACGAGGGCATTCAGCACGCTACCATCGAATTCGAAAATGAAACGGAAAAGTGTGATTTTGAGGAATGTTGCTAACTATTTAATCAGAAATCCGATTGAGAATATCTGTATCAGAATCACATTAAAAACATATTCATGTATTTTATTCTGTGTTGTCAGGTAAAAATTTTCAAAATGACTAAAATGAGATCTCTCACTCCGTTCGAGATGACAATCAGTTAGTTATTTGTTTTGGAGGGGGTAGGTTGGCGGCTTCGCCGCCAACCTACCCCCTCCAAAACAAATTCAACACAAAACACTGTCATTCAGAGCGAAGCGAAGAATCAAATATTTTTCACCGGACAACAATATATTTTATTGTAATCATCCTTAATTTTTTTGCTTAAATAATTTGTTTTTTATTATACAATCATTATATTTGCAGTCTCAACATTATTATTCACCCCAAAAACTAAAATGCCTATTGCCGTAAGATTACTCTGAAACCCCAAAATTTAGACGTAATGAAAAATCTTAGTCAGTTAACCGATGATAAATTGGTAAAATTGTATGAAGACGGCCACAATGATGCATTTGAAGTTCTGCTCTCCCGCTATAAATCGAAAGTATTTTCGTATATATTTTTGATTGTACGCAACCGCGAGCTTACCGAAGACATCTTTCAGGATACATTTATAAAAGCCATTGCCACCATACAGCAAGGTCGTTATGTAGAGTCGGGAAAATTTCTCGGCTGGATCAACCGTATCGCTCACAACCTGATTATCGACCACTTTCGCCGTGAGAAAAACGAAAACACCTTCTCGGCCGACGGAATGGAATATGATGTAATTAATAATTCAAGCCTGTCGGAAAAATGCGTGGAAGATACTATGTCGAACGAGCAGGTGCTGGCCGATGTGGTTCGCCTTATTGAATTTCTGCCCGAATCGCAACGTTCGGTAGTGCGTATGCGCTATTTCGAGGATCTGAGTTTCAAGGAAATTGCCGAAAAAACCGATGTGAGTATCAACACTGCGCTGGGCCGTATGCGCTATGCTTTGATGAACATGCGGCGTATTGCACAGGAAAACGATATATATCTGGAATTAAAATAAGCACAACAAACTTTTTTTTCGGGCGGGATATAATTTTTTTAATACAGCTGCGTTATTATTACAAACAATAAAAAAATGCGCAGTTGCCTATGCAAAAAACTACTACTCCTTTAAAAAAAACTGATTTAGAAACCCGTAAAAAAGAACTGAGTTTGGAACCCTCGCTTCAATCGATACAGAAAATTATGCAGTTTGCTGCAAACTACAGGGTTCAGAAGGTCAACAAGAATCAGTTTGTTGAAATGTATTTGAGTTAGACACAAAAAAAAATCTTCCGCATAACGGAAGATTTTTTTTGT
>JAVEXN010000017.1:0-77928 GCA_034004015.1 Paludibacter sp.
AGAAAAGTCTGAATTTTATTGAGACTTTTGTGGAGCAGGATTTGAAGGAAGGTAAAAACGGTGGACGTATTCAGACCCGTTTTCCGCCGGAGCCCAACGGCTACCTGCATATCGGACATGCCAAGGCCATTTGCCTCGATTTCGGTATTGCACGTAACTATGGAGGCATTTGCAACCTTCGCTTCGACGATACGAATCCTGTCAAAGAAGATGTGGAGTATGTAGAGTCCATTCAGGAAGATATCCAATGGCTCGGCTACCAGTGGGCAAATATATATTATGCTTCCGACTATTTCCAGCAACTCTGGGATTTGGCTGTTGCGCTTATCAAAAAAGGAAAAGCTTATGTCGACGAACAATCGGCTGAGGATATAGCAAAGCAAAAAGGTACACCAACTGTACCCGGCACCGAAAGTCCTTACCGTAATCGTCCCGTAGAAGAAAGTTTAGCGCTTTTCGAAAAAATGAATACGGGCGAAATTCCCGAAGGCGCTATGGTTTTGCGTGCCAAAATCGACATGGCTTCATCGAATATGCACTTCCGCGATCCTATTATGTATCGCGTAATTACTTCGCATCCGCATCACCGTACCGGTTATACGTGGAAGGCTTATCCAATGTACGACTATGCACACGGACAGTCGGACTATTTCGAGGGAGTGACTCACTCGCTTTGTACGCTGGAGTTTGAGGTGCATCGTCCCCTTTACGACTGGTTTATCGATCAGTTTAAGGATTCGGATTATCGTCCCCGTCAGATTGAATTCAACCGTCTGAACCTCACTTATACTGTAATGAGTAAGCGTAAAATGCTTCAACTGGTGCAGGAAGGCTTAGTTCGCGGTTGGGACGATCCACGCATGCCAACTATCGGCGGATTGCGTCGCAGGGGTTATTCGCCTGATGCCATTCATAATTTTATCGACAAAATCGGCTATACCAAATTCGAAGCGCAGAACGATATAGGATTGCTCGAACATGCTGTGCGCGAAAGTCTTAACAAGACAGCGATCCGTGTGAATGCTGTGCTTAATCCCGTGAAACTGATTGTAACGAATTATCCCGAAGGAAAAACCGAGATGATGGATACTATCAATAATCCGGAGGATGAAAGTGCCGGTTCGCGTCAGATTCCTTTCAGTCGTGAGCTTTACATAGAGCGTGAGGATTTTATGGAAGATGCTCCTAAGAAATTCTTCCGTATGACTCCCGGTCAGGAAGTACGCCTTAAAAGTGCATATATCGTAAAATGTACCGGCTGTAAAAAGGATGCCGATGGCAATATCGAAGAAATTTACTGCGAATACGACGAGCAAACCAAAAGTGGTATGCCGGATGCCAGCCGCAAGGTAAAAGGCACGCTGCACTGGGTTTCGGCTGCACATGCGCTGAAAGCCGAGGTTCGCTTGTACGACCGTTTGTTCAGTGTGGAGAATCCTTCGGCCGATCCGCGCGACTTCCGCGACCTGCTGAATCCCGATTCGCTGAAAGTACTGACCGAATGTTATGTGGAGCCTTCGCTGGCCAATGCCAAAGCGCTCGATCATTTCCAGTTCCAGCGTATTGGTTACTTCAACGTAGACCCGGATACAAAGCCCGGACAGCTTGTTTTCAATCGCACTGTGTCGCTTAAGGATAGTTGGGCTAAGGAACAGCAAAGATAATCTCTGAGTGTCTGTAAAGGCTTAAAAACAAAGCCCTGGAATCATATGATTTCAGGGCTTTGTTTTTGTTTTGCTCAGCGATTCTTAGTTTCCTATTTCAGAGAGGAATTTAATGCGTACCAGACGGATTTCTTCTTCGCTGAAGTCATCCTCGCCAAGTTCGCGCAAAGCGGGTTCAATCTTATCTGTTTCTGCTGAATTAAAGTAATCAAAAATCTCTTCCACACGATCCGGATCCATTACTTCATCCAGGAAATAATCGATATTTATTTTTGTGCCTGAATATACAATGGCTTCAATTTCGTCGAGCAATTCTGATATTTCAAGGCCTTTGGCCATTGCTATGTCGTCGAGGGCAATTTTGCGGTCGATAGACTGTATAATTGATACTTTGAGCTTCGATTTGTTGGCTACAGTGCGTACACGCAGGTCTTCGGGGCGAATAATTTCGTTTTCGCGCACATGTTCCTTGATGACTTTCAGGAATTCCTCGCCGTAACGCTTGGCTTTTCCTGCGCCTACACCCGGAATGTTCTGAAGTTCGTCCATTGTAATAGGGTAGGTGGTAGCCATTGCTTCGAGCGATGGATCCTGGAAAATTACAAATGGCGGTACTTCTAATTTCTTCGAAAGTTTTTTTCTCAAATCTTTCAGAATTGAGAAAAGTACATCGTCGGCAGCACAGGTGCCTCCACTGCTTTTTACAGTAGTTTCTTCGTCTTCATCTTCAAACTCATTGTCTTTCACCACAGGGAAAGGTGTTGGTTTTTTTATGTAGGCTTTACCTGCTGCTGTTATTTTCAGCAGACCGTAATTTTCAATATCTTTCGAAAGGAATCCGGCCAGCATAGCCTGACGAATAACAGCATGAAGCAGCTTTTCGTCTTCGTCGGATGCCGAAGAAAAAGTTTCGAGTTCGTCGTGTTGATACGACTTTACATCGGAAGTTTCATTTCCTTTTAAAATGTCAACAATGTGTTCGGCTTTAAATTTCTCACGAACAGCCAGAATGGTTTCAAAAACCAGTGTAAGGAACTCTTGTCCTTCAATTGTTTTCTTTGGTTTCATACAGTTATCACAACATGCACAGTTATCATTTTCATACTCTTCGCCAAAATAGTGTAAAAGCAATTTACGCCGGCAGACAGATGATTCGGCATAAGCCTGCGTTTCTAATAATAGTTGATTCCCGATTTCCTGTTCGGCTACGGGTTTGCCCTGCATAAATTTACGGAGTTTGTCAAGATCTTTGTATGCATAAAATGCAATACATTGTCCTTCACCGCCATCGCGTCCTCCACGGCCGGTTTCCTGATAGTAGCCCTCGAGGCTTTTGGGCATATCGTAGTGAATTACAAAACGTACATCGGGTTTATCTATGCCCATTCCAAAAGCTATGGTAGCCACTATCAACTGCACCTTTTCCATCAGGAATTTATCCTGATTTTCACTTCTCACAGCCGAATCCATGCCGGCATGATAGGGAAGGCAGGAGATGCCATTCATGCTCAGCGTTTCAGCCAGCTCTTCCACTTTTTTTCGACTCAGACAATAAATAATACCCGATTTATTTGCCTGGGAGCGAATATATTTAATTAAATCTTTTTCTACATCTTTTGTCTTGGGGCGTACTTCGTAATAAAGATTGGCCCTGTTGAACGACGATTTGAATACATTGGCATTCAGCATGCCCAGATTCTTCTGAATATCGTGCTGCACTTTGGGAGTTGCGGTGGCTGTAAGTGCAATCAGCGGAGCATGCCCTATCTCGTTGATAATGGGTCGTATCCTGCGGTATTCGGGCCGGAAATCATGTCCCCATTCCGAAATACAGTGTGCTTCGTCCACCGCATAAAACGATATTTTCAGTTGTTTCAGGAATTCAATATTTTCCTCTTTTGTGAGCGATTCGGGGGCTACGTAAAGTAGTTTTGTTTTTCCCGAAAGAATATCGGCCTTTACCTGATCGATGGCCTGACGGCTCAGCGACGAATTGATAAAGTGCGCAATTCCGTCTTCCTCACTAAAATTTCGCATGGCATCTACCTGATTCTTCATCAGGGCGATAAGTGGCGAAATGACTATGGCTGTCCCTTCCATAATAAGCGAGGGAAGCTGATAGCACAATGACTTACCCCCACCTGTGGGCATAAGTACAAAGGTATCTCTTCCTTCCAGAACATTTTGAATAATAGCCTCCTGATTGCCTTTGAAACCATCGAAGCCAAAGTGTTTTTTCAAATGTTCAGTCAATACAGAATGTGTAGCCATACCGCTATTCTTAATCAAAATTTGGTTTGCGAAAGTAGTACATATTGTTGAGATTCCCGCATTTGGTATTGACTTTTTTTCGTCTTTTTTGCGAAGAATGCTACTCTTGTTCTATTCATCAAACAAAATTATAAACAGATTTCAAATATACAAGCCCTTTTCGGAAAAAAAACCGGATAATCTCAAAATAATTTGAGGATTATCCGGTTTTGTTGAATAAATATTTGTTTTTTAAATCTTTATGTTTTTATCAGGCAATTTTCAGACGGTTCATATTCGTTTTTTCTATTTTGCTCTGAGCATAATCGAGACTAACCTGAAGTGTTTTCTCGTTTTTCGATGGCATCTCGTACATCTTGTCCATGATGATGGTTTCGGTAATTGATCGGAGTCCACGTGCGCCAAGTTTAAATTCAATGGCTTTGTCTACAATATAGTCGAGCACGTCGTCGTCGAAAATCAGATCGATCTGATCCATTTTGAATAACTTGATATATTGCTTTACAATCGAATTTTTAGGCTCTGTAAGGATACGACGCAATGCTTTGCGGTCCAGTGGCTCAAGATATGTGAGAATGGGCAAACGGCCAATGATTTCCGGAATCAATCCGAACGATTTCAGGTCCTGTGGCGCTATGTATTGCAGCATGTTGTTTTTGTCCACCTGGTCATTTTCGAGGGCTGCACCATAGCCTACCACGCGCGTATTGAGTCGCGAGGCAATCTTCTTTTCAATACCATCGAAAGCACCACCGCAGACAAACAAAATATTTTGCGTGTTGACGGCAATCATTTTTTGGTCGGGATGCTTACGTCCGCCCTGAGGTGGCACATTTACAACCGAGCCTTCGAGCAGTTTGAGCAAACCCTGTTGTACGCCTTCGCCGCTTACATCGCGGGTAATGCTTGGGTTATCGCCTTTGCGGGCAATTTTATCAATCTCATCGATAAACACGATGCCTCTTTCAGCCGCTTTTACATCGTAGTCGGCCACCTGTAGCAGGCGTGTAAGGATACTTTCGATATCCTCGCCCACATATCCTGCTTCGGTAAGAACAGTGGCATCGACAATGGTAAACGGAACATGCAGCTTTTTTGCAATTGTGCGTGCCAAAAGAGTTTTTCCGGTACCTGTGTAACCCACCATGATGATGTTTGATTTTTCAATTTCCACATCATCGTTGGTTTTTTCCTGCATTAATCTTTTATAATGATTGTACACGGCCACCGATAGAAACTTTTTAGCTTCCTCCTGACCAATCACATACTGGTCGAGATATTCTTTTATTTCAACCGGCTTGGGAACCTGATCTTTTTGTATGGAGAGTGGTTTTGCCCGTAAGGAGGTGTTTTCTTTTACTATTTCGGCGGCCTGCACAGCACATTCGTTACAAATGTGAGCGCCATCCTGCCCCATAATAAAGAAATCAACCTGTGCCTCGGGTCGTCCGCAAAAACTGCAATGTTTCGAATTTTTAGCCATAAAGAGATATTACTTTTCTGCTGAAAAGGTCTTGTTTTTCAATTAATTATTTCTTCTTTTCGTTAATCAGAATTTTGTCGATCATACCATAGTCGAGCGCTTCCTGCGAAGTCATCCAGTAGTCGCGATCTGAGTCTTTTTCAATGCGTTCGAAATCGTTTTTCGAATGGTCGGCAATGATGGTATAGAGCTCTTTTTTGAGTTTCTGAATTTCGCGGGCTGTAATTTCAATGTCCGAAGCCTGACCCTGAGCGCCGCCCATAGGTTGGTGAATCATTACGCGTGAGTGTTTCAGTGCTGAGCGTTTGCCATCGGCTCCGGCTACAAGCAGTACAGCTCCCATCGAAGCAGCCATGCCTGTGCAGATAGTTGCCACATCCGACCCGATAAACTGCATGGTGTCGTAAATGCCAAGTCCTGCATAAACTGATCCGCCGGGAGTATTCAGGTAAATGGAAATGTCTTTGCCCGGATCGGATGAATCCAGAAAAAGAAGTTGTGCCTGAATGACATTGGCTGTATAGTCGTCGACCTGAGTGCCCAAAAAGATGATACGATCCATCATTAAACGCGAAAAAACGTCCATCTGTGTCACGTTTAACTGACGTTCTTCGAGAATTGAAGGCGAAATGTAGCTGCTGGTGATGTTAGCATATTTTTCGAGCGACAGTCCATTCATTCCCAGGTGTTTGGTGGCGTATTTGCGGAATTCGTTATTCATGTCCATAGTGGTAGTTTTTTATGTTTTTATTTTTATGTTTTTTAGCTGAATCGAAAAAGGCTTTAATCCTTACGGAAGATCAAACAAAGGTATAATTTTTTTGTTTAATTCAGCCGGGATAAAAGCCTTTTCGCTATGAAATATTGTGATTTGGGAATAATCCTTAACGATTAGTTCTCAAACATTTTATTGAAATCTTCCACCGAAACTTCTTTAGTGTCAAGTTTTACAGTGTTTTTGATAACTTCAAATACTTTTTCTTCAGCTACTTTTTCGATAATGCTTTTCAGAGTGTCTTCTTTTTTCAGCATGTCTTTGGCGTAGTTCACGATAATCTCATCGTCCATACCTACCATTCCGTACTGAGCAAACTGAGCACGTGTGATTTTCTGAGCGTAAGCTTCCACATCGGCATTTTCAATTTTGATATCGTTTGCTTTAGCAACTTTGTCCTTGATAAGCTGCCATTTCAGGTCGGCAATCATTTTTGGATAATCAGCTTCGAGGGTTTCGTCGGTCAGGTTTTCGTTGGTCGATTTTACCCAGCGTTTCAGGAATGCATCGGGGAAGGTAAGTCCGTCGAACTTAGCCAATACCACTTCGCGTGCATCGATACCGAATTTGTAATCGCTGTCGGCAGCAAGTGTTTCTTCGATACTGGCTTTGATGCGGGCTTTGAAATCTTCTTCCGAAGTTACCACGCCTTCGCCATATACTTTGTCGAACAATTCCTGGTTTACTTCAGCTTCGTGATAGCGGGTAATGCCATCGATTGTTATGCTGAAATCGGCTGTGATTTCTTTGGCTTCATCTTTCGAAACTTTCAAAAGTGAGCTGATTTCAGCAGCATCTACAAGTGCAGTGGCAGGATTGAAAGTAATGGTGTCGCCTTTTTTAGCGCCTACAAACTGAGCTTTTACGGCTTCGTCCTTGATGTAAGCAGGAGTCAGTACAGCATCTTTTACTTTAATGCCATCTTCGTTTACTTTTCCGTTGGCCATTTCGAGCATGCTACCTTTTACCATGTCTTTTTCTTCCACGGTATCTTCCTGCACATATTTGCCATAACGTCCGGTGTACGATTTGATCTGATTTTCGATCATTTCGTCGCTTACGGCAATCTGGTAGTATTTTACTTTGTCTTTTTTGTTAAGTTCTACTTCGAACTCAGGAGCGAGGCCAAGATCGAAAACGAATTCGAGTGTTTCGTCGCTGTTGAGGTCAAGTTCTTTCTGCTCAGTTTCGTTTGGCAGAGGTTCGCCCAACATGTTGATGTTGTTTTCGCGGATGTATTTAAACAATTCGTCCGAAATCATTTTGTTGATTTCTTCGGCAGCTACAGCTTTTCCATACATTTTTTTGATAAGTCCAACAGGAACCATTCCCGGACGGAAGCCCGGAATGTTGGCTTTTTTGCGGTAATCACGAAGGGTTTTTTCTACTCTTTCGGCGTAATCGTTTTTTTCGATTTGCAATGTGAGAATTGCGTTGTTCTGATCGATGTCTTTTCTGACGATGTTCATAATTTTTATTTATTTCCGATATTTTCTGATAACTGTTTCGATCGCAATTATTGCTGCGGATTGTTGTGAATCAATGCTTTCGGGTATAGCGTACCTTATGCGTATTCAGGGCTGCAAAGGTACAAAAAAAATGACGACCTGCAATCTTTTTCGATAAAATATTGCGAATGTGTGAGTTCTGAAAAACAGAGCATTATGATTGAGAGAAGTTTTTGCGGAACCGGATTGCAGAAATCGAATTTGAAGGTTTGGAAATAATAAGGACTAAATCCGTATGATTTTCGGATTTAGTCCCATTTTGTAAACTCTGAGCTATACTGCTATTGAAAAGTGGGTATAGCTGTTTGTTGAAATTATTTAAGTTTTTCTGAAACAAAACCATCAACCGAGAATTTTCCACCACCGCTTATCATTAGCGAGGCTGCCAAACCAAGCACCAAAAGGAAGTATTCGATACCTTCCCCTGCCTGAGCGCCAAACCAGTTCATGAAAAATCCGTGTTCAACGTGTCCGCCAAGGAACATTGCGCCACCCAAAGTCAGGAAAATGGAAAATGCCATAAAGCGTGTTCCGGCTCCGAGAATTACGCCGATTGCGCCCACAAACTCAGCAAGAATAACCAAAACTCCCAAAAGAAGTGGCATTCCCATGCTTTGAAAAAATCCGAGTGTGGCTTCGAATCCGTATCCGCCATACATGCCTAAGGCTTTTTGCATACCATGTGGTAAAATAACAATTCCCAGGGCTAAACGTGAGATTAACAGTGACCACGATTGTGTGTCGGTTGCGAAAAATTTCTTGATAATTGCGTTCATATTCTTTAATTTTTAATGCAGCTTTTCAACTGCCTGTTTTACATTATTTCTGTGGCAAAATAAAGGCATTTGCCAATGTTTAATTTTGATAATGCAAAGATACGGCGACAAATTATTGTAAAAATTAAAGAAATCAGGAGCATGATTGCAAAAATCAGGACAAACGGACGCTGCTGCGGAATTCGGTAGGACTAAAACCGGTTGTTTTCTTGAAAAAGTTGTTGAAATGTGCCGATTCTTCAAATCCCAGCTCGTACGAAAGTTCCTTGCTGCTGATATTCGAAAACAGTAAGGTGCGCTTTGCCTCTACAATTAATTTGCTTTGAATATGTTCTTTGGCTGGTTTGCCGGTAATATTTTTTACGGTTTTGTTCAGGTAGTCGGCTGTTACAGCGAGCATATCGGCATAGTCCGATACTTTGTGTTTGGTTTTGTAATGCTTATCGAGCAGTTGTTTGAACGAACGCAGCAGGTGATTTGTGGTTTCGATAAGCTGCGGGTTGTTCTCCTTGGCAAGGCTGCAATGGTTATTGCTCTGAATCAGAAAAAGTTTCAGCAATGAACCTGTGGCTTCGCCGGAATAGTTCTTCAGACTGGCCGAGAAATGTTCCATTTGATCAATCAGACTTTTGTAAATATTCATCTGCGATTCGTTGAGCGGTAGCGGTGGCGACTGCCCGTAATCGTTGAACAGATAAATGTCGTTTATCAGTTTTTCGGAAATGGAGTTGCTGATCAGAAATTCCTCGGTAAAAGCCAGTACCCATCCTTTGGGTGCTTCGCTGAGCACTACCTGGTGCATTTGTCCCGGCAAAATGAAATATACGCTATGGTCGCTGATGTCGTATTTTTCAAAATCGACATAATGTACACCTTTGCCCTTTTCAACCAGAATGATGGCATAATAATCGTGCCGGTGTGGCGAGTCCGATTCTCCGTCACCATTAAAGTAAATATCTTCCATTCGTTTCAGTATGAACATTGGATTTTCGCTTCCACTTTCGGCAAATGTGTATGTTTTTATTTGATTGTGAGCCATTTCAGATTGTCTTCCTGTTACTTATATAAATAGTGTTAAATGTTGTATTTACAAACACAATAGTACACATAGAAATAATTGAGGAAAAAGACTTAGTTCACATAGTAAAAGTATCTGACGATACTTTTATCGCTCTGAAATTATCCCGATATTCGGGATAATCCTATGTGTTCTCAGTCTTTTCTATTGTTTCAAAACTATTGTGTACTATGTGGTGAAAACATATCAATAATAATTATCGGTTACTTATGTGTCGAATTGTTGTGATAAAAATAATGTATTTGTGGCAAACCGCAATTTATTTTTTGTAATAATTGTTTATTTTCTGCAAATCTGAATATATCTTTGTGTACTAATCGAAACAAAGTATGAAACGAGCATTAAAATTGACTTTTAAACCAAAGCCCATGTTCAATGCAAGTTCTATCTGACAAATAAAAAATAAACAGATGAAACAACAAATCGTATTTCTGACCGGAGCAAGTGCCGGAATTGGTGAAACAACGGCCAGCATGCTTGTCGATGCCGGAGCTGTGGTATACGGAGCTTCGCGCCGGTTGGCTAAGGCTTATCAAAACCAACAAAGTGGTGGCGAATTTGTTCCCGTGCAACTCGATGTAAATGACGAAACGCAACTCGAAAGCACTGTGAGACGTATTGTTGAAGAACGTGGCTATTTGAATGTGGTGGTAGCTAATGCCGGAAATGGTTTGGCAGGCTCAGTAGAAGATGCTTCGTCCGATGAGGTAAAATATCAGTTCGAAACCAATTTTTTTGGTGTGGTAAAAACAATTCAGGCCTGTTTGCCGACATTTCGTAGTCAGGGTTACGGACGTGTTATTGCTGTTTCGTCGGTTGCAGCTGTGATTCCCATTCCTTATCAGGCTTTTTATTCGTCGGTAAAGGCAGCTTTGCTTATGTTTATGCAGGCACTGGCCATTGAAATTAAACCGTTTCATATTCAATGTTCAACAATTCTTCCGGGCGATACAAAAACAGCTTTTACCTCGGCCCGTAAATATTCAGTGAAAGCCGAACAGCTGGATTCACCGTACTATCAGCGAATGAAAATATCGGTTGGCAAAATGGAAAAAGATGAGCAAAACGGAATGCCACCCGATAAAATTGCAAAAGCCATTGTGCAGCAGGTTTTCAGAAAAAGGATGAAAACTGTGGTAGTTCCGCGAATTGATTATAAACTGATTTGCCTGCTTGGTAACTGGTTGCCTGCAAGGCTGAAAATATGGCTGGTGTCGAAAATTTATTAGACTGCCTGATAAAATTTATTAGACCGCAAATTACGCAAATTTACACAAATTCAATAGATTTGCAAATCAATAAATTGTTGAAATACAAATAATTGATTTGTGTAATTTTGCGTTCTTATTGCTTTTTACAGACCTCTTTTCTATAAATGTGATTTGAAATCAGAGCTTTACTCCGTATGCCAAATCGCCTGCATCGCCCAGGCCGGGTACAATGTACGAATGGTCGTTCAGTTCAGGGTCGATAGCTGCTGCCCATACGGTGGTTTTTGCGGCAGGAAAGTGCGACGCAATATAATCGATGGCCGGCTGACTCGATATTACTGTGGCCACATGAATGTGAGCAGGAGTGCCTTTGGTGAGCAGTGCGCCGTAAGCCAGTTCCATTGAACCTCCGGTGGCAAGCATAGGGTCGGTAATAATCAGTGTTTTGCCTGTGAGGTCGGGCGAAGCAATGTATTCAATAAAAATATCGAACTTTAGTGCGTCTTTGTATTTGCGATATGCCGATACGAAAGCATTTTCAGCACGGTCGAAATAGGTGAGGAAGCCCTGATGAAATGGAAGCCCTGCTCTTAAAATTGTAGATATCACCACTTTTTCGCTGATTACATTTGTCGGAGCAATACCAAGCGGAGTTTGCACATCTTCGTTTTCGAATTTCATGGTTTTGCTTATTTCATATGCCATAATTTCGCCGATACGTTCCATGTTCCGACGGAAGCGCATAGGGTCGCCCTGAATTTCTACCGAGCGGATTTCTTTGATGTAATGATTCAGAATGGAGTTATTTTCTGATAAGTTGTTGATTTGCATATAAGTATTTTTTGTCTGATTTTGTCGATATTAATACCTGCCTAGAATTGAAGTCCCAGGCTTAGCCCGCCACTTACAAATGCTGTTTTTCCGTTAAAGCTAAAATTGTTGTTTTCGTATTGCCCGGTGAGCGAGCCTCCATAGCCTGTGGCTCCGGCGTATAAGCCTGCAAAAAAGGAGGTTTTGTATGTTAACCGTTTTTGAATGCCAAGATTGATTTTTGAGTATATTCCACCAGAGTAATCTTTTTGAGCTGCAAAAGCATAGCCCAGGTCGAGCGCAAGATAGGGACTTACAATGCTTCGTTTGAATATTTTTCGTCCTTTCAGGTAAACGGGAATGAAGTTTAGCGCCATATCCGGAGTCGACAGAAAAGCTGTGTGAAAAGCGGTACCCACACCGATAAAAAATGTGCCATCGCCAAATTGATCGGAGCCAAAGCTTATGCCTGCACTTGTAAACGGAACCGCAGAGGTTTTGTATTGTGCAGCGCTAACTCCGCCCGAAAGTTCGATAATGCCTGATAATACGGGCTCAGGTTCTTTTTCGTTTTGTTCGGCCTGTTGTTCTTCGGAAGTAACGGTTTCAATTTTTTCGATATCCTGAGCAGCAAACTGAAAGCGCGTTCCATCGCTGAGTTTCAGAATCAGTACTTCATCGTTTCGTAAAACAATTTCGCCTGTATAACTTTTTCCCGATTTAAGAAAAACTTTCTCCGCAACGGCATTTTGTGCAAATGCCGAAAACGGAGTAAGAAGTGTTACTGCCAATGCGATGATCAATATTTTAAACGGGAGACTTTGCATTAAAGCAATTGTTTGAGTTTTTCGATAAATATATCGGCATCTGCTTTTGTCAGGCATAATGGAGGCAGCAGGCGGATTGTGTTTGTGCCGCTTACGCCGGTAAAAATTTTCTTTTCGAAAAGAAGTTTCTTGCGTAATTCGGCCACCGGCTCGTTAAATTCAATACCGATCATGAGTCCCATTCCGCGAATTTCTTTTATTTCAGGGATTTTCGCCAGTTTCTGCATAATATATGCACCTGTTTTTTCAGCATTCTCAACCAGATGATCAGCTTTGAGCACGTCGAGCACAGCAATAGCGGCTACGCAAGCCAAATGACTTCCGCCAAAAGTAGTACCGAGCAATCCGAAAGAAGCTTCAAATTTTGGGCTGATGAGCACGCCTCCAATGGGGAAACCGTTGCCCATACCTTTTGCTACAGTAATCAGGTCGGGGCGAATGCCTGCATGTTGATGCGCGAAAAATTTTCCGCTACGACCATAACCCGACTGTACTTCGTCGAGAATAAGAATAGTGTTGTGTTTTTTACATTCTTCGCTCAATGCCTGTAAAAATGCTGGTTCGGGAGTGCGGATGCCACCCACGCCCTGAATACCTTCGATAATCACTGCACAAACATCACCTGCTGAAAGTGATTTGCGTACAGCTTCAATGTCGTTCAGTGGCAGAAAATCCACTTCGAAGCCTTCGTTGATAGGCGCATTTATTTTGGGGTTATCGGTAACTCTTACCGCTGCCGATGTGCGACCGTGAAAACTTTTCTGAAATGAAATCACTTTCTTTCTGCCGTTGTGAAACGAAGCCAGTTTTAAAGCGTTTTCGTTTGCTTCGGCACCTGAGTTTACCAGAAAAAGCGAATAATCCTCGTAGCCCGAAATTTTTCCGAGTTTCAGAGCCAGTTCTTCCTGAAGTTTGTTTACAATGGAGTTTGAGTAAAATACAAGTTTCTCAGACTGTTGCGCAATTTTTTGTACGTAGTACGGATGCGAATGTCCAATTGAAATAACGGCATGTCCTCCGTAAAGATCGAGATATTCAATGCCTTGTTTGTCGTAAGTGCGACAATTTACACCTTTTTCTATTTCAATATCAAATAACGGGTAAACGTTAAATAAATCCATTGTGATACGTTTTTCTATTTTGTTGTTTTAATGTTCTTTTTTATCTGATCACTATCCGGCAATCATCCAGTATAAAAATGCTGAATATATAAGGAGTAGAATGGCTCCGCCCCAACGCTTGATACTGTGTGCTTTGTTTGTGTAAACAAAAATGAGAATAAGCAAACTGCCCAGTGCTGTGACAATTAAGTCGGTGTAAATATTGGTGTAGGCCGGTAATGGTCGGATGACAGCGCTGATACCCAACACGAAAAATACGTTGAAGATATTCGAGCCAACTACATTCCCAAGCGCAATGTCGGAATTTTTTTTGAAAGCAGCTACAGCTGACGTGGCCAGTTCAGGCAGCGAAGTTCCAAGTGCAATAATCGTAAGCCCTATGACTGACTGACTTACTCCCCACGATTCGGCGATACGTGTGGCTGAGGGTACTATTAATTGTGCGCCGCCAATCAAACCTCCGAGTCCACCCAGAATCATAATGAGTGCAAGCCATATTTTCATTGGTTTGAAATCCTCTTCAGCCTGTTCGGGATGTTTCATTGCTTTACGCACCATTACGGTCATAAACCAAACGAAAAACAGCAACAATATGAGCCCGCCGGCCCGGTTTACTTCGCCATTCATTCCCCATACCAATAACAAAACGGCAACCGGAGCCATTAAGCTCAACGGCATGTCGAAACGGCGGGAGCTTTTTTGTGAGGCGATAGGATAAATTAAAGCAGCAATACCAAGAATGATGTAGGTGTTTATCATATTGCTGCCAATAATGTTTGTGAGTGCAATATCGGTAGTTCCCGGATTAAGTGCAGCCACTAAATTTACCACGAGCTCGGGTGCTGAAGTTCCAAAAGCAACAACTGTTAATCCGATGACTAAATTCGAAACGTTAAATCGTTTGGCCATTCCCGATGCGCCATCTACTAAAAAGTGAGCGCCCACAATCAAAATTACAAAACCTGCAAGAATTAGTAGGTAGTCCATAATATTCAATATTCTATATACACAACAAATTCGGGCCGACTAATTACATCCACCCGAATCAGCTGCTATTTTACATTCTCAATTTTCAGTTTTTAGCCGTAGCTTCATTCAGGGCTTCGACCACATTAATTATGTAATCGCCCATTTTCTCACACTCCACAATGATATCCATGTAAGTTACACTGGCCTGATAGCTATACTTTTTACCTTTTACATCTTCCACATTTTGTAATTTGAGCTGGTTACGGAAGTTGTTTATTTCGTTTTCGATGTTTACCGAGCGGTTTACTTCTTCGTTGCTGATGTGGTTGTTTTCGAGCGATTCGTTCATTTGGTGAATAGCGCCTTCTACCAGATTCATCATCAGATCGATGTTTGCATTCATTTCGCTGTTGTAAACCGATTTATCTTCGCGTTTGCGCATAATAGTACGTGCCAGGTTGTAACAGCTGTCGCCCACGCTTTCAATTTCGGAAACTACACGAAGCATGGTTTGTAATTGGTGCTTACTATCCTCGCTCAGGCGGCCTTCTGCAACTTTTGTGAGATATTTGGCAATTTCAACTTCCATGCGGTCGCTGATGTTTTCGTACTTCTGAATACGACTGAATTTCTTTACAAATTCATTTTCGTTTTCTTCGTAATACAGGTCTCGCACCAGTTTAAACATGCGGGTTGTACGTTCGCTGTATACTTTCAACTCTTTCCAAGCCTGCAATAACGAAAGTTCGGATGTGGAAAGCATACCTGTGGAAATATATTTGAGCTGGAATTCTTCGTCCGATTCTTTCTTTTTTACTACAAATGAAACAAGTTTGGTTATAATATTGGCAAACCAAATCATTATAAACGTATTGATAAGGTTGAACATGGTATGGAAAAGCGATAAGCCGTACGATGTTGCCATTTGATAATCGAAAAGTTGAGCTTTTAGCACTTCTTGGCTTGCAGTTAATCCATCCTTGTCAGAGGTAATAACCTTAAGCGTATTTGCGTCAATTCCGGAGGTAAATGCTGTAAGTTGCGTTGGATCGCCGGGTCCGAAATTAGAAACCAGATAGGTGATCATTCGCAGGAATGGGAAAAACAAAAACAGCATCCAGATAACACCAAATATATTGAAAGTGGTGTGTGCCAGAGCTGCTCTCTTGGCTGATACATTGGCCGGAATTGCTGCGATGTTGGCAGTGATGGTGGTCCCGATATTTTCGCCAAGAACCATTGCTGCCCCCAGTTCGTACGAAATCCAGCCTTTACTTACCATGATTAAAGTAATAGCCATTGTGGCACTCGACGATTGAACCACAATAGTAAGTACGGTACCAATAAATAAAAATATAAGTACTGAGCCAAAACCGGAAGTTGTGTATTGAGTCAGAAATTCAAGCATTTCAGGATTTGCCTTCAAATCGGGAACCGAATTTTTCAGAAGGTCGAGTCCCATAAATAATAACGCAAACCCAAGGATAAATTCACCTATAGATTTGCGTTTACTTTTTGCCGAAAAAATAAAAGGAATAGATACTGCGATCATTGGCAGCGAGAAGGCGGCAATACTAACCTTAAATCCGAACAGTGAGATGATCCATGCCGTAATCGTTGTACCGATATTTGCACCCATTATCACGGTAACCGACTGCAATAAACTCAGCAAGCCTGCGTTTACAAAACTTACAACCATTACAGTTGTTGCCGAGGATGATTGTATCAGAGCTGTGATAAGTACTCCGGTGAAAACGCCTGCCACGCGATTCTTAGTCATTGCTGCAAGTATAGCCCTGAGCTTGTTTCCGGCAGCTTTTTGTAGACCTTCGCTCATTATTTTCATTCCGTAAAGAAACAATCCTAATGCGCCGATAAGAGTCAGAAAATCGTAAAATGAATATTCCATTCTGTCTTTTTTGAAAAGTTTGTTGCAAAAGTAATTCAAAAATCAGAGACACTCAAATAAATACATCTAAAAAAAATACGTAATTTTACGTCGGATTTAAAATTATTCATCGCTGTATTTGCATTTTATGGAAAAAAAAGTAACGATTTACTGTAAAAATACCGGTTCGTATCACCAATATTCTTTCGGAACTTCACTCATCGAAATATATAATGATTTAGGTATAAAGCTAAAATATCAGGTAGTAGCGGCCAGGGTGAATTACAAGGTTGAAGATCTTAACTTTTTGGTATACAAGCCTAAAGATGTGGAGTTTGTTGATGTTAGTTCCCCTTCGGGTATGCGTGTATACGTTCGCTCGCTGAGTATGGTACTCGGAAAGGCAATTTCAGAATTGTATCCTAATGCAGCATTGCGTATTGAACACCCGATTTCTAAAGGATATTATTGTACAATTGATTCTTTTGGCAATGCACTGACTTCTGAAATTATAAATAACATTAAGGAAAAGGTAAAAGATATAATTGTGCGCAATGAGGTGATTGTGTGTGAGGAAAAGCAAACGAAAGTGGTGAAGGAGTTGTTTGCAAAACAAATGAACCAGAAGGATAAAATTTCGTTGTTCGAAACCTTTGGTACTCCTTATTGTCGCTATTTCAGGATGGGTGAATATTATGATTATTTCAACGGAGTACTTTTACCATCAACCGGATATCTGAATCTTTTCGATCTGGTACCTTATTACGACGGAATGCTGCTGCGCGTACCTAACCGCGATAATCCTGTGGAACTCGATGAAATGGTTTATTTGCCTAAAATGTTCGATATTTTTAAGGAATATGTGGGCTGGAATAAGATCATGAACCTGAACAATGTGGGCGAATTTAATGTGGCCTGCAAAAACAATCAGTCGTTCAATCTGATTAAAGTGTCGGAAGCTTTGCACGAGAAAAAAGTGGCTTCGATAGCGGATATGATTTCGCAGAGAACTGACAAGGTGAAGTTTGTGCTTATTTCGGGACCATCTTCGTCGGGCAAAACAACCTTCAGTAAGCGTTTGTCGATTCAGCTTATGGTGAGCGGGCTTAAGCCTGTGGCATTATCGCTCGATAACTATTTCGTAAACCGCGAAGATACACCACTCGATGAGAATGGTGAATGGGATTTTGAGCATCTTCATGCGCTTGACCTTGATTTGTTTAATCAGCATTTGAAACAATTGCTTGCAGGAGAGGAAATTGAAATTCCATTTTTTAATTTTGAAGATGGAAAACGCTACTTTAAAGGTGAAAAACTCAGACTGGAAGCCGATAGTATTTTGTTAATGGAGGGAATTCACGCACTGAATCCTCAACTGATTCCTGAAATTCCTCAGGATTTTACATTTAAAGTGTATGTGTCGGCACTCACCACTATTTCAATAGATAATCATAACTGGATTCCGACTACCGATACCCGATTGCTGCGACGCATTATCCGCGATTTTCGCTTCAGAAATTATTCGGCCCGCGAAACCATTGCGCGTTGGCCAAGTGTTCGCAGAGGTGAGGAGAAATGGATTTTCCCTTTTCAGGAAAATGCCGATGTGATGTTTAATTCGGCGTTGTTGTTCGAACTTGCTGTGTTGAAAAAACATGCCGAACCGATACTTGCCGAAGTGCCAAAATACTGCGATGAGTATACCGAAACACACAGGCTTATTAAGTTTCTGAATTATTTTGTATCGATTCCCGAGCGCGAAATTCCACCTACATCGCTGTTGCGCGAGTTTGTGGGAGGAAGTAGTTTCAGGTATTAATTTTTCCCGATAATACTATTAATGTAGATTTCCCGTTTGATTTATTGATCTCTAAAATGTATCTTTGTCAATTATTTTCTGAAATTAGATGAGAAAAATATCAATATATCTTATTTTTCTATTAAGTATAACCCATTTTGTTTCTGCCCAGAAGCGTTCGAACGGACGGTTTGGTCACGATTTGCCCGGCGTATTTTCAATTATGCTCTCGGGAGTGGGGCCTGCATATCTGTTTGGCGATGTGGGCGGGCAGGTTCAGGATCAACTATTATTAGGAAGTACAGACTGGGATATGGCCAAAACCCGTTTTCTCTATTCTATTGGTTTTCGTCAGCTTTTTCCAAATAATTTCGGACTAAAGGGAACCCTTGCTTTCGGACAGTTTGCAGGAACCGACGAAGGTACCTCTAACCCCACACGTGGCTATTCTTTTAGTTCTGATATTACCGAAATTTCTTTGCAAAGTGAATATACTTTGTACGGAGGTCCTTATTCCAAAATTAAAACCCCAAGTCTTTTGTATGTTTTTGCAGGGGCAGGTATTTTGAGTTATCGCCCTAATCTTGTGAGGGATGGCGGTCCGCGCCCGACTGATATAATTGGCGCTGCAGGCCTTACGCCGGTGATGCCATTCGGGATTGGTTATCAGTACCAATTTTCTCAACGGTTTGCTCTTGGTGCTGAATTTGGCTGGCGTTACACTTTTACCGATTTTCTCGATGGTGTCTCCACAATTAATTCGCGGAGTAATGATGTGTTGTCGAATTTAAATTTCACATTTACGTACAAGGTTTACGGCGGTGTTCCCAATGCCGGAAATTGTAATTGTAACTGGTGGTAATCTGTTGATTGTATGCATAAATTGCTGAATATTATATTGATATGTTTTCTTTCTGTCACAATGTTTGCTCAGAGGAACGGAGTGTCTTCTGGCGAATCGTCGATTGACATTACTGCCGGACCTTCCACATTGTTTCTGGGAGATATTGGTGACCCTTTTCTTGAAAACTATCTTTTTACACGTAATAGGTTCGATCAGATAATGCCTGCAAATTCGATGATATCTGTGGGTTTTCATCAATCTGTGTCCGAACGTTGGGCTTATAAAGTGGCTGTTCATTCAGGAATATATGATCGCAGAGATGATAATTATTCGTTTCGTGCGAGCGTTTTCGAGTTCACCGGTCGATTGGAATATAATCTTTTTACTGCATATTATCCCAAAGTGAAATCTCTGTATCTTTTTGGAGGACTGGGTTTTCTCTATAGTGGTTATATCACCGACAGGTTGATAACGCCGCGCGAAACTATGGTTGGAAGTGCAGTAGCCCCTGTAATTCCTTTAGGAATAGGGTACAAACACGAACTTTTCGATCGTTTTTCACTGGGGGCAGAATTTGATTTGCATTACAGTTTGTCGGATATGCTTGAAGGCAAAAAAGGAGGAATGCCTCACGATGCTTTTTCGACGCTTTCGCTGGTGGTTTCTTACCAGATATCGGATGGGAATCGCAGGCTGAAAGGTTGCAACTGCAACTGGTAGAATTGCTTAACTCTTTTTGTTACATACCATATAAAACAAAAGTGGCAAAAATGTTATTATCAACATTTTTGCCACTTTGTTTTTTTAATTGAATAAATTTGGCTTGCGTTTTTTTGCTTCTTCCATGCTGAGCAAATCCACTTTCTTAGTTTGTTTCTCACGAAGTGTTTTATATTCAGCTTCTATTTCGGCTACAAAGTTATAATGCGATTTTTCGCTCATAAGCTGCGATACAATAAATGTATTGATCGAAGCATCTTTTACATACACCACAGGACCTTTGTAGTTTGGTGCAATTTTTACTGCTGTATGAATTTTCGATGTTGTAGCACCACCAATCAGCAACGGAATTTTCAGACCCGCCTTTTCCATAGCCGCAGCTACCACTGTCATTTCCTCGAGTGATGGAGTAATGAGGCCACTCAGACCAATAATATCCACTTTTTCGCGAATGGCTGTTTCAATAATTTTTTCGGTAGGTGTCATTACGCCAAGGTCAATCACTTCGAAGTTATTGCAGGCAAGTACCACAGCTACAATATTTTTCCCAATGTCGTGCACATCGCCTTTTACCGTAGCAATCAGGAATTTGCCTGCAGAACTGCTTTGTCCCGGAACTTTTGTTTTTTCAATTTCGGGCTGAAGAATGGCTACAGCTTTTTTCATGGTACGGGCAGTTTTTACCACCTGTGGCAGGAACATTTTTCCGGCCCCAAACAGCTCGCCTACTATGTTCATTCCGCTCATCAGAGGTTTTTCAATAATCTCAATGGGCGAAGCATACACTGTCAGTGCTTCGGCTAAATCTCCTTCGAGATGCTCGCTGATACCTTTTATCAAAGCATATTCAAGTCGGCCCTGTAAGTCGCGCGAACGCCATTCGTCCACTTTTTCCACTTTCTCGCCGGTAGCCTGTTGTTTTACCTTTTCGGCCAGCGCAATCATACGCTCAGTTGCATCGGGTCGACGATTGAGCACTACATCTTCCACATGTTCAAGCAATTCAGGCTCAATGTCCTGATAAATTTGTAGCATGCCCGCATTTACAATTCCCATATCCATGCCTTCTTTGATGGCATAATACAGAAATACGGAATGAATTGCTTCGCGAACCACGTTGTTTCCACGAAACGAGAACGAAAGATTACTCACACCACCACTTATTTTGGCAAATGGCAGATTTTGTTTAATCCAACGTGTGGCATTTATAAAATCAACTCCGTAATTATTATGTTCTTCAATGCCTGTGGCAATAGCCAATACATTGGGGTCGAAAATAATGTCCTGAGGCGGAAAACCAACCTTGTCGACAAGCAAGCGATAAGCACGCTCACAAATTTGTGTTTTGCGTTCGAAACTGTCGGCCTGACCTTTTTCGTCGAAAGCCATTACAACAACTGCTGCACCATAAGCGCGGATTTTGCGTGCTTTATCCAGAAAATCCTCTTCGCCTTCCTTCAGACTTATCGAATTTACAATGCATTTTCCCTGTACACATTTCAGTCCGGCTTCGATCACTTCCCATTTCGAAGAGTCAATCATAATGGGCACACGCGATATTTCGGGTTCCGAAACCACGTAATTCAGGAATGTAATCATCTCTTCTTTCGATTCGAGCATGGCATCGTCCATGTTTATGTCGATTACCTGCGCGCCATCTTCTACCTGTTTACGTGCAATGGTCAGAGCCTCTTCGTATTTCTTTTCGTTTATCAAACGCAGAAACATTTTCGAACCAGCTACATTGCAACGTTCGCCGATGTTTGTGAATAAGGATTCTTCATTCAGAATAAGGGCTTCGAGTCCTGATAACTGAAGATCGGTGCTGGCTTTCGCCGGTTTTCTCACTTCCCGGCCTTCTATCAGCTTTTGATATTCAGCAATGTGTTCGGGCGTTGTTCCGCAGCAGCCACCAATTATATTTACTAATTTCTCGTCGAAATATTCTTTTACCTGCGAGGCCATTATTTCGGGCGTTTCGTCATATTCGCCAAACTGATTTGGGAGTCCTGCATTTGGATAAGCGCTTACGAAGCAAGCAGCATGTGCACTGATTTCCTCGAGATAAGGTTTTAAATCCTTTGCTCCGAACGAACAGTTCAGACCAATGGAAAATAGGTTAGCATGCCCTACTGAGGCCAGAAAAGCACGAATAGTTTGTCCTGAAAGAGTGCGACCGCTTGTGTCGGCCACAGTAGCCGACAGCATAAGTTCCACACGTTTGCCAAGTTCAGCCATAGCTTCTTCGGCTGCAAAAATGGCGGCTTTGGCATTCAGGGTGTCAAAAATGGTTTCGACAAGCAGCGCATCCACACCACCTTCAATCAGCGCAAGTATCTGTTCCTTATAAGCCGACACCAGGTCGTCGAAACTCACTGCACGGTAAGCAGGATTGTTTACATCGGGCGACATGGAGGCTGTTTTGTTGGTCGGGCCAACAGCACCAGCCACAAAGCGCGGTTTCTGAGGATTTTTTGCGGTATATTCGTCGGCTGCTTTGCGTGCCAGACGTGCTGCTTCGGCATTTATTTCGGTTACCAAATGCCCCATGCCGTAATCTTCCATCGAAATTCGCTGGGCATTGAAAGTATTCGTTTCAATAATATCGGCGCCTGCTTCGAGATATTTGCAATGAATGCCGTAAATAATATCAGGCTGAGTAAGTACCAAAAGGTCGTTGTTGCCTTTCTGGAGAATTTCGCTATTTGCAAAGCGTGAACCCCGATAATCTTTTTCCACCAGTTTGTGGCGTTGAATCATGGTTCCCATTGCACCATCCAAAATAAGGATGCGGTTTTCGGGTATATTTTTTAAATTCATTTTTTCTTGATTTTGAATGCAAAGATAACGCTATTTCAATAAAAAACGACCCTGTTCGAAATTCTGAACAGGGTCGTTATAACCATTTTGCTATAAATTCGTTGAAAAAAGTTTCTGAATATCACTTTTCAGTTAAATGCAGAATCACTTTTTCCACTGCTTTTTCGCAAACAGGACAGAAGGCTTTGGCATCGTTGGTACGCATTCGGCAGTCATACGAAGGGCGATACATTCCTTTGGTAAGATAGCCACCGCCTTCGAATACACCAATTCCGACAGTTTTATTTTCATCGGTTACAGGCGTTGGGATGGGAGTTCCTTTGGGTAACATATTTTTCCATTTGGTATCGAAATTCACCAGCGAAGTGATATTGGGCTCCCAGGGTTCTTCTGTCAGATTATACATGCCATCGAGGACGTCACTATCATAAAAATACTCATCGCCCAGTCCGGCGAAAGAATGTCCGAACTCATGCACTACCACTTCGGCCTGCGCACGTTTACTGCCGGCCGATGCAAATGCGTAAAAATTATATATGCCACCGCCACCATATTCGGGCGTATTGGCAAGTACATAAATGGCATCGTAAGGAACAAGCGCCGCATAATCGCGAATGCTGAAAGTGGCTGGCGAAGTGAGGTATCGGGGAGAGTAAAAAGTATAATAATGCGAGCGAACAGCAGTATTCAACCAGTTGTCCTTGTGTGGCATACTTATTCCGCTTTGCTCCGAAACAGCCGCCACAGCATACACATTGATGCGGTTACGATACTTTATAAAGGGTTCGTGGGTAAATAAATGGTCGGCCAGACGCGCTGCATCTTCAAAGAATTTTTCCTGTTCGGCTGCCGTATAACCTTCGGCTATCACCACAATGTCCACAGCTTTGTCGGGGCTTGCAGGTTTCAGAATTTCCCTGACAGGTACTTTGGGTAACTGGTTTCTTCGAATCAGTTTATCCTCAGGCGAAACATTGAATGACAGCAAGGTTTCCCAGCTGTCGAATCCTTTGCGTTTGTCAATATTGATTTTTACGGCTTTTTTTGGAAATGGAATCTGTACCGTTTGTTCAAAACATTTTTTCATCAACTTAGCTTCAGGAGTAGTTTGCCATTCGAAATAAAGCGTACTGAATCCGTCGGTATAAATAAGTTGATTGCTGAGCGAATCGAAAACCTGAATGCGGTTCTGCCCCAGATTCAAATCGGTTGAAAGCTGCGCACGCCGTCCACCCCAAAAGGGCTCTTCGGACAACTGATGAAGCCAGGCTGTAGTGGTTTTTTCGTCGCCACAAAGTTGAAAATCAATGCGAAAGGCTTTGTTCTGAAAGAAATTGTTGTAATCCTGCGAACGTGCAGGCATTAGGAAAATAAAAAAGAGGAAAATGCTGATGAAAAACTTTCTCATGGGAGTAACTATTTTAAGCGCAAATTAAATCAAAATTTATGAGAATTAACGCCCATTTTTCAGCATTTTTCCATCCTCGCGACGGAGTTTCCTCTTTTTTTTTAATAAAAACGATTTGCTTTTGCAACATATTGGAGTTTGCTTTTTCCAATTTCAGTGAATTTACGAGTATTTAAGTTTGCCCCGGGAGAATTCATTGCTAAATTTGAAACTGACTCTGATAATTGAAACGCCTCAATATATGTATCGTTAAATCTACAGCATTTTTGTGTGTCTTTGTGTAGTAATCCTATTACATTGCCCATCGCGTGCGCTATTACATTTATATCCGATTGATATGAATTACTTATACCAATCA
The DNA here is from genome assembly GCA_034004015.1 of Paludibacter sp. Lineage (GTDB taxonomy): Bacteria > Bacteroidota > Bacteroidia > Bacteroidales > Paludibacteraceae > Paludibacter. Next base: position 24,330 of record JAVEXN010000017.1, read on the forward strand.
TTTTTCCATCGTTAACAATTACTGTCTTATTAACAGTTTCTTCGCCATCGTTGTTGAACATTCTTTCGCTTTTAAAAAAATGATGATTGTCGGGAATAACTGTAATGATATTTAGGGCTGTGTCACAAAGCGGATTTTGATTAACTACAAGTCTGAAATGAATGGTGTAATTTTCCATTTTTCCATTTATTGTAATTTTACAAATATTTTTTCCGCTACTTTAATTCCATAAATTGGCAGCTTGGAACATTGCATTTTCAATAGGAGCCGGCGAAATAAAATTTGCCAGAATAGTTACACTTCGGTTACTGTGATTTACAATCACATCATGATTTGCTTTAATTTGCAATGCTACTGAGAATATCAGAACAATTGCGATTGAGATTTTTTTCATTTTACCTGAATATTTAAGATGATTGAAAATTTGTTCTTTTATCATATGACGATTGAAATAAAATAATATTACATCGTTTATCGATAAATTTTACGTAAAATGCAATAATTTTTCAATTATCCATCGGAAAGAGCTTAAAATCAGCATTCAGAAAATTTCAATTTTTTTTGTCAGAAACCGTTTTTTATTTTGTTTCGGATGAACAGACGGACTGCTTTATCAGACAAAAAACCTGGTTTCGTCGGGAATTGGCCGAAACTAAACGATTTTAGGTTGCGGCAGGAGCTTGATAACCATAATTTTGCAGCATAAAATTTTCAAACTCAAAATAAAATGGAAAAAGAAATCAAAAATTCGTTTCACAAAGGTGCTGCCAAAGGTCTTGGATTTGGAATCACTTTAATGCTTATTGGTGTCCTGTTTTTGGGATTCAATTTCGGACTGTTGCCAGCCGAATTAAAACGTGTCGTTTTTTCGTGGCCGATGTTACTTATTTTCCTGGGAGTTGTGAACTGGATAAAACGTAAACCATTTTCGGGAACTGTACTCTTTATTATTGGTGCATTTTTTATTTTTCCACGCATCATCAATGCTTACCCAGAGTCATTCCCGGGCATTAACGGCGATTTTACACATACTTATTGGCCATTGTTGCTTATTGCAGCAGGATTACTGTTGATTATGAGTAAGCTTTTTGGTAATAAATGGGGATTTGCCGAATGGGATCACGGATATAATCAGAAACAATATTCACGTACACAGGGAAGCATGGGGTCTTTCGAGAAAAACGCTATTTTTGGTAGTGGTGAACATATTGTGCTCGACCCCGAATTTAAAGGTGGCGAACTGAATGCAATATTTGGTGGAATATCGCTCGACCTGCGCAAAACAAATCTACCGGTAGGCGAGACAAGACTTGAAGTAAATGCAATTTTTGGCGGTGTGACAATTCTGGTACCACGCGAATGGCATATTGAATCGAATATCGATGCTGTGTTTGGCGGCTTCGAGGACAAAAGAGCTTTGAACGATCCGCTTGATCCGACCCGCCGACTGATAATTACAGGCTCGTGTGTTTTTGGTGGCGGCGAACTGAAGAATTAAACCAACAAAACGAGGCTGTCTCAAAAGTGTATTTTGAACGCAAATTACGCAAATTTTCGCAAATACAGTAATTTCAATATTCTATATTATACTGAATAACAATAGTATGTGATTTGTGAAAATTTGCGTTTTTTTTTGCGTAATTTGTGTTCTGCTTTCTTTTGAGACAGTTTTATTTATGTCTCAGAAATTGGTTTATGATTAAATCACAGTTACAAATCCGCCTTCGGGAAGAATTTCCACTTCGATGCGGTTGTTTTGTACAGGAAGTTCTTTTTGTGAGAACGATTGTTTTGTATCACCTTCGGTAATGATGGTTGCTGAACTCAGGCCCGATTTGCCGGCAAACGAAAGATCAAGCACAAATGTGCGTTTTTCCTTACCCGAATTAATACCGGCCACATACCATTTGCTACCACTACGGCGCGCAATAACCACATATTTTCCGGGATATCCGTCCAACAGTTTTACATCGTCCCACTGAGCAGGCACTTCGCGAAGGAATTCTTTTACGTACTCGGGTTGTTTTTCCATTACTTCAGGAATTTCCACAAAATGCTGAACGCCCGATTGTAAAACAACTGTTGTAGCCAGTTCGAGCCCGTTTCCGGTGCGGCGTTTTTTGCCGGGAATATCACCCAGACAAAGCGGAGTATAATCCATTGGTCCTACCACATTACGCGCAAAACTCATCATGGTGAGGTGCTTTGCAGCCATATCGGCATCGCTTTGATTGAACGTGATAAACTCGTAACCACGAATCGATTCCATGGTCATCAAGTGCGGAAAAGTGCGCGACCAGCCACGTGGTACGGTAGTTCCGTGAAAATTGATCATGAGTTTGTAGTCGGCAGCATCTTTCAGCATGTCGTAATAATACTGAATAGAACTTTGTCCGTCGCCGGGCCAAAAATCCACTTTCACGCCTTTTACGCCCATTTTGCTGATACGCTCAAACTCCTTACGGCGTGCATCACGCTCTACAAGTGCTCCTTTTGGAGAATAAGTTGTGCTATTCCAAACTCCCGACGAATTGTACCAAAGCAGCACGCCTACATTCTGACTATTGGCCTGCGCAATAAGTTCAGCCACTTTTTCGTACCCGATTTTTTTATCCCAGTCGGCATCGATCAGGCAGTACTGCCAGTTCATTTTCGAAGCGTATTCAATAAATTTCTGCTGTACAGGGAAAGTGGTATAGTCATCTTTCAGCAAACCCCAGCTCCACGACGATTTCCCTGGCTTTACCCAACTGAAATCAGCTTTTTTGTCGGCAGCAGGAGCCATGTCACTTACCATTTGCGACTCAACCACTGTAGCCAGCGAACCAACCACAATGACACGCCATGGCGACGCAGGATTTTTTGAAATTACATAATTCGGATCGTTGTCGTCCATCATTTCGCCTTTTTGTGGAAAGCCAATGCTGTACTCGCCATTGGGCGATTCCTGTGCGAGACGTGTTCCTACAAAGTCGGGAGTGAGTCCTGCTTCGGTAATCAGCACCCAGTTGTTTCCTGTTTTAAAGAGCGCCGGAAACGACCATCCTGCCTTTTGCGGAGCTTTCGTGCCCACAGGCATATCGTATTCGTATTGTTCCTCATAACTCGGCTGCGTTTCAGCCCAGCCGGTTTCAGCATCGGCATGCGGATGAAGCCATGCACGGGCCGAAGCGTTGAGGCGGAAAGTGGTTTGTTCCGATTTTACTGCGATGGCTTTAGGCGCTTTTATGGAATAACGGAAAGCTGCTCCTTCGTTCGTGGCACGAAAATCCACGATAAGTGTCTTTCCTGCTTTGTTTTTGAGTTTTATCGTGGCTTCGCGGAAAGTGAAGCTCCGGTTTGTGCGTTTTTCGTTAGGCGAGTAATAACTTTCGGTGAATAATTTTACTTTGCTTACCGATGCTATCTTCAATCCGGAAACAAAACTGAAATCGCCATCGAGACCCATTTTAGAGGGTTCAATCACAGTCGCACTATTTTTTTTTATTTCATAAATCAGAGTTCCCGAAGGATTGAGCGAAGCTTCGACAGCAATTGTGCCGTCGGGCGAAGTGAGGACTAACTTCTTCGGAGCTGCAAAAACAGCAACCGATAGAAAGCACATTATTGAGAACAAAATCGTCTGCTTCATAATTTTTTTTTGGGGGAATAATAAGACTGTTTTCAGAAAGTATAGGCTGTATCGAGCAATAAATTCCTGTTGTCTTTAAGTTTATAAAAATATGCTCCTTTTTTTGAGCCTGATTTATCGACTTCTTCAAGTTTTTCAAGGAAATCGAAGCTCAGCATGCGTTTGCGGAAATTGCGTTTGTCCACAGCTTCGCCATAAATGGCTTCGTAAAGCGACTGAAGATGTGTGAGCGTAAATTTCTCAGGCAATAAATTCAATCCGATGGGTTGAATAGCTGCTTTGCGTCGCAGGATATTCAGTGCATCCACCACCATTTGTGCATGGTCGAAAATCAACTGGTCAGAATTGCTGATATTTGTCCAGTAAGCATTGTGTTTATCGAGCAGCGACTGATCGTGCTGACTAATATCAATCAAGGCATAATATGCACATGAAATAACCCTTTCGCCCGGATCACGGTTTACATCTCCATACATAGCCACCTGTTCCATAAAGATATTCTCAAGTCCGGTCAGATCGGTGAGTACACGAATAGCTGCATCGTTGAGCGACTCGTCATTTTTCACAAAACCACCCATCAACGAAAGGCCGCCTTTTGCAGGCTCCATTGCGCGATTGTGCACAAGCAGTCGCATTTCATTGTCACTGAATCCGAGTATTATACAGTCCACAGCCACCAAGTGTGAGTCCTGTGAGCTATAATAATTCATTGCATTAACCATATATAATTTCTTTTTTCTCTATAAATCAATTAGCTATCCAAATAGACTTTATATAAAACGAACTTTGTCCTGTTTACTAAAAAACAGGACAAAGTTAACTTTATTTATTTGTTTTACCAGAAATAAATATAGAATGCTACTGTGATTAGCAGAATAATTCCTGAATGTATCACATCCCATTTATTCCATGAAGCGCGCGTAATTGCTTTTTGTTCAGGACTTGTCGAGCCAAAAGTCAATCCCTGAATTTGTTCCGCTGAAGCTTGTTTGGTAAACATACTTACCACTATCATTACCAAAACGCTGAAAAGGAACATACCGCCACTAAAGAACAACCAGTTTACATCAAAAAACACATCTTTAAACCATGTGTCGGAAGCTCCGGTCGACATATTATAATACACTTTAGCACCTAAGCGGGTTAATCCTACTACAAATCCTGAAATTAATCCCCAAAGGCCAGCCTTGGGAGTAATTCTTTTCGACATAATTCCCAAAAGGAAAGCTGCTGCAATTCCCGGAGCAAGTACCGACTGTACATCCTGCAGGTAAGTGTAAAGTACATCGCCTACACTCTTCATAACGGGAATCCACAATATACCAAGTACCACAATTACGACAGTGGCAATACGGCCCACATGCAGCAATTGTTTTTCGGGAGCTGAAGGCTTAAAGCGTTTGTAAAAGTCGATGGTGAAAAGCATAGCCGACGAGTTAAACAGCGATGCCAGTGAGCTCATAAGTGCAGCAAGAATACCGGCCACCACAAGTCCTTTCAGCCCTGCTGGAAGAATTTTAGCTACCAAAGTTGGGAAAGCTGCATCGGAGTTTACATTTCCATTGGCAAGTTCGGGCAGGAAGTTGCCTGTTTTTACGTGCAATGCATAAGCAATCATACCCGGAATAAGGAAAATAAATACCGGAGTAAGTTTCAGATATGCACCGAAAATTGTACCACGACGAGCCTGAGTTTCGTCTTTTCCCGAAAGTACGCGTTGTACAATGTACTGGTCGGTACACCAATACCAGAAACCGATAATGGAAGAACCGATAAATACGCCAAGCCATGGGAAATTAGCATCACTGTTACTACGAATAAGGTTGGCCATCGAATCGCCATGCTCGTTGACAGGTGTAGCACGTACAATTTCCATCATTTCGTTCCAGCCTCCAAGTTCACGTAGACCAAGTACTACAATAATAAGTGAGCCGAGCAGCAAAATAGGTGTTTGAAGTACCGAAGTGTAAAGTACCGATTTCATACCTCCCACAACTGTATATAGCGCAGTGATTAAAACCAAACCAATGGCTGCAATCCAGAAAAAGTCGATTCCCCAGATTTCTTGTATTCCAAAAACCTGTTGGAATACAAGTCCTCCTGCATAAACAGTTACCGCAACTTTTGTCAAGACATAGCTAATCAATGAGATCACAGATAGAATGGTACGTGATTCCGGATTATATCTGCGTTCGAGAAATTCGGGCATCGTAAGCACCATACTGCGTGAATAAAAAGGCACAAATACCCAGCCGAGAATCAGAATCATCCAACCCTGAATTTCCCAGTGTGCCATAGCCATACCACTCGAAGCTCCTGCACCGGCAAGTCCGATAAGGTGTTCCGATCCGATGTTCGAAGCAAAAATTGAAGCTCCGATGGCAATCCATGTCGCATCGCGGCCTGCCAAAAAATAGTCGCCCGAACTGTTTTGTTTCTGGCTCATAACCCAGACAACAATTCCAATGAGTGCCGCGACAAACACCCCAATTACAATCCAATCTAATAGTTCCATACTGCTGTTTTTATTATTTCGTGTTTTTTTGTTTTGCTTTTTTTGTGAATTGGAGAATCAGGTAATTGGTTGATATGATGTATAATATTCTCGCCTCTTACTCCTTGCTTCTCACCCCATATCTATTTCTCTACTCCGAATTTATATACACATTTACTGTAGTATTTTTGTCCCGGTTCCAGAATTACCGAAGGCCATTCAGGTTTGTTTGGGCTGTCGGGATAATGTTGAGTTTCCAGACAAATGCCGGTTCTTTGTTTGTACACAATGCCTTTTTTCCCTTTGACAGTGCCATCGAGGAAATTTCCGGTGTACACCTGAATGCCCGGCTCGTTGGTATAAACTTCAAGTCTGATGCCCGATGCGGGCGAAGTCACTTTTGCTGCAAGCATAGCTGCATCCCCGGCTGTGTTGAGCACCCAGTTGTGGTCGTAGCCATTTCCGTTTTTAAGCTGAGCAAAATCGTATTTGTTTATATCCAGACCAATAGCTTTGGGAGCAGTAAAGTCCATAGGTGTGTTTTTTACTGAATCAATAGCACCTGTAGTCATAAATGTGCTGTCAACCGGTGTGTAACGGTCGGCATTGATATGCAATATATCATCAAGTACAGTATTGTTTGCATTTCCCGACAGATTAAAATACGAGTGGTTACACATGTTTATCACTGTTTTTTTATCAGTAGTTGCTTCGTAAGTCATATCGATGGCATTATCGGCAGTGAGTGCAAAAGTAACTTTAGCAGTCACATTGCCCGGGAAATTCTCATCGTTGTCGGGCGAGAAAAGTGTCATTTCCAGTGTGCTGTCGTTCAGTTGATTCACATTCTGAAATACTTTGTACTGCCAGCCCTGCGGACCACCGTGTAAACAATGTCCGAAATTGTTTTGTGGTAGCTGAATGGTGTCACCGTCAATCACAATTCGTCCCTGATTGATGCGGTTTGCATAACGACCAATTGTTGCACCAAAATCGCTGGGCACATTGATATAGTCGGCAATCGAATCGAAGCCAAGTACCACATCCTGCATTTTCCCATTCTTGTCGGGCACCATTACCGATACAATTCTTCCACCAAAATTTGTGATACACACTTCCATTCCGGAAGCATTTTTCAATACATACAAATCGGTAGAATCTTCGCCGATCACTGTCTGAAAATCGGTACGTAGAAGACCTGAAGCTGTTCTTTCTTCTTTTTTCTGACAACTCTGGAATATCATTCCGAGAGCAAGCATAACATAAAGTAATTTTTTCATTTTGTAATTCATTTAAAATAAACTGATTACTGATTATTGTCTATTCATTTAAACGCATTTGCAGTTTTTGTGAATATAGTTTCGGGCTCAAAAGTATTTTAAATAATTTTATCATCAAAATAAAAAGTGTATTGTATACACTAAAAATGTTGTAAAACATATTTTTTGCATATCTCAGATAAAACTGCACTGAAAATAGCTGTAGAAACATTGAACATGTAAATAATCGATTCAAAGAGACCAACCTTCAAAAAACTATGTTTTATAACATAGGAATACACTATTGCGAATTACATAAATATCTATACTTTTGCACTGAATATTAAGTGTATTGCGAACACTTAAAGGAAAAGTTTACCTAAAGTATTCTTTGTCAGTTTTAAAGACGTTTTTTATCAACTAAATAATTACGACAATTATGTTAGAGGCATTAAAAGAAAAAGTGTTCCGTGCCAATCTCGATTTGGTAAAACACGGCCTGGTGATTTTCACCTGGGGAAATGTAAGTGCGATCGACCGCGAGTCGGGTCTGGTGGTTATCAAACCTTCGGGCGTATCGTACGACGATATGAAAGCCGAGCAAATGGTGGTGGTCGATCTTGAAGGCAAGGTGGTGGAAGGAAAACTGAAACCTTCGTCGGACACAGCTACCCACTTGGTTTTGTACAAAGCGTTCCCCGAAATCGGAGGCATTGTGCATACACATTCAACTTATGCAACAGCATGGGCGCAGGCCGGTTGCGATATTCCGAACATTGGAACCACGCATGCCGACTATTTTGCGCAGGACATACCCTGTACACGCATGATGACGCAGGCCGAAGTGGAAGGTGCTTACGAGCTCGAAACGGGAAATGTAATTGTGGAACGCTTCAAAGGAATTAATCCGCGTCATGTGCCCGGAGCATTGGTGTGCAATCACGGACCATTTTCGTGGGGCGACGATGCGCACGATGCTGTTCACAACGCTGTTGTGATGGAGCAATGCGCCAAAATGGCCTCTATAGCGTTTGCTGCAAATCCCGGTTTACAGATGAATCCTCATCTGATCAAAAAACATTTCTTCCGTAAACATGGTCCGGGTGCGTATTACGGACAGTAAAACCCCAAACCCCTAAAGGGGCTTAAAAGAGCTGAATGTAAAATGATTTACAACCTCATTTACGAGCTTTGGGCAAGAAATATAAAATAAAAAAAGTACTAACTTCTCTGACTCCCCTTTAGGGGTTGGGGGTAAATTTATTAAAAATATGATTTTTGAAAATTATGAAGTATGGTTTATCACCGGAGCCCAGTTGCTTTATGGTGGTGACGCAGTAGTAAAAGTGGATGCGCACTCAAACGCAATGGTAAAAGGTCTCAACGAATCGGGCAACCTGCCTGTGAAAGTGGTTTATAAAGGCACAGCTAACTCATCAACCGAAATTTCGGACATTATGCGTGCTGCCAATGGCGATACCAAATGTATTGGTATGATTACCTGGATGCACACTTTCTCGCCTGCTAAAATGTGGATTCATGGTTTGATGGACTACAAAAAACCGCTTCTGCACCTTCACACTCAGTTCGACGAACAAATTCCATGGTCGGAAATCGACATGGACTATATGAACCTCAACCAATCGGCACACGGCGACCGTGAGTTTGGACACATTACTGCCCGCTTACGCAAACCACGCAAAGTAGTGGTTGGTTATTGGAAAGATAAATCTACTCACGATAAAATTTCGGGTTGGATGCGCGTTTGTGCCGGATGGGCTGATTCGCAGAACATGCGTATTATCCGTTTTGGCGACAACATGAACAATGTGGCTGTAACCGATGGCGATAAAGTAGAAGCTGAAATCCGTCTGGGCTACCATGTGGATAATGCACCTATTGCAAAGCTGGTTCCTTACGTTGAAGCTGTGACCGAAGCTGAAATCGATGCTTTGATAGCCGAATATGAAAAACTATACGATTTTGCTGCTGATTGTAAGCCCGGTGCTGAGAAACATATTTCTGTTCGTCAGGCTGCTGCTCAGGAAATCGGATTGCGTCGCTTCCTCAACGATCAGAAAGCAACTGCATTCACCACCAGCTTTAACGAACTCGAAGGAATGAGTCAGTTGATGGGATTTGCTTCGCAGCGATTGATGGCCGAAGGTTTTGGTTTTGGCGCTGAAGGCGACTGGAAAACTGCTGCTCTTACACGCACTATGTGGGTTATGTCGCAGGGTTTGCCTGGTGGATGCTCATTCCTCGAAGATTATGTGCTGAACTTCAACGGAGCTCAGAGTTCAATTCTTCAGGCTCACATGCTCGAAATTAATCCTGAAATTGCAGCTCAGAAACCGCGCATCGAAGTACATTTCCTCGGAATTGGCGATGCAGGTGTTTGTGCCCGTTTGGTATTCCAGGCTCACAAAGGCGAAGGTATTGCAGCTACCATTATCGATATGGGTAACCGTTTCCGCATGATTGTAAATGAAGTGGAAGTAATTGAGCCAAACGCATTGCCTAAACTGCCCGTTGCCTGTGGTTTGTGGATTCCTCAGCCCAACCTCGAAATTGGTGCAGGTGCATGGATTCTGGCTGGTGGAACTCACCACTCAAGCTTCTCGTATGCGGTTACAACCGAAATGATGGAAGATTATGCCGAAATTGCTGATATCGAAATGCTGATTATTGATAAAAATACCAATATCCGCGAATTCAAACAAAATATCCGCAACAACGAAGTGTATTATATGCTGAATAAAGCGTTGAGATAAATAATCAGAAGTAAGGAGTGAGAGGTAAGAGGCGAGTACTTACCTCTTGCCTTCTTGCCTCTTACATACTGTAAAAAAATGAAATACGTAATAGGATTAGATTATGGAAGCGACTCGGCGCGTGCTGTGGTGGTAAATGCCGAAACAGGTGCCGAAATAGCTTCGTCGGTAAAGTATTATCCCCGCTGGATGGAGGGTAAATACTGTAAACCAACTATTAATCAGTATCGTCAGCATCCGCAGGATTATATTGATGTATTGGAATATACTGTAAAAGATGCATTGAGCAAATGTCCTTCCGGTACAGCCGAAAATGTAGTGGGAATTGGATTTGATACTACCGGAAGTACACCTGTGTTTACCGACAAAAACGGAGTTCCGCTGGCTATGTTGCCCGAATTTGCTGAAAACCCCAATGCCATGTTCGTGCTCTGGAAAGATCACACGGCTATTCAGGAAGCTGAAGAAATCAACGAACTTGCGGCCAAATGGGATACCGATTATACTTCGTACGAAGGTGGAATTTATTCGTCGGAATGGTTTTGGGCAAAAGCTTTGCATGTGTTGCGCGCTGACGAAAAAGTTCGCAAAGCAGCTTATTCAATTGTAGAGCATTGCGACTGGATGCCTGCGCTGATTACCAACACCGAAAAACCTGAAAATATGTATCGTAGCCGTTGTGCTTCGGGACATAAAGCCATGTGGCTGGAGCAATGGGGCGGACTTCCTTCCGAAGAATTTCTTGTCGCACTCGATCCTGTATTGGCGGGTTTTCGTGATCGTCTTTATACAGAAACCTGTTCAAGTGATACAAAAGTTGGCAATCTGACTCCCGAATGGGCAGATCGTCTCGGACTTACCACCAATGTAGCTGTGGCTGTAGGTGCTTTCGATGCGCACATGGGCGCTGTGGGTGCCGAAGTTAAACCCGGAGCTCTGGTTCGTATTATCGGAACTTCAACCTGCGACATTATGGTGTCGAGCTACGACGAAATGGGCGACAAACTGATTCCCGGCATTTGCGGACAGGTGGATGGTTCGGTTATTCCCGGTATGGTAGGTCTCGAAGCTGGTCAGTCGGCTTTTGGCGACGTATATGCATGGTTTAAACGATTGGTGGCCTGGCCTGTGGAAAATATTTTGGCTAATACCACTTTGATCGACGAAGAAACCAAGCAAAAACTGATGGCCGAAACGCTGGATAAAATCATTCCTGCTTTGTCGGAAGAAGCTGCCAAAGTCCCTGTAGAAGAGTCGACGATTCTGGCTACCGACTGGATGAATGGCCGTCGCACACCGGATGCCAATCAGAAAGTAAAAGGTACAATTACCGGGCTCAATCTGGGAAGCTCTGCTCCGCTTATTTTCCGTGCATTGGTCGAAGCTACAGCCTATGGTTCGAAAGCCATTGTGGATCGCTTTGTGGAAAACGGAGTGGAAATTAAAGAGATTATAGGTATCGGAGGTATTTCGCTGAAGTCGCCTTTCGTTATGCAAACGCTTGCCGATGTACTCAATATGCCTATTAAAGTGGCGAAAGCCGAGCAGGCCTGTGCATTTGGTACAGCCATGTTTGCGGCTGTGGCTGCCGGTGTATATGCAAAGGTGGAAGATGCTCAGAAAGCCATGGGGCAAGGTTTTGCACATGAATATTATCCCAATGCTGAAAATCACAAACAGTATCTCGAATTGTACAAAAACTATCAGTTGGTAGGTAAATTTACTGAAGAAAAACTGTTTAGTTGATTTATAATTTAATTATTTACAATTTACGATTGGAAATGATTGCTTTACAACAAAAGAGTCTGCAAATCGATGATTTGCAGACTCTTTTTTATGCTGAAGAATGAAGCTTAGAATACTTTCGTTTTTAGTTTTACATCCACAGTTTTCACGGCCTTTCCATAATAATTATAGTCATCGCCTTCGTCAACCCAATCGGCGTTTGTGATCTGAATCTCAATCGCTCTCGATGCAAAATCGCCTTTATTTTCAGCTCCATCCATATCATCGATTTTTATTTTAAATACAGGAATATCAAAAGGATAGTTGTTGAACGAAAAATCATATTTTCCTTTCGAATCGGTGAAAATTGTATCACAATTTCCGGCTTGCTCAGGACATTCGAGAATTACTCTGATGCCCGGCAGTACATTGCCTGTTACGCTGTCAGTCACCAATCCTTTTATCTGATAATCAGCATTGGGCTCGTCGTTGTTCAGGGGCAATTCGCACGAAAACATGCCCAGAGTGAGTATAACTAAAACCGCTGAAACTTTCAAAATACTTCTCATAATAATTTCTTTGTGAATGATTTATTGATTTAATACAGCAAAGATATAAAACAAATTTAACTTACATGCTCCCGACGGATAGTTTTTTGCTATTTTTGTACTGATATTTTTCTTTGAAAATAATTTGATTTTACATTTTAGTCATCAAACATTTATACATGAACAGATTAATTGTTTTGATTTACGTTTGCTTTATTGTGCTGAGTTTTACATTTGCGCAAGCTGACAGCACAAAGCAGTATTTGCTAACAACCTCTACTGAAAATATAAGTCTTACAACCGTCGACCTGCTCGATCCTTATCTTTCGCCACTTGTTTACACGGGTGTGGGCGTGGGATATCAGCATTCGGACATGAAATATTTTAAAAGGCATATAGGGAAAATGTCTCACGAATCGCGATTTTCTATTCTTGCCGCTAATACCTATAATCCTCAGTATAGCAGTTCGGTAAATTATGTGGGCGGACAATATCAGTGGGGAATGCATTATCATTTCAGACCGCTGGAAGGTTTACATTTGCTTGCAGGTGGAAATGCCGGAGCTTTGATGGCTGTAAAGTCGAATGAGCGAAATGTAAATAATCCGGTAAATGTGGATGCGGCTCTGGATCTGGGTTTTTCTGGAATTGCAAATTACGATTTTTCACTCTGGTGGAAAAAATTTACGGTCAGTTTTCAACTCGAATTTCCGCTTTTGGGAATGATGTACATTCCGATGCAGGGAGCATCTTATTACGAAATGTTTACCGGTGGCGATTTGTCAAATACTTTGCATTTCAGCTCATTGCACAACCGACTGGCGCGCACAAGCGGTCTGAAACTTGAAATTCCAACGAAAAATTCCACATGGCATATCGGAGTCAGTACTACAAAACTGAAATACGAAGCCAATGATATGTTTTTCAAACAGAATAATTACAATTTCAATGTTGGCTACACCTACGATTTGTATATTTTCAGAGGCCGGAAAAATCTTCCTCCCCATAATTTTATCAGTGTAAAACAATAACAACAGCCATTAGCATGAAAAAAATATTTTTACTGATACTGCCACTTGTGCTTTCGCTGAATGCTTGCATAAACGAGCCCGAAGCACCTAAAAATACTTACGAAAGCAATTTCGAAGCTTTGTGGAAAATTATTGATACGCGGTATTGTTATCTCGATTATAAAAATATCAACTGGGATTCGGTGCATACTGTGTACAAAGCTCGTGTGGATACAAATATGACCGAATATCAGTTTTTCGATTTGCTGGGCGAAATGCTGGGTGAATTAAAAGATGGACATGTGAACCTTTATTCCAACTTTAACCGGAGCCGTTACTGGAAATGGTTTTCCGACTATCCTGCCAATTTCAGTTCGGGCATTGTGTATTCCGACCGCTATCTGGGCGACAATTATTATGTGGCAGGTGGTATGCGATACGGAAAAATTGCGGGCGACAGCATTGGCTATATTTACTACGGCGACTTCTCCGATCAGTTTTCAGATACTAATATCTCATATATCTTCAAATATCTGAGCGATTGTAAAGCCCTGATTGTAGATGTGCGAAACAATGGCGGTGGCTATCTGAATTTGTCTGAACAACTGGCATCTTATTTTTTCGATCAGGAAATGATCACGGGATATATTCAGCATAAAACAGGAAACGGACACAGCGATTTCTCGGAAATGAAAGAACTGAAAACTCCATCGCACAAAACTATTCAGTGGCGTAGACCTGTGGCTGTGCTCAGTAACCGTATGTCGTACAGTGCTACAAATTCGTTTATCAGCAGAATGAAAATGGTGCCCAATGCCATTCTGGTGGGCGATAAATCGGGCGGCGGTGGCGGACTTCCCCTGTCGAGCGAAATTCCGAACGGTTGGATGGTGCGTTTTTCATCGGTGCCCATGTACGATGCCAATAAAGAGCATATCGAATGGGGCATCGACCCGCATATAAAGATTGATATGAGCGCAGAAGATATGGATCGTGGCGTGGATTCAATTATTGAAAGTGCTGTGAAAGAATTAAAGAAAAGAATTTGAAAATGAGAAAATTAAAAATAACCGAAATGAACCGGATCAGTCCGGAAGAGTTTAAGCAAAGTGAGAAAACTCCCCTTGTGGTTGTGCTCGACAATGTACGCAGTTTACACAATGTAGGTTCGGTGTTTCGCACCGGCGATGCATTTCTGATCGAAGCTGTGTATCTTTGCGGTATTACCAGCACTCCGCCACAAGCTGAGATACACAAAACAGCTCTCGGTGCCGAAGACAGTGTGGACTGGAAATATTTCGAAGATACTCACAATGCGCTGAATGAACTAAAAGCAGCCGGATATTCGGTTTTTGCCATTGAGCAGGCCGAAGGAAGTACCATGTTGCCCGATTTTAATACTCAATCCGGAATTAAATATGCTGTGGTGCTCGGTAATGAGGTTAAAGGCGTTCAGCAATCGGTTGTGGATGCCTGCGATGGTTGCATCGAAATTCCGCAGTTTGGAACAAAACACTCACTCAACGTAAGCGTCACTGCCGGCATTGTGATTTGGGAGTTTTTCAGAAAGATTGGATGATGTGTTGATGTGATGATGTGTTGATGTGGTAATATGATGATGAGATGATGAGATGATGTGATGATGTGAAGATGAGATGATATGATGATGGGATGATTTGGAACCATTCGGATTTTAAGCATCCTGTTAGTTGTTTAATGTAAGAATGATACAACTGCACGAGGTTACAGTCCCCTTTAGGGGGTTGGGGGCTGATATGATGATGAGATAATGAGATGATATGGTGATGTGATGATGTGATGATTTGATGATTTGATGAGAAGATGAAATAGTAAATGGTAAATGAATAAATAGTAAATAACTTAATGGACTGGAGAGATAAACTTAGCGGACTAAAGGCTGAACTTCCTGAGGGAGAAGAGCCGGAAGTGATTCAGAATGACGAAAAACCTAAAAAGCAAAAAGATCCTTTACGTGTGGATCTTGACAAGCGAAATGGCAAACCGGCAACTTTGATTACCGAGTTTCAGGGTTCGGATGAGGAGTTGAAGGAACTTGCACGTGTGCTGAAGCTGAAGTGCGGTGCCGGAGGTTCGTCGCGCGATGGCGAAATTCTGATTCAGGGCGATTTCAGAGTGAAAATTGCCGACCTTCTGGCGAAAGAAGGTTATAAAGTGAAGAAAATCAACTTCAAATAGAAGTCGTCCTGACTTTTTATAAACAATATAATTTCGCTCCTAACGGAGCTCTGAAAAAACTCTACAATCAATAGCTCAACCATAATATCGCTTCTCCAAAGCTAAGAAATTGCTCCGTTAGGAGCATAATTATGGTAGCTATTATTAGTATTTTGTGCAAAATAGCTCCGTAGGAGCGACATTATAAAAAATCAGGACGAGTTAATTATGTGATAAACGAAGAACGCAAATTATGTAAAAAGATTTTTACATAATTTGCGTTCAGCTATTTTCTTGAGGTAAAGCTTAACCTACAATTTTCTTAAACAGGTTTTTCATATTTACCTTTGCATCAATAATTCCCTGAAGGTCACTGATAGCCACACGATCCTGCTGCATGCTGTCGCGGTGACGAATAGTTACAGTGTTGTCTTCGAGTGTTTGATGATCCACAGTGATACAGAATGGTGTTCCAACTGCATCCTGACGACGATAGCGTTTTCCGATAGAATCTTTTTCGTCGTAAGCACATTTGAAATCGAATTTCAATGCATTGATTACTTCGCGCGCTTTTTCGGGCAATCCGTCTTTTTTCACCAAAGGCATAACACAGGCTTTTACCGGAGCAAGTACGGGTGGTAAAGCAAGTACCACGCGGCTGTCGCCTCCTTCGAGCACTTCTTCTTTGTACGACGATGCCATAATCGAAAGGAAAGTACGGTCGAGGCCAATCGAAGTTTCCACCACGTAAGGCACATACGACTGATTAAGTTCAGGGTCGAAATACTTGATGTTTTTTCCCGAGAATTTTTCGTGACTGCTTAGGTCGAAATCGGTACGCGAGTGAATACCTTCCACTTCTTTGAATCCAAAAGGCATTTCAAATTCAATATCGGTAGCTGCATTGGCGTAATGAGCCAGTTTGTCGTGGTCGTGGAAGCGATATTTGTGGTCGCCAAGTCCGAGGGCTTTGTGCCATTTCAGACGGAATTCTTTCCAGTGCTCAAACCATTTCATTTCGTCGCCCGGACGAACGAAGAACTGCATTTCCATTTGTTCGAATTCGCGCATACGGAAAATAAACTGACGCGCCACAATTTCGTTACGGAAAGCTTTACCAATTTGTGCAATACCGAAAGGAATTTTCATACGACCGGTTTTCTGTACATTCAGGAAGTTTACAAAAATTCCCTGTGCAGTTTCCGGACGAAGATAAATCTTCATAGCGCCATCGGCTGTGGAGCCCATTTCGGTTGAGAACATTAGATTGAACTGACGTACATCGGTCCAGTTGCGGGTTCCGCTGATAGGGCAAACCACTTCGTAATCTTCGATAATGGCTTTTAATTCAGCCAGATCAGAATCGTTCAGCGCTTTTACAAAACGTGCATGAATCTCATCGCGTTTAGCCTGATTTTCGAGCACACGTTCGTTGGTCGAGCGGAAAACAGCTTCGTCGAAACTTGCGCCAAAACGTTTGGCAGCCTTTTCCACTTCTTTGTTCATTTTGTCGTCGTATTTGGCGAGCAATTCTTCGATCAGTACGTCGGCGCGATAGCGTTTTTTGCTGTCTTTGTTGTCAATCAACGGATCGTTGAAAGCATCCACGTGTCCCGAAGCCTTCCATGTGGTTGGATGCATAAAGATAGCAGCATCGATACCTACCACATTTTCGTTGAGCAGCACCATGCTGTCCCACCAGTATTTTTTAATGTTGTTTTTCAGTTCAACACCATTCTGACCGTAGTCGTACACAGCACCGAGGCCGTCGTAAATTTCACTCGAAGGAAACACAAAACCGTATTCCTTGCAGTGAGCAATCAGTTTTTTAAAAACATCTTCCTGTGAAGCCATAATGTATATTTTCAGTTTTAATAATTTACAATATAAATTAGTTGCTAAAATACTGTTGTATTTTTTCTGATATTTCTTCAACACTTGGTAATATGTCCTGATATTTTTCAGGCAGAATTGCCGATGTGCTGTATGTTGCGACGCCTATTGGTAAATTTCCGGTTCTAAGTGAATACTCCACAATAGTACGATCCTTGCTTTTGCATATTATTATGCCAATTGCCTCATTTTCGTGAGGCAGTTTAATTTTGTCATTCAGAACAGAAAGATAAAACTCCATCTTTCCTTTATATTCAGGTTGAAAGTCACCTATTTTCAAGTCAATAGCAATTAAGCATTGTAGTTGACGATGAAATAATAGCAAATCTATCGAGTAATCTTTATCGCTTACCTGTAGTTTATACTGATTACCAATAAAAGTGAAGTTATGACCAAGTTCCAGCAAAAAAGCTCTGATATTTTGAATTAATGCTTGCTCCAGTTCACTTTCGGAATACTCAGCAGATAAATTCAGGAAATCAAAAGTATACTCATCTTTGATTGCTAAAACAGCCTGATTTTTAATAGTGTCGGGTAAAACATCTTTAAAATTGGTTTGACCCAACATTTGTCGTTCAAATGTCTTGTTTTCAATTTGATGAATCAATATATTCTTGGTCCAACCGAATTTTCTGGTAGCCAAAATATAAAACTGTCTTTCCTGATTGTTCTTGCATTTGTTTAAAATAGTTACGTGCTTTGTCCAACTAATTTCTCCAACCAGTGGTTGGAGAAATTCAACTGAATGATATTCTGTGTAAAACTGAGCCATAAGCCAGAGATTAGTTGTAGAAAAACCACTGACTCCCGGAAATTCGTTCTGTAACTCTTTCGATAATTCAGGGACAATAGCTTTGCCCCAGCCCTCGGTCTGCTTTTCAGCAATTGATTTTCCAATTTCCCAATACAAATTAATAAGTTGAGTATTTACAACCTTTAATGCTTCGTATTGAGCACTACGAATCTTTTGTTTTATTTCTGCAATAAAATCTTGTTGTACAAGTTCCATATTGACATTTTCATAATTACAATTCAGTGGTATTAGTTTTGAGATTTCCCGTTGACATTTAACTGTATTTTTTCAGTAATAACGCATACGAATTAAATGTTTATTTTCAAAATGTTAGTTTGTCGGGATTCTGTACTTCTTGAGCCAGAATAGTATTCTATCATTGTGAAAGTTTAAAGAAAACACAAATTTAAGGTTGATTCTTTCCTTCTGATTTTATATTTTGCGATAACCAAAAAAGGAATGCAAAGTTACTGTTTTTTTTGTATTTTTGTAGGTTGAAAAAAGTAAAATACGTGAATAGCCCTTTATTCAACAAACTTTTTTTCAATCATTTGCAATTTTCAAACTATCAGATGAGGTCATTCATTAATGACTGCTTAGAAAAATTATGAGTACGGACGAAATAATTGACGCAGAAAACGAGGCAGAAGAAATAATCGGACAGGAAGATGTCGAAACTGACGCTCCTGCCGGACATTCGGCTTATAAAGTACCCAAAATATCGGATGAGGCTGTAAAACATCATTTGTCGGGGATGTACCAAAACTGGTTTCTCGACTATGCTTCGTACGTAATTCTGGAGCGTGCAGTTCCTGATATTTACGACGGATTGAAACCTGTTCAGCGCCGTATTCTTCATTCAATGAAACGATTGGACGATGGCCGTTACAATAAAGTAGCAAACATTGTGGGTCACACAATGCAGTTTCACCCGCACGGCGATGCGTCTATTGGCGATGCGTTGGTGCAGCTCGGACAAAAGGATTTGCTGATCGACTGTCAGGGAAACTGGGGCAATATACTTACCGGCGATAGTGCGGCTGCTCCCCGTTATATCGAAGCACGACTTTCGAAATTTGCTCTCGAAACGGTTTTCAACCCCAAAACTACCGAATGGCGTTCGTCATACGATGGTCGAAACAAAGAGCCGATTGCGCTTCCGGTGAAATTTCCGCTTTTGCTTGCGCAGGGTGTCGAAGGTATTGCTGTGGGTTTGAACTCGAAAATTCTACCTCATAATTTCAACGAACTTTGCGATGCATGTGTGGCTCACCTACGCGGTGAGGAATTTGTGCTTTATCCCGATTTTCAGACTGGTGGCTCTATCGATGTTGCAAAATATAACGATGGTGAACGTGGCGGTTCGGTAAAAATTCGCGCCAAAATAAGTAAAGTCGATAATAAAACGCTGTCGATTACCGAAATCCCTTTTGGAACTAATACTTCGAAACTGATCGACTCTATTATAAAAGCCAGCGAAAAAGGCAAGATTAAAATCCGCAAAGTCGACGACAATACTTCGGCCAATGTGGAAATCCTGGTGCACCTGCAACCCGGTGTTTCGTCCGACAAAACCATAGATGCGCTATATGCATTTTCGGATTGCGAGCTAAGCATTTCGCCAAACTGTTGCGTAATTCACGACAACAAGCCGCGTTTTATGGGTGTGAGCGATATGTTGCGCGTAAGTTGCGACCATACCAAGGACTTGCTGCAGGCCGAACTGGAGATTCAGAAAAGCGAATTGCTTGAACAACTATTCTTTACTTCGCTTGAGAAAATATTCATCGAAAACCGTATTTACAAAGACAAAGGTTTTGAGGATAGCACTACGCAGGACGAAGTAATTGCGCATATCGACAAGCGTTTAGAGCCTTTCAAACCAAACTTTATACGCGAAGTGACGCGCGAAGATATACTGAAACTGCTCGAAATTAAAATGATGCGTATCACTAAGTTTGATACGGATAAAGCCAACGACATACTGATTTCGTTACAGAAAAAAATTGACGAAGTAAACTATCAGTTGAATAATCTGGTAGATTACACCATTTTCTGGTACGAAAATCTTAAAAGTAAATACGGAAAAGACTTTCCGCGACGCACCGAAATTCGTAACTTCGAAACTATTGTGGCAGCTAAAGTGGTGGAAGCCAACGAAAAACTTTACGTAAATTACGAAGAAGGCTTTATTGGCACTGCGCTACGCAAAGATGAATTTGTGTGCAACTGTTCGGACATGGACGATATTATTATTTTCTTTAAAGATGGAAAATATAAAATTGTAAAAGTGGCTGATAAACAGTTTGTGGGCAAAAATATCCTGCATTTGGCTGTTTTCAAAAAGAACGATAAACGCACAGTGTATAACGCAGTGTATCGCGACAGTAAAAATGGTCCGTACTACATAAAACGTTTTATTGTAACGGGCATTACCCGCGACAAAGAATATGATATTACGCAGGGCACAGCCGGTTCGAAAGTGATTTATTTCACTGCCAACCCCAATGGTGAGGCCGAAGTAATTCGCATTGCGCTTAAACCAAAACCACGCTTGTTTAAACTTGTTTTTGAGAAGGATTTCAGCGATATTGCCATCAAAGGGCGCCAGTCGATGGGAAATATCCTGACCAAAAACGATGTACATAAAATCACGCTGAAGCAAAAAGGTGGTTCTACGCTCGGTGGCCGTCAGGTTTGGTTCGACCGCGATGTGCTGCGCCTCAACTACGATAATCGTGGCGAATATCTGGGCGAATTCCAAAGCGAGGATTTAATTTTGGTTGTGACGTCGAAGGGTGATTTTTTTACCACCAGTTTTGACCTTGCCAACCATTACGAAAAGGATATTATGATCATCGAAAAGTTCGATCCGCACAAAGTGTGGTCAGTTGCGCTTTACGATGCCGATCAGAAATTCTATTATCTGAAACGTTTCCAGCTCGAAGCAAGTCAGAAAACGCAAAGTTTCTTAGGCGAAAACTCCGAATCGAAACTACAGCTCATTTCCGATATCGATTATCCCCGATTCGAAGTGGTATTTGGCGGAAGCGATGCCTATCGTGAAGCTTTGGTGATTGATGCCGAAGAATTTATCGGGGTGAAAAGCTTTAAGGCAAAAGGAAAACGTCTGACAACTTTTGATGTGGAAGCTATCAATGAGCTTGAGCCTGTACGTTTTAAAGAAAAACAATCTGAAACGCAGAATGGTGACGAGAATGAAATTGACGAGAATGAACCAGAGGGCGAGGCTGAAGTTACTACAGTTTCAGAGAGCGAAAATGCCGATGGGGACGAAGTGCCGGAGGTGGTGGTAAAAACAAAGCCGGCTGCAAAAAAAGCAATCCCTGCAACCGAAGATAATGAGATTTTGCCAGATGACATTACCGGAAACAAAAAGTCAGAAGACGAATCCGATGGTGCGCAACTAAGCTTATTCTAAAATACTTTTTATAAAACTGAGAACATTGAGCAGAATACAACTGTTTTGTTTTCAGGAGTAGTCATCAATTAAAACTAAAAAACTATGCTTTTCAATATTTCATGGCTCGAATGGGTTGGTTATGTAAGCTCGGTGCTGGTGGCAGTGTCGCTTACCATGAGTTCCATCAAAAAACTACGCTGGTACAATCTGGTGGGAGCGGCCATTTTCTCGTTTTACGGATTTGCTATTCAGGCGTACCCTGTGGGCGTTCTCAACCTTTTTATTGTGCTGGCTAATATTTATTATTTGCGCGGTATGTATTCGGCCAGCGAATCGTTTAAAGTGTTGAAGGTGGAAGCCAACGATCCATATCTTGAGTATTTTGTAGATTTTCATAAAGCTCAGATTCAGAACTTTTTCCCGCGTTTCGATAAATCATTATTGCTGCAAAACGAAGGAGAGCAAAAGGCTTTTACACTTTTCCTGCTTCGCAATGCTGTTGTAGCAGGTGTTTTTTTTGGCATAAAAAATAATCACATTCTTTATTTGCATCTCGACTTTGTTTCAGCGCCTTACCGCGATTTGAAACCGGGTGATTTCATATACAAACAAAATGCACAGCTTTTTAAAGAGGCCGGCATTCGTCAGATTATATGTAATACTGAAAATGAAGAACACCGTAAGTATCTGCTCAAAATGGGCTTCGTCGAAAAGGCAGGTGGTAATAACGTATTTGAGATGAATTTATAGAATTGTGAATTCAGGTATTATTTTATAGCCTTCGGATAATTTTCCGGAGGCTTTTTTTGTCTTTCAAAATAAATATTTATGCAATTTATGAACATTTTATATCGTTTTATGGTTGAGCATTCAAAGCGCTGTACTATATTTGCAAAAAGCATAATTTATGAATCTGAACGTAAAAAACGAAACTTCACAACTGAAAGCAGTGGTACTCGGACAACCCGGATCGCTG
This sequence comes from Paludibacter sp., assembly GCA_034004015.1. Classification (GTDB taxonomy): domain Bacteria; phylum Bacteroidota; class Bacteroidia; order Bacteroidales; family Paludibacteraceae; genus Paludibacter. The sequence goes on from JAVEXN010000017.1 coordinate 47,053, forward strand.
GGTAAAACGCCAATGCCCGAAGAAACCTACGATGCCAAGTCGTACGAATCGGTTATGTTGGATGTTTATCCCAATGAAGAGTCGGTGTACAAGGAAATGTCGGCGTTCGAAAAAGTGCTTTTGAAATACAATGTGCAGGTTTTTCGTCCCTGGACACTTGAGAATTGCAATCAGGTTTTTGCACGTGATGTGGGTTTTGTCATCGACGATAAAATTATCAATTCTAATATTATCCCTGATCGAGAGGACGAAAAAGAGGCGTATGAAGTGGTGTACGATCAGATTTCGTATAACAAAATATACAACCTGCCCGAAAAAGCACATGTGGAAGGTGGCGATGTGGTGCTTTACAACGACATTGCGTTTGTGGGACTTTACACCGGCGTCGATTATCCGCAACTGAAAACTGCTCGCACCAATGAGTATGCATTTTATTTTCTGAAAGAGATTTTTCCTGAAAAGACTTTTATCCCACTCGAACTGATAAAACACGATACCGACCCTCGTCACGGGGTGCTGCATCTCGACTGCGCTTTTATGCCTGTGGGAAAAGGGAAAGCTCTGATTTACAAAGATGGGTTTCTGCATCCGGAAGATTATCAGATTGTTGTGGATGTTTTTGGCAAAGAGAATATTTTTGAAATTACACAACAGGAAATGTATTACATGAATACCAATGTGTTTTCCATTTCGCCCGAAGTGGTTGTTTCGGAACAGCATTTTACTCGTCTGAATGCACACATGGAACAGCAATGGGGACTCACCGTGGAAAAAGTACCTTATCGCGAGATTTCAAAAATGGGTGGACTGCTGCGTTGCTCCACTTTGCCGTTGATAAGAGAGTGATGAGATTATAAGAGAATTTGAAGATTTGAAGATTTGAAGATTTGAGAATTTGAGGATTTGAAGATTTACAACCATTCAGTTCTTTGTTCTTCTATAAGCTATTTCAATGAGTACATCGAATACAATTGTACACGGTTACAGCTCCCCTTTAGGGGGTTGGGGGCAGATGTTAGGGGTGTGGTGATGTGATGATGTGATGATGTGATGATGTGGTGATGTGATGATGAGATGATGAGATGATGTGAGAATTTGAAGATCCGCCGCAGTCTGTCTCGCTTTAGCGGAGCGGACAAGTTTCGAGGATTTGAAAATTGTATAAAGGTGGTGCTACAGCCATCACAAGAGTTAATAATATGCACATTCTCTCCCCAACGGGGAGAGTTATAGAGGGGTTTTATAAAATATACGCATATGTACAACCAGATTACAGATACTATTTTGATGATTGAGCCTGTGGCTTTTGGGTTCAATGCAGAGACAGCGGTCAATAATTATTTTATGCAAAAGGATAAATTGCCTGCTGCTGAAATTCAGTCGGATGCTTTGAGCGAATTCCGGAATATGGTAAAAACGCTTCGGGAGAATGGCATAAATGTGATTGTGGTTTCTGATACTCCCGAGCCACACACTCCTGATTCAATTTTTCCGAACAACTGGATTTCGTTCCAAAAAGACAACCGCGTGGCGATGTATCCCATGTTTGCAGACAACCGACGTGCCGAACGCCGCATCGATATTGTGGAAAAAGTGATTGGACATGGTTTTAATATTTCGCAAATGGTGGATTACTCTGTGTACGAGAAAGAAAACCGTTTTCTGGAAGGCACGGGAAGTATGATTTTCGACCGAACGCATCGTGTGGCTTATGCTGCACTTTCGCCGCGTACCGACGAAGGCCTCTTTCAATGGTTTTGCAACGATTTTGGCTATCGCCCTGTAACTTTCCGCGCAACGCAATTTGTGGGCAATGAACGATTTCCGGTATATCACACCAATGTAATGCTTTCGGTAGCCGAAAATTTTGCTGTAGTTTGTATGGAAAGTATTCAGGATAAAGCCGAAAAAAAAATGCTAACAGAACAGCTCCTACAAACGGGAAAGGAAATTGTGGAAATAAGCTTAGAGCAGATGAGACAATTTTCGGGTAATGTATTACAGCTAAAAAATTCTGAAGGAGATCGGTTTTTGGTTATCTCCGAGAGTGGCTATAATGCACTCGATGAAATTCAGAAAAATAGATTAGCTTCGTTTAATAAACTGATTGTAACACCTGTACCCACCATTGAGAAATACGGAGGCGGAAGTGTGAGGTGTATGATGGCAGAAGTGTTTTAAACCCCAATCCAATTCATAATACCTTAGACGCCTCAATCAACCAATCAACTGATTAACCAATTAACTGATACACCAATCACAAACACCAAACAAAAATGAACAACAAAACAAATAAAACCGAAGCATTGATGCAGCTCGAAGATCGTTACGGAGCGCACAATTATCATCCGATACCTGTGGTGCTTGAGCGTGGCGAAGGCGTGTATGTGTGGGATGTCGACGGTAAAAGATACTACGATTTTTTGTCGGCTTATTCGGCAGTAAATCAGGGTCATTGTCACCCGAAAATCATCGATACGCTTATTCGTCAATCACAAAAACTTACGCTTACTTCGCGGGCTTTTTACAATAATAAACTTGGTCCTTACGAGCAATTTATTACTGAATATTTTGGTTACGAAAAAGTATTGCCTATGAATACCGGCGCCGAAGCGGTGGAAACAGCCATAAAGCTTTGTCGTAAATGGGCTTACGAGAGAAAGGGAATTGCTGAAAATCAGGCAAAAATTGTGGTGTGCGAAAATAATTTTCACGGACGCACTACCACCATTGTTTCTTTTTCAGTCGATCCTGATGCTTACACACATTACGGACCTTACACTCCCGGTTTTGTGGTGATTCCTTACAATGATGCCGAGGCGCTCGAAAAGCTATTGAGGGAAGATAAAAATATCGCTGGTTTTTTGGTTGAACCTGTGCAGGGCGAAGCGGGCGCTTATGTGCCCGACTATGGTTATCTGAAAAAATGTGCCGACCTTTGCCGTGCTCATAATGTACTTTTTATTGCCGACGAAGTGCAGACAGGCATTGCACGCACAGGAAAACTGCTTGCGTGCGATTATGAAAATGTGCATCCCGACATTCTGATTTTAGGAAAAGCACTTTCGGGTGGCGCTTATCCTGTGTCGGCAGTTTTGTCGTCCAACGAAATAATGGAAGTTATTCATCCCGGACAACATGGCTCCACTTTTGGTGGAAACCCTGTGGCAGCTGCTGTGGCTGTAGCTGCCCTCGAAGTTGTGCGCGACGAAAAACTGGCTGAAAAAGCTTACGAGCTTGGTATTTATTTCCGCGAGGCCATGAAAAAACTCTGCGACGAGTCGGAAATTGCGTCGTTTGTTCGTGGAAAAGGATTGCTTAATGCACTTGTCATTAACAACGAAGGACATAAGAATCTGGCATGGGATATTTGTCTGAAATTGGCCGAGAATGGTTTATTAGCCAAGCCCACGCATACCAATATCATTCGCTTTGCACCGCCTTTGGTCATTACTCGTACACAGCTCGACGAATGTATAGAGATAATAAATACTGCTGTAAAAAGCTTTGTATGAATGAGAGTTTCTTCTCGACTGTTTGATTATTTATTCATAAAAAAAAGCTGCACTCTTTTTCAGAATGCAGCTTTTTTCATCATTTTCCCTTTCAGGATATTATTTGTTTTCTTCTTTCGGAGGGCGTGGCAATAAAGCTTTGCGCGAAAGTTTAAATTTACCTGTTTTTTGGTCTATATCGAGAAGTTTTACTTCAATAGAATCACCTTCTTTGATTCCGGCCTGATCCATTGTTTCAATGCGTTTCCAGTCGATTTCCGAAATGTGAAGCAAACCTTCTTTGCCGGGCATAAATTCAACAAATGCACCATAAGGCATTACTGATTTTACTTTCGACATATAAGTGTCACCTACTTCAGGAATAGCCACAATGCCACGGATTTTAGCTACAGCAGCATCAATGGCAGCTTTGTTGTTGGCTGCAATTTCCACACGACCTTGATCGCCAATTTCTTCAATGGTGATCACAGCACCAGTTTCTGCCTGCATGTTCTGAATAATTTTTCCACCAGGTCCGATGACAGCGCCAATCATTTCTTTAGGAATAAACATCACCACAATACGTGGAGCATGAGGTTTCAGGTCGGTACGTGGCTCAACAAGCGTTTCCTGAATTTTGCCAAGAATGTGCATGCGGCCTTCTTTTGCCTGACGTAGTGCAGTTTCAAGAATTTCGTACGAAAGTCCGTCCACTTTAATGTCCATCTGAGTAGCAGTAATACCATCTTTGGTTCCGGTTACTTTGAAGTCCATATCGCCAAGGTGGTCTTCGTCGCCAAGAATATCCGAAAGTACAGCAAAGTTTGTTCCTTTATTTTCAGAAATAAGACCCATTGCAATACCCGATACCGGTTTTTTGATTTCAACACCTGCGTCCATCAAAGCCAGAGTGCCGGCGCAAACGGTAGCCATCGACGAAGAGCCGTTCGACTCCAGAATGTCAGACACCACGCGTACCACATAAGGATAATTGTCAGGGATCATGTTTTTCAATGCACGAAGGGCAAGGTTTCCGTGACCTACTTCGCGACGACCTACTCCGCGTGAAGCACGCGCTTCGCCTGTAGAGAATGGTGGGAAGTTGTAGTGAAGAAGGAAGCGTTCTTTGCCTTTGAAAAGTGCATCGTCCACAATTTTCTCGTCCATTTTAGTACCCAGTGTCACAGTAGTGAGCGACTGAGTTTCGCCGCGTGTAAACACTGCAGAGCCGTGAGCTCCGGGCAGATAATCTACTTCCGACCAGATAGGACGAATTTCGGTGGTTTTACGACCATCGAGACGTTTACCTTCGTCGAGAATAGAGCGACGCATTGCTTCTTTTTCCACATCGTGGTAGTATTTGCTGATAAGTGCTTTTTTAGCAGCAGCTTCTTCAGGATCAAGCGCAGCAATGTATTCAGCTTTGATAGCTTCAAAGTTTTCGATACGTTCGTGTTTGTTAGGGTTGCACGATTTTGCAACTTCGTACACTTTATCGTAAGTTTTTGCCCAGATATCTTTTTTCAGATCTTCGTCATTTTCTTCGTGGCAATATTCACGTTTTTTTGTTTTACCCACAGCTTCCATCAATTCAATCTGCACTTTGCAATGATCTTTGATAGCTTCGTGAGCCACTTTCATGGCAGCAAGCAAATCTTCTTCGCTCACTTCTTTCATTTCGCCTTCCACCATCATGATGTTGTCGAGGGTAGCAGCTACCATAATGTCCATATCGGCAGTTTCGAGCTGAGCGAAAGTAGGATTCACCACAAACTCGCCATTGATACGGGCAACACGTACTTCAGAAATAGGTCCGTTGAAAGGCACATCCGATACTGCCAAAGCAGCAGAAGCAGCCAAACCAGCTAAGGCATCAGGCATATCAATACCGTCGGACGAAACCAGATTAATGGTCACGAACGTTTCAGCATGATAATCATCCGGAAACAAAGGACGCAAAGCGCGGTCGACAATACGGCAAATAAGGATTTCGTAATCAGAAGCACGGCCTTCGCGTTTGAGGAAACCTCCGGGGAAACGACCAAATGCAGCGTATTTTTCTTTATATTCCACCGAAAGTGGCATAAAGTCGGTGCCGGGAACTGCATCTTTAGCAGAGCAAACAGTGGCCAGCAACATGGTGTTACCCATGCGAACCATCACCGAACCATCAGCCTGTTTGGCCAACTTACCGGTTTCGATGGTAATTTCACGTCCATCACCCAATGTGATGGTTTTTGTAACTACGTTCATAAAATTACATTTATCTTTTTAAACTATTAAATTTCGGTCGCAAAGATACGATTTAATTTGCAGAAAATATGCAATAGGTTGTATTTTAGTGTATTTTTGCTGTTTTGAGGATGGCCTTCCTTACGAACTAATGGGTTGATTTTGTGAAAAATGAATCAGGTTTTGGTAAACCGGCATAGATATTCACAAAATCAATCCCAATGAAGTTATAATTATCTCAACAATTCTTTCTGTATTTATCATTCAGCCCGCTGCCATTCAGAATCAGAGGCATGCATTTTTCCCAACGTGAAATGCGCGTGGCCTCCTGTTTTGCAGAGGCAATGTATTCGCAGTATTCCTTTTGTTTTCCGGGGCTGAGTTTGTTGAAAGCCTCTTTCAGGTCGGGTTGAGCTCCGAAAGTTTTCTCAAGTTCTTCAGGAACCTTAATTGCCTTTGGTTTTTCAGGAGCCAAACGTAATCCCTGTTTTTCAATTTCAATGGCTTCGCTCACATATTGCAGAATTTTGGCTTCGTCAATTTGTGCTATTGATGTAAAGCGCCATTGTCGCAGTGATTTGGTTTTGCCTTCCGAAGCAGTCAGCAGTACTTTGTAGGGATCGCTCATAAATACACCATTATGAAACCAAAGCGAAAAAAAATCCCTGAAGCCATGAAACGCCACAACGTTGGTTCCGTTGAAAGTGTAAGTGTCGGCACCCCATTTTATGGTGTGTTCTAGCTCGGTTTTGGCAAGTATATCGGCCAGCAAAACAAGTGCTTCCGACCATTTATTATTCTTATCCATAACGTTCTTTCAAAAAAGAGATGGTTGTTTTCATTATTTCTTTTAGTACAGGTACGCTTATATCCGAAAGTTTTTTTACATAAATGCAGGCTGCTCCTTTTTTGAATTTCCCCAAACCTTCGAGTAAGTATTCGTGTTCGGGCATTCCTGAAAAAACATAAAGCGAAATAGCTGCTTTGCGGGGCGAAAAACCCACAAGTGGCCAATCGCCTTCCTGCCGGCTACGCTCCGATTTGTAATGGTATTTCCCGAATCCTATCATGCTCGGGCCCCACATTTGCGGTTCGCAGCCGGTTACTTTGCGCATAATTTCTATCAGTTCGAAGCTGTCCTTTTGCTTTTGTTCGCTATCGGCAAAAGTGCGGATAAATTCCGCTACATTTGTTTGAGTGGGTTGGGTTTTTAGTGCTGCCATTTTGGACAATTTTCTGTTTTATGTGTCAAAAGCTTTTCTTCTGGATTTTTTTTTGTGATATTTGTTGTGCAAAGGCAGCGCAGCCGAAGCATACCACGAAAAATATTCAGCTGCCAGCAAGCCTGCATCGGCCATGCGTCCGATATTTTTCATATGTCCTGCAAAAATACTGTCGCGTTGCTGTTTGTCGGAAATTGTAGTTTCGCCTGTTTTCAGAATTACCAACACATAACTTTTCATGCCATATTCGTCGGCTCCGAATTTTTTAGCCAATCGCTTATCGAACTATTGAGCAAAACAGCCCATTGTGACTGTTGCTATAAGCAAAATAATGATGCTTTGTTTCATAATTCGCTGTGTTGTGTTTTTTTTGAAATAAACGTAGATTAAAACTTATTCTCTGTTCCTGAGCCTGATAGGTATAAAGCGTGGTAGCTTGCTTTTGTATTGCTGATATGCAGGATATTTCTTTTTGCTAATGCTTTCGGTAAATTCTGAGCTTCCTAAAAATAAAAGTATCAGCAATACCGGTCCGCTGATGGTCCAGTTTATCCATTGGCCCGATGCGGCAACTCCAAAAAAGTAGAATGATACCCAAATGGATTGTTCGGCAGCAAAATTAGGATGGCGTACGTATTTCCAAAGTCCTTCGGTCATAAAACCGTTTTTCAGGGAGTCAGGGAAACGTCCATCGTGCGGAGCTTTTTGTTTTTTCTGTAAATGAAAACTGAATAGCTGATTGTCGGCAAGTGTTTCGATCAGTATAAAAGCGAACATAAATATCGCTGCAAATATATCGGTAGTAGTCAGCGCAGTTTCGGCATGCTGTGCAGCCAAAAGTAGCGGAGATGAAAAGAGCAAAATAAGTAACTGCTGATAAAACGAAATGAAAATCAGATTAAAAAGGGTGACTCTCCATTTGTCTTTCAGAACCGGTGTTTCGCGAAGTACAGCCCAGCGATAATCCTCTTCCCCTTTCCAGGGTATGATGTGGTAGCCACCTTTTCGGTAAAAATTATAACTAAGTCTTAAGCCCCAGAAAGTGACCAGGCCAGACATCATCCATACCCTTGCCGATGTGGGAAAGGCAGACAGCGTATACGCGCTGTACACAATGGGCATAATACTCCATACTTTGTCGACCTGACTAAGATTGCGGGTTATTTCGCCCACAAAAAAACAGAGCGCTACAGTCACTATAAATACCAGTATCCAATTTGTAGCGAGCGTGCTCAGTACTTCTGATGAGCCCAAAAGCTGATTGAAAAAATCGTTCGAACTAAAGTCAATAAATAGTTTAATCATAATAATATGCAGATTTATTTTTGCAAATATACCATTATTTCCAATTTAGCCAATTTTGATTCTCTTTGTAGGTGCGTTTTATTTAAAAGCCAATGGATAGTTTTTTGATTTAGTCTGATTTGATAAACGAAGAAGATGAGAAACTCATGGAGCCAACCGTTCCATTTTCCATTCGTTGTTTTTATGTGTATAAAATAAACGATCGTGCAGGCGACTGGGGCGTCCTTGCCAGAATTCGAAAGTGTCCGGCTTTACCACAAAACCTCCCCAGTGTGGCGGGCGTGGTATGTTTTCTCCAAACTGTTTTTTGAATGCTTCGAATCGTTGAGCAAGAATGTCGTACTTTTCAATGGGTTGGCTTTGCGGTGATGCCCATGCGCCAATACGACTCTCAACGGGGCGTGAGTAAAAGTAATCGTCGGAAGCTGCTGCGTCAATTTTCTCAGCTACGCCTGTGATGCGCACCTGACGCTCCTGACCCTGCCAGAAAAATAGTAGCGATACTTTGGCGTTTGAGGCTATTTGCTGACTTTTATTTCCTTCGTAATTTGTGAAAAACACGAACCCGTTTTCAGTAAATTCTTTAAGCAGTACTACCCTGGAATGCGGCTGCATATCGGCATCGACTGTGGAAAGTACCATTGCAGTGGGTTCAGCTTCTTCGCTGTTTACAGCCTCTGATAGCCAGTTGCCAAACTGAGAAAATGGATTTTTGCTGGCGTGCTCTTCTGTAAGGGCAGCGTATTGATATTGTTTTCGTATATCCCGTAACATATTTATATCGCGTTTAGTTTTTTCTTATTCTAATGGGTAAACAATTAAATGAGATCATGGTTTAAATATTATTTGAATAATCTGACACATAAAATACATTTTGAATTGAAATATGAACAAAAAATAGTGATAATATTACTTTTTAAAGCAAAACGAGAGAATTAACTTGCAAAATGAAATGAATTAAAAAATGACTTTATTTATTGAAATATTTTTGTTTATTGTCTTCGGTTTTACAAAAGAAAGAAGTACTTTTGGTAAACAAAAATCCTCACTTATAATCGTTATGAAACGAGCTTAAAAAGCAAGATCTGACAAGCAGGGAAATGTTTTTGTGCGAGTTTCAACCGACAACTAAATGAATATATACACATGAAAGACACATTAATGCCCAGACACATTGGGATTTCTGAAAACGACGAAAAGGCGATGCTTCAGGAAATCGGATCAGACAGTATCGATGCGCTTATCGATCAGACGATTCCGGCAAACATTCGCCTCGAAGAAGTGCTGGATCTTCCCGAAGCTATGTCGGAATACCAGTATGCAAAGCACATTGCTGCACTTGCTTCAAAAAACAAACAATTCACAACTTATATCGGCCAGGGATGGTACAACACCATTTTGCCGGCTGTTATTCAGCGTAACATTTTCGAAAACCCATCGTGGTACACTTCATACACACCTTATCAGGCCGAAATTTCGCAGGGCCGACTCGAAGCGCTGCTCAATTTCCAGACTGCCGTGTCTGATTTTACCGGCCTTCCGCTCGCCAACGCGTCATTGCTCGACGAAGCTACTGCTGCTGCCGAAGCCATGACCATGATGTACAATCTTCGTAGCCGCGATCAGGTGAAAAACGGAGTGAATACACTTTTTGTTGACGAGAAAGTTTTTCCGCAAACACTGGCTGTATTGCACACCAGAGCTTCGGTGCAGGGAATTGAAATTGAAACTGGCAACTACGCACTTTATAAATTCAGCGATAAAAACTTTGGCGCCATTGTGCAATATCCAAATGCCGATGGAGGAATCGAAAACTACAGCGATTTTGCCGCACAGGTTCACGGCGCAGGCGCAAAACTGGCTGTGGCTGCCGATATTCTGAGTCTGGCATTGCTCACGCCTCCGGGCGAATGGGGCGCCGACATTGTGTTTGGTTCTACTCAGCGTTGGGGAATCCCGATGAATTATGGTGGTCCGGCGGCTGCTTATTTTGCAACACGCGAAGAATTTAAACGCGACATTCCCGGTCGTATCATTGGTATAAGCAAGGATGCCAATGGAAAACCGGCACTTCGTATGGCGCTGCAAACCCGCGAACAGCACATCAAACGCGAAAAAGCAACTTCGAATATCTGTACCGCACAGGCTTTGTTGGCTTCGATGGCCGGTATGTACACCGTATATCACGGGGCAGAAGGGATTAAAGATATTGCAGGACGCATTCATGCCATTGCTACTTATCTGAACGAAATTTTGCCTGTGTATGGCTATTCGCAGGAAAACGAAAACTTTTTCGATACGCTGAAAATTTCGCTTCCCGAAGAAATTTCTTTGGATAAATTCCGCGCTACAGCACTTGCAAACGAAGTAAACTTCCGCTATTTCGAAAGCGGAGAAATTGGTTTGAGCATCGACGAAACAACTGACATCGAAGATTTGAACAGACTGATTGAGGTTTTTGCTGAAGCAGCCGATAATAGTCCTGTATTTGCTGAGGTTGAAGATGTGGAAGGTCTTCAGTCGTTCGACGAAAGTTTTGAGCGCAAATCGGAGTATCTGACTTTCGATGTATTCAAAAAATATCACAGCGAAACCGAAATGATGCGTTACATTAAAAAACTGGAACGCCGCGACATTTCGCTAACGCATTCCATGATTTCGCTGGGTTCGTGTACGATGAAACTGAATGCTGCTTCGGAAATGCTTCCGCTGAGCCGCCCGGAATTCAACAGCATTCACCCACTGACTCCGGCCGACCAAACCGAAGGTTACAACGAACTTATCAGCGAACTTGAGTCGTATCTTTCCGTAATTACAGGCTTTGATGCCTGCAGTTTGCAACCAAACTCGGGTGCTTCCGGCGAATTTGCCGGACTTATCACCATTAAATCCTATTTTATTTCGAAAGGTGAAACGCAGCGTAAAACTGTGCTTATTCCCGCTTCTGCCCATGGTACAAATCCAGCCTCGGCAGCACAGGCAGGCCTCGATATTGTGGTGGTGAAATGCGACGAAGGTGGAAATACCGATTTGGCCGATTGGAAAGCAAAAGCTGAACAATACAAAGACACTTTGCTCGGCTGTATGATTACTTATCCTTCGACACACGGAATTTTTGAAGGAACAATTCGCGAAATGTGCGATATTATTCATGCCAATGGCGGACAGGTTTATTTGGATGGCGCAAACATGAATGCGCAGGTGGGACTTACCAATCCGGGAACAATCGGGGCGGATGTGTGTCACCTGAATCTGCACAAAACATTTGCTATTCCGCATGGTGGTGGCGGTCCCGGTGTGGGTCCGATTTGTGTGGCTGCGCATCTTACGCCGTTCCTGCCAAGTAAATCGTTTGGAAAAAATACTGTTTCGGCAGCGCCTTACGGTAGTGCGGGCGTGTTGCCAATTACGTACGGTTATATCCGAATGTTGGGTGAAGAAGGGCTTACCGCTTCGACCAAAGCAGCTATTCTGAATGCCAACTATCTGGCCGAGAAACTGAAAAATAGTTACGGAGTCCTTTATACAGGTGAAAATGGTCGCGTGGGTCACGAACTTATTCTGGAGTGTCGCAATTTCAAAGCTACTTCAGGAGTTACTGAAACCGACATTGCCAAACGTCTTATGGATTACGGATTTCATGCACCCACACTTTCGTTTCCCGTGCACGGTACGCTTATGATTGAGCCTACCGAAAGCGAATCGAAGGCGGAACTCGACCGTTTTGCACAGGCTATGCTTCAGATTTTCGACGAAATAAAGGAGGTGGAAAATGGCTCAGCCGACAAAACCGACAATGTGTTGATGAATGCGCCTCATCCCGAATACAGCATTGTGGCTGACGAATGGAATCACAGCTACAGCCGTACAAAAGCTGCTTATCCTACCGATTGGGTAGCTGAGAATAAATTCTGGGTAAATGTGGCTCGTGTGGACAATGCGTTTGGCGACCGCAATCTGGTTTGTACCTGCCGTCCCACAACCGATTGGGAATAAGATTTTTCAGTATTTACAACATAAAAATCCCCGTCTGATAATTCAAACGGGGATTTTTAATAAATGAGTTTGTCTGTATTAAATATGTTGCTGATTTATTAGAAATTTGGCAACAGATATTTGTTTCTCGACTCCAGAATTTTGTTTACCTGATTTACTTCAAGGAATGTAGTGCCAAATCCTTCGCCGAAACTTCCGCTCAGGTAGCAAACCGAATCTTCGCGTTCAATCCAGCCTTTGGCTATTAACTCCTGCAGTGATTCAATAAAATACTGCTGCGTATTACCAATTCCTTCTTTAAAAATTGGATATACACCATACGAAAGTGCGAGCTCACGGGTTGAACGTTCGTGGTAACAGATGGCAAGTACCGGATTAGGCCCACGATAAGCTGCCAGAAAACGCGCAGTACGTCCGCTGTAAGTGTCGGTAATAATGGCTTTGGTTCCAAGTTTTTTGTTCGATTCCACAGCTGCATTACATAGAAACGAAGTAAGGTCGTTGGTGCTGATATCGATTGGAATATCATTTTCCGACATTTTGGTTACTTCAGCTTCTTTAGCAATGGAAGCCATAGTGCGTACAGCTTCCACAGGATATTTGCCATAAGCAGTTTCGCCACTAAGCATCAAAGCGTCAGTGCGATAGTAAATTGCGTTGGCAATATCGGTTACTTCGGCACGTGTGGGACGCGGATTCTTAATCATGGTGTGCAGCATTTGAGTAGCTACAATCACCGGTTTTTTAGCTTTTACGCATTTGCGAATCAGGCGACGTTGAATGCCGGGGATTTTCTCCTGAGCTACTTCAATTCCGAGGTCACCACGGGCAATCATTACGCCGTAAGTATGTTCCAGAATTTCGTCGATGTTGTCAACCCCTTCCTGATTTTCGATTTTCGAAATAATTTTAATAGGACTGTTGTGCTCGTCAAGAATTGCCTGTATATCAGTAAGATCTTGTTTGTTTCGCACAAAAGAGTGAGCAATAAAGTCAATGTCCATTTCGATAGCAAAAAGGATATTTTCTTTGTCACGCTCTGTTAGCGATGGCAGATTGATACGCACTCCAGGTACATTTACACTTTTGCGACTTCCAAGCGTGCCTTCATTTTGAGCCACACAAAGCAGATAGTCATCGGTTTTCGACTGTACTTTCAGGTCTATTTCACCGTCGTCGAAAAGTACATCGTCGCCAATTTTAAGGTCGCGCACAAAAAACGGGTAGTTTACGGCAATACATTCGTGAGTAGATACAAGATCGGGATTCCCGGTAATTTTCACAATGTCGCCCGATTTAATTTCAATGGCATCGTTCTCAGCCACTGTAGTGCGTACTTCAGGACCTTTTGTGTCCATTAGTATGGCAATGTGCTTACTTACAGCGCGTACATTGGTAATGATTTTTGTAAAACCCTCTTTGTTCAGGTGAGCCGAGTTCATACGAACCACATTCATTCCTTCGATATAAAGTTCACGAACGAAATCCACATCGCAACGTTTGTCACTAATGGTAGCTACTATTTTAGTCGATTTTGTCATACAGGAGTAATTAATTTTCTATTCCTTAAACACATGAAAGTGTGGAAGGTTTATGATCGGATAATAAATTTTTTGAGTCGTTGTTTGTCAGATGTTTACAAACGATTCGATGGCCAAACGATAGGAGTCGAGTCCGAAACCTACGATACAGCCTTTGCAGGCTTCACTCAGAAACGAATGATGGCGAAAGGCCTCACGTTTGTGAATGTTGGAGATATGTACTTCCACCACCGGAGTCGTCACTGCACGAATGGCATCGGCAATGGCCACAGATGTGTGCGTGTAAGCGCCTGCATTGAGCACTATACCATCGTAGCTGAATCCCGTTTCGTGAATTTTGTCAATCAGCGCGCCTTCATGGTTCGACTGAAAGTATTCAAGACCAGCATCGGGGTATTTTTTTTTCAATACCTGAAAATACTCATCGAAAGATTGATTTCCGTACACTCCCGGCTCCCTTTTTCCTAATAAATTCAGATTGGGACCATTGATAATCAGGATGCGTTTCATACAGTTTTGTTTTGAGTTTGGGGAATGAGTAAAATGATATCTTTCTGCTTTTTACGGACTGTTGATATTCTTTTTTAGCGGGGTTCTTGTTTTCAGAACAACTTTTGGCTCAAATTTAGTGCAAAAGTAGCAAAAAATCCCATCGTAAAAAAGCTTTTCGGATCTGATTGTCGACATTCGCTGGAAATTGATTATTTTTGCCGCCCTAAAATAATTCCCGAAGTGAAGCTAAAACAATTTGTACCACATATTTCCAAATCGTCATTGCTGCTTTTAGCTGCGATGGTATGGGCCTTTGCAGGCATTATGCTTTTGAGCAGAGGTGTTGCCGGGATTCCTGATTCAGGCTGGGTGCTCTGGCTTAAACTTGTTGGCGGATTTATGGCCGGCGTGCTGTTTTATTATTTTATGTTTATCCGTATTAGTGCAAAGCATATTCATCGCATCAAAAATCTGGAGAAAAAGCGACAGCCTTTCTATAGTTTCTTCAATCTTCGATCCTACATTATGATGGCGTCAATGATTACTTTGGGAGTCACATTACGTACCACTGGATTAGTTCCAATGCTTTATATGTCGGTTTTTTATGTGGTCATGGGAACTCCTCTTTTGTTTTCTGCTATTCGTTTTATTACTCATTATTTCTCCTTCCGCAAAGAGCAGTATATGCTTTAGTTATTTTTCGATAAAAAAATAATTAAAGGTGTAAACTATTGATGTGTTGCGTTTTAAATATTTATCAACAAGCCGCATTTTTAATACTTATCAATACGTTTTTTCACATTAAATTCCTTTACTTTGTATCCTGTGAAGGAGGAAGTGATTGATAAATTAAAGATTCTTGCGGAGTCGGCAAAGTACGATGTATCCTGCTCGTCGAGTGGAACTACGCGCAAGAGTACGCACGGTGGTATTGGAAATACTGCCGGTTGGGGCATTTGTCATAGCTTTACCGAAGATGGGCGCTGTGTGTCGTTGCTCAAAATAATGCTGACCAATCATTGTATTTACGATTGTGCTTATTGTATAAACCGACGCAGCAACGATCTTCCACGCGCCACTTTTTCGGTGTCGGAACTGGTGGAACTTACTATTGAATTTTACAGGCGTAATTATATCGAAGGACTTTTTCTGAGTTCAGGTGTGGTGCGCAATCCCGATTATACTATGGAACGCCTTGTGGCTGTGGTGCGCGATCTCCGCAATATTCACCGCTTCAATGGGTATATTCATCTCAAAACCATTCCGGGCGCGAGCGAACATTTGGTGCAGCAAGCTGGTATGTATGCCGATCGTATGAGTGTGAATATTGAAATTTCGAACGAAGAAAATTTGAAAATGCTGGCGCCTGAAAAGGATCATGCGAGTGTGTTTAAGCCCATGCAGTTTATTCAGCAGGGCGTACTGCAAAGTCGCGAGGAACGAAACAAATATAAATATGCGCCGCGATTTGTGCCTGCGGGCCAAAGTACGCAAATGATTGTGGGTGCTACCAGCGAAACAGACAAGGATATTCTGTTTACTTCGGCTTCTCTGTATGGACGGCCAAGCATGAAACGTGTGTATTATTCGGGCTATATTCCTGTGAATAGTTACGACAGCCGTTTGCCTGCCCTGAAGCAACCGCCTTTGGTGCGCGAAAACCGCCTTTATCAGGCTGACTGGCTGATGCGCTTTTATGAATTTGGTGTGGATGAAATTGTAGACGACAAATTTCCTATGCTCGATCAGGAAGTGGATCCCAAGCTTGCATGGGCTTTGCGACATCCTGAGAAATTCCCGGTGGATATAAATAAAGCTGATTATCACGATATTTTACGGGTGCCCGGGATTGGTGTAAAATCGGCCAAGCTGATTGTGGTCAGCCGCAGATATGCCCGACTCAAGACAACAGATCTGAAAAAGATGGGTGTTGTGCTGAAAAAAGCGCAGTATTTTATTAGCTGCAACGAACTTAGCGCAGCCAATGTAAACGATACAAGTCCTGAATATGTGCGTCGCTTGCTTACTCAACCCAAAGTAAACAGCAAAAATCCGCATCCGGCACAAACAGCTTTAATCTTCCCCGATTGATATGCAGGTATTTCGCTACGATAAATCATTCGATGGGCTCCTGACTGCAGTTTTCGATGCCTTTAACCGAAAAGTATTTCCCGAAATGCTGATAGCTGAAGGCGATATCGAACCGCTTTTTGCAAGTGATATTTTCGATGTGGTGACTGACACCGAAAAATCGAAAAGGGTTTGGAATGGCCTTAAAAAAAAGCTCATGTCCGTGTCGCGAAATATGCTCGGATATGTGTGGCTGTCGGAAGAGGAGGGAAGCGATATGGTGATTTTCAGATATGTAAGGAAAGTGTTTGAAAGTCAGCATTCCATTGAAATGAATTTTGCCGACGATGATGTGCTTGCAGTAAGAAGTATTGCCAAACGGGTAAATACCGAAAAGCACCGAATGATAGAATTTGTGCGTTTTCAGAAAGCTGCTGATAATCTGTATTTCGCGGCAATTGCACCCGACACCAACTGTCTGTCGCTGATAACCTCACATTTTAAAGAACGTTTTGCCGATCAGCAATGGATAATTTACGATACGGGGCGAAACTATGGATTTCATTACGATCTGAGAAATATTACCGAAGTTACATTCGACAATGATATGCTTTTTCGGGGAGGTCGTCTTGATGAAAAGTTGATGGCCGAGGATGAAAAGCTTTTTCAGAAAATGTGGAAGGCTTATTTCAAATCGCTGACCATAAAAGAACGCATCAATCCAAAACTGCAACGTCAGCATTTGCCTCAGCGATACTGGAAATATCTGACTGAAATGCAGGGTTGAGAAACAAAAAAAACGCCGTGAGACAGATTCACGACGTTTTTTTATTTGAATTTTGAATAGATTTAGTCTTCTTCTTCGGTAAACTCCACATTGCTTTCGATTTCGAACACCGAAAGCTGCCGACGGAACATTTCGTCGAGCGAAATCTGGAACGTTTCGGTATGCGCAATCCCTTTAATAGGCGTCATACGGTCCAAAATGATCTGAAGCAGATGGCGGTTGTCTTTGGCGTAAATTTTTACGAACATCGAATATTTACCGGTAGCATAGTGACATTCCACAATTTCAGGGATTTTTTTAAGTTCCTCAACTACAGCCGGAAATAGTTTTACGTCGCTCAATGTAATACCGATATAAGCACAGGTTTGAAATCCCACTTTGTAGGTGTCAATCACAAATTCGGAGCCTTTTATGATACCTGTATTCCTGAGTTTCTGAATACGTTGGTGGATAGCTGCCCCCGATACATTACATTCACGGGCTACTTCGAGGAAGGGAATTCGTGCATCCTGCGAAATAAGCTGGAGGATTTTTTTGTCTAGTCTGTCAATTTGATGGTGTCCCATGATATGATTATTTTACTCTGTTTTACGAACTTAAGTTTCTGTTAGTATGTTTTATTGTGCAAATGTATTAATTATTTTCTGATTTGAAACAAAAAAAGCAACAAATTGTAAGTGGGAAAGGAAAATTTATTCATTTTATCGATATTTTCCGCTTTCAAAATCGCTTAACATGCTTAAATAGCTTTGGTAACGCGACTGGCTGATGAGTTTCTTTTCTAAAGCATGAAGCACAGCGCAACCCGGTTCGGTGGTGTGTGTGCAGTCTGAAAACCGACAATTGCTGCTCACCTGAAATATCTCCTTAAAGTAGTGACTTATTTCGCCGGCCTCCATGTCTACTGACCCGAAACCCTTGATTCCCGGAGTGTCGATAATGTGTGCACCATTGGGTAATTCAAACATTTCCGAAAAAGTGGTGGTGTGCATTCCCTTATTGTGATACGACGATATTTCACCAGTTTTGGCTATCGGTCGAACCGCAATAGCGTTGATCAGAGTAGATTTTCCCACACCCGAATTTCCCGAAAATAAAGCTGTTTTGGCTTTCAGGAAATTTGTCACCTCGGTAATGTCCTGCGAATTTTTGGCTGAAATGGCAAACACCGGATAATTCAGACTTTCGTACAAATACTTTATGGCTTCCAGATATTCAATTTCTTCTTTTGTGTAAAGATCCACTTTGTTGATCACAATGCAGGCAGGTACGCGGTAGGCCTCTGCCGATGCCAGAAACCTGTCGATAAAGGTAGTGGAAGTGATGGGGTAATTAATAGTGGCTACAAGTACCACCAGGTCGAGATTGGTAGCCAAAATGTGCGACTGTTTCGAAAGATTCGAAGAGCGACGTACAATGTAATTCCGGCGGTCGTCGATGTCCGAAATCATACCTGTGCCGTCGTCGTTTATCAGATATTGCACAAAGTCGCCCACCGCAATAGGATTGGTACTGCGGATATCTTTCAACCGCAGATTTCCCTTTATTTTACATTCGGTAGTTTCGCCCGTTTCAGTGTTTTTTACCTGATACCAGCTGCCTGTGTTTTTTATTACTAATCCTCTCATGCCTGTATTTGCTTTGAGTTAAAATGCTTCGGTGGCGGTTATATAAAACTGCAATTTGTCGCCATAATTGTTTTTTGCAATATCGACACGGAGATGCACGCGGGCATCGTTGAGCCGGCAACGCAAACCTGCGCCGTAAGTCACTTTCAGCTTGTCGATATGATAAGTGCTGCTATTCATTACATCGCCTGCCGACATAAATACAGCTGCTTTAATTCGTTTGTACACCGGAATGCGGTATTCGGTTTGCAGCAGCATCATCACATTGTCGCGATACATGCCCTGACGAAATCCGCGCATTAAATCGCGACCACCAAGTGTGGGCAAAAGCTGAAACGGAATTTCGTTTTTGCTGAATGCCGCTTCGTAATAAAACTGCCATGCCAGCACATGCTGACCGTAAACGGGCAGATAATTTCGAAAATCCACGCTCAGGTCGGTTACCGAATGGCTGCTTCCGAAACCGGCCTTTGAACCTGTAAGTGTTGTTTTGGCAAAAAAACCTTTGTAAGGATAAAACTGACTGTCGCGACTGTCGTACGAAAACAGAAGCCCAGCATTAATGCTGTAAAAAGGTTTTTCCCAACCTTCGGAGCCGAACTCATTAAAAATCCGATCGCGCACCAAAGTAAAACTTTCGTCGGTACGCACGGTTTCGTATCGCCCTGCCAGAATTGCACCTGCATAAATTTCTTTTGTCAGTGCATATTGTGGTTGCAAACTTACATTAAAAATATTGGATGTAAAAGTCTGTTCAATTCCGGTTGGCTTATTACCAATGCCATAATAAAAATCGGGATAATCTCTGAAATTCAGGTTCGAATACAAATACCATTTGTTATTGTTCAGAAATATTTTGGGCGTAATATTGAAAATAAACTGATTGAGCAAAGTATAGTCCGCACTGCCCGAAATAGAACTTATACGACTAATATCCTTGCTTTTGAAATAATAGCCACCAGCCACGCCCACCGACCAGCTTGTTTCCTGCTGATAAGCTGGATGCGGGATGATAAACAGGCTTTTGCGTACAGCCACAGAGTCGGAGCCAAAGCCTGGCCACGATACCGAAAACATGATAAGTAACAAGAAACACCTGAATTTCATTGACTAAATAATGATAAAAAGTCAGTCATCCCACAGCGGAATGACTGACCGTTCTTTAAATCTATGAATGATAACCTAAATTATACCGAAGTTTACATTAAACGGTCATAATTTCTTTTTCCTTGTCGGCCAGCATATCATCAATTTTTTTGATATACTTGTCGTGAATTTTTTGTACCGAACCTTCGGCGTCTTTTTCCACATCCTCGGGAAGTCCATCCTTCATCATTTTCTTAAGTTTGTCGATAGCTTCGCGACGTGAGTTACGCACCGATATTTTAGCCTCTTCGCCTTCGTGACGGGCTTGTTTGGCTAATTGCTTACGGCGTTCTTCGGTCAATGGAGGGATGCTAAGGCGAATTGTTTCACCATTGTTCATTGGCATAATGCCCACTTCCGAGTTAATAATAGCCTTTTCGATAGCAGCAATCAGACCTTTTTCCCAGGGTTGAATCGAAATAGTTTTCGCATCGGGAGTAGTAATGGTAGCCACATTCGAAATTGGAACGAGCGAACCATAATAGTCCACTCTTACACCGTCGAGAATGCGTGAGTTAGCTTTACCTGCGCGGATATGAGCCAGTGCTTCGTCAAGAAAAAGCAGAGTAGCTTCCATGCTCTCATCTGCTTCAGTCAGTATGGGTTTTACGTCTTGCATGTGTTTATTGTTTATTTCGTGTTTCGTGTTTCGTGTTTGAATTTGAAAATTTGAAATTTGAAGATTTGAAAATTTTCGGTACAGGAAGTGATTCTCATTTAATCACGCGTTCCTAATTCTTCATTGTCAATTGTCAATTATCAACTGTCAACTGTCTTTATTCTTAGTTTTTCACCAATGTGCCGATCTTTTCCCCCTCCATTACTTTTTTCAGATTTCCGGGAGTGTCCATGTCGAACACATAGATGGGCATATTGTTTTCCTTACACATGGTAGTGGCTGTGAGGTCCATTACCCTGAGGTTGCGGTTGTAAATTTCGTCGTAAGTTATTTCGTCGAATTTGGTGGCTGTGGGGTCTTTTTCCGGGTCGGCAGTGTAAATGCCGTCCACACGTGTTCCTTTGAGCATTACATCGGCTTCAATTTCGATAGCACGCAGCGACGAGCCTGTGTCGGTAGTAAAAAAAGGATTTCCTGTGCCAGCCGAAAGAATCACCACTTCGCCGTTTTCGAGGCTCTGAATAGCTTTTTGCTTGGAGTAGAATTCACCAACAGGTTCCATGCGAATGGCAGTAAGTACGCGCGATTTTACACCGGCAGCCTGTAGGGCCGAGTTCAGTGCCAGACTGTTGATTACTGTGGCCAGCATTCCCATTTGGTCGCCCTGCACACGGTCGAAGCCTTTTGAAGCGCCGCTCAGTCCGCGAAAAATATTTCCGCCGCCAATCACAATGCCAATCTGCACGCCCATAGCTGCAATTTCCGAAATCTGCTGTGCATATTCGCCCAGACGTTTCTCGTCGATTCCGTACTGTTTTTCGCCCATTAGCGACTCTCCACTCAGTTTTAGCAATATGCGTTTAAATGCAGCCATGAAATTGATTCTCCTTTAGCGTTTTACACTTTCTGTTATTTCAGTAGCAAAAGTAAATAATTTGTGCGGGATTTGCAAATGAGAATAATTTATTCTGTTTTTGGAATAGAGCCTTCGCCGGGATCAGAATCTTTTTCTTCTTAATCAAAAACTTTTTCTTCCTGGTCGGGAAGTTTTTACTCCGGGGCCGAGACTTTTTCATTTTGGGCGGAAAGTTTCTATTCTCGGACGGAAACATTCTTCCTTCGGGCGGGAACTTTTTACTCTTGGACGGAAACTTTCTACTCTTGGACTGGAACTTTCCGATCTTGGGCGGAAACTTTCCGCCCAAGATCGGAAAGTTCAATTGTGTACAGATCAACCCTATGGCTGTGTCTTCGAATTTTAGCGTGGTCGATAACCGGCATCTAACTTTTTTAATCCATGTGTTTTATCATATGAATAATAATCGTAATAATCGGTCACTTTACTTTGAGTACCGGGCATTACAACATCTCCTTTTCTTACTATATCTCTGTAAATTATATTTTCGCTCTGATGAATTAAATTCAGAAACCGGAGTCTTCTTCTTTCAGATTTGACAATGCTTTTCGATTCGATGGTAAAGGTTTTAAATATGTAATCTACCGACTTGTATGTAAACCCAAAGCCGGAAATGTCTTTCGGGCGAAATGATTTAAAGCGACTTTGGTTGCTTTGTCTGAAATATAGCACAGAATGAAATGGCTCTAAATTAATTCCTGAGCATAATATCCCTCCTGTATAAATATCGTACCGGGATACTTTAACTTCACCGGCTATTGTATCTGAATTATTTGTGATAATGTAGCCGGGTGCAGTATTTGCTTGTGCAGCAAGTGCATGTAGTGTGAATGCGATAACAATAATAATATGTCTTTTCATCCGGTTTTATATCGTATTTGATAAGTTGTTGTTGGCAGTGGGTGAATTTCCGTTTGTGAATAATTATGCGCTAAAATTAGCAAACATTATCTGTTTAATAAAATACATAATGGATTAATTTTACATATTCCTGCGACTGAGAATATGTATAGTGTAGAAATAATACCGCGAGGCATTACAAAAAATTACTGTGTAGTAAGAGTTGGGTAGTTATCTCTTAATAAACTTAATATTCAGAATTCTGTCATCGTTCGTTTTTAGCTTCAGTAGGTAAATGCCAGGCTGCAAATGTCTTACATCAATACCTTCGGGTTGCAACGCGCCTGAAAAACACATACGTCCCTTCATGTCGAAAATATCTGCAAGTCCAGTGATGTCAGCGTTTTGCAATAAAAGAATGTCCTTCACAGGGTTTTGCCGCAGGTAATCATTTGTGTGCTTTGTATATGGGTTACGGTCCGTAAGGTCACAGTTGCAGGGCAATGGATTTTCGTTGTTTTTATAGAAAACATATTCGCTGTTGAAGCAATTGAGTACGTAACCCATTTCAGGGTTGTAGTCTTCCCACGCGTACTGTAAGCCTGCATTGGGGCCAACTCCTTCGATAAAGCAAAGCTTTTGGTTGCTCACCGAAAGTGTAGCGTTGGTTTGTATGTGTTTCAGATTGTAACGGTAATAAACCGAATCGACAATTGCATAGTTGGCCTGAGCCGGAGTGTAAATGCCGGCATGGTGTGGAGCCAGATAAAAAGTGTCGCCCACTTGCAGATTCATATCGCTGATAAGGTATTCAGTTTGAGTTTGGGAGTTATACATATAGATTTTTTCATGCATGGCAGCAGAGTATTCCGACCGTAAAAACACAGGAACTTTGATTTGCTGATAGGCGTCGTTGTTTGTTTTCCAGTGATAAACTGCATTGGTCACATTATTATTAAAAGGATTTGCAGGACGATCGACCATTGCGATTTTTATATACTGTTGCGATTTGTTTTGAACTGTAATGACAGTATCGCCCGTGCTGATCCATTCTTCGGAGTGTGCAAATTCGTTGTTTTTCAGCACCGACCATTTTAGTTGATTGCCCAAATGTGAGTCGAAAATGGTTAGTCCAAAATAATCGGCTATACGCCCGTTGACAAATCGGGGATTGTTGTACAGTATCTCATCTTTCAGTAAAAAGGCAGCATGGTAATTCCAGCTATGATAACATAAACATGTGGGGATAGGGTAAACTGATTGGATCAGCCCATTTGTAATATCCCCGATGCCTTCCACTATCAACGCATCGTTTGCCAGTTGGTACGATCTTCGGAAGCGGTTGCCAATGAGTATCGAATCGGTGGAGACAACTTTTACATTCCCGAAAAGACCGTATGGAGCAAGGTCGCCGGTGTTCAGATTAAAATCGTACAACAAGACTTCTTCTTCGGGCATGTAATCTGCCAGAAAATAGATTTTTTTTGATTCTTCGCGGATAGCACCTTCGTAATTTGTTCCGGTGTTGTTGTCGGGATTGTAAGAAAATAGTTTGCGATAATTCTTTTCAGCAATCACGGTGTCGCCCGAAACAATAAATTCGCGGTGCGTTTGCGATGGAAAAACCATAGTCTCATCGTTGTACACAACCTGAAACTCCCTCCAGATATAGTCGGAATTTGTGGGGAAGGGGACATAAGTTTGCGAAATGGTAGTGGAAGAAATGATAAAAATGAACAGGAATATCAGACAATGATGGATTAATGTAAAGTTTATTGCTTTCATAACATCCGGATTTTAAGATTAGGTTTCAAAGGTATGATATTTTTTCGCAGATTAACTAAAAATAGTTTGGATTTTTTTGTATGTAATAAATTGTTTTTTTTCTGATGCAGAAATAACGTTGTATTTTTGTACGAAAGATAAAAACAGAAACATGTCCGACCTCTACCATACAGGTATTTATACCGATAATCATACTGATAAAAAGATTCTTCTCAGGGCTTTGACTGAAAACCTGATTTCCGGCTTGGGCGTTGCGCTAAATGCAGACAATACTGTGATTTTCTCGAAACTGACTATCGAGCAAATGATTGACGAGGAAATCCGTCACGATCGTTTTGTGATTCCCCCGCACGAAGGAACTACCTTGCAATATATGTCGAGTGGACAGCAACGCAAGGCTTTGCTTAACTATCAGCTCAGTCTGAATCCCGAATGTCTGATACTCGACGATGTGTATGCCAATATTGATGTGGAGACGCAACATTTCATTACAAAAAAACTTCAGGAACTCTCAGGTGAAATGCGTATGATTCAGATTTTCAGTCGGAAACGCGATTTGTTGCCTTTTGTGGAAAGGGTTGTTTTGCCCGATGCCACAAGCGCCGGAATAAAGGCAACATTGAGCCGGAGCGAATTTCTGAATGTAGATGTTTTTATTTCCGAAAAGCGTACTTTCAGTCTGCCAATGGGTTACGAATCACACAGTGCGTTGCCCGATAATTTAATAGAGATAAAAAATGTGTCAGTGGATTATGGCGAAAAAGCTGTGTTGCGAAATATCAACTGGATAATTTGCAAAGAAGAATTCTGGCAGCTCAAAGGACCGAACGGCTCAGGGAAAAGTACTTTGGTAACCATGCTCACGGGCGACAACCCCAAAGCTTACGGACAGGATATTTATCTGTTCGGGCGGCGCAAAGGTACGGGTGAGTCCATTTGGGATATCAAAAGGCAAATTGGTTATTTTACGCCCACTATGATTCAGCGTTTTACGCGCGACGAATCGGTTGAAAATATGATTATCTCCGGGCTCAATGATTCTGTAGGACTTTATGTGGAACCTACCGACTTGCAGCGCGATATTGCCCGCAGTTGGTTGCATATGCTCGGAAACGACTTTCGAAAACGTTCGTTTCAGCACTTACATCCCGGACAGCAACGCATGGTAATGACAGCCCGTGCTATGGTAAAACATCCGCCACTGCTTATCCTCGACGAACCGACCATCGATCTCGACGATTATAACAGTCAGCTGTTTATTGAAATGGTAAATGCCATTGCAGCTGAAAAAAGAATGGCTATAATTTATATTTCGCATCGCGATGAAGAAAACCTGAAACCCGAAAAAGTCTTTGAGCTTATACCCGCGCATGAAGGATTTACAGGAAGAATAAGTGAATAGTATTCTGCTGATTTTTTTTTTGTATAAATATTTAAATGAAGTACATTTGTGAGTGCTTGTATTTATTTGGAAAATTCTATTTTGCCGCCCCCAACCCCCTGAAGGGGGCTGTGAATTTTGTAAAATCAATATGGTTTGTATTGTTTGAATTAATGTTTCTGAATTGTATAAAACGCACTATGATAAATAATTCTAAAAACATACCGGATATGTTTTATGGGGCAAGTCCTGAGATAATGAAACGTGCTGATTATCTCAGGAAAAATATGACCTTGTTTGAAAAACGTGTTTGGTTTAGGCTCAGAAGCAATCAACTGGGAGTGCGATTCAGAGCGCAACATCCAATTGATATTTTCATTGTTGATTTTTATTGTCATGCATTTAAACTGGTTATTGAAATAGATGGTGAAATTCATCTTTCCCAAAAAGATTATGATCAGGGACGTACAGCTGAACTCAAAAGGCTGGGTTTGAAAGTAATCAGGTTTTCAAACAAAGAAGTTGAAAATGATATTGGCATTGTAATAGACAAAATAAAAGGATATTTAATCTGAAGTTGAAAATATGATTAAGGTTTCTCTTATACATAGGCTTTGTATGTGCTTACATTACTCAATTGCACAATGTCACAGCCCCCTTCAGGGGGTTGGGGGCAAAAAAGTTTGTACAAAAACAGGATTTTAAATCTCATAAATCATCATACCATGCACAAAATACTGACAATAAACCCCGGATCCACATCGACAAAAATTGCGGTTTACGAAGACGAAAAACTACTCTCGCTTCACACTATACGTCATTCGGCCGATGAGCTGAAAGGCTACAATTCAATTATGGATCAGTACGAATTTCGGAAGAATATTATTCTGAAAAAATTGCAGGACGACGAAATGAATCTTCATGATCTGTCGGCAGTGGTGGGTCGAGGTGGACTTATGAGGGCTCTTGAGTCGGGTGTGTACGAGGTAAACGAACGTATGATTGCCGATCTGAAAAATGCCATTGGCGGAGAGCATGCCAGTAATCTGGGGGCTGTGCTGGCACGTGAAATAGCAGAGGGAATTCCAGATTGTAAAGCCTATATTACCGACCCGGTAGTGGTTGACGAACTTCGGGATGTGGCACGTATCAGCGGATTGCCGCAGTTTCCGCGCCGTTCTACCTTTCATGCGCTTAACCACAAAGCCATCGGACGGAAATATGCCATGTCGCTCGGAACGACTTACGAAAAACTCAATCTGGTAATTGCGCATCTTGGGGGCGGTGTGTCGGTAGCGGCTCATAGGGCAGGAAAGGTGGTGGATACCAATCAGGCACTGGATGGTTTCGGCCCATTTTCGCCCGAGCGCGCCGGTACGATGGATGCCGGTGCTCTGATTCGCGCCTGTTTTGCCGGAGAATATACACAGGATGAAATACTGAAACTGCTGGCAGGTCGTGGCGGAATGATTGCACATTTGGGTACAAACGATGTAAAAGCAGTAATGGAGCGCATCAATTCCGGCGATGCGCATGCACAACTCATACTCGAAGCGCTGGCTTATAATGTGGGGAAAGAAATTGGCGCTATGCTGGCTGCACTCGAGGGCAAAGCCGATGCGGTGATACTCACAGGAGGCATCGCCCACAATCAGTTTGTGGTGAATTACATCAAACGAATGGTTTCGCCATTGGTACATTTGGTGGTATATCCCGGCGAAGACGAAATGGAAGCGCTGGCAATGGCGGGTTTAAGGGCATTGCGTGGGGAACCAACAAAGGAATATTGATGTGATGATGTGTTGATGTGATGATGTGATGATGTGGTGATGTGATGATGAGATGATGTGGTGATGTGATGATGAGATGGTGTGTTGATGAGAAAATGAGATGATTTGAAAATTTGAGATTTGAAGATTTACAACCATTCAGTTCTTTGGTCTTCAATAAACTATTTCAATGAGAACATCGAATACAATTGCATACGGTTGCAGCTCCCCTTTAGAGCTTATCCCGATTTATCGGGAGGGTTGGGGGCAGATGTTAAGGATGTGTTGATGTGTTGATGAGAAGATGTTTTGATCACAGGTTCTCCTTTTTCCAACCATCCTTAGTCAGTTGCATTAAATGTCCGACGCCCGCTTTGTGCAGCGCTTTGTACGTTTCATCGAAACCGGCCGTGATATTGGTTGGGTAATGGCAATCAGAATTTACCATTAGTGGAATTTCCATTCGGGCAATGGTTTCGTAAAAAGTCTGGTGTGGATAGGTAATGCCATGATCCGCGAGCGATTTTGTGTTTATCTCGAGTATCATGTGTTGAGCTTTTATTTGTTCCAGAAGTCTGAGCATTAATTTTTGATATTCCGGTTTGTGTAAATCGAAATTTTTATATTTCCGTCCGTGATAGGTGATTTTATCTACATGACCCACCACATCAAATCCTCCTTTTTCAATCATCAAGCCGGAAAATTCGAAAAAACGTCTTGTCCCTGCTTCAATGTCTCCATCAAGAAGCGTGTTCAATCCGTTCTCAAATTCATCGAATGGTCCATCGATGCTCCAGTAATTATTACCACCCAAACAATCTAGATAATGTATCGATCCGATGCTGTAATCGAGATTTATATTTTTGAAAAAGTCACTTTTGATATTGCTGCATCCGTGAATGTAGTCCACTTCCAACCCCAGATATAGTTCAATGCTCTTTTTGTATTTTTCTTTTAACCGGAAAAATTCAGCTTCGTATTCCGGAAAATCATCGGCCACCATGGTCCATGGTGTATCGAAGGGAATGTGTGCGTGTGAAGAAAAGCCATAACGTTTTACGCCTTTGGCTATTGCAAATTTTACAAATTCTTCCATCGAACTTCGTCCGTCGCAGAAGGTGGAGTGGCTGTGATAGTTGGATAATATCATGTCGGAGGTTTTGCAAATTGTTGTGACTATACAAAATTAAGAAAATTTTCTACCTGAGCAAAGTATTTGGTCGTTCACGGTTTTGTAATATGAATTACACGAAAGCATAATCTATTCGGAACTACTATGTAATACAGTAGCCATATTTTTGCATCGACAACAAATAAATAAATTTCAAACTAAAATAAAATCAGAAAATGAAAAAGTTGTTTTTTAAATTTGCTTTTGTAATGCTTGCTGCCATGACAGTTTTTAGCTCATGTGACCCTAAAGGTGAAGATGTAATTGATCCGGATGCGGCCGAAAAGGATGCTCCTAACGAAGTGATTGTGAAAGCCGACATTACCGGTACCCGTAGCTGGGTAAAAGATTCAGTATATATTATTAAAGGTCAGATCAATGTGTCGGGAGTACTCAATATTGCTCCGGGAACAGTGATAAAAGGCGATAAACTTACCAAAGGAACGCTTGTGATTCTTCCTGATGGAAAAATAAATGCAGTGGGAACACCTGCTCAACCTATTGTGTTTACTTCGCGCATGGAGCCGGGTTTACGTAGCGCCGGTGACTGGGGTGGTTTAATAGTTGTTGGTAAAGCGCCGGTGAATCAATCGAATCCTTCTATTGAAGGTCTTTCACGCGAAGTGAACTTTGGCGGAGGTAACGAACCTGCTCACAGTTCAGGTAAAATTCAGTATGTACGTATCGAATTTTCGGGTATTGCCCTGCAGCCCGACAAAGAAACCAATGGTCTTACACTTTGCGCGGTAGGTAGTGGAACAACCATTTCGCACATTCAGGTTTCATATTGCGGCGACGACTCGTTCGAGTGGTTTGGCGGTACTGTAAATGCGAAATATCTGATCGCTTATCTTGGTCTCGATGATGAGTTTGATACAGACTTTGGTTATTCAGGAAAAGTACAGTATGCACTCGGTGTGCGTAATTCGCGTGTAGCCGATGTGTCGACTTCTAATGGCTTTGAATCGGACAACGATGCTTCGGGCTCAGCTGCTACGCCGCAAACTTCGGCAGTATTCTCGAACATTACCCTGATTGGCCCTTACAAAACCACGGGTGATAAAAACGTAAACAGTATGTATGGAGCCGGAATGCACCTGCGTCGCAATACTTCACTTTCGGTATTTAACTCAGTGTTCGCAGGTTGGAATACAGGCCTTTTACTCGATGCTACAACTACTTATGCCAATGCGCTTGCAGGTGATATGGCCATTCAGAATTGTGCTGTTGTGGGAAGCAAAGTGAAGGCTATAAATGGTGCCGGAAGTGTAACTGAGGCTCAGGCAGCATTGTTTTTCAACACTCCTTCGTTTGGAAATCAGATAATTGCTGATAATGCCACTGCGAAAATTTCAAGTTCATTTTACGATGCTTCGAAAACGGGAACGGCTGCCAATCCAACATCGTTTCTACCCGAAGCAGGCTCGCCGCTTCTGGGAGCGGGCGCATTCACACATGCCAAACTTCAGGATGATTTCTTCGATAAAAATGCTACTCAGATCGGAGCTTTCGGAGCAACCGACTGGACCAAAGAAACATGGGTGAATTTTGATCCCCAAAATACAGTTTATTAATCGTTTGTCTGCTTAAATCTACAACTATAGCTCAGGCTGTCCGCGAATTTATTTGCGGACAGCCTTTTGCTGCAATTGTGGGTTTTGTAATACATATTAAATTTTGAGTCAACCGCTTATCGGTCGTGTATTTGGACTTATATTTGTATGTGACAATGCATTACAGAGGCTAGAATAGTAATTATACAAATTATTTACATATGAAACGAATTATTTTACTTACAGGGATATTTTTGATGCTGTGGGTGGCACTAGTCGCTCAAAATCCGGGGATAGTGCAAAGCGAAGGTTTGTTTTTTACCGACGCCAGTCAAACCAAACTTTATACGGGCGAATACAAAGAGTTTTACGATAATGGCGCTTTGAAAGTAGAAATGAATATAAAGGAGGGAAAACCCGAAGGACCTTACATTATTTATTTTGCCAACGGAAAACCTCAGGAGGTGCGTGCCTATCGCAATGGTGAGTTTCATGGCGTTTGGCGTACTTACAACGAAGCCGGTCTGCTTGTAGCCGAAGCTGAATATCGCAACAATAAAAAGCATGGCACATGGCATGTTTGGAACGATTCAGGCATTATGCGTTATGAAATGGAGTACGACAATGGACGAAAATCAGGTACCTGGTATATGTGGGACGACAAAGGAAAACTTATTTCCGAGAAGAAATATTAAAACCGAAAATCCTGTAAGCGCTGCTTGCAGGATTTTTTTTTTTGAGTCATACCTGTTTTTTTTTGATCGGTAGGTATAACGGATCAAGTCAAAAAGTTGTGGGGAGTAGATAAAAATATTAGTTTTGCAAAAAAAACTAATGCAGATAAGTGGATTTGAGTTATTACTCCCAGAAGGAGTTTTAGATTACTTTGAGATATTAAAAGTAGATCAATCAAAAACAGAAACATCTA
>JAVEXN010000032.1:0-18849 GCA_034004015.1 Paludibacter sp.
ATTTGATTTTTCTTGTTTTAGTGACGCGTCTTACACATCGGTTTTATAATACTTACCATCTGCAGATTGTATTTTCAATTGTCCGGTTTTATCGGACAGTTTGTTTTTTTAGTCTTTAGTGAGAGCTGCACTTAGAGTGAAACCCTCACTACCAGCTACTACCCCTTATTTCAGCTCCAGTTTTCCACTTATCAACCGTGGCAACAAACGGTCACGGATTTGTCGAAGCTGGGTGTTTTGCTGCTGAAGTGTTTCAATTTGCTTATCAATTGGGGTTACAAATTCTTCAAATCTCTTTTGTAGCAGGCTGTGAGAAATTAATAATTCTACATTTCCTAAATCTGCAATTGTTATTTGAGACTGAGCTGAACCACTATCTAAATATCTTAAGTCAACTGCAGATAAGGTATAATATAGAAAATATTTGAGTATTTCAATATCATCCGGGACTATTGCAATAGAGAGATTAGTCAACCAACAGTTTCTTGGAGTAAGCTTAACATCCCCTGTTCCTCCAACTCCTCTTGCTACGACTATTAACTTTATAAGATATGCAATGATATTTTTTTGATAGTTCAGTGTCTTTCCGACCAAGACTTGCTTCTGAAGGTTCATGACCGTCTAAAGTAAGATAGTAAACATGAATGTTTTTAGTCGGAATTTTTTCAACTGTCTTTACATGATGAAGTCGTCTTGACTTTTTGTACACAATATAATTTCGCTCCTAACGGGGCTCTGAAAACACTCTACAATCAATAGATCTACCATAATATCGCTTCTCCGAAGCTGAGAAATTGCTCCGTCAGGAGCATAATTATGGTAGCTATTATTAGTCCTTTGTGTAAAATAGCTCCGTAGGAGTGACATTATAAAAAGTCAAGACGAGTTCGATATAAGTTTATATGTTTGATCTGACTATCAATTTATTTTTTCACATCCACAAAGCTACAAAAAATAATTTACATTTTGCCAAATCACATTAACTATCTATCTATACAGAAAACGCGAAAATGCGATTGCAGGTTTCAGCAGCAGTGAGGGTATGCACGGCAGTGAGCGGGCCACTCAAAGCGACACCCTCACTGAAAAAACCCCTACCCCCTAAAGGGGAACTTTTGGGCGTGCGATTGATTAGATAGATCAGATAGCAGAGTTGAGCTTATCTTTATCAGACAGTTCATCCTCCTCTTTCAATGGCTTTTTTTATTTCCCTGTCGAAATCGCTTTCGTAGGTTTTATCCTGAAGAACCCTGAATTTATCATATTCTTCTTCGGCTTTAAGTTTTGCTTCCAACATACTAACCCTACCTTTATCTTTGAGAATTGGGTAATTGGAAAGTTCCAGAAAACCATCGATAAATTTTACCCATTGTTGCATATTAAAGGCTATGCCGCGTTGAGCGTTGTTTTCTGCCAAATCCAGATAAGCAGAAACAATACGGTTTAGCTCTGTAACATGCTGGTGCGATAAATAATTTTTAGCCACAGCCACATCGGTTTTCAGAATTTTCCCATCAGGTGCTGCCTTCCATGTTTTTAACCCCATATACAATTTAGTGGCATCGGCTTCGGTATAGATTATTTCAGCGGCAGTTTGTCCGGTTATTGCCCAATGCAATTTGTTCTGAACGGCAGCAAAATAATCCTTTGTTTGCGGGCTGTTTTTATCATAATCGGTACTGAGCGCATATATATCGGTTATTTTCTGATAAAAACGTCGTTCGCTCGAGCGGATTTCGCGAATTCGTTCCAGTAATTCGTCAAAATAATCCTGTCCGAAACTTTTGCCTTGTTTAAGTCGCTCATCGTCCATCACAAAACCTTTGATAATAAATTCGTTCAGTGTTTGAGTGGCCCATTTCCTGAAATCGGTTGCCTGAGCCGAATTTACACGATAACCAACTGCCAGAATGGCTTCAAGTCGGTAAAAAGTAGTTTCGTAATTTTTGCCATCCGAAGCAGTTGTTTCCATTTTGGAAACAACTGAAATAGCTTCGAGCTCTCCCGTTTCAAAAATATTCTTCAAATGCTTACTTATCGCAGGTACATTTACACCAAACAATTCGGCCATGGCCTTTTGGGTAAGCCAAAAAGTACCATCCTGAAAAAAAACACTTACTTTGGCTTTTTTATCAGTGCTACTGAACAACAATATATTTTTTGTTTGCATATCTTCTCAGTTTTCCAATTATACAATCGAATTCGTCTTTACTTTTTGGGACACAATCCCGTTCCGCGAAATCTTGCTTTATCCTTACCCTTTTCTCATAACCGCCTGATTATAAAGTTTTATCTTTCCTATTCAAACGCTATCTTCAGTTCACTCAAAACACTCACATCCACTTTTGTGTCGTATGGCTTCGGGGTGGATGCTGTAACGCACCGGTCATTTTCGGGCAGGCACTCCACCTCGCAGAAATCATGACGTAGCACTATCGGTTTTAGTGAGAGCGTCACTCAAAGTGACACCCTCACTGACGCGCAAATGCTGAAACCCTCTTATTGCCAACCGTGCGCAAAGGTATAGTTTTCGGCAAACAATATAGCTTCTTCCAGTGTAAAACCATCGCCTACAGGGTCTAAATCATTATCATCCAACATACGGTAAATCATCTCATCTTCATCCCCATCCATATAATCATACTCCACCACATGTAAACCGTTTTTGCGATATAATTCGTCGACGGTTAATGAAAGGTTTGCTGTAAGCATTTTCATTACACGAAGGAGGCGTTCGAATTTTGATTGATATATAAATTTTGTTTAATTGCATTATTAGTGCAGTATTAAAGCATAATTAAAGCAAATCCTCTTTTTCTTACAAACTTTGCTTTAATTGATACTTCATACCCCGGGTACCACCTGTAGTTTCTAAAATATTCTTATCAACCATAGTT
Organism: Paludibacter sp.; assembly: GCA_034004015.1. Lineage (GTDB taxonomy): Bacteria > Bacteroidota > Bacteroidia > Bacteroidales > Paludibacteraceae > Paludibacter. The sequence goes on from JAVEXN010000032.1 coordinate 2,898, forward strand.
TTCAACATTCTTTTCACTTTAAACTGATTTATTTCTAAACCTATACGACTATGTATATCGCTAAAACCACTATTAGGATATGATTTTAAATCTTTAAAAATAAGCTCTTCCAACCTGTAATCTTCAATATTTTTGAGATTAGTTTTACCTTTAAAGTTTATTTTGCGTATAAACTCAGGATTAACTGCATATTGAGTACCTTTCCCTTTGCCCGTTTTAATAATTAATTCCATTTCAACCAAACGACCCAACCAGTTTCTTAGACCTGCTTCTTCGTTCTGATTGAGAATGCTTGAAATCTCGACAGCAGTATATGATTGTTGTTGAGCCAATAAGCCCAACGATATTACTTCTTTTTGCTTTAATGAAAATTCAGAACTGGCTTTATCCATTAAGCGAACCACCTCTTTACTTATAAATTGTTTTTTTACAATCACCGTAACTCTTTCATCTGTTTCCTTTACAATGGGCAATGGCTTTCCACTACCCAGCAGGAGCGCGTAAACCAAATCGAATCCACTACCTTCTCTTTCCATTAAGCCAAGGTCGTAAAACGCTTTAGAAGTATGTTCGTTTCGTCTGATTGATTGATTCAGAATGTTTTTTGGGGTTACACCATAAGGAAGCCTGCCCGGACTATGAATCTCCAAACGGTCGGGGTAAATATTTATGAAGATATCGCCTCTTGTGGTGTATGTACGGTGAACTAATGCGTTTACGACCAATTCGCGCACCACTTCGATAGGAAAGAATGGAATGTTTTTACGGAACATACCTTCTGATATTTCAATGCTCTCCTGCCAATCGGGAACATCGTTCAACACTCTTTCTAAAAGTTCTTTGGGATTCGAATAATAATCGTCGAGCAATAGCTTCCATATTTTTTCATCTTTGTCGTCGTAGCGAATTATTTGAATGGCAGGTGGATACAATATTGAAGCTCTGTCGTTCCGTTTGCCTATCCATAAAATACCCAGGTTCGTGAGAAAACCACTCTTTTGAAAGAAATAAAAGTCCAGAATTTCGTCATCACTCATCTCTTTAATAAATGAACTTACTCTTTTTGAATTTCGCACATCAACCAGAAACGTTCTGCGTTTTTGATCATCATATTCTGTGGCTGGAATTCGTTTCGTAATTTGCTCTTCCCATACAAAAGCATTTTTATCGGCAGCCAACCGGGCCATTTCGTCGGGAGGTATGGGTTTGCACTCATCGTGCACACGAATATAATACTTGCCGTCGGTGGTGCAAGCAATGGTCTGAGCATTACGAAAAACCTGAACCTTTAGAAATTCAGATTTGTTATCGGCGACTTCAATGGTAATGGCAACCGCCACATTTACTGTGCGGTTAGCTATGTTTTTCTGTATCAGATCGGGCAAATTTCTGTCAGATACTTTTTGGTTTGATGGTGGCAGACTGTCCTTGTCTTCAATTCCTATATAAATAGAACCACCCTGAGCATTAGCAAAACTTACACAATCTTTTGCCAATTCGTCCCAATCGGTATTTCTGCCTTTCAAAAACATAAGCGATTTCTTATCTGTGTTTTTATTTTCTTCCATATTGTTTGCTTTGTTATAGCTCTGATAAATTTGAGTGTATATAAGTTTTGAACTTATGAATAACATAGAGTGCGGATTCGCGCTGTTTTTTTTACCCTGCAGCTAACTTTTCTGTATTTGGCAGGCTTCACAGAAAAGTGCCGGCGGGGGGTATAATGCTGTCAATTATATTCCATATTATGCGCAAGGGCGTAGTTTTCGGCAAACAATATAGCTTCTTCCAGTGTAAAACCATCACCTACAGGATCTAACTCATTATTATCCAACATACGGTAAATCATCTCATCTTCATCCCCATCCATCTCATCATAAGCCACCACATGCAAACCGTTTTTGCGATACTATTCGGCACTCGTTTCAGTTTCTTTATCTAAGAATAATTTGTGATCGTTCAGGCAACTTGCAATAAAGATTAATGGCAAGTATTAATACTTCGCATGACCAGAACGATTGAAGGGGTTTGATATAATTTCTTATTTGAGTGTAATTATTTTGACAAACTTCAATAATTCAGTCACTCAAAACACTTTAATATCTTTTTAAATCATTCCTTTTCATTCTATTGAGTTGTTTTAAACTAAAACTGAACATCTAATCACATTGTAATCAACGAGTAGACTATAAATTAACTCACTAATCGTTTTAGAAATAACAACGCCTTCATTCTATCAAGAGTTTCGTGAATTTTCTGATTTTCATAGTTTCTCAAACATCTGTAACAAGAAGGTTCACATTCGCAGCTTTCTAACAAATTTATTGATCTATTTATAACTGCAAGTAGAACTTGTCCATCCTGAGTTACAAGTCGTCTGGAATGACCAGCACCTCCTGGTACTGCGTCATAAATAATGATTTTGTGTTCCAACCGTCCGCTTATCAACTTATAAGTCAAACAAGCCTTAATATCTCTTCTTTCGATATTTAGTTCGTTTGCAAAAGAGTTTAGTAAAGCATACATTACCGACATCATTGTTGCATTGTCAGAAGTATCACAACCGAAAGTAATTTTTGCCACATCTGTTTTAAACTCGTGATGCAAGTAATACCTTTTCAACAGGGTATTGCTACATTTTCCTCTCCCGAATGGATTTTTATGACCATCCTTGCATTTTTCGATATGACCACCTCCTACTCCTTTAAAATCCTCATAATCTTTCAACTTACTTGTTTCATCGCTCGCAATGGAATATCCACATTTGGAACACACATAGAAAAAGTCAGTAGATTTAACCACCAGAGAATCATTTGCGGTCGATTCAACTTCTAATTTAATATCGTTAAACTGATAATTGTATTTATTTATTGGATATGCATCTTTATCTCCTATATAAATTGCTTCTGTTTTATATTTTCGTTCCTGTGAAGTTAGTGGAACTTCTTTTACTTCTTCTTCAGCAATAAAACCTGCTCTCGGTTCGATACTTTCAAGAAAATCTCTTTTTTTAAGCTCTATACCACAGACCATACAATTAATGCCGTCAGCTCCTATTGGCATCTTTGAATAGTTATCATTTCGGCATTCAGGACATTTTGCAAGATATGCTGTTTCGAAATCGCCAAGTTCAGTTCTATTTACAATAGGTTTTCTGATATAGCGACTTGTGTATAGCCAACCGTCTGCAACAACCTCTCCAGAAGGTGCATATTCTGCAATGGCAACTGATAGATCGCGACTTAAATTCAGTGATTTAAAATCATTTGAAGCAATATTTTGAGTCAATTCTACCGAATCAATCGGGAAACCATATTTTGGGAGTATATTCCCACGAACAAGAAAATCTATTAAATCATTTTTTTGATACCGTTCTAACTTCCGATTGAAAACAGAAGCCGTTTTTTCATCTCTTGCTCGCATAGCCTTTTCATATTCTTTTTTTAGATAATCAACATTTGTTTCAAATTCATTGATTATTTTCTTAAATATTCCTTGCTCACCACAAAATTCTTCGAGCCAATCATAACTGTCTATATACTTTTCATATAATTGCTCGTTAGTGATTGAGATTGATCCTCTTAATAAATTGGAAAATTCTTTTGGCTCTGATTTTATCCAGTCAATAAAACCTTGATAGCCTTTGTCATTGATTAATGCTTTCGCATTATTGCCTGAATATAGTTCTGGTTTTAAACGCAGGTATAAACTTATAGCAATTGCATAAATGTGTCGTTTCAATATCTTTTCGTTTTCCAATGTGAAGCTTGGCGGATAAATCATTCCATTTATCATTTCTTTTGGGTTGTCGAAAAATGTAAAGTCGTGTGAACTCAATCGTGCGAATGTCAGAGCAAAGGCGGCTGCATTGATACTTCTGCCTGCACGACCAACTCTTTGAGCATAATTGGAAGCTAGCGGTGGAATATTTCGCAAAAATACAGTTTCTAAGTCACCGACATCTACCCCCATTTCAAAAGTTGTGGAACAGGATAAGGCATTGATTTCTTTACGAATAAATTGCTGCTGATAATCTAAAGCTTCTTTTTTTGCTAGTTGGGCAGTATGTTCTTTAATAAATAAAGGCGATATTTTCTCGCTTTTGTAAAGCATTGCGTAATAATTATCTTTACAAAATTTTTCAGAATCCAATCTCCCTAATTTCCCATCACAACCAATTTGAATACAGTCATTTCCAATATTAAATTGAGTCACCTTTCCACATTTTTCACATTTCCAAAGCTTAGCAGATTTACCAAATTTGACGTTAAAAAATTTTGCAGGAACAAAATAACTTTTGCCGTTTTTGGTTTCAAGTTTGTAATTGTTACTGTCTGAAATTAAATAATCCCAATAGTTGCTCAAAAAATCAATAGCTTTTTCATCATCTAAATTGAGGATTCTTTTAGTAACAGTCAATTTATTCGAACGATAATATCTTTTCTCTCCGCTATTCAATGTGTATTGAGTAGGCATAAAGCCTTGCGAGCCATATAAAGTGTTGTCTTTGTATTTAGTTACAACTTTTTGAGCAGACGTAAAAAACAAATATTGTCTGTCGCTTCCTCCTATTTCATCTTTATCGGTAATAACTGCTGCTGAACGTACAATTTCAAAAGCAAGGTAGTTTAGGAAATTCTTTGCATCTTCTTTTGAAAGTTTATAATTATTAACAACCACATCAACAATATTATCAGTATTACCCGAGTATTCAAATGAGATTTTACCCAAGGAGACTAAAGACGTATCACGATTACAGTTATATAACTCATTTAAAACAGCAACCCAAGCATTGCGGCGATTTTCTGTTATTGACAATTTTTCATTTTCAGAATTACTTTTGCGAAATAATTTTAGATTTGAAAAATAGTTCTCAAGTAAGCTCACAAAGTCACTAATGTTAAGACCTTCAGAATATTTTCTCTCTTCTTGTGTTGCAACATTCCAAATGCCTCGTCGACGTAAAAATTCCTTATAAGAATCACTTAAATAGCAAGCAAACTTTGCTGCACCCTGCCGACTATCTGAAAATACTAAAAACTGACTGCCGGTTTTTGATTTATTTTTTTTCTTCTCGGGTTTTAATAAAAATGGATTTTTTGTCGTCTGTTTTTCTATATTTTCCTCTGAAGTAAAAGTGTATTCTGGAATTTGTTCATATAGTGAAGTCGCAACAACGCCTGTTGCTGCATCATAACCAAGATTAAATACTCTTAGAGTTCCGGCACAATTAAGGCATTTGTCTTTTCTTAGTATTGAAATCTTGATTTTTTGCGTATTTCCACATGTACACCAATTATTATGTGCCTCGTCTTCCGCAACTACTGCACCGCAGTTCTTACAAAGATAAAATTGAGTATCTTCTTTACTCTTATTCTCATCTTCTCCATATTCATTATCAGACAAATTTTCGTCGAATTGAACTTGGAAAAAGAGTCTGTCATCTGACCTACTCGATCGAATTAACTTGTCTTTTTCAATTTTTCCTACAATAGCAATTTCACCACAATCCTCGCAAACTGCAATTTCAAACATTTTAGGCGAAATGTTGTACGAAACAGTGTAACAATCCTTTCGGACTAACGATAAACTATTTTCGTAGTCCAAAGCTAAATAACAACCATCTAATGCTTTAAGAAAATAGTGATACCGAATATCAACTAATGGTTTGCCGTTTTTGATTGCCTTAGCACATAGAGCGATAAAAGCAACTGCTTGGTGTTCTGTTATTCCTAGATTTTCAGCAAAATTATAAAGTGTAAGTAAACTACCCAGTTCACGCATTTTCACATACAGATCAGAAGCGGAAACTATATCATACAATATCTCTCTTTCTCTTTCTTCCGAATAGGGAATATTGAGATTGTATGTTTTCAATACATCTTCAAAAAACTTTTCCTCGTTTGCTAAATCTACGAATAATTGAATCGGGACCTGGTATGTTTGTACTGATTTTTGAGAATCATCTCGATATGCAACTATTATGTCATCTGTAGTGAATTCACAACCTGCCAATCTCTCGGCAAATTCAACAACTTGTTCATTACTTTTAGTGCTACCATTACCTAAAGTTGCAGAAGTTAGAATAAATTGTGGCTTTCTTTCTCCATTTATTCTTCCTTTCAACCTGCCCATTAAAAAAGCAGTTTCAATTCCTGTAGCACCTGCATAAACATGAGCTTCGTCCAATACTACAAATTTGAAGTTTGAATTTGTAAAAATTGTATCATCCCCCGGTCGAAAAAGCATATGTTCCAACATTGCATAATTTGTAAAAAGAATATGAGGTGGACGTTTTTTCATCTCTTCACGAGAGAGCTCCTCATTAGGTAATCCTTTTCGTAATTCAGGGTATTTCTCATTAGCGTACATTGTTTCGTATAGCTTAATGGCATCTTTTTCGTTATTTTCTGTGCCACCATTATAAACTCCAAAACGAATGTCGGGATAAGCCATCAAAATTTCCCGCAAACCTTTTATTTGGTCATTTGCTAAAGCGTTCATCGGGTAAATAAAAATAGCTCTCACTCCGTCATTGAGTGTACCTTGCTCTTTTTCTCTAAGCAATTCATTGATAACAGGTATTAAAAAGCAGTTTGTTTTACCGCTACCGGTACCCGTCGAAACAACTACATTTTTACCTGCAACGATTTTTTCAATGGCTTTCTCTTGGTGTAAGTATAAAGGTCGAGAAATTGGTAGTTTTTGTGGATATTTCTTGTTTTTTTCTAAATCTTTAAAAAGAGGTGACAATTTGCCATCATCAATCAATTGTTCTATTGATTTTCCTGATTTAAAAGAATCTTTTATTTCAATGAAAGGACCGTTTGAAACGGTTTTTTCCAATTCTTCTACTAACTTCTTTTGCAGATTTTGATTGCGGAAATGAAATGTAGTACTAATGTAACCTATATATTCCTTTTTAATTTCAGTTGCCGCTTTTGCAGGATTAAACATATTCTTCCTCCTTATATTTATATAGGTTTATTTCATCATATTGGGCATCTTGCTTTGCTATATTGCAAATTCCTTTTCGCCATTTATCACAAAACAAATTTCCTATAAAATCATCTCCACCTTGCCATCCAGCTACTAACCAAAGTGAACTGTTGTCTCTTAATTCAATCCTTACAGGATTTATTTTATCATACTCCTCTCTCTCATTGAGCATTACCTTTATAATTCTCGTTTCCCCGTTTCGCTCAATCACACACAAATTTCCTTTATAATAGACATATCCATCTTCTTCAACATATTGTAAATCATCAATAAAATATTTGGGTATAAATGGTATCCATTCAAACGACTTATTGAAACAATTGGCACTTATTAGTTTGATTCTTTTGTTTTTAAACCTGAACTGTTCTTTTTTCCCTACTATTAACTTACCTTCAAAGATAGTGTCATATTTTTCCTCACTAACAAATGGGTTCTTATCCTTGATCTTGACAATAATTTTATATACATCTTCTTCAAAATTGCCAAACACCATATTTGTTGAGCCAACTTTTTTCCTTCCACTTTTTTCATTTTTTCCATTTGCAGTTGCTATTATAAAAAAATTGTTGTCATCATCACCGACAAAGGTGTTCTCTACATCCCAAAATACTGAGCTATTATTGTATCTCATTGGGTTTTCGACAAAATGCTCTTTCGTAGCAATAGTAAATAGATAATATTTTTTTATCCCATTTGTACAATAGACAGAAATATCTTTTTTGCCTTGATTTCCATAAATTAACCGTCCTATTTCAAACTTTCCATTTTGATTTTTTGTAATTTCAATGTCTTGTCCGCTAACATCACAAAAAGCTTTTATTTCTTCATGCTCTATTGGATTGTCAACTTCTAACAAATCGCCGTTTTGTATGAAATTTTTATACCACAATTTTCTATTAATTGATTCATTGAGCCAACCATTATTGTTAATCTGCCATCTAAAATATGGTATTTTTATCAATAGAATCCCATCTTTATGAAGGCATCTTAATTCGCTATCTTGATTTGTCCAAGTCGTGTCATAATTATATTTTTCGTCCGTTATGGTTATTTTTTGTTCAATGTCACCGTAATATGCTGAATGATTAAACTTAACATCAAGGTTTGGAAGTGAGATAATTGTTTCTGATAACAAGATTGAATCTTTCTCATACGAAAAAACCGAAATCTGCGTAGGCTCGTCTTGGATAATCAATCCTAATGCTTTCAATCCAAATTGATAACAATTGTTGGCTGTCTGTTCGTATTTTAAGTTTTCTAATTTATAAATTTTTCTATCAATTTGCAATTCCAATGATTTCAAATTCAGTGATTCAGGAATCATTAGTTTTACGCTTTTGCCATAGACAACACACGTATACTCATCAAACAGCCATTCTACATCTTTTAAATTTCCGATTAAACAAACGGTATTTCCAAGCCGTACAGCTTTTTCTTTGTTTACAAAATAAACTTGTCGTGTTTCACCTGTCAAACTTTCGCCTACGGTTGGATAAATATTATATATATTAGTGCCATAAGTTGTTAGTTCTTGTGGCGTATTTTTCAAACCATCAATATTTCTCGAATAAACAAAGTAGTTTGTTGGTTTATTTATTTGGCTTAAAACTTCCTTTTCGTCCTCGAACAAAATAAATTCTCTGCACAATGAAGTTGTTTTGTTCTTTTCAGAATCAAAAATTATTTTTCCGTTTTCCTTAATTTCAGCTCTTAAATTTACTTCTTTGTCATATCTCAACAATTCATTCAATTCAAATTCTACGGGCTTGGTTGCAATAACTAATTCCCCACGCTTGGTTCTCATTTCTTCAGAATAACGCAGTTTTTCATTTGCATAAATTGTAAGCCACATTGTGTTATTGCTATTATCTAATCTTATAGAAGGAATACAAAGAAAGACTTTATTCTCACTTCTAATGTATTTAACAGAAATATCCTGTTTTGAAACTGTTGGTATTCGTTTTTTCTGTACTGTATCATTTGATACTTTTTCAACTTGCGTTTTATTTTTCCACCATTCAACAATATATCGTTTTAACCTTGTTTCTTCGGTGATTTTTTCTCGATTGAAAAGTTTATTTATTTGATAAAATGTATCTTTTATGAATTCAATAAAATCATCAGACAAATCATCACTCAGTGCAAACGACCGCAAACCAATTTTAATAGAATATGCACTTGACCCAATAGAGACTTTTTTATCTTCACGATACCCACCTCCTAAAACAGTTCTCATTTCACTGGCTACCTTTTCACAAAGCCATTCATCATAAATGGTAAACTCAAAACCCAAATCCTTTTTGAAAACACTATAACAAAGATCAAAAAACGAGAATATACTATTTTTAGGTGCAAATGAATGCATCATTACTGTAGCGTAATAGTTTTGTCCACTTGTAACTATAGGAATATTACAACTTTTCCCAAGATAACTAATTACATTTCTATATTTTTGGCAAAGCTGTTGATTAATATTTGAACCAAAGAGAGTCTTAAACACGTATTCCCAATATCCACAATCTTCCTCATCATTCCCAATAGTATCAGATTGTTGTCTCCAGCGCTTAGCTATTAAAACAAGAGTAACAAATATGAGCTTATATGAGTCTTTATCAAAACGATCAGATAGCACACTAACATAATCAACCATAAAAGCATATTCATCTTCGGAAAAATCTTTATTTCCAATTAATTTATGCTTATCAAAAACTTTTTCTATTTGCTGAAAAACATCTTCCTTTTCCATGATCTTATATAATAGGCAAAATTTTATGTGATCTCAGTTAACACACAACAAAATCAATAACAATATTTCTCACTACAGCTAAAACAAACTATTTGTTTTAGCTAATATCCCTGCCTCTCCTTTATCACCCCTCTTACTCCACCTCTTGGGTTTTCCACATCGCCTTTGTAGCGGGGTATCAGATGTATATGCACATGAAAGATGCTTTGTCCGGCTGCTTCGCCTACATTGATGCCCACATTAAAACCATCAGGGTTAAAGCGTTTTTGAATCAGCTTTTTACAACGGTTTACTACCAGCCACAATGCCCGTTGCTCGTGTATGCTTAGTTCGAAATAATCGGCTACATGGCGTTTGGGTATTATCAAGGTGTGTCCGGGGTTTACAGGATAGCTGTCGAGAAATGCTACGGCTGTGGCTGTTTCGGTGATAAGTTCTTTTCCGCTTTCGAGATTGCAAAACACACAATCACTCTTTTTCTTTATTGCCTGATTGTAATGCTGATATTCGTAAATCTCACAATTGTCGTTTGCAAATACACTTTTATAGGGTAAGAGCACATTACTCTGATATGTAGGTAATTTATGCACATAGTGTGTGCGGAATCCTTCACTTTTCAAATCACGTCGCACAGCAAAATAAGCCTTTCCTGTGGGTTTCAGCAGTTCGGCAACCGACATAAGCACTTCGGCCTGTTCGTTGGGCTCAAGTACGTTCAGTACATAGTTGCAAATGATAGTGTCGAAGAGTTTTTCAGGATATTCTGGTCTGTAATGGTTGTCGTAACCTGCTATATTGTAACCCTGTGCTTTTAGCTCATCGGTATCGTAGCCAAAACCGCAACCGAAATCGAGAATTTCGCCTTTCAGCAGATGATTCTGTTTGAGCCAGCGTGTGGGAAACGACATTGAAGTACGCTCAATAGCCGTCAGGTGTGGGTTGTTGACAATCTTTTTCATATCCGGAATGTATTTTGCCAGTACTTAAAACCCATATTTTCGGCTATCTGCACCATTGGCGAAAAGGTTTTCTGAAATACATTCAGAAAATCGTTTTCCTGTAAGCGTATCAGTTCCGGAATTGAATCGTGCAATGTGAGATAATCCTCCAGCAATTTGTTGTTCGGATTTTTGGGATAAAGGGTCTGTATGGCCTCTTGGTGCGCACGGGCAAATGGTCGCAGATATTCGCCTAACACAGGTAGATTATTGCTTTTGGAGGAATTAATGCTTGCATCGGCAGGCAGTAAGTTCCACAATAAATTATGCGATACAAAGCTCCAGGGCACAAAATGGTCCAAATCGTAGCTTTTCTTATAAAGCTCTTTTCCGGTATAAATACATTTCATTGACCCGTTCAGGTCGATATATGCATCCCAGAAATTCCGCTGTTTTATAAGTGATTCGCGTTGTATGGGTTTTACAAGTTTAGAGGAAACATCGGGCACATTCGGATTTCTTTTCTGAAGAAAAACAGTCAGGTTCCAGAATGTAAAATCCCTTAATACAGGATAGTTATCGTTCAGATACTGTTCCCATTCGGAATTTATCTCAATGGTGTCAGCTTTGATTGCGTACAGGCAGTTGTTTGTGTACGCTTGCGATAGACTTACCACTTCGTTGTCGGTCGTATAGTTTATCCAGGGCGAAAGAAAGCGATAAGGAACATTCAGTGTAAACACCCTCAACAATGCTTTTACACGGGACATATTCAGACTGTCGAGCAGTTGCTTTTTGATATCAGCCTTTCGGGCATCAATTGGTATATTGAGTTCCTGTTGCAATGCGACAACCTGCTGATAAAGAGAATCCGCTTTCCCGAACGACAACCGGAAATAATGAATCGGATACCAGGCTTCAGCCACCATTCCGGCAATAATCTCCCAAAATGATATCTGGCGGCGCTGTTCTTTCACCACGATATCGAGTATCGACACAAACCAATAATACTTGTAGGTAGCTACCGTATTATTGAAAATCTGCCCAATTACCTTACTTTCATTTGTGATTTTTTCGGCAAACAACATAAAATTATCCGGTTATAGATTTGTTTATATTTGGTTTAATTTTTCACATCCACAAAGCTACAAAAAATAATTTACATTTTGTCAAATCACATTAACTATGTATCTATACAAAAAACCTCAAATACGATTGCAGGTTTCAGCGGCAGAGGGAGTGTGCGCAGCAGTGAGCGGGTCACTCAAAGTGACCCGTTCACTTGTTGTTTGTTGAGTGACGCCCTCACTTTCAGCCATCAGTGCCAGTCTTAGCTCCTGCTCAGGCACCGAGCCCTGTGTGCTGTACCACTCCTGTTTTATCTATATTCAGCTCCCTTTATTTTTTATTCCGTATTGTAATTTAAGCAGAGCTACCTACATTCTATATATTGCTGTATATTATTTCATTACAAAGCTTTGCTGTCGCAAACATATGCGAAATTTGCGACAGAATGCATGTACCGGCAGTGGAAGTACCACTCAGAGCGACGCCCTCACTTGCATGGGCTTCGTTTCAGAGTTTAAGGGGTTCCGGATTCCGGAGTTTTTCTCCCTTTAGTCGATGACCGTCGGTTCGCGTCTGTGTCAGTGAGCGGGTCACTTTGAGTGACCCGCTCACATGCTACATCACCCTCATTCTTCATCATCAATTATCAATTGTAAATTGCAAATTGTAAATTATCAACTATCCCCTGTCATTCCACTCCCAGCACCATGCCACCACCCACACCACGCACAGGCATAATATGGCCAAAGGCATCGGGCGCACCAAACTCAAGCACCACCGTAAGCACCAGACTGTCGGAGTCGTTGAAAATGGGGTAAGGATGCTCCGCTGTACCGGCAGTGGGAGTGCCACTCGAAGTGGCGCCCCCACTTGTTGTTTGTTGAGTGACGCCCTCACTTGCTACACTTTCAGCCATCAGCGCCAGTCTTAGCTCCTGCTCCGGCACCGAGCCCTGTGTACTGTACCACTCCGTGCTGCAGGTCCTATAACCCTGCCCGAGTTTATCGTGCACCGGCTCGTAGCCCAGGGTTTGAGGATTGAGGGTCATATCGGTGACTATGCCCAGTGCAGCAGTTATACGGAAATAGCTAAAGGCTGTGCGTGTGTCGGGCATATTCAGTCCAAAGCTACAGGCAAAAGCCGGTATGTGCAGCACAGCTTCCTGCCGCTGTCGCACCAGCGTATAAGCCAGCGGCACCCTGAGCATTGAGGCAAAGCGCGTTGTCCGTCCAAAGTCGAAGCCTTTCAGCAAAAACCTGTAAGCCGAAAAGCGTATGTCGCGCTCACCCACAGGATGCAGACTGTCGGTCTTCTGTATGTCCTTGGCCAGCTTACTGAGTGCCGACGAAAGATTATATTCGGCCACATGCTCCAGTCCGTAAAAGGCCATGCGCATCTGTTTGCCCATTTTGGAGCATCCCCCGAACTCCTTATTCGCTTTGCGTAAACCCGCAAAAGCCGGGTCTCGTTTTATCTTCTCCTTGGTGGCTCCACCCTTGGTGCGCACAATAATACCGTCGGAACCCTTCCGCGTGTAAAACGAGAAGTTCTTGAGGTTCCCTGTAATCTGATCGAGATTTTTTACCCGTGCCATAATATGTATGTTTATGGATATTTCTTTGTTTGCTGTATCACAGCAGATTTTGGTTTCAAATGTAGTATAATTATTTATAAATAAGAAATAAATAGCATATAATATGCAATTGTAGGAGCGTTTTATATGCGTTTTATATCCATTTTATATCCGTTTTATATGCGTTTTATATCAGAACTAAAAGAGGTACAGGAGAGGTGAAGCAAGGTTTTGAGTTATGAGTTTTGAGTTATGAGTTTTGAGATTTGAGTTTTGAGATTTGAGTTTTGAGATTTGAGTTTTGAGATTTGAAGATTATCCACAGATTACACAGATTAACACAGAAGGCTTTTGTCTTTTCTAATAAGCTGAAATATCCATATCGTTCATATCGTCGTCGTTTCCGCCATGATACACTATGTTAATAATCTTTTCGATTTCATCAGCATTAGGAATCCCTGTTCCTGCATAGTACTCGGGGATCAGGAAATTGCCAAAGACATTGCAGGCTGCGATTGCCGGGTTGATAAACTGTGTTATAGAAACATCAAGTGGCTGAAGCATACTTAATCCCACGTAATGAGGTTTACAGTCGAACCATTCAATTTCTTCGCAACCGATATCCTGAGCCAACCAAGACATTTCCTTACGTATAATATCGTGCTGCCAGTCTTCGAGAAATTTCCCTTCTTCGGGCAACACCACAAAGTAAATACGTAGCATATTATTATGTTTTCCAACACCGGTAAAAACAAATTCATCGCCATCCTCACAGTCGTCGCCACAAATATCGGCGTGCAAAAACAAAGTACATTCGCCAAGAGCCAGTTCAGACCATAATTCGAGTCCGTTATCGGGCTTTGCAGCATAAGCTTTCAGAATATTATAACTTTGTAAATCGCCGCGGTGAGCCAGAACTCCGAGCGCCTTTTTCTTTAGCTCAATATCAGTATGTGGATTGACTAAATCCTCTCCAAACTGCTCAATTTCCTTTGCGCTGAATGATTTACAATCATCGTTATGGGCGTTTAAAATATAATCACTGTGATCACTCATAATCTACAAGTTATGCATATACTTTTGATAAAAAAATCAATCAATTTGTTTTTTGCCGGGACTTAAAAGTCCTTTCTTTGCACTCAAAGGAGAAACCACCTTTTTGCCTGTTTTAGCCTCCAGTTCCAGACGGGCATTAAGTGCAATTTCGCCTCCCCTTTTAGCTACCTGTGCATGTTCTTCCATAGTTTCAGGATTACCTGCTTCCGATATTTGCTTTGTGGAAAGTTCAGCCAGCATATTCAGTACCAGTTCGGCATTTGTCATATTGTCGCGCAGGTTCTCTTTCTTCAGCCCCTTATACTGTTTGTACTCCCTGGCTGTTTTGTCGGCCCATGTTTTGTAAATAATGTCGGTAAGTGTTGCAAACTGAACACCCTCTTCCAGACCTCTCGATTTCCATTCGTCGGTCAGGTCTTTGCGGATTTCAATACTTTTCAGGCGTTGATTTATCCAGCTATCAGAGTAACCCAAACGTTTGTAGTCCATCATGGCCTGCTCAATGGATAATTCAGGATCCTGCATTTGGTCTAACCTTTCTTTGGCGACCTGTGCAATCCACAGTTTAAAAGGTTCTGCTTTGGGTGAGGGGATGGATTGAATAAGTCGGAAAAGCTGATCGGTAGAGGCTACATCTGTTTTATAATACTTCCCATCTGCTGACTGCATTTTCAGTTGGTTACAGTTTGTAACCAACTGACTACCCTCTTTTTTCAATCTATTTTTCAATACTTTCCAATAATTATTAGGATTTGGGCTATCAGTAAGAACGCCTACTACATCCACTATAGAAAAATACCATTCTTCATTTTCTTCGTCCCAAACGGTACGAACTTTCTTTTCATCAAACAGTTGAATTTGTGATTTCATAAGTAAATATCTTATAGATTATCCAATTTAAAGAACAATAATTTGGGTTGGTTTATCCTCAGCAAATATAGTGAATAATTTTCTCCTGAAAACAAAAAAATGTTTCGGGATTTGAGATTTGAAGATTTGAAGATTTGAAGATTTTGCGTTTTGGGAACGAGTCTCATTTAATCCACTGACCCATAGTTATTTATTTTGGTTTTTTATTCTTGTTTCAGAGTTTCAGTGTTTCAGAGTTTCAGTGTTTCAGTGTTTTGCACACTGGAAGTGATCTGCACTTCATCTCGCGACCCACCGTCTTTTGTCTTTGACCGTCTCGTGGGATTTGTAATCCCACGATGATTATCAACGGATTTAAAATCCGTAAATATAATAGCTTCGGATTACAAATCCTCGCGTCCGGTGTCGCTTCTTCCTGTCTTCACAAACTGCTTTAATGCCCATTAAATGTTCGTCCCCTCCCTTATGGGGAGGGTTAGGGAGGGGTTTTAGTCCACCACTCTGATCTCAAACACCCTTGCTGTAGTTGAATTTCCTTTGGGAGCAATGCGAACAGTGAGTTCTTTTACAGTTTGCCACTACTATCCGAAACTTTAAAAATTGAAAAAGCCTGAGAATCTCATATTTTTGTAGTCGACCAAAACATACAGAAAATATGAAACTCCACAGGCGCAGTAAAAATAACAAAAAACCAGTTATCCG
>JAVEXN010000033.1:0-18737 GCA_034004015.1 Paludibacter sp.
GTAATCGCAATTCCTTCACCGGCTTTTACATTGTCGCCCGGCTTTTTAAGCAGTCGGGTGTTGTTTTTATAAATTGATAAATAGTTGTTTTCGTGCTGTATTTGAATAACCCAGCCGTATTCGAAAGTAAACGCTGCGTAAACCACAGTTCCGGCCAATACGCTGGCTACAGTTTCGTTGGCAGCCGTGATTATATTTATACCGGTTTGATTTTCCTGAAGATTGAAAGCGCTTGAGATAACCCCCTTTGTAGGGCGAAAGAAAACATACATGTTGTCGTTGGTTTTAGCTTCAATGGTCGACAGGTTATACTTTTCTTCCCGTTCGAATTTCTCAATAAACTCTTTTTCTTTTTTCGACTTTTCGAGATAGTTTGTGGCTGTTTCTTTCAGTTGTACCGAGTCCATACTCAAAACAGAATCGGCTTTAATGTTTCCTTTTATTATTTCGCGAATCATTTCGTTGTATCCGGCCTGAAGCTCTATGCTTCGCAGCAGTGAGTCGGTGTACATCGATTCGGAAATAATGGCTGAGCGACTGCCTGTGTCGCCATAGCCCGGCAGATAATAGCGAATGGGCGTTACATAAATCAATAAAGTAAGCAGAATAAAAGTGATAAGCACAAGCGACGAACCATAAATAAGCACACTAAGCCTTGAGAGCCTTATGTGCCACGATTCCTCGAGTGTATTCTCGTTGAGCACAGACACACGGTATTGAAACCTGAGTTTGTGCAGGAACGACTTAAAACTATTTCCTTTCTTTTTCATTTATTGTTTTTTGTCGGTTCAAACGAATACAAAAGTAACTTTTTTCGTGTGATAAGCAAAACAAACGAAGCTCAAACAAGTGGCTTGTTTGAGCTTCTTAACAGATTATAATGAATTGATGTAAATGCTTCTTAAATAGCTGTGCTGATAAGAATTAATACAAGAAGTCCAAGGATGGCATACAACTCAGGGAATACAGCCAAAATCATGGTTGTTCCGAAAACGTTGTGTCCCGATCCGATAGCAGCAATACCATTAGCACAAACCTGCGCCTGACGAATGGCAGAGAAAAGACCTACAATCCCAAGTCCGAGACCAGCGCCAAATACGGCAGCAGCCACAAACCACGAAATGTCCGATACCAGAAAGCCGCTAAGCAGGAAGTATCCCACAAATCCGTAAAGACCCTGTGACGATGGAAGTGCCGAAAGAGCAATGTACGATCCTGTGGCCGATGAATTTTTCTTTAGTGCGCCAATAGCTGCATTTCCTGCAATTGTAACTCCGTATGCACTACCTGTGCCCGAAAGTCCGATCATTAACGCAATTCCCAAATAAGCTAATACAATTGGTTCCATAATGTTTTTTTGTTTTGATTTTTATTTTTTTGTTTTATTTTTCTTCGATTATATATTATTTCTGAACGCTTTTGAAAGGTTTATAAGCTTTTCCACCACCTTCAAATCCTGCATTTTTGTAGAATTCAACAAAAGTAAGTCGTAATGGATGTACGAATGCGCCAATCAGACAAAGTGCAAAGTTAATGGTATGTCCTACAAGCAAAATTAGTAGTACAAATATCCAACGTACAAAAGGATTCGCATCCGCAGTAAGGTCGATGGCTAAAGTATTGAATACACCGCCAAGAATACTGCCAGTTAAACCTAAAGCGAACAAGCGTATGTACGAAAGTGTGTCGCCTAATAGTCCTGTCGCCATATTGTATGTATTCCATAGTGCTGACCCGAAATTGCTGAACACATTTTTTCCCGGTGAGTTGTAGAACAGAATAACCAATACGCTTAATCCTCCAATTCCGTAAAGAATGTATTCTGCGAATACTGGTAAAACCAATCCGGTTAAAGGTGCTCCTAAGTAAACTATGAGTGCGATTATGAAAATTACCCAGGCTAAATGTCCTGCAGCATATTTGAAACCATGTTGTTTGTTTATTTTCAGCACATTTACAATCATTCCGAATAAAATCTGAATAATACCAATTGCAACTGCAATAACCATCATGGGGTTATAACCCCAAAAGTTTTCACCAAAGTTACCTTGTGTAATAAAGTATTGTTTTACGCCCGAAAGCCATTTCCATTCAACCTGATCGAGGGCAATGCCAAACACAGAACCTGTGAGCACGCCTACAACCAAAGTGGCTAATCCCAAATATTGTCCTAACGAGAGAAGGCCTTTCATGTCAGGTTTTGCTTTACGCTTCATAAATGTAGCTACAGCCCAGATTAAAAGTCCGTATCCTCCGTCGCCCAAACATAGTCCGAAAAACAGCATAAAGAAAGGTGCCAAAAATGGCGTTGGATCTAATTCTCCGTAATTAGGCAAAGAGAACAGATTCGTAATGGGTTCGAATAATTTTGAAAAAGCATTATTTTTTAGCTGAACCGGAATTTCTTCTTCGATTGTCGGATTTGTAACTTCATAATATACATCTTCCGATTCCAGAAATGAATTCAAAACTTCCTCCACCGCCTCGGGACTGAAGCCCTCAAGAAGCATTACTTTGCTATCGGCTTCGGCTTTTGTACTCAATTGTACACGAGTTAAATCGATATTGCCATTTATAATATTCAAAAAGCCACGTAACTCAGGTAGTTTGTTTTCAGCAATTTCTTTCAATTCGTTATCCTCGGACAGAATTAAGTTGTTCAGCGATGCTATTTCAGAACTTAAATCAGATACATTTTTATTGCTAAGTTTAACAGGTTCAGCATCGAGAATAATGGTATCCGGCGTTTCGTGAACTATGGCAAAATACTTAAGCCCACCTGATATTGCTATTTCAAATATTTTATATTCCGTTTCCCATTCCGTTTTGTAACGACTTAGCTGACACGAAAATAATGAGAAATAGATGTTGTTTTTCTCTAATTCTTTTAGTTTTTGCGTGTCGAAATCACCCCAAACCGTCATTCTTTCTAACTCACGCTCAATAAGCTGGCGTTTTTGAAGCAGTGTTTCGTGATTTGCGTTGATTTTTTCGATATGTGAAAGTAGATTTATTCCACTCTGCTCATCAACTACCTTTACACTCTCGTTCGGGTTTTCTGAAATGATATCTTCAAGCTGCTTAATTACTGTTTGAACACGGTAAGCCAAATGCATCTTTTTTCGAAGCGCATCGTTTTCGGCTATTCCTTCTGTAAGTTCTTTCACATGAAGTACGCCAATTTCCCTGAGTTTTTCAAGAAAATCAACATATTGTTTGTGGTAAACCAGGAAGGAGTATTTTTTCATTTTTACAATCATAGCTCTGCCTCCTTCAGTTTTTGTTGACGCGATTTTACGATTTTCTGCGACGATTTCGAAAGGTTCTCTTCGTCTTCCATAAAACGCTTAATTTTTATAATGGCTTCTTCGTATCCCGGAATTTGTACCTTTTCAAAAAGATTTACTTTCTGAGTGGTTTTTTTACGGGCATATTCAAGTAAATTCAGCTTTTCGGCATAAAATTCCTGCTCAATACCCACCTGTGCCAGTTCCTTTAACTGTGTAAGTCCGTCGGCAAACCATTTGGGTGAGTTGAACAAGCTAAATGGCCGTGTTTTGTACACAACTTCCTCGAGTACGGGAATGCGCACACCGGCAATTTTCCTGATGCTCATCCTCACATCTTCCACGCTTAGCAATGTACTGTCGAATTCGCCCCACAAAGCCAGCATTTTATCGTAAGCTACAATGCGTTGTTCAATTTCCTTTTCCAGTTTATTGATATCGTCTTTGGCTTTTTTTACTTCCATGCGCAATGCACTTTCCTTGTTTTTAATTGTAGGCAAAGCACGCACACGCATTTTCAGATTCTTATCGAGTGCCTGAAGCGAAGTTTTATTGTATTGAAATTGTATAGCCATATTTTTATCAGTATTTCTTTCGAAAAACTTTATTTTTTTATAGTGATATAAACAGGTTCTTCGTCGTGAACCTCATTATCGCTGTTTTTTCTTTTTATTGTGTGCTTAATTTTCAAAACTGCAAAATTAAGCTCAATACTGGTCTCTGTTTCTGACACATCTTTGTCGTTACCAAGAAGTTCGGTCATTATTTCGGCACTTTGCTTCATTAGCGACTTCTGCACTTTTTCCTCTTTTGTTTCCACCATTTCCGATACTGTGCGTGTGAAAGCTCTTAGTTTGGTAAATGTTTCGATAATACCAATGGTAGTTTCAGTTGCTTTCTCGCTTTTCAGAATGGTTGCAAGCATATATACAAACCTTTTTCGGTAAATGCTTTTGGAACCACATAAGAGTGCTTTCTGTTTTTGAACTGGTCGAAATTTTCGACCACATCGCTGTAATTGTCAGTGTCAGAGCTGTTTGAATGATTTTGTGCAACTCTGATTTGTCTCCATTCCTGTTTTGTAAGCTCAAAAATATATCCTTTGGGAAATTTCTCAGGATTATTTTTGATAGCTTCGTTTACACGTTTGGTAACAACCCCATAAAGCTCAGCCACATCAAAATCGAGAATCACCTGCTGATCTCTGATTTCAATGATTTTATTTTCGATGTTGCCGGGTTTTATAATGTCAGTCATAATCTCTTATTTTTTTGTGGTCGAAATTTTCGACCACAAAATAGATCTTATTCCCCTTTAGGGGCTAGGGGTGTTTTTTTCCAGTATTTATCCACCAATTCCTGCTTAATACTTACTTCGGAAGGCTTAAAGTGGTCACCAAGCATATCCCAAGCCACATCGAGCATGGCAGTTGTATCTATATTTACATCAATCGCCAACAGTTTGTTTGAGTAGTCTTTTGCAAATGCAAGTGTACGTTCATCGTAATCGGTAAGGTCGAAACCGTTTTCGAGTTTGGTTTTCGCGTTGGCAGCATCGGCAAACAAACGTACAGCGGCATTCATTACCTGAGGATGATCTTCGCGTGTTTTTTTACCAATCACGAGCTGTTTCAAACGTGAAAGCGAACGGAACGGATCGACAATTACTTTACCCACATCAGTGTCGCGACGCAGGAATAGCTGACCTTCAGTAATATATCCGGTATTATCGGGAATGGCATGCGTAATGTCGCCACCCGAAAGCGTGGTTACAGCGATAATGGTAATTGAACCTCCTTCGGGGAATTGCACTGCTTTTTCGTAGATTTTTGCCAAGTCGGAATAAAGCGAACCCGGCATTGAGTCTTTCGATGGAATCTGATCCATACGGTTCGATACAATAGCTAACGCATCGGCGTAAGAAGTCATATCGGTAAGCAGCACCAGTACTTTTTGATTTTTGTCAACTGCAAAATACTCAGCAGCAGTAAGCGCCATGTCAGGAATCAACAGACGTTCAACCGGAGGATTTTCAGTGGTGTTTACAAAACTCACGATACGATCAAGTACACCTGCGTTGTTAAATACGTTTTTAAAATACAGGTAATCGTCGTTGGTAAGTCCCATACCACCGAGAATAATTTTGTCGGTTTGTGCACGCAGCGCCACATTGGCCATTACCTGGTTGAAAGGTTGGTCAGGGTCGGCAAAAAATGGAATTTTCTGACCGGAAACCAGTGTGTTGTTCAGGTCGATACCTGCAATCCCCGTTGCAATAAGCTCAGAGGGTTGTTTGCGACGAACCGGATTCACCGACGGGCCACCAATTTCGCGCTCTTCGCCTTCCACCTCAGGACCGCCATCGATAGGGTCGCCAAAGGAATTAAAAAAGCGGCCAGCCAATTGCTCGCTCACTTTCAGCGAAGGTGCTTTACCCAAAAATATTACCTCGGCATCGGTTGGAATCCCTTCGGTTCCTTCGAAAACCTGCAATGTCACTTCTTCGCCCATGATTTTTACCACCTGAGCCAGTTTGCCGTTTACGGTAGCAAGCTCGTCGTTGCCCACATTGCTTGCATGCAGCGAACAGGTGGCTTTAGTAATCTGAGTGATTTTAGTGTAAATCTTTTGAAATGCTTTTGTTGCCATTTATATTCAATATTTTCGGGTCTGACGCAAAGCGGCTGCCCCGATTGTTGTTGTTTCTTTGTTTTATTTCAAACCGTACTCTTCAATTCTTTCTCTGTTAATCAAACTGCCATTTCGTAATCCATAAACATCGCAATATGATGAAAACTCCCAATCTTCGGGCTTTTCAACCAATCCTGATTTAACCGGATTGTGATGTATATAATCAAAGCATGCTTTAGGATAGTCTTTTTCAATCAAATAATTCTTTATTATTGTTCCACCCGATATGTCAATAAATGAAGGCGAAATTCCATTACAATTCGTTACGCATTCTGATTTGGTGTTATTTCTAAATAAAGAGCCACTTCTTTTTAATTGTTTGTTAATTGACTGACTGTAGGAACTCAACATTATTCCAATAGAATAGTTCAATGTATGATCTTTCGAACAATGTTGATATCCAATATCCCTAATCTCTCTCAATTCATTCAATTCAACTTCTTTCTCAACAATATCTTTTTTATCTGGTGTTAATCTGTTTACATAAATCATTAAATGAAAATGGTTATACATTAAGCACCACGCTAAAATATCTGCATAAGGTAAAATATGTTTTCTTATTTTATCCAGGAAATACACCTGATTATCATAAGTGAAAAATATCCTCTGGCGATTATTGCCTTGATTGTAAACGTGATAAATATTATTTTCGATAAAGTCCATAACTGATAATAGTTTTGTTTTTATCTGATAAAACAATGTCAGGTAATGAAAATGTCCAGGTTGTTTTGCGTGTGACTATTTTCTTTGAAAGAAAACGTGTCAGCCGCTTCGCACAGACCTTTTGAAAGAAAACGTGTCAGCCGCTTCGCACAGACCCTTTGAAAGAAAACGTGTCAGCCGCTTCGCGTCAGACCCTTTTTCTTTCAGCAAGTACCGAATTCAAATCTGCCAGGTATTTTTCGAAGTTCTCCGATTTGAATTCAGAGTAGTTCATTTGTTTGCAGATGTTGATAATTCCTTTGAAATAATCCATAACTTCGAGGAATCCGTTGAATTTGAAATCGGAATGACAAATGTCCATTACCAGATTGAGCATGTATTCCTGACGTTCAATGGGACATACGGAGTCAATCTTATCAAATGCATCCTGTTGTAAAATAACAAAGTCGATTACTTCCGATTTCCAGAAAGTAAGGTGATATTCTACGGGTACACCGTCGTCGCCAAGAATGTTGATTTGCTCCTGAACTTCTTTACCACGTTGCAGAATGGTTTTCATGTCGTTTACTTTCGAAGTCCAGTCGGGAGAAATGCGTTTTGCGATATATTCCTCAAATTCTGGATATTCGATGTATTTCGAATAACTATCAATCGGATTCACAGCCGGATAGCGTTTGCGGTCGGCGCGGGCCTGTTCGAGTGCAAAGAAACAGCGTGCTGCCTTTTTTGTACTTTCAGTTACAGGCTCCTTGAGGTTACCACCGGCGGGCGATACTGTTCCTATAAAGGTGATAGAACCTGTTTCGCCATTTTTGAGATATACATAACCTGCACGGCTGTAGAAGTTGGCAATAATGGCCGAAAGATCCATAGGGAACGCATCCTGACCGGGAAGCTCTTCCATACGGTTACTCATTTCGCGGAGTGCCTGCGCCCAACGCGAAGTGGAATCTGCCATCATCAATACGCGAAGTCCCATTGCGCGGTAGTATTCCGAAATGGTCATAGCTGTATAAACCGATGCTTCACGCGATGCTACGGGCATGTTAGAAGTGTTGGCGATAATAATGGTACGCTCCATGAGTTTGCGACCGGTGTGCGGATCTTCGAGTTCGGGGAATTCAACAAAAATTTCCACCACCTCGTTGGCACGTTCGCCACAAGCGGCAATAATTACGATGTCGGCTTCGGCCTGTTTCGAAATGGCGTGCTGAAGTACGGTTTTTCCTGTTCCGAAAGGTCCGGGAATAAATCCTGTTCCACCTTCCACAATCGGATTGGCAGTGTCGATGGTACGAACACCGGTTTCGAGCAGTTTGAAAGGACGTGGTTTTTCGGCATGCACATTGATGGCTTTTTTTACCGGCCATTTCTGTACCATTGTAATGTCTTTTTCGTTTCCGTCGGCATCCACAATCACAGCTATTTTGTCCAGAATTTTGTGTTCGCCGGCAGCAACTACCGATTTTACGGTAAACTGACCATCGAGGTTAAAAGGAACCATGATTTTGTGCGGTTGAAAATTTTCGTCCACCTCGCCAAGCCACGATCCTGCTTCCACTTTGTCGCCGGCTTTTGCAATAGGTTTAAAACTCCAGAGTTTTTCGGTGTCGAGGGGGAAATTGTATTCGCCGCGTTGCAGAAAAACGCCTGTCAGTCTGTCGAGGTCGTTTTGCAGTCCGTCGTAGTTACGCGAGAGCAAGCCGGGTCCGAGTGTTACTTCGAGCATGTGACCCATGAATTCCACTTCGTTGCCTACTTTCAGACCACGTGTGCTTTCAAAAACCTGAACAAACACATTTTTTCCTACTACTTTCAGAACTTCGGCCATTAATTTCTGTGCTCCAAGTTCGATGTAGGCAATTTCGTTTTGTGCCACCGGACCATCTACCTCAACGGTAACAAGGTTCGAAATAATCCCTTTTACTTTTCCTTTTGTTGACATAATATTGTAATTTGCCAATAATATAATTTGCTAATTGCAGATTAGTTATGACTTTATTTTGTTTTTTAAATAATAACTCCTTAAAAAAAACTTCGGGTTAACGATAGAGAAATTCTGATTTTAAGTATGAATTTATTGCATTAATTCATTGTCATGAATTAATGTTGTCGAACTTTACACCCTGTTTCATTCCGGCAAGCAGTTCGCGGAAAATTTGCGCTCCTTTCTCAACCGACAGCATTCGCCAGCGTTCAAGCATTTCCACTTTTAATACAAAAGCAAGTACTTTTTCCACACCAAAATAATGAAAGAATGTATTTTCGTCGAGCCATTCCCATTTCAAAGCATCAATTTTCTTTTCGCGTTCGAGCAAATCGGTTTCTTCAGCAATTCGCATAAGCACTTCCAACTGATCGAACATTCCGCTCAAACCAAAGTCGCGGGCATTGCTCTGACGGATTGTGTTTGAAATTTCGTTTTGCCCGATAATCATTGCTTTCGGATCGAAATCGTGTTTGCGGCAAGCTATGGCAGTGAGTAAGTTGTTGATGTTGAGATTGAATTCGAACCATTTCTGAAGAAAACGATTTGAACTTTTCATGGCAAATTCGTAGTATAGTCCGGCCAGATAATCTTCGTTGGAAATACTACTGCCTGCGCGGCTTTCATCGTCGTGGGTATTGTAGAAAGTATGGATATACGGGAGTAATCTTGCATCCTTAGGCTGTTCGAATTCGCGCATCAATGCCACAAGTTCAGCCCAGTCGTCGGCAGTGAGATTGCCAGCCGGATGAAGCGCAGCTTCTTTGTCGGAAAGCCAGGTGAGCAGATTTCGGTTGTCGTATGCTGCAAAAAGTAAATTGAGCAGGTCGCGGTCCATATCCGAAAGTTGCTCCGAAAGTTCCTTTTTCAGGTCGGCCAACGGAGTTAGTGCTTTAGTGTCATCTGCTTGTATGTCGGGCAATCCCGCTATCAGACAATAATAATTCATTCGTGTTTCTTTTTTAGTTCTGCTTGCTAAGCGTTGAATAGTTTTTCTGATTTAAAGCTGAAATAGCTGTTTTTAAAGAGTTGAAACAACATTTTCAAACGAATCAGTGATTAATCGACTTTATCAGAAAAGCATTTCCACTAATTTCGGACGCAGAAATTCTTTGAAATAAGCCATCAACTCAGCATCTCCAAAAGTAATTTTATAACCATCTTTCTGAGGAACGATGGTGAAATCTGCTTTTATATTGTTGGCTTCTTTTATGGTAATACCTTTGTTCAGTAAATCTTTTGCATTGGCAGCAAAATATTCGGTGAGTGCTTTGCTATCTTTAGCTTCAATAACCACTTCCTGATCTTTGGCCCAATCCTGAACCAGGGTAAGAATGGCTTTTTGCATAAATGCTTTGTCGGAAGTAGCTGCTTTTACCGAATCGGATACAATAGCTCCGTTAATGAGGTTGGTAATTTCAGTTTTGAGGGCATTAACCGACTGTTGCGCGAAAAGTTTCAGCTCGGATTGCGTGTTTTTGCTAAGCTCAGCAGCTTTTGCTTCGGCTTGTGCAATGACCCGTGCGGCTTCGGCCTGTGCTTTTTCGATAATGGCAGATGCATCGTTTTCAGCTTTTTCGACGATTGCTTTTGCTTCGGCGTTTCCTTTTTCTACTCCTTCGAGGTAGATTTTATCGGTTAATTCCTGCAATTTTGTATTCATATTACTATGTGGGCTTTATGTATTTTTAATGACCTGCAAATATAATCTTTAATTTCTCAATAGGAAATAATTTAGTATTATTTTTCAAACTAAATGTTTTACATTTTAGATGTTTTGTGAAATGAAACACGTGTGTTGTAACGGTTTTTGAGTAATTTTGTTCGTGAAATAACAGAATATAATCAGGAATGAAAAAAATAGGAATTCTGTCGGATACGCACGGTATGTTGGATGAGCGTGTGTTTGAACATTTTGCACTCTGCGATGAAGTGTGGCATGCCGGCGATATTGGTTCGCTTGAAGTGTTGAATAAATTACAGGCCTTTAAGCCACTGAGAGCCGTTTGGGGGAATATCGATGGACACGATATCAGAATTCTGTTGCCGCAACACAACCGTTTTATGTGCGAAGGTGTGAAAGTCTGGCTTACCCATATTGGCGGTTATCCCGGAAAATACGATGCGTTCGTGAGGCCGGAAATTTTTCGTCAACCACCGGATTTGTTTGTGTGCGGTCATTCGCATATTCTGAAGGTGCA
This sequence comes from Paludibacter sp., assembly GCA_034004015.1. Classification (GTDB taxonomy): domain Bacteria; phylum Bacteroidota; class Bacteroidia; order Bacteroidales; family Paludibacteraceae; genus Paludibacter. The sequence continues at coordinate 10,829 of JAVEXN010000033.1, forward strand.
ATATGATAAAATGCTCAAATTACTTCATATCAATCCGGGAGCTGCAGGTAAATACGGCTTTCATAAAGTGCAGACATTAATTCGATTTGTGATTGATGGTGAGAAAATTCAGAACCTCGAAGTCATTGAACTGAAGATCCGCGAGCCGGGAGAAAAATGATATTTTCTGAAAGTTGAGCTGAAGATTACCCCTGTCTGATTTGAACTAAATTTTATCGGCTTTGTTTTAAATTCAGAATTTTTTGATGAGTTTTTTGATAATTGTAGCTATTGATATATATTGGTAGCAGCTAAAATATTCTTTTTCAATGCCGGATAATAACAATGATTCCCATTCGCTTTTCGATGGGGTGAAGGAATTTAATCTTGTCGATTTTGACAAATATCGCGAATTGTTTGGACAAATAGGTCGCTCACAGCAGCCTCACACGCTTTTTATTGGTTGTTCCGATTCGCGTGTCGTGCCCAATCTGATTACTAAAACATTGCCGGGCGAGCTTTTTATGGTGCGCAATATAGCTAATATTGTACCTGTGTATCGCGAGTCCGAGGAGTTTTTATCGACTACTTCGGCCATCGAATATGCTGTGCAGGTACTCAATGTATCGACTATTATTGTGTGCGGACATTCGAACTGTGGCGGTTGTAGTGCTCTTTTTGCCGACGAAAATACGCTTCGTCATATTCCGCACACGCGCAAATGGCTCGAACTATCGAAGGATGTACGCGAAAAACTTACCCGACTCCGCATTTCCGATCCTGAGGTGCGCGAATGGATGAGCGAGCAACTCAATGTGGTGGAACAAATGCGCCATTTACTCACTTATCCCTACATTGCCGAACGATATAAAAACGGAGATTTGAAAATTTTGGGTTGGTATTATATTATCGAAACCGGTGAAGTGTATGATTATCAGTCGGATATTCGTAGATTTATTAAGATTCAATAAAAATTAGAGTTTGTTGCCACTTAATTTGAGTTAATTTCATCAGAAAGGTATTATCTTTGTTAATCATTCGACAAAAATATATTATTGTGAAAATTAATACTTATCGTAAAATGAAAACATCTCTATTCTTAAAGTTCAGTGCTGTGTTAATGGCAGCTGTTATTTTGTTTGCCGGTTGTGCCAGTTCAACCATGATTAATTCAGTGCCTTCGGGGGCTAAGGTTTATATCAATGGTGAGTCGGTGGGCACAACACCTTATCTTTACAGTGATACTAAAGTTGTGGGTTCGGTTGTGAATGTCGATTTAGTGAAAGATGGTTACGAAACACTTTACACTTCGTTTACGCGTACTGAACAGGTAAATGCGGGAGCGATTGTAGGTGGATTGTTTCTGTTATTCCCATTCTTATGGACAATGGAGTACAAACCTACCCGCAACTACGAATTGGTACCACTCGGTCCGGTAAATCAAAATTTGAACACTGAAGCTGCTGGTCCCGTTCAGGTAAAACCCGCTGCCGAAAGACTAAAAGAACTAAAACAGTTGCTTGACGACAAATTGATTACCGAAAAAGAATTTGAAGCACGTAAAAAAGTAATTCTTGAAGAGTTGTAATCTTTTGAATGTAAAAATAAAAAATCCTTTGCTGATTAATTCGGCAAAGGATTTTTTGTTAGTATAATAGCTGAACGACTTTTTACTGTACGCCGTGCATCAGTTTTTTGAGGCGGCTCGAAAGCACGAAAAGAATAACGGCAGCTATACCCGACATTAGCACAAAAAGCATAAAGAAGTCGAACATAGTGGCAATTTCAAAGCCCATAAAATGCTTGGCAGCCACTCCTTCTTCGGGATAAAGTCCGCTCAACATGCCTGCAAATTTATTAGCTGTGGCCATTGACAAGTACCAAACCCCCATTAGTAATGATGCAAAACGCACGGGCGCAAGTTTGTTCACCATCGAAAGTCCGATAGGCGAAAGCATAAGTTCGCCCATTGTGTGAATAAAATACAGTCCGGTAAGCCACATAATGCTAACTTTCATACCAGGTTCCACGCCTTTTACGCCAAAAGCAATCACCAGATATCCCAATGCAAGAAACAACAGACCGAGCGATTGTTTTACAGGCGAAGCGGGTTCCAGATTTTTCTGTCCCAGTTTAAGCCAGAGCGACGAAAACAAAGGAGCTAAAAGCACCACAAATACCGGATTGAACGATTGGAAAAAGCTGGCGGGCATTTCCCAACCAAAAACAGAGCGATCAGTTTGTTCGTCGGCAAAATAAGTGAGCGAAGCGCCGGCCTGCTCGAAAGCCGACCAAAAGAAAATAACAAAAAACGCGATAATATAAATTACCCAAATGCGCTGACGTTCGATTTTTGTGAGCGAACGATCGGAAATAACATAAGCCGGCATTATTAAACTGGTAGCAAAAATGGCGGCTCCAAAAGTGTCGAACTGAAACACAAAACGGAACAGGGCAAAAACGCCTACAGCGCCGATAGCCCACAGTGTAAATTCAGTAATGTTCTGCTTCAGCGATCGGGCAGGAGCAGCTTCTTTTTCCGACTGGTTGTGTTTTACTTTTCCGGCAGCTATAAGTCCGAGTTGCTGACCGTCAGGGCCAATAAGATACTTGTTTTTCCAACCCACAAATAGAATCAAGCTTAGCAACATGCCTACAGCCGAGGCAAGAAATCCCCATTTAAAATCGGCGGGATTGCCCGTATCGCCCAGATATCCTGCCACCAGAGGCGCAATAAATGCTCCCACATTTACACCCATATAAAAAATGGTAAAGGCCGAGTCGAGTCGCTTATCGCCGGGCTCGTACAGACTTCCCACCATGGTGGTGATGTTGGGTTTGAAAAATCCGTTACCAAAAATCAGCGAACCCAAACCGCTGTACATCAGAATTCGGGCCAGTTCGTTGTTTTGGTAGTATAAAGCACTGAAAAACATAAGCATCTGGCCGATAAACATAAGCACCGCGCCCCAGAATATTGATTTACGCATTCCCCAAAAACGGTCGGCCACATAGCCGCCAATCAGCGGCGTAAGATATACAAGTCCTGTGTAATTTCCGTAAATGGCCGAGGCAAGTTCCTTGTCCATAGCCAGCGCTTTGATAAGATAAAGCGTGAAAATTGCACGCATGCCATAGTAGCTGATTCGCTCCGACATGGCAGTGGTAAATACAAAGTACAGGCCTTTGGGATGGCCTTTTTTCATCTGATTTTCTGACATATAATTGTTTTTAATTTTTACAGCATAAAAAATGAACGCCCTTCGAAGCGTTCATTTTTAAAAATTTCACTACAAATGTAATGAGAAGCGATAATATTGTGAGTAAATGTCAATCTAAATACACATTTTTTATCTTTTTTTCTCGAGTTTAATGCTTACTGCTTCCACTTTTCCACCTAAAGGAGGCGCCAGTTTCGAAAGTTTCAGTTTTATCATCTCAATCTGGTTGAATTTCGACAATACTGCATCCAAAATGCGTTGTGCCACATGTTCGATCAAATTCGAAGGAATGGCCATTTCAGCTTTCACCACATCGTACACCAACTGATAGTTCAGCGTATCTTCAAGATTATCACTCAATCCCGCTTTTTTTGTGTCGAGTTTCATATTCAAAGTCACCAGGAAAGTGTTTCCCAGTTGTTTTTCGTGTTCCATACAGCCGTGAAAGGCGTGGAATTCCATGTTTTCAAGAATTATTTTACTCATGATGTTGTTTTGTTTTAGAGTTTCAGGTTTCAGGTTTCAGGTTTCAAGTTTCAAGTTCCAGGTTTCAGAGTTTCACGTTTCGTGTTAATTGGTTAATCAGTTGATTAGTCAATTGGTTATCTTTATTGTTAATAATAATATTAAATAGTAAATGGTAAATGACTAAATGGTAAATTTTAAATTATCAGCTGTTGACCTCACTTTCAAAGCCGCCATCGTGTACAAAAGTACGGATTTTATCTCCTTTTTTTATGTCGTTGACTGATGAGATTCGTTTGCCGTTCAATGTGGTAATGGTGTAGCCATGTTGCAAAAGGTAGGAGGGCGAATGACTTTCTATGCTTTTTTCAAGCAGTAAGAGTTTGTTCTTCTGTCGTACAATCTGCATCCTGACACTGTTTTGCAGTCGGTTTCGATGCGTGTCGAGTGTGTGCGAACGTTTTGTAACCCACTGACGCAGGGTGTGTTTTATGCGCATTTGTGTCTGGTCGAGTTTTCGGAACTCGTTTTCAGTTTTATTTTGAACCAGATAACTGATATCAGAAAATATATTTCTCCACATATTTTCAGCATCTTTCATTTTCGAAATCAGAAATTCGGCAGCAGCAGTGGGCGTTTTAACCGAAGTATGTGCCACCATATCGAGAATAGAAACATCGCGCTGATGGCCAATTCCGGAAATTATGGGAAGTGGAAATTGCGCGCAGTTCAGCGCCAGTTCGTACGAATCGAAGCAGGCCAAATCGGTTGTGGCGCCGCCTCCACGAATGATAACCACCACATCGAAAAGTTCGGCATGCTCATAAATTTTCTCGAGCGAACGGATAATGGAACTTTCAGCCTGTTCGCCCTGCATTACCGCCGGGAATAGTTTTGTGTAAAAGGCAAACTTATTTTCATCGTTGCGCAACTGATTCATAAAGTCGTCGTAACCAGCTGCTGTGGCCGACGAAATGATGGCCAAACGTTGTGGCAGCAATGGCATTTCTACCAGCTTGTTCATGTCGGCAATGCCATCGGCTTCGAGCTGACGAATGATTTTGAGCCTTCGTGCAGCCAGTTCACCTATTGTAAAAACAGGATCAATGTCGCGAATATTCAGACTAAATCCGTAAACACCGTGAAATTCCACTGTGACTGCCACCAACACGTTGAGGCCCGCACGCAGACTCTCGCCTGTACTGCTTTCGAAGTAAGGTTTCAGCATGCGGTAAGTCGACGACCAAATGGTGGCTTTTGTTTTGGCTAATATCGCGTCCGAATTGCTATCTTTCTCTATCAGTTCAAGATAACAATGGCCGTTGTAGTTTTCGCGCAACTCGCTGATCTCAGCCCTTATCCATACGGGAGCATCAAAGCTGAATTTCAGTACTTCCTGAATACGGTCGGTAAGTTGCGAAAGGGAAATTGAAGTCATTTTTTATTATTGGATAATTACTTTGCCGCTGTAGCGTTTTATGTCGCTATTGATGTTTAAAAAATAAATGCCCGAAGGGAGCTGCGAAGAATCAATTTCAAAAAGATTCTCTGAAACTGTATTCGAAAAGAATCTTTTACCATTGCTGTCGAAAATATTTACAATCACATTTTTGTCATTTTCAGGATTCTCAATACGAATTACATTCTTGTCGGCAAGATACGCAAATTTCAGTTTATTCTCACTCGTTCTGTCGTTTCGGGAAAATGCCGCTAAAGTAGTCATTGCCTGTTGAAAGTTTGTAATTCCATATCCCATACGATTGGTCGGGGCGTTGTAAAGACTGCTACTGTGCAATACAAGGTCGTAAAACTCATCCGGGCTTATGTTAGGATATTCTGCTTTGCAATACTGAAGCAGGCAAGCAAGCATGCCACACATTAACGGCGACGAATACGAAGTGCCATTGCCTGTGCTTGTAAGTCCTGATGTGTTGATGATGGCAGTCGAGCTACCCATTCCGCTGATTTCGGGCTTTACGCGTCCATCGTAGCTCGGTCCGTATGAAGTAAATGAACTTGGAGTTCCTGTAGATGTATTGGCTCCAATGGCAAAAATTCCATCGGCATCGGCAGGCGAACCAATGTATTTCCATGTTCGGCTGCCATCATTTCCGGCACTGTTACAAACCACAATTCCTTTCTTTGCTGCCATTTCAGCCGCTATTGACGCGCGTGCTGTTTTTCCGTTCATGTCGGCATATGTAAAATTCATAGCAGCGTCGTCGAAAGTGGTATATCCCAATGATGAATTAACCACATCCACGCCTGCGCTGTCGGCAAATTCAATGGCCGAAACCCAAAAATCGAGTTCCATCATATATTCCGATGGTGCATATTCGGTTCGCAGAAGCCAGTACGAAGCATGCGGGGCCGATCCGAGATATTGTCCGGGAAGATTTCCGGTCATAATGGAAAGTACATTGGCGCCATGTGCATCGAGTGCATAAATGTTCGAATTTGGTTCTGCAAAATCCTTGGTGCCAAGCAATCGACCCTGCAAACGAAGGCTGTCGAAGCCCGGATTTGTATTTACATTGTTGAAACCGGCATCCAAAACAGCTATGTGAATGTCTTTTCCGGTGTAGCCTGCATTGTGCAGTGCGCTTCCATTCAGTTGATTGATTTGTGTGGCTGCAGTACCGTAGTTATATGCTTCCGACCCAAACTTTGCTTTACGTGGCGCGGGCAGGGCTGCAGAATTCATTTGTCCGGTATATTTTGCCCATTTTACAAAGGGTAATGCTCTGATTTGCGATACAATACTGGTGTCGGCCATTCGTACAGTGATTCCGTTCAGCCATTTGCTGCGGTTGTGAACTTTTACGCCCTTTACGGCTATTTCGGCAATGTATGCCGGGTTCACAGGTAAATCGGTTGAATCGCAGGCAATCCCATAAGCCACTCGCCGATTAATTGCTCGTTGCGATAAATACTGTTCCGGTTGCGAAAGCGAATACGGACTGTTCTGCTTGTTATTCAGTTGAACGTAAAAAAAATATTGGGTTTGTGCTATTGTAGCTGCGGTGCTTAATATTGAAAGCAATAAAATCAGTAAATGTCGTTTCATAGAATTTATTTTTTTGAGCTAATACAAAAGTACTGTTTTTTTGAACAACAGTTTATTTCCCGCGAATGTTTAATAAAGATTAAAAATTTGAGATGATTGAATTGTTATTACGAAAGTTTCGTAGATTTGCGAATCATTCGTAATAAAATGAACGGACGAACGTTATAATAAAAACTAAAGACAAAAGGTATGGAGAAGTTGACACATCAGGAAGAGGAAATGCTGCTTATTATTTTTCAAAAGGGCCGTGGGTTTATCAAAGATTTTCTTGAAATAATGCCCGAACCGCGTCCTCCGTATACCACAGTGGCATCGATAGTAAAAAATCTGGAGCGTAAAGCTTATCTGAAATCCACCCGCTATGGCAATACTTACGAGTACGCACCCACAATTGACGAAAGTGAGTTTAAGTCGAAGTTTATGTCGGGGGTAGTGAAAAATTATTTCGAAAATTCGTACAAAGAGATGGTGAGTTTCTTTGTCGAGAAGCAGAAAATTACAGCCGAAGAATTGCAGGAAATCATTAAACTAATCGAGAAAAAATGAACGACTTCATTATTTATCTACTGAAAGTAAACATTGCGATAGCTTTGTTTTACATGTTCTACAGGTTGTTTTTCGCGGGCGACACTTTGTGGCGTGCACGGCGGATTTATATGCTTTCGGCTGTGTTGCTGTCGTTTGCATATCCGTTTTTCTCCATCGAAGGCTGGCTGCAACAGCAGGAAACGGTAAAAGAGTTTGTGATGAATTACGCTGTATTGCCCGAGTTTACAGTAGGTGCAGTGGAGCAAACCACTAAAGGGGCTTTTAAAGTTACTTCCTTTTTGTTGTCATCTCATTTTAAAACATAATCAGTCAAAAGTCGAATGAAAACTCGTCTTGATTTTTTATAATGTCGCTCCTACGGAGCTATTTTGCACAAAGGATTAATAATAACTACCATAATTATGCTCCTAACGGAGCAACTTCTTAGCTTCGGAGAAGCGACATTATGGTAGAGTTATTGATTGTAGAGTGTTTTCAGAGCTCCGTTAGGAGCGAAATTACATTGTTTATCACTACTGACCGACAAAAAATTGATTTAGCAAAAAGGGAAGCCATCTAAGCGATAACTTCCCCCGATATAGTACTTTTGTTTTACCACAAACACATAGACTATATGGGCAAAGATATA
>JAVEXN010000034.1:0-18719 GCA_034004015.1 Paludibacter sp.
AGTCTGCAAAAAGCGAAAAGTCTTTTCATGTCGAAAAGCGGACAGTTCCTCAAAGACTTTTCATACGCAAAACTTTGTCTTCTTGTTTTTTACACTGACCCATAACGACCGAGGCTATGGGCTTGGGCGGGCTGCGGGCGAATTTCGTGTCGCTATGGCGACAAAGGAAATGCGGGCGCAAAGACTGCCAGAAGCTCATTAGCCGCCCAAAGCGCATAGGCGTGTGTTAGCGGGTCGTAGTTTTTCTGTCCGTTTAGTTTTCAGCCGTGAATTTTGCAGAAACTCTCTCAAACCGAAGTTTTCAAGTCCGAAAAAGTTCTCGCTCTCTCCTACTCTAAGTTCTCTCTCAAAGCTGTCACAAATTAACGGATAATTTTTAAGATTCACACTCTCAAAATGAGTGTTTCAAAGCATGTTTTGTGAATTTCTTGTCTCATTCTCGAAAACTCTGTCAAAAACGAGCAAATCAAAAGTCGAAAAAACTTTCCTGTAAACCTTTCTCCCGACAAGCCCGAAACGGGTTTTCTCTTCTTTCGGGTTGTCGAGGAGATTCTTTTCTTTTTTTCTCACTATCGAAATGCACTTTCAGCCCGCAAGAGCGAAAAGTCAGTCGAAACAAGTAGAATATGTTTTTTCTCTCCGCAAAACACTTTCAGCCGGCTAACCCGGAAAGTCTGACAAGTCTGAAGTCACCAATTCGGTCTTTAGTGGTCATAGTTCCAAAGCTGAAAAGTCAACTTTCTTCCTTCGAAAATCTGCGAGGAATTGTCCGCCCGCAAAAGCTGTCCGAAGTCAAAAGTCTGTCAAAACCGCAAAGTCTGTCTATGTCGAAAAAAAGGACAGTTCCTCAAAGATTTTTCAATACAAATCTGTCTATTTTTTCCTTTTCAACTATGCCCGCTAACGACCGAGGCTATGGGCATTTGGCGGTTTGCGGGCTACTTCACTGTCGAACTACGATGATGCTTATGCGGGAGATGAACTTCCTAATTGCACGTCAACCAGCCAGTGCCCATAGGCGTGTGTTACCAGCAGTCCTTTGTTTGTGTTTAGTTGTCTTCGTTTCAAAGATAGTTGTCGGTTTATAAGTGTCTGTAGTTGTCATAATGCACTTCACTCTAGTCATATAATACTTCGCTGTTTGTCGAAATAGGAATAGTGTATGCCTTTAGAATTTAGTCGAGTCAATTAATGGTTGCGCAGTAGGCTTATACAACTTTTCAACCGGCTTATATAGTTCTGCAACTCGAATAACGAAAGTCGCAACAGGCTTATGTAACTTTTCAACTCATATAAATAAAACTTCAACTGCCATATATAATTCTTCAACTCAAATAAATAAAACCGCAATAGGCTTATATATAACTGCAATTGAAATAATGTATTTCGGAGTAGGCTTATAGTAAAATGCAGTTGTAATAAAATAAACTGCAATTGCCTTAATGACAATTGCAGTTTGAGTAAATTAAAAGTTAGTCTTTATTTGTCAGAAAGTTACTGTATGAAATCAATTATCTCAATAGAGATTTGAATTCTAACTTTGATACTTGTTTGTATTGGGGGCTTGAAGCTCCGAATAGGGATTTGATATATACTTTGGTGTCGAATGATATATCTACTAAGCCTAAAAGTGGTTTGTACATTATGTCATTACGAGCAATGCGGGCATTGCTTAGAGGAGTGGTAGTTTCAACAACTGCTGTGTTTTTCGCTTTTAAATCTTCGTACAAAGCTGTCAGTGTTGATATTTTCAATTCCTCTTCGTTTGGATTGTACTCTGGTATTGAGTTGAGGAGCATTATTAGCTTGTACAAGTTTTCCAGACGATTGTCATAACCCATTTGAGAAGCAGAAATTTGATTTACTTCTTTTCCTTCGGCTGCTAGTTGTTGTTTTTCTTCGTCCGAAATCTTGGCACTTGCTCTTGTACCTTGTAGTTTGCGAACTAAGGTTTTTACACTTTCGTCTACTTTCTCGGTAGTATCAGTGGCTTTAATGGCATTGTTTACGCGAGTAATGATTTTGCTAAGGGGAGCAAATGCGGATTCACGGGCTGAAACTGCATTGGTGTAAGCTGGAAATACAGTGTCAATGTCAATTAATGATTTCTTGGAATTAGCAAGAATTAGTTCAAGTGCTTCAATTCTGATAGCATCTTTTGACGGATTGTAGGTAGCTCCGTAACCTTTGACGAATGAAATTAAACTTTCGAAGTTTGATACATTTTTGGCGTGTCCTGTTTCTGGGTTATTAGACATAATTTTAAAGCTTTTAGATTTTTAAATAGGTTTATTTGTGCAACAAATATAAATACTATTTTTTGATTAACAATGCGTTTTTTTATTTTTTTTTACGAAAAATATTCTTCTTCGTTTGTGATAATTCAAGTGGTAATTATTGCTTTGCAATCGACTCTTCACAGTTCATTGTTTTTTTTGTTTCGAGGTGCTAAAAGACTTCTAAATGAGCTAAAAAACAATGTACTGTGACCGCTCTGCCTATTATCAAAAAGCTATAAAAGCCACAGCAAGGCATTTGAAAAACAAACACTAACTTGCTGTGGCTTTTTTTGCTTTTTGGGCGATTAGTCTAAAACGATAATCCTAGAGGTAACGGTTGAGTTCCGCTACCGCTTTGTTCATATCCCTATCCAATTCAAGCATTTTGTTCACGTTTTCGTAATAAATAGAAAGCTCCATAATATAATCAATCAGGGATATTTCGCCTTTATCCAACGCTTTTTTGAGCAAATCGGAACTATTGAACGATTGTAGTTTAGAACGATATTCAGTTACATTGCTTTGTAAACTTATAGCCTTGCTGTGCAAGGTTTTTAGCTGATTGTAAAGCTGAACTTTGTTGTCGGCTACAACCGCTTCCAGTGCTACTGTATTTGCTTTGGCATATTTTACCGTGTTTTTGTTTTCCCACAATGGAATGGACAAACCAACGCTAATGCCACGGAATTGCTGTCCAACAACCGTTTCGCTCATATAACCTGCCTGAACTTTTGGTAAAGACAATGCTTTGTTGAGACTCACTTGCTTATTGCTGATTTCAATTTCCTGCTTCAACCAGTTGAGTATCGGATTGGATTGCTCAGCTTGCGTGTACCATTGCTCAAAATCCACAGGAATTATGGCTGACTGAAATTCACTTTCTGCAAAGTCAATAACTAAACCGCCGTTCAGACGGATTAACTCCAAAAGCAAAGCGGTACGATCAATTTCAAGCAATTCCATTTTATTACTCAGATTCAACAGATTCAATTGGGCTTTATTGTACTCCAGAACATTAGTATCACCCGCATCAAACTTTGATTTGTACGACTTAGCAATATTTTGAGCATGGTTCAGCCGTTTACCATATTCCAATTTCAACGCATTGGTATAAATCAAATCGATACAAATATTCCTGGCTTGCAGCAACAATTCTTTTTGTTGTTTACGGTATTCAAGTTCGGTTTGTTCATTTTTACTATTCGAAATCTGATTTTTGAATTTGTAAGCTGTCGGAAAGTCGAACGACTGACGAATAGAAAAATCGGTTCTATTACCAATACTTGAAGGATTGCCCCACAAGTAATTAAATTCAACTTCGGGGTTTTGCAGGAAAATACCCGTTTTGTTTCCCACTTTTTGGGCATCTATGCTTTTGCGCAACGCCGAAAGAGTTGTGTTGTTCTTTTCGATTTGAATTAGTATATCATCGACACTTTTTTGCGCCGATAATCCTAATGGCAATGCGAAAAGAATAAGTCCTATGATTAAGTATTTATTCATTTTTTAATGTTTTAGAAATTAATACCAAAGTGTTTCAGAATAACCACATAACCCCAATAAGCCAATGCCGTTAATAGGATAGAAATGGACATAGAAATCCAAAAATTCAATCCAAGTTTAACGAGCAAAGGAAAGGCTATAAGAAAAACGTGGCTTGGAATTACTGCGATAAGTACATTCCACGATAAAGACGATACCTTTTTTGCATCAAATGTATCGAGATAAAGCCAAACCATTGCCAAAAGCGTGGTCAATGGCAACGATGCGTACACCGCTGCCATGATTGAATTGCGTTTGCCAACTTCTGATATGGTTACTATCAGAAGCGAAGTAAGTACTACTTTAATTATAAATCTTATCATCGTCTTCGGGTTTTATAATTCCTCTGTTATACAAAATGCTGTAAACAATCGGCACAATGTAGATATTGAGCAAAGTAGAAGTAAGCAAACCACCCAAAATTACTTTTGCCATGGGGCTTTGTATCTCGTTGCCAGATAAATCGCCACGAAGTGCCAACGGAATAAGTGCTAACACTGCCGTTAAGGCGGTCATCAATATTGCATTCAAGCGGTCGGACGAGCCAGTAACCACAGTTTTGTGAAGTGAAGCACCTGATTGGTGTAAGCGTTGGTAGTTTGAAATCAACAAAATACCGTTTCGGGTAGCAATACCAAAAAGCGTGATAAACCCGATAATAGCCGGAATGCTCATAACACCCGAAGTAAAGTAAATGGTGAATACACCACCAATTAATGCTAACGGCAAATTGAGTAAAACCACTCCCGCTAATTTCAGGTTTTTAAACTCCTGATACAATAGCAAGAAAATGATAAGAATAGCTAGAATAGAAGTTATCAGCAAGGTTCGTGAGGCTTTTGCTTCGCTCTCGAACTGACCGCCATATTCTACCCGATAGCCTTCAGGAAAAGTGATTTTCTCATTCACATTTTTCTGAATATCTTCTACCACACTTCGGATATCACGACCCGAAACATTAGCCGAAACCACCACTTTACGTTGTACGTTTTCACGGGTAATACCGCTTGGACCTGAAACCGAAACTACTTCGGCGACCTGTTCCAATGGAATTTTTTTGCCGTCGTGTGTATCGATAAGTGCTGAACGTATTCCTTCAATCGTTCCTGTATAATCGTCCTTCAAACGTAACACAAGGTCGAATCGGCGTTGCCCTTCGTAAATATCAGATAGCTTTTCACCACCAAATGAAATATCGACAAATTCATTGAATTGCTCGATAGTTATGCCATATTGAACCAACATATCACGGTTTGCACGGATTTGAATTTGGGGTATTTCAATTTGCTGATCCACATTTACATCTACCAATCCTTCAACGCCAGCAATAGAAGCTTTAATCTGGTTACCAATGCTAAACATTTTGTTCAGGTCAGTCCCAAATACTTTAATAGCAATATTTGCCCGGGTTCCTGAAATCATGTGGTCGATGCGGTGTCCAAGTGGTTGTCCGACAGTGGCAGCAATGCCCGGAATTCCTGCTATTTTTTTGCGCACTTCAACCATAAACTCTTCCCTACTTCGGTCTTTCAATGTGAAATTGACATCTACTTCGGCGCTGTTTACAGTTTGTGAATGTTCATCCAATTCACCACGTCCGGTTCTGCGGGCGGTGCTTACCACTTCGGAAATGGAGAGCAATTCTGTTTCTACTCTATTTCCCAACCGGTTACTTTCTTCCAATGATGTACCCGGTTTGGTAACAACAGATAAAGTCAACGAACCTTCGTTAAACTCAGGAAGAAAAGTACGCCCCATGTTTGAATACAAGATAACCGAGATAACAAACAGCCCCAATGAAGAGAAAACGAAAATTCGCTTATGTTGTAAAGCCCACTCCAACGATACCTGGTAATAATGGATAAGTTTTGAAGTCAGCCATTTGTCTTTTTCGTTTTTGGCTAAGTATTTATCGTTCGTCAGCAACATATTACACAGTAATGGTGTAAGTGTCATGGCTACAACGAGCGAAAGAAATAAGGAAACGATAAACGCTATACCCAACGGAATAAGCATCCGCCCTTCCATTCCCGACAAGAAAAACAAGGGAATAAATGCCACAATGATAATAAGTGTAGCATTTATAATGGAGGCTCGAACTTCTTTTGAGGCTTCGAATACCACATTAAAGGACGACTGTTGGTGCTCAATCGGTTTTTGTTTGTTTTGCCTTAGTCGTTTATACACATTTTCTACATCGATAATGGCATCATCCACCAATACCCCAATGGCGATTGCCATTCCTCCTAAACTCATGGTGTTGATATTCAAACCGAGTAAATCCATTACGATAACTGCACCTAATAACGAAATAGGAATTGCCAGCAACGAAATTATGGTTGTCCGAAAACTTCCCAAGAATAAGAACAGAATAATGATAACGAAAATACCACCTTCAATTAAAGCATCTTTCACATTGCTCACAGAAGTTTCAATAAAATCTGCCTGACGGAAAATTTTGGTGTCTAACTTAACATCAGGTGGCAAAGTTTTCTGAAGTGCAGCCAGATTGGCTTCTATTCGTTTTGTCAGGTCAACCGTGTTGGCATTGGGTTGTTTCGAAATGGATAAAATTACAGCCGGCTTTGCATTTTCGGAAGCATACCCCATTTTTACGCCACTTCCGATTTTCACTTCTGCTACATCATTAATTCTGACAGGTTTTCCGTTTTCTGATTTGATGTATGAATTACCAAGTGCATCCAACTCCGAAGACCGGGCAATACCTCTTACCACATATTCATTCCCAAACTGACGAACCGCTCCACCTGTTGAATTCCTGCTGAGACCTTTACAAATATCTGCCAAATCACTCATTGAAACACCGTAATATTTCATTTTGTAAGGGTCAGCCAGTACCTGGTATTGCTTGTAGTCGCCACCAATAATGGTTACCTGCGATACGCCGCCCGTAGCCAACAGCATTGGTTTTACATTCCAGTCGGCAATGGTTCTTATGTCCATCAAATTGGTGCTATCGGCATGAATTCCGATAAAGAACATTTCGCCCATAATGCTTGACTGAGGCGCAAGCGTTGGCTGTCCAACGCCCAAAGGCATTTGTGTATTGACTGTGATCAGTTTCTCACTTACAATCTGTCTGGCTTTGAAAATATCAGTTCCCCAATCGAATTCAACCCACACAAAAGAGAATCCCTGCGACGAAGCCGACCGCACGCGGCGCACATCGGTTGCTCCGTTCATGGCTGTTTCGATAGGGAAAGTTACCAATCGCTCCACTTCTTCCGAAGCCATTCCATGAGCATCTGTCATTATTACAACGGTTGGTGCTGTGAGGTCGGGGAATACGTCAACATCCATATTGCTTGCCGTACGCACACCCACCACCATCAAAACCACCGCACACAACAAGACAAAAAACTTGTTGTTGAGTGAAAATTTTATTATATTATTTATCATTTTCTTCTTTTTTAATGGTTATGACCTGAATTTGCATCCAATGTTCCTGTAGCTTGCGCCAATTTAATCATCATGGCACCTTTTGATACGACACGGTCTTTGCTTGTGATACCGCTTATGATTTCAGTGTTTAATCCATCGGTTCCACCGATTTTCACTTCCCGTTTTTCGAATAATTCAGGATTTACCTGAACGTAAAGATAGTAAACGCCTTGTTCTTCGAGTAGTGCAGCATTTGGTACGGTGAGTGCTTGGGCATTAGTAAGACTTTTTAGATAAATCTCAACAAATCCGCCCGAAACAAAACCCCCTTTGTTATCGATTTGTAGACTTACCGGTATTAAATAATTATCGCTATTGGCAGTTTTGCCATACGAAATAACTTTCCCGTTCAATTGTTCGAGGGTGTATGTTTGATTATCGTTGATAGTACGAATGTTTGCTGATTTGATTGTTCCCAAAATCGGAGCATATTTTTGCTGAACCTCAGCACGCAACACCAGGGTTTTATTCTGTGACACAGAAACGATTGATTGTCCTGCTTCAACACTTTGTCCGTTTTGAACAAATACCTGTTTCACAAAACCACTCATTGGACTTTTTACGCTTTGACCCGAGGAACTGAAGTTCTTGTTCATATTGCTGTAAACCGCTTTTGCATTTTCGTATTGAGTTTTTGCATTGAGCAAGTCTTTTGCCGAAACAATCTGATCTTTGGCAAGTTCTTTGGCTCTGTCATAGTCGGAAGTAGCTTTTTCGAAATTGTTTTTAGCTTCAGCAAATTGCACCGCTGAGTTGTTTGAAGCCAGCCCATTACTTGCTATTGAAAACAAGGTTTGACCGTTGCTTACGCTTTTACCCTCCAATACATTATCGGCAGAGAACATTACAACTCCTGCGGCTTTAGCCGAAACAATTACTTCGTCGCCCTGTGCCGATTGCACTTGTGCCGTGGTTTTTATAACCTGTCCGAATGGTTGGGTTGTTGGAAATGTAGTGGTAAAATCAATTTTCCACGATTGTTCCTTGGTGAAAACGGTGGTGTTGGTTTTTGAAATAACAACCGCTTTTGCAGCTGCAACCGCTTCTTGTTCGGTGGCATAAACCACCACGTTAAGCACTTCCAGTTGGTAGGTGTTATTGTCAATCTTAAAGTCGTACACAATTTTACCTGCTCCTTTGGTAGTTGGAGTCAAAGCAAACTTGTAAATACCTTTTCGGGTAGGTTTGTCCAATACTTGTGAAACCTCTTTTCCTTCAACTATCAAACGGATAGTAACGCTTCCGTTTTCTAATGCCGTGAAATTTGGCATGTGTGAGAAGTGAGATAATACACCTCCTTCTTTTCCAACCACAAATGGGTCGGCTTCGGCAAAAACTTCAAATTCGGGGCTGTAAGCCGTGAATTGGATTTTGGTTTCTTCCTCTGCTTTTGCTTTTTGATCCTTACTTTTGTTGCAGCCTGCCAATATAAATGCAAGCATTGCAAATAAAAAAATAGTTTTTTTCATCTGAATATGTTATGAATTAATACATTAATGGGGAGTGAAAATAGATATACACAGCAGCAGCACGACAAGTTTATGTCGTGGCACAAGCATTTTAATGCGTATAATAATTAAATAGCAGGAGGAGCACGCAAGCCTAAAACGCTTGATGCATAGGAAATGTAGGAGAACGTTAATAATGGAGGTCGTAGCCTGACAGTGACAGCCGGTTCTACAAACTCAAATTGAAAAAAAAGCAAAACGGCATAAAACCCACCAAAATCAGGATGGAGATCTGCATGGATATCACAACCACATATTTGTCTGACAGCATTTGTAGGAAGCCCAATAATCCTATTTAGCAAGCAATGCTCGTTGTCTGATTTATTATCGTTGTCATGGTCGTGGTCAAAATCCGAAATAGGATGATGATGTCCATTTTCAACTTCAGCAGTTTGTGTCGTAAGAAGAAATGGCTGGTGTGGAAGATGATGATGAGGAACAACAGCATGTGCCAATATGATTATATTGGCTAGGAAAATAAAAAATATTGCTGTTTTGTTCTTCATGTGAAAAATAGAGTTGCAAAGATAACACAAAATATAGTGTTTTGTTTTCTTTTCGTCACTTACTGATGTTGTGTCATGCTGCTGTGTCTTTTTTTTTAGGATTGCTGGTAACGACCGAGGCTAAGCGCAGTAGCCGAATAGCGGACTACTTCACTGTCGCACTACGATGAAGGTGATGCGGGTGAAGAAACTCCAAAATTGCACGAATTCGGCTATTGTCGCTTAGGCGTGTGTTACCAAACGTGCATTGGTTGTGAAGAATTTGTTTTTCGTTTTGTTTCGCTTCAGTTACTTTTCGCACAAAGGGTTTAGTCATTTGTGTTGTTGTCTGTTTTTGATTCATTTTTCGGCTAAGAGTCAACTTTTTAAGTCGTCTTTCTGTTTGCAAATATAATGAGATTATTTAAGTTAAACCGTTATTGTCGAATTTATTCTGAACAAAAGTCCTGTTGTATTTTCAACATTACTTTGCCAGATGCAACTTGGCAACCGATGTAGAACACTTACACCGTGTGTTTTATTTATCGGCTATGGCCGTAAATAAAACATACGGTGACCGCTCTGCCTATTATCAAAAAGCTATAAAAGCCACTACAATACGTTTGAAAATTAACGCTAACTTGTAGTGGCTTTTTTTGCTTTTTGGGCGATTAATAATAAAAACAATGGACAATCTGAGTTATTATTTATAAACTGGTAACCTCCATTGAAAATTCCGCTTCGTCAGTTAACCTTGGAAATAGAATTGCTACAGACCAACTTTGAACAACAGCTGCTGCGTTTGAAACGATACTTATCTTCAGTTTGTATTTGTTTTTCTCAAGCTGCTCTAATTGCCTTTCGATACTATGAATTCCACTTAAATTTGAACCATGTACTAAAAGTAAGCTGCTTCTTTATAAGTCCATAGCCGATATTCTTTGTATCGTTAATGCCGGATTAAGAGGCTCTGAAATGAAAACATAAAACGAATCAGGTGCATAAGCTAAAGTGCATTTTACCGGCAATTCTACTGTTGCATTTTGCCCACCTATAGAGGATTGGGCTAAAACCTTAATTGATTTACCATACATAGAATTTGCACTTTCCTTGTCAATTTTTATTATTAGTTGTTTAGCCTGCCCATTGGGGACTAAACTCATTTCACGCACTATTAGCCCATTTGGGAGTGTAGTATTTTGCACCAACAACTGGCTTACCCCATCGTTTTCAGGAGGATAATTTTCAAAATAGCCGTCGCTGGCATAAAACAATCTTTTCCATTCAATATTTGAACTTCTGTTCGGAATTGTTTTTCCAAAATTCACTTTTAAATACCCAGCTAATTTATATGCGGCTACTCTGGCGCCATAATATGTCATGTGCTGATTGCCGGCTATCGTATTTTCAAAACATTCAGCTGTAAAAGCAGCTGTATCGTAAGGTTGTTGGAAATCAATCCAGTGTTGATCACCAATAATTTTTTTAAGGTCTTCTTTGTATACTTCGTAGTTGTGCACATGACGATGATACATTGGTAAAGTCATAAAAACAAGTTTCACATTGTTTTTCCTGCATAGATCAATGATCTTTTGAATATACCTTTTGGCTTCGGGACTTGCCATATTTTTACTGTAATCGTATGCCACAAAGCCAGGTTTGTTATATTTTAGCAAGGTACTGTCTTCAATACCGCTCATAAAGCGGTTGTATCGTCCTAAATACAAACCATGTCTCACAGGCTCTTTATAAGTCAGATTTCTTTTTATTTGTGCTGTATCTGTAAAAATAAAGTTATGATTCCGAATTGTATTTGACCATGCTGCCACATAATTATCCGAAGTAAAAAGCAGAGGAGTGGAAAGCATTTTTTGCACTATGTTTTTTCGGGCTGAAAAGCTCTTAAACTGATCCGACAAAGTACCATCCTTTATTTTATGGTTATCATAGTCATTGATTGTGAAAGTTTCGACTATCGCAATTTTGGGTTTGTTTACTGCAATCGCTTCTTTTAAACAGAAATAACTATCGGTAAGCGTAGTTCCTGGTGAGGCAAGAATAAAACAGTTTGCACCCAGTGTGTTGGACAAGTTATCCGGATTTAGGCCGGTATAAAGGTGTGAATTACCTACCAGTACAATATCGACCGGTTGTTTCTTTACAAATTCATAGTAAGTGTTCCATTTACGACGAGTGTGATCGTTGCTGTAGTCGGGATTAAAATACCCCCTTTTATCAGTAAGAACAACGATTGCAATAATTGCAAAGGAAAATAAAATAATCCGAAGCAAAAAATAATAAATAGTTTTGGGATTAGCTTCAGACACCATCGGCTTATGAACCACTGTTTTAGTTTTTTTATTTTTCATTTGTTTTGTTGTCATAATCAGAACTGAAAATAAATAAATGCATTATCGTTTGCTGAGCCATACGAACCTAAATAAATAATGCTTATTACTAATACAAAATATAAGCTCCAACGAACAGCTGCACTGGTAGCATAAAATTTATCTAACAGTTTCTCTCCAACAGTTTCAGCAAGAATTTCGTAAAGTATCGTACCTGAAATAAGCATTATACTGAATTTAAATTCTAAACTATTTAAACCGAAATTGTACAATACATCAGTATTGGAGAATCCAATGTTGTGAAAAACCAGCATAGCATCTCCAAAACTTTGTGCCCTGAAAAATACTAATGACAAAGCCCAACTTACTGTCACGAAAATTGATACAATAATGCGTTTAAACCCGTTTGACTTTTCAAACCTGAAAACCCGATCAAAAACAACAAGAAACAATCCATTTAATGCCCCCCAAATTACAAAATTCCACGAAGCCCCATGCCACAAACCACTTAATAAAAATACTATCATCACATTAACGATAGTTCGTTTTTCACCCCTTCTGTTACCTCCCAGTGGGATATAAATATAGTCTTGAAACCAACTTGAAAGTGTAATGTGCCAACGCTTCCAAAAATCGGAAAATGAGGTTGCTAAATACGGACGACGAAAGTTGGTTGTCAGTTTAAATCCAAAGATACGAGCCGTACCAATAGCAATATCCGAGTAGGCTGAGAAATCAAGATAAAGTTGAAAAGCAAAAAACACAACTGCCATAAGCAAAGTAATACCTTCAGCCTCCGCAATACTACCATAGCTTTGATTTACAAATATGGCTATTCGGTCAGCGATCATTATTTTTTTGAACAATCCGAAAACAATTAGCAACAATCCACTTCGGGCACTGTGATAATCAAAACTTTTTAAATCCTCGAATTGAGGCAGCAGATTTTTGGCACGTTCAATTGGCCCGGCTACAAGCTGCGGAAAGAAACTAACGAACGCCAGGAAGTTAACCAACTTTCTGGTAGGCTCCATTTTTTTAAAATACACATCAAGTGTATAGCTCAACGATTGGAAAGTGTAAAAACTGATACCAACAGGTAGAATGATATTTAATGGAGAGTAATTAAATTCCTTACCAAACAAAGCAAAGGTTGACACAAAGCTTTCGACAAAGAAATTGTAGTATTTGAAGAATCCCAGAAATCCAAGGTTAAGCACCAGACTAAGCACAAGCATGAATTTTCTTTTTCTCCCATTCGTTTCAGGCGTTTGACTAATTGCTAAAGCCAAAAAATAATCCATTAATGAACTAATAAGTATCAGCGAAAGGAATCGCCAATCCCAAAATCCATAAAAAACATAACTGACTATAAGTAAAAAAACATTTCGTATTTTCACATTGCGGTTAAATACAAACCAGTACAGAAGATAAACAGTTGGAAGAAAGATTGCGAAGTCGAAAGAATTAAATAACATAATGTTTTGATGTATCTAGTGATTTGATATTAGACGATTACAGTTGCAAAAATAATTATCCAAAGCCACTGCATATTTTTCACAAAAAATCACTATAGCTATCTCAAGGTTTTCTCATTAACGAGATTGCTATAGTGAATACATTTACTTAGAAGCTCACTTCTATATGGTAAGTATAATGTGTGATAAATTGCTTACATTGTATGAATATCCTAAATGCTAGTTTGAAGAAATGTGCTCCTAAGGAAGAATAGAAATTTCAATCATCACACCAATTAATTATAAAATAATTGCCATTGCTGTCTATTACATCAGCTATAGAAAAAATGTACTGATTGTCTTTTTGTCTTCTGAATCCATGTGCAATAAATAAGCGATTATCGTACTTAAAATCAACAGAAATTGTATCTTTATCTATGTAATAACCATCTGCATTAGTTTCAGCATTTAAAAACGACATCCTCTTTTTCACTAATGAATCTAAAGCTGATTCATAATCCTGTCCAATTCTGCTTTCATATCTAATATCGCCGCATGGACCTTTGATAATCTTAAATACTTGATTCTTTTTTAACGCAGGGTCTTCTGAGAATTTTAGATTCTCGTTATTCTCAAAAACTGACTCATTGCACGAAGTCAACAAGATTATGCATAAATAGGAGAAAAGCAATATCCAGATGCTACTTTCAGTTATATTTGTTTTCATATTTAATTATTTAATGTTAAACACATCGTGATAATTAGTTCGATTTGAACTCAATTCAACCCTTTTTATAAACTTACTTGATTTCGAAAAAGTAATTCTTTCAATATAAATCATTTTCGGTTTTATACTTATGATGCAGAATAGTCTATAGTTGTTGCATAGTATAGTCTGAGGAGATGCAAGACTATACATTGTGTCAGACCGCAACTAAACCAAACATAGGAGCCAGATAATAAAACAGATACATCCACAACCATTACAGATTTAAAAGTGATTATTGGATTTATTTAACGAGATATATAAAGTCCGCAAATTAGTGCTGTTACTAATAGTGTATTAGTAGCGTTACTAACGATGAATTAGTAACGCTACTAATGATGAGTTAGTAACTACTCAAGGATAATAGGTAAATCACATATAATAGTTCGTGGTGTTTTTAGCAATGTATTGCCTCCTGTGTATTGAGTTGTCAAACTCAGTTCATATTCGCCTTTAGCTAATTCAGAAGGTACAAGAATTAGCAGACGTGATGGTTCGTTGAGAACAATATCATTTATCGCAAGTTTTGTGATGGCTTGTGTAACTGTATTTTTAAATGAAATGCCACAATCAGGACTTTCGCCTACAACCTTCAAATATGAACCTTTTATCTCAGCATTACGTCCTTTGGTAAGCGTTCCATCGGTTTTGCCTGTCATACTATCAGTAATACTATAAATCTCCAATGGTTCGGCTTGTTCACCCAAAATTTCAACCACAGTTTCAGCCACGGCATTTCTGAGGTCTAATCCCTGATTTATTGCAATATACACCGAATTTGTTTCGGGATTCCAGGTTTTATCGTAGAACACGCCTTTAACTACAGGTCGCATATACACCAAGCCTGTGTTAACGTTATAACCAGATAAAACTAAATCAGCGGCTTTGCGGTTGAAGCGGGAGATAATGTCAATCACAGTTTCTCTCTTAATTTCCATACCCTCACTTACCAGTTCATCTACAATATCGGAAATTCCAATACTGCCTTTTTTCTGTACAGATGCTACATAGTCTTTAGGATCTTCAGTTAACAGGTTCTTTTTCAACCATGCATTCAATGTTTTTTTCATATTTTCTTTAGTTAGTTTCCTAATAGTCCAGTTTATGGAATATAGGCTTTTGAGTTATTAAAAATTTTATTTGATTAATTTTGAAGACTATACGGCTTTGATATATTTTGGTTGTATTTGTCACAATTCTAATCCACCAGTATAGATACTACTAGAAGTAGTAATAATAACAGTATAGCTTCCTGATTCTAAAGTTGATATATCTATATATTCGCTATAGGATGAAGCTGAAACCGAGAATGTATATGTAAGCTCATCGTTGCCAACTATTTCAACTTGTATATTACCAAAATAATTAGAGGAGTTTACTGTTAGCAACTGAGGATTGTAACTTGCAGTAATGGTTTCTAATAATGGTGTGCGAGGTTGAGGATGTATATCCCTTCGAGTGAGAGAAATATCTTGGTTACTTTGCGTTGAATTTGAACTTACGCTTGCAATAACTAACTGAGTTGTTACCAAGACTAAAATAACAACTGAAATGGTTGAGCTAATTGTCTTTTTCATTTTTCCTGGATTTTATGTTTATAATAAATTCGTAGGTCAAATGTATTTTAAATATGTTTTAATGGTACAGTATTTTGCTTCTATAGAAAATATTTTACAGTAAAATTAAGCTTAAATTGCTCTTTGTGTGGAACATAACAATATGAATTTTTACACTCAAAATCAGATGAAATTTCTTAATTTTTCGTTTAAACATATTTTATTTTGCTCAATTTTCTTTTTAAGTTGCGATTTGCGATTTCGAATACTATCTGTGCTAGTATTAAACAATACTGCCATTCCTATGTTATCAACATTTATTGCTATTAACAACAAAATAAGTCTTTCACTTTTATTCAATTTTTCAATATCTACTTTTGATATTCCGGTTAATGTCATCAGTTTACTGTCCGAAAGTAAGTTGCTGTTATTAATTTTGGTTTTTTGGTTGTAATTTTCACACTCCTTTGAAATTTTACTACATATGGACTTGTTGTCAGTAATGTATGGATTGGCTTTTAAATCGTATAGGAAGCTTTTCATTTCAAAATTTTGCATAGACACTTGTTGAAAGAATGATAAAACAAGTTGTTTATTCAATAGTTCTTGTTCATTTTTCAAGTTCTCACTAATTAAAACTTCATGTTTATCTTTGAGAAGTATTTTTTCTGTTTCAAGTAATCTGTTTCGCTCTTCTACTAGATATTTTATTTGTTTTTGCTTTAATTGATTCATTACAAGCGCAAACAAAATAAGAAGCAATACTAGTAAAAGTCCGACTAATAAAATGGTGTGGTTTCTTAAACGGAGAACCTTATTTTCAGCTTCAGCAAGATTGTATTTATTCTCAATCTCTAAAACCTTTGTATTCAAATCTTTATCAATATTATTATTAAGAGTCTCATACGCTCTTTTGTAAGCAGTCGAGCTATGTTCCCACATATTTAATTGTTCTGCTATTTCGGCAGTATTCAAATAGTAATAGTGGTTCACAAAATTACTTGTATCACGAATGGATTGAATACAAAGTAATGCATACCTTATTGCACTATCAAGTTGATTTAGTTTGTTATATGATTTTGCTATATTGTAATAATTAACAAGAAGACCGTTTTCATATCCATGTTTACTTTTAAGTTGCATTATTTGTTTTTCCAAATATAATGATTTCTCACATTGACCTGTCCTTTCAAAATAAACCGATTGCATATTTCTAAAGCTTATTTGATATTCATCATAAGGAAGCAGAAATTTTGAGATTGTGTCTAAGTATTTTTTTGCTTCGTCCATATTTGATTGATTGAGATTCATCCAAAATATATCTGAATATCCTGAATATAAATAAGCTGTATCCTGAATCAGCTTGGCAACTTCTACTGATTTTCTGAAATAGTTTTTTGATAATAGGTAATTTCTATTCTTCTCATGGATTTTTCCTACATAATACAAACATAGATATTGATTCCTTAAATCGGCTGGAACGATAGTCGCAAAAATACTAGCTGCATTTTTCAAGGGCAGATAAGCTGTACTATCGGTAATTTGCATACGATAGCGCACAATCCCCTGATACATTAGTGCACGTGCATAATTTCGGGATTTAATTTTGGAATGTTTTGATAATTGCTCAACGGTTTCGTTGATAAGAGAGTCGGAATTAAAATCAAAATAGTTTTTGTCTTTTGCAATAATGTCAAGCAGATTGTAATATGCATTATTATAGCCATTTAGATTATCTGGGTCAATTAACTTTAAGCTATCAAATATTACTTCGGGTTGAGTAATTAAAAGAGAGTCCAAACGTTGAAGTCGATAAGTATCGGCATTATTCTTTTCTTGTTTGCAAGAAAAGATGATTGTACAACTTATAACCAATAAACTGAAATTAATTATCTGTCTCATATTCTGAATATGTATTTTTGCAAAGATAATAATTTCTATCAGTCAAGTGTAAAAGGGCAAAAATATAAGAATCAATTCATTTTAATGTTTTCAAGATGCGCCAAACTTAATTGTTTTCAGTCTTAGCCTAGTACGGCTTTTTTCTTTTTTTTTTTGCATGTTTGGTAACGACCGAGGCTATGGGCTTGGGCGGGCTGCGGGCGAATTTCCTGTCGCCACAGCGACAAAGGAAATGCGGGCGCAAAGACTGCCAGAAGCACATTAGCCGCCCAAAGCGCATAGGCGTGTGTTATGGCCAGTAATTTTTATTTTTCATTTTCTATTACTAATTTGAATTCAGTCTCTTTTGCTTGAATTTTCTTAAGTGGAGAGTCATACGCGTATGGTACTCGTCCTGACGGAACAACTTTTGAGGACTCTGTCAAATGAACTTCTTGGTCGTCAAAAAATATGTGGGCACCAAAAGCTTTTAATACTTTGTCTTTAGAAAGTCCTCCTAAAAAATACGCCTCATCAACATAAACTCCCCATTTTCTTAATGTCTTAATTACTCGCATATGTGAAGGAGCATTTCGAGCGGTTACAATTGCTATACGCAATGGTGATAATTCTATTCTTGTTGGTAGTTCCTCTTGAATTTTCGAAAGTTTTACCAATAACTTTGCAAATGGACCTTCTCCTAATGGTTCGTCTTCATGCTCAGATTCATACTTATGAAACGCAGCCATACCTTCTTTCTTGTAGCGCGCTTCTGATTCTTCCGAAAACAATACTGCATCTGCATCAAATGCAATTTTCACTCGATTATCCAAAGGTTTAAACTCTGTTGGAGGTTCATAAATATATGCAGCGGCACAACTTTTTGAGTCAATGACAGATTGAACGTCGGTTGAGTCTTTGCTTAAAAATAAATCTATGTCAAATGCATCAATATAAGGAGCTAAGGGTTCACCCCCACTTAATGCCATTCTAGTAATATCCAAATTATGCTCTCTAATTGAGTTCATAATTCTCACCCCAGTTTCCGGGCTGTTTCTTGACATTACAACAACTTCAACAATACGTTTTTTTGAAATTTCGTTTAAGTGTAATAGGCTCTGAACTAAATAGAACGCAGTTCCTATCTCCAAAGCGATATTCTCATGTTCTTGCTGATATTTACGATATCCAACAATTCCTTCATTATTGAATATTTCGTTTTCTTTTTCAAGATTGAAAAGTGCTCTACTTGAGACTCCAATTACAAGTATGTCAGATAAGTCTGTTGGCATAATTATTTTTTTTATTATTGGCCATAACGACCGAGGCTATGGGCATTGGCGGTTTGCGGGAGCGTTCGCTGTCGTGAAACGACAAAGTGAATGCGGGAGCAAAGACCGCTAAGTGCACATCAGCCAGCCAATGAACATAGGCG
>JAVEXN010000018.1:0-75079 GCA_034004015.1 Paludibacter sp.
AAAACGGGAAATAACTTTTTTGAGTGGAGCCGTCCCATCGAGCTCAGACGATAAAAAGTTATTCTCGTTTTAGGCCGCCAAGAGTAATTATCTTTTGAGAACGCGTTTACAAACATAGGGACTTTACTGCCGGTAAGCGGAACGGCTATCTTTGTATATTCATTTTTTTTTGGCGGAAAACGTATTATGCTTTCTTTATTTTTTTATTGCAATTGATTTGTAATTTTTTATCGAGGCAAACACGCCGCAGGAAATAAAATATACCATTGGGATAGCGTTGGAAAAGAGCTTTGGGGAAAACGGAATGAATGTAGCTTGCGGAATGGAAATGAGTATTTCGCCTAAGCTGTGCGGTGCTGAGGTGTATGCTTGCAATGTAGGCAAAATGAAGTGTTGGTTCGGTTGAGGTACGAAACCTACCGGAACGAATGGCGACGAAATGGAACGCATTTACCGCAAGCACAAGAATAATCAACACGACATATTTTATTTACTGCACAACTAATGGGCGGTGGGGAAATTGAGGATATTGCACAAAGTGCTAAAAAACTAACAAGCTGCTTGAAAAGGAGCTTGACTTCTGTCCCCATATTTTGAAAACCTTTTATAATTTTCATTGCTACCGGAAAATAGACCTTCAATGAAAATTATATATGGTTTTCGGGGCATTATTTTCGAGTTGGCGGTACGCCTGAACAACTCACCGATTAGGTGTAATCAACTTACCGCTCTGCCTTTAGGCGATTTAATGGGGTGGACTCGTCGCAGTGGGAAAAAAGATACCATTGGAAATGCGTAGGAAAAGGGCATGGGTGGCGACTGAATGGAACGAAACAATGGGTTGGGGAATGAAATGGAACTTTACTGGCTGATTGTGTGTGGAAATATTTGTGCGAGGAATACAGCCGATAAGCGAAATGGAATGACTGCGTGGATTTGTGGAGTGGAATGAAGAAGCCACTTATGCCGTGTGGTGCTGAGGTGGGTGAAATGAACTGAGCGCAATGGAGTGAAGGGTGGACGTGTGTGAGGTACGAACTGCGTCCCCCGAAACGAAATGAGAGAAGAGAATGAACCGACCGCAAGCATACGAAAATAAAACACGACATATTTTTTACCGACTGCAACCGCTGAAAGGGAGGAGGGGAATTTGTTGGTTTCAGGTTGGCGGTACGCCTAAACAACTCACCGATTAGGTGTTTTATTCTTACCGCTCTCCCTTTAGGGGCTTATTCTTCGGGCAGCGTAACGGGGCAAAGCGTTGATTTTGTGCGGCTATTATACATAATTTGGTTATAGGACTTTTTTTCAGGGGTTTATCCCCCGAACGAAGTGAGCCTATTGGTGAAAAAAGTACTATAACTACATGTTATGTATACATAGCTTTGAGTTGTTTTTTTTCTGGCGCAAGTGTAGCACGGTGGTGGCGGTTGGAGTGCAAACGTCTTTTTTGCTTTTCGCCAAAAGTGTGACAGAAAAAAACAACAGCAGGGTGGATTGTGCGGAAGCCGACAAAAAGACCGTGCAAGCCCAGAGGTACGAGGGGCGGGGATTTTTGGCGGCTGGGGATTTTGCCCTGCGGAGCTGCCCGTAATGAACTACCAGGCTTTGCCTGACCGCTTCATATTATAGAAATGGCACACTCTATAAAAGCGTGCCATTTGTCAATTTTGTAAATTATTTATTCAAAATTTCTATTTCTTTCTTTCTCTACTTTTGTAAGCAGTAAATCTTCAGTTTTTTCTGTAATTGGAACAGTTGTAACAGAAGCAAATTTAGCTCGAGTACTTGCCCACTTTCTTAGGAAGCCAATTTCATCTTTCATTGTTTTGGAAAGCGGAACTGTATTTTTTATTGAATCAATTATGTGCTTAGTATTTAGTTTTGGGGCTTCTGGATTTTCAATATATGCAGTAAACATTGCTTCTTTCACAGACTCTTCAATTTCTGCACCATTAAAGCCATCAGATTCTTTAGCTATTTTTTCTAATGCAAAGTCAACACTAGGTTTGTTTTTCTTTTCTAAATGAATCTTGAAGATATTTTTTCTTTCTTCTTCAGTAGGAAGATCAACAAAAAAGATTTCATCAAAACGTCCTTTTCTTAAAAGTTCAGGTGGAAGTTGTTGAATGTCATTTGCTGTAGCAACGACGAAAACCGGTTTAGTTTTTTCTTGCATCCATGTAAGAATTGTTGAAAAAACTCTAGAAGTAACACCACCGTCCGAACTTCCACTACTTTTTGTTCCTGAAAGCCCTTTTTCTATTTCATCTATCCATAATACGCATGGGGCAACTGCTTCCGCAGTAGAAATTGCTTTACGCATATTATCCTCACTACTACCTACTATACCTTGAAATACTTTACCCATATCGAGTCTGAGTAAAGGCATATTCCATGTTGAAGATATACATTTTGCCGTTAAACTTTTACCACAACCGGGGACACCAAGCAGTAATAATCCCTTAGGCTCTGATAAACCCCAAGATTTTGCATTTATATCGTAAGCCAATTGCCTTTTATTTAACCAATCTTTTAAAACATCCATTCCTCCAATATCTTTAAGTGTTTCATTCTGTTGAATATACTCCAACATTCCACTTTTCTTGATTATTTGCTCTTTTTCAGAAGCAACTGTAATTGGCGAATTTATATCTAAATTATCTTTTACTGCTGAAAGACAAAATGCCAAATCAGCTTCTATAGTTGTCATACCAAGAGCAGCATCAACTAACTTATTTTTCAATGAAAACGGAAGATTGACTTTTTTATCTTTTTCTATTTGACTTAAAGTTAGGGCTAAATCTTCTCTATCTGGTAAAGGCACATTTATAACTGTAACATATTTTTCTAGTTCTATTGGCAATTTGTATACTGCTGAAACAATTATAATATGAGTATTAGTGAAACGTGCTTTTTCTGCAATTGAACGTAAAAAGTGTTTGATATTACGTTCTTCAATAAACTCATTAAAGTCTTCGAGAATAAAAATATCTTTTTGGGAATTATCATCAATATTGAATATGTACTTTAACAACTCTTCTGGTTCTTCATAATCCCCGATAATACTAATAGTGCCATCTTTAAGGGATCTTAAACCATTAACACAATTCCATTCATACAAATTGCATTTTTCGAATGTTTTTGCTATACCCCTAAGTTTTTGTTTTGTTCTATCGTATTCAAAACTTGTAAGGTAAAAAATAGGATAATATGCTTTAAGCATATTACGAAGTTTATCAAAAATTGTTTCATTCATGGTTTGAAATATTTTGAGAAGTTAAATTTCTTGGTTTTACTTTATGTGCATATTTTTGAGGAATTTCGCGTTTCGTCATTATTCGTTTATTCCCTAATGCAAGTTCTAAATTATCCATTGCAGCATGTGCATTTTCATTAACATCATTAGGAAGGTAATCTGAGTCTGTGACAATTGTTCCATCTTTAAGAATTAAGAATTTGATTTGTCCAATTGGTTCGTCTTCATTTTTATCCTTAGACCTTCCTATCATAAAAAAACAGTATACTTCTTCAGTCGTTGCTACAAACTTATCGTTACTTTTATAAGTAAAGCCTTTTTGTTTGAATGTTGTTATTAAAGAGTTACGAGCATATTCAGCATTCAGTTTATAAAACTGTTCTTGAAGCACTTGTACTTTATCCGAGGCATTACTCAAGTAATATGTATTATAATTAACTGTGTTTGTTTTTAAATCAAGTTTAAGGGCATACTCACCAAATAATTGATTAGATTGTTTTACATCAGTGACGATAAATTCATTATTGTTAATTGTGTAAGACCACCCTAAGTTTTCACAAGCACTTTTCAACAGTTCTGTGTTCATTACATTGGGATTTCGGACAAATTTTGAGGATTCGAATCTTGACATAATACTATCTTACTTGGTTTTTTTCTTTAAAATTAGAGGCTTATTGGAAGAATGAGGCAATTCCTCATTTTTATATGGTTTGCTTGCAACAATTTTATTATTATTATTATTCTGTTTGATTGAAGTTTTTTCGGTTCTAAACTTATTGCCATCAAATATATTTTTCACCATTATGTTATTTAGGCTGCTTTTAACTTGATCAAATTCAGAAATAGTGACTGAATCAAAAATAACCTCACCTATGCGCATTTCGACCTGTTTTATATCATTTTCAATACTCTGTTTTTTAGAGAAAGAAATAGAACCTGAATTGACGTATTTATTGATTTCAATTTGAATATTCGTAATCTGGATTCGAAGTAATTTCATTTCAGCCTCGAGTCTTTTTTCATCCAATAAGTCATCAAACGGTAGAATAACCTCCTTGAGTGAGTCGAATCGACGAAAATAATTAAGGCGTTCGTTTTTATATGAAAGAATTTCATTATCTGTTATATTTAATATTTCTTTTTTCGCTCGCTTCGTATAAACTTCAGAGAACTCTTTTAGAAATTCATTATATTTTTTATTAGCCACTTGGTAATGTGCTAATGCCATTTCTTCACGACGTACCTGAGTTTGATTTTCAGAGATATAAAACGAAAGGACATTAAAGCTACCAGTAAATAAAATACATTGTTCTCCTCGAATTTCAATAACATTCTTCGTGTGAAAATTAGGTAATTCTGCATAAAAGAAATTTTGATATTGCTTGTCAAGTTGTTCTATTCTACTTGCAGCTTCATCATCAACCATTATAATATCATTTTTTTCAGGGTGTGAATATGATATGAAAATTTTCCCTCCATTTTGTAGGAACTTCTCAATTAATGGACCTCGACTTGAAATAAATGCATGATTTTTAATCCAAGGACTTAATAACCAAATCTCATCAGGTTCATCAACTTTAAATATATTCTGTATCTCGGCTTCAAATGCTATTGAGTCATACAATGCTTTTTTGCGTAGTTTTGACTTAGTATTTACATTTGATAAATTTGGTTTAGTAGCTTCAGCACTATTTAAAGGGTTGACAGCAGGTAGCTGCTCTGCTTCGTATAGCTGCTCATCTTCTTGTAATAGAAGGTTTTGTTCTGCCGCTTCTTGCTCAACGCTTTTTGTTATAATATTTTCAACAACTTCAACACTATTATTCTCACAATCTAATTTAATACATTGTTCTAATAAATTATTTTTCCATTCAACATCTAAATCGATTAAATTAGAAAGTTCATTTATAATTAGTTGAGTATAATCATCGTACACAATTGTACGAATGGAATTATCTCGGATACTTTGTATAAAACACACATATATTTTATAATTGGCATTATAACCAACTTCCCATTCTGCGCTTTCCAAAATATATCTAGATTTTGGAAAGTGCATGTTTGTTGCCTGAACTTCTGCAATTGATCTTATCTGTTCAATTGATAGATTAATTACTTCTGACTTATCTAACTTGCTAATTTTATCTATTTTCAGACAATCTTTTAAATGTGGAAAACTCAATCTTTTTTCATCTATAAAGATTTCGAACGTGCCAGAATAAGTATCAGGTCGTTCCCCTTTTTCTGCAAAAATCCTCCCTTTAGGTGTCAAACATAAATAGCTTTCATCACCTTCAAGTGCACCAAAGTTGCGCATATTTTCAATGGCATCATTCAGAAGTTTTTTTTCAGCATTATCATGCTGAACATCAAGGCCAAGAATGTTTCCTATTTCATTGAAACTGGAATTTTCATCTAATAGCAAAATTCCAACTACTGCCTTTTCTAATGGTGTTATTTGTGCGGGTTTATTTGATTTTCCAATAAATTTGCATATTGTGAATTGTAAATCATAAGGAATATAACCAATAATACGTTCCGATATTTTCTTATTGGAGTTTATGACATTAGCCAAACGAACATCAAATGACTCTATAATAGGATTGTTTTTGCTATTTAAAATATCTTTTTTGTTATTAAACTGCTTTTTTTTATTTTTTAGCTTGCTACTCATCTTAATATGTCTTTAAGTTGTTTGACATTAATTGTTTCCATTTTTGATATTGACTTTTTATAATCTTCGTTACGCTCAAAGAGTTGCTTATTACCAATAACAATAAGAAGGCTTTTTGCACGAGAAAAGGCAACATTTATACGCTCAATCTCTTGTGCAAATCCGATATTTCCTTTAAGATTACTTCTTACAGTTGACACAATAACAATATTCCGCTCCATACCTTGAAATCGGTCTACAACATCTATTCTAAAATCACAAAAGTTGCCTAGTTTTTTTTGTTTCTGTCTTTCTCGAATCTCTCTTTTTTGACCAGAATAAAACGTAATAATGCCAATTTCCTTATCTTCTGGCTTCTTCTGAGCATTAATATACTCTTTAAAACCAGCGGCTGTATGCAATACTTTTAAAACTATCTCAATAGCTTCTAATTCACCTTCGTTTTTATATCCTGGGTTTAGATTAGTTTCAAAGGTTTGTACATCTACCCATATTGCATGTGATTGTAAGGATAAGAAAGGTAGAATATTTAGACCATGATATCTACTTCCTCTATTGTTAAAGTCAGGAATATCCATTGATTCCATAATGCCACATTTTAAACCACCAGTGGCAGCTAATTCATCTGCATAAAAATGATTAATTGTATTCATAATCTTTTCATGCATACGATATTGAGTATCCAAAGTAGCAACAATAGAAGACCGTACTTTTGCAGCAGAAATAAATAACCGTTTAAATTGAGATTCTTTGATATTTTCAATTTTCTCAGCTAAATCTTCTCTTCCAATTTTCCGCAACGCGATATTAATGCTATCTTCATCCATCATTGGTGGTAGCTGCTTATGATCACCAATTACAATTATTTTACGACCCCAAACAAGAGGTACAGCCATCTCAAGAGGTGTAGCTTTACTTGCTTCGTCCATAATAACTACATCAAAAGCCATTTCATTTTCGTTATATAGACTTTTAAATGTATCAGTGAAATCTTTTGAACCACAGACACTACATGTAGCTGCCACAAGATTCACATTTTGTTTATATGCATCAGCAAATTTTTGACGAATAAAATCATCTTTTGTAGTCAAATCCTGTTTCCATGCTCTAACTACTTCTGAATATTTAGACTCTTTGCTTACACCCTGTATGATTGTATTAACCCATAAATTTGCCGCATTGTCATTATTACTATCTTTTGATTTGTTACTCCAATCATCGATTACAGATACCAAGTATCTCAAACCTTCACGTTCGAGTTTATCGGTTGCTCCTTTAGAAACAATTCTGACTGGTCGAATTCCTCTTTTGCCTTGTAATCTCTCTAGCGCATTATCAACTGCAAGATTTGTTTGGGAAGTTAATAGAATTTTACATTTAGGATTACGCAATACCTCCTGCCATATTATCTCGGCAATAACTGTTGTTTTACCTGTCCCCGGAGGACCTTGTATAAGAGCTAGATCTTTTGCAAGCACTGCTTTTGTTACTGCTTCTAATTGTTTGTCATTTAAGAATTGTTCAATTCTATTCTTCTTGATTTTTTCTTTTTCGGACTCGATATCAGACTCTGTATCTGCGGCATAACGAGGATCAAACATAAAATTTGGTAAGGTTTCATTTGCCGGAGGTAGAATAGTTTTTTTTCCTATTTTTTTTCCAGGGGTCATAATTCTACCCATTGCATCTTTTTGTCTCGACAACTCCGACGATTTACCAATTACGGGAAATTGGACATAATCTCCTTTGTTGATTTTTATTACTCCATCTGCAATATCATCAACAAATTCTTCATTTAATTGGATAGTAATTTTTTCAGGAGTACGAGATATGCATGAACCTATGGTTTCAGTATTACGCAAAAAATCTCGTTGTAATTTTCTAAGTTGCCAATTATAATTAGAAATAGAAAATGGATCATTTTCATCTATTTCTAAATCAATTCCATCTTCTAAATTATCATATTCATCTCCTTTAATTAAATTGATTGATTCCCTACCAAAATCTCGTTGAAGATTTTTTTCAAGATCCTCACGTAGTTTAGCATCTTCATACAAACTCAATGACGTTGAACCAAGTTCATTGTTGTATTTAAGAATTGATAGTGTTGAAAATTGTTTGGATATAGATTCAATCTTTGATTTAATCATATCACGTTCATCTGAGTCCGTAAAATTAAAAGTAAATAACAGTTTTTTATATTCGCTTTTGTCTATCGTTAAATTCGAAAAATAATGCTTTATGTCAGATAAAGCATTGTCTATTTCATTGAAAGTGTCTTTCCTGAATTGTTCATCTTCAGATAAAAACACTATATTGGCACTAGGTTTATAAATTGGAGTGTCAATTTGAATTCTATCATCAAGGGAGTTAATAATTTGACTTCGCAATAAGAAATACTCTTCTTTTGAATTAGGGAAATATTCTATTATAGCTCTTGCTACATCTATTCGTATTTTTTTCTCACCATAAAACTCCATTCGAATTTTTGCAAGTAGGTCTTTATCAATCTTTGGACGATACGAATAGAAATACTCAGTTGTTATAAACCCCCCATTGTTATTGTAAGCTTTTATAACATTATGTTTCATGACGTTAGCAAGATTAATCTTGTTAATATCATTTATCAGCCCATAATAAGAATTGCCTTTCTTTTCTAACTGATCTATTTCAATTGTATCAATAAAATTTTTGGGTGTGATTTTTACGCGACAACTATCGAATGTGTAATTTTGGAAATATTCAGCATTCATAATTAAGGGATCTCTGCTCTGGATTATTATAAAATCACCATGTCTGTTAATTTTAGTACTCGGTGATTCAATAGAACTTTTCAACAAGCTTTCATCTATTGTTGCTGAAAAGTGAGAAGTAACTTTTGAAGTAAGTTTCACAGTTGCAAGTTGACTCCAATTCGTAGTTACAATTTTTTTGAGATACTCAATTTCAATGTCATCTTCAAATAAAAATTCATTTGTACTTATTTCATGAAAAGTAGTTCCAAATGAGCTAAGTTCATTTTTAACTTCATCAATAATTTGTGTTAATTCCGTTTCATCTGACAGAAGCGAAATGCTGCCAATAATATTATTAGTTGGCAACTTATCATTTAAAACATAACAGTTTTCGCTGGCAATAATTTTAATCTTTTCTAATATATCATCTGGTATTATTTGAAATTTATCAAAAGAAATGATACACTGTTTGCCTGTAAATTCAATATTTGGAAAAGAGTCATATCTACCTTCAAATAAGTCTTCAATACTTTGCCTGAGTATTTCGTTTGAGCTAGTTGTGTCAATTTGAATATCAATAGTTTTAACAGACCTTCCTCGAACAAGTTTTTTTTGTGTTTGTCCCACTTTCAAAACTCGACACAAATCTTTTTTAGAATTATTTATAGCAGACAAGCCTTCAATATACGCATTCCAAATTGCTTTATCTTGTTCCTTACGAATCTCTTTTAACGGAACTTGTAATTTGGAGCATGAAGATATAAATTCAGTAATTTTATTGAATCTTGAGAGCCAATTTATATTGTTCAGAAAATTAATTATATCGACATTTTGATCAATAAATTGTAAATTGCATTGCATTTCAATGAATTCATTCTTATCTGTCGGAAATACGAATTTAGATTCCGATAGGAATGGATAGTAAAACGACCTACCATCATTTGAAGGAGACGCAATTATACAATAATCAGAATTAGCAATAAAAAATGCGATTTGAGGATTATTCTTTTTATCTTTTCCTTTATTTATAATGTAACAGTTTTTTACACCTGACATCTTAGAAATAAAATCAAAAAACTTAACGTCATTAAACTTGTCGTGATTTTCCTGATTTATTGTTGAATATCGTACCAGTATAGGCATAGCAGAGTTCTCATCCGCATAAAGCTCTTCGTTATTTGTTCTTGTAAATTCAGACATATAAGTTTATTTTAAATATAGTAATGAGATATTACGGTCAAACATATTTAGTTGAACTCTCTCTATTTCATTATTTTGGATAAGTATATCGATTCCATAATCTGCGAAACTTGCATTAAGACTATCTGTACCATAACCTCTCAAAGTTACAATATCATTTTCTATTTTAATTATTTTCATTTGTTTTGGTGCCATTTGAATGTTATTACCCCAAACAGGGTGATTGGAGTCAAGATTAATAATGGTTACAGTATATCCATTATTTCCACTTATATTTTTCTCAATTTTGATTTGTCTGTTACACCCATAATTATGACCAGAAATGTCTGTCCCATTTTGAAATCTGATATGATCACTTGAATTAAATTCAATATAGTCTTCTGGGGGATTATTACTGCCAGACATTAGGCAGATTAAGAGTTCATTTGGCATATTTGTTTTTTTTTAAATGCAAAAATAGGAATAATTTATCAATGACTATTAGTATTATTCTTTTGTTATTTGATAAAGGATTTCAAAATAGGTATTTAAACGTTCGAGTATCAACTCTTCATTATCGTCATAAATAACATCCATATGCATAAATACTCTATTATTACTTTTATCAAGAAAATTATTTGGAAACAGACTAAGAAGTTTTGCTTCGTAAGGAGCAAAATCCTTGAGATTCCATGTCGTTATAAATATTCTAAATTCACCTAATGGATTGTTGTTTATCGAATTGTATGAGGACTCTATCCCAATTCTTGGTTTTGTGGTTTTGTATGAGTTGTAACCTAAATCCCAGCCTTCCCAAGCCCACCAATGTTCATCATTTGTTACTGTCCGAATCTTTGCCAATAGTTCTTTGACTCTATCAATTTGGGTATTTCTAACCCGAACTTTATACTTATTGTATAAGCCGAGTAACTCTTCGATACTTTCTGAATTTGTTGAAAAGAAATGAGTAAGCTTATTGTTGTTGAAAGTTTCACCTGTCATATTTTCAATTGTTTGAATGAAGTCATACATGTAAGTAAGATATTTTTGATTTGCCTGAGTAATATATTTACCTGTGTTTTTCTTTATTTTTTCAAATAGTTCTGAATAAGTAAATACCACAAAACCATTCTCTGAAATTTTTGTCAATTCACCTTTGTCGGTTATTTTGCGAACAGATAATACTACTTTAAAAATGACTTCATTGTTGTAAAGTTCAATTCTGTTTTTATAAATATCGAGAGGATTATATACTGAAGCATTAATCTTATTTTCAATCCCAATAACAAAATCTGGACTGTGAATTAAAATATCTAATCGTTTACCTTCTGAGTTTTCTTCATTAATTACTTTTATCTGATCGTTTTTATATTGAATTTCATTTTTGGAAAGTAATTCAAATAAAGAGTCAAGAAATAATTCATTGAAGCCATGCTCATTAGTTGGGTCGAAATAGAAACATAATATTCGACTACAAATTTCCTCAAAGCGACTTCGAGGATATCTACATATCTCTAAATATGTGGGTTGAGAAATTATTTTAGGTAATTTTTCAAACTCTGTTATTAGCTTTTCTATACTTTGGAGATCCATAATCGAATTTTATCTTTTTGTAATATGTAATTGGAGATTTTGGGGATATGAAGGAAACCGGATATTTTGAGTATCTGCTTTTTCCTCTTAATCCCCCATTTCCCCACTTTTGGGATTTGGGAATATTAAAAACCAAATGTTTCGATATTTATTCCATTTGGGCAATTATTGTGCAATCACAGTGCAATTTGTGCATTGGCGTTTTTCTGTCGTTATTATTGCCGTTTTGGCGTTATTATGGCGTCTTTAATTTATAAAATAAGTTATCCGACATTTATCCGACATTTCCGACACGATTCCGACATTAAACCAACTTATCCGACATTTGTCAAATCATAATAAGCGGCTTTTTATCTGCCTATCACTCAGACCTAACTCTATCAAATTATCCTTTCTTTGTCATATTGATAGTATTTCTCTACGCACCTTTCGGTTGTTTAACGGTCGATTAACGGTCGTTTCGGTTGTTTATCGGTCGTTTTTAATTGGTAATTCATAGTAAGTTCCTCTACCTGTTTCACCAATTCTTACTAATATCTCTTTATCAACCAAATTACGCAATTCATCAATCGTAACAGATTTTCCAATTCCATTTATTTCTTGGTATTCCTTATTTGTAATTTTACCATGTTCTTTCACATACAACACGGCTTTTATCTGCCTATCACTCAGACCTAACTTACTCAAATCTTCCTTATTGTAAATGTCTTTACGGAAAACTGTCCAAAAATCATTGCCTTTGCACGAAAGTTGAGGTAGTGGGATTTTGGCTTCAAGACATAAATTTCTCATTTTATCCATTCCACGTCCCCACGATTCTACATAACCGCTGCGGAAGAAAGTGGTTGCAATATCCGGATTACGTGGTTGTGAAGAATGTTTGTCGAGCAAATCTTCAACAGTCCAATTTTCGGGCAGTTTTCCATAATTCCAAATCATAATCTTGTTTTCATAGACACTGATTTGAATCGGATAAGGTCCCGTATAATCTTTGTGTGCAACTGCATTTAGCAGTGCTTCACGCAATGCATCTTTTGGATATTCGTAGGTTTCCACACGGTATATATCTTCGTAACTAATCATTGCTTTAATGTACTTTGTGAAAAGCAAATCCATTGTTTTTTCGACTTGTTCAAAAAGATTGCCGTGGATTTCGTCCTGAAACAACAAATCGCTGTCGGTACGGAAAAAACCGATTTTGATATATGCACCCGAAACATATTTTTCAGGGTCGGGGTGGAAAAGTAAAAGCGCAGCTCTTTTCAAATAACCATTGTCTGTCAGTTTCAGGTTATTCAGTAAAACGTCATTTGTATCTGTCAGTACATCTTCGTCAAGTCGTTTGCTCTTAACTCCTCTCTTGCGGAAAAACTCAAAAGTTTCTGGTTTTAAATCGGCAACCGAAACATTTGGAATTGATACAGCATCCCAATGTTTGCCCTGCTTTTGTAGCAAGAATTTATCTAATGCCGCACCCTTTAGTTCTTGTTTGGTAGAACCGCTACGGTAATGGTACTCGCCTTTGTAGTTTACCGGATTAGGGTGTGAATCTACAATGATTTCGATATAATCTCCTTGTTCGGTTTGGTGTAAGTTTACCGGAGTAACAATTCCCAAAATGGTGGTTATCTTATTGGGCAGTTCTTCCAATAGTTTTTTGGCATCTTTCAAACCTACCACATTGCCATTATCGTCTTTTCCAATGTAGAGCGTACCGCCCTGGGCATTGGCAAAGCCACATATCCATTTCAAGTATTCATCTTTCCAAACGGATTTGTATTCTATGTTTTGAGTTTCGGACATATAATATTATTAAAGTAATTACAAGTGAATTTTCAAGAACGAGATTAAATACCTTTTCTAAGATCGAGATTCTGCTTTAATTCACTTTTCAACTCTGTGTATTTTATGTTAGCTTTTATCCAGTAATTAATTTGCTCATCAATGTGTTTTTGATATTGAATTTTTGGAGAAAGAATATATAGATTCTGGACTTTTGTTAAAAATATAATTAGCGAGATAAAAAATACAACAATCGAATTAATGCGCATATTTTCAAATACATTTTGATTATAAGAGTACAATAGAAAAATGCCAGAAAAAAGAAGCCCTAATATGGAAATACACTCTAATGTAAATATAAAAAAGAATTTTATTTTTGAAATAGACTTATTCTTGAGTATTTCTAATTGTGAAATTTCACCTGAAATTTCAGCAATTTTTTCTGTAATTACATTGATTTTTTTCTGACGTTCAACCTCCTTCTGTAGATTGGAAATTAATTCACTATCTTCATTTTTCTTTTCATTTGAAGATATAAGTGATTGATTTGCTTTTAGTACCGTATCTGATAATTGTTCAAGTTCTATTTTTAAATTAATTGTTTTTTGTTGTTTTCTCAATTCCTCTTCAACTGCAAACTTAATCATATTCTGAACATGCTGTTTATTAGCATCTTCACTGTTGATACTTTTATTCTCCTCGTTTAATGAGATAGCATCTGTTTCACGTAAAACCTGCGTTGAGCGACTTAAAAGTGCTGAATAAAGCGCCTTGTAATTTTCTGCATTATATTGAGAGTCGGATTCCTTGTAATACTTAGAAACTAGTCTTACTTTTCTTCTAATATCAGTGTTGTTTAAAGCAAAACATCTTGACATAGCTTCTGTCAGACCATTTTTCTTGACAAAAGAGCAACTTGAATTATGCATCCATAAATCAATTATAATTTTTGACGGGTGAATTACAATAGGTGGTTTCTGTAGTGGATTTAAAACTTTGAAATAGGAAATTAAGTCGGAATTAAGAGAAACAAAATATGAATTAATTTTCTCTATTGATACTGCTTTCCCCCTTTTTTGTAAAATAAAATCTCTTAAATATATATCATGAATATCGCGAATATTGTCATTTCCATATCCTCGATATTCTCTCAAATCTTTTACAGTCTTCTTATTTTTGTATTCTATTTCTATTTCATCTAATGCTCTAACAGACTCATAATGAATTATAATGCCTTTTCCTTCTACAAGTGTCACTAAGTTATTTTTAATACTCAATATTTTAGAAGGTGTTAGCTCACGACGATAATACGCACCTTCAATAGCTGAATTAGGTTTAGGGCCTTGGCTATTTTCAACAGACGTAAGAATACTACTTATTTCGCGAATGGTCAAAGAATGAACCTTTGGGGTATTACCAGAGGCTTTTATAATATCAAGCAGTTCTTGACCATAAGCGACATTGTCTGAATTATCTAAATCTAAAATTGCAAGAACTAACGCTGAATCTAAGTAATAATCAACTCGATCTATGGGTTTGATATTTATATCAGCAGTACTTCGTTTCAAAAACCCAGCAATTATTGAACCCCAAAATATATCATTTGCAATGTGATATAGTTCTGGCTCATTTTCGTTCAACCAAGAAAGAAAATGAGCCAAATTAACATATTCTTGATTTATGATTGGAACATCTACTGCTTCTTCAATATATTTGAAAATTTCTTCGGTATGATCAGAATAAAAATCTAAAAATGTCTTATCACAAGACAAGCCTTCAACTTCTAAATATCTTTGAAAGATATGCTCTAATTGAACAAACTTTGTTGATATAATTTGTGATTTGTCATCTATTGAAACGTTTATGGAAATATCCCACGCTTTCTTTATTCTAAATTGTTTTCCATTTTCATAAACACTTAACTCAATACCATTTACCCCATTCCCAATTGCTCGGACTGCTTGCTTAAGTACTATCAAAGGAATTTTAATACCAAAATCTTTGTCAATAAACCCTTGTAGCTCCTCCAAATTATAATACTTTTCTATATTACTTTGGGTATAATACTGATTTACAATTTCGTATTTAATAATTGGAAAGTACACATCATTGTATAAATCAGCACCTTTAGTGTCGTATAAAGCAGAAATTAAAGCGAAATTACTTTTATCCATATTGAGATTGTTTAATATTAGACAATTACATAAATTTGTCGCAAGCCAATTTTATTCTGTAAATCCATGCTTTTTCAAAAGCTCCAGATTTTTCTTGCAGCCCCAAGCTAAACGACTATCTAATGGACGGCTTCCTAATGCAATTTCATTCATTACAGCCCATTGCCAACCTTTAAGAATTTTGCGGCGTTTATCCCAATCAGCCATTTTCTTTATCAGTTCAACAGTAATTCCGAGATCGGTATCGCTTGTTTCTGTTGCTGTATTTTCGACTTTGGTCTGTTCTGTAAGTTCATCTGCCTCAGCAAGCAAATCAATATTATGTTCACATACAATATCGAATATAGCCATTGCCTTTGTGCGGTCAGAATCTACTATTCTCTGATTGTTTTTCACCTTGAAAGCCATATTAAAGGCTGTTGACTGCTGATTGATTGAAAGTAAATCAGTATTTTTCCCCCATGTTTCTATTTTTTTCCATAAGGTAAATGGAATTGACCTTATTATGGATTCTTCGTGTTGAGCATCGCTGGCTGAATCTTCCGTTTCTTCAATAATATTTCGTTTCGGTGGATTTTTAATATCAATTAAATCGGCTTGAATATCTGAAATATCAACGTTCCAAGAATTATTTTTAACCATATCCCAACATTCTTCCTTTTTAGCCCATTCGATAAAATGAGACACTGGTGACTTGTCGAGGATAAATTGGTTTACCTGTTTCATCAATTCATAAATAAAATCGGAAAGTTCAGCGGATATTTGTTGATTCCGCCATATTTTGTACACATCCAACTTGTTATTGGTAATAAGGTTTAGCAATGAAATGGTATATGGGACAACTACCACCCTCATTTCACCAATACTTGCGGGCTTTACACCGTAACGTTTTTCGGCTGTTTTAAAAAGAATACATTTAGCAATGGAGTCTTCAAAATATACATTGTTAATTTTCTTGATATTATCGGGCAAATTATTATTGATAAATTGAGCATAATTTTTCTCATTACCCCGCACAACAATATGTGGACTTATTGCTAATTTGCGACCATCATAAACTTCTTGATATGCATTAATATATTTTGCAAGCTCAACTTTTGTGATAACCTGATTCTTTGGATATTTCAAATCAAATACCTTTAGTCTAGCATCTGTGAAACCCTCCTTTGATCGTAAGTTCTTATACTGACCTCTTGCACGTTCAAAGAACCAGCAGGTCTGGATATTATTCGATTGAGTAATAGGAGACAATATAAAACGCGAAATCTTTTCGTATGCAACTAAATGAGGATTGTTTGCACTAAAATCAGCTTCGTTTACTTTATTTTGAGTATTGGCAAACCGAGAAATGTCTGATACTATTTTATCAAATTCATCTTGTTTTTTTATAACAGACAATTTCATTTGTACAAAAACATTTGATATATCTGCTTTGTCTTTTTTAAATGTATGAAAAATAGAAGCGGTTGTTTGACCACCGTTTACAATTTGTAAATTACGAATGTATTTTATATGTTTTCCGGAAGCATCCAATTCTATATGATCAGCTGTAGCGGTAATTCCATTGTTATATGCCAAAAACATATGAGGACTACCAGTAATAGTTGCACGAATTCCTTTATTAATTTTACCGACAAACTGAAGGAATGAACGCACATTTTGTTGTAAAAGTCGTGCC
This sequence comes from Paludibacter sp., assembly GCA_034004015.1. Taxonomy (GTDB): domain Bacteria; phylum Bacteroidota; class Bacteroidia; order Bacteroidales; family Paludibacteraceae; genus Paludibacter. The sequence continues at coordinate 17,075 of JAVEXN010000018.1, forward strand.
CCATATCTATCATATAAATTTGAAAGTACTAAGCCTGGAACAATCGCAACATAAGCCTCATAATCATCATTTTCTATGGGTGCTTTCAGACAGGGAACACTCAAAATATCATTTGAGAAGTCCAGTTCAATTGCCGACTGCGAACTTGAAGATATTTCATACAAGCGATTAATATCTTTGACGGTGTAATATATTTTAATCCCAGAAATTTCTTTGTTGGCTGGAATATCTCCTTTGTATTCGCCATTAGTCAATATTATAGCATTCACACGAACTAAGTTATCCCGCAATTCCTTATATTCGGCCAAAGAAAATGCAAATTGAAAAATCGGAGAAGATTCTTCAATTTGATTTACAAAGTCTTTATAAAATGCTGTTCTGAAAAAATTTGTAATACGTTTTTCTGCTTGATCAATATCAGCTTTGGGAACTCGGGAAATTTTTTCATCATCATAGAAAAGTGAAATAAACAAGTCAACGGTTTCGTAGTTATCCGAAATCGCATATCCATTAATTTTCAACTGTTTTGGCGTACCCAACCACTTTTCTTCATAAGCTTCGCAGGCATTTTCTGTTTCGCCTGTTTCAGCAAGAAGATTAATTGCATATTGCGTAAACAAGGGCTCGTACATACCTCCATCTTCTACGGTTTGAGCCTCACTTTTTATATCCTGTAAAATGGAGTTATAGAATTTTTCTACTTCTGTCATGATAAAGAAAGGGTTTTAAACAATTGAGATTCTGAAATTAAAAACTTATCGCATTGTGATAATACAATTGTATATTTAACATCACCAACACCGTTGCGAATTTCATTTTCCTTTATTCGAGGAAAGTCATCTTTTACTAGATAAATATTTTCGTCACGTTTAACATAGCAACGTTCTTCATATAAATGTGCATGTATATCCAAATAGCCGCCTTCAAGTAATCTGGAATTGAATGAATTTAATGCAAAAGAATTATCTGCAAGTAAAGTTCTAATTGCTTGAACTTTGTGATTGAGGTTTTCTCCATTGCCCTTTGAAGTTTCCAAAGACAAATGATAAAGAAACAAACATTCCATCAGCGTGTCGTCCAACTGACGCTCACTACTGATTGAAACTTTTTGGTGATTATTGCCTGCTGTAGTCTTTACCTCTACAGCCCAATTTCCATACTGAAAGTCTCTTATTTCTTTGTCAACTCCCACCCAAGTATTTATAACTTGGCTTGAATTTTCAGATTTAATAATAAATTTTTGCAAGAAAGTGAGTTCGCCATATAAACCTTGTTGTTCGGCTGGCAGCAAACCACCATTCCGCATACGGTCGAAAAGTGTACGCCATTTTTCCAACTGATTGACTACTATTCTTACTATCTTTTTTTCATCGGTGTGTTCCGATATTTTGTGAATCAAATCGCTGCATAGTACAGAAAAAACATCTCTGCTCTGATATTGCATTAGATTAATAAACAGCAGGTTTTTGTCAGGAAAAGTGCTGTCGGGCAAAGAGTAAACACTTAAATCGCGAAGATTTGAAAAGGGGGAAGTATCAACACGGATACTTTTATCAAAAGCTATTGCAACACCGCAATATTTCTCAGGGCATTGAAAAGTAGCATAAACATAGATTTCCTCGTTTTCGAGTTGGATAAGTCTTTTGAACAATCCTTTTTCATTGGATTGAGCAATATTATCCCATAGTTCAAGGAGTGAATTAGTCATTGTAGTAATCATCGGCATCAGTACTTTGGTTGTAGTAATTTTCGCTTTCAATAAACTCTTCAATCAAAGAGTTATTTATAGCATATTCAATAACTGCATTATTCATATTATTACTCATTGGAAATACTATTGCAAATCCAATTATGGGGTCATCATTTTCAGTAAAACCTCTATCAATCAATAGCTTTGTTCTCTTTTTGTCACTCCAAGTATTGGCGCCAATTGGATCGAGTGGATATATAATTAATAACGGATTATAACATGGTCGATATTTTGTACGAACAAGTTTTGGACTTGGATAAAACTCATCCCAACTCGGTTCATCTCGCTTTGTCTCTGACAATGCAATTTTCAATATATCGTCTTCAATATCAACAAGTTCATCTGTAGCGCTACTAACTATGTGATTTTTACGTATGTAATAAGTGTCAACAGAATCTTTTGAATCAGCGTTACGGAATGAACATCCTGCTTTAATTCCATTTGCAAGTTCAAAGTATTTATCATTTTCATTTTTGACTGATTTTAAAGAAACTCGCCAAGAAGAAAGTTCACCAAAAGAGGAATTCAGCTTTTTAATATAATTCAAAATCAACGTGAGGTTTACTTTTTTCAAATCATCAGCTACTTTAAATTTCGAAAAGAAATCGCAAATATCATCTGGTGAAACATTACTCCAAAGATATTCACCTTCTTTACTTCTAAGATAATTTCTTTTATCAATAGGAGAAGGAGCTCCAAGACTTTCCAAAAAGTTCTGAGTGGATATAAGATTTCGGTGTATTACATTCTTATCCAAAGGGAGTTGATAAGTTTCGACCAAGCGACCCGCCCAAGAAAGCTGAATAGTATCAGCATTACGCATTTTTGATACTGCTGTAATTTGTAGTTGTTCAGGAGCAGTTCTAACTTTTAGTGCATAACTGTCAGGTGTTGCATTTGCTCTCGCTAAGGCATCAAATTCAGCTCTAAGTTCTTCGTTGGCTAAAGTTATATGACAGAACCATTTATTTAGCTCTGGACTGGTGAATAATCGACATAAATCAACATAACCAGGACGATAACCAAACCAACGTCCCATTTGCATAAGCGTATCATACATTTTTGAAGCACGAAGATAATAACTGACAGATAATCCTTCTAACGTTAACCCCCTTGAAAGCTTATCACCACCAATAGCAATGACATACAAACCTTTGTCTTTGTTCTCATAATACTTCAAAGCATCTTTCGAATCACCATTTATAGCCATAGTTTCAATTCGCTCAACGACCTTCCTCAGCAATGGTCTAACATCTTCCCATTCGTGCACTTTTATCCCTGAATCAATATCAGCAAACGAAGATTCAAGAATTTCATGCGAAGTTGTTTTATATGATTTATTTTCGGGAGTATCAATTTCAAATACTTCTCTCAATTGCTCAATTATCGCTTTGTCATTTTGGATTACACCATTTTTAATGTAATTAAATTCATTTTCCACTAATTCTTTTACATTATTCTGCCAACCTTTATATCGAGTAACATGAACAAGCATTGAATTGTGCTTATATTCTTGTCCACGTAATGTGCGAATAGCACATGTAATAATAAAACTTTGAATTGCAGTTATAAGTGATTCCGGCAAAGAATGTGGTAACTGACCGTCGATTTTTTGTTTGTCAGGAAAGAAATCTTGAAAGTCAGATATTTTACGGCAAATAGGTAACAAATCATCATTATCTGATAATTCAACTGAGGTGCCAAAAATTTTATCAGGACCTATATAGTTTGAAGGAGCTGGCAGGCTTACAATAAAATCACGAGGAAATAAATCATCCGTATTGTCGCAGTTTATAAAAATGTTGGCAAAAGGCGTAGCTGTATATCCAACATAAGCTCTACGATAAAAAAGTGACATGATTTCACGAATTAACCTATTGATTGCTGTTGGTGTTTCAGTATCCTTTTTTGTATTAATTGAGGCGTGGTCAGCCTCATCGTCAATTACTAAAAGTGATTTTATTTCAATCTTATCATTACTATCCGTTTTTGTTTCAAGCCAATTTTTTACACGTTTCAGGATTGAGGAATTCTTTTTGACCACCATTATAAGTGTATCGTTTGTATTAAATGCAATGCCACCATTGGCTTTTTGAGCAGTAAAATCTCCTTTTTGCTCACTTGTAGTTAACGAACTTGCAACAGTATTTGGATAGCCTCCAATTTTTCCCACACCTATTGTAAACTCACCATTGGTATCATAAACACGTTTGTACTGAGTGTCGAATCCAAGGAATTCTTCATCAAGACGAGTTTGAGTTTGACTACGTAAATTATTATGAATACCTGCCAAAATGATAATCAAATTAAATCCTGCATCGGAAGCCTTACAAATCAAACTTGTGAAGTTCATCGTTTTACCTGATTGGACATGACCTACCACTAAACCTTTTTTGTCAATCTCAATTTTTCGTAGATTTGGGTCAAAAAGATAATCCATAATGTCATCGGTCAGATTATCTGTACTCTTGACTACATCAGGTGCAAAATGTTTTTCGGATAGTAAATATGTTTTATATCGTTGCCAAAAACCATTGTCAATAGTATCGGGATTGTTCGCCTTAAAAACTTTATACCAAGGTTTGCGACGTTCCATATCTACAAGCACCTTGTATGGAGCAACATTTATATTGTAATGTTGTGCAAGCATCTTCTTTGCTTCATGTACATTTACAGTTGGATATAAAGGAGAGAAAAATTGAATTGTTGAATTCAACTCATCATCTGTTACCGAGTTATACCCTAATTTAGAGACACATATCTTAACGAGTTCCTGAACCATATATTTTTATTCTAAAATTGATTGAACTAATTCTGGGAAACGAACAAACGGCTCCATGTTAAGCAACATAAACTTTATTTGCTCTTTGGACTTGCCTTCAATGCTTTGAGTTTCAGCGATAGCTTTAATCATACCGACAAGTAAATCTTTATTAACGCCCTCAAATGGTTGGGCTTGCTTTTCAGCTTCTTCCGATTCTTTTATGAAACTTGCTTTTGTTGGAATAGTTTCCTCAACAAATTTCAGAAGAATATCAATAGCTTTATCTGGATCAGAAATAGCCATTTTCTTAATTTCAGAAACGAGAGAGTGCTCACGGTTTACAATAAAATACCATTTATCTCCTTTTTTCTTTTCTTGCCATAGAGGTTGAAATTTTGAGCCGGGTTGCGCTTGAACAATCTTACCTCTATGTCGATATACTTCAACTGCGCGGCTTCTAACCAACTTTGCATAAGCTTCCAAAGCATCTGCACATCGTTGCGGTGGTCTTGCAGTTGACTTCTTTATATCTATTTGCCATTCTGCATCTAATTTATTAGGAATATCAATTTGAATACGAGCAAGCTTTGCGTGTTCTTCTTTCCGAAAACGAGGGCGACCAAGCCCAAGCCAATCACCAGCCAAAAGCAAGCGTTTCTCACGGTACACATAAAAACCTTGCTGTTCATTCCAGCCCTTTGAACCTTCAGCAAATCTGTAAGTTTCTTCTGAAATTTTATCTTTATGTGGCAAAACATACCCTTTCACAACAGCTCCATCACCAAGACTTTGTGTTGCAAACCCCTGTATGGCACTTTCCGTAATGAGAAAAGGATTCCAAGGCTTTACAGGACTATCCCAACAATGCAATACAAAATCTTTATCCTCAATAAAGCGGTGAAAAGTCATGGAAAGGTGTTTGTGAACATTCTCCATTTGCAGCATAAATTTCTCATGTGCGTTCTTGTTGGATTCTATCGTATTTTGAGGAACAATACGATCCATATTTGTCCAAATAATCATAGTGCCAGATTTCATATTATCCAAGGCATTTATGAATTCCTCGGGACAGTAATTCAGCAAATGCCATTTACCAGATTGTCCGACAAAATCCAAATCCCATGTCAGATAAACAGGAATATATCCGTCGCTTTTACTCAATACTGTCATTCTACGACATTGAGAAAATGAAGCAGTTTTTAGACCAAGACCAAATCGCCCTAAATCTTTATCGGAACGACTTTCAAGTGGGTTTTTACTACCTGGGCGCATTGCTTCAATCAACTGCTCTTTGTTTAAGCCAAAGCCATCATCAAGAATGGTTATATAGGAATCCGAACCTAACCAAACTGAATTCACATAGATATTTTTTGCATTTGCAGAAATTGAATTATCAATTATATCCGCAACCGCTGTTTCCAAGTTGTAACCAACCGAACGAAAAGATTCAATCATCGAGGAAGCCTCAGGAACTACTTCAGTAACAGGGATATTTGAATAATCAAGTTCTTTCATTAGATTCAATCATTTTAATAAGTTTTTGACAAGCCTTCTTGAAGTTGTTCTTTAATTTTCTCCGCAATTTTCTCCGCAAGTACTACAGGAACAGCATTCCCAATTTGTTTGAATGCAGTAGTTCTACTGCCTTCAAAATAATAATCATCAGGAAAAGACTGAATACGTGCAGCCTCCCGAACGGTAATAGAGCGAGCGTTTTCTACTGTTGGATTTAAGTTGGGGTAAATATAGTAGTGTCCATCCATTGCTATGTGAGCAACGACAGTATGACAACAAGCAAAAGGGTCAACTACCTGAAAACGGTTCAAAAAGCTCTTAGTATTCTTATGCATTTGCCATTCTTCGGGTACTTTTGAATAGTCCAAGCGTTTTCTATCCTTCAGCCACCAATCAACAGCCATTTTATAGATATTTCTATCTATAAAATTATTCGGGCGTGCAATGTGTTGTGTTGTAAATTCTAAAGTGCCACGAATACCAGACTTTTTTAAATAAGGCATTTCATGAAGCGGTTTGGTATATTTAACCGGTTCACATAACTTCCCTTCACCTGAGTTTAGTTCGGGTAAATCCGAAAATAAGTCCTTTAATATTGCATAATGCTTTTTCTCTTTTTCTAACTCTGGATATTTATACGAGTTGGGATTTCCATCCTCATCAAATTTCTTCCAACCCACAATAATGATACGGTGACGATTTTGCAAGACACCATAGTCTGAAGCTATTTGAACTTTCAATTCCATCTCATACCCTGCCTGATTGACTAATTCACGAAGGTCTTTCAATGGTTCACCTTTTTTTGCAGAAATGATACCCAGTACATTTTCAAACACAAACATTTTGGGGTGATAACGCTCCAAAAAATTTATATAGTATCTGTACAATTCATTTCGGGGATCATCTTCAACGGCTTTGCCCATTCTCGCACGGCCAGCTACAGAGTAGGCTTGACATGGTGGACCTCCAACGATAATATCTACTTTTTCATCTCCAATAAGTTTATCAACGGTTGAAAAAATATTATCTATGGTTTCTTCTCCAATAGTTGCTTGTATAACAGAATCTATTATTTCAGTGGGAACTTGTTCCCATAATTTACGGCCATCTTCTTTTTCTTGCTTCTCTCGAAGATATTTTTCATAAATAGCCAGTTGTTTGTTCTTTTTGAGATAATGAAATGCTGCTCGTGTCCTTAGTGTATCACAAGCGAATTTATTCATTTCAATATGTGCCAAAGGCTCGTAACCTGCCCGAATAAAACCTTCAGACAAACCACCAGCACCAGAGAACAAATCAATAAAAGTGAATTTTCTCATATTAGTTCTCTGCATATACACCGACTTTCATTCTTTGAAAAAGCGGTTCTCCCATAAGTTCATAAATATCAACATCTTTTTGCTCGCATATCGTAAAGCATTTATCTAAAAGTTGATTTAGTTGAATAACTTGATCAACCGTGTAAAGCTGTTCTTTGGTTGTCAGATTTATATAATCTGAAAAGTCATCATCAGGGTGAAAACTTAAATCTTCCTCATTTACAAGTTGAAAAGCGAACAGCTTCACATCTTCTATTGTGTTTATTTCTTTGAGCATATAGTTAGTTGTTATCGTAAATTGATTTTCTTGTATCTGTCCAGATATATTGTTCTAGTATATCTCCAATAAATTCCTTAACGTACGGGCGTTCGGTATATTCTAGCGCATCTTGCTCATTTTCAAAGCATGAAGCAAAATTAAAATTAGCAGTCCAATGTATGCCAGAAGTGGTTATGGACAGAAATTTATCTTTCGTGTAATTTGTTACACAAACTTTGTGTACAGAGCTCACAATATTGCCTTTTAAATCGAGTATCATATCAAAATGTATTAACGTACAAAGAAAAACGAGGAAGCAATCTCAAAAGTAGCATCAATATCTGCTTCTGTACCTGAGTTATCTTCATTTTCGCGGATAAGATTTCCTATTGGATAAGTTTCCCAACCTGCTGCGAATTCCGTTTTAGTACCTAATTCAATCTTCTTTGTTTTTGTGTTTACCGCAAGTACGGTATCGGTAGTGCGTGCATCTTTTTCTTGCAGGTATTCCTCTACAAGATTACAAAGTGCTTCATTAAAAGCGTCTCTTTCTGTGTAACTACTGTAGTCTGACATAATATTTTGTTTTTAAAGTGGTTTGATTTTTTTATAAAACTATAATTTGTTGATTTTAATCAATTCTTCAACTTCTTCTTTTCGTCCTCGTCGGGCTGCATATCGTAAAAGTTTGTTTTTATTTATATTGTGTTTCTCAAAAGCAGAGGTATATACATGGTTTATTTCTGAGCCTTGCAAAAATAAAAACTCTATATCCCCAACAATATCGACCAACAACTTTTCTATTGTTGGAGTATTTGTACCCTCAATAATTTGCAATGGTGCTTCGGATATAAGTGTTCGAACAATGATAGATTCATTTCCATTGATATAGCGACTAAAATCATCCTGATTGGGACACAAAAAAACACGAACAGAACTATTCCCATTTAGATAGTCGAAAACTGATTCTGTGACATCGCGCTCAACATCAATGTAAATGTAATTGAGGTTGGGAATGTTGTGCAAATATGGGGCGATTGTTTTACTACTCCACACACAAAAGTTAGCATAAGGGAATTGTGTTTTGAGTTGTAGATTCAATTGTTTTATTTCATCTGAAATAAAAGCAATAAAATTTTTGTTAGAAGTAGTATGCAGAGAATATACACCACGTTCAATACGGGTTAGTTCATTACTCTTCAATAGTCGATCTAATTGTATTGAAAGAGCATTTGGAGAAACAATTTGTTTTTGTTCTTCCAAATAAGTAATCAACTCCTTACGAGTAAATTGACTGGTTTTAGCAGCAAAATAAAGTATGTCTGTGATTGTTGCCATATTAGATTAATTATGAATTGCAAATGTATAACATTTTTGGCAACAAACAATAGTTATTGCCAAAAATGTTGGGTTGATATAGAAAATTAATGTTTGCATCTTTAACTGTGTTTGTTAATTGAATTATTATTCTTCATGAATTGCTCAATATCAGCTATTGTGTATATGTTTAGCCCGAATATATCCATTCGTTTGATCAAATCTTTTTCATTTAAAAGCCTTTCAATGCGTACATTTATTTTCAGCATTTTAATAAATGCTTTTTTATGCACAAATGCTTTGCCTTTATGTTTTCCTTTTATTTTCGATTTGTATTTACGGATATTTGAAAGTATAATTGGTGTATTTTCTACTATTAGCAATAACTTCCGGGAAAGGTATTTTTCGTCTAACTCCATTTTGTGGAGTCTGATTTGTTTTTTCTGATTGTAATTCATGTGGTTGAGTGTTTGAATTATTTTCGATATTGGTTTTGTGCGTAATGATTTATCAAGCCAGTTTTGGCGAAACGTGCAATTTGTTTCTCGGCTGTTTTGGTTGGGATTTTCAATTTATCTGCAACTGATAAATATGTTTGGCGGTCGAACTCTACTGGAAGCATATTCAAAAACTGTTGTTTTTGATTGGGTTGCACTTTGGCGGCAGTGTCGGTGGGTAGTTGTTGGAAAACATGCGCAGCATGTTGAACCAGCACTTTCACTATTTCCATTGCGATATTGAAATCGGTGTCGGAGCAGACAAGCGGAGAACGAAGTTCGCCATTGTCCATAATTCGCAAGGCTGTGAGAATCATAGCAATTCGAAATGTAATCAATCCAAGGCGGCGCACTGTACCAATATAATCTTCTCCACACAATTCAATATATTGAATTTGAGTTTGCTCAAAATAGCTATTGAATTGCTTTTGCTGTGAAACAGTCAGACAAAACCGCATGGGTTTGACCTGACTTTGTAGGCATTTATACAATTCATGAAATTGGTCGCCTAAATGGTCGAAATAGTGGTCGAGTGTTTGTCCGCTTTCTCCGGCAAACACGTCTTTCCATTCGTAACGAATGTTCATGAAGTAGAATATAAAACGGCTGAATAAGCCATTTTCGGCATTGGGAATGAGGGCAGAAACTTGTTTGGGTGTGCCTGATAGCAGAGCCGAAAGGCGCGGCATATCAATTTCGACAAACTCACGGTCCTTGCGGCGATTGTAAGTAATTGTTTCGTGGTGGAACGCTTTGCGGAAACCATCGGAATAATTACCATGTTCGGATTTGAAAGTTTGAGCAAGTGTATCGCCCTCGGTTTCAAAAATCAATCCTTTGCCTTTGTTGTCATTGAGAATTTGAAACAATCCTGTTGCGCTGTTGTTGGCAGGAATCACAAGCATTTTCAGCGTTGGTTCCTGTGGTTTTTCCATATTCACCTTGTCGCCTTTGGCTGCTGCGTATTCTGTAAGTTCACGTTGATAGATTTCAAATTCAGCTCTGTTTTGTTCACGAAGTGCCTTGTGAATTGGTTCAACCAATTTACGGCACAATGTGAGTCTTCCTTTACCTGCTGAAGCCTGAGCGGTAACAAATAAAAAGAGATTGGCAAAAACTTCACGTTCGGCATAAACACCGTAAATGTTTGGCAAGCAAGAACTCATGGAAACAAGTGAACCAAGCAACAAAATATCTTTGTCTTCTGGTGAAGTTCCTTTGACAGTTATACGGCGAAGTAAATCGGGAAGTTGGTCAAAGATTTCGGCTGGTAAACACCTGACCCCTGACCCCTCTCCATTTGTAGAGGGGAAAAGTTCTTCGTCCGACATATCCTCAACTTCCGCCTTATCCTCAACTTTTGAGTTTGGCTTTGATTCTTTTATTTTGGGGATTCCTACATTTACACCGGCTGCTTTTGCAAGGTGGTAGAATGTTTTAATGGAAACACCGTGTCCGTGTGCTTTCAAACATGCATCAAATTGTTTGTCGGCTTCAGTTGAATTATAATCCTGATAGAACCGACTTAGTCGGTGATAATAGGATCTTCCGGATTCTCCAAGTTCGTCAGCAAGTGCAAAGCCAAGGTCGCGCCAATCGGCATAGTTTGGTGCTATATCGACTGAGGTAGATTCTATTCGCTGGGTAATTGTTTCAATATCTGAACCCTGTGAGCCTCCCCCAAGGGGAGGTGCTGAATTAATTGACTGAACAGGTTTATTTTTTGCGATTGCTTTGGATTCTGCTTTATTGGCTTTTGCCCAGTCTGTTGGATTAAATATTTTCTTGCTCATTTTGTCAATGGTTATTTGGGTGGATAAATGCATCTGGGTCGTATGGTAAAAAGCAAGCTCTGGAAATGTCACTGCCTGACTTGTCAACTTCAATACAATAGGTTTGTAAAATATAATTTGCTACGGCAGCAAAGTAATCGGCGTGTTGAACTTGCGAAGTTTCAATAGGAATTATCCATTTCAACCCATCTCCAGACGGACTTACAAAAAGCAATTGCGTATCGAAATATTCATCGGCAAGCAAAGCTTGACGTACCTCTTCGAGGTTTGGCAGGTGGTCGAAATCGACCGCCATTAAACCAGAGTGTTGCATGAGGTTCTTATCGTTTCGGGAACTGAAAGTTCCTGAAAAAGTACAGTAATCAAAGTTGTTTGCTTTGAATTGGCGTGCTTGCTTTGGGTCGGCAATTGAACGAAGTTTGTCTGTTCGTTCTTTGTAGAAATCACCGGTGATTGCATTATAAATTTGCAACAAAGTTGCAGATTTATGTGGTACTGTATTTTTGATTGGTGATTTGTAGAATGAGAATAAAGCCGCCCCAACCCCTCCAATAGAGGGGCTTTGAGGTTGTGGCTTCTCAGGAACAGTAACGAAGTTTCGGTTGTTGCCATAAAAGTTTCTCTTTTCACCAATATGCAAATGCAGTTCTATATTTAGCGTTTGAAGTAGTTCATTACCCCTTTGCTTGTAATGCAGTTCGGCAAAGTCGAATGCATCACCGGCAGGGATAGCGTTCTCGCTATCAGTATGCCGTGCAAATTCATTATCCAACGCATTACCCAAAACACTATCTTTCTCAATGAAAACATTCAATGTAAATTTATTTTCATTGAATGGGTTTTGAGTAGGGGCGCAAGTCCTCCCCGAAAGGGAGAGGACTGTTTGATTAGGATAGTATTCCTGCAAAATATGCGAATAGATTAGTAAGCCATAATTTGTCTTGCTCAAAATTTGCTGTTTATTTATCGCTACCATTATTACGGATTTTGAACATGGTATAGTTATCCTTCAAAATTCTCTGAATGTCTTCAGTGCGGTAATAGAGTTTGTTCCCAATACGGGAAAATGGCAATGTGCCATTTGTACGCAGCGTTTGCAAGGTTCTAGGGCTAATGTGTAACAATAGCATTACATCTTGGTTGTCAACCCATTCTTTGCTCAAATCTTCGCATGAAGTTTGGGTGTTAGTAAGTTTAGATTCAATTGAATTCAGGGCTTCCAAGATTTTGCAATTGCTCGGACACATACATGAACGCTGTCTTTTTTGCTCAAGTTGATAGAGAATGCTTTCGGGGCAGCAACGAAGTTCTTCAAGAATTTCGTTTAATCGGCGGGGTTGCTTGTTGTCGTTCATCTTACAATCCTCCCTTTTTTAGCTACAAATTCTGCTGCTTCTGCTTGAAGTTCAGCAACTGATTGGCGTTTATCGCCAAGCAGCCAAGCATCAATTTCACTTTTCAAGAATTGAAGTTTTTTTCCTTTTTTGTGATAAGGAATAAGTTTCTGGCCAATCCAGCCATAGACAGTCTGCCGGGCAGGCTTGTCGGGCAAAAATTCGCACAACTCTTGTACATTAAACCACTTGTCGGATTCGGACTGAACCAAATTTGGTTTTGAAAGTATAGATTCCAGCCTTTCTACCTTTTGGATAAGGTATGCCATAGCCTGCGGCAGTTCGTTGAAAGAAATTGGTTCTGAAAACATGATATTACTGTTTTCGGCGGTTGGGCTTTCAGGTGTGCCAATAACAAGAAAACCACGACTTCAATTGAAATCGTGGTGCAAATAAAATACTGATATTAAGGGTTGTATGGGGGGGTTGTAGACCCCTAAAAGGGGTACAAATCTATTCTTGTATGTCTTTTCTTATTTTTATTGCTATTGCTGGCATAAGTTCTTGAACGTAATCAGCCACAATTCGCAAATCTCTTTTTGTTCTTTTATCTTCGAAGTTGAAGTTCAATTTTTCTTTAATGTCCTGGGCATTTTTGCCAGTAAAAGAATTTATAAATCTAACCCATTGAGATTTATCGCTGTTACCAAAATTTATACCTATCTCATCCAATAGATAGTGAAAATACAAAACTTGTTGAGCTGTCGTGAAAGTGTTCTTCTTTGAATTTTCTTCCTCCGATTGAAAAACGGTTTGTTTCGCAATTGCCGTTTGTTCAAATGGCTTTATGATTTTGTGAATTTCATTTTTGCATCTTAGCAATTGATTATCTTTCGAATTAAATTCCTCTATCATTTTAATTACAAAGGACAATGTCCAGAACATTATGGCTTTATCGTTAAAATCATAATTGCGACAAAATTCACCTACTTGTAGAACTTTGTTCTTCAGGCACCGAATTTTATCATACAAATAATATGAAGTGTCGAAATAGTTTAGTAAAGCCACTGAGTCCTCTGTGATAATTTGATTATCAACCAATATGCAGTATTGGTCATAATTAAAGTGATCATCAAGATAATCATTCAATGAATCTTTAGGGTAATCATCCCTATATAAAGTAATAGCATTGAAAATATTTTTTTCATTAGGTATGCATTGGATTGGTTCTGTTTTGTAGAATGCATTTTTCTGATTTTTTTCCACTGCCAATTGATAGAACATATATCCAAAACTCTTATCATCTTTGATTACTTCAAAAAGTTGATTTCTAAATTCCTGTGCTATTGAGGCTGGAATCTCCCCTTCAAATTTTTCAAGAATAGACCTGTTTGTTGCATTCTTTTTATTTAAAACGAATTCTTGCATGTCCTTTTTGTAAATATTTTGCCTACAATCGCTTAGCAAGATTTGATTGTAATATTCATCAGTCCCTTTTTTATTCTTTCTTAGAGGACGTAAGTCGTAAATTACTCTTTTAATATCATCAAGATATTGAATTGAAGATTGATTGATTTCTATATACTCATTAGCTCTCATATATGATTATTTTATATTGTTGGTGTTGATTTTAATTGCATTTGTTGCTTTCTGTTTTTTCTCGTCGACTACTTTACCATAGATTTGAGTGGTTTTTACATTGGTATGGCCAAGCATTTTGGATACTGTATAAATGTCTGTACCGCCTGCCAACTGTAAAGTGGCATAGGTGTGTCGGAAGCAATGAAAGGTTATATTCCGGGTAATGCCAGCAGATTTTATCCATCGTTTAAGCGGACTAGATATCCATGACGGGTCGGGTAAATCTTCAAAAACAAGCTGTTCCGGGTTGCGTGGTTCTCCGCAAAGTTGATAGGCTTGTTTTGAAATTGGCATATATTCAACTCCCTTTGTTTTTTGTTGTGTAAAGTTGAGGCGAATTTGTTCGCCATCAACTTGTATTTCTTTCCATTTGAGTTTTTGAATATCGCAATGGCGAACGCCAGTGAGAGCAGAGAAAAGCGAAGCACGTTTTAGAATTGGACGCTCGCAAGGTGTTTCCGAAAGGATATTGAGTTCTTCCACTGTTAAGTGTTCTCTGCGACTTTCCTGTTCCTGAATGCCTTTTATTTTGGCTGAAATATCTACAGTCAAATAACCATCAACAAATGCTTGTTTTAATCCAGCCTTAAATATGCTATAATAAGTTGCTGCGGTATTATGTGATATCGTTCCCTTTTTATTGCCACCACAAGGGGCTGTGAGTACAAAGCGACGAAATTCTTCAGCCTTACCAAGGTTAATCTGAGAAAATAAAAGCGGCTGATTATTGTTGAATGATTTAAGCAACTCACCAACTCGAACCCAGTTGACAATAATCGATTGAGAACTGTTGCGGTGTCGTTCTTTTGATACTTTTTGAAAGTAATCGATAAAATCAATTTGCTGACGTTGGTTGTGTTCAACTTGTTCGGCTTCCTTTTCCGTGTACAAATCAGCATTATCATACTCACGCTGCCTAAGACTACGCACACCATCTGCATAAATACAGGCTTCCTGATCAATGTTACTTTTACATTGAATTATACCATTTGAATCTCTCTTGGGTTTGAATGTTTTGGCTTCATCTGTTGAAGCTCGTGTTGTACGAGTTTTATCCCATATTGGTGTGGTAACAGAGCGGTTTAGTGCTTCTATTATTCGCTGAGCCTTATCACTACCTGCCTTGAAAACTGGATAGCTTTCAAGTATTAAATACCATTCGTTATGATATTCGGATTTGCGGAGCTTTGCAGTACATTTGGTTTTTGCGAGTTTCTTTTTCATGGCTCAGTATTATTTATGGTTGAATAGCCGGTCGATTTCTAATTTTGGGACATAAACGAATTTACCAATTTGCTTTTTGGGAATACTGCATTTTCGAATGGTCTTTTGGACTGTGGAGGCTGATATTCCAAACTTCTCTGTTATCTCGCCAATCGTGTAGCACTCACTTGGGTCATAATTGAGTTTTGTTTGTTCGATTAGTGGTTGAGTAGATTGAATGATTTCAACCTTTGGAAACATGGCTTCTATGTGAATCCGACTAATGCGGGTTAACCGTTCCCCAAGATTAACGGCAGGGATATTGCCTTTTTTGATTTGTCGGTAAATGGTATCCCTGGATATTCCAAACAGAATTACTGCTTCCTGAATTGAAATGTAGGGGCGGTCTGCTGGGATTTGATTGGCTAACTGTTCGCGTTTTTCTTCTTCCTTTTCAAGGGCTTTCTTTTTACGTGTGGCTGCTTCAGAACATTTCTCGCAACAGTACTTTGAGTAGACAGTTTTGGCATTAAATTGCTTGCCGCAATTTTCGCAATTTCTTTGGAGGATAAACTTGCTAACTGGCATAATACACGTTTTAAATATGGTTACGTATGTATAAGTATTTATAAGTCGCACTTTCCTGCTAATTAAGTCGCGTTACAAATATGTTGCAAATATACGAAAGAAAAGCGAATACAAAGATAGATATGCGAAAAATAAAATAAAAAAATCGCTGTAAACTAAGTGTTTACAGCGATTTCTGTTTGGATATATACCCTTGTTTTCGGGGTTTATTTCACTTCTTCAAAATCCACATCAGTAACATCGCCCTGTGTGTTTCCTGCCTGGCTCTGCTGTTGTTGTCCGCCGAAGTCATGAGGACCGGCTTGTCCGCCCTGAGCATTTTGAGCATTGTACATTTCCTGACTTGCAGCCTGGAAAACAGTGTTCAGTTCGTTGGTAGCAGCATCAACTCCGGCAATATCCTGAGCTTTGTGTGCCTCTTTCAGTTTGGCAAGAGCAGCTTCGATCGGACCTTTTTTGTCGGCAGGAAGCTTGTCGCCAAATTCCGTTAATTGTTTTTCTGTTTGGAAAATCAACGAGTCGGCATGGTTCAGTTTGTCGATTTTTTCTTTTTCTTTGGCATCGGCTTCGGCATTGGCAGCAGCTTCGTCCTTCATGCGTTTGATTTCGGCATCGCTCAATCCTGATGAAGCTTCGATACGGATACTTTGCTGTTTTCCGGTGGCTTTATCTTTGGCCGATACATGCAGAATACCATTGGCATCGATGTCAAAAGTCACTTCAATTTGTGGCTCTCCGCGGCGAGAAGGCATAATGCCGTCTAAGTGGAAACGACCAAGCGATTTGTTCTGATTGGCTAATGGTCGTTCGCCCTGCAATACATGAATTTCAACCGAAGGCTGATTGTCGGCAGCAGTGGTGAAGGTTTCCGATTTTTTGGTCGGAATGGTAGTGTTGGCTTCAATCAGTTTGGTCATTACGCTACCCATTGTTTCGATACCAAGTGAAAGCGGAGTTACATCGAGCAACAATACGTCTTTTACGTCGCCACTCAAAACACCACCCTGAATGGCAGCACCCACAGCTACTACTTCGTCGGGGTTCACACCTTTCGAAGGCGCTTTTCCGAAGAATTTTTCAACTGCAGTCTGAATTGCCGGAATACGGGTTGAACCACCTACGAGAATTACTTCGTCGATATCGTTGGTTGTCAGACCTGCATTTTTAAGTGCGGTACGGCATGGTTCGATAGTACGTTGTACAAGGTCGTCAACAAGTTGCTCAAATTTTGCACGGGTAAGTGTGCGCACAAGGTGACGAGGCACACCATCAACTGGCATAATATATGGCAGGTTGATTTCCGAAGAAGTGGTGTTCGACAGTTCGATTTTTGCTTTTTCGGCAGCTTCTTTCAAGCGTTGCAATGCCATAGGGTCTTTGCTCAGGTCAACGCCGCTGTTTTCGTTTTTAAATTCCTGAACCAGCCAGTCGATAATACGGTGGTCGAAGTCATCACCACCAAGGTGAGTGTCGCCATCGGTCGATTTTACTTCGAAAACGCCATCGCCAAGTTCCAGAATCGATACGTCGTGAGTACCACCACCACAGTCGAACACTGCAATTTTCATGTCCTTATTGGTCTTGTCCAAACCATAAGCCAAAGCAGCTGCTGTAGGTTCGTTGATGATACGACGTACATTCAGACCTGCAATTTCGCCGGCTTCTTTGGTGGCCTGACGTTGCGAGTCGTTGAAGTAAGCCGGAACGGTAATTACGGCCTCAGTCACTTCCTGTCCGAGATATTCTTCAGCTGTTTTTTTCATTTTCTGAAGAATGATGGCCGAAATTTCCTGTGGTGTGTAAAGACGTCCGTCAATGTCCACACGTGGGGTGTTGTTGTCGCCACGCATTACTTTGTAAGGTACACGTTCAATTTCTTTGGTCAAACGATCGTAGGTTTCACCCATAAAGCGCTTGATCGAGAATACTGTTTTTGTAGGGTTTGTAATGGCCTGACGTTTCGCAGGATCACCAATCTTACGTTCGCCGCCATCCACAAAACCGATTACGGAAGGAGTTGTACGTTTACCTTCGCTGTTGGTAATTACGATAGGTTCGTTACCTTCCATTACAGAAACACACGAGTTGGTGGTTCCTAAGTCAATTCCAATAATTTTTCCCATTTTGTGATATTATTTAAATAAGTTTGAATTTTCTGTTTTAATGATACGCTTTGAGTTTTACAAAGCACATGCCATTGAGAAAACATCGGAGAAAAAATGGATTTTGACAGAAAAAATGATGAAATTGCAGTTTTACAGCAGATGATGACTGACAAAAGGGCAGAAATCGAGAATGAGATGTCAGATGCTATTTCTTGTCCACTATCACTGCGCAGGCTGCATCGCCGGTAATATTAAGGAATGTGCGTAGCATATCAAATACTCTGTCGAGGGCGTAAAGTAGTGGAAGACCTTCGATGGGAATGCCAGCCGAAACCAGGACTGCGACCACTAAAAGTGTGGGACCGGGAACTCCGGCCTGACCAATGGAGCCGACTGTGGCCGTGATGGCAATGGCCAAATACTGAGCTACAGAGAGTTCGATGCCGTAAAGTTGTGCAAAAAACAGCGCTACCAATGTATAATAAATGGCGCTCCCTGTCATGTTGATGGTTGCTCCGAGCGGAATTACAAATGAAGCTGTTTCTTTGCTCACTCCCAAATCTTCTTCACATGTTTTTAGCGTCACAGGCAATGTGGCTAAAGATGAAGAAGTGGATAGCGCCACAATTTGCGGACGAAGCATGGCTTTCCAAAAAGCCGGGATGTTTTGTTTGCTGAACAGTTTAAGAGTCACCGGGTAGAAAATCAGAATCATAAAAATGGCAGCCACAAGGTTTACAGTGAACAGGTTCCCTACTTTGAGTAGCAGATCGTAACCAAAAGTTCCGGTTGCCTCGGCCATCAATCCGAAAACTCCCAAAGGAGCCACCAGCATTACTTTACCGATACACCAAATCAAAGCTTCGAGCAAATAGTTGAACGCATTCAGAAGCGGTTGCTTTTTAGTTGCTGGTAAGGCACTTATGCCAAAGCCGAGAAACAGACCAAAGAAAATGAGTTGCAGAATATGTCCATCGGCCATCGATTTGATGGGATTAGTCGGAATAATGTCGAGTAGCATTGGCCAGAACTCCATTTTTTGCGCTTCGGCCTGATAGGTTTGTTCGGGCAAAAAGGCCTTGATGCTTTCGGGTGAAATTCCAGCCCCAGGAGTAAATATCCAACCTGCTAAAAATGCAACACCAACTGCCAGAAAAGTAGTGCCAAAAACATAAGCAATGGTCGTAAAACCTATACGCCCGGCTGAGCGCGTAGTTCCGAGCGAAGCTGCTCCCGATACAATGGAAATGAAAACCAAAGGAACCACCAGCATCTTGATTAACTGAATAAAAAGAGTTCCCAACGGAGCAAAAACCGCTGCCGGTTCGCCCATTACACGGCCTACCACAATGCCAATAATCATGGCCAGAAATATCTGAAAACCTATGTCGCCAAATGCTTTTTTTATTTTTGCTGAGAAGTTCATTTGTTTGTTCATCGGTTGATTGTTAGTTGTAAAGAGAAATAAAAATAAAATATATTGTCATTGATGTAGCTCTCAAAATTCGTTTTCCCTCCCTTTTGGGGAGGGTTAGGGTGGGGTGTTGTATTTATTCCAGCACGGCCTCATTAAGTGAAATGCTCCAAACTTTCAGAAAGTCGAAATAGTCAGAGGCTTTCATGAATGTATTGTTTTCTTCACGTGCCCAACTGGCTGTAAGGTAAAAGCGTACAGCTTCGCCTTTTTTTACAGGGAAAAGCAACAGATTGTCAACGCCGGCCACTACATTTTCGGGTTTATATTCAATGGGCATGAAAACTCCGAGTCCGGCTGTTTCTTTTTTGTACTTCACAGTGTCGGGTTGCGGATAATGATTGCCCCATGAGCCTGTGAGCGTCGATGATTTAAACAGTGCTCCGCCACCAATCTGTTGTACGCCGGTGGCTAATTTTGCAATGTCGTTCGATGCTGTGACTTCGCAGATAGCGTGACGTTGTCCGGCATAAAGCGTGTAACGAACGCGCAGGTCTGTTTTCTTTCCCTCGTATTCCCAACCTTTGACTTCGCTTTCCACAATGGTGCGTACATTTCCCAAAGCCACAATGCGCTGCGTGCGTTTGTCGAATTTTTCGATATGAATGGCTTTTTTGCCATTCCAGCCTTTCACCGTGCCAACGCCAACCCAGCCCGATACAAGCAGAATATCGTCGCCAAAGCCGGCTTTGAGTTGTTCGTCGGTAGGGTACCAGCCTGTTTGCGCAATTTCGAGTTGTCGTTTGCGTTTGCCGTAAATGTCAATTGTACTTTTGTTGTCAAAATAAATGCGGTAAGCCATCAGTTCCGACTCAAAAGCTACTCCGTGATGGTGTAAAGCGTTGTACATGTCGTTTTTGGTAGACGATGCTTCGGTGACAAACCGGTGAGAGCCATCTTTTTCTTTCACAATCAGGTCGGCATATACACCTGGTTTAAAACTTTTTCTGCGTTTATCGCTCACTGTTTTAATGCTTACTTTGCGGCTTTCACCAGCTTTTAAATCCAGTTGAAATACAAGTTCGTCGGGTATGCGATCGCCATTCAGGTCGTCGAGCTGACTGCTGATTTGGCGTCCGTTCACATAAACTGCAAGCTTTTCACGTTGCGTGGGGTGAATTTTATTATAATTGTCGAGTTTTAAAACGACGGGGAGATGTGTTTGAGTGAATTGTCCCGGGTTGCGGACTTTTACCTTGAAACCGGCCGCTGAAATTGTGAGTGATATGGTAAGAAGTATGATTGTCAGAATATTGTGTTTCATAATTTATTGAATTAAAGTGTTGGGAATCGTCAATCCGTTTTAGCGATAGCTTAACTTTTCTTTGTTTTAACAGCGAATTATAACAATATAAAAAACAAAAACGCAAAGATACCAAAAAAGGTGACTTTGCGTTTTGTGTGATTAAAAAAAGTGCTTTTTATTTGATAATTACATTTTTATTTTCACCTGTCTGAATTATTTTTCCGGTTTTTCCTTTTCGATCGGTGAGGTTTTCGAGCGTTGCATTGTCCACATCGTGAAGCGTCATAAATTCGCCGTTGTCGCTTTCAATTTTTATGTTTTTCATAATCAAGCCATTGGTGCGATTGATCACTGCACCCTGTTTCGATTTGAATACCGAATTTTCTACATGCACATTTTGCACTTTCATTTCAGGAAGTCCGTTGAATAGCATGGCTCTGTTTGAGCCGTTCGAATGTATGTTCTTTATAAAGATATTTTTAAATGCCGGAGTTTCCACAGTAACAGGTGGTATTACTTTGCTTACTTCAGTTTGTTCGGATTCATCTTCTTCGGCAGGACCTTTGCCACCGTAAAATAAGTCGAATAAAAGCGGGTCGGTTGGGATGTCGGTCATGTTTATATTTTCGATATAAATATTTTCAACCACACCACCACGTCCGCGGGTACTTTTAAAACGAAGTCCTACGTCGGTGCCCAGAAAGCTGCAGTTCGAAACTTTAATATTACGTACATCGCCCGACATTTCGCTGCCTACCACAAATCCTCCATGACCATGATATACCACGCAATTGTCCACAATGACATTCTCGGTGGGGATGTTTCGTGCGCGTCCGTCTTCGTTTTTACCCGATTTCATACAAATGGCATCGTCGCCTACATCGAAACTGCTGTTTACAATCAGCGTATTTTTACATGATTCGAGATCGATGCCGTCGCCGTTTTGTGAGTACCATGGATTACGCACAGTGACGCGGTTCATGATGATGTTCTCTGACATCAGCGGGTGAAGATTCCATGCAGGTGAATTCTGAAATGTTACACCGTCGAATAAAATATTCTTACAATTCACAAAGTTCAGCATTACAGGACGCAGAAAATCTCTGATTTCTTCCCATTCGGCATCGGTTTGTGGTCCTACAGGCACATTCTGATCGACACACATGGCTTGTGCGCGACGCGAAGCCTCGCTCGGAAACCATGTTTTTCCATCGGCGCTGAGTACACCTCCGCTTTTTACCAGGTTTTTGAACTGACGGTCGGTGAGTTTGTCTTTTTTTACCGGACGCCATGCATCGCCGGATCCATCGAAAATGCCATATCCTGTAATGGCGATGTTTTCAGCATTTTTAGCGGTAAGTGGCGATTGACAGCGTTTGGTGTTCAATCCTTCGAAAATGGCATCGACTATGGGATATAAGTCAAAGTCGGGCGAGAAAAGTACGAGCGAGTTTTTTTCGGTGTATAAATTAATATTACTCACCAAAGTAATGGGACCTGTAAGCCAAATGCCTTCGGGAATCACTACTGTGCCGCCACCTTTGGCTGCTACTGCTTTTATAGCTTTGTCGAAAGCTTCGGTGTTGAGTGTGATCCCATCACCCACAGCGCCAAAATCGACAATGTTTACACTGTGTTTTTTGAATTTTGGCGTTTTAAGTACCGGCATTTCGAAAGGCAGATTTTTGTAGAAATTCTTAATCTCTTTGTTGGTAATTGTTTTATAACCGGTTGCCTGAACCATGCTCACAGTACACGCTATACATGCGATAAGCGCTACTTTGATTTTTGAAATTGCAGTCATAAATTTGCAGGTATAATTTTTATTTATGTTCTTAATTGTGCAGCGAAAACACTTCTTTGCAAATGAAATTTATTCCAATTTTTATGTGTTTTCTGCAATTACAAAATTAGATGTTACAGTTTTGGCGCTTGTGTAATAAT
This sequence comes from Paludibacter sp., assembly GCA_034004015.1. Lineage (GTDB taxonomy): Bacteria > Bacteroidota > Bacteroidia > Bacteroidales > Paludibacteraceae > Paludibacter. The sequence goes on from JAVEXN010000018.1 coordinate 39,824, forward strand.
TGACACAATTCGAGATATTAATTGACGTATGAAAAAGTAGATTTTATTCTGCGTAAAAGTGTACATTGCAAGTGTGTCCGAATTGATTGGAAAATGGCACCTGATTGCCGTTGAGAGCTATTCCTTACTGATATAAAGCCTTGCAGATAGTTGTTGGGCTTTTCCGGTTTTTTTCGAATGATTAATTTATATATCTTTGTAAACAGATGAAAAGTAATCTCCTCATGAATAACAACAAAGTTTGGTACGATAAAATGCTTGCCTGGCGCGATATGCACATAAAGCCACGGCACTTTATTCTGATGCTGAGCCTCGTGGTTGGCATTTTTGCGGCCTTTGCTGCATATTTGTTAAAAACCACCATACATTTTATACAGCACTTTCTGGTCGAAAGTTTTAGTCGTGATACTGTGAATTACTGGTATCTTGTATTTCCGGTGGTAGGTATTTTTCTTACATCGCTGTTTGTACGCAAAATAGTAAAGGACGATATAAGTCATGGGGTGACGCGTATTTTGTACGCTATTTCGCAGCGCAAAAGTATTCTGAAACTGCACAATGTGTGGACTTCGCTGGTAGGTAGCTCGGTGACTATTGGTTTTGGTGGGTCGGTTGGAGCTGAAGCGCCAATTGTGCTGACAGGTTCGGCTATTGGTTCGAATCTTGGCAAATTTTTTAAACTCGATCAGAAAACGCTGATGTTGCTGGTAGGTTGCGGAGCGGCTGGCGCCATTGGTGGCATTTTTAAAGCGCCCATAGCCGGACTGGTGTTTACACTTGAGGTGTTGATGCTCGATATGACACTTACTTCTATTGTGCCTCTGCTGATTTCTTCTGTTACAGCCACTTCGGTTTCGTATATTCTTTCCGGAAGTTCGTTTATGTTCCAGTTCAGTACTTATGAGCCCTTTGCAGTGGAACGTATTCCGTATCTGATTTTGCTGGGTATTGTGTGCGGACTCACATCGCTGTACTTTACCCGTGGAATGAACAGCATCGAGAAGTTTTTCCGGAAATATAAAAATCCATATACAAAATTTGCCATTGGTGGTGCTATTCTTAGTTTGCTGATTTTTATTTTTCCTCCGCTTTATGGCGAGGGTTACGATACTATTGAAAATCTGCTGAACGGACATTCATCTTCGGTTCTCGATAGGAGTTTCTTTCAAAATCTGGGCGATAGTCCCTGGGTACTCGTGGTTTATTTGGTTTTGATTGTCCTTTTTAAAATTTTTGCTTCTGCTGCAACCACGTCAGGTGGTGGTGTGGGCGGTATTTTTGCTCCTTCGCTGTTTATAGGTAGTTTGGTGGGTTTTGTTTTTGCTTCGGTATTCAGCATTTTTGGTATTCACTTACCCGAAGAGAATTTTGCACTGGCAGGTATGTCAGGTCTTATGTCGGGGGTTATGCATGCGCCGCTGACAGGGATTTTTTTGATTGCAGAACTTACGGGTGGATATAACTTGTTTATGACGCTGATGATTGTGTCGGTGGTGTCGTATCTTACCATTATCCTTTTCGAACCTCACAGTTTGTATGCCATGCGTTTGGCTCAAAAGGGCGAACTGCTTACACACCATAAAGACAAAGCGGTACTTACGCTGCTGAAAATGGAAAATGTGATTGAAACTGATTTGGCTGTACTTTCGCCCGATATGAATCTTGGTGAGATTGTAAAAGTAATCTCACATTCTAAACGAAATATCTTCCCTGTGGTGCATCCGGAGACTGATGTGCTGATGGGGGTGGTTCTGCTCGATGAGGTTCGTAATATTATGTTCCGACCCGAACTTTACACGCGTTTTACAGCGAAACAACTTATGATTTCGCCTCCGGCCACGATTAACGAAAATCTCCCTATGGAGAAGGTGATGACGATCTTCGAGGATAGCGGAGCATGGAATCTGCCTGTGGTTGATAATCAGAAACGTTATGTGGGGTATGTGTCTAAATCAAAGATTTTCAATTCGTACCGTCATGTGTTGGTGCATTTCTCAGATGAGTGAGTTTCGTGTTTGGGAGGAATTGAGAATTTGAAGATTTAAAGATTTGAGATTTTGGTTTTAGGAGTCGATACTAACAAGTGGTAAATTGTAAAACATGTCCGCCGTGGCGGATGATAAAATTGTAAATATACAAAGGTGAGTAAACAAAAAACAACATATACAGAAGCCGTTGCGGAGCTTGAACAGATTCTGGCAACACTCGAAAACAATCAGGAGATAAACATGGATGTGATTTCCGAGAAAGTGAAGCGCGCGGCTGTGCTAATTGAACTTTGTAAGAAACAGTTGCACGAGTTGGATGCGGAAATGGAGAAGATTATTGGTGATTTGAAAGAATAATGCTCTGTATTTCTTTTGCGTCAGCATATTTTTTCAACAGATCTACCGATAAGTTAATAGCTCGCTGCAATCCTTCTTCTCCGTTATAGCCATTGATTATCACTAACAACTGCCTTGTATCCGAAGTGATTTTTGTACGATCGTGGTCGCTGGTAGGTGTGCCGATGCCACCCACTGTATCGCGATATACAGGTAACCCTTCAATGTTCAGTTGTCCGCGCCCGATGGCCTCGAACTCTTCTCCGGCTTTGCCAACTCCAAGTGTCAGCTTCTCTCCTTCAATTTTGTTCAGATCGAATGCTCCTATCGAGAAGCCGGTTTTTACTGATACAATATTGATAATGTCCACTAAAGTATCCACACGATAAAGCGGGATTTCGCGCAGAATACGTCGGCACAGCGCTTCGGCCGAAGGGCGGTAACGACCAGGTTCTTTTCCAAGCGCTTTGTAAGCCAGTCTTGTGGCCAAAATAGCGGGACGCTTGTTGAGTTCCTCAAGCGTGTATTGCTGACGGAATTCAGTCTCGAGAGCAGTCATTTCTTCAGAAAGAAATTGTGGAGTAGGGGAGTTTAGTACATTTGCCTGTACAATGCCCAAAGTAAGCGAAGGGCAGATTTTTTGTATTTCGTCGGAAATAATTATTTGCATAATCCGGATTATTTAATTCAAAGCGTGCAGGTATGTCTTGTAAAACATTTTTATACTCAAAACTCAAAACTCAGGACTTCTTCAAAACGATCCCACTATACATTCTTCCCGATTTTATACCAAGCCGGCGTGCCGAAAAGAATTTATCGTGAGCTGTGTAAGTGCAAATTCCTGAAATTCCTATTTGCGAAGCGGGGACTCCGCTTTCCAGAAGCAGAAATCGGTTGGCTTCCCATAGATCAAGATAGAGTTTTTCATTTCGTTCAGTAAAAATATCATTTACAGGAAAGTGCGCCTGTGCAAAGTTCGTCAACAGCTCGCGACCGACTTCGTACACATCAGAAGAGATAGAAGGACCAATCAGCACAAACGCATCCTGTGGATTTGTGCCAAAGTTCTCCTGCATTTCACTGAGTGTTTTTTGAATAAGCCGTGCACAGGTGCCGCGCCAACCAGCATGTACAGCAGCAATTACTTTTTGTTTGCAATCAAACAAAAGCAATGGGACGCAATCGGCTGTTGTTACACCTATGCAAATATCCGGCTCGGCAGTGATAAGTGCATCAATTCCTTTCAAAGCATTAGCTTTTTCTTCGCGGTTGAATTTCAGAAATTTACTGTCGATAATCAATGTTTTGTCATCGTGTGTCTGAAATGGAAAAATAAAGCTATCAGTCGGGATTTCTGTTTGCAGGGAAAGAATATTCAGATTTTGTTCGAAGTTTTCTGTGCTATCGCCCGAAAACGGGCTGATATTGAACGATGAAAAATTACCCATGCTTACACCTCCCTCGCGGGTGGTGCAAAAATGGGCAATTTCTTTAAATGGATTTAATATGTCGAAAGTAAGTATATTCATGCATATGAATCAGCATAAGTCTACAAGTCGTCCCAACCTATTCCTTTGTATTTACTGATATCGTCGTCGTCATCCTCATCGTCGTAAAACTCGTCTTCAAACTCCTCATCTTCATCTTCAAATGCTTCTTCGGGAGTGACGATCTGCATGGGTAGATGCGAAATTTCAGTAATTTTGTTTGACTCCTTGTTTATTTCAGTCCAGATAAGATCTTTTAATTCCGAAATACCAAGTCCGCTAACCGACGAAATAAATACGGTCTGAATACCTGCGGGTAATTCTTTTCTCATTTCGTTGATTAGTTCATCGTCGAGCATATCACATTTTGTAATGGCCAGAATGCGTTGTTTCGATACCAGTTGCGGGTTATATTGTTTTAGCTCGTTGAGCAAAATGTTGTATTCGCGGGCAATATCATCACTGTCGGCAGGCACCATGAAAAGTAAAATGGAGTTTCGCTCAATGTGTCGCAAAAAGCGAAGTCCCAGTCCGCGACCCTCCGAGGCTCCCTCGATAATTCCCGGAATGTCAGCCATTACAAACGATTTGTTGTCGCGATAAGCTACAATACCAAGGTTCGGAACCAAAGTGGTAAACGGATAATCGGCGATTTCGGGTTTAGCAGCCGACACAACCGATAGCAGGGTGGATTTTCCGGCATTCGGAAAACCTACCAGGCCAACGTCGGCCAATACTTTCAGTTGAAGAATTACAGCTCTCTCAATGCGCGGTTCGCCTGGTTGTGCATAGCGTGGAGTCTGATTGGTTGCTGTGCGAAAGTGCCAGTTTCCCTGTCCGCCACGACCGCCGGGAACAAGAATCATTTCCTGACCATCTTCGGTAATGTCGCCCATGAATTCGCCGGTTTCGGCATCGTAAAGTACAGTGCCACAAGGAACTTCAATGACTTTGTCCTGGCCATCCTTTCCGAAACTACGGCTTGAACTTCCATCGCCACCATCTCCTGCAAAAATATGGCGGGCATATTTCAAGTGTATTAGCGTCCATAAATTTTTGTTGGCACGCAAAATAATGTGACCGCCACGGCCACCATCGCCACCATCAGGACCACCTTTCGCAGTAAGGTTGTCGCGGTGAAAGTGCATCGAGCCTGCGCCCCCTTTGCCCGAACGGCAATAAATTTTTACGTAATCTACAAAGTTAGAACCGGCCATATTTTTTATTTAATTAAACGGGCTTTTGAGTTGTATTGTTCGCCCGCCACCCGGGATGTTATTTTTTTGATTCGAGAACGGCGCTTACACGGTCGAAAATTTCTTCGACTGTACCCATGCCGTTGATGGGTTGGAGTTTTCCTTTTTGTTTATAGAAATCGTTTACAGGTGCTGTTTTGACTTCGTATACCTCTAGTCGTTTTTGGATAGTTTCGAGATTGTCATCGCTACGGCCCGATGTTTCACCACGTTTAAGCAGGCGGGCAATCAGTTCACGTTTTTCAACCTCAATATTCAGAAAAAAATCAATCTGGCGATTACGTTCTGCCAGCATTGTCTCAAGTGCTTCGGCCTGTGCCACTGTGCGTGGAAATCCGTCGAGAATAATGCCCTTTCCTTCGACTTCAGCATCGATGGCTTTGTGGAGGATGTTGATTATCATTGAGTCTGGAACCAAATTGCCTTTCGAGATGTAACTATCAGCTTCTTTGCCAAGCTCACTGTTCGATTGAATTTCGCTGCGCAATAAATCGCCTGTCGAGAGGTGCTTCAGTTTGAACTTTTCTACAATTAAAGCGCTTTGTGTACCTTTGCCACAGCCGGGTGCACCCCAAATAATTATATTTAACATCCTTGTTTTGCCTGTTTAAAAATAATACGATATTGTTTCTTGTTCAGTGTCAGACCGAAAAAAAAGTGCCTTTATCCGGCTACTACAGTATAAATGTCTTTCAGATTTCGACCAAATCCATCGTAATCAAGCCCATAACCCACAATGAAATCGTTGGGAATTTTCATGGCTATATAGTCAATCTGAATATCACGTTGCAGAGCATCGGGCTTTTGGAGGAAAGTGGCCACACGAATACTTTTTGCTCCTTTGGCCTTGAGCGAACTCAAAATTTTTTCCATTGTAATTCCTGTATCCACAATGTCTTCCACAACCACTACGTTGCGGTCTACCACGCTTTCGTTCAGGCCAATAATTTCCTTTACGGCTCCGGTAGTGTAAATCCCCTCGTACGAAGATAATTTTACAAAAGTAATCTCACAGGGAATATTAATGGTTTTCATTAAATCGCCTGCAAACATAAAGGCGCCGTTAAGCACGCAGATAAAAAGCGGATTAGTGCCCACCATATCTTTGTTTATCTCTTCTCCAACTCTTTTTACTGCTGCGAGAATGTCGCTCTCAGGAATTGACAACGTAAATTCCTTGTCTTTAATTTGTATATTATTCATACGATAATATTTATTTTCTTTAGGGCGTATATAACTCACCAGACAAAAAATATTCATGCCTTTACAGGTATATACGAATGAATTTTATCATGATCGTTACATTGCGAGTGGATAAAAAATATTAGGGGAAATTCTGAATTTTCGCGCAAAAGTACAAAAAAACATCTGTTCCTGAAAGTAATTTTCAAACCTTAAACAGAATCTTCATAACTCATGCGTTTCTTAAAATTCTGAAATGTCAGATGAGAACCTGCTTTTTGAGACTGCCGGAAGAGTTTTAAATCTGGTCTTTTTCGCCAAAAGCTCCGATGCCAAACAAAGCAAAGTCGTACTTAACCGGGTCGATGGGGTCGAAGTTACGCAATACGGCTGTGATTTCTTCTACTGCTTTCCAATCGTTTTGTGTGCGGGTGAGCAGGCCCAGCGCGCGTCCTACATCGCCTGTGTGTACATCGAGTGGCAGCATAAGTGCTGCGGCGGGAATGTTTTTCCAAAGTCCGAAATCAACGCCGCTTTCATCGTGCCGTACCATCCAGCGCAGAAACATATTGAGTCGTTTGGCTGAAGAGTTGCGGTTCACATCCGATAAATGTTTTTCGGTTCGTTTCTCGTGATTTATTTCCAAAAATATTTTTCTGAAAGATATCAGAGCTGACACAATGCTGTTGTCGGACTGATATGCTTTGTTGAAAACTCCTTCGAGTCCTCCATGATTTGAATAGATGTTTTGCAGCGATAGAATGAAAAATTTGCAGTCGACAGCATTGAAGGTGCGGTGCTTAAAGTTTGAAAATACTTCGAGATCCGACTCTGATGCGTTGGAAATAAAATCGTGCGGAGCATTGTCCATTAGCGACATTAGCCTGCGTGCATTTTTTATAATTGTAATGCGCTGACCCCAGGCAATAGTGGCTGTGAGAAATGCTGCAATTTCGATATCTTCCTTTTTGCCAAATGTATGCGGGATTTGGATGGGATCGGTTTCGATAAAGTCGAAATGATTATAACGGCGATAGCGATCGTCGAGCAGAAATTTTATTTCGCTTAATGTTTCGGAGGATAATGTCTGCATTTTTTTGTGAATATGCAATAAAAAAAGAGAAGCCGGACAAAGCCTGACTTCTCTTTTCTGCTTTTATAAAACTATAAAGAAACTACTTTGTAATCAGACTTTTTCCTGTCATGTCGGCAGGAATGTCTATACCCAGAATGGTACAAATTGATGGAGATACGTCGGCCAGAATTCCATCTGCCACTTTTGCATTTTTGTTTTCGGTCACATACACAAAAGGAACGGGGTTGAGCGAGTGCGCTGTATTTGGCGATCCGTCTTCGTTTTCAGCATTGTCGGCATTTCCATGATCAGCAATGATAATCACTTCGTAATCGTTGGCACGTGCAGCATCTACTACTTCGCCCATACATTTGTCCACAGTTTGCACCGCTTTTATAATGGCTTCGCGAACGCCTGTGTGGCCCACCATGTCGCCATTGGCAAAGTTCAGTACAATGAAATCGAATTTCTGTTTGTTGAGTTCAGCCACCAGAGCATCTGCAATTTCGGGAGCGCTCATTTCGGGTTTCAGGTCGTAAGTTGCTACTTTTGGCGACGAAACAAGGATGCGTTCTTCACCCGGAAACTCAGCCTCGCGACCACCTGAGAAGAAGAAAGTTACGTGCGCAAATTTCTCTGTTTCAGCAATACGTAATTGTTTAAGTCCAAGTCCTGAAACGTATTCGCCCATTGTGTTTTGTACGTTGTCTTTGTCGAAAATTACATTCAAACCTACGAAAGAAGAATCGTAAGGAGTCATACAGAAATATTCGAGTGGCAGCGTGTGCATGTCGTATTCGTGCATGTCCTGTTGTGTAAGTACAATGGTAAGTTCTTTTGCACGGTCGTTGCGATAGTTGAAGAAAATAACCACATCGCCTGCTTCAATTTTTGCAGTAGGGTTACCTTTTTCATCCACAATTACCACAGGTTTTACAAACTCGTCAGTTACTCCGGCATCGTACGAAGCCTGCATGGCTTCCACAGGGCAAGTGGCGGTAGTTCCTTTGGCATTCACGAGCAAATCGTATGATTCTTTTACGCGTTCCCAACGTTTGTCGCGGTCCATTGCATAATAACGGCCAATAACCGACGCAATTTTGGTGGTAGTGCCTTTGCTGTAATTGTCGAGTTGTTCGATAAATCCTTTTCCGCTTTTAGGGTCAGTATCGCGCCCGTCCATAAAGCAGTGTACATAAGCTTCTGCGTTGTATTCTTTGGCAATGTCAATCAGTTTCAAAAGGTGATCGAGTGAACTGTGAACGCCACCATCCGACACAAGTCCCAGAAAATGAATTTTCTTTTTATTGTCGCGCGCATGCGAATATGCTTTTACTATGGCAGGATTGCTCAGAATGCTATTGTCGCGGCAGGCAATGTTGATTTTTACCAAATCCTGATAAACCACACGACCGGCTCCGATATTGAGGTGTCCTACTTCTGAATTTCCCATTTGTCCATCGGGTAAACCAACGTTTTCGCCCGAAGCCTGAAGTTGTGAGTGAGGATAATTAGCCAGTAAAGCGTCCCAGTTAGGAGTAGGAGTGTTGTAGATAATATCGGCTTTCGAGTGATTGCCCATTCCCCAACCATCGAGGATCATTAATAATGCTTTTTTGCTCATATAATTTATGTTTTGTATATTTATTCGTAAAACTAATGCCTTATGCTTTCGCGCTGCAAAATTACTCATTTTTTTGCAAATCTGAAAAGCGAATCTGTCTATATTTCAATTGAGAAATGATATAACTGTTATTCAAAAATATGCTGATTGTAATTGCCGGTTTATTTGCTGATTTTGTCCGTTTAAGTTCAAAGAAAATGAATTATCGGAGCTAAAGTTTATCTTTGCAAACTAAAATATCAGGATTAATTATGTTTGTCATTTTAGTTTTTATGTTTGCCGGAATTTTGTTGGGCTATCTGCTTCGCAAAATTCGTATAGGCTTTATCAACGGAGCAATTCTAACACTTATCTGGCTGCTTTTGTTTTTGCTGGGTGTGGAAGTAGGTTACAACGATGCGGTAATTCGCAAGTTTGGTACGCTCGGTATGGAAGCAATTCTGATTGCAGCCCTGGCCACTCTCGGAAGTATAGCTGGTGCAGGTGTTTTGATGCCTCCTGCAAATCTTGTTGATACACAAGAAAATAGACAGCAGGTAAAGACTGAGAACTCTTTTGCTGATGTGATAAAAGGATTGAAAGGTAGTTTGGTTATTCTGGCTTTTTTTGTAGCAGGTTTGCTGCTCGGTATTTTTCGGTTGTTGCCCGAAGAATGGATTGCCGGGAATATGAGTTTATATGTGCTCGAAGCACTTATGTTTTCGGTGGGTTTTAGTATTGGTCATCAACCCGATACTGTAAAACAGTTCAGGAAGATAAAGGCGCGTGTGCTCTTTTTGCCGGTAATGACTATACTCGGCACCTGGCTTGGTGCATTGGTGGCAGGTTTGCTTAGCCGCCATTCAGTTACCGATATGCTGGCTGTGTCTTCGGGATTCGGATATTATTCGTTGTCGGGAATTATGATTACGGAGTATCGGGGCGCAGAACTCGGAACACTGGCATTGCTGGCTAACATTGCCCGTGAAGTTTTTGCACTGTTGCTGGCGCCGCTTATGGTGCGGTATTTTGGCAAACTGGCGCCCATATCGGCCGGTGGGGCTACGACAATGGACACCACTTTTCCAATTATTATGCAAACTTCAGGACGCGAATTTGCCATTGTATCCATTTATCATGGATTTATTATGGACTTATCTGTTCCTTTTCTGGTAAGTTTGTGGTGTTTAGTGTAATCTGGCTTATGTTAGTTATTTTCCACGTAATTTTTAAAGTTGTTGAGTATTGCCTGCCAGCCTTCGCGCTGTAATTCTACAGAATTTTCGGTTTCAGCATCGAAGCATACCGTAATGTTGGTCAGATGATTATCCTCATTTATGCTGACTGATACTTCGCGCCCGTCCGGCATGATATATACAAACTTCTGATTTTCTGTGATTTCAGAATATGTGGCTTCAAACTCAAATCCAAAGCTGCCATCCTTTGCTTCCATGCGGGCTGTGTATTTTCCACCAATTCTCATGTCGTTGCTTGCCGAAGGACAATGCCAGTCGGGCGATGCAAAATTCCATTTAGTAATGTGCTCCGGTTGAGTGTAATAATTCCACACTTTCTGTATGCCAGCTGAAATAGTGGCGTGTATGGTTATTTTAGTCGCTTCCATTTTTTTCTTATTGCAATTAATTTGACTTCGTTTTGTATCGACATATTTTTTTATATATCAAGTTGATCCATTGGGCTTACTATCTGGTCGAAGCCTTTGGTTGTGATATGGGTATAAATTTCAGTTGTTTTGGTGTTTTGATGTCCTAAAAGATTCTGAATATAACGCAAATCGGTGCCGGCTTCCAGTAGATGGGTGGCGAACGAATGTCGCAAAGTATGAACAGTAACGCGTTTTTTTATGCCGGACTTTAGAACGGCTTTATGTAGAAGTTCGCCAATTGATCGTCGCGAATATTCTTTGCCGTCAACTCCTTCGAACAGCCAGACTTTGGGTTTGTATTCGGCTACATATTTACGCAGAATTTCAAGTGTTTTTACGCTTAGCAAGGTGTATCTGTCTTTTTTGCCTTTTGCCTGCTCTACTCTGATTTGCATTCGTTGGCTGTCAATGTCTTTCAGTTTCAGATTAATGGCTTCGCTCACGCGTAATCCGGCCGAATATATGGTCATTATAATGGCCTTGTGCTTAAGGTTGTCGGTGTTTTTCAGAATCAGTTTAATCTCGTTCTGACTCAGCACTTCGGGCAGATATTTTGCTTCGCGTGGCCTGTCGATCAGGTAAATTTTGCGTTGACCACGCATCACCTTTTCGTAATAGAACTTGATGGAATTTATCGACTGATTTTGATACGAACCTGATACATTTCGTTTGTCGACAAGGTAGCGCAGGAAATCAGTAATCATTTCGTCGGTAATATCGTCGGGCTCGGTATCGGGAAAATGGTTTATAAATTCCTCGAACATGTGTTTGTATGTGTTCAGCGTGTGTTCGCTGTAGCGTAACTCCCGTAATTTTGCCAGATAATCGGGCGGACAGCTTCTGTAATTTTTAATATCGAAGCGCGATGTGCGTGGTTTAATACCCTGTTTTGCTTGTTCCTGAAACCGCAGTTTTAAGCCATTTCCGACCGCAATATGTTTGATTTCGGCTATAAAGCGTTCTGAATATGGCACCGACCAGCAGTTCTCGTCGTGATTCCATTGGCAATAGGGAATTTTCTTAATTAGTTTCACAATTTCCCTGTTGTACGCAAAGTAAACTTTCAGTGCTTTGCCCGGAATGGATATCAGCAGCATTTCGTCGGCTGTATAGCCCGGGCGTTGTTCTGTTTGAATGTCATTTGCCAATCTGAGTTCATTTATTTCGGCGTTTCTGTTGGCAAAATAGTTCAGAATTTTTTCTCGATTGTTCCCATAATTCGGCACTACCCAACAAAAATGCACCATGTCCCAACGTACATGTTTAAACGATTTCAGAAACAGAATATCTGTATCATTTTTAGGCATTTTTATATAAATGTAGTGGCTGTTGATGTCAATCATTATTGGCTGATTGATGGCCGTTTTGCGGACGCGAACCAACTCCTCATTCCCTTTTGTAGGGTTTGGTTTTTCCTGGTCTGAAATAGGTTTTTGTATTTCGGTTTGTTCGTTTTCCAGTTCGTTTTCCGTTTCGTTTTTAATGCCCGGAACTGTATTTGTCTCTATTTCGAAATCGGGGAAAAGATCGCGCAACTGCGCGAAAGATTTCTGAGTATAAGGTATATGCCAGGCTTTCATACTCAGACTCCAGCGTGCTCCATATATTTTCTTTAGGTTGGCTGTTGACTCAGGGCTGTATGGTATTTCTATTCTGATGCGCCATTCGCCTTTATGGTTTACCTTCGAAACTTTCATGCTAAATGATTTGTAGTTATAGTAGTTTAGTGAAAATACAGGGTGCACAAATATATGTAAATTATCTCCGGTTAACAAGAGAAAATACATATAAATTAGTATGATAATAGAATGTTTTTTGTTTCTGTATTTTAAATTGTTTATTATGAGATTTTTGTGTTAATTATTGCTGCCGATGCATTTCTCAGGAAATAGTTCAGTTCCGATTTTCGGGGCAGAATCTAAAATCTTATCTTTGCATATTAAACTCAATTTTATTATATGGAGAATATCGTACTTAACGAAGCTAAAAAGCAATATGCCTGCGATATGCATACAACCGAACATATTCTGAATCAGACAATGGTACGAATGTTTGGATGTGCCCGTTCGGTAAATGCGCATATCGAGCGTAAAAAAAGCAAATGCGATTATCTGTTGGCCGAATCGCCTACAGATGCGCAGATAGAAGAAATTACAAAACGTGTAAACGAAGTGATTGAACAACATCTGCCTGTCAGCGAGCAGCTAATGTCACGCGATGAAGCTGCTTCGATTGTAGATTTGAGTAAACTTCCAGATGAAGCTTCCGAAACTTTGCGTATTGTACGTGTAGGCGATTATGATGCCTGCGCCTGCATTGGTCAGCATGTAGACAATACCTCCGAAATTGGTATCTTTCGCATTATAAGTCACGATTTTGAAAACGGGCGCTGGCGTTTACGTTTCAAATTAGATGAAAGAAAATAAGTTTTAAGCTGATTTTTAGTTGTTGGTTTTTTGTGCCAGTTTGTGCGACAGGAAACCATATACGCCAACTACTACAAAACAAGCCACAGAAACTGAGTACGACAAAGCCACATTTGCAAATAAGGTGGATAAATATCCCTGTAGTGAAGTAAGCAAAGCACCTCCAAGTATGGCCATTACGAGAAATGAACCACCGACTTTGGTTTCGGAGGGCGAAAGTTTTTCGAGCGCTATGCCATAAATGGTGGGGAACATTAGCGACATAAAAAATGAAATCATCATCAATCCGATGATTCCGCTCATGCCACTGAAAAATATTGCTGCAAATGCTGATAAAGTTGCTCCAACAGCTGCAATTCCGAGCAAAACGCCCGGTTTTGCGTATTTCATTAATGCAGTAAATATAAATCGCGAGGCAGAGAACAGCAAGATGGAGGTGAGATAAAATGAATTTCCGATATTTTCGGCTGTAGTGTCCGCATCAAAGTTCCATAAGCTACTCCAGCCCGGATATTGCTGCATAAATGCACTGACATTTTCCAACACAATTTGGTCGGTAACAGGATCGACAAGGTTCAGAGCCTTCATCACATAGCGAATCGTATATGACCATACCCCAATCTGAGCACCCACATAAAAAAACTGCGTAATTACTCCGAATCTGTAATGCCTGTTTTTGAAAATATGGCCTACCGTTTTGCTAAATGCGAGTTGTGTTTTGTCTTTAGCAACAGGCATCTTTTTATACAATATAATAATGAGCAAAACTACCAGTAATGCAGCACCCACACCCATATACGTTAAAGTTACCGCCGAAAGTTCGCGTGATTGTGCTTCTGCAAGCATTTCATTGGTCATTTCGTTTTTGTTGGCACTGAGTTGCGACAAAATAAATACCTGACTTAGTAATATGCCTGAAATAGAGCCAATGGGATTGAATGCCTGTGCCATATTGAGGCGTCGTGTCATATTTTCAGGTCGTCCCATCGAAAGAATGTAAGGGTTGGCAGTGGTTTCGAGTACCGAACAGCCTCCCGCCATTACATAAATAGCAAACAGATAAAAGCCATACGAAGAAAGTTGTGCAGCAGGATAAAACAAAAAAGTACCAATGGCGTACATGGCCAGTCCAACAATAATTCCTGTTTTGAAATTAAATTTGCGGATAAGTAAAGCAGCCGGAATGGCAAAAATTGCATAAGCTCCGTAAAAGGCTAACTGAATGAAAGAAGTTTGGAAATCTGTCATTTCCATGATGTTTTTAAATGTAGCCAATAGTGTGTCGGTCATGTTGTTGGCTACTCCCCAGAAAAAGAAAAGCGAGGTGACCAGAATAAAGGGTACAAGGAAATAATTGCCCTCGTTATCGTGTAGAAGCGATTGTTTTTGTGTGCGATTCATGATGTGATTTTTCGGTTTAACGGGATTTGAAGGCTTTTGTTGCAATCGAAGATATAGATTTTTTACGTTATTTACAGCTTGAATATTTGTTCCATTAATTGCCATTTTTGCGACGACGCAGCTCCGGGAGCGGCTATCTGAAATTGCGCCATGAAGTTTTCCCATTCGGCTTGTCGGGGTAATGTAGCTAACTTACTGAATGCAGCATCCCAGTCGAAATCCGGGCCGGTTTCGATAATCATAAATAAAAGGTCGTTGTGAATGTATATTTCCATGTCGAGAATTCCAACCTGTCTGATGCCCTGTGGAATTTCGGGCCAACGGTTTTCCGGTCGATGCCAGAATTTATATTTCTCGATGGATGCAGGGTCGTTTTTCAGACGCAATGTCTGGCAAAAACGCCTGCGGGTCACGTCAGAGTTCTCTGATGTGCGACCGGAAGGTTCAATTTCCATGATTCTTTTTAAGTATGATTTATAAGGTTGATCGCAGTGTGCTGATCTGTGCTGCAAATATAGTATTTATATTCAGAAAATGAATAACAGAGCTAAAAAAAACTTTCAGGTACGATTTTGATGTTTTTTGGATAATGAGTTTCTTCAGGCACAAAAGGATTACCGTATTTTTACAGAGCGTTTTTTCTTCAGTTGAGTTTACTTATGAAATTCGTTTTCATTTCTTGCTATACTGAAATTGTTGCTCTGAATTATCTAAATAAAAATCTAATGCAAAAACTAATTACTCTTCTGCTTTTCTTCAGTCTGTTCTCATTCAATACATTCTCTCAGAATGTGTCGCGTATCGAAAATACGCCATTTCCCGGAACTAACAAACCGGATACGCTTTATTATACAGGAAAATCGATGACCGATTCCGAAGTGTTTGCTACAGGTTCGCTGAGTGGTATTCTGGCGCGTACAAAACCTATGATTATGCAATGGCAGTATTTTCATCAGGAAGTGACGTGTAAGTCGAAACTTGTGCTGTTAATTTCCTGTTTGTTTTCTATGTGTTTGGCTTAATGTAGTAAAGTTGGTTTTCTACTCATTTTAGTGTCCGCAAAAAGAAACCGCTCCGGATTAATCCGGAGCGGTTTCTTTAGTGTTGTATGTGGTTTTTGCAATTAGTCTTCTTTCACCTGAGGAGTGATAAGTTTGTATCCTTTACCGTGAATGTTTATAATTGCTACGTTCTGGTCTTCTTTGAGGAGTTTACGCAGTTTGGTGATATACACGTCCATGCTGCGGGCATTGAAGTAGTTGTCGTCAACCCAGATAGTTTTCAGTGCAAAGTTGCGTTCCAGAATATTGTTGGCGTTTGCTGCAAGCAGATTAAGCAGTTCCGATTCTTTGGTTGTCAGTTTCTTAGAGTCACCCTGATAGGTAAGCAATTGTTTCTGAGCGTCGAATGTAAATGCTCCGATATTGTAAACCACTACATCTTTTGCTTTTTTGCCTTTTACGCGACGCAAAATCGATTCGATGCGGTAGAGTAATTCTTCCATGCTGAAAGGCTTCGAAAGATAATCGTCGGCACCGAGTTTGAATCCTTGCAGGATATCTTCTTTCATGGATTTGGCTGTAAGGAAAATGATTGGTACTTCAGAGTTCACTGAACGTACGTCCGAAGCCAGAGCAAATCCATCTTTTTTAGGCATCATTACATCGAATACGCACAAGTCGTATTTGTTGCGGCTGAATGCTTTAAAACCGGCTTCGCCATCGGGTTGAAGGTCAGCATCGTAACCTTTGGTTTGCAGATATTCTCTGAGAAGCATGCCAAGATTCTCATCGTCTTCGCATAGCAGGATTTTTACTTTTTCGTCTGTCATAATTCGTAATTTTTTAGTGTTGGTATTGTGATAGTGAATTTTGTTCCAATATTTATTTCGCTTTCTACTTTAATAGTGCCACGGTGTTCGGTTATGATTTTTTTTACATAAGCCAATCCGAGGCCAAACCCTTTTACATTGTGGAGATTTCCGGTGGAAACCCTGTAGAACTTTTCAAATATTCGTTTCAGATCTTCTTTGTGAATACCTATGCCGTTATCTTCGATGCTGATCAGGAGATTGTCCTTCTCGTTCCATGTTTCGATGGTCAGCAACAAAGGCTTGTCACAGTATTTCAAAGCATTGTCCATTAGGTTGAAAACCACGTTTGTGAAGTGAACTTCGTCGATAAGTGCAATATCGTGTTCGGCTTTCAGATTGGTGGTAATTTGTCCTCCTTTGCTCGTTACTTTCAATGAGAAATTTTTAGCAATTTCCTGAATAAGGTTATTGATTTTAATTTCGTTCAGTTTAAGCATCGATTTGTCTTTTTCGAAAATAGCCATTTGCAATACCTTCTCGACCATGAAACTCAGACGTTTTGTTTCGTCGCGAATTACATTTGAGATATGGGTAAGCGTTTGTGGCGTTTTTCCAACACTCGGATCCTGAAGCATTTGTGAAGCAAGCGAAATGCTCGAAATCGGAGTTTTAAATTCGTGTGTCATGTTATTGACAAAATCATTTTTCATACTGTTCAGTTGTTTCTGACGGAATATGATAATGATAGCCACGATAAAAATAACCAATACAAGTATCACCAGCAACATCGATGGCAGCAGCAAATTCATCGAACTGAGTATGTAGTTTTGCTTGTTCGGGAAAGTGACCTGCAAATATGCACTTCTGTTCGAATCTTCTGAAGGAAAAAGTTTTTGAGTATATATATTTCTCGACTTCGTCAGATGATCGTGGTGAAAATCCTTGTTGCACTTATAAATCATTTTACCCTGTTTGTCCACAATAGAGTAAAAAAATGGCAGATCCACACCGTTGTTGGCCAATACTTTCTCCAGAATCAGGTCGAGTTCCTCGAAGTTTACCCTTTCTGAAATTTCCTTGTTATCCGATTCTTTGAGCCACCTGAACACAGCCTGGTCGAGTATCGTTTTCGAACGGGAGAAATTCTGTTTGAATCTTTCCTGAAGGTAACGCGATGTTTCTTCTATGGTTGCTTTTCCGTGGCGGGTTGAAAGCCTTATACTTGGCCGGTTCAGGTTTTCGTCAGTGAGTTTGAGTTTGTCGGTTACACTGTCGATTTTACTGAATTTGTTGTCGGCAGGGTCGAGTGTCAGGAGCTTGTTTTTATTTCCTTTATAATCAATTCCCTCGAGTGTCTGTCCAAGGTATTCGAGTGCTTCGTTTTCTTCAACGAGTATTACGGTTTGAAAAAGACTACGTTTAACGCTCTCGTTAAACTGGTTTTCGATCATCTCAGCATTGATGTGAACATAACGCACCTGCAGGATGGTTAGTCCTACAAAGGTTATTGCCATTGAAATAATCAATATTAGTATGGTCGAACGTTTCATTATTTTGCAAAGTTACACTAAAATTAAATGTTAAACTACGATTTAATATAAATTAACTCAATAAAAATACTTAATTTCTTTTTTTTGTATTGGAATTTTGTACTTAAATTGTTTGTTATTTAACTTAAAACGTTTTGAGTTGTAATTTAGTTTACAAACTATATATCTTTTTTTGTGAAATGCTGCAAATAAATTACTTTTGTGCTCACAGCATGGCTGATTGAGTTGTTGAATTCAACAATAATTTTTATAATTCAACATTTTGAGACAATTATTATGTCAGATTTTAAGCAAAACCTAAAACAGCATTGTGTCATTTCTGCTAAGTTATGTAACAAAGAACATGCCTTTTTTATGAAATATAATTTTAATACATAAAATGACAGTAATGAATGTTGATTTTTTACTTTTACACATTCTTTTGCTGTGCATGTAGTCCTTTTCCGTTGTAATGAATAATACCAAATACAGACAAAAAAGCTGGAACGCTTTGTTTGCAAGTAATTTTTTCGGGGTTTTTAATGATAATCTGCTGAAAAATGCCATCATTTTTATCTCCGTAGGCTGGGCTTTGCCTGCGTGGCTTAATCAGTCGCAGCTTATTTCGCTTGTGTCGGCAGCTTTGGTGTTGCCGTATTTGTTTTTATCGCCTTTGGGTGGGCACTTGGCTGTGCGGTATTCGAAACTGAAAGTGTTTCGTTTTTTTAAACTCATCGAATTTCCCATAATGTTTGTGGCAGCAGTGGCTTTTTGGTTCGAATGGGTTGTGCCGGCAATTTTGGCAGTGTTTTTAATGGGAATTCAGAGTTGTTTATATTCGCCCTCGAAATATAGTCTTATCCGCGATATCGGAGGAGAGGAGGGCGTGTCGTACGGAAGCGGTGTGTTCGAAATGATGGCTTTTCTGGGGATTCTGATTGGTACAGTGGCTGCTTCGGTGATTTCCGATTTTTATAGTACATGGATGATTGTGGCAGCTTTTTTTCTGGTGGCTTTTGCCGGATATTTTGCAACAGTCAGAATCAGAGTAAACGAATTACCAACCGAACCATCGGAAGCCGGGTTGCATCCTTTTCGTTTTTTGCGGGTGTCGTATCGGAGGGCAAAAGCTTTCCCTAAAGTCAACATCGCGGTTTTTGGTTCGTCGGTATTTTGGCTGATTGGCGGAATGCTGCAAATGAATCTGGTGATTCACAGCAAAAATGTGTACCAACTTTCCAATGCCAGCACCGGGTTCATCATGTCGTTGGCGGCAATTGGCATAGCGGTGGGGAGCTGGCTTGCCGGAAAGCTGTCGGGTAATCAACCGCAAAAAGCCTTTGTGTTGCCAGGTTTGGCAGGCATCGTGTTGTTTATGATTTTGTTGAGTCTGTTTCGGTTGCCCGTTTGGTTTTATGGCTTTTCGGTATTTGCGCTCGCAATGTCGGGTGGATTTTTTCAGATTCCGTTGCTGGCCACGCTCCAGCATGCTGATACAGGCCGTAAACTGGGCGATGTGATTGCTTATCTCAATCTGGTGACTTTTATTTTTGTACTTATTGGTACGGCTTTTTTTTCGCTCACCACAATGCTTAGCAATGAAAATAGTTTTGTGGTATTTGGGGTAATAGCCGCGATAAGTATTTTGGTAATGACAGTGTTTATACGCAAAGCACCTGAGTTCGTAAGCGAATCAGGTGCTTTGTTGTCAAAACTTTTGCGTAAAGGTAATCATCAGAAATTGTAGAAATTTTCGTAGCCGATACCTACATCAAAACGACCATTCGATATGGCTACGGGCTCATTGCGAAAGAATGTGCGAAATCTGAATTCGCCCGAAAGTATGGTTTTATTGGCCACTTTATCCACATACAGCAACTGAGCACGTTTGAAATATATTTGTCCATCAATAATATTCAGAACAGAAATTGTATCGTTTTTATTCATTTCTACTTTACATGCAATGTCTTTCAGATTAATTACAGTGTCGTTGAGCATGGTGAGTTCAGTATATTCGGTTGGTGAAAGCCCTTTTATCGAGAATAAAAAACTCGTTTTTGAATTTCTATAGATTCCCTTCAGAAAGAAATGCAGCGTGTCGGAGTTTACATAAATTTTAGCTGGCTCCTCTTCGCCTGATACAAATGGAACCCTGTCGATATAAGCTCCGAAAGTGTTGTAGCCCCATTCTGAATATTCGGGAAGGCCGGGACTTGTGCGGTCTTGTATAAATACCGATCTCGATAATTCAACATCGTCCATTGAGCAGGATGCCATAAATGCAGTTTGCAGTATGATACCTACGGAAATTGCTATTCTATATATAGTGTTTTTCATCTGTTTATTATTTAATAATACTACTGGTTTGAATTGATTCTGACTTTATTTTGAAGTTCTTAACTCAGAAAGCGGTATTTTCAGCGAAAAGCGAAATCCACTGAACTCATTTACTTCGAGCAATGAGGAATTTTTATCGGTCAGGAAAAATGAGGGCAATAGAATTTCGAAATTGTAATTTATTTTCCCTGCAGCACCGAGGCTTAAACCAACTGATGAGTTTAATGTGGCAAATATGCTTTGAGGCACAAAACCATATTGTTGCATTATATCGTCAGCATATATTTCCATCGATTCGGTGTGAAATTTAATCGCATTTGACGACGAAAGCCTGAACCCGACTTCGGAACCAATGCGCAGATAAGGAGCCAGCTTGTAAAACCGAAAAGGTGTGATCTGAAATTCGAGTGGCACGCCGAGGTACGTGGTTTCTTCCGTCATAGAGTTGATGCGTGCATATTCTGTACTCGTTGGGTCGGATTCGTAACGAAGAAAAAAATAGCCTCCGTTTTCTGAATCGTATTTACTCACCTCGCTTTGTAAATGTGTAAACCTGATTCCGGTGCTTACCGACAATTTGTTGTGGATTAATTGGTATTCGGGTCGGATGCTGATCTGGGAAAAATTCATGTCAGCTGTTACACGATTCGAACTGTAGAAATAGTAATCGTAATAACTGGCACCCACATCCTGTCTTATTGGCCAGTTGTCGCGCAGGTTTCCGTTTGTCAGATTGGAATTCAGATCGATGTTGAACGACCATGCTCCGGCATTTTGAGCGAATGTGCTCGCTATTTTAAACAATAATAATAGCAGAAAGAGTTTGTGAAATCTCATAGAATAATAGCATTTAAGGGTTAATAATAATTCCGAAAATCAGAAAAGTGATTTAAATATAGATGCTTGTTTCGGATACTTTGTTGCAAGTAGTGTGAAAATATTTTACAAAGATAATGTGGGGAAGTCGAAAATGTTCATATTTGCAGCGTTATTGCTATTTATTGGAACAACAGTTACTTTCTGTCATGCTGATTGTTGGTAATTTTGGTCAGTCGTTTCGTGATGCTCTCAAGTTCTCGGAGCTCTCGATAAAATTTCAAAGTTATTATTATGAAAATCACAAATGCTTTTTTTCTCCGCACTGTCGTTACTGTTGTTTTGCTTGTTGCAATACAAAATGTAAGTTCACAAATCAATAAATATAAGGATGCCGGTTTTGAGTTGCTCGACCAGCTGAATACAAAATTCTACAATGCTTCCACAGGATTGTATGTGGAGGAAATTACGACCTCCAATAATCTAAAATCTGGTCCGGCATTTCTGTGGCCGGCCGGACATATGATTCGTGCATTGCTTTGGGGTGCTATGATCGATTCGAAATACGATTCACGTTTATATGCTTACACCAATAAGATGAGTTGGTACACAAATGGTCAGGGTTATGGCTGTATTCAGAATGGTGAGCGTTTTTTCGACGATAACGGACTTATTGGTGATGTAATAATGGATGTATATTTGCATAAATTCCGATCAGCGTTGGTGTTGAATAAAGGACTTTTTGCTCTGAATTATTGTTTGAAATACCGTGATGCACAATGGGGAATTCCGCAAACCGAAAGTGGATTGAATAAAGGTATTTTTTATATGGGGCCTGTAGATCCTTTGGCAAATGCTTATGCCAAATATTTCACAATTACAGGTGATTCGGCTCATTTGGATATTGCTAAAACATATTATGATAAATTCAACGATTATACTCTTAAGTTAAAAGATCCGGTGACCTTGCTTTTTTTGAGCGGCTCGACTTATGCAAATGGAGTCTGGACAAAGCCGAACGAAGGTCCCAGAGCCTGCAATACTGCTGCGGTGGTTTTGCTCGGCATACGCCTTTACAAAATTACCGGCGACGAAAGATATCTGAACGAAGCCCGCGCAATGGCCGATGCTATTCTGAAACGTTATTATACTTATAATGCTGGATTTGGCGAAATTTCATACTGGGGAGGAAATTATTCGGTAGAAATGCTTTGCGAAATGTATGAAATTGATCGTGATCTGAAATGGTATTATGCCGCGAAAAATATTTGCGATTTTTTGATTGATAAATCCAGAGACAAAGCCGGATATTACCCCGATGGCGCTTCGGGCAGTGGAAACTGGAATGTGGTGCGCACAAACGATGCTCCGAACGAAAAAGTGGGAATGATGTCGCAGGCTTGTGCTGCAAATGCGCTTCTGCGGTTTGCTTACGTGGATTTGAATATGCCATTGTCGAAAGGTGTGTACCGGATTACAAATCAGGCTAATGGAAAAGTGGTTTCGCAACAGAGTTCCGAAAATGCCAACGGAGGAAGATATGTGGCTTTAAGTACTGATGAAAAACTTAAATCGCAAAAATGGTTGCTGTCTGTTGATCATTCAGGAAAATATACGATTATTTCTGTTGAAAATAGCGCGAGTGTTTCAGTAGAAAACTGTGAATACAACAATGCCGCCCGCATCGAAACCAACACGCTTGCCGGAGGCGATTGTGTGAAATTCAGTATTGAGAAGGCTGATGATGGATTTTATAAAATTCTTCATAAAAGCGGAAAAGCGCTTGCATTCGATGCTACTGCAAATGATGCACTTGTGTTGGCTGATCCAACTGAAACTGAATTGCAAAAATGGAAAGTGGAACGCTTGGAACCCAAAGCTGAGTGGCTCTCGCCAACTGCTGATACCACAGTGTTTACGTCGAAAAGTACTGTGCTGAAAATGAATGCAGTCAGCGAAGCGGATGATTTGCAAAAGGTTGAATATTATGTGAATGGTGTTCTGACAGGCATTTCAACAGTGGCTCCGTTTCAATATAACTGGAGTCAGAAAACAACGGGTATTTACGAGCTTTTTGCCCGGGCTTACGATAAATCAGGAAATACCGGATATTCAACGACCATTAAAGTGAAAGTGTTGGCAGTGGACGAGGGTGTTTATAGCATAGCGAATGTAGGAAACAAAAAAAATCTAAGCATTATTTCGGACAATGCAAACGCTGATAGCGCATTGGCTGTGACTTCGAATTATGAAAGTCGTACCGATCAACATTGGGTGCTGCAGACCGATGCACAGGGTTTTTATTCGTTTGCACCGTTGAGCAGCGATTTTAAAATTGCCCCTGCCGATTGTAAGCGTGATAATAGCACGCAAATAAAGCAATATTCAATCGATCCGGTTGAATGCCGGCAGTTTTCTATGATTGATGTAGGGTTGGGACAATTTCAGATTATTACCAAAAGCAGCAATAAAGCACTTATGGCAGCTCCAAATAATGCGAATGATATTCCTGTGTATTTGTGGGACAAGAGCATAAATAATTATCAAAAATGGAAGTTTACAGCTTTTACAACGAATAATGAGGACATTCAGAGCGATGATCTGATAAAAGTATATCCAAATCCTGTGAAATCTGTTCTGAATATTGATTCAAAATATCATGATACAACAAAGGAAATCTTTACTTCCACAGGCCGGATTTTGTTGAAAACAAAAGATAATCAGATCAATATGTCTGCTTATCCTCCGGGCTTGTATGTTTTGTTGGTTCGTAGCGGTGCTGTTGTAAACAGAGTTAAGTTTATAAAAGAGTAGCCGCAAGGTTTCTTTCGTAAGTTTCTGAAGCTGATGTAGTATATGTGAATCATATATTGTATCAGCTTTTCTTTTAGAAATAATTATTCACACCCCCAAAAAAACTTTAAATTGAATCTTTTAATGAACGATTTCGAATGATTTACATTCTAACAGTACGATTTCGAATTGCGAACAGGCCCGTGCTTGTGCTTTTAAATAATTATGTGTATTTTTGGGAGCTTTAAATTGAAGTTGAGAAGATAACTATTTTAATGATTAATAATATATTAAGGTCTTGTTTTATTTGGAGCATACTGATTGTGTTTTCAATCAATATGCTTTTTGCTTCTCCCGACAGACTTGTAACCGAAATTCAATTACACCGTAACGATTCGGTATTTAAGCATACATATCTCTACGACCAACAAAAACGCGTTTTGCTGGAGACCCGATCGCTGCGGATAAGTTCCGGTTGGGTGAATACCGACCAAACGGAATGGGTTTACTACGAAAATAAGCCGGAAATTCAGATTGGCCGCAAATGGAAAGAAAATATGTGGGTTGACGACTATGTGATAAAAGATAGCCGTAGGGGAGATATATTGACTGAAGAGCATTTTGCAGGAACAGCTATTGCCGAAAATTTAAATAAAACCACCACAAGTCTTTTCGAAAATGGTTTGCTGAAAAACAAAACAAGCCGCCGGATTGTAAATGGAAATGCTGTATTGATTGATTCGGTTATGTACAATTATAATTTAGGGAAACTTTCGACCGAAACACATCATATCCAAAAGCCGAATGGAATGTATTCAAGGTATATGTTTGATTACAAATACAATGAAGCCGGAAATCCTGTGTCGATGATAGAAAAAGCATACGTGAACGATACACTCTGGCAGACAAAAAGCGAAGTGCAATGGTTTTATAAACCGGGAACTACGCTGGTGTCGTCGGAGCGATTCAGAAAATGCGATTCTGTGACCGGAGTGTGGGAAAATTCTAAAATGCAAATATATCGTTATGACGAAGCAAAGCGACTTGTCGAAGAGGTTTATTTTTATTGGAATTCAATGGTTTGGGAGAAGAATCTTCGGTATGTGTATAAATATGATGACCGTGATAAGCTGTTAGCAAAACATTTGTCGTTACCTGTGTATAGCGAATGGCGAAATACAGTCAATATCAGATATCTGACAACCGCAAATCCCGATGTGGAAGAAATAGAATCGGTGTATGGCTTTTGGGGAGGAAACACAGGCGATCCGGTAAATTCCAGAATTCCCTACACCTTCAATGGAGATATGCTGATAGCTTACGGGCAAAAAATGCTGATTAGCTACTCGGAAGCAAACAACATTGAAACTAATTATAAAGCTAATCAGACTGTTTTAAAAGTATTTCCCAACCCTTCTTCGGGCATTTTCTATTATAATCCTGCCGAAATTGAAGCAGATAGCTGGGCTGTTTACGATGTAAGTGGACGTGTGGTTAAAACACAAATGAACGGAGCAACGACTGGTGTGATTGACTTGTCGGACCAGCCAAATGCTGTTTATTTTCTCAGAGCCAGGGCGGGTGAAATTTTCCTGAATATAAAACTAATTAAATACGAATAAATACAGATCATTTTTAATTGAAGACTTGAATGAAAACAAAATTATTATTACTTATGACAGCAATTTCTGTAGCAGGGGCTGCACTGGCGGCTAATCCGCTGCTTTCGCCTTACAAAACAATTCATCAAACCATACCTTTCGATCAGATTAAAACCGAGCATTATGTGCCTGCTTTCGAGGAAGCCATGAAGCAGCACATGAACGAAATAAACGAGATTGTAAACAATCCGAAAGCGCCTACTTTCGAAAACACAATTGTGGCGCTCGACAAAGCCGGAAGTTTGCTGAATAAAGTGAGTTCGCCTTTTTTCAACCTGCTGGGCTCTGAAACAAACGACGAATTGCAGACTATTGCGCAAAAAATGTCACCACTGTTAACTGAACATTCCAACAGCATTCGCCTGAACGAGAAACTTTTCGAAAGAGTGAAGGTGGTTTATGAAGGACGCGATAAACTGAAACTGACTCCGGAACAGAGCACTTTGCTGAAAAAAACGTACGATGGTTTTGCCGACAACGGTGCTAATCTTTCGGAAAATGACAAAGTGAAATATCGCAAACTCTCGAAAGAGTTGAGTATGCTTACGCTGAATTTCGGACAGAATGTGCTGAAAGAAACCAACAACTGGAATATGCACATTACCGATAAAAATCTGTTGGCCGGATTGCCTGCCGATGTGCTTGATATGTTGGCGCTGAATGCTAAAAAAGCCGGAAAAACCGGTTGGATGCTCGACCTCAAAGCCACTACTTATGTGCCTGTGATGAAATATGCCGACAACCGTGATCTCCGTCGCGAATTGTATATGGCTTATGCTACCCGCAATATGCAGGGCGGTGAATTTGATAACCTTGAGAATATCCGCAAAATTGCCAATACCCGTCTCGAAATTGCAAAACTCCTCGGAAAAAACAGCTATGCCGATCAGGCTTTGGTGCAGCGCATGGCCGAAAACAAGGAAAATGTGTACGACCTGCTGAATAAATTGCTTGTGGCTTACAAGCCTGCAGCTCAGAAAGAATACGACGAAGTGCAGGCTTATGCCAATAAAAACGGTGCTTACTTCAAAGTACAATCGTGGGATTGGTCGTATTATTCCGAAAAGCTGAAAGCTGAAAAATTCGACCTTACCGACGAAATGCTCAAACCGTATTTTGAGCTTGAAAACGTAAAAAAAGGAGTTTTCGGACTGGCAACCAAATTGTTCGGCGTTCGTTTCGTGAAAAATACAAATATCAAAGTATATCATCCTGAAGTGGATGCTTACGAGGTTTTCGACGAAAAAGGCAAATTTCTTTCGGTACTTTATACCGATTTTCACCCGCGTGAAGGCAAACGAGCCGGTGCATGGATGAGCGAGTTCAAAGGGCAGTGGATGGAAGGTAAAACGGATAGCCGTCCGCACATTACCATTGTGATGAACTTTACACGTCCTACCGAAACCAAACCAGCCTTGCTCACTTACGATGAGCTTACTACTTTCCTGCACGAGTTTGGACATGCACTTCACGGAATGCTGACAAGATGTACTTATGAGTCGCTTTCGGGTACAAATGTATATCGCGATTTTGTTGAACTTCCTTCACAAATAATGGAAAACTGGGCTTCGGAAAAAGCATTCCTCGATGGCTTTGCTGTGCATTATCAGACAGGTGAAAAAATTCCCGCAGCGCTGATTCAGAAAATCAAAGATTCGGAAAACTTTAATACTGCGAACTTCACACTTCGTCAGTTAAGCTTCGGGTTCCTCGATATGGCCTGGCATTCTATCGAAAAACCATACAAAGGCGATGTGATAAAAATGGAAAAAGAGGCTATGGCTTCCACTCAGATTTTGCCAGTGGTGTCGGATGCAGCCATGAGTCCGACTTTCAGTCATATTTTCTCAGGAGGTTATGCGGCAGGATATTACAGTTATAAATGGGCAGAAGTGCTCGACGCCGATGCTTATTCGGTTTTTGTAAAGAATGGCATTTTCGATAAGAAAACAGCAGCCTCTTTCCGTCAACATGTACTTGTTCCGGGCGGTACCGAACACCCTATGGTGCTTTACAAACGTTTCCGCGGACAGGAACCTACGATTGATGCCTTGTTGAAACGACACGGAATTCAGTAAATCTCAGGAAATAAATATATTTATCGGAAACGATTGCAGGCCATCTGTAATCGTTTCTGTTGTTTTATAATAGTGACATTCACAGAATTTTATATTTTTGTTAGCTGAATAAGCCGACAAAAAACAATTAAATTCAATATAGTGTTTTATACACAATCAATACTGTTTGAACAGACTTTTATTTGCAACTAAAAAACACAAAATAAACAGATGAAAAAACTACAAATCTTTATGATTTTATCCACAGCATTGCTTTTTGCCTGTCAGAAGCCTGCAAGTTACAGTTCGTTCGATGAATATCCGGTTTACGAAGGCGATGATCTGGAATTGACTTTTACGCCAGAGAAATCGAAATTCAGAGTATGGGCACCCACAGCTTCCGAAGTGAAACTTTTGCTTTATAACGATGGTTACGAAGGTGCTGCCTACGAAATGCACGACATGAAACGTTCGGAAAAAGGGACATGGATACTGACGATTAAGGAAAATCTGGAAGGGAAGTTTTATACTTTTCAGGCAAAAGTGGGAGAGGAGTGGCTCGACGAAACGCCGGGTGTGTGGGTGAAAGCAACAGGCGTAAACGGAAAGCGTGCGGCTATTATCGATTTTGCCAAAACAAATCCCGAAGGCTGGGAAAATGATGTGCGTCCGCCGCTGAAAAACTTTACCGACATTGTAATTTACGAAGTGCATATGCGTGATTTTTCTGTTGCGCCAAATTCAGGTATGAAGAACAAAGGAAAATTCCTTGCCTTTACCGAACACGGCACAAAAAATACTGCCGGCGAAGCTACCGGAATCGATCATCTCGTCGATTTAGGTATTACCCATGTACACCTTTTGCCTTCGTACGACTATGCTTCGATCGACGAAACCAAACTGAACGAAAACAAATACAACTGGGGTTACGATCCGCAAAACTACAATGTGCCTGAAGGTGGATATTCCACCAATCCTTACGATCCGGCCACGCGCGTTCGTGAGTTTAAACAAATGGTGCAATCGCTGCATAAATCCGGTATTCGTGTCATTATGGATGTGGTTTACAACCATACTTTTGTAGGCGGAGAATCTCATCTTAATCAGTTGGTTCCGGACTATTTTTATCGTTTCCGTCAGGATTCAACATGGTCGAATGCCTCGGGTTGTGGAAACGAAACTGCTTCGGAACGTGCCATGATGCGTAAATTTATCATCGAATCAGTAGTTTACTGGGCTACCGAATACAAAGTGGATGGTTTCCGTTTCGACCTCATGGGCATTCATGATATCGAAACAATGAATGCGATACGTGCAGCACTCGACAAAGTTGATCCGACCATTTATGTGTATGGCGAAGGCTGGACAGCCGACAGTTCGCCGCTGCCCGAAGAAAAGCGTGCAGTGAAGAAAAATGCAAAACTGCTCAATAATATTGGCGTGTTCAGCGACGATCTGCGCGATGCTTTGAAGGGAAGCTGGATGAACAAGGAAATTCCGGGATTTGCTTCGGGTGTGGACAGTCTTGAAGAAAGTGTGAAGTTTGGTATCACAGCTGCTGCTTTCCATCCGCAGGTAGACTATACAAAACCGATTTATTCGAAAGAACCTTATACCAACAATCCGACGCAAATTATCAACTATGTATCGTGTCACGACGATATGTGTCTGGTGGATAAACTCAATTTGTCGAAACCGGCCGGAACGACTCCCGAAGAACTTGTACGTTTCAATAAACTTGCACAATCTGTGGTATTTACGTCAATGGGAGTACCTTTCATGTATGCCGGCGAGGAAGTGTATCGCAACAAAAAAAGTGTGAACAATACTTATCAGTCGCCCGACTCAATCAATCAAATCGACTGGGATAATAAAACCACTTATCGTCATGTGTACGATTATTACAAAGGACTGATTGCTATGCGCAAAGCACATCCCGCTTTCCGTATTCCGACGCAGGAAATGATGGAAAAATATTTGAAATTCAACGACCTGAAAACTCCGAATGTAGTGGCATTTACGCTTGGTGAACATGCCAATGGCGACGAATGGAAAAATATTCTGGTTATCCATAACGGAAACCGTAAGGCCGTACAAGTAGAAATTCCTACAGACAAATGGACCATTGTGGCCCACGATGCAGTGATTAATCTCAACGGAATAAAAGCGCACGACGGTGGACTTCTGCAACTTGCACCTTCGTCGATGACTGTGCTTTATACCAAATAATTGCTTTGTAGCAAAGGATATTCCCGACTGAAATATTTCTAAAAAACCTTTGATGAATTTTATTTCGTCAAAGGTTTTTTTCAATAAAAATGATTACTTTCGGAACGTTTTTTTTATTATGAATTTTATTAGACAAAAACATTAAAACTAAATAATTGAAATGCTCCTAAACTCCTCCTTTGTTCCCCTTTAGGGGTTAGGGGTAGAGTTAGTTTGATTTCAAATTAAATCAATTAATACCCTGTAGGAATGAAAGTTTATAAATTTGGTGGTGCTTCGGTTCGTTCGGCCGAAGGCATTCGCAACATCGTATCGATTGTATCGCGTGTAAACGAGCCATTGTTTATGGTTGTGTCGGCAATGGGCAAAACAACCAATGCAATGGAGGAAGTGCTCGAGCATTTTATGAAAGCTAACCGCGAGGCTGCGTTTGCAAAACTGGCGGAAGTGGAAGCTTATCATGCAGGCATTGTGCTGGAACTTTTTGGAGACTCGCCCGAAGGAATGCAGGCCATGAAACCTTTGTTCGACGAGATAAAAGCTGCGATTACGAATGGTGTGGGCGACGATTACGATCGCTGGTACGACCGTCTGGTTTCGTATGGCGAGCTGTTTTCCACCAAAGTAGTTTCGGCTTATTTGCAGAAATCGGGTGTCGATAACCGTTGGCTCGATATGCGTGGTTTGCTGGTGACCGACAGTAATTTCCGTGAAGCCAATGTGAAAATGGAAGAGTCGCAGAAGCAACTCCGAAAAGCTGCTGATTTCTCGGATGCCAAAGTCTATATCGGACAGGGTTTTATTGGTGCCAATATCAAAGGCGATCCTACCACGCTCGGACGCGAAGGTTCCGATTATACAGCTGCGGTGGTGGGCAATTTGCTCGATGCCGAAAGCGTTAGTATCTGGAAAGATGTGCCCGGAATTCTGAATGCCGATCCACGAATTTTCAAGGATACTGTGCATATTCCCGAACTGACTTACCTTGATGCAGTGGAATTGGCTTATAGCGGTGCGCAAATTATTCATCCTAAAACCATTAAACCACTCGAAAATAAGAATATTCCGCTTTATGTGCGACCGTTCGGAAGTCCCGACGAGGCTGGCTCGGTGATAAAAGCCGAAGTGCAAAATCCGGTGGATGTGCCTGTGTATATCTTGCGAAAAAATCAGGTGTTGGTAACCATTCGTCCGCGCGACTTTTCGTTTGTGCTCGAGGAAAGTCTTTCGAAAGCGTTTACAGTTATGAGCAAGCATCGTCTCAAAATATCACTTATACAATCGTCGGCAATTAGTATTTCGGTGTGTGTGGATAATAACCGCTACTTAGCAGGAGCGATCGACGAACTGGGCAACGATTTTAAAGTGAACTATAACGAAAAACTCGAACTGCTCACCATTCGCTCGGTAAACGACAAAGTGGCCGACGAAACCACAGCCGGACGAACCATTCTGCTCTCGCAACGCACACGTCGTAGTGCACGATTCTTAATGAAAGAAGAGTAATGTGGGTTTTTGAATTTTCGAAATAAAATGACTTTTTTTTTGATAAATGAGCGATTGATTTGAAGTCAATCGCTCATTGTTTAGATGATTCTGACTAGATTAGTTTAAGATTTTCGCTCCACGACTAATCCATTTTTATAAGTGTATTTTACCAATCCCCAGCCTTTTGCATAATATATAGCTACAATGTCATTATTGTTCCGCTTGTTTAATTCATCATTTATCTGAAAACACAGAACCTCGCTGTACTGCCTGTCTCTGATTATGAAATTATTTTTTATTTCAACTGAAGCATAAGGATTTTTTACTTGTAGAGATTCTTCGTTGAAATCAAATGCTCCCTGATAGCTCCAGAGGTAAGTAAGCTTGTTAGATTCAATGTTGTAATGAAAATACAGATCCTGAAAATGGAAATGCAGTTCATCGCCCAATCCCGATCCGTATGAGGCGTAAAGGTACATACTGAATGAGTGATTATAATTCGAATTGGTAGCCAGATAATAATTTTCGCGATATGATTTTTTTGTAGGCATTGGCAAAAATATTAGTCCTGAAGTGCCTGTGCTGAATTCTTTATTTTGACTAAATCCACTGTAATTTGTACTAATCCCATTTTTGTCAATCATATCAAAGGGTTTACCAACGAGCGAGTCAGCCACGAGCCATTCTTTGCTACTATCTTTTATGTAATAGTATTTTTCAGAAAGTGCGAATTCGTCGCCACAGGAACTTAGAGACATGCTTAATGCTATTAATGCAATATTAATTGCTGACCGTATAACTTTCGCCATTTGATAATTTGATTTTGATAATACCTGATTCCTGATTGTAATATATGCTATCGGCTAATTGTATTTCGTTATAGCCATACCCATAGTTCTTCATTTTTTGAACATTGTAGAATGTCTTGTTGTCGAGCACCAACGAATCTTCGAAAGTGTCGGCTACAAAACCAAACTGATTGGAGTGTGAAAACATAAAGTAGCTGTTACCTGCGTAAATGCTCAGGACGTTAAATGCTGAATCGGGATTTGAAATGCGAATCTCAATATTGAAAATTGGATAGTTGGGTTTTAATGCACAAATGTTTTCTTCGAATCTCAACATAGGGCCACAGCCATAATCGTAATTGTTGTATTGAATAATAGTTTCCCTTGTTGCTGTGAAATCAATAATATGCCCATTGGAGTGTTTGAATTTGTATGTTTCTCCGTTTTTATACGGGCAAAGTGCAAGAGCTGATTCCGATAACGGTCCAACTTCGATTACGCTTGTTTGTGGACAAGGGGGAGGGCAGCCGTAAAGAATCGGGATTATTAAAATTAGGAATAGGATTTTTTTCATCTGTTTATAATTTTTTTTATAGTTGTCAGATGGAACTCACAAAACAAAATTTAAACATACCCCTGTGGGTCAAAATTGTTTAAATTTTGTCATGTTCGTTTCATAATTTCATGCTTTTTTGCTTACGCTGTAGTACTGTTTACATAGATGAGAAAGCAGTTAATAACGTGGCAAAGTGTTTTGTTTTTTTTGAAACTGCCTCCCTACTAAAAATACAACCAGTTAAACTTTTTCTTTTCTTTCTTCTCCTGAGGGTTTTTGCTGTAATCGAAATACACTTTGTACGAAATGCTTGGGATAATACTGAAAAGGCTCATTTTGTATAGTTTAAGCGGCCGGTCGTAACGTGTCATATTGTCGAGATCGTTGTCGTTGTCGTAATAATAACCGAAAGGATTGATGCGGTTGTAGGCATTGTACAGCGAATATGTCCAGACAGCTTTGTTGCCACGCTTAGTAGTAATGGTGTGGTTGAAGCTCAGGTCGAGGCGATGATAGGCTTGCATGCGTGCTGAGTTTTTTTCGCCATAATGAATAACAAGTAAGGGTTCGCCGGTTTCAGGGTCGGGCGAATAGTATTTGCTTAAAGAGGGCGTGTAAGGCGTTCCACTCTGAAAAATCCAAACCGCACTCATGGTCCAGTTGTTCCGTAAATCGCGGTTGGCATTCAGTGCTATGCTGTGCGGACGGTTATAATCGAACTCGTAGCTTTTGCCTCCGTTGATATTGGCAAACACACGGTCGGCATACGACCATGCATAACTGAGCGAACCAGTCCATTTTCCGGTATTTTTCCTTAGCATAAACTCGGCTCCGTAAGCAGTGCCAAGCCCATCGGTTTCCACTTTGTTGTCGATGCCGGTAATGCCCACCATGTTTTCGTAACCTTCTTTGAGCGAAACTAAATGTTCCATTCGCTTGTAATAAAGACTGCTTTCGGCGCTGAATTTTCCGTTGGCAAAGCTGCCGTTCCACGATAGCGAAGCCTGATTGGAAATGGAAGGACGCATGATTTGCGTGGCCGGAAGCCACACTTCGCGTTTCAGCAATTCGGTTTGTGCAAAAACCAAATGCGAACTCTGACTTACGCGCATGTAGTTTAGGTTTATGCTGTGCTGCCCGTTTATGTTATACGACAGATTGACGCGCGGCTCGAGTTCAGGGAAAAACGCCCCATTGTTCGAAAATGCACTGAAACGCAGCGAAGGTTGAAAAGTCAGTTTTTCCGACAAGCGAATTTTATTGTCGATAAACAAGGCTGATTCGAGCGAACGATAGGTATTGCCAATTTGTGGTGTGGCAGAAGTGGACAAATAATTATAATCGGGGCGATAGAGCAAATAACCTGCATGTGCGCCAAATTCCATATTCCAGTTTTTGTGCAGGGCGTATTTCCATGCCGAGCGCAACGAAAAATCGTTTACCGAAGCCATGTTCAGCGCTTCATTCATCGTGTTTGTGTTGTTTTCGCGGTAGCTGTATTACATGCCCGATTTGTTGCGGTAGCGACTGAACGACAGTATATTTTCCGAGAAAAGTTTCGAACTTATCACACGGTTCCAGCGGCCGGAAACAAGCCAGTTACCCCATTGCTGATTGAGATGACTGCGTTCGTCGTTTTTCATTTTCCATGGTTTTGTCCAAAAGTTCAGGTAGTCGTCGCCCTGATACAGGTTCAGACTGAGTGAGTTGCGTGCATCGGGCTTCCAGCTTAGCTTGGCATTGAAATCGTGAAAACCATACGAAACGATTGCGTCATTTTCGGGCATTGCAGCCGAAGCGCCACCTAATAAAGCATCAAACAGGGTTTTGCGGGCAGTGACAATATAACTCATTTTTTTATTGGCTAACGGCCCTTCGAAAGTAAATGCCGCATCGGTCACGCCCAGGCTAAACGAACCCTGATGTTTCGAAATATCGCCTTCACGCTGCGTTATATCCACAATCGACGAAAGTTTACCGCCCTGTCGTGCCGGGAAATTTCCTTTGTAAAAATCCACCGAGTTTATCATGTCGGGATTGAACACCGACATCAATCCACCCAAATGATTTACATAAATAAGCGGTACATTGTCGAGTAAATACTGGTTTTGTCCTGGCTCGCCACCCCGGACCATCATGAGGCTCATGCCTTCGCTTTGCGTTTGTACACCGGGCAAAAGTTGCAGGGCTTTTATTACATCGGGTTTGCCACCAATGGCCGGAATGCGCGAGAGATCTTTGGCACTCAGGCGCGTTACTTCGTAGTTTTTGTGGCGTGTGGCGGTTACTGTTACTTCGTTCAACTTGTTTTCGGTTTGCATGGTTACGCTTATCAGCGTGTCCGAAACGGCTTTCAGCACAATTTCGCGGTTGGCAAAACCCACATACGAAAAAGTGAGTGTACAGGGCGTTTGTACTTTCAGACTGAAATATCCGCGATTGTCGGTGGTGGTGCCGGTTTGCTGATGTTTTTCCCATACATTAGCGCCAATCAGTACTTCGCCCGACTGTACATCGCGCACAAATCCGGAGAGTTGAATAGTGGCTGCCGACAGATTGTTTTTGATAAAAAATAAAGATAGAAATATAGCGAAAAGGATTGTTTTCAGGAATCTTGTTTTCAAAGTCATAAGTTTCAAATTCTGAAAATTCAATTAGTAAATGCAACTTTGTAGACAAAATAGGAAAGTTTGTTTTTTTCAGAGCCAGGAGGAATAACTCCCCCTTGCCCTGATGGAAAAAATGAACTATATTGTCTACCGACCAAAG
>JAVEXN010000019.1:0-74570 GCA_034004015.1 Paludibacter sp.
GGAAATCATGTCTTTGTAGGGGTTGAATTATCTATAAAGATACTGATTTCCAATGACTTATACAAATAAAAATAAGGTTATTTTTCTCATTATCAAAGAATTAACATAAAGATTAACGAACTATTGTAAAGGAATAAACAATAAAAAAGTACTTGTTAATACAGAAATTGAGTGGCTTGGTGATGTTCCTTTTGATTGGAATGTAAAAAAATTGAAATATATCACCAAACTAATTGCTGATGGAACACATGTTACACCAAATTATGTTGACGAAGGTTTTCCTTTTTTACGAATTACTGATGTTGAGGGAGATAATATTAATTGGGAACAAGTTAGATTCATTAGTCCAAGCGAACATAAGGAATTAACGAAATCAAGAAAGGGGAAGATTGGTGATATTTTACTTTCAAAAAATGGCACAATAGGAAAAGTAATAGAAGTTACTTGGCAAGAAGAATTTAGTTTCTTTGTTAGTCTATGTTTAATTCGATTTAAGAATAATATCTTACCAAAATACTTTAGTTACTTTTTCAAGAGTGATATAGTTTTTGACCAACTTAATGAAGGAAGTAAAACAACATCTGTAACAAATCTTCATTTAGAAAAAATTAAAGAATTGCGATTAGCATTCCCAAATATTGATGAACAAATAAACATTTGTGATTACCTGGATATCGAAACACAAACTTTTAATATAGCCATTTCAAAAGCCCAACAAGAAATTGCTTCCATCAAAGAATACCGAGAAGCCTTAATCACAGATTTAGTTACAGGAAAAAGAAGCGTACCACAATAAAACCAAACAGAATATGGAATTCACCGATACTTCCGAAAAAGGTTTTCAGCGATTTATAACCGCTTATCTGACTGATAAAAAAATTGGTCATGGGTTTACGGAATCTACTCCGCATGAGTTCGACCGTGAGTTTTGTGTAAACACCAAACAGCTGCTGTCGTTTATCGAAGTCACACAAAAAGAGGCTTACGAAATGATTCAACGTAAAGGTGAACGCCCTTTTTTGGTTCGGTTGGACGAAAAGATTAAAGAATTGGGCGTTATTGAAGTATTGCGCAGAGGAGTGAAACATTTCGATAAAACCATAGATTTATTTTATCGAAAACCATCTTCGAACTTCAATACAAAAGATGCAACTCGTTATGCAGCCAATGTTTTCTCGGTTACTCAGGAATTGATTTACAGTTCGGATGCGGATAATAAAAACCGTTTGGATTTAACAGTGTTTGTAAATGGCATTCCGGTTATCACATGCGAATTAAAGAATCCACTCAGCGGCCAATACGTTCAAAATGGCATTCGCCAATATCAGAACGACCGCGACCCAAAAGATAAAATATTTAGTTTTGCCCGATGCATGGTTCATTTTGCAGCCGATACCGAGCAGGTTTTTATGTGTTCGGAACTAAAGGGCAAAAATTCTTCGTTTATTCCGTTCAACAAAGGTTTGAATGATGGAAAATCCACTCCGCCCTTTGGTGCAGGTAATCCGGTAAATCCCAATGGGTTGAAAACACATTATTTGTGGGAAGAGATTTTGAGTAAAGATACATTGAGCAATATTATTGATAAATTTGCGCAGGTAATCGAGGAAAGGGACGAAGATACAGGAAAGATAAAACGGAAGATGATTTTTCCACGTTACCATCAACTCACTTGCGTAAAACAAATACTTGCTCATGCCAAAGAAAATGGATTGGGACATCGGTATTTAATTCAGCACTCGGCTGGTTCGGGTAAATCGAAGTCAATTGCATGGCTTTCACATCAATTGCATGGATTATTTGATAAAACAGGAACTACTAACATTTTCAATTCTGTAATAGTAGTTACCGACAGAACAGTGCTCGACAAGCAATTGAGTGAGGAAATTAAACAATTTGCTTACCCAAAATCTATTGTTCAGGCTATTACCGATGATGGCGCAAGTAAAACAAGTAATCTGCGTGAAGCAATAGCCAATAAAAAGAAAGTAATCATTTGTACCATCCAAACTTTTCCACATTTATTAAAGGAAATGGATGATTTGGGTGCTATGAGTTTTGCCATAATTATTGACGAGGCTCACAGCAGTCAGAGTGGCGAAACGGCAAACAAAATGAATGCTGTATTGGCTGACAAAAACGAAGATTCGGAAGACGAAGACGAACCAACATTGGAAGACAAAATCAACGACTTGATAAAGAGTCGTAAAATGATAAGAAATGGTTCTTACTTTGCTTTTACAGCTACACCCAAAAACAAAACGCTCGAAACTTTTGGAGTTCCCCACAAGTATTTCGAAAACGGAGAAGAGAAAACATCCTTTGATGCTTTTCATCTTTATTCCATGAAACAAGCTATTGAAGAGGAATTTATACTTGATGTAGTGCAAAACTACACAACCTACAATTCGTTTTACAAACTAATAAAATCGGTTGAGGAAAACCCCGAATTTGACACCAAACAAGCCCAAAAGAAACTCAGGGCTTACGTTGAAGGCAACGAATTTGCTATTGCCGAAAAGGCCAAAATAATGATTGACCACTTTAACCGTGATGTAAAGCATCTTGTAAATGGCGAAGCCAAAACAATGGTTGTTACTAAAAGCATTTTGGCAGCCATTAAATACAAACAGGCTTTTGACACTTATTTGAAAGAAATTAAATCGCCCTACAAAGCAATTGTTGCCTTTTCCGGCAAAAAAGAATACAAGGGCGTGGAATATGATGAAGTGTCGATGAATCATTTTGAAAGTTATAAAAATGATATTCCGAAAAACTTCAAGAAGAAAGAATATCGCTTTTTAATTGTTGCCAATAAATACCAAACAGGATTTGACCAGCCACTTTTGCATACCATGTATGTGGATAAAAAGTTGCGTGATGTTCAGGCTGTACAAACTTTATCGCGCTTAAACAGAGCCTATAAGCCATTTAAAAAAGATACTTTTGTACTTGACTTTTACAACACAGCCGAAGACATTAAACTTGCTTTTGACCCTTATTATACTTCAACTATACTCAGCGAGGAAACTAATCCTAACAAACTGAATGATTTAGTGGATGCGTTGGAAAAATTCGAAGTGTATAATCAAGATGTTGTAACCGATTTCTTTGGAAAATATTCCGGCAAAGCAGATAGAAATACCTTAGACCCGATTATTGATGCAGCAGCCCATATTTTTACATTCGATTTAAACGTTGATAAGCAAGTTGATTTCAAAATTAAGGTAAAATCCTTTTTGCGGACGTACAGTTATTTGGCTAAATTGCTTGATTTCAATAACCTTTATTGGGAGCAGCTTTGGTGGTATTTAAAATATTTACTTCCAAAACTAAATATAGAACAAGATGATGACCTTGCTCAGGGAGTTATTGAATCGATTGATATGGATAGTTATCGACCTTCAAAGCAAGGCACTCAAAATATATTATTAGTTTCAGAACCGGGAACTGTTGCGCCCATACCTGTTGGAGTTGGCGGTGGTAAACAAGAAGTTGACATTGACACACTGGAAAATATCTTAAAAGCTTTCAATCAACGTTTTGGTGATATTGAATGGACAGATAAAGATAAAGTAAATCAATTCCTTACGGAGCAATTGCCATCAGAAATGAGAAAAGATGAGTTGACCATGAAAGCCATAACAGACTCACCTGACAAGCAAAATGCAAAAATATCATCCGATAATAAAGTAGATGAATTAATGCAACAATACTTATTTACTCAAACAGAGATTTTCAAAAAGTTCAGCTCGGATAAAGACTTCCAACGACGCTACAAAGAGTTTGTTTTTGATACGCTCTGGATGTCGAAAGGAGGAGATATTGCATTATAAAATAAAACTTCATTTGTAGCATTGCCATCCCTAAACGCATGTAACAATTTAGCCATCCCGCAGCGCATAAAGGGAAATAGAAAACCGACGCCGTAGGTGTCTCAAATTTATAGAAAAAATGCCATTCATGGTTGTTATTCGACCCCTTTCGGGGTCGTATGGGCGATGGGCTGGATTGTGTTCTCTATAAGTATGTTATCCCGTTGGGATAATGAATCATATTTAGTTAATGTGAGGTTAGAAAAAAATACCCTATAAATTTAATCACTACTGACCGACAAAAAATAGTTTGAATTAGTTTTTTTAGCTTATTAGATTCCTCACTACGTTCGGAATGACAGGCAATCAATAAGTTAGATTTTTGGGAGGAGGTAGGTTGGCGGCTTCGCCGCCAACCTACCTCCTCCCAACCATAATCAACACAAAGCATTGTCATTCAGAGCGTAGCGAAGAATCTCATATGTTTAGTCGGTCAGTAGTGAAATTTATTATCAAATCAAATTCCTTGTTCCTGGCTACTTTCAAAAAAGAATAAAACAATAGAAATTTTCTTATAACACATGATATATCAATTATTATATATACTTTTGTATTGAAATATCAAATGTTATGAAATCGAAAGCAATAAGTTTTACTCAAAAGCAACAGAAAATTCTTGCCACACTTGGCGAGAATATTAAATTAGCCCGATTGCGGCGGAAGTTATCCATTCGTTCGATGGCAGAGCGAGCCGGAATTGCTACATCAACGTTAGGTAGTATTGAGCAGGGTTCACCATCTGTTTCGTTGGGAAATTATTTGCAGGTATTATCAATTTTACGGCTCGAAGACGATTTGTTGTTGCTGGCTGATAAAGACCCGATAGGCCGACAAATACAGGATGCGGGATTGATAGTGAAGAAAAGAGCTCCAAAAACAAAAAAGCTGAATTCGGTTATTGAACCGATTATTGATAAAGGCAATTCAGAAATTCCTGAATTTGAATAATTTACTACGATGCAAAATAAAGAAAAAGAAATACTTGTGTACGCGGATTGGTATATGTTCACTACGCCAAAGCTGATAGGAAGCATCTGTTTTACTTCACTTCGGGGCAAAGGAATCTATTCTTTTGAATACGACAAGGAATGGATTAAAAGTGGTATTTCAATAGACCCTGAATTACCCCTTTTTGCGGGCAAACACTATGCATCTTCGAACGAAAACTTTGGAATTTTTAATGATGCATCTCCCGACAGATGGGGACAATTGTTGATGAAACGCAGGGAAATTCTTTTGTCGAAAATGGAGAAGAGAACAGCTCGTAGTTTAATTGGTATTGATTTTTTGTTGGGCGTACACGATAGTCATCGTATGGGTGGTTTACGTTTTAAGGATGCTGAACAAGGCGATTTTTTAAGTAACGACCAGCAATTAGCAGCTCCACCGTGGACTTCGCTTCGGGATCTTGAATATGCCGTAGAACAATATGAGAAAAATGCAGATGAATTGGATGAGACTTCTTTGAAATGGATAAATCAATTGATTGCACCTGGATCATCGTTGGGTGGTGCCCGTCCTAAAGCAGATGTGGTGGATACAAACGGGAAGCAATGGATTGCCAAATTTCCTGGTAAAAACGATGATTCCGATGTTGGATTGTGGGAAATTATAGTTCATGATTTGGCTAAGCAAGCAAAAATAAAAGTTCCAAATGCCTCTGTGAAGCGACTTGGATC
Organism: Paludibacter sp.; assembly: GCA_034004015.1. Taxonomy (GTDB): domain Bacteria; phylum Bacteroidota; class Bacteroidia; order Bacteroidales; family Paludibacteraceae; genus Paludibacter. Next base: position 5,555 of record JAVEXN010000019.1, read on the forward strand.
TAATTACCACACCTATTTATCACAGCGATTCGACAGAACTGAAGAAAACAAACGAATACATTTTGCTTCGGCAATGACCTTGCTTCAACGAACAGATGGAGATGATGCTGATAGTGGCGTAAGTTATTTTGATTTGGTTGGGTTTATAAAATCCGAATGTACAGATGTCACCGCAAACCTCGAAGAACTATTCCGACGTGTACTTTTTTCAGTTTGCGTTTCAAACACCGATGACCATTTGCGAAACCACGGATTTTTGTACACAGAGAAAGGCTGGACATTGTCGCCAGCTTATGACATAAATGCAAATGAAGCAGGAACGGGGCTGAAGTTGAATATAGATGAAGAAGACAATTCGTTAGATATTGAATTAGTCCTCAATACCGCTCCTTACTATTTACTTTCCGAGAAACGTGCGAATGAAATAAAAGACGAAGTAATAAGCGCAGTTTCGAATTGGCAAAAAATAGCTGTTAAATACAAAGCTGTACCTTCCGAAATTGCACGAAAAGCGAATGCGTTTCGGGTAGTTTAATGTGAGTGGATTAGTTTTTTTAATAAGCGATAAAAAAGTAATTGTTGACAATATATTACCTACGACTTTTCAATAGCTCGTTATTTCTGGTTTGGCGCAACTTTATTATCGGCATTGGTGGCTTTGCTGGTTTGGAATGCTAAAATGAGGAAGTAGGTTAGTTTACATAGCATAGTTTTTTGAGGTTACAAAAGAATGTTTGAAAATATAAGGTTTTCAGGCATTTTTTACTTAATCTAATAGAATCGTTGTCATAATCAATTCATAATTAGCACTTCTTCCAACTTAAACTTTTATAAGCAAATTTTAACTCATAAAAAAAACGCGGATATAAATATATTGAATACCTTGGTAGGTATTGCCATAAAACTTGTCGTTGGTAATAACAAATTTTGGATAGTTGTCTTTGATTTTTAACAAGTTGCCAAATTCTCGTTCTATGGTTTTTTGTTCGTCCAACCGAAGTGCCACTTGAATATACATAGTTTCGCCATTTTGCTGACAAACAAAGTCAATTTCATTACTGTCGAACACACCCACTTTTACTTCCCACCCTTTGTATAAAAGATGATTGTAAACGGCATTTTCAAGTATTTTACCTAAATCATCCGGACGATAACCAATTAGTATATTTCGAATTCCTAAATTCTCAAAATAGTATTTATCTCCTACTTCAAAAATCAATAGTGTGTTATTATACTATAGATATATCTTTAATATTACGATATTTTTGGATGATATTATAGATATATCTACATTTGCTTAAAAGGGAATATTGTCGTCCGGTAAAAAATATTTGATTCTTCACTTCGCTCTGAATGAGAGATCTCATTTTGTCATTTTGAAAATTTTTACCAGACAACACTGAAAAGGATAATAATCATGAAAACTTTACACGTTATTACTTGCCCTACGAACAATTTTGTACTATTTTTCGTCATTTTATGCCTCAGTAGTTAGTGCAAAACGAAGTAATTTTATCTCATAAAAAATTTCAGCTAAAATCCATTATGAGAAAATCCATTTCCATTCTCTTTCTTGCTATTGTATTTTTGCAAACAGGCATGGCTGCAGAGCGCAATCTGCTTGCCGGAAACTATAACCCCGAAACCATCACGGAAGTGCTTGTGCCTGACCAGAAATGGGTGCCCTACCCTGCTTATACCGACAGGAATGCATGGGAGCAACTGTTGGGAGATAACAAAAATGATCTGATTCGGCGTGGCGAACGACAACTCAACTATCAGTGGAAGGTGATACGCGCTACCGACTTCCTCGAATACGAGCGTAGCGGTAACCGTAATATCATGCAAAACCCAAACTCCGATAACAACAATGCACTTTCGGATCTTGTAATGGCCGAACTGGCTGAAGGAAAAGGCCGCTTTATGGACCAAATTATCAACGGTGTGTTTTACAATTGCGAACGGACTTCGTGGGTACTCTCGGCTCACCTCACAGCTCAGAAATCAGGTCGCACACTGCCCGAAACTGCCGAGCAGGTGATTGATCTTGGCTCGGGCGAAACCGGCGCATTTCTGGCATGGACTTACTATTTCTTTCACAAGGAATTCGAGAAAGTAAATCCCGAAATATCGAAACGCCTTCGTACCGAAATATACAATAAAATAATTGTGCCTTACCGCGAAAACGACCGCTTTTGGTGGATGGCATTTCACCCGCGCCCCGATGGAATTGTAAATAACTGGAATCCCTGGACCAACTTCAACGCCCTGCAATGCATAGTATTGCTCGAGTCCGATCCGGCACAAACCACCAAAGACATTTACCGTTCCATGCTATCGGTGGATAAATTTATCAATTATGTAAACGAAGATGGCGCCTGTGAGGAAGGACCATCCTACTGGGGACATGCAGCCGGAAAACTCTACGATTACCTGCAACTGCTTTCGATGGTAAGCAACGGAAAAATTAATCTTTTTGGTCAGAAAATGATTAAAGACATGGGCGAATATATTTCGCGCTCGTACGTTGGGAATGACTGGGTGGTAAACTTTGCGGATGCTTCAGCCAAATTCTCATCAAACGCACCGCTTATTTACCGTTATGGAAAAGCCATAGGCAGCAAAGAAATGAAACAATTTGCAGCACTGCTTATTCAGCAAAAAGAATTCAGCATTGGTTCGGGAACCGACATTTTCAGAATGCTCGAAAGTCTGACCTGCGATGCAGAACTCCGCAGCGAAAAAGCCCTGCACAGTACTCCCGATGTAACCATTTATCCCGGCACGCAATTTTATTATTTCAAAAATAAAACGGGCTTCTTTATGGCAGCCAAGGGCGGATACAATGCCGAAAGCCACAACCATAACGATGCCGGGACATTCTCGCTGTGGTACAAAAACACACCTGTATTTATCGATGCCGGCGTGGGTACTTACACCCGTCAGACTTTCGGACCGGAGCGCTACAGTATCTGGACCATGCGCAGCAAATATCACAATCTGCCCACCATCAACGGTGTGGAACAGAATTTCGGGAAAGAATTTAAAGCTACAAACCTAAAAGTAAATACAGGCAAAAAACAACTGTCGATGAATATTGCCACTGCTTATCCGGCCGAAGCAAAAGCAGCAAACTGGACAAGAACTTATCAGTTGAACGAAAAAGCTCTGGTAATAAGCGACAAATTCTCATTGAAAAATGTTGAAAAAGCGAACGAAATACACTTTATGCTGCACTCAAAACCCGAAATACAGAAAAACAAAATTGTGGTAGCAGTAAATGGTGCGAAAATGCAAATGACTTTTGACAGTAATACTTTTGAAACCAGCATTGAAAGCATAGCACTTGACGATGTACGTCTGTCCCGCGTATGGGGCGACGAAATTTTCAGGCTTACATTACGTGATAAAAAAATCCGCCAGAGTGGTAATTATAAATTTATTATTTCACAACACAAATAACACTACCATAATAACAAAAACACAAACCACACTCTTCTTCCGATTCTTATCCCCCCTTCAGGGGGTTAGGGGGCAAGGTTGGATTAGGGGTAATATTCATTTTTACATATGAACAAACACATTGTACTGGCATCGGTTTCGGCAATGGCACTAAGCGTTTTTGCCAAAGCACCTGAAAAACAGCCCAACATCATTCTGATTATTGCCGACGACCTTGGTTACGGCGACCTGAGCGCCTATGGTTCCAAAACCACAAACACTCCAAACATTGACAAATTAGCCAACAACGGAGTGCGTTTCACCAATGGTTATGCCACTTCAGCCACATCCACACCCAGTCGTTACGGTATGTTTACAGGCATGTATCCCTGGCGCAATCCTGCTGCACAGATTCTTCCGGGCGATGCGCCACTGCTGATAAAGGAAACACAACCCACATTGCCCAAAATGCTTCAAAAAGCAGGTTACAGCACAGCAGCCATTGGAAAATGGCATTTGGGAATGGGCGCAGGCAATGTAAACTGGAACGAAACCATTAAGCCCGGCGCCCGCGAAATTGGTTTTGAGTATTCGAATATTATAGCAGCAACCAACGACCGTGTACCCAATGTATATGTAGAAAACGGCAGTGTAGTGAACCTCGACCCTAATGATCCGATTGAAGTCAGCTATAAAAAGAACTTCGAAGGCGAACCTACGGCACTCACTCACCCCGAATTGCTGAAAATGAAATGGTCGGACGGCCACAATAACTCGGTGCATAACGGTATTCCGCGTATCGGATTTCAGCGGGGTGGAAAAAATGCATTGTGGGTAGACGAAGATATGGCCGACTACTTTACAGGATTGGCTAAAAACTTCATAAACGAAAACAAAGACAAGCCCTTCTTTCTGTACTTCGGACTACATCAACCACATGTGCCGCGCACTCCGAATGCACGGTTTGTAGGTGCAAGTGGCATGGGTCCGCGTGGCGATGCCATTATTGAAGCCGACTGGAGCGTAGGCGAAATCATGGCCGAACTCGACAGATTAGGACGGACTGAAAATACGCTGGTGATTTTCTCGAGCGACAACGGACCTGTACTCGACGATGGATATTACGACGATGCAGTGGAAAAACTTGGTAACCACAAACCTGCCGGAGTTCTTCGTGGAGGAAAATACAGCCTATACGAAGCCGGTACACGTGTGCCGTTTATGGTTTACTGGAAAGGCAAAATACAGCCACAGGTTTCGGATGCATTGGTTTGTCAGCTCGACTTTATGGCTTCGATAGCTGCACTTACAGGTCAAAAGTTGGGAAAAGGTTTCGACAGCCAGAATACACTTCCGGCATTTTTGGGCAAATCGAAAAAAGCCCGTACCGAACTTGTGATAGAAGCACAGGGCCGCACAGCACTTCGCATGGGCGACTGGACATATATTCCTGAGTACAAAGGACGCGAACGTAATAAAACCGGCAACGAGCTGGCTAACATTCCGGGCGGAGGATTGTTTAATATTAAAGAAGATATCGGTCAGCAAAACAACCTGTTACAGACCAACCAAAAGATGGCTAAAAAATTAGCAAAGCATCATAATAAGATTACGGGGCGTTAAGCTGCCGGAAATAAAAACTAAGAAAACTAAGAAGAACTCTGGTTTAATATGAGTAACTGATAATTATTATTGATACTTTTTTACCACATATGGAACATCCCGGGTATCGGGAGTCACAGTAGTTTTTAAAATTAGAAAAAAGACATAGAACACATAGGGTGGCTGTATCAAAAGCGCACTTGAACTCTTTTAAACTTACGATTTATAAGACCTTTTTCATTTCTGCCCCTAAATCCCCTAAAGGGGACTTAGTGTGTGCAACGCAATTACTTTATTTGCACAATGTCACAGCCCCCTTTAGGGGGTTGGGGGCAGATGAAAGTATCGTATCATCAAATATCTTCGAAAACAACGCGAATAATTTCTGACAACAAACCAAACATCTCATGACACAAGGAAAAAACATAATAGCACTTTCGCTGCTTATTTCGGGAAATGCGCTGGCTAACGAAAAGCCCAATATTGTATATGTATTCCCTGACCAAATGCGCAATCACGCCATGCAGTTCTGGAACGAAAAACCCTACAGCCTGCATGTAAACTTCAAGGCCGACCCGGTGCATACGCCCAATCTGAACGCCTTTGCATCCGAAGCTGTGGTTCTCAGTTCGGCTTACAGCAACTGTCCGCTGAGCAGTCCGCATCGCGGCATGATGCTCACAGGCATGTTTCCCGACGGTAGCGGAGTAGCGCTCAACTGCAACAATACGCGTCCCATTAGCAACCTCCGTCAGGATGTTGTGACCATTAGCGATGTGCTTTCGGCCAATGGTTACGATTGTGCTTATATCGGAAAACTTCATGTGGATTATCCAACAAAAAACAATCCGCAAAATCCCGGCACCTATGTTGAAAACCGGAATCCTGTTTGGGATGCTTACACACCTGCTGAACGTCGTCACGGATTCCGTTACTGGTATTCGTACGGCACTTTCGATGTGCACAAGCAACCACATTACTGGGACAGCAATGGCGACAGACATGAAATTCGTGAGTGGTCGCCCAAGCACGAGGCCGACAAAGCCATCGACTTTATTCAGAACGACCGCGACAAATCGAAGCCTTTCTTTTTGATGGTCAGCATGAATCCGCCTCACCATCCCTACAGTTCGCTCGAGGATGTGGAGGAAGAAGATTTTAATCTGTACAAAGATATTCCGCTGAATGAACTATTGATTCGTCCGAATGTAAACTCTAAGCTAACCGAAAAACACAAATCTGCTCCCTATTATTTTGCAGCGGTAACCGGCGTCGATCGTCAGTTTGGACGAATACTTCAGGCCTTGAAAGAGGCAGGACTTGACAAAAACACCATAGTGGTTTTCAGCTCCGATCATGGCGAAACACTGACGAGTCATGTGCTCGATGCTAAAAACTCGCCTTACACCGAAGCATTGAATGTACCATTTCTCATTCGTTACCCAGGCAATCTGAAACCAAAAGTAAGCAATCTGATGCTCGGCACGCCCGATATTATGCCTACACTGCTTTCGCTGGCCGGACTTGAAAACAAAATTCCTGCAAGCGTACAGGGAAACAATCTGGCAGGATCCCTGAAATCAGAAAAAAACATTCGGAAAGCACCCAAAGGCGTACTTTATATCCGCAATGTGGATGGCGAGAAAAATGCAGAAGGAAAGGTTATCAGTTATTTCCCGGTGGCACGCGGCATTAAAACCGAACGTTACACCCTGGCCATCACCATCGACCGGAAGAAAAACATGAAAGAAGTATTGCTTTTCGACGATAAAAAAGATCCGTATCAAATGAACAGTCTCGATTACAGTAAAAACAAAAAACTTTACCGGAAACTAACCCGGCAAATGGCCGCATTGCTGAAAGAAGCCGGCGATCCGTGGTTTCGGGAGAAAATACTCAACAAGGAAATCAAATACTGAGCATTTTAGCTGAGAAATAAGCCTTTATCGCTGAAAATACGTACAAAAAAGAACCTTTTGCGCAGAATTTTAGGTCATACGCTGTATAAGTACAAGCTATTTTTGCAACGTGGATAATATCATAAACGATAGCAACACACATACAAACTATAATAGTCAACTTTAAAATTACAATTGTTATGAAAAAAATTACACTTTTGCTCGCACTGGCTTTAATGTGCAGTTTTTCAGCTTTTGCCACACGCTATCTGGTACAGACCGGAGCCAGCGGAGCAGCTACATGGCGTGCTACCGGCGCAGGCGAAGTTCTGGTGGACCTGACAGTAGCAGGAAAAACATTTAATGCTTGGTATAATGAAACTGTTGTTTCAGGCGACGAAGTATGGATAGCTGCAGGTACTTATGTGCTAAGTGCTGTAAACACCATCGACCAGGCCAATCACTCAGTAATGGGAGGCTTCTCGGGCGCAGAAACTACAGTTTTGGAACGTCAAAAAGGCACTAAACCATGGGAATACACAAACGAAACCATACTCGATGGCAATAATTCTGTTCAGATATTGTTTGCTGGAAATGCTTTCGCCAATGTGCTTTTTGAAGGACTGACCATCACCAAAAGCAGTGCAGCAAATGCAGCTGCTCAATACCGCGATGGTGTTACTCTACAAAACTGTAAAATTATCAATAATAATTCTACCGGCAACGGAGGAGGCGTTAATTTCTACAATGGAGGTAATGTAACAAACAGCTATATTGCCGGAAACGTAGCTTCCGTGGGCGGTGGTGTTTATTCGAACAATGCATCTAATACTGTTACTTCGAATGTATCGGGTTGTCTCATTGAAAATAATCGTGGATATACTACAGCTGGTGGAGTCAGAGTTCAGGGTACAGGTACAGGCGTTACAAACTTTACAGACTGTGTAATAAGGTCAAACAAAAGTCTTGACAATGCAGGAACAACATTACAACCCGGAGGCGCTATTTACACAAATTCGGCGAATAACAATTTCAAAAACTGTTTGATATATAACAATTCCGGCACAAATGCAGTATTTTTCAACGGAGGAAATATTACGAATAGTACTATTGTAAATAACGTAGGTCAGGTTTATATTGCCGGTGCCACTGTAGTCATTACAATAACCAATACTATTGTTTGGGGAAATAAAACAACTGCTACAGGTGAAACCAATACAGGTATTACCAGTAACACTACAAACAAAAGCACAATCATTAGCAATTCTGCAGTTTACCCAACTCTGGCAAGTGATGCATATACACAGACTGACAACCTTGCTCTTGAGCTCGGCAACGACTCTCAGGTTGGAGCAAAAGGTCCGGGATTTGTACTTCCTACTACATTCTTTGGACATCCCACAACCACTGAACAAACCACTGAACTTGAGACTTCAGATTGGTCTATTAAATATACTTCTGCAGCTCTTAACAGCGGACAAACAATTTCCGGATTAACCACCGACCTCGCAGGTGTTGCCCGTCCACAGGGATCAGCTTACGATATGGGTGCTTACGAACTCGCTTACTACAACCTCACCGTTACTTTCAACGAAGGCGGAACAGTAAACGAACTGACTTCGGGAGCAGTACTTAACGAACCAAAAGGCAAAGCAATTGCTTTCACCATCACACCTGCTTCAGGAAAATCAGTAAAATCGGTACTTTACAACAACACGGAAGTAAAAACAGAACTTGTGGAAGGCGTTTACAGCACACCTGCGCTGACAGCAAACAGCACATTAGTAGTTGAATTCGAAGATAATCCCTCCACAGGCATCAATACCGAAAAACAATCATTCCTTTGCTTTGCCAATGGAAATCAGATTGAAGTGCAGGGACTCAGTGCAGGCGAAACTGTAGAGTTGTACAATGTAACCGGCGCTCGCGTAGCTGTGAGCAATGCGACAAACAGCAATGTCACTTTCAATACAGGAAAAGGAATTTATTTCGTAAAAGTTTCAGACAAGGTTCAAAAAGTTGTGGTTAGGTAACACACATTCACAAAATTCTCTCTATCACTATCACAAAAAACGGGTTGCAAAACACACAGGCGGAAGTAACACAGCCGCCTGTGGCAACCTAAAAATTACAAATCAAAAAAAACATTCAGCAATGAAAAAAATTACATTCATCTTCGCCCTTCTGTGCAGCATATCAGCTTTGTATGCCGAAGCTCAGCACGGAGTAATATACGTAAAACCCGGAGCTACCGGAACAGGAGCTTCGTGGAATGATGCCCTTGGCAATATTCAGGAAGCCATAACTGCTGCAAAAGCCGACCCTGCAGCCCGTAAGGACGTTTGGGTAGCTTCTGGCGAATTCGAAATCACCTCAGCTATTTCCCTGCTCGACAGTATAAACGTTTATGGAAGTTTTGCAGGAACTGAGAGCGCTGTTTCCGAACGTGCCAAAGTGGCCGGTGGAAAAGCCTGGGAATTTGCAAATCCAACCACACTGAAAGGTAACAACTCCCGACTGATTCAGGTTGCAGCTGCGTTAGACATTCCAACCACTTTCGACGGTTTTATTCTGACTGATGGAAATGGAAAAGGAACAGTGACAGATGGTAGCGGTGGTGCTGCCCTTATTCGTCCAAACCTGATTATGCAAAACTGTATTGTACAAAACAGTACAAGTGCTGCAGCCGGAGCCGGCGTAATGATGAACACCGGAGGTACTTTACGTAATTGTCTTATCAGAAATAATGTGCATACTACCGGAAGTAACGGCGGTGGTGGTGTTTTCTGTAACACAAGTTCAAACGGATTTACAGGTTACATCGAAAACTGTGACATTACAGGTAACAGTTCGACCATTCGTGGTGCCGGTATAGGAATACAGGGTAATACCAATACTTATATTTCAAATTGCCGTATTTACAACAATGTATCTGTTGACGGAACCACATTGAAACCCGGAGCTGGTATTTTTGTAAACAGTGCAGCAAACCAGATAATCAACAATCTGATTTACAACAACAGTGGTGCAAATGCAGTTTATTACAATGGCGGAAATCTTTACAACAATATTATTGTAAAAAATATTGGGGGACTTTACGGAGCAGGTAATACTATTAAAATGATCAACAATGTTGTATGGGCCTGCTATACAGATGCTACACTGGCAACTGCCACAAGTATTACCGGTGCTGCTAACTCAAATTCCACAGTTCATAACAACGCTACATACAATCCGCTTCCTACCGACAAGAGCTGGAATCTGGCTGACAATGTATTGTTATCGTCCAATATTTCGAATGGCGATGTAACCGATCCTGCCGCCGGAACACTCGGCAGCGGACCTAAATTCACAAAAGTTTCTTCATTTATCGGAGCATCCACTGCTGCCGAACATCTTCTGAACCTCGACAGTGTTAACTGGAGCCTCAACGGAGCTTCACCACTTGTAAATATCGGAAAAACTGTAGAAGCAGTTACCAGCGATTTTGCAGGCCTTCCACGTCCACAAGGATATCCACAGGCCGAAGCAAAATATGATATCGGTGCATACGAATTACCATATTATATTGTGGTTGCAGGCGAAGGCGATACAGGCAACGGTTTTATTTATTCAGCTTTGGGCGAAATTTTGGCCAAAGATTACACTTATGGTTATGCAAAAGGCAGTAAACTCGAACTCTTCTTCGAACCCAAAACAGGTTATGAAATGTCAAGAGCCTATTATACCGTTTCGAACGATGGTGGACTCACATTTACCGGAAACGAAGTGGATTTCAAAAACGACATAGACAAGGACGGTTTCTGGAGTATGGCTGTACACAATTCTTTCAAAGTGAACATTGTATGGCGTTCACTCACCTCAGTGAAATCGCTTAGCGATGCAGGCGTAAATTGCTTTGGCAAACAGGGTGGTATCCAAATCAATGGCATCCCATCGGCACAGGAAATAAGCATTTACAATGCCTCGGGTATGAAAGTAAAAACCATTACTACAAATAACTCTGATGCTTTTGTATCACTCACTCAGGGCATTTATCTTGTAAAGATGAACGAAGGAGTACAAAAAGTATTTGTAAAATAATATCAAAGTGAAGAAGGCTGTATCAAAAGTATACTTGAGCAATTTCAAAGCTGCAAATTATAATAACTTTTGGTTTTGCCCCAAATTACTCCCTTTGGTCGTGACCTTTGGTTCCCTAAAGGGGACTTAGTTTGTGCAACGTAATATCTTTATTTGCACAATGTAAAAGCCCCCTTTAGGGGGTTGGGGGCAGTTGAATGAATCGATTTGTAAGTTTTTGTTTTCTTCTCTTTGCTTTTGATACAACCTTCTTCACTAACCTTAATTATTTGTATAAATTTATACAATACACTCAACAACAATACCAATGAAAAGTAAATTTCAAAAAACAATCTTAATGTTTTTGGCTGTCATGCTTTCGGCAACAGGCATAGCTCAAAACAACATTACCATTACCGGAACCGTATTCGACGAAACAGGCGAAAGTCTTCCGGGGGTAAACATTATCATCAAAGGTCAGGACAAGGGAACCATTACCGATTTCGATGGTAAATTTGGTATAACAGTGGCCAACACCAATGCTATTCTGGTTTTCTCGTATCTGGGTTACGAAACTCAGGAGCGCAAGGTAGAACGTAACAAACCCATGGTCATTACCCTGAAAGAAGAATCGAAAGCCCTTAACGAAGTAATGGTAATTGGTTATCAGGATGTAAAAAAGAAAGACCTTACCGGTTCGGTGGCCAAAGCCAACCTCGACGACATGATGAAAGCTCCTGTGGCCAGTTTCGACCAGGCTCTGGCCGGACGAATTGCAGGTGTGAATGTTAGCTCCGGTGAAGGAACACCCGGTGGAACCATGAACATTGTAATTCGTGGTAACAACTCACTTACACAGGAAAACTCACCCCTTTATGTAATCGATGGTTTCCCGGTGGAAGATCCTACAGTGGGAAGTTCAATCAACCCCAACGATATTGAGTCTATTGACATTTTGAAAGATGCATCGGCCACAGCCATTTACGGAGCCCGTGGCGCCAACGGTGTTATCATTATTTCCACTAAAAAAGGAAAAATCGGAGAACCGGTATTCACTTACGACGGTTCGTATGGTGTACAACGCATTACCCGTGCCATTCCAATGATGGATGCTTACGAATTTGTTCGCATGCAGTCCGAAATCTATACTCCCGCCGACATGACCGGAAACCTAGGCTATTTCAAAACCCTGGACAACAAAACATACACACTCGACGATTATCGCAATGTACAACAATTTAACTGGCAGGATTTAATTTTCCGCGATGCCGCACAGCAAAACCACAGTCTGTCGTTTTCGGGTGGTACTGCCGGAAACCGCTACAACGCCTCACTGTCGTATTACGATCAGGATGGTGTGGTGATTGCTTCAAACTACAACCGTATTCAGGGACGTATCGGAACCAATATCCGTCGTAACAAACTGAACATCAACCTTACCACAAACTATTCAAGAGCTATACAAACAGGCAGTTCTCCTTCGCAATCGTCGTTCAGTGGCATGAACAACCTTTTCTACAGCGTATGGGGTTACCGCCCTGTCACTCAGCCGGGCATCGACCTGAACACACTGCTTGACAATACTACAGACGAAGGTGTGGATCAGACCAACGACTACCGTTTCAACCCTATTCTTTCGCTCAACAATGAGTATCGCAAAAGTTTTACCACATACAGTCAGTACAATGGTTTTGCAGAGTACGAAATTATGAAAGGTCTGAAACTTAAAGTATCAGGAGGTTACACTTACGACAATCGCCGCAGCGAAACTTTCAACAATTCGAAGACCCGTTATGGCTCACCTATTTCGAGCGACAAGGTGAATGCCACACTCACCACTGCCGAACGTCGCACATGGCTGAACGAAAACATTCTGAATCCCATACGAAACTCTTGGAATGGCAGGAATGGGTCAGGGAACACCTAACCGCATTATTTCAACCATTTCGGAATGGAGTATGCTTTCGTATCTGGCCAGAATCAATTACAATTATCAATCGAAATATTACGCCACAGCTTCTTTCCGTGCCGACGGTTCGTCGAAATTCGGAAAAGAAAACCGTTTCGGATATTTCCCATCAGCTTCGCTGGCATGGAATTTTACCGAAGAGGAATTTATGAAACCTGCTACCCGTTTTCTCAATTCAGGTAAGCTGCGTGCAAGCTGGGGTGTCACCGGTAACAACCGCGTGGGCGAATACGACACTTATGCGCTTTTCGAAGCATTGCAGGCAGCCTCAGGCAACTATTCGAAACCCGAAGATGTGACGCACGGTGTGTATCCGTTCAACAATACCATTACTTCGGTAGGTGTGGTACCCACCAGCCTTTCGAACCCGAACCTGAAATGGGAAACCACCGGTCAGACCAACCTCGGATTTGACCTCGGATTTTTCAAGGACAGAATCAGTGTGACTTTCGACTGGTACAATAAAATTACTTCGGATTTGCTTTTGCAGGCAACTCTTGTACCTTCTGCAGGTTACGGAAGTGTAATGAAAAACATTGGAAAGGTTCAAAACCAGGGTATTGAACTTACGCTCAACACCGTAAACTTCCAGACTAAAAAATTCAAATGGACTTCGAACTTCAACATTGCTTTGAACCGCAACAAAGTACTGGAACTGGCCGAAAATCAGTTGGCTATGCTTAGCAATGGTTATTTCGATCAGAGTTTCACTGCGCCCAACTACATTGCCAAAGTGGGTTATCCAATTGGTATGATGTATGGTTACCTCTTCGAAGGAACTTACAAGGTGGACGAATTTGATTTTGACGGAGCCAACTATACGCTCAAACCCGGTATTGCACGTTTTACTTCTGAGAACAACACACAGCCCGGGTTTCCCTAAATACACCGACATCAACAAAGATGGCGTGATCGACTCCAACGACCAGACTTTCATTGGTCGCGGTGAGGCTTTGCACATTGGTGGTTTTACCAACAACTTTGAATATGCAGGTTTCGACCTCAGTATTTTCTTCCAGTGGTCGTATGGCTCCGACATTCTGAATGCCAACCGCCTGATGTTCGAAAGCGGATACAACAAACGCAAGGACCTTAACCAGTTTGCTTCGTTTGCCGACCGTTGGACATTCGACAATCAGGACAGCAACATTCCACGCATCAGCACTTCGTCGTCGAACGGATTGTTCTCAAGCCGCATTATCGAAGATGGATCGTATCTGCGTCTGAAAACATTATCGCTGGGTTATACTTTCAGTCCGAAATTATTGAAAAAAGTAAAAATCAGCAATGCGAGGGTATATGTATCGGGTCAAAACCTGTTTACGCTGACCAAATACAGCGGTTACGATCCCGAAGTTTCTATCCGCAACACAGCGCTTACACCCAATCTCGATTTCTCGGCTTATCCGCGTGCCGCGTCAGTGAATGCCGGTCTGAATCTTAGTTTTTAATCTGTAAAAATCAATTACTCAAAATGAAAGCATTTAAAATATTTATCCTGAGTTTCGCTCTGATTGGGTTGGCTTCCTGTTCCGATTTCCTGGAAAAGGAACCGCATACACTGACAGCTGAAACCTTTTTCAACAATGCAAACGAGCTCGATGCATTCCTTACAGGTGTGTACAGCCCCATAATGCAGGAACATTTTTACGGAAACAACTATCCGCTATACAATGCCGGAGGCGACGACCTGACTTTCTTTCAGCGTTCGAGCGCCACAAGTAGCATGCTTTGCGCCAATGCCAACAGCAGTAACACTTACATCAGTACTTTCTGGCGTATTTTGTACGAAGGTGTAAACCGCGCCAATATCCTTTTGGCCAATGTGGATAAAAATCCGGAGATAGCACAAAGCGTGCGCGACCGTGTGCGTGCCGAAGCGCTTTTCCTGCGTTCGTTCTATTATTTCAACCTTGTACAGGGCTGGGGCGATGTGCCTTTGCGACTCGAACCTACTGTAAAGGTTACAGGCCTCGATGCTGCCCGCACCGACAAACAGACCATTTACAATCAGATTATCAGTGATATTGAAACTGCTATTCCGAATTTACTCACTGCTACCGATATCAGCTATACCGGTCGTGTTACACAGTCGGCAGCCAAAGGTATTCTGGCACGTATCTATCTGTTCCGTGCCGGCGAGCATTTCCGCGACAACAAACCTGCCGGACCTGAAGTATCAGGATATTTTGCCGAAGCAAAACGCTGGGCACTCGAAGTGAAGGAAAGCACATTGCACGGATTGGTAACACCTTACAGCCGCGTATTTATGGATCTGGCTCAGGACAAATACAACAGCACCGGAGTGCGCGAAAGCATTTGGGAAGCTGAAGAAGCCGGCAATCGTGGAACGGTAGAACAGGCTGCCGGTCGTATCGGAAACACTATCGGATTCGGAAGCAGCAATGATTTTTCTTCCACCGAAGGCATCAAAGAACTGATGGGACTGGCAAATCCCGGCTACAGCTACAAATTTGCTTATGCTTCGCTGAAACTATACGAAATGTACGAAGCCGAAGGTGATACTGCACGTGGCGACTGGAACATTGCCAATTACGAATATACTTTTGCAAGCACAGCCCCGAAACAGGTTACCGGAAGAAAATATTATTTCGGAAAACTCCGCCCCGGAACATTTGTACCCAACGGTTATACTTTTACCGAGGAAACTGCTACTGTAAGCAACCGTACAAAAACACGTTGTGCAGCCAAATATCGACGCGAACATGAAGTGGAAGGGCCTAAAAACAAAAACTACACCCCGATCAACTTCCCGATTCTGCGTTACAGCGACATTCTGCTTATGATTGCCGAAGCCGACAACGAACTTACGGCAGTGCCTTCGGATCTGGCTTACGAATGTATCGATGCAGTGCGCGTGCGTGCAGGCATTACACCTCTGACCGGTAGCGGACTTACAAAAGAACAATTCCGCGATTTTATTAAAAAAGAGCGTGCTATGGAATTTGCTTTCGAAGCACTGCGTCGCTGGGATTTGATTCGCTGGGGTGATTTTACTGTGACCATGCGAAATATGCAGGCAGTAGTGGAACAGGATGGCTGGTCGTCAGGTCTGAAATATGCTTCGGCCTATTACAATGTGTCGGATGCGTACAATTATTTCCCGATTCCTGATACCGAAATGTCGGTAAACAAACTTATTACTGTAAACAATCCGGGTTGGTAATTTTCAAACATAAAAAATACAGAGATATGAAAATCAAATATATTTTCCTGATAGCTGTTTTGGCTGGAATATTTACCGCCTGTCAGGATGCACTTGAACAACCGCTGAAATTTGATGTAACAGTGGAACCGGCTGCCGAAGTAAGCATTACCGACAGTGTGATAACTGCTGCAAAAGGAACTACGGTAAAATTTAATTTCGCCGGAGAACCCGACTTTATTTCATTTGCATACGAAAGATTTGTGCCAACCAATGCCACTTTGAGCTTTTCGACTCAGGCTGCCTGGGGAACACACATCGAAAACACACTGAGCGTGTATGTTTCGGAAAGCTTTCCCGGACTATTACTCAACGACTTTGGAAAAGATTCCACAGCAGTAAGTACACACTCATGGACAGATGTAAGTGCAATGTCGAATCTGCCAAAACTGGCCAATACAAAGCAAAAAGCTGAAATTCCGGTCAACGGGTATCGTGGTAAAACACTTACCATCGCTTTTCGCTACAAAACTGATTTCGTAGCCGACTGGCAACCTACATGGATTGTATCCGACCTGCTGATTGACAATACGCTGACCACCGACAATTCGAAAATATCGACTTATCTGGCAGCTACCATGGGTTTTTCGCCTTTCGACATGCTGAACAAAACGGCTGCTTACAATAGCGAATCGCTTGCCGGAGTTTGGTATATCAACAATCCGGCTGCGATGGAAATAAAACGTACTGCACGCGACAATGCACTCAATCACGACTGGCTGATATCCAAACCTATTGAAATTCCATTGGGACAAACTGAAAATTCAGCTGTAGCTTCGATAAAAAATATCAGTTCGAGAGTGGAAAATTATTCCTATACTTTCAGCAAAGTAGGTGAGTATATTGTAAAATTCTACGCTTCGAATCAAAACTATGTACACAGCGAATCGACGGAAAAGACTCTCAAAATCATAATAACAGAGTAAAAGCAAATAATAAATGGCCCCTAAATCCCCTGAAGGGGACTTTTAAGTTACTTTCGTCTCCAAAAATGGTTGTAAAAGAAATTAGCTTAGCAAACCACTCTTTAAGTCCCCTTTAGGGGAACCAAAGGTCACGACCAAAGGGAGTAATTAGGGGCAAAAAAAACAAAACACTAACCATCGACATAATATTTATGCGCCATATCCTCATTTTCATATTCACTGCAATAAGTTTTATTGCCGGAGCTCAGAATTTCAGCTTCGACAATGGAGCCATCGCACCCTTCAGCGCCACAAACGCACAACTCAACATTGTGCAAGCGCCTTACAAGGATGGAAGTGCAGCTATGGAATGGAAATGGACAAATGCATCGGTACTGAAAGTGGATTATGCGGTAACTCACAAAAATTTCCGCGATGGTGTTATCTTCTGGGTTTACAACGAAAATCCCACGAATAATCCGCTAAAAGCCGAATACCGGGATGCAAACAACAAAGTGCAATATACTTTCGAATTTGGTCTGAACTTTAAAGGCTGGCGTATTTGCCGCATTGGCAGCAAATATATGACAGGACTGAAGCTGCAAAGTGCAGGTCTGAAACTGCATTTGGTTAGTCCGGCCGGCATTTCGCAGGGACGATTATTTATCGACCGTTTCTCGTTTGTGGCTGATGTAAATTACCAGAATGCACCTGACGCACAACAACCCAACAATACCGAAGCAGCTTATCTCATTCACTGGAATTCGCTCTGGAAATGGGAAAGCACACTGAATTATTCACAGACTTTGCCGTCAAATTTATCGGCAGCACAAACCGAAGCACTCAGCAAAACCGAACAGGCCATTGCTTCGCTCCTGCCCGTTTCGGCTAACAGTTCGCTGATCAACAATGCTAAAAATCTGTTTACAAATGCAGGAATAAAAGTTTCCGGAAGTTTCCTTACAGGATCTCCGCTCGTTGTAAAACCCGACAAAAAAACAGGCGATATTACATTTGCCGATTTGGGAACCATGATGATGGGATTCGCACAGGATGCTGTTTTTAATCAGAACAACACTTCGAAAAACAATTTCATTTTGTTATGGGATTTTGCACTCGATCAGGGTTTTGCTTTTGGCAGCGCAATGGGCAACAATCACCATTACGGTTACGAAACACGCGATATTTTCCGAGCCGCTTTTCTGATGCGTAACGAACTGAAAACGGCAGGAAAACTAACGAATGTAGCTGCTGCGCTCGGTTTCTGGAGCGGTCTCGCCGAATCGAGAGCCGGCTACGACATCTCACGCGATGGCGTGGTGGACAGTTGGAATACTTTGCTGTTCGAAAGATTAATCTCTGCAATGCTTATTCCGGCTGCGAACGAACGTTATCGCGCTGTGGAATCGCTCGTGCGCTGGACAGAATCGTCGATGACCTGCACTCCCGGAAATATGGGTGGTTTTAAACCCGATGGCTCTGTGTTTCATCATGCAGGACATTACCCTGCTTATGCCATTGGCGGACTCGATGGTTTGGGAAAATTTATGGCTGCCATACAGCCCGGAGGATTTAAAATAAATACTGAAGCGCGCCGGAATATGGCCAATGCACTGTTTGCCATGTCGCGTTACAGCAATTTCCGCGACTGGACGATTGGGCTGGGCGGACGTCATCCGCATGCCGGAGCTATGAGTCAGGATGTTGTCAACGCATTTGCTTATCTGGCGCTTATGGGCGGCATTGAAAACCCTTCAGAGAGTTACGACAAAGCACTGGCTGCTGAATATCTGCGTCTCGAAACTGAAAACACAACGCTGAAAAGCCGTTTCAGCGGATTGGCTGCAAATAATTTTACGCAGGGATTTTTTGTAATGAATCATGCCGCGCTTGGAATTCAGCGTTTTGGGAATTCGCTGGTTACCATAAAAGGTTATAATTCGGACGTGTGGGGATCGGAAATTTACACTGCCGACAACCGCTACGGTCGTTATCAGAGTTATGGCGCTGTGGAAATTCTGAATGGCGGTTCACCTGTATCGCGTCCCGAAAGCCGTTTCAGCGAAAATGGCTGGGACTGGAACCGACTGCCGGGCACCACAACCATTCATCTGCCACTTCAATTACTCGAAAGCCCGTCAACAGGAACTTTGATGGCACGCTCGGGCGAAGATTTTGCGGGAGCCTCTTCCCTACTCGGACAATATGGTATTTTTGGCATGAAACTAAAAGAAAACAACAAAATCAACAATACCAATTTTAGTCCTGAATTTACAGCGCGTAAATCGGTTTTTACTTTCGGAAAACGCATTATATGTATTGGCACAGACATTAACAACAACAATGCTGATTTTGTGACCGAAACCACTTTGTTTCAGAATGCAATTAAAAACAGTACTGAGAAAATTTCAGTAAACGGCACTTTCACCAACATCAGCGATTATAGTTTTGATTCCGGAATTGCCTCCGCTCCTACCGTATTGAGCGATTTATCAGGAAATTTCTATCGTATTTCGGAACGAAACAGAGTGCTTATCAGCGGTGGCGAACAGGTTTCGGCACACAATAAAACCAAAGCCGAAACACGTGGCAATTTTGTGATTGCCCGCATCGATCACGGTCAGGCGCCCATCGATGGACATTACGAATATATGATAATGCTCAAGCCTTCGCCGGCTGAGCAACGTAACTGGACTTCGAAGCCTGAATATCAGGTAATCCGGGCTGATAAAACCGCACACATTGTGTTCGATGAAATAAGCAAAACAACTGCCATCGTGAGCTTCGAACTCACACGTCTAGTCCAAGGTCTTATCAAAAGTATTTCGGAAGAAACATTGCTAATGTACAACGAAACCTACAATGGAACTATTGCCATGAGTGTTTGCGATCCGTCCTTGCATTTCCCCGAAAAAACAAAAAACAGCGAAAGCACCATGCTTCCAGGCGCAGTAGTACAGAAGCAGATTTTGCTCGAAGGAACAAAAGAATTAGTCAATCCAAACGAAGCTGTAGAAATAAGTTATCAGAATGGGAATACACTTCTGACAGTAAGTTGCAAATTGGGAATTCCGGTGGAATTTGTGCTGAAAAACACTGTTTCAAATACTGAAAATACAACTGAAAATAAACTGAGAATTTCAAAAAACGATAATTCGCTGACCATTCACGGGCAAACCGATGCAGCGACTCTGTTCGACAATACCGGACGAATGCTCGAAAATCAGACATTCAGTTCAATGGAAAAAACCTTTTACGCCGATAAAAACCGAATTTATTTTCTTTGGGCACAACTGTCAGATAATTCTGTATTTACACGTAAATTAATGCTTTAAAAAAATGAAGAACAAATTCTACATATTATTTCTTTTGCTTGGCCTTTTCACAATAAATATTCAGGCGCAAACCTTTACTTTCGAGGAAAGTACAGTGCCTGCCAACTGGACCGTGCAACAAAACGGCACACTTGCGCTGAGCACCGAACATTACAAGGAAGGCCTGCAAAGTCTTTGCTGGGAAACCACAGGAACTGCATCGCTGACGGTTAGCTTCACAGGTTTTATTGCGTCCACAGGAAACTCGGCATTTTTACAGATTTATACACCCGAAATTACCAACGATACATTGGTGGTTGATTTTCTGTACCTGAATGTACCCAAACGAACTGCACGCTTTCTGCTGAATTATCGCGGTTGGCGCGAGTTTAACCGGGCTTATACCGAGTACGCTTCCAACGTTTCATCGACCATTAGCGCAGTGCGTTTTACACTGAAACCCACTTCGGCAACAGCCCGCAAAATTTATTTCGACAATGTAAAGCTCAACCAAACCACACAGGCAAACCGTATTCCGGGCAGTCAGTGGATACTTGACAAACAATATTTTACAAGCAATAATACGCAACTGAATTTATTTGACAATACGCCCGACATTGCGTTGACAACACCCACAAGTACCGAACTTGCCGATTTGCAAACGTTACGGAACTTATTGAAGCGTACACCTGCTGCGGGTACTGCCACCAATCTGACTGCTGCCAGAATTTTTGTAAATTCGCTTGGTATTACACGAAATGCTGACGGCACTGTAAAAGGCAAAATTCTCGACATGTCACCAACTGCCTTAACCACATCGACTGTAACCGATTACATTTCCAAACTGGAAGTATTGGCAGCTGCAGGCATGAACGACGCACCAACACTGGAAATTTTCCGCAATTTTCTCGATCATCTTACCGATCAGGGCTTTGCCGAAGGACTAAACTATATCATTTCCACAACCGATTACAATAACGCAAGAAGTATTCCGGCCAAACTGCTGAATATTCTTCCGGCCTGTACTGATGTACAAAAAAATGAAGTCTTGAAACTTGCACGCTGGATTTCGTATTACGGTCTGATGCACGAATCGCAAAGCACTTATATGCAGGCGATGAATTCGGATGTAGTTTATCTCTATCTGCCTCATATTGCAGCGATCGCATTATTTCAGACCGACGACGCTGTGGCTGTACGCGAAATGAAAGCCTTCAAACGCTTCCTCGACCGCAACACCGAATATGTGCCCGGAGGTGGCGATATTCTGAAACCCGACGGAACTGGTTTCCACCACAATACGCATTACAACAACTACATGTACTCCTATCAGACCTGGATGGACTATATCTGGTACATGAAGGGCACTTCGTTCCGCATTTCGGCCGACTCGTACCTGCGTTTCCGAAAAGCCATTTTATCCATTTACACAATGGCTACACTCGATGCGGGCAATACGCGCCATTTTGCAAATACGCTTGCAGGCCGAAATCCGTTTGGCTCAGGCATTCAGGTATATTTTTCGAAAGATTTATTTGAAAAACTGATTCTGGTGGGTGGCGATTGTATGGGAAAAGAGTTGGACGAGGAACTGGCAGGCGCTTGCAATTATTTTTTTGAATCAACAAAATACAGCGTCCCCTCAAAGACATACGAAGGTTTTCATCAGTTCAATTACAGTCCGCTCGGCATTTATCGCCGTGCAAACTGGGTGGCTACCATGCGCGCACCAACCACAAAATTCTGGGGTGCCGAAATTTACAGCAATGCCAACCGTTTCGGACGTTATCAAAGTCATGGAACACTCGAAATAACCTACAAAGGTGCAGTAGCGCAAAGTGGTTATCCAGGCAATGGCACAGGAGGCGGCTGGGATTGGAATGTGGTTCCGGGCACCACTACTGTACATTACAGCTCGTGGCAGGAAATGATGCCAAACAAAAACCTGACCGACCGTTTCGATCAGTTCACGAAAACCAAAAATTTCTCGGGAGCGCTTTCGTGGGGAGAATACGGAGTTTTTGCCACCGATTTCGATCAGATCGACACATGGGGAAGTCAGCGTTTTACAGCTACAAATCTGGTTTTCCGCAAATCGATGTATGCTTTCGACAATATGATTATCAGTCTCGGTAGCGGCATTGGTTCGTCGGGCACTTACGATGCTTCCATGATTACCGCGACCAACCTTTTTCAGCAACTGACCTCATCAGCCAGTGGAAAATTATTGCTCAATGGCACTGAAATAACCATGCCACACAGCTCATCAGTAGCTTCAACACAGGATAACTGGCTGCTCAGTCCGCAGGGAACAGGATATTTTATTCCGCAGGGAAATGATGCAGTAGAACTCAGGTTTGGTGCGCAGAAATCGCCTGTGGAAACCGGAGCTGATTATGCATCGCCCGCAACCACTGCCAATGCAGCGAAGGCTTACATCAATCATGGCGTAAAACCAAGCGGCAAAAGTTACTCGTTTGTGGCGATTCCGGGAACAAACGCCACAGAAATGCAAACACTCTCGGCACAAATGGCTAACGGAGGCGGAAGCATTTATCAGATTCACAGTCAAAGCGGAAATCTGCATGCGCTGACTTACAAGCTCAAAAACATTACAGCATATACATTTTACGGGGCTTCATTCAATCAGACTTTTGGCATTGTAAAATCGTCGACAGCAGAACATCTGCTGATGCACCGACCCGATGCACAAACCGGCCGTCAGTATTTTGCAGCTTCAAATCCGAACCTGAAACCTGTGACCGATGCCACTTACGGTTGGAAATCATCCAGCAGTCAGACCACACTTACGCTTCATGGCGAATGGCTGCCTGTGGAAGCAGTGCCGGGCGTACAGTTTCATGCTCCGGCCAATGGAGAAACACAAGTTACACTGACTTTCAGCGAAGGCGAAGCCATTTATTTTGCTTTGAAACGAACCGATGATACGGCTGTTGAGAAAACAGAAAAAAGTGATCTGTTTAAAATCATAAATCTCAAAAATCAACTTATTATTAGTCCAAAATCTGATTTGAATGAAGATACTGAAGTTCGCATTTACTCCACTGCAGGACAACTGTTATATCAGAATAAAATACTGAATATGGATAATTCACTGACCGTTGATTTAAACAATTTCACTAACGGAATTTATTATGGTCGAATAGCAGGAAAAAATATCAATTATACATTTAAATGGATTCACTCAAAATAAAAAATTTAAACAAAATATAAAATAACAACTTCTCTGTAATCCTGTTCTTTCGATAGTACTCATCCCCCCTTTAGGGGGTTAGGGGGCAGGCATCAGGGGTTTAATTATAACTTTATGAAAACAAACTTATTGACCATTGGATTAGGGCTCTTACTGCTCAGCGCTTGTAACAGTACCTCTAAAAACGTGCAAACTGATTTAATAGCCGATAATGTAGCCTTTGCCGAAAAGCAAATAGGCCATCAGGTAAAACTGATTGAGGAAAGTGGAAAAATTCTGAACCCGCGCACCGTGAAAAACGATAAAATTCAGTATGTGCCTATCGATGACTGGACAAGTGGATTTTTTCCCGGCAGTATGTGGTATATGTACGAACTCACAGGCAATGAAAAATGGAAAAACCTG
Organism: Paludibacter sp.; assembly: GCA_034004015.1. Lineage (GTDB taxonomy): Bacteria > Bacteroidota > Bacteroidia > Bacteroidales > Paludibacteraceae > Paludibacter. The sequence goes on from JAVEXN010000019.1 coordinate 29,591, forward strand.
GGTACAAAATATACCGAAGATCTGGACTCGGTGAAATTTCTGACCTGGCATCACGATGTGGGCTTTATGATCAATACAAGTTATGGAAACGCTTACAAAGCCACCAAAAACGAAGCGTACAAAGATGTGATGATTCAGGCAGCTAAATCGCTGGCTACCCGTTTCCGCCCAACTCCGGGCGTTATTCAGTCGTGGGATGAAGATCGTGGCTGGCAGGGAACACGCGGTTGGATGTGTCCGGTAATCATTGATAACATGATGAATCTCGAACTTTTCTTCGAAGTGACCCGCTTTACAGGCGATTCATCGTTTTACAAAATGGCTGTGAGTCATGCCGATGTAACACTCGAAAACCATTTCCGCGACGATTACAGCTGTTATCATGTGATCGATTACGACAAAATAAAAGGCGGAGTTCGTCACAAACACACTGCACAAGGCTATGCACACGAATCAGCATGGGCACGCGGTCAGGCATGGGCTATTTACGGATTTGCTGTTTGCTACCGCGAAACAAAAGATCCGCGCTATCTTGAACTAACAGACAAAATCTACAACTATCTTTTCACGCACAAAAACATGCCCGAAGATTTGGTTCCTTACTGGGATTTTGATGCACCAAACATTCCCAACGAACCACGCGATGCTTCGGCAGCAGCCATTATTGCATCGGCTTTGTACGAGTTGAGCACTTTCGGCAAACCCGAATACAAGGAAACTGCCGACAAAATTGTAGCTTCACTTTCGTCTCCAGCGTATCGTGCCCTTTTGGGAACAAACGGAAATTTCCTGCTTATGCACTCGGTAGGCAGCATTCCTCACGGACACGAAATTGATGTGCCACTCAACTATGCCGATTATTATTTTCTGGAAGCATTGCTGAGAAAAAAGGGAATAGAAAAACCCTGAGTTTAATTTACAATTTAGCGATTTACAATTGCTAATCGAATCGCAGAACACAACCAATGGTCATCGACCGAAGGGAGATAAACTCGAAACGCGGAACACGAACCAACGGTCATCGACCAAAGGGAGATAAACACAAAACGAATAAATGATGCATCGTATACTCATATCAGTGCTTTTTGCAAGCGCTCTCACCTGCTTTGGCCTTTTTGGTCAGGCAAAGGAGTTCGCGCATCCGGCTATTATATCGTTTGAGACAGGCGTTTTTCCTGCTTCGGCCGATGAAAAATCTGAATTGAATATTTCTGGCGAGCATTTCAAACACGGACAAAAAAGTCTGCAATGGAAATGGAGCGAGACAGATGCAACACTGAGTTTTGTACAGAACATTCCTTATGCGGCTCAAAATCCGCACGGAGATAATTCGGTAGCTACTTTCGTGTTTTGGCTTTATTCCCTCAGACAATTGCCTGAAGCTAAACTTGTTTTTGAGTTTCTGAAAGACGATAAAGTATGCTCTTTTTTTGAATATGGTTTGAATTTCAAAGGCTGGAGTGGAGCGTGGGTAGCTTTCGACCGCGATATGCAGGGAAAAGCGCAAGCCGGAATGAATGAACTCCGCATTACAGTGAAAAGTGCAGGTCAGGGTGAACTCTTTTTCGACCATTTGATGCTTTCGTCCTTTCAGGATGTACGGCATCACACAGCAGGTTTCGAAGCGCCTTTTATCAATGCCGAAACCGACAGCCACTGGCTTACACTACTGAATTCCTGGAATAAACAGTTTGATCTGAGTCTGAAAAAGGAAATTTCAGCCGAAGATATGGCCAGTCTGCAAACAATCGAGAAACGTTTTGTAGAAACCCTTACCGAAAATAAAAAAGTTGTTTCTTTAAAAGCGCTTACAGCTGCGTTCAACAAGTACCGCATACGCAAAAACCGCGACGGTTCAGTTCGCGGAATACCTGTATTTTTCGAACGTTGGGGCGAAACTTACGAACGTTTAGGCGCGGCGCGTTACAATCTGCTTTTCGACAATCCTTCAGGTTTAAGCGAATTCAATGAATTACTTTTTAATCTGGCAAATGCTTACCATCAATCGGCCAGCGGCAGCGAAAAGCAAACGCTTTCAGGCATGTACCTCTTGTTGATCCGTCATGCGCTTGATCAGGGATTCCGTGCCGGAAGCGCACAGGGCACTTTGCACCATTTAGGCTATAGCATGCGAAATTTCTATGCAGCAGGCATTATGATGCGCAGCGAACTGCAAAAGGCAGGTCTGGCAGGCGAAATGCAGCAGGCTATGGAATGGTTTGCAGGCACAGGCGAAATAAAAACAGCTCCAACAGCTCCCGGCATGGATGTGGATGCTTTCAACACAAGCCTTTCGGGAAGGTTGGCAAGTATTCTCATGCTCAACGATTCGCCTGAAAAAGTCCGCTACATGAATGCTTTTGTGCGTTGGGTAAATAACGGACTGATGATTTCGGATGGCACACAGGGCTCTTTCAAAATCGATGGATCCATGCATCATCACCGCCACAATTATCCGGCTTATGCGGTGGGAGGTCTCGATGGCGCCGTAAATGCTGCCTGGATTTCACACAACACGGATTTTGCACTTTCGCAGGAAGGTCGCGAAAACCTAAAAAACTCCTTGTTAGCGATGCGTTTCTACAGCAATTTGCTCACATGGCCGTTATCGCTTTCAGGACGTCACCCCGATGGACTCGGACACATCGACCCATTGCATTTTGCACGACTCGCAATGGCCGGAAGTCCCGACGGAAAAAAGCCTGTCGACGCAGAGTTGGCATCTGCTTATCTTCGTTTGGTTGGTAATCAGCCCACTAATTACACTCACATTTTTCAAAAGTCAGGAATCAAAGCCGAAAAAGCACCCGAAGGAAATCAAACATTTCCATATTCCTGTCTGAATGTTCAACGCCGCGACAACTGGCTGGTGAGTGCTATGGGTCACAGTCGCTATTTCTGGGCCACTGAGTCGTATGTAGGCGCAAATCATTACGGACGATATCTGAATCACGGACATTTGCAAATTATGGCAAGCGGTCAGCCTGTTTCTAATTTCTCTTCCGGTTTTAATCAAAAAGGCTGGGATTGGAACCATTTTCCGGGCACTACTGCCACTTATCTTCCTTTAAAAGAGTTGAAAGCCGACATCAAAAACCTCGACGAAAACTCAGGTTACGAGGAAATGCTGCTTTCCGATGAAACTTTTGCAGGCGGCATTTCCATTGGCAAACGAAATGGCGCTTTCGCCATAAAACTGCATGAGCACGACAAATACAACGGCTCGCTTCGGGCACGGAAATCGTTTTTCTTTTTCGACAACCGCATTGTGGCCCTGGGAAGCAATATCCGTTCGGCTTTAGCTGACAAAGAAGTGCATACCACACTTTTTCAGGTTTATCAGTCGGAAGCAGCAAAAGCGCCTTTGGTTAACAACGCAGCAATTACAGCGATGCCTTTTTCTGAAATATTCAAAGGAAAAACGAACCATTTTTCTGATGGTCTGAACAATCATTTTTTCGTTCGCGAAGGCGAAGTGGTTTTACAGAAAAAAGTGCAGGAATCATTTCACGAAGAAACTGATGCGCCAACCCGCAATCCGTTTGCCTCTGCATGGCTCAATCACGGAGCAAAAGCAAAGGTGGATCATTACGAATACATGATTCTTGTTCAGCCCGATAGCAAAACCATCGAAAGCACCCGCAAGAATCTGAAATCAGTCAAAAAGTCGCCTTACGAAGTACTTCAGAAAGATTCGATTGCACACATCGTGCACGACAAACTCAGCAACACCACAGCCTTTGCTTTTTTCGAAGCAGGGAAATTTGATAATAAAAACCTGTTCGTTTCAGTAAGCTCGCCGGCTTTGTTTATGCTGGAAAAAAACTCTGAAACCCGCGTAAACATCAGTTTAGCCGATCCCGATTTACGTTTTCACGAAGGAGCTGCCGACGAGGAATACGATGCCAATGGCAAACGTATCGAACGCAGCGTATATTCGCGCCATTGGATCAACAATACTTCGGGAAAATCGGAAATTGAGCTGATACTTTCGGGCGAATGGCAAACGGAAGGAAGCCCGGAACATATTCGTGTAAAAAGTGTTTCAAATGGTAAAACAACGCTCACAGTAAGCTGTCAGCACGGACTTTCACGCGAAGCTTCACTTGTGAAGATCCGATGACATTTATCACTTTTCGGTACAATTACGACACATTTCGAACTGCTTCCGGTTAGTATAAACCGCTTTCCGGAAATCAGTCGCCTTTTTATTTTGCCACAAAGTCATAAAATCAGCATCCGTCACCGAACCATACGAAAATTCGCTTCCTTTGTCGAAACAACAGGGGAGCACTTCGCCTTTTACATTAAGCACAGCACCACTTATCACACGCCGGCAACGGTTCTTTAGGGGATTTTTTAAAACATAACTGCCATCGGGCTGTTTTCGGTAGCGCGAATAACGCGACAAGCTGGTATGCAACGGATTAGGATTATCGAAGTCGTAAATCTGTGCCGTTTTGAGTGTCAGGATATCAGCACCTGAACTTTTTGCAAGTTTCTTCACGTCAGAAATCTGATGCTCATTGGTTCCGAATACAATAAACTGCATTTCCACAAAAGGAGTTCGTGAACCCAGTTTCTGTTTCCATTCCTGCACAAACCTGATCCCATCCAAAGCCCGCTCAAGCTTTCCGCCTTTGCGATACTGCTCGTACACCTCCTGCGTAGCTCCATCCACCGACACAATCAGCTTATCGAGCCCCGATTCCACCAGTTTCCGGGCATTATCCGAATTCAGAAGCATGGCATTTGTGGAAGTGGAAGTATAAATTCCGGCTTCGTGGGCAAAGCGAATATATTCATTCAGCCGTGGATTTAAAAGTGGCTCACCCTGAAAGTAGAAAATCACCTGAATCAATGACTTTTTAAGTTCTGTCAATGTATCAAAAACCACTTTATCCTCAACGAGAGCTCCTTTGTTTCGTGCGGCCATTCCCACCGGGCATTGCGGGCAACGGAGCTGGCAAAAATCAGCCGGTTCTACCGATAGAAACACAGGTCTTCTGAATTTGTCAAACATCATTGAATGCACCCGAAATGAAAACTCAGCCAACAAAAAATTGAAAAACTTGCGGGAATTGAGGTAAGATATTGAACGAATATAATGATTTAACTTTATAAGTGTCATAAAAAATAGGCTGTTATTGTAAGAATCACCCGATTATATACTTTGAATGCATATTATTTAGCGAAATTTTGGAAAAAATGTGAAAAACGAATCACAAAGTAAAACAAATTCAATTGAAAGATTGTATATTTGTAGCCAAATACACACAAAATTAAATTAAAATCAATTTATAACAAAAACACAATTTTATGAAGAAGCAATTATTTTTCGCGGTTTCGCTTGTGCTTGCGTTAGTTTTAAGTTCTTGTAACAAAGACCTTAAACCTCTCGATCCAAGTTTATTTACCTGCACACCAAATCCCCTCGAACTGAAGGGTGGTAAAGTTGATGCTACCATTACAGGAACTTTCCCTGTGAAGTATTTCTCAAGAAATGCTACAGTAACAGTAACCCCTGTGTTGAAATTCAACGGTCAGGAAGTAAAAGGAACTCCCTCGGTTTTCCAGGGCGAAAAAGTAACCGGTAACGATCAGACTATCGCTTACAAAGCCGGTGGTTCATACACAATTAAAACTTCTTTCAACTATGTACCTGAAATGGCTAAATCAGAACTTTATCTTGATTTCAGCGTAGCTACAAAGAAAAAAACCTATACATTACCTCAGGTAAAAGTGGCCGATGGTGTGATTGCAACTGCAGCTTTGGCATCAACAAACTTCGGAACAGGTGCTGCTAATGGCCCTGTAATTGTTGCTGACAAATTCCAGCGCGTAATTCAGGAAATGCAGGAAGCTGATATCCTCTTCCTTATCCAACAGTCACAACTCCGCAACAGCGAAACAAAATCTTCGGATATTGTGGAACTGACTAAAAAAATCAAAGAAGCAAAAGAAACTGCCAACAAAGAAGTTTCAGGTCTCGAAATCGCAGGTTATGCTTCTCCTGATGGTGCTCTCGACATCAACACTAATCTTGCTGAAAAACGTCAGAAAGTGACTTCTGACTTTATCAACAAAGAGATCAAAAAACTAAAAACAACCGTTACTGTTGATTCAAAATTCACTGCTGAAGACTGGGATGGTTTCCAGAAATTAATGGAAAACTCTAATATTCAGGACAAACAGGTGATTCTCCGCGTGCTTTCAATGTACACTGATCCCGAACAACGCGAACGCGAAATCAAAAACCTTTCGGTTGCTTTCAAATCAATCGCTGACGAAATTCTTCCACAGTTGCGTCGTTCACGTCTGAAACTGACAGTTGACGTAACCGGAAAATCGGATGCTGAAATTGCTAAACTGGCTAAAGAAGATGCAGTTAAACTTACTGTAGAAGAACTTCTTTATGCTGCTACACTTACCAGCGATCTCAACGAAAAAGCTGCTCTTTACACAAAAGCAACTGATTTGTATCCCGGCGATCTTCGTGGCTGGAACAACCTTGGCGTAGTTAAATATCAACAGGGAAATATCGACGATGCTGCCCGTTTATTCAACAAAGCACTCGAAGTAGAACCTAAATGTGTAAATGCAAGCTACAACGCTGGCCTTTGCGCTCTTGCCAAAGGTGACCTTGCTAAAGCTGAAGAATTCTTCGGAAAAGCTGCAGGAACTTCAGGCAACCTGAGCAATGCTCTCGGTACTGTATATATCCTGAAAGGTGACTATGCAAAAGCTAAAACTGCTTTCGGTTCAACCGCTACCAACAACGCTGCATTGTTGCAGATTCTCGATGGCAACTACAACGGAGCACGCAACACTCTGGCTGCTGTAGCTGAACCGGATGCATTGACTGCTTACCTTGGAGCTATCGTAGGTGCACGCACTAACAACCGCGACGCTGTATTCAGCAACCTGAAAACTGCAGTTAGCCTAAAACCTGCTTGCAAAACAAAAGCTGCAAGCGATCTTGAATTTGCAAAGTTCTTTACCGATGAAACTTTCATTTCTATCGTGAAATAATTTTTTGACAATATATTCAAAACTACCGGAGTTCATTTTTTTGAACTCCGGTTTTTTTATGCCATAATGGCAGCATAAAAGTTGACGTATCCTCATTTTTGGGGCACGGTATGGAATTTGTCTTTATTCTGACTTAAATTTAAAAAACATTAAGTCCACAGCTATGTACATCCGTTTTTAAACACGGGTAAATAACTGTATATTTGTACTTAAAATAAAAAACATCAGAAAGAATACAGAATGATCGAAAACGAACAAATTGTTAGCAAAATTGTTGAAGGAATACAGGAAAGAAAAGGGAAAGAGATTGTAGTAGTAAACCTCACGAAACTAAAAGAAGCCCCATGTAGCTATTTTGTAATTTGCGAAGGCGACTCTAACACACATGTCACCGCCGTAGCAAATTCAGTTGTTGAATGGGTACGCGATAAAATAAATGTAAAGCCATACGCTACCGATGGTTTTGAAAATGCCGAATGGATAGCTATGGATTACGGACAAATCATTGTTCATGCATTCCAGCGTCACACAAGAGCTTTCTACGATATCGAACATCTCTGGGCCGATGCCGACCTGAAACGAATCGAAAACATACTTTAAACAAAGAAAAACAGCCATTCAATTTAAAAATGGAAAACAAAAAACCCGACAATAACGGCAAACCCGCCGGAAAAAGTCCCAAATTCAACATCTCTTGGATTTACGGCCTCATCATAGCCGTGCTCATCGGATCATACTTTTTTAACGACAACACGCCGGTAAAAGAAGTACCGTATTCAACTTTCGAAGAATACGTAAAAAATGGCATGGTTGAACGCATAAGCGTATTCTCGGCCAAAAACTATCTCGAAGCCCGTGTGGACAGCAACGCTGTAAAAAAAGTCTTCGGATCAAAGGCCGATGTTTACAAAAAAGACCGTAAAATCAGTGTACAGATTCCTTCGGTTGACGAATTTTCAAAATTCATCAACAAAGCCAAAGAAGATAACCTTTACAAGGGAATTGTGGATTACAAGATAAACCGCGATTACCTCGAAATGTTCCTTTACAGCATATTGCCATTCCTGCTGCTGATACTGTTCTTCGTATTTATGAACAGACGAATGTCAGGACAAATGGGAGGCGGCGGAGGTGGCATTTTCAATGTCGGAAAATCGAAAGCACAACTTTTCGACAAAGGAAACACCGTCAATAAAGTTACATTCAAAGACGTGGCCGGACTTGCCGGAGCCAAACAGGAAATTGAAGAAATTGTAGCTTTCCTTAAAAACCCTTCGAAATACACCGAACTTGGAGGTAAAATTCCGAAAGGCGCATTACTCGTAGGCCCTCCCGGAACAGGTAAAACATTGCTTGCCAAAGCTGTAGCCGGCGAAGCCGATGTACCTTTCTTCTCAATGTCGGGTTCCGACTTTGTGGAAATGTTTGTGGGCGTGGGAGCTTCGCGTGTTCGTGACCTTTTCCGTCAGGCAAAAGAGAAATCACCCTGTATCATTTTTATCGATGAGATTGATGCGGTAGGTCGTGCCCGTGGCAAAAACCCAAACATGGGAAGTAACGACGAACGCGAAAACACACTCAACCAACTCCTTACCGAAATGGATGGATTTGGCTCGAACAGCGGTGTAATTATTCTCGCGGCCACTAACCGTGCCGATATTCTGGACAAGGCCTTGCTTCGTGCCGGACGTTTCGACCGTCAGATTCATGTGGATTTGCCGGATGTGCACGAACGCAAACAAATTTTCAATGTGCATTTACGCCCGATCAAAATAAACGAAACTGTGGATGTAAATTTCCTTGCCAAACAAACTCCGGGTTTCTCGGGTGCCGACATTGCCAACGTATGTAACGAAGCTGCGCTGATTGCTGCCCGCAAAAACAAATCGTTTGTGGAAAAACAGGATTTTCTGGATGCAGTTGACCGTATTATTGGCGGATTGGAAAAGAAAAACAAAATTACCACTGTAGCTGAGAAAAAATCGATTGCATATCACGAAGCCGGACACGCCACCATCAGTTGGATGCTCGAACATGCCAACCCTCTTGTAAAAGTGACCATTGTACCACGAGGAGAAGCGCTTGGTGCTGCATGGTATCTGCCGGAAGAACGTCAGCTTACCAATAAAGATCATCTTCTCGACGAAATGTGTTCCACTTTAGGTGGTCGCGCTGCCGAAGAAGTTTTCCTTAATCAGATTTCTACAGGTGCTATCAACGACCTTGAGCGTGTTACAAAACGCGCCTATGCCATGGTGGCTTATTTCGGAATGAGCGAAAAAATGCCAAACATGAGCTATTATGATTCGTCGGGAAATTCTGATTATGGATTTACAAAACCCTACAGTGAAAAAACGGCAGAACTCATTGACAGTGAAGCAAAAGGAATTGTTGCTGAAGAATACGAAAGAGCCAAAAAGATTTTGCGTGAAAATGCCGAAGGCCACAACAAACTGGCCGAGTTGCTGATTGAGCGTGAAGTGATTTTTGCTGAAGATCTCGAAACTATTTTCGGGAAACGCCCCTGGACATCGCGTCAGGATGAGTTGATTGCTCAAAACGGAGATGCCGAAATTTCTGAAGAAAAAGCAGAAACAGAAGATAAAAAAGACTCAGAAAACACATCTGAACAAGCTACAGAGAAAAAACGTGAAGTTGAATTCTGATGCCTATGTCTGAAAAATCCAAAAATAAAATACTCAATTCAATTGCAGCGGTTCGCACACAGCGGGCAGCTGCAATTGCTGTGAATAGCCATCCCGACAGCGAAGTTTACCGTCAGGTAGAGCCGGATGCTGTGAGTTGCTTCAAAACCGAACTCGAAACCATTAGCGGACAATGTATCCTTTGTAAAAACGAAGACGATTTTGCCGGGAAACTAAGAGAATTGCTTGCAGAAAAACAAATTGAAAAGCTTTTCTGCCGTGATGCATCAATTGCCGGATTACTTTCAAAACACAACATAAGTACAACTTCAGACAAAAGTGATTTTGAACCCATGCAAGCAGGCATTACGGGCTGCGAATTTCTGGTTGCCCGCACAGGAAGTGTTTTGGTTAGCTCTGCGAGCGCATCGGGACGACAAATGCACGCATTTCCACCTTTGCATTTCATCATCGCTCACCAATCTCAACTGGTTGATTACCCTGAAGATGCACTGAAAGCTATTCAACAAAAATATGGTTCAAAACTTCCATCAGCCATTACTACCATCACAGGTCCGAGTCGTACTGCCGATATCGAAAAAACGCTCGTACTCGGCGCCCACGGTCCAAAAGAGTTGATCGTAATGTTGATTGAAAGCTGAAGTTTCATTATCTTTGCTAACGGTTCTGAAAAACAATACGAACTTTTCTGACTTTATATATTATACAGTACAGAGAAAACAATTTAATACTCAATAAAAAAATGACAAGAAACAGTTTTATCTTATTTACCGTAATTGTGGCAGGTTTATTTGTTTCCTGCAAACCTATTTACAAATGCGGAGAACCCAAACCGGAAAAGAAACTTTTTCTTCCAAAAAATATAATTACTGTCATCAACGAAAGAGATTCACTTTGCAATACACTTTCGGTACGAGAAGTAGAAATTCTGGATATGAAAGACATAGTTCAAACCCAGAAAACGAATATCAGTAAACTTCAGACTGAAAAATTGGAACTGACGACTCAATACAATGACCTGATGAACGAAAAACTATCGCAGGCCGAACAAATGAATACAGCCCTGCGTCTGAAGTCTGAAACATTGGCCGAAAAAGAAAGACTTTTAAGCGAAAGAGAGATCGTACTTGAGGATTTACAAAGCAAAATTGCTCGTCAGGACTCAGTAACCAAACGACTCAACGACATTATACGTGGTGCGCTGCTCGGCTTTAAATCCGATGAACTCTCCGTGGAAGTAAAAAACGGCAAAGTATATGTTTCAATGTCCGACAAACTTCTGTTCAAATCGGCCAGCGCGGCCATTGAAACCAAAGGACTCGAAGCCATTAAAGTACTTGCCGATGTATTGAACAAAAACAATGACATAGATATACTTATCGAAGGTCACACCGACAATTTACCCATTCGCACAGCACAGTATCGCGACAACTGGGACCTCAGCGTAGCACGCGCCACATCCATTGTGCGCATTTTGGTCGACGAATATAAAATTGACGCCAAAAGGCTTACTGCATCAGGCAAAGGAGAATTCTCTCCGCGTGCCAACAACAGTACTCCCGAAGGTCGCGCTGCCAATCGCCGCACCGAAATTATCCTGTCGCCAAAGCTCGACATAATTATGAATTTACTGAAATAATGCGCAAACACTGAAAATTCTATGAATAACTTCATCCAACGAACCCTGAGTGGCGCTTTTTTTGTGGCACTGGTAATTGGTTCAATATTGCTAAGTGAGTTTTCGTTTGCGCTGATTTTTTCAGTAATCGCAGCATGGGCGGTACATGAATTTCATAAGCTCACCAATCATCAACACGGGGTGCAGTTTAACTCATGGTATGGAATAGTGGGTGCAGTTATCCTTTTTGTATCGTCTTTTCTGCATGCAGCCGACATTTTGCGATATCCTATTTTTTCATTTTATGGATTCTATGTGGTACTGGTTTTGATTTCGGAGCTTTACCGAAAAAAAGAAAATCCGATTCATAACTGGGCTTATTTTATTCTGGGACAGGTTTTTGTTGCGCTACCCTTCTCACTACTCAACTTTATTGCATTTATCGACCATGACATTTATAAACCCATGATTTTGCTTGCCGTATTCGTAACCATTTGGGTAAACGACACCGGCGCATATCTTTTTGGCATCACTCTTGGGAAACACAGACTGTTCGAACGTATCTCGCCTAAAAAATCGTGGGAGGGTTTCTTTGGTGGTGCACTTGCGGCTTTGGCTTCGGGGTATGTATTTTCGCTTTTTATCACAGAAATTTCATTGGTTCAATGGCTTATTTTCTCCGAAATAATAGTAATTTTCGGCACTTTTGGCGACCTGATTGAATCGTTGCTAAAGCGCACATTGCAGGTAAAAGATTCGGGCAACGCTATACCGGGGCATGGCGGCCTTCTCGATCGGTTCGACAGTATGTTGCTTGCCGCTCCAATGATTTTTATTTATCTGAGTTTTCTGTTTACCTGATTAAGCAACCTTCTCTTAAACAAAGATTCATAACAGGTAGAACGACTCCCTGCTCTACAGCACCATGAATATATAAAACTTCGTGTTGAAAAAATATCAGGAGGAATTTGTGTGAAGATACTGATTTTCCTGAAAAAAAATGACTATTTTTATACTCATTAATCGAATATATAAATTTCCCATATCATGAATACCGAATTTGACGATATACGTTGTTATAACGACAACGAAGTGGCTCCTGCCCTTGCCCGCCTGAGCGAAGAAAAGCAATTTATGAAAGTGCTGAGTACCATCTATCCGCTTTTACCCAAAGATGTGATTCGCCAACGCCTGCTTTCATTCAAGAGCATTCCCGAATTTCAGAAAGAGCTTATTTATCCATTTTTACAATATATCGAAGCAAATCTCACAAAAGGAATTGAACTGCAATTGCCTGAAAACTTCGACAACGCACAACCCTATCTGTATATTTCGAATCATCGTGATATTATTCTCGACTCGGCGCTGCTTTGTGCCAAACTGATCGAGAAAGGGATGGATACAGTGGAAATTGCCATTGGCGACAACCTGTTGGTTTTTCCATGGATAGAAGAGCTGGTTAGGGTAAACAAAAGCTTCATCGTAAAACGTGGCCTCAGTCCGCGACAGATTCTCGAAAGTTCTAAAAAGCTATCTTCATACATCCGATTCACTATCAGCGAAAAACAACAATCTATCTGGATTGCACAGCGCGAAGGTCGTGCGAAAGATTCGAACGATAGAACACAGGAAAGTCTGTTGAAAATGATGAATATGAGCGGCAACGCTTCAATAGCCGAAAATCTGGCTCAGCTCAATATCTGCCCGCTAAGCATTTCGTACGAATATGATCCATGCGACTTTCTGAAAGCCAGAGAATTTCAGCAAAAACGCGACAATCCTGCTCATAAAAAAACGCCAATGGACGATCTTATTAACATGCAAACAGGTGTAATGGGATTTAAAGGACGTGTTATTTATCGTGCGGCCGGAAATATAAACAGTGATATTCTGAAAATCGGAACTGAGACAAGTGATAAATCTGAAGTATATCGTCGTACAGCCGAACTTATCGACAAACATATTCATACAGGCTACGAAATATATAATGTCAATAAAATTTCGTACGACCTGCTTACAGGCGAGAACCGTTTTTCGAAAGACTATGATTTACTGGAAAAACTTGATTTCGAAAAGTATCTTGAAAAACAGATTACGAAAGTTGATTTGGCCGACAAAGATGAAAACTTCCTGAGAAAGAAAATGCTCGAGATGTATGCTAACCCACTAATAAACCATATAAAAGCTTCGGAGTAAGACAACCCACATAGGATATTCTAAAAAAGCAGCAGGGAATTCTACATCGCGTAGAATTCCCTGCTTAGCATTAAAACCAACAAATATAATGTAGAGATTATAAGCAGCTAATAAGGATTACAAACAGTGAAACAGCAGCGATTACCTTGAATACTGCAACTTCTATTTTAAGAGCTTGTGACATAATCTGAGTTTTTATGGGTTAATGTATAATGTTTTTTACTTATGTTCTGTTACAAAGATACATTCCGCAAGCAAAATGTCAACCCCTGCCACAGATGTCGTATTTTTTACGATAAAAATTTATGAATTACTATTTTCATACCACAAGAACACAGTCCGCCAGATTAAAACAAAGACACAAGGCCTTATAAAAGAACAATTTAAAACAATAGCTCGCAATGAAAAACATAATTACACTCACATAAAAGAACAGAGCAAAAACCAAAGCATATCGATGAATTTCACATTTATTCACACCAAAACAGCATATGAAAGCATCGAATTAAATATAATTAATACATAAATTTCAAAAAAGCAAGTATCAGCGATGCATAAACTGTATTTTATATTACAAAACATCAATATCTTACGACAATCTACAAACACAAAAAACCGGATTTGCATGTAAAACAAATCCGGTTAGTTATAATTGATTCCTGCAAGTCAAAAGAAAGTGTATTATTTCCAGTGAATATTCTTTGCCTTTGACCCCATACGTCCAAAAGTCATAATAAACAACTGTATAACAGGCAGTACGACATCGAACAAAGGCAAGGTAAAAGCAAAACGACGTTGCCCGAAATGCTTTGCTGAAGGATTGATAACACTGTATTGTACTATCAAACGGATAATAAAAAGCAACAAAGCTACACCCTGAGTAATGAGATTACCAAATACGAGCGTCAGAATAAACGCAAGATAAAAAAGACCACGAAAAACCGGCTCTATGGCAAGGCGAAACTTGCTCGAAGAAGTATAAAATGAAGAAACCGACAAATGACGTTCTTTCTGATAATACCAGTCGCGAAAATGCTTCTTAGGCTCCGACCATGTAATACTATCGGGAGCCACTTCCACTCGGGTATTAAACCCATTGGCAGCATGATTCACCATTAAATCATCGTCGCCCGAACGCAAATGTAAAGTAGATGCAAATCCTTTCTGACGATAAAACACATCCTTGCGATATGCCATGTTTCGTCCCACACCCATATAAGGCTTGTGTGCCAAAGCAAAGCCCATATACTGAAGCGCACTGAAAAGTGTATCGTAGGATATAAGTCGGTTCAGGAACCCTTTTTTCTGAAAATAAGCACCATAGCCAAGTACAAATTCAATTCCGGGATTAAAATTGCGGGCCATACGCGAAATCCATGTTTTGTCGCCCGGCACACAATCGGCATCAGTAAAAAGCAACCAGTCATACTTAGCGGCCTTTACGCCAAGTGTCAAAGCAAGTTTTTTGGTACTCAGATTAGTAGCTCCGGCAGGGACGAAAGTGGTTCGTAAATGCGGATAATCCTTTCTGAAATTGTTGAGTAACATCTCGGTTTCTTCGCCGGAGCCATCGTTTACCACAATTACTTCGTACTCAGGATAATCCTGAGTAAGCACATTCGGAAGATATTCGCGAAGATTATCAAGTTCGTCCTTTGCACAAATAATGACTGAAACCGGAAATTTCTGAACTTCGAAATTGATTCTGTTTTTTGCAGTTTGCTTTTTCAAACGCAGCACTGCACGGAGGTAATGAAAATAAAAATAAAGTTGGTATGCAAAGAAAACAGCAAATGCCGACAACAATATCAACTCTGTCTGCGTAAACTCAAATCCGTAAATTACCATTTCAATATGCTATATTTCAGGCGAATAACCTATTCAACAAGGGTTTTATTTTCAAAGCAACAAAGTTAGCATTTATTTTTCTTTCTCCGGTAAAAACAACATTTAGTTTATCAACATTTTCGACTGAATTTTGTAATAAAAATCACAAACCAACATCAGAAACTGTTTATAACATAAATCATTGATCATCCACTTCATCCATCAGTGCTATAAAAGAATAACTGCGACCATCGAAAAGTCCTTTGTCGCTGAGTTTTAATTTTGGAATTACCAGCAACGACATAAAGGCCAGCGTCATAAACGGTGCTTTCAGTGTGGAACCTAAACGTTTGGCCATAGCATCCACTTCTTCATATAGCCTGGCCGTTTCTTCCCCATTTTTTACAGAGATGAGTCCCGCCACAGGCAGCGGAAGAATTTTCATTTCATCGCCATTACAGGCCAGCACACCGCCTTTAGTATCGATCAGACTATTAATGGCACGTACAATTTCAGCATCGCTCGCTCCCACTGCCACAATATTATGACTATCGTGCGACACAGTGGAAGCCATAGCACCCGCTTTCAGACCAATATTCCGTATAAAGCCTACAGCGGGTTTCGAAGGGCGATAACGATTATACACCACAAGTTTCAATACATCCTGCTGTACATCCGACACCACATTGCCTTCCACTGTACGCGGTGCAACTCTGTGACTGTGTGTAAAAAGCTGACCATCGTCAACCACTATTACTTTCAGCGAATTTCCTTCAGGAGCCACATGTATATCAGCCACAGTTATTTTTTCGGCCTGAAAATTATTAATCACAGTTTCACCCTCAACGACATTGAAAAGCGCATTCCCAGCTGCCACTACTTTTCGGCCCGCTATATACACTTCGTTTATTCTGAAATCCTTCAAATCGTCCACAATCACAAAATCGGCTTCATCGCCCGTCTGCAAAAGACCAACATTTAAACCGTAATGCTTCACCGGATTGTACGAACATACGCGCAACACATCCACAGGATTGTAACCGGCAGCAACAGCCCTGCGCGCAAGTGTATTGATATGACCATTTTTCAGCAAATCGTCCGGGTGTTTATCGTCAGAACAAAACATAATACGATCGGCAAAATTTTTCATTAAAGGCAGTAAATCATCAAAATTCTTCGCAGCACTTCCTTCTCTGATCAAAATCTGCATCCCTAATGCAATTTTCTCCTCCGCTTCGGCCGTAGTCATACATTCGTGATCGGTGCTTATTCCGGCAGCCGCATAAGCCTTCAAGCCCTCACCTGTCAACTCGGGCGCATGTCCGTCAATTGGTTTATGGTATTTGCGTGCAGCTGCAAGTTTTGCATGTACCTGTGCGTCCTGCTCAATCACTCCGGGGTAATTCATCATTTCGGCTAAAAAATAGATATCATCACGTGCAAGCAATTCGTCTACCTTTGAGGCATCGAGCACCGCACCTGCCGAGTCGAATTCGGTAGCAGGCACACACGATGGTGCTCCGAAATAAAACTTCAGGGGCGACTGCTTTCCATTCTTTATCATATAATCAATGCCCTCTACCCCACACACATTGGCTATTTCATGCGGATCGCACACACAAGCCACTGTGCCATGCACCACACTCTGACGCGCAAATTCTGCGGGTAGCAACATCGAACTTTCGATGTGAATGTGAGCATCCACAAAACCCGGAATAAGATAAACATTAGGAGCTTCTCCGACATATTCCACTGATTTTATTTTTGTACCTGAAATTGTAATGGTTGCCGGACGAATACTTCGCGCCACCACATCGACCAATTGCCCTGATATTCTTATTTCTTCCATAAAACAAACAATTAAAATAAAACACCTGAAAAGCAAATGTAGTGCATTTATTTCCAAACAACAAAATGGGGAACTATTCTTTTGGGATTTTCGAACAAACCGATAGCCTTAAAAAAGAAACCGGATAGAAAAAACATTCTATCCGGTCATTATAAAATCATTTTCAGAAAAATCAGAACTTCAGCGTTACCGAAGCTAAGAAATTAATTCCAGCCTGCGGAAAGTATCGTTTTTCGTTCACTCTCTGTCCATCCAAATAATAAGAGTACCATGTATAAGCATTCGACTCGTATTTTTCATTCAGCAGATTATTCAGCATAAACTGAAAATCAATTCCGCGTATTTTCTTGAGTGGTAATGCATATTTCAGACTCAGATTGTTCACAAAATAAGGATCAATAGCTCTGTCGTCGCTCGAAGTATTATCAAAAAACTGTTTCCCCACAAACGACGAGAACAAACCTATTTCGAAACGATCGAAATTGAACACAAAGGCGCTATTAGCCACCACATTGGGCGAATACGCAATATCC
This sequence comes from Paludibacter sp., assembly GCA_034004015.1. Taxonomy (GTDB): domain Bacteria; phylum Bacteroidota; class Bacteroidia; order Bacteroidales; family Paludibacteraceae; genus Paludibacter. The sequence goes on from JAVEXN010000019.1 coordinate 47,312, forward strand.
GTTGTGCCGAGCGTATCGTTTTTTGAGCCAATCCAGTTCCAGTCGGCATCGTACATATCCACATCCTGCTCAATAAAATTCAGAATTTTATTCTGACTCAACGTTAAATTCCCGTCCCATTTCAACCAACTGACAGGCTTTACACCTACTGTCAACTCTAAACCGGCTCTGTAGCTGTCGGAAATATTAGTCGTAAGCAACTCACCAATTTCACTAATTTTTCCTGTCAGGATAAGCTGATCTTTGTAATCCATGAAAAACAGATTTGCACCAACAGCCACTTTAGATGACTGATAACGATAGCCCGCTTCTACATCGAACAATCTTTCAGGACGTGGTTCGGCTTCGTTTTTGGCACGTTCGGTGTAATTATTCCGGTTAGGCTCACGGTTCGACACAGAATATGAAGCATACACCGAATTATTTTTGTCGGGCATGTAAGTCAAGCCGAATTTCGGATTAAAGAAGTGATATTCATACATGTTCGTAATATCACGCATTACGTTATTGTCCTCATCATACTTATCGTCGGTACCCGCCATTTGGTAATGGATATAGCGATATTGCAAATCTACCGAAGCAAACAGTTTCTCAAAAGTCTCCATATTGAGTTTTGCATACACATTGGCATCGTCTTTTACACCATTATTTCGGTACCACTCTTTACTCATATCCAGCTGATTGGCATTGCGCACCCATTTTACTTTTCCGTAATGATCCCCATCATAGCGATTTACAGCACCTCCCACCGAAAGGTTCATGCGATCGATATCATAATTCAGCCCATATGTAATTCCATAGAAATAATTATCAAGCCATTTCTGTCGAACCAAATCTGTCTTCTTCAATGCCACACCCGCTACAGTATCAGGAATCAAACCGTATTCCTTATATTTTCGTCCGGTTTTATAATCTTCGTAATAACCAAGTCCACGCGTAAGATGCGCTGTTGCATTAAAATTCAGATGACGGTTAAGCGTTTGCAACCAATGCAACTGATAATGCGTTTGTGCATAATTATCCGTTTGGTTATCGTAATATTGCGTAATACCGGCATTATCCTGATATTCACCCAATTCATTATATGTGCGATTCGTTTTCATTATCTCCGAATCCACACCATTCCAGGCCTGATAGGTTTTCTCATTACCACCAAAAGTCAGGAATTTCACGGTTGACTTTTCGCCATAATAACCGGCCGAGAAATAATAGGATTTCATATCCACCCACGCTCGATCGATATACCCATCGGATGTAACGTTCGACAAACGGGCATCGAAAGCAAATTTATTCTGAAGTAATCCGGTACCGGCTTTCAGGGTATTTTTATTGGTATTAAAAGAGCCATAAGTACTACTGATTTCAGAATAAGGCTTTACATTCAGCCCCTCGGTTTGCATATTAATACTGGCTCCGAAAGCTGCTGCACCATTGGTGGAAGTACCCACGCCGCGCTGTACCTGCATCGACGAAAGCGACGAAGCAAAATCGGGCATATTCACAAAGAATGTTCCGTGTGATTCAGCATCGTTCAGCGGCACACCGTTTACAGTAATATTCGTACGATTGGCATCGGTTCCACGAATACGAAATCCGGTGTAACCAATTCCCGTTCCGGCATCCGAGGTAGCCACAAATCCTGGCGTAAGTGCCAGCAAATAAGGAATATCCTGCCCCATATTGCGTTGCTCAATATCCTCTTTACTTACATTAGTGTATGCTACAGCCGAACGATTGTTGGCACGCACAGAAGTGACCGTAATTTCACTAATTTCATACTCAGCACGTTTCAACACGATATTCAAATCGACATTTGTTCGCGCATCGAGGGTTTCAGTTACATATCCCACATACGACACTTCAATTTGATAGGCTGCACGCGAGAGTCCCGCTATCAAAAACTTTCCATTCCGATCGGTGGTTTCACCTTTCGATTCGGATTTTACAAACACTGTGGCTCCCTGAAGCGGCGCACCGCTCTCGTCAGTCACTTTACCTTTCACTGCCCGTTGCGAAAACGACAGTAATGTTGACACAAGCACAAAGGCTACAATAAAGATTTGTCTCATAACAAATTGATTAAGCGCCATAATCTGACGCAGATGAATTAATAAATTTTGTTTTGAGAGCCAAAAAAATACGGATGATTAGTCTTTTTCCCTTCCCGGAATTACCCGCGCAGGTTCAAAGGGTATGATCTCAGCCCGAAATATTTAGGCACCCCATTTAATTAACGCAGCTATCGAAGAAACCGATTGACTGCATTTGTATGAATGTAAATCTATAAACGCCCGATAACAGAAATAGTTCGTTACCGAAAGTTTACTTCAAAAAAAAGAAAGAAAAACAGCCCTGGAAGCGAGCCGAATTCCTTTCGGGGGACAAAGATATAGAAAAGAATTGATTTGAACAAAAACAGAATTTGAGAAAACAATATTTCTCAAATTTTTAAACCGACATGTTTATTTTTTTGTTTGTACCTTTGCAATTCAAAAAACCAAACAGAATCCATGAAACAAAACATCCGCATATTGATCAGCATTTTTACATCACTACTCATTGTCTGCCAATTAGCCAATGCGCAAAGCGATTATAAGCCAATTATTTACAATGCCTACATCAATGGCAACATGACAAAATGGGGTTCGGTAATAGCCGCCATCGAAAAACAAAACCCACAAACCACCGACGCAAAACTCGAACTTATCAGCTATTACTATGGCTATACCGCTTTTCTGATTGGGACAAAAAAATACGAAACTGCTGCAAAATATCTTGAGCGAGGCGACAAACACATTAATGAAGTACTTAAATCGTCGCCTAAAAATGCTACAGCGCACGCCTTCAAAGGTTCATTTATCGGATTCCGGATCGGGCTCAGTAAGTTTAAAGCCATAGCTCTTGGACCTGAAAGCAACCGACATGTAAAAATGGCCCTCGAAATTGACCCACAGAACATTCAGGGAATTGTGGATAATGCAAATTCGCTGTACCACACACCAAAACTCTTTGGTGGAAATAAAAAAGAAGCCCTGCTACTGTTTCGAAAAGCGATGCTACTTGTTGAGAAATCAGGAAACACTCACAACAACTGGTTTTATCTGAATATCCTCACACTTACCGCACAAACTTACGAAAGTCTCGAACAATATTCTCAGGCAAAAGCACAATACGAAAAAATTCTGCGCTTCGAACCCGAATATAAATGGGTTAAAAACGAGCTCTACCCTGCGCTTCTGAACAAAATGAAATAAACAACTCATTTTTTGCAGTTTAGCACCAACAAATTTCGCTTAATTCAATTCAACCCACAATAGCATCATTAAAAAAGATTAAAAACACGACCGCATTTATATCGCATGCGATATTTTTTATACTTTTGTATCGCAAACGATATATTAAACATATCACATGATCAAAACAAGAAAAAATAATCAATAAATAAATTCAAAAAAAAATGGCACAAAGTTTTTATGATTTCAAAGCCAAGAGCTTACAGGGAAAAGAAAAAAGCATGGACGAGTACAAAGGTAAAGTAGTGTTGGTAGTAAACACTGCAAGCAAATGCGGACTCACTCCACAATACGAAGGACTTGAAAAACTCTATCGTGAATATAAAGACAAAGGTTTGGTCATCCTCGGATTTCCATGCAATCAGTTTGCAGGACAGGAACCCGGCGGCGAAAAGGAAATATCAGAAGGCTGTCTGATCAATTACGGAGTTTCATTCCCCATGTTTTCGAAAATTGATGTAAACGGCTCAACTGCCGACCCTATTTACAAATATCTGAAAAGCGAACTTCCCGGATTTCCGGGCAATGAGATTAAATGGAATTTTGGTAAATTCATGCTCGACCGTAACGGAAAACCTTACAAACGCTTCTCACCATTTACCAAACCCGAAAAACACAGAAAAGACATAGAAAAACTTTTGTCGGCACAGTAAAACATAACAAAACGGAACAAATCAAACCATTTTGCTCCGTTTTTGTTATTTTTGCAGTATTAGAATTAATTACAATGAATTACGAACAACTAAAACTCGAAAATCAGCTTTGCTTTCCATTTTACGCAGTATCGCGACTGATCATCAGAGCCTATCAGGAAGACCTTGATGTTTTGGGAATTACATATCCGCAATATCTGGTAATGATGGTACTTTGGGAAAACAATGAGCAAACGGTAAATGAAATAGCCGAGAAGCTTATTTTGAACACCAACACTGTGACCCCGTTGCTAAAACGTATGGAAGCAATGCAGCTGATTACGCGAACACCTTCGAAAACCGATCAGCGCAAGGTACTTGTCGCGCTTACCGATAGTGGTAGAGCCATGCGCGAACAGGCTGCCGAAATACCATTCAAACTAATGAACCGACTCAACAATGACATATCACCGGCACAAATGGAGGAAGCAGCAATGCTGAAAAATAAATTATACGAATTAATTCACCTGCTCGAAAAGGCAGAAAAATAGTAACACAAAATGAAAAAAATCTTCTTTCTCATCGCAACTATGCTCATAACCCTGACTTCGGTTCAGGCTCAGAAAGCTGACAACATCTATGGATTTGAAGTAAAAACCATAAAAGGTGAAACACAAAAACTCAGTACATACAAAGCAAAAGTAGTATTGATAGTAAACACCGCCAGCAAATGCGGCCTGACACCACAGTACGAAGGCCTTGAAGCACTTTATCAGAAATACAAAGACAAAGGGCTGGTCATTTTAGGATTTCCCTGCAATCAGTTTATGGGTCAGGAGCCCGGCACTGCCGAAGAAATTGAAAACTTTTGTAATACAAAGTACAATATTACGTTTCCACTCTTCGACAAAATTGAAGTGAACGGCGACGAAACTAATCCTTTGTACAGATATCTGAAGGAAGCTCTTCCGTTGGATGGTAAAAATGACATACGTTGGAATTTCGAAAAATTTTTAATAAACAAAAACGGTATACCGGTAAAGCGATTTGCTCCACGCACTAAACCTGCCGATTTGGAAATCGAAATTGAGGAACTACTTAAATGATCGAGAAGTTGAACTTCGATCATTCTATTTCTCATTAGAAAGCATTTACAAGCCTATGCATAGTGTTTTACCTGCTCACAAAAGGTTAAATCACCCAACAGCAGTTGCATTCTGAGATACTATAAAGCACAATAGCAGTTTTTTTATAAAAAAACTGCTATTTTTATTTGTTTTAACACAAAAGTATTCGTATTTTTACCGCTGATAATCACAAGGCGGATCACTACCGCCCGTTACTAATCTTAAATAATAAATGTTATGAGAAAATTGAGAATTATTTTCGCATTATTGCCTCTGCTCGCTTTTGCAGCTTGTTCGGGAGGCGGAGGCCCCGAAGTTGTGGCCGAAAAATTTATAAAAGCAGTTTACACTGCCGATTTTGAAGGCGCAAAACAATATTGCACCGATGAGACCAAACAAACTATCGACTTTATTGCAGCATTTGCAGCTGAAAAGAAAGACGAAATGAAAAAAGCCGATGTTACTATCGAGCAAAAAAGCGTAGTGGTAGCCGAAGATGAAAATTCAGCAGAAGTTACTCTAATTGTTCACGGCAGCCTCGACCTTGACAAAGGCGAAGTCGTTGATGCAAAGGAAGAAAAATTACAGGTTGTAAAAGTTGATGGCAAGTGGCTGGTAGATTACAAACTAAAGTAAAGCATTTTTTAAGTATATCATTTCTGTTGTATTTCGTAATGGCGTGTAAGCCTGTTCGGGATACAACAGATTTGTTTTATTACCATACCGACTCTATTCAGCCGGGCGATATTATCCTGCGAAAAAGCTACGGACTCATCAGCGACATCATTACCTCACAATTAAAAGACACAGTAAGTATTTCACATTGCGGAATTCTTGACAAAAACGAAAAAGGAGAATTTTATGTGATACATACGTTATCGAAAATGGTTTCGGACTACGACGGCATGCAGAGTTGTAGTCTTGAGGAATTTTTAAACGACAGCAGACCTGAAACAGTGAGAGTTGTCCGTTTCAGGAATAAAAACAGCAAAAAGATAGCCGATAACGCCCGCTATTACCTGAAAGAAAAAATTCCGTTCGATGGGGATTTTAATATAAGTGACACAACAACATTCTACTGCTCCGAACTTCCCACTCACATTATCAAAAATATATTTGGAACCGACATAAGCTTCAATGCTCAGAAACCAAAATTTTCACTTTTTATGAATCCTGATTTTTTTAGCATCATTCCATTTATGTATAAAAAATCACCTGACAGCAGTGCCGACAGGTGACCTTTATCAATCATAAAAAATACAGAATTATTTCGCATTGATATAATTCACAATCCACTCCCCTACTTCGGAAGTAGAAAAGGCTTTTCCGGCACTTGCAATATCTTCGGTCACCACATTGGCGTCCATACTTGCAGCTACCGCTTCACGAATCAACGCTCCTTCGTCCATCATATTAAATGCATATTCGAACATTAGCGCAGCCGACAGAATTGTAGCCAGCGGATTAGCTATGTTTTTACCGGCAGCCTGTGGATATGAACCGTGAATAGGCTCAAACACCGATGTATGAATTCCTACAGAAGCTGAAGGCAACATTCCGAGCGAACCGGTAATTACGGAAGCTTCATCGGTGAGGATATCGCCGAAAAGGTTTTCAGTCACCAACACATCGAAGCTTTTTGGCCACTGAATAATACGCATAGCCGCATTATCCACAAACATGTATTCGGTTTCTATATCGGGATACTGAGGCGCAATTTCCTGCGTAATCTGGCGCCACAGACGCGAAGTTGCAATCACATTGGCCTTATCCACCATGGTCACTTTTTTACGACGTTGTCCGGCATATTTGTAAGCCAAATGCATAATGCGTTCCACCTCTTCGCGAGTATATACACAAGTATCGTAAGCAGTATTTCCATCTTCGCTACGACCCTGCGGACGACCGAAATACATACCGCCGGTAAGTTCGCGAATACACATAAAATCAGCTCCCTCAACCAGATCGGCACGAAGCGGCGATTTATGTATCAGCGATGGGAAAGTAGTAACCGGACGAATATTCGCATACAGCCCCAGCTCTTTACGCATTTTCAGCAAACCCTGTTCAGGGCGCACTTTGGCTGCAGGATTGTTGTCGTATTTCGGGTCGCCGATAGCGCCAAAAAGCACAGCATCCGACTTCATACACAAATCGTGTGTGGCCTGCGGATATGGCTCACCTACTGCATCGATGGCACAAGCACCCACAATAGCATGCTCGTAAGTAAGTTCGTGACCAAATTTTGCACAAATGGCTTTGGTTACATTCAAAGCCTGTTCGGTAATTTCGGGACCAATTCCGTCGCCGGGAAGTACTGCTATATTCAATTTACTCATTTGGAATTTATATCTTTAAAAAATTAGTTTATTCGATTTTCAGAAATCTGTTATTTATAGTAGTCCTTGTTTCAGGTTTCAGAGCTTCAGGTTTCAAAATCTCAAAATCCTGGCTCTTGGCTCAACCCTATGGTAACTGATTATAATTTATCACCGGAATATTTCCTGACTCAAGAATATTCAGCATTTTCACAGTAGCTTTTATAGCAGCCACAGTCTGGTCGCCATCGAGCCCACGGGTTTTAAATGTTTTGTCGTCGAATTTCCATGTAATAATGGTTTGCACAATAGCATCAGTTTGTCCGCCGGGCGGAATAACCACTTCGTAATTAAGAAGTTCCGGCGTAGGCTTATTCAGTTTTTTGTATATTTTATACATTGCTTTCGACACTGCATTGTACTGACCATCGCCTGAAGCATTTTGTTCGTACACCTCATCGTTGATGCGCATCCTGACAGTAGCAACAGGTCGCAAACCGTAAGTAAGCGAAAGAGAGTAATTCAGCATCTGAATATTCTGCTCAAGCTGCTCGCTGTTAAGTACATCGGACACAATATAAGGCAATTCTTCAATCGAAACAAGCTCTTTGTTATCGCCAAGCTCAATCACACGTTGCGTGACCTTTTGCATCATAGCATCATCAAGTTCAATGCCCAGTTGCTGAAGATTTTTAAGAATATTAGCTTTACCGGATGTTTTACCAAGCGCATACTGCCGTTTGCGACCAAAGCGTTCAGGCAACAAATCATTGAAATAGAGATTCTTTTTATTATCTCCATCGGCATGCACACCTGCCACCTGCGTAAACACATTGTCGCCAATTACCGGCTTATTAGCCGGAATACGAATACCCGAATAAGTTTCGACTACCTTGCTTACTGAATTCACTTTCTCCTCAACAAGTCGAGTTTTTACTTTGGCATGATCGTGCAGCACAGCCAAAACGCTTGTCAGTGGCGCATTTCCTGCACGTTCGCCAAGCCCATTTACAGTCACGTGAATACCCTGTACGCCGGCTTTCACAGCTTCGAATACATTGGCTACAGCCAAATCATAATCGTTGTGCGCATGAAAATCGAAATGAAGATTGGGATAACGGGTAATCATTTTCTCACAAAAGAGACGTGTTTCGTCCGGATTAAGCACACCGAGCGTATCCGGCAACATAAAACGCTTGATATTATCGTGCTGAAGCGCATCCACAATTGTATATACATAATCTTCGGACTCGCGCATACCATTCGACCAGTCTTCGAGATATACATTCACAGCAATACCCATTTCCTTTGCGTTAGCAAGTACAGCCCGAATATCAGCAATATGAGCTTCGGGTGTTTTTTTGAGCTGATAGGTGCAATGTTTGAGCGAACCTTTGCAAAGCAGATTAATCACTTCGCAACCGGCATCCTGAATCCATTTGAGCGAAATAGTTCCATCGACAAAGCCAAGCACTTCCACTTTATGGATATGTCCGTTTTTGCGCGCCCAGTTTGCCACGTGCTTCACAGAGGCATATTCGCCGTCCGACACACGGGCAGAAGCAATCTCAATGCGATCGACGCAAAGCTCTTCGAGCAACATACGCGCAATACTGAGCTTCTCCTGCATGGCAAAAGCCACCCCGGAAGTCTGCTCACCATCACGCAGCGTAGTGTCCATTATTTCTATCATAAAGCCCCCTTAAATTCCCCCTTGGGGGAACTTTAATTAGTTATTGATATTAAATTTATATATAGCCTTTCTTTAAGTCCCCCTTGGGGGATTTATGGGGCCTTATCTTGATGCTTCGTAAGCCTCAATCATATCTCTTTTGCTCAACAAATAGTCGATATCGTCAAGACCGTTGAGCAAACATTCTTTTTTATAAGCATTAATCTCAAAGTTTTCCGACTTTCCCGAAGCATTGTTAGTTACAGTCTGATTTTGCAAATCGACAGTAAGCGTCACTTTCGAATCGGTATTCACCGCATTAAAAACTTCGGAAAGAAACTCTGCAGACACAACGACAGGAAGCACACCATTGTTCAGAGCATTATTCTGGAAGATGTCGGCAAAAAAGCTCGACACTACCACTTTGAAACCATAACCGGCAATAGCCCAGGCAGCATGCTCGCGACTCGAACCCGATCCGAAATTTTTACCGGCTACAAGAATTGAACCCGAATAAAGCGAATTGTTAAGCACAAAATCAGCTTTAGGGCTACCATCCTTGTTGTAGCGCCAGTCGGCGAAAAGATTATCGCCAAAACCATTTTTATCAGTCGCTTTCAGAAAGCGCGCAGGAATAATCTGGTCAGTATCCACATTCTCTATCGGAAGCGGAACTATTGTTGAAGTCAACGTTAAAAACTTTTCCATTGTAATATGTATTGAACGCAAATTTCGCAAATAAACGCAAGTTTTTGTTCTTTTATTTTGTTATAGAAATTTTCTTTTATTTGAAAATACTTTTCTGCTAAATTTTGCATTCTTTCCAAAATTAAGCAAATAGCCTACTTCTATTTCAGTTGCTTTTAAATAATTTATCAACTGAGTTTCATGAGCAGGATTTAATTCTTCGCACGCTTTTAACTCTAATAATACGCAATCTTCTACCAAAATATCAGCACGATAATCTCCAACAACATGGCCATCGTGATATACTTTAATTGGCTTTTCAGTTTCGCACTTCAATCCTTGTTCTACTAATGCAAAATAGCATTTTGATAAACTCTTTCAAGAAATCCATAACCCAAATCATTGTAAACTCGATAGAATTGCTTTAAGACAATATCAACTAATTCTTGTGGAATTAATTCATCATTCTCTTCCATAATTTATCTGATTTGCGAGAATTTGCGTAATTTGCGTTCAAAACCTAAGCTCTAGGATCAGTGATGCGACCGGTGATGGCAGCAGCAGCAGCAACGAGTGGGCTGGCCAGAATAGTGCGCGCACCAGGACCCTGACGACCTTCGAAATTTCGGTTCGAAGTAGAAACGGCATATTTTCCGGCAGGCACTTTGTCGTCGTTCATAGCCAGACAGGCCGAGCAACCGGGCTGACGCATTTTGAAACCGGCTTCGGTCAGAATATCGAGCAAGCCTTCCTCGCGGATTTGCTGTTCTACTTTCCAGCTACCGGGCACAAGCCATGCAGTTACATTGTCGGCTTTCTTTTTACCTTTTACATAGTTGGCAAAAATGCGGAAATCCTCGATACGACCATTGGTACAACTGCCAAGAAACACATAATCAATTTGTTTTCCTTCGAGTTTTTCGCCCGCCTGAAAACCCATATAATTCAATGATTTTTCGAACGAAATACGTCCGGCTTCATCAATCTGATCGAGAGTAGGAATTGATTCTGTAATACCCATACCCATACCCGGATTTGTTCCGTAAGTAATCATAGGCTGAATATCGGCAGCATCGAACACAAGTTCTTTGTCGAATTTCGCACCCTCATCTGTTTTAAGTGTTTTCCAGTATGCTAATTTCTGCTCCCACTCTTCACCTTTAGGAGCAAATTCGCGACCATTTACATACGCAAAAGTAGTTTCGTCGGGAGCAATCATACCACCGCGTGCACCCATTTCAATCGAAAGATTACAAACAGTCATGCGTTCTTCCATGCTCATATTGCGAATAGCTTCACCGGCATATTCTACAAAATAACCTGTAGCACCGCCTGTAGTCAGTTTCGAAATCATGTAAAGGGCAAGATCTTTGGCTGTTACACCTTCACCAAGCTTACCGTTGAAAGTAATACGCATGGTTTTAGGACGGGTTTGCAAAATACACTGAGTAGCCAGCACCATTTCCACTTCACTGGTACCAATACCAAAGGCAATGGTTCCGAAAGCACCGTGTGTAGAAGTATGACTATCGCCACACACAATGGTCATTCCGGGCTGTGTAAAACCATTTTCAGGGCCAATAATATGCACCACACCATTTTTCTCATGTCCGAGCGGATAGAAAAGCGGCATATTGAAATCGGCTGCATTACGTGCAAAAGTATCGAGCTGATTGCGCGAGATCGGGTCTTTTACAGGCTGATCCTGATCAATAGTTGGCGTATTGTGGTCAGCTGTCATTGTGGTTTTATCGGGACGGAATACTTTCAGTCCACGGGCACGTAAGCCATTAAAAGCCTGAGGGCTTGTCACCTCATGACAGAAATGACGATCGATGTACAATTGCGTAGGTCCGTTTTCGACTGACGACACCACGTGTGCATCCCATATTTTATCGAAGAGGGTTGCCCCCTGACCCCCTGAAAGGGGAGTTTGTTCGTTTGTATTCATATTTATTAAACTTATAAACTGTTTCTTTTTTATTTTTTGATTTGCATCTCCTTACTCTCCTTTAGTGGTTGGGGGTCATTTCACAAACTGATTTATTGCATTGATGTAAGCTTCGACAGAAGCAGCCACAATATCGGTATTTGCACCAAATCCGTAATATACAATACCATCGTACTCAACCTGCATGTGCACCTTACCCACATCGTCGCTACCTTTGCTGATAGCCTGAATGGTAAATTCCTGCAAAGTCATAGTGCGGTTAATGATTTTTTTCAGGGCTTTTATGGCTGCATCAACTGGTCCATTGCCTGACGAAGCTGCTTCAAATTTCTCTCCGGCAATAAGCAAACCAATGCTGGCCACCGAACGAACACCAACTCCGGAAGTAACCTGAAGATAATCGAGTTTGATTCTTTGTTTTTCCGAACGTTCCTTGCCCGCAAGCACCAATACATCGTCGTCGTTGATATCTTTTTTCTTGTCGGCTAATTTAAGAAATTCTTCGTAAATTTTGTCCAGTTGCTCACCTTCCACCTCAACACCAAGCACCGAAAGACGATGTTTCAATGCAGCACGACCGCTACGGGCAGTAAGCACGATAGAATTTTTATCGATTCCCACATCGGTAGGATCCATAATTTCGTAACTTTCGCGGTTTTTTAGCACACCATCCTGATGAATTCCCGATGAATGCGCAAAAGCATTGCGACCCACCACAGCTTTATTGGGCTGCACAGGCATATTCATTAAACTTGAAACCATGCGGCTGGTCGAATATATTTTCTGAGTATTGATATTGGTATCAATTTCCAGATTTTTATGACATTTCAGAATCATGGCCACTTCTTCGAGTGAAGTATTCCCGGCGCGTTCGCCAATACCATTGATCGTAACTTCCACCTGACGGGCACCATTGAGCACTCCGGCCATTGTATTGGCTGTAGCCATTCCAAGGTCGTTGTGACAGTGCGTAGAGAGAACCGCATTGTGCACACCATTTACATTTTCCATCAGGAATTTTATTTTTTCGCCATACTGATGCGGCAGACAATAACCTGTAGTATCGGGAATATTAACCACAGTAGCACCGGCTTTAATCACGGCTTCAACCACACGCGCCAAATATACATTATCGGTACGACCGGCATCCTCGCAGTAAAACTCCACATCTTCCACATACTTTTTAGCATATTTTACAGCCGCCACAGCACGTTCAAGAATTTCTTCCTGTGTAGAATTAAATTTATATTTGATATGAAAATCGGATGTTCCGATACCTGTATGAATACGTTTACTTTTGGCATATTGTAATGCCTCAGCTGCCACGTCAATATCTTTTTGCACACCACGCGTGAGGGCACAAATGGTTGGCCAGGTGACCGCTTTCGATATTTCCACTACCGATTTAAAATCGCCCGGGCTCGACACAGGAAAACCTGCTTCGATCACATCCACGCCAAGTTGCTCAAGGGCTTTGGCTACCTGAATTTTTTCTACTGTATTCAACTGGCATCCGGGCACCTGTTCGCCGTCGCGCAAAGTAGTGTCAAAAATAAAAAGTCTGTCCATATTCTTTCGATTTACAATTTTATCATTTACAATATACTATTGGTTGCATAGATTCTTTTCTCTGAATCAACCAACAAGCAATTCGTATTTTATCATTCCATCTCCCCATCATAGCTTGCGCACTCCGCAAAAGAGAGATGCAGTAACGGGAGTTGTAGTGAACTAAAAAGCCTTTCGCACCGTAGTGAGAAAGGCTTTATTATATTACATACAATTAATTACATACCAAACTCACTTCGTCTTGTTTTGCAAGAGAATAATAATACCGAGTAGAAGAATATGTAGAAAACTGCGATTCATTGCTCATTTTTTTAATTCTGTGCAAAGATACTGCTATTTTTTATTTATGCAATACAAAATGAAATATTTTTGAGCACTTTTGTTTCAATTCAAAATATATTCATCACAACAAACAAAACTTTATCACTTTGGTTCAAACCGGCTACATATAAAAAAGGGAAGTCTCTTATCGAGAATTCCCCCTTCAAAACAATATCAAATTTATGACTATGCTCCTATAAGCGTTTCATAATCGGTAGCAGAAAGCAATCCATCGAGCTGAGCAGCGTCAGCCACAGAAAGTTTCACCATCCATCCTTTACCGTAAGGATCTTCGTTTACAAGCTCAGGGGCATCCTCAAGCGCAGTATTGAACTCCAGAACCTCACCATCTACAGGAAGGAAAAGCTCAGAAACAGTTTTAACTGCTTCAACTGTACCGAAGACTTCGCCGGCAGCCAGGCTCTCGCCCACAGTTTCCACTTCGACGAAAACAATTTCGCCCAATTCGCTTTGTGCGTAATCGGTAATACCTATATAGGCCACATCGCCTTCCACACGTACCCATTCATGTTCTTTGGTGTACTTCAGATTAGCAGGAATACTCATAATATCAAATTTTAAAAGTTTGTATTGTTAGTGTTATATTTTAATTTTAGCAATTACAGGATAATGATCAGATGCTTCGTCCTTAATAATTTCGCAATCGAGCACTCCGAATTCCGGAGAGCAGAAAATGTGGTCGATACGGAAACGAAAAATTGACTCGTTGTAAGTATAGCCAGGACCAAAACCGGATTCAGCATAAGCATCTTTCATTTTTCTTTTTATTCTGGAATAAGAATACGAAAGTGGCAAATCGTTGAAATCGCCACAAACCATAATTTTATAGGGTGAACGTCGCACCATAGCAGCCACTGAGTCAGCCTGTACAGCTCTTACACGATAAGCAGCTCCTAATTTACGGGAAAGATGCAAAGTTGTACCCGATAGATTTTCGGTATTGAAGTTCTCCTTCAGCTCAATAGGCATCAGCTTATCCTGATGTGTAAGCCTGTTCGATTCGAGATGCAGATTTACAAAACGAACAGTATCTCCATCAATCACAATATCGGAAAACTGACAAAGGTTGTAGTCGGAATCGAAATGCACACTGTCCCTTTTTACAATCGGAAATTTCGAGAAAGTAGCCACACCAACCAAACTCCAGCCACTGCGGTATTTATAAGTTATATGTTTATACGGATAATCGCGAAACGCTTTCCGGACATCACTCTCGGTCAGATATTTTTTATCGGGACTCACAGAAAACTCCTGCAAACAAACCACATCAGCATTTTGAGCTCGTATCAGACGAATTACCTTGTTCGGATTTTCTTCTGTATCTTTCACAAGCATACCTGTGAGCATCACATTGTAAGTCATTACGCTGATATGTTTTTCGGCCAGTACGCTTTCCGATTTTCCAAAATGCATGGGGATAGCCAGAGCAATTTCGGGAGCAGCATAAATCAGAGCAGCCAGCGAAATCAGGAAATGCCATTTTCGGGCCAATGCCCAGAACAGAATAAAACCGACATTAAAAACTACGATAAAAGGAAAAATAAGTGTGGTGTAAGCAGGCATCAGAATTTTTTCCGGGCTTACAGTAGTAGCCAGCAGAGCAATAAACAACAGAAGCACGACCACCACATTGGCAATCAGCGCGATGCTTTTCACTAAGATTCTTCCGAACATGCTTTATCACGGTCGTTCTCTCAGAACCACCCAACATTAATTTTTACTTTGATCGAACAAACGTTTTTTCTCTTCGGCAGTAAGGCTTTCGTATCCCGAAGTTTTGATTTTATCCAGAATACGATCAATATCTTCCATTCGGCGCGCTTTACTCACATTATATTCAGCATCGGTCATTTTCCGCCCAGCCTGTGCGCCGCCTTTCTTCACCTTCAACTTACGTGGTTTAAACAGACCTGTCAACAGGTCGATAAATCTGTTCAATCCACGGGTAATATCCTTCCCGCTTCGCAAAGATACAACAAAAATGTAACCCACCAAAGCTCCACCAAGGTGTGCTATTTCACCTCCTGCATTTTCCGAAGTAATGCCAAAAAAGCTTGCCAACACTACAAAAAGTGCGATATATTTAAGTTTTACAGCGCCTAAAAACATCAAACGCATTTCCATATCGGGGGCACGAAAAGCCACAGCCAGAATGACAGCCATAACAGAACCCGAAGCCCCTAAAAGAATGCTAAAGGCCACTGATGGCGCAAACAATGGAAAAAGATTATATGCCAGTATATAAAACACCGCTCCGCCAAGACCACCCAGCAGATACAGAGCTACCAGCTGCTTGTCGTTGAAATACATTTGAAAAAGTTTCCCGAACCAGTAAAACGCAAACATATTGAACAGAATATGAAAGAACCTTTCGTGAAGAAACATATACGAAATGAGCGTCCACGGACGACTCAGTAATTCATACAAGTCTGCGGGCACAGCTAACCACGGGAGAATGAATTCGGCCGACACATTGAAAAGACGAAAGCTTATCAGAACAATCTGCAACACCACAAATACAGCCACATTGAGAAATATCAACCGGGTAAGCGCATCACCCTGACGATAAAGCTGTTTTATTCTATCGATAAAATCCATTTTTTTGAAAAATAAAAAAACTCTGATTGAAAAACCGTAAACTCAACTAAAAACCGACAAAAAAATGAGCACTAAAACAAACTCCTCTTTTTACGCCAGATAAGAATAAGAATAGCGCCAAAAAGCATACCTCCAAGGTGAGCAAAGTGAGCAATATTGTCGCCCGAGAAATTAGCTACACCAAGAAACAGTTCGGCCACTCCATAGAGCAACACAAAAACACGGGCTTTGATGGGCACCGGAATAAAAATCATCATTAAACGTGCTTCAGGGAAAAGCCAACCGAATGCCAGCAAAAGTCCGAACACCGATCCGGAAGCACCTACGGTAATGAATTTATTCAGAAAATCCACTTTTTGAGGAATTAGCGTTGCGGCAGCTTCGGGCGTTTGAGCAATTGTAGCATTCACTGCATTCATAATGGGTTGAAATTCCACAGTCCAGAAAAGCTGCTGTACAATTCCCGCACCCACGCCGGTCACCAAATAATACAATAAAAATTTGCGGGGACCCCAAACCGACTCCAAAGCCGAACCGAACATAAAGAGCGCAAACATATTGAAAAACATATGATAAAATCCACCGTGCATAAACATGTAAGTAACAAGCTGTGCGGGATTAAATTTTTCGGCAGCCCAGTAATGCATTCCCAAAATATCTTCGATGGAAACATCCACACCCCAACGCATCAGGAATCCCGGGGCGACAAGTGTAACCAGCCACATAATGACATTAATTGCAAGTAAATTTTTGACTACCGGAGTCAGGTTATCGAGAAAGCTATTCATATATCGTAAATAATATGATCTTTAAATACAGGTCAGCCCTGCTTTACAACAAAAATCAGGGACTGCATTATTTATATGTATATAAAGAATGTGTTTTTAAAAGATTATCCCCTTCGGAAAGGGCTGTGAATAAAAATGCAACACAAAAGTAATGATTTTATCCCCTGTAAATATGTTTTCTAACATATTTTTTGAAATTGAGCAAAAAAATGATGATTTTTTCCACTTTATTGTTTGTTATTTATTTTCAAACAGTTACATTTGCAGGGTCAAAATGTATGTATATTGTTTTAAATCAAAAAAAATCAGAAATTCTTATGAACAAAGCAGAATTAATCAATGCTATTGCCGCAGAATCAGGTCTTAGTAAAGTAGATGCTAAAAAAGCGCTCGAAGCCACAGTTAAAGCCGTATCGGATGCACTCGTTGCCGGCGACAAAGTAAGTCTTGTAGGTTTTGGTACATTCTCTGTATCGGAACGTGCTGCCCGTCCGGGTATTAACCCTGCCACCAAACAGGCAATTACCATCGAGGCTAAAAAAGTAGCTAAATTTAAACCCGGAGCTGAACTCGGCGCTGCTATCAACTAAGCTGACGCATTGTATTGAAACGTAAAAAGGAATATCGCATTTGATATTCCTTTTTTATTTTGTAGAAACGGGTAATAAACTTACAGGAAAATACCTTCGCGTATTGACTTTGACACATCCGCACCCTTGACACTTTCCACTATGCGCAAAGCAAAGTCAATGGCCACTCCAGCCGCTTTAGCTGTGAACACATTCCCTGCCTGAACTATTTTATTTTCAGAAAGGTGAGCGCCTTTCAACGCATTTTCGAATCCGGGATAACAAATAGCTTCTTTTCCATTCAGAATATTCATTTTTCCCAAAATAGATGGCGCTGCGCAAATAGCCGCCAGGTTTCCACCTTTTGCATATTTTTCAAGAATCAACTCACGCAACCCCTCATGATTTCCGAGATTGGTAGTTCCGGGCAGTCCACCGGGCAAAAACAAAAAATCATCGGCAGCAAAAGCCACATCTTCGAATAACACATCGGCCAACACAGGTATGGCGTGTGCTCCGGCGACTACCTTATTTCCTGTAACCGACACAGTGAGCACCTCAATAGCAGCACGACGAAAAATATCTATCGGCGCTACAGCTTCAATTTCCTCGAAACCTTCGGCAAGAAAAACACATATTCTCATGACGCTCTGTTTTTACTGATTTGAATATTTACCTTAACCTGAAATTGTAGGTAATTGTACCTGCAGCCACTCCGTTACCGGAAGTAAATTTCGTAGCTTTAGCAGCAGAAATAGCAGCATTGCGCAATTCTGTACTCGAAATATTTGTAGGAGAGCCTACCGAAGCACTTGTCACATTTCCGTTGGCATCCACACGAATATTGACAGTGATTCTGCCTTCCTCGTTACTGTTATAACTTGGCTGTACCAATCGACCACTCAATGAACGACCGTTAAGCGACCACGAGTTTCCACCCGAAGAGCCCGAACCCAATGGATTTCCCTGCGAGGTATTTCCTGAGGTTGACCCACTTCCGGTTGAGCCTGTATTCGAGCCCATACCTCCCATCAATGCATTGGCTTTATCAATGGCTTCCTGCTCTTTACGTTTTCTTTCGGCTTCGATGCGCGCCTGTTCTTTTCGCTCTCTTTCGGCTGCTTCGCGGGCTTCGCGCTCTTTTTTCTTTTGTTCGGCTATGGCCAGGGAATTATCGTCCTGCGTCATCAAGTCCTGTTTTACAGGCTTTGTGGCAGAAGCAGGAGGAGGCGATGTTTCTACAGGTTTTGTTTCGGGCTGTACTTCCTGCATCGGGCCACCACCTTCGATGGCATCGCCGAAACTCACCATAATACCTTCTTCTTCGGGCATTTTGGTTCCAGGCATGAATAGCAGAAACAAGAACAGCAGCAACAACACCATAAATGTCATTGAACCGGCCGAACCATATAATTCTGATTTTTTCACCTTACTTCTTTGTTGTTTGGGTTGCTATCACTAATTTCAGTTTGTGCTGGTTGGCTATATCCAACACTTTTACCACCTCTTTATAAGCTATATTCTGATCGGCATGCAATGCGATATAAGTAGTTGTATCCTGAGCCACAAGATTCAGAATGTAAGATTCGAGAACTTCGGGTGCCACAGCTTCGGGCATCGCAGAACCCCTGGCCACAAAATAATTACCATCCGCATCGATCGATACTTTGGCAATTACGGCTTTGGTTGAAGAACTGGCTTTGCTTTGAGGCAGATTCAGTTTGATATCGTTTGGCGACGACATGGTAGAAGCCATGATAAAAAACAGAAGCAACAGAAAAATAATATCTGTCATCGACGACATCGAAAATCCCGCTTCTACTTTTATTCTTTTCTTTAACGACATTTTATAATGGTTTTATTGAAAATTACAAATAAGGAATTATCGGACAACTATTTAAGTTTTTACTAAATAATTATACCGTACTTTTATAAAGATTCCTGAAAGAATTATGCTGGTTCGTTCAGCAGATCAAGAAACTCCATGGTTCTACCCTCGAGTTTACGAACTACAGAATCGACTCTTGAAACAAGATAATTATAAGCAAAATATGCTAAAATACCTACAATCAGACCACCAATAGTGGTTACCATAGCCTGATACATACCTACCGAAAGGTCGCTGAGCTGAATGGTTCCTGAATTGTTGAGCGACATATTATAAAAGGTTGTCACCATACCGGTAACAGTTCCGAGAAACCCAATCATTGGCGCACCACCCGAGATAGAAGCCATAATTACAAGTCCCTTTTCGAGATTAGCGATTTCGAGATTTCCAACGTTTTCGATAGCTACAAGCACGTCACTCATAGGGCGTCCCAAACGGCTAAGTCCTTTTTCGACCATTCGTGAAGTGGGTGTATTGGTATCGCGACAAAGTTTTACGGCAGCATCAATTTTCCCATCATAAATGTAGTCTTTGATGCGATTCATAAACGAATTGTCTTCTTTCAGAGCTGTTTTGAGAGTCACAAGTCTTTCGATAAGCATGTACACTGCAAAAGCAAGCATCAAAGCAAGTACAATCATAATAGGACCGCCGTAGGTGGCCATGGTCCACAAATTCATTTTCTCCTGTACAACCGGTGTTTCGGCAGCAGTGGTAGCCACATTGGTGGCAGCTTGTAAAATCAACATTAAGTTCATAAAATTCTGATTCTGTTTTTATGTGGTTTTGATAATTATTTACGCTAAAAAAAATAAAACAATATCTCTGAATTTGAGACAATATTATATCAACTGATTTTTATACGCTTTTATTGTATTCTCAAGTCCTAAATATAAAGCATCGGCTATCAGCGCATGACCAATCGACACTTCGTCGATCCACGGAATAATAGTGTGCAGATATTTCAGATTTTCGAGACTCAGGTCGTGACCAGCATTCAGTCCGAGCCCAAGCTTCTTAGCCACGCGGGCTGCTTCCAGAAATGGCGCTATCGCTTTTTCCCTGTCGTGCGGATATTCGGTTGCATAAGGCTCTGTATAAAGTTCTACACGATCGGCACCGGCTTTGGCTGCAAATTCCACCATACGCGGATCGGCATCCACAAAAATGGAGACTCTTATACCTGCTTCCTGAAACTGCGCAGTGACTTCGGTAAGAAAATCAATATTAGTTTCTGTATCCCAGCCTGCATTTGAAGTTATAGCATTGTGCGCATCGGGCACAAGCGTTACCTGATGCGGTTTTACGGCCAATACAAGCTTTATAAATTCAGGCGTTGGATTTCCTTCAATATTGAATTCTGTTTTCAGAATGGGTTTTAAATCCCACACATCCTGATAGCGGATATGTCGTTCGTCGGGGCGGGGATGTACCGTGATACCCTGTGCACCAAAAGCTTCGCAATCGAGCGCCACTTTACACACATTGGGAACATTACCACCACGGGCATTCCGGATAGTTGCTACTTTATTAATGTTTACACTTAATTTTGTCATGTTATTCAGGTCTGCAATTCTCAAATTGTATTGTTTAAAAAGAATGTTTACAAATACAATACCAGAAAATTACAGAAATAAGGATTTGTGAGTTTCGCTTACATTTTGTTCCTTTGCAAAAAATTGAAACTGTAAGTTTAAAAAATTGAGCTACAAAAATAATTTAAAAAATTGAACTTTGGCTCATAACTCATTTTAGTTTCAAATTTTTCAGAATTAAAATTTCTGTAATTAAAAAGAACACACCGTTTTCCGTAAAGTCTTCAGTTCAATCAACAACTTATGAAAATAGCCATTTTCGCGAATACTCAGGGGCCTGAAATTTTATCGCACATAAGTGTGATATTTAATTTTTTCAGGAAAAGTGACAATAGCATATTACTCGAAAAATCGCTTTACGAATTTGTAAGTCATCATCCCGATTGTTGTCCACAGCACACCGAAATTATTGCTGACGGCAATTTCGAAGCCGACCTGGCCCTGAGCATAGGTGGCGACGGCACTTTTCTGAATACAGCGGCTCAGGTAGGAAGCAAAAACATTCCGGTGCTTGGCATAAACACCGGACGACTCGGATTTTTGGCCGATGTGGCTACTGAAAACATTATTCCGGCACTGAACGAAGTGTTGGCAGGCAATTATGAAGTTGAGGAACGAACCTTGTTACAGGTAGTAACTTCGGACGGTACCACATTCGAGAATCCTTATGCGTTGAACGAAATTTCGGTACTGAAACAGGACAGCTCGTCGATGATCAGCATCAACACACATTTAAATGCCGAAGCCATTCACACTTATCAGGCCGATGGTTTGCTTATTTCAACTCCGACCGGCTCCACTGCTTACTCGCTGAGTGTTGGAGGGCCTATCGTGGCTCCGCAGGCCAGCAATTTTCTGTTGTCGCCGGTAGCCTCTCACAGTCTGAATGTACGACCCCTTGTGGTCCCCGACGACTGGATTATTGACCTAGAGGTAAAAAGCCGTAGCAACTGCTATCAACTTTCGATCGACGGCCGATCGGTGATTTTGAACGAAAGCACAAGACTGCGTATAAAAAAAGCCCCTTATACCATTAAAGTAATAAAGGTGCTCAATCAAACCTTTTTCACCACACTTAAAAACAAACTAATGTGGGGAATGGATAAGAGGAATTAGGTAATATTGAGTTTTGAGTATCGAGTTTTGAGTATCGAGTATCGAGCTTGTTTTCAGGCAGGAAAACAAACACTTTGAATAATAACTGAAGAAAGATAGAAATATGCGTATCGTATTTATGGGAACACCGGATTTTGCGGTGGAAAGTTTGAAAGTATTAGTTGAAAACAATTATAATGTAGTGGGCGTAATTACCATGCCCGATAAACCTGCCGGGCGCGGTCACAAAATTCAGTATTCACCTGTAAAACAATATGCGCTCGACAATAATCTACACATTTTACAGCCCGAAAAGCTAAAAGACCCGCAATTTATCGAGGAATTACGCACTCTGAAAGCAGACGTACAGGTAGTTGTGGCTTTTCGCATGCTTCCCGAAGCGGTTTGGGATATGCCTCCGCAAGGAACTTTCAACCTGCATGCATCGCTTTTGCCACAATATCGCGGGGCTGCGCCTATCAACCGTGCCATTATGAACGGTGAAACTGAAACCGGAGCCACCACATTTTTTCTGACACACGAAATTGACACCGGAAAAATTATTTTACAGGAAAAAATCAGCATTCTGCCTGAGGATAATGCCGGAACCGTTCACGACAAACTTATGGTAATGGGTGCACAAATGGTTCGTAAAACCATCGATATGCTGGCCGAAGGGAAAACCGATGCCGTGGATCAATCGCAGTTTATTAACCATGACACAGAACTGAAAGCTGCTCCGAAAATTTTCAAAGAAGATTGCGAACTGCTGAGCAACTTTGGAATAGAACAGGCACACAACTTTGTACGTGGACTTTCGCCATATCCCGGCGCGTGGATAAACATAGTACTACCGGGACAAACAGAGAAACAGGTTTTGAAAATTTTCGAAACCGAAAAGGAGTTTATTCAGCACAACGACACGCACGGCACTTTGGTGACTGACCTGAAGAAATTTGCAAAAATTGCCCTTTGCGATGGATATTTAATACTGAAATATATTCAGGCTCCGGGCAAGAAACGAATGGAGACAGGAGAGTATCTCAGGGGCTTGAGGTGAGTTTCAGAGTTACAGGTTTTAACGTTCCAAAGTTCCGGGATTCAGAGTTTCAGAACAAAAAATCATTTTATATATCCCAACAGTTTTACAGTGGCAGATAGCCCTGTTTTTTCATGCATCAAAAAACATTAAAACAATAAAAAACAAAAATAATGAGTTGAAAATTTGGCTCGTACCTGTCAAATTTCGTTATTTTGCAACGTTTATTGTTTTTTTAAAACACTTAGCTAAAAGTATATGTCAAAAAATCTTGTAATTGTAGAGTCACCGGCCAAAGCCAAAACGATTGAAAAATTTCTGGGAAAAGACTATCAGGTTATGTCCAGTTTCGGACATATTCGCGATCTCGCAGAAAAAGGCATTGGTATCGACTTCGAAAACAATTACACACCGCAATATGTGGTTTCCTCCGATAAGAAAAAAGTAGTATCCGAACTCAAAAAAGCGAGCAAAGAGGCTGATATAGTATGGCTTGCTTCCGATGAGGACCGCGAGGGAGAAGCTATTGCATGGCATTTATACGACGAGCTAAAACTAAATTCAGACAAAACAAAACGCATTGTATTTCACGAAATTACAAAAGATGCGATACTCAACGCCATTGAACATCCACGCGACATTGATGTAAACCTTGTAGATGCACAGCAGGCTCGCCGGGTACTCGACCGCATTGTTGGTTTTGAGCTTTCGCCTGTACTTTGGCGCAAAGTGCGTCCGTCGCTTTCGGCAGGGCGTGTGCAGTCGGTTGCAGTGCGACTGATTGTGGAACGCGAAAGAGAAATCAATCAGTTTTCGGCCGAAAGCGCGTACCGCGTTTCCGCTATTTTCAATTCAAAAGATATAAACGGTCAGCCCGTTGAGCTGAAAGCAGAACTGCAAACCCGCTTCAAGGACAAGGAAAGCGCACTGGCATTTCTGGAAACCTGTAAGAATGCAGACTTTAATATTGACAGCATTGTTACCAAACCTGCCCGCAAATCACCTGCGCCGCCATTCACAACTTCCACATTGCAACAGGAAGCTGCCCGCAAACTTGGTTTCTCGGTGGCACAAACCATGCAAGTAGCACAACGACTTTACGAAGCCGGAAAAATAACTTATATGCGTACCGACTCGGTAAACCTGTCGGAACTGGCCATCAACACTTCGAAAGCGGAGATTATCAGCATGGCCGGCGAACGCTATTTGCACACGCGTCGCTTCAACACCAAAACAAAAGGTGCTCAGGAAGCTCACGAAGCCATTCGTCCTACCTACATGAATGCTCATACCGTAGAAGGAACTTCGCAGGAAAAAAGACTCTACGAGCTGATATGGAAACGCACCATAGCTTCGCAAATGGCTGAGGCTGAACTTGAAAAAACATCCATTTTTATCAATATCTCAGGCAGCAAGTACCAGTTTGTAGCTTCGGGCGAGGTCATTGTATTCGATGGTTTTCTGAAAGTATATCTCGAATCGGTAGATGATGAAAACGACGAAAATAACGAATCGTTGCTTCCGGCTATGAAAGAAGGCGAAAAACTGATTTCTGACGAGATTGTGGCACAGCAACGTTTCAGCCAGAAACCACCGCGTTACAGCGAGGCAAGCCTTGTGCGCAAACTTGAAGAACTTGGTATTGGACGTCCATCGACTTATGCACCAACCATTTCGACCATACAAAACCGCACTTATGTGGAAAAAGGCGACCGCCCGGCAGACAAACGCGAATTCAATATTCTGAAACTCTCGGCAGGAAAAATTTCCGATAAAATAAAATCGGAAAACACCGGCGCTGAAAAATCGAAACTTTTCCCAACCGATATAGGTATTGTGGTAACAGACTTTCTGACTGAATATTTCCCTGAAATTCTGAACTATAATTTCACCGCCGACGTGGAAAAAGAATTTGACGATATTGCCGAAGGAAAAATTAAATGGACCGGCTCTATTGATAAATTCTACAAGAAATTCCATCCGGTAGTGGAAGATACACTGAAAAACTCGGAACGTCAGGTAGGCGAACGCATACTTGGTTCTGACCCGACTACCGGTCGTCAGCTATCTGTAAAAATAGGCAAATACGGCCCTATTGCTCAGATTGGCACCTCGGAAGAAGAAGAAAAACCGGTTTTTGCATCACTGCGCCGCGATCAATCCATCGAAAGCATTACGCTCGAAGATGCACTGGAACTGTTCAAACTTCCACGCAAACTCGGCGAATACGAGGAAAAAGAAATGACGGTTGCCATTGGTCGCTTCGGCCCGTATATTCGTCATGCATCAGCATTTTATTCGTTGCCCAAAACCGACGATCCTATGGAAGTAACTGCTGAACGTGCCATTGAA
This sequence comes from Paludibacter sp., assembly GCA_034004015.1. Lineage (GTDB taxonomy): Bacteria > Bacteroidota > Bacteroidia > Bacteroidales > Paludibacteraceae > Paludibacter. Next base: position 72,827 of record JAVEXN010000019.1, read on the forward strand.
ATTATCGAAACCAAACGCGAAGAAGAAAAAAACCGGCTCATTGCCACTTTGGGCGAAAATGGAGAGATACAGGTTCTGAACGGACGCTTCGGACCATACTTCACCTGCGACAAAGTGAATTATAAAATACCAAAAGGCACAGACCCTGCCACACTGACGCACGAAAAATGTGTAGAGTTGATGGCAGCACAACCCGAAGCCGCAAACAAAAAGAAAGGATTCGGAAAAAAGGCAGCAGCCACAAAAACTGCCAAAACAACAAAAAGCACTAAAGCGAAAAAATAAATCTGTTAATCTGTAGTTTATCTAAAAAACATCTGAAATATGAGAAAACTATTTTTCATTCTTGGAATTTCGTTACTTCTGACAAATATCACAGCTCAGGAGCCAACATCAGTTACCGAAGGACAGAGTCAGCTTGTTTATTCGCTGCCTGTAACCGAACTGGTTTTTGAACTCGAAGTTGAGAAAACAACTCAGACACCCGGGCCGTACTATCAGTACTCCGAACGATATCTGGCTACAAATCAGGTCATAGTGGATGCAAAAACTACTTACAAACTAAAAAACACCACTTTGAACAGTAACGCATTGCCCGACCCGCAACGCACCTACGCTGTTCCCGAAAGTAAATATACTGCTTTACAGCAAATTACTGTAAACGAAAAAGGTTTACTTACAGGTATCAATTGCGAACCTGCAAACATTGTAAAAAAAGAAATCCGTAAGGAAAAGAGAGAGAGTTTCGTATATAGCAGCACAAATGTATTGCCACTTACCGAAGAATATCTGATGGCAGGTTCTACTGCACGACTGGCCGAAGGTGCTGCAAAGCAGATTTATCGCATTCGCGAAAGTCGCATCAGTCTACTCACCGGCGATCTCGAACACATGCCAGCCGATGGTGCTTCGATAAAAACCATGCTGAACGAACTTAACCGCATGGAACAGGAACTCACCGAACTTTTCACAGGCAAAGTTCGCATCGAAACCGTTCGCCACACTATCCGCATTACTCCTCGTGAAGCTGCAGATAAAATGATTCTTTTCAGAATTTCGGCTCACAAAGGTCTGGTCGATGTAAACGATTTAAGCGGTGTACCGTATTTTCTGAATATCGTGCCTGAAAAGTCGGTGGCACAACCACTTAACCCTAAAGCAAAAAAAACAAAAACGGGACTGTACAATATTCTGCCTGCTCAAACTACTGTTAGCCTGAGCGATGGAATAAACACCCTGCTTTCGCAAACCATAGCCATGCCTCAGTTCGGTTTATTGATTCCACTCAGCGAAGAACTGTTTAAGAGCGCTAACACTAAACTTTGTGTAGACCCCAACACCGGAAGAACACTGCGTTTATCCCGATGACATAAAAAAGCACATCAGGTCGTGCATAATCCATTGAACGACTTTAGCAATAAAACTTATAAAGCCTGCGAATGATCGCAGGCTTTTTTAATCAAATTCATTAACTGCGCAATAATACAGTTATAATATTTTTAAATTCAATAGTTCGTTAATCTTTATGTTAATTCTTTGATAATGAGAAAAATAACCTTATTTTTATTTGTATAAGTCATTGGAAATCAGTATCTTTATAGATAATTCAACCCCTATAAAGACATGATTTCCAAGACCCATATATCATATAGCTCGCTATGTGAGCATTGTTTTAAATTTCTCCCAAAACCACTTAATAAATGGCGCAGGGACTTTATAATAGACGTTCTTTGGCTTTTTTTGA
>JAVEXN010000069.1:0-3736 GCA_034004015.1 Paludibacter sp.
CCAAACACCGATTACATAATGACAAATGCATTTATACATAGTGCTTTAAAAACCCCAAAAGCCGGAAAGTTCGATCTTCAATTGGCCTATCAGCAAAAAGCTTACGGCGCCGATGGGTTTTATCATACCGTATTTCGCAATCAGTTCGAAAACACCAAAACACTTTTCGGTGCATTAAACTGGAATTTACAACTCAACAAAGTACAACTTAATGCACAAATTTACAACCGTCTGCATCACGACAGGTTTGAGTTTTTCCGAAATTTTGAAAATGCAGCGTCCTGGTACAGCAGCCATTATTACCACCTTACCAATGTAACAGGCGGAAAAGCCTCGGCTAATTATTTATCATCGTTTGGAAAATTTACTTTCGGAACCGACATTCGAAACGAGCATATTTATAGCACTACATTGGGGAAAACAATGAGTGAACCCGTCGATAATTATTTCGAAAAAAACATTCAATTCGTGAAAGAAGACAACCGCCTTTCGGCCACAGCCTTTGCCGATTATGCATTGAACCTTGGCGCATTCTATCTTTCGGCGGGCATTGCACAAACTCACAACGAAGCATTTGGCAATTACACTTATGGTGGCATCGATTTAGGCTACAATCTGAATAACCTTAGCAGCATTTTTATTGCTGCCAATAACGCAATGCGTTTACCAACTTTTACCGATTTATATTACAACACAGGCACACATCAGGCCGATCCGAACCTGAAACCCGAGCATGCAAAAACCATTGAAACGGGTGCTAAATTCAATAAAAATGGTTTTTATACCAACATTTCAGTATTTTACCGCAAAGGCGAAGATGTAATTGACTGGGTAAAATACAATGGCGATGCCAAATACAAAAGTGCCAATCTGGCCACAGTAAACACTTTTGGAGGGGAATTGAGCGCCGGTTACATTTTCAGAGAAAGCTTCCTGAACAGCATTCAGGTGGGCTATTCGTACCTCAACTCCGACAAAAAAGCCACCAATTACGATTCGCAATACGCACTCGACTATCTGAAACACAAAGCCACGTTGGATATGGGTCATAAAATATACAAAGGGCTGAATGCCATGTGGACGTACGGATATTTCGATCGCGAAGGAACTTTTTACAACTCAGGTACAGCTCTGAACGAAACTTACAAACCTTACCACATGTTGAATGTGAAGCTTCAGTATAAACTTTCGAAATTTGATATTTATGGCGGAATAAACAATTTGCTGAATGTAACTTATCTCGATTTTGGCGGAATGACACAACCCGGACTGAATTTCCGTGTAGGGCTTAAATATCAACTCTGAGTCTGAAAATCAGAGTTTTGTATATTCATTCAAAATTCACTCAGAATAACATCAAAATCACAATATTTATTCTGAATCAGTTCAGTTTTTCTTTTAATATCTGATAAAAAATGACTAATTTTGCGCTCAAATTATCAAACTATAAATTATCAATCAATATGGTACATTATTCAGAACTGGGTTTGGTCAATACCAACGACTTATTCAAAAAAGCCATTGAAGGAAAATATGCAATTCCTGCATTCAACTTCAACAACATGGAACAGCTTCAGGCAATTGTTTCAGCATGTGTGGAAACAAATTCTCCTGTAATTCTTCAGGTATCGAGCGGTGCCCGCAAATATGCCAATCAGACTTTACTCCGCTATATGGCTCAGGGAGCAGTGGAATATGCCAAAGAATTAGGCAAAAACATTCCAATCGTACTTCACCTCGACCATGGTGATACTTTCGAACTTTGCAAAAGCTGTATCGACTCAGGCTTTTCTTCAGTAATGATCGATGGCTCGCACCACTCATACGAAGACAATGTGGCTTTGACCAAAAAAGTTGTTGAATATGCGCATGCTCATGGCGTAAGCGTTGAAGGCGAACTTGGCGTACTTGCCGGTGTAGAAGATGATGTAGTGGCCGAACACCACACATACACTCGTCCCGAAGAAGTAGTTGACTTTGTAACCCGCACTGGTGTTGACTCGTTGGCTATCTCTATCGGAACTTCGCACGGAGCTAACAAATTTACTCCTGCTCAATGTACCCGCGACGAAAACGGAATTCTTATTCCTCCTCCATTGCGTTTCGACATTCTGGAAGAAATCGAAAAACAAATCCCGGGATTCCCTATCGTACTTCACGGAGCTTCTTCAGTGCCACAGGAATATGTTGAAACAATCAACAAGTTTGGTGGTGCTCTGAAAGATTCTATCGGTATCCCTGAAGAACAATTGCGTAAAGCTGCTTCATCAGCCGTTTGCAAAATCAACATCGACTCTGACGGTCGTTTGGCTATGACTGCTTCGGTACGTGAAACATTTGCTAAAAATCCGGGCGAATTTGACCCACGCAAATATCTAGGACCAGCTCGCGACGAACTGAAAAAACTGTACGCTCACAAAACTGTAAGTGTTTTGGGAAGCGCAGGAAAAGCTTAATAAACTATATATCAGTATATAATTTAAAGCTGTCGGAGAATTATTTCCGACAGCTTTTTTATTTTCGCATTATATCAAAATGTAAAAAAAAATAATCAGAATTGAATTGTTTTCATTAACTTTGCAACAAATTTTGCATTATGAAACAAGCACCATTTCTGATACTTCTAATAATACTGCTGGTTTCTTGCCAGCAAACTTCCCATAAGCTCCGTTTGGCTGAAGAAATAATTGATAATCAACCTGATTCTGCATTAAAAATTCTGAGAAATATTGATTATAAAAACGAAAAATCGAATGGAGACAAAGCGCTTTATGGCATCCTTATGTTTAAAGCTTTGGACAAAAACTACCAGACACTTGCACCGGATTCTCTGATCAATTTTTCAATTGATTATTATCAGAAAGAAAATGATAATGAAAAATTAGGCGAAGCATTGTTTTTTAAAGTTTAGCAACACAAAATTTTTGTGAATTACCCTAATCCTTTTAGCACAAGGCCGCAAATTTTTATTTACCACACACCTAATCCAACTCCTCTTATTTACATATTCGTTTGTACCTTCCACGAAAAAGTTATTCCTTTTAATTAAATTTCCATTGCTATTTAAACGAAACCTCTTATCTTTCGCATATTTTTTCAAAAATTCAGAATAATTCTCAAATCGAATTGGAAAATAATTCCATTTTTGTAATAATGTCAAATAATTTTGTAATTTTGTGCGTTAAAAATTGTCCGAAATTATATTACATAAGTTTTCTCAAATCACTCAGAATGGAAACATCATGTAAATAACTAAATTACAAACAGATTACATCTGACAGGTAGAGTTTCGCCAAACTGTTTTTTTTTGAACAAATTGAAATGTAAACAGTAACGCACTTATCCGGAACTAAAAAAAAGAAATAAACAGACATTAAATTGTAATACACACAAAAAAGGATTATTATGGAACTACTTGATGCTGCATTAGTAAATTGGTCGAGAGCGCAATTTGCGTTAACAGCTATGTATCACTGGATTTTTGTTCCTCTCACACTTGGCCTGGGAGTAATTATGGCTATAATGGAGAGCATTTATCTGAAAACCGGTGATGAGAAATGGAAAAAAGTGACCAAATTCTGGATGACAATTTTTGGAATTAATTTTGCTATTGGGGTGGCCACAGGCATTATTATGGAATTTCAGTTTGGAACAAACTGGTCAAACTACAGTTGGTTTGTAGGCGATATTTTCGGAGCACCACTGGCAATCGAAGGTATTTTGGCATTTTTTATGG
>JAVEXN010000070.1:0-3733 GCA_034004015.1 Paludibacter sp.
AAAGAGTATCAACGCCTTAAGAACGATGAAAATGACCGTTTAAAGTTAGAATGGAATTTTCAGCGCACTTTATCGAAAGTAAATTACACAATTCATACCGATGCTATTAAAGAAAATCTGATTCCAGCGGAATTAACACCTATACAGATTAGTTTTGTGTATGCTAACGAAGCTGATATACTAAACGTAGCGTTGTTTGGTAAAACTGCTAAACAATGGCGGACTGAAAACCCTGACATGAAAGGTAATATACGCGATACTGCTAATATTGAACAGTTGGTAGTATTATCCAACATGGAGAGTATGAATGCAGTACTAATTCACAAAGGATTATCGCAATCAGAAAGATTAATAGAACTCAACAAAATGGCTATTTCGCAAATGAAATCGCTTGTAAACAATAACAAAATACAGAAACTAAAGTAATTAAACAACAAACTATTTTTCAAACATATTAATTAAATAGCATTCTGCTATTGTTCGCGTCACCGAAACCTGAGAAATTTCCCAAAGCGAACCACAGAAATAGAATGATTAGCGAATGTTCGCGCCAAATGGCGTGGACTTTCGACTTATCATTTCTGTGTGCCCTTCTCAGGGGGTCGGTGACGGGTAAGGATTTAGTTCACGCTTTTTTGCATCTAAGCGTAACAAAAACTTACCAGAATAATGGCTGATGCGCAAGCAAAAGCCATGAACAACAATCCATTCTTAAACTATACAAACCAACTCAATAAGGGTTTCACTTTCCGTGAAGCCCTTTTTTGCATCTAAACAATTCAAATAATCAAACATAAATGAACCAAAAAGTCCACAATCAAATAATTAGTTTTATCTGGGGGATAGCCGATGATGTGCTGAGAGATGTTTTCGTAAGAGGTAAATATCGTGATATAATCCTGCCCTTTACAGTGTTGAGGCGCTTGGATGTTTTGCTTGTGCCGACCAAAGAAAAGGTATTGGAAGCAAATGCTTTTCTGATTGAGCAGAATATTGACAATAAAAAAGCGTTGGAAAATCAATCAGGTTATGCATTTTGGAACATTTCAAAATTTACTTTTGAGACTTTGCTCAACGATGCCGATAATATCGACAGCAATCTGGAAGCATATCTCGATGGTTATAGCCCCAATGTGCAGGAAATTATCAGCAAATTTAAACTGAGGAATCAGTTGGAAACCATGAAAGAAGCTGGTGTCACTTATTTATTGATTGAGAAACTCTGCAATAAAGAAATAAACCTCAGCCCCAACGAAGCTAAAACAGCCAAAGGAGAAATACTTCCACCACTGACTAACCTTGGAATGGGTTATGTTTTTGAAGAACTGATTCGTAAGTTCAACGAGGAAAATAACGAAGAGGCGGGAGAACACTTTACACCGCGCGAAATCATTAAATTGATGACGCACATACTTTTTACTCCTGTAAAAGATAAAATCAAAAAAGGAACTTATCTTATTAGTGACCAAGCCTGTGGAAGCGGTGGAATGCTTACCGAAGCCGAATATTATGCAAAAAAACTAACCGACAACAAAGCCGATTTTATGCTTTACGGTCAGGAAGTAAATCCTGAAACGTATGCGATTTGCACCAGCGATATGCTGATTAAAGGTGAAAAATCGGAGAATATTGCGTTTGGTTCAACCCTTTCAAAAGATGGTTTTCCGCATTTGAATTTTGACTTTCAGTTGTCAAATCCACCTTATGGCAAAACATGGAAACTGGACGAAGATGCTATTGTGAGCGATAGAGGGAAAAAGGACAAACAAGTAATAAAAGACCCCCGTTTTCAAATTGGGTTACCTTCTATATCCGACGGACAATTACTGTTTCTGCTGAATATGGTAAGCAAAATGAAACATAACACCGAATTAGGTAGTCGTATTGCTTCGGTACACAATGGTTCAGCTTTATTTACAGGCGATGCAGGAGGTGGCGAAAGTGAAATCCGCAAATACATTATTGAAAACGACTGGCTGGAATGTATCATAGCACTCCCGAAAAACATCTTTTACAATACCGGCATTCCTACTTATATATGGATCTTGTCGAATAGAAAAGAAAAACACCGACAAGGCAAAGTGCAGTTAATTAACGCAATGGATTTGTACGAAAAACTCCGTAAAAATCTGGGGCAAAAGAATTGCGAAATTAAACCAGCACAAATTGATAGCATTACCAATTTGTATATGGAGTTTAAAGAAACAGAAATTTCAAAGATATACCCCAACGAGTATTTTGGTTACAACAAAATAATTGTTGAACGTCCTTTGCGCCTGTCAGTTCAGTTTACTGACGAAGCAATTGAATCATTACGTTTTGAAAAAGGATTACAGGAAGAAATGGAGTGGGTTTACAGCCATTTTGGGGCTGATGTTTATAGTGACCTGAAAAAACACAAGGACAAAATTGAAGCACATCTGAATAAGCATGAAATAAAGCTAAAACCGGCTGATAAAAGTAATTTACTCAGCACGGATTTCTGGAAAAAACAACAGGAACTGATGAATGCAGCAAAACAATTAGCTGATAAACTAGGGAATAAACAATACGATGATTACAACTTGTTTGTACCGCTACTGAACCAAACCATCAAGCAGCTAAAATTAGACCTCGATGCCAAGGGCATTAAAACGATACTAAATGCTATTAGCTGGAAAAACGAAGATGCAGAACCGATAGTAAAGAAAACTGAGAAAAATGGTACGGTCGTTTATGAAGCCGACAGTGATTTGCGCGATTCGGAAAATGTGCCACTCGACCAGGATATACATGAATACTTTAATCGGGAAGTATTGCAACATATACCCGATGCATGGATAGATGAAAGTAAAACCGTGAAAGGGTATGAAATTTCGTTTACCCGCTATTTCTACAATTATGTGCCACCCCGCAGCATCGAAGAAATTACAGCCGAGATATTTGAATTGGAAAAAGAAACAGAAGGTATTTTGAACGAAATAGTAAACGACTAATGGCAAAGCTAAAACCATATACTGAATATAACCCTGTAAAGTACGATTATGTTACTGAATTACCTGTTGGTTGGCAATTGTTACCCAATATCGCCATATTTCAGGAGCGAATTGAACGTGGACACGATAACGAAGAATTACTCTCGGTTACTATTGGAAGAGGTATTATTAGACAAACAGATGTTGAAATAAAAAAAGATAATAGCAACGAAGACAAAAGCAAATACAAACTCATAAAAGTGGGTGACCTTGCCTACAATAAGATGAGAATGTGGCAGGGAGCTTTAGGTTACAGTGAATATCAGGGAATTACAAGTCCTGCTTATGTTGTAATTAAACCTAAAATTATAATTAATCCACGTTACTTTCATTATCTATTTCGTACTCCTTTTTACACTAATTACTGTAGACGTATTTCATATGGAATAGTAGATGACCAATTGAGTTTAAGATATACTGACTTCAAACGCATGTATAGTATTGTTCCTCCTTTAGAAATTCAAAATCGAATTGTGGAGTATCTGGATAAAAAAAATGCTAAAATTGATAAATTTATTCGGAATAAGGAACGGTTGATTGAGCTACTGGAGGAGCAAAAAAGAGGAATAATTAATATCGCAATTACTAAAGGCAATAGTTCGGTAAAAAGTATTTAACATTATGCGGCAATAGTGCCGTAAAATAGTAGCTCTTTGACATTCTGGTTATTTTTGAGTACGTTTGCTTTTATAGCAAACATAGTAATAAATCTTTCCAAT